>CBDATR010000051.1:0-1623 GCA_965200155.1 Nitrosopumilaceae archaeon | reverse complement strand
TAAACTCACAGGGCGATACGCGCAGCCAAAGCGCATTTCATGCCATATAGTATTGTACGGTACACCACTCACATCTGCTGATTCAGCCTGTCTGCCATCCCTATTATTGTGGAAAATCATCGCCAAGACCTATGGTGGTCGCTATAGAACGGGATTCGCGTGACAATAATCTCTGCCGGGAGCATACGGATGATCGGTATGGTGAGTGAAAGTGTAATTATGCGCGAGTCAGATCAAGCGGTTACTGTGACTCACATTTAAACAAAAACGAATGTGGTAGGTATGGATTCGCGTCCTTTTGCATTGTGGTGCTCTCGTATTATTGGCTGGCTTCTGTAAGGTATGAGTTCACGTCTTCAGGAATCTTATGCACAAATGACATTAACTGTCGCGATCAGTTATGCGTAAATTTAGACGCAGGTGAACTCATACTCTGTAAGACAGATGACAGCAAGGTTGTATGGTTTGCGTCCACTGCCAGTATGGTGAGTATAGTACACGTAACCTTCGGCGCACTGGCAGGTTAATTTGAGTATATCCGGTAACCAATCTGCTACGCTCATACCAAATCTGCTGTGTAGATAAGGGCAACGTCAAGGCTCTTAACTAAGGACTCGGAGGGCTTCGATCCCCCGGTCTGATGATCCGGAATCACCTGCATTTCCATACTGTGCTACGAGTCCAACACGCCTCTCTTATCTCTCACTAAAAAACAATCCCGTGCTATAGCATGTTACATAAGTTTGTAGCACACAAGACGTGTATATGTTGCAAATATAGAATTTGTTACCCAGGAGACTAATGGCGATCACCATAACTGATTCGCTACACAGGGAAGGATATGTGTTGATAGGCCAAAACCATACTCGTCCTGTATGTGATGTAATAAAATATAGTATACAAAGACTTATGGTTGACGCTATATATATGACATTGTTGTTACGTGAATTGTGGGGTTACTATATACTACAAGCTATGTTGATTTTGATCCTCCTGACTGGCGCCAAGTCACTAACAATCCTCCTGTATTTGAGACTACTTCTGACTCCGTGTCGTTGGTAGTGTTTGATGTATCCCAAAAATCCTACAAGTTGGTATTCAGGAAAGGTGCTCGAGTGAGTTCTTTCCGTGTTGTAGGAAAATTCAGACTCACTTGGGACGACTCATTCCTAATATCAAAGTCCTAGGGAAAGTTTCCCCTACGTGCTATGCGATCATGACATATACATCTACAAAAATGTATGAGTTCACGTGTTTTGATCATTCACTAAGATATAGATTGGTATGACAATATTTTGCTTAAATATCAAATTTGCAATAAGAATCTAATGAGAAGACGCCTGTCCTATAAGGAATTGGAACTAAAAAATAAGCTTCTTCAGGATACCCTTGCGTCTACCAAGAAAGAACTTGCACATTACAAGGAGAATGAGTGAGAGATAAAACGTGGAGACATAATACTTGCGTTTACCAAGAAAGAACTTGCACATTACAAGGCAGAGGCCATGGGCCGCCTTGTCCTACGTCTTGCGGCCACCGAGAAAGATCTTGCACATTACAAGGAACGTGTGAGAGTATTGGAAGCATATATGTCACGCATCACAGAAGAAATACAAAATCTCA
>CBDATR010000050.1:0-29625 GCA_965200155.1 Nitrosopumilaceae archaeon | reverse complement strand
TACACATGCTAACTCTGTGATTATTAAATTTTAGGGGGTGCTGTCATTAGTCTAACATCAACAGCAGAACGAAATGAAGTTTGTCAGTTAAAATTCATTACTTTTCGTTGCATTGCGAATGGCTCAAGAATAGTCTGGACGTTGAATAGTATGAGTCAATATTCATTTGACAATCTTGAAAGTAAAGAAAAGATTATCCACAAACCTCAAGAAGACTCATATGCAACATTACTACCTCATGGAGATGGATTGTGGGAATCAACATATTCTTTACTCAGTTTACCGAGTTCTGATAGTATGACTGTAGCCTGTTTTGATGGGTCAGATAGTGAAGAATTGACCATTTCAGTAATAGCAGGTATGTACATAATTATGTAGGTCAGTAATTATTAACATGTTACGTAGTGGTAATAACAAGTGACACTGATGTCACAATCATTGTCATCTATCACAGTAACTGTACTCTGAACATACTGAAGTCTGTTCTGCTTTACCAGAGGTACCTCCAATTTCCAACATCTCAGCTAATTAACCATAGAGTACTTTTATAAGGTTTCTTCCTAGTCTGGTCAGAGGATGTTGACAATGTGGAATTTTGTGTCAATGTTCCCATCAATCAGGCGAGAGTAATAAGCAATCTGATGTACCCTGTGCACAACATAAAATGTTTAGTTAACATGATCTGACTGCACTAGGAATTATATCTTTGACGTTGAAGAAGTTATTATATACCAGCACCATAGGTTCTATGATATTTAGAAATCTGAAGGCCCTTGGCTATAGCATGGTGTCTCTAATTAACCTGATTGTTTCTAAATGCCTATAGATCCTATTACCTAATAATTATTTACTTAAATTCTAAGAGAACTCAACTTGACAACGACTATGGTGTAGAGTAGACTGTTGAAGGAATGGAGAGTCCACAAAATGGGTTAAAAGCAATGGATAACATGTCTCTTAACCACTGGCTATGTAATCGGGGGTGTAGAAGATTTGAGAATGCTAGATAGTGTGCATAAGCTCACAGAAAATTTTCCAGATAATAATGTAACATGTGTAGATACTAAACTGTTCAAATAACTGTTCTTATTTTACTGTGAAGGTCTTTGTGAGTCTACAAGTACCCCAACTACACCTGGTAAGTTTTCATTGTTATTCTTACATTATACTTATTAATCCACTCAATGCATTTCATCCACGAGTTGTTTGTTATTATTGTTGTTTGTTTATTATCCTGTATAGTACTGTGTAGTAGTACTCTTAAATATCTTTTGAAGGCTAGATATTAATTCCTTCTTCCTTTGTGTCCAAGTCAACTAAACACCTATCTCAATTCTTATCTATATTATGTCTGATATAGTTCTTTGTGAGTTTTGCTATAAGATTTCATGGAGGAAAATAAGGAACTGGGGACTCATACACTAATTATATCATTTAATTTACTATAATAGTATAACAGCTGCATAATGTGCTCATTAATTCTTATGTTTGTAGACACATAATGCACTTGTCTGTCAGCACAAATAGTACACTACACTACTGCATTTTAAATGGGCCAATAATTATACTATTTATGGTGTTGGGTGGTTGGCCATGTGCATGTGCAATATGCTGATTCAGCACATTTGTTTATAATGGCTTAGTTCTTGAACAGAGTCCGAATTAATTTTTTTTTTTTTTTTTTTTTTTTTTTTGAAAAATACTTGTACACATATTACACAGTTGCTGCTGTTAGAAAGAAGCTTGTAAGGTTCACGTAACTTTAGATATAGATTTACCTTCTGTGGGGTAGTACTGTCTGTTGTGTGAAGATTTTACTAAACTGTTTTATTAGGCTGTGTTTAGAGTCCCAGCAACCATATACTGTTTAAGGGAGTTTGGTCCTAAGTAATATTTGAATCCACAAGACTATACTTGCATTCATTACAAACCAACCCTCCTAGCCCTTTAACATATTGAACAAGATGTCTACTCATTAATTATTTTTTGTTCTAGAGTAGGTGGTATACAGTATTAGTATGTGTGCTTCCATAGGCTATATATAGTACAGTTGGATAATTAGTACCTTATAGGTTCACAAACTCCTTGGGTTCATTCTACCTAACCTCAGTGGGATTATCCCAGTTCTTAAAGAATGTATTTTCTAATATTATAATAGATAGCAATCAACTAGTATACTTGACAACATATTCTACTACACATGAGGTTTTAGTGATTTTCAATTTTTACATTAAACTATCAAATTAAAAGTTGATAGGGTTAAAGGTCACCATAGAATCTCATGGAGAAGCAATGATTACTGGTATAGCTACTATGATAAAGTTTAAATAGCTAATATTTGTACCAGTTAAATGGTTCATAGTACAGAACTGCTAAATTTTGTACCCATTAATATATGTTACACCTTCAGAAAGCTCTTTAAATGAGCAACATTTAAAGTAGAAGATCAACTTTATTGGACAAAGTATAAGAGAATTATGATCAGATATATAAAAAGGAAAAAACGAGTCTACCCCCCCCCCCCCCCCCCCCCCCCTTAATGGTTATGTTGACTACTGAAGCATTCCATATGCTCACCAGTCCTTCTAACAGTAGAGGAAGTATTTCTCTTATAGCTGTGTACACTGTGTAATCTAGATGAGAGTGTGAATAGTATGAGACCTGTTTCTTTAGTTGGTAACTCCCTATGAATTGTGTATATATAACCCCTAGCTATTTAGATAAGCAAAACCAATGAACTACCTTAAATTATTACTAAATTTGAAAAACAGTACCTTTAATAAGATTCATAAATGAGTAATTAGGAATGATTCTGGCTTCTAAAAAAAATTTTACTTTCAAATTTGCATACTAATAACCATGCCAAGTAGTGGTACACTTTTCTATGTGGAGAGAACATAATGTATAATGATACATGGTCCTGTTATATTATATGTATCTGTCATTCTACACATGCTAACTCAGTATTAAATTTTAGGGGATGCTGTCATTAGCCTAACATCAACAGCACAACAAAATGTACTTCGCCCTGGAGAATTTGTTACTTTTCTTTGCATTGCAAATGGCTCAAGATTAGTCTGGACGTTGAATAGTATGAGTGAATTCTCATTTGATAATCTGGAAAGGATTGAGCGTATTATTCATAAACCTCTTTCAGAGTCATATGCAATATTACTACCTGGATTGTGGGAATCAACATATACTTTATTCAGTGTACACAGTTCTGGTAATATGACTGTAGCCTGTTTTGATGGGACAGATAGTGAAGAATTGATCATTTCAGTAATGGCAGGTAAGATTGATTAGCAGCAATAGTAACTAACAAGTTCCGGTAATATGATTGTAACCTGTTTTGATGGGTCAGCTAGTGAAGAATTAACCATTTCATTTGATGCAGGTATGTATGTCAGTAATAATTAGAGTTGTAATAACATGTGATTACACTGATTTCCCCTATCATGTGATGCAATTCTTGCTATTTTGTACTATTACACTCAAATTATATTGTAAAGTCTCAAAATTTCAGACATCATAGCCATAGAGTGCTTTTATAAGGTTTTCTCATAGCCAGTCAGAGTATGTTAGGGAATTCTGTGCTGTGTTTGAGATTGATCAGGCAACAATGATAACATTCCAATGTACCTGTGCATGCTATAAGCCTGTAGTTTATGGTTACCTAATGTGAAACCTGCAAAACCACTAGGAACATTGGAAATCTGAAGGCCCTTGGCTGTAACATGGTGTCTCTAATTAACCTGATTGTTTCTAAATGCTTATTTTTCAAGGCATCTAACTAATGTGTACCTCATAGCTTGCAACCTAACTAGCTACACAGTAACCACCTCAGACCTACTCTAGCAGTATGGAGTCCACTGAACTCCTTAAACAAGTCACTGGATTAAAAGCAATGGATGACATGTCTCTTAACCACAGGCTATGTGTAATGAGGGATGTAAAAAATTTAGAGGTACTAGTCTACTAGATGATTGTGTGCATAAACTCACAGAAAAAATTTTTTCCAGACAATATTCAACTTAAAATACATGTGTAGATACAAACTGTCCTTATTTTGCTATGAGCTTTAAGTCAAGATCATCATGTTTCGTTATTATGAATAAACCAGATAAAGTAGATAAATATAATTCCATATTATTTGCTGAAATTTTCGTTTAATTGTTAATTGTCTTAGACGGAAAGACAGAGGCTAGTGGCCCAGTAGTCCATTCGAATTGGAAAGGCCCTCTCTACTGGGTCTAGGCTAGAAATAGCGATATAGTGTCGTGTCAACATTCTACACAATAAGCAAGCGAAAAATGCCCACACTGCGCTGTAGGTGCAGCTGCATCTCCAATTATTCATTAAGTAAAATTTCATTTATGCAATTATTCAACCTTTTAAGTTTCATAATAAAAGTGATATCTGAAATTAAAACAATGATGAAAATTTCAGCAAATAACATAGTAAGAAAATGTTTTACCTACACAGAGATCTAACTCAGCCATACTCACTCCTAGAAACTTGATCCAATGCTAGTCTAGTCAATGCTAATCTCATGTCATAGAGAGAAATGGGGGGAAAAAATAGTTGTGATGGAGAAAACCAGTCTAAGGATAATTATGATACCAAAAACTGTTCAATTTCTTTGTCTTTGGCTTTGTCACCTGTAGTAGTTGAGGGTAGTTCATTTAGGTTATCTACATGTGTGAGGGACCAGGAAAAACTAGCTATCCTCTCTTCTACTTCAGATAGAGCATAAATAGCAACAGAATGAGACAAAGACTCAAAATTACTCATAGACAGTCTGTTTATATAGCAAACACTGACCAATCAGAACATGACATGATACAACAACCAATCATACATGGACAAGAAGCTTCTAGAACATACTAATATGACCAATAGTGGTTGTTACATGTTACAAGTGATACAAGTTACAACTATAGTGCTTTTAACAAGTTACCAATGGCAGGCAATAAATGACCAATAATGTTCAACACATTATAGTACAATAATATTATGATGTACATACACAGGTAAATAGTCTATCCATTACAACATGTCTCGCCAAACAAGACCTCCTACTTCAACCAGATAGCTGAGTGGTCCTAGTTTCTGTACAACCACTCCTGTGACATATTTGGGTCCAGGCCTCAAGTTTCTTGTCATGACCTCTTGACCCACAATGAACTCTCTTGTCTTAGCTCGCTGGTCATGTTGAGACTTCTGATTTGCCTGTTGGTTACCAACCCTCGAGTCCAGTTGAGAACCTAGTAAATGTATTCTTGTCCTGAGGTCTCCTCCTAGGAAAAGCATACATGGTGCAACTCCGGTAGTTGCATGTGGAGCTACTCGGTACATCAATAGGAAATTGTCTAGGCGATGTTTCACTGGTAGACTCTCTCTCTTTCCTGATTTCATGGCTTCCTTGAAGGTTCTGACAAAGCATTCAGCTAGGCAATTCGAAGATGGATGGTATGGTGCAGTTTTGATATGTTTTACTCCATTCTGCTTCAGAAATAATCCAAATTCTTCGATATAAACTGTGGTCCGTTATCAGATACAAGTTGTAGGGGTAATCCATACTGTGAAAACAGATGACGCATGACCTGAATAGTCTTAGCTGCTGTAGTGCTTGACATTTCTATAACTTCTGGCCATTTTGAATGTGCATCAACCACTATCAGGAAAGAAGTACCCAAAAATGGACCTGCAAAATCCACATGGATCCTCTCCCAAGGGCGAGCTGGCCATATCCATGGATGTAAAGGGGCTACTGCAGGTGGTTGCTTCACACTTTGACATGCAATACATGCTCTCACAAGTTGTTCTATGTCTCGATCTAAACCAGGCCACCATATATGACTTCGTGCTAGGGCCTTCATTCACTGAATTCCTGGGTGAGTTGAGTGCAATTCTTGCAGTACTGGTTCCTGCAATTTCCTTGGAATAACCACTCGAATACCATACATGACACAGTTGCATTCCACAGTCAAGTCACTTCGATGTAACCAATATGGTTTGATATCTTAATCAGGTATTTGAGTAGGCCATCCTGTTTGTATGAACCTGTAGACTTTACTAAGTATAAGGTCAGTCTGTGTTGCTTTCTGAATCTGTAGAGAAGAGATTGGCAATGCCTGGATTTGGCCAATATTAAATTGTGTGATTTCTGACACTTCTTGTTCTAGAGTATTTTGTTGAATAGGTAGTCTGGATAACCTGCAGTGGTCTGTGGTTCTTTTGAACTCAATATCATATGTATAAGCTGATAATTGAAAAGCCCACCTCTGGATCCTAGCAGCTGCTAAGGGTGGAATGCCTTTCTTTGGTCCTAAAATAGCAAGAAGTAGCTTGTGGTCTGTCACTAGTGTGAAATGTCTGCCATAGAGGTATTGATGAAATTTCTTTACTGCAAATATCAAAGCAAGGGCTTCTTTGTCTATTTGTGAGTAATTTTTCTCACTGGGTGACAATGTTCTGGACACAAAAGCCACTGGGTGTTCTTCTAGGATATGGGATAACACTGCTCCTATGCCATAGGCAGAAGCATCTGCTGTCACTTTAATTGGTGAGTTTGGGGTCATAATGGACTAGGATCTTTGAGGAAGCAATGGCTTGCTTTGCCCAGTCGAATGACTTCTTACAAGCCTCTGTTCAATTCCATTTCTTGGTTTTACATAGGAGGTCATTCGAGGGATGAATATTTCCAGCTAAGTTTGGCAAAAAATTTCCCATAGTAATTCAATAGGCCCAAAAATGCTCTTAGCTCGGGCACGTCTCTGGGGCACGGGGCATCAACTATTGCCTTGATTTTCTCTGGGTTTGCACGTAACCCTTTCCTGTCTACTATGTGGCCTAAATATTCCACAGATGATTACATGAAACTACATTTTGATTTCTTGATTCTAAGTCCTCTTTGCTTCAACCTTTTGAAAACTTCCTTCAGGTTGCCCAAATGCTCAGCATGGGTTGACCCAGTAACTAAAATGTCATCTATATAGCAAGTGCGACATTGGGAATACCCTGTAATGGGGAATCCATAAACTTTTGAAAAATTGCTGGTGCCAAGGCTACGTCATATGGTAGTCTCTTGTACCTGTACAACCCCTTATGAGTGTTTATAGTAACATACTGAACTGACTCCTCGTGGAGTGGAATCTGAGTGTATGTTTGGAATAGATCCAGCTTCGTGAAGGTGATCCCTCCAGCTAGTGTTGCAAACAGTTCCTTGGGTTTTTGAAGTGGATATTGATCTGTTTTCAGAACTGAGTTAATGGTAACTTTGTAATCACCACATATTCTGAATTTTCCATCTTTCTTGGGTACTGCAACCACTGGTGCTGCCCATTCAGAGTTAACCCTTTCTAGAATTCCAGCTCTCTCTAACCTGTCTAGTTCCTCTCCCACTGCTTCTCTGATAGCAAATGGAACACTCCTGGCCCGGTGATATTTAGGGTTTGCTCCTTCCTTCAGGTGTAGTGATGCCTGGTAGGAGTTTACTGTGCCTGTTCCTTCTTAAAAATCTCCTCATAATCCTGTAGGAAGTTCTCCAGCTTGTTTGTAGAGTCAACCTTGGCTATCCGTTGCCAGTCTAGTTGTAAATGCTTTAGCCAGTCTCGGCCTAAAAGACTTGGGCCATCACCTTCAACTATGGTGAGAACTAGTTGCTTCTTCTTCCCATTTACTTTTACGTTAACTTGACACTGTCCTAGTACAGACATCTTCTCTGCCGTATAAGTTCTAAGAGCAACATCTGCCTCTTTCAGGGTTTGTCTCGGGAAAAGAGTTTGCCAAGCAGTACTCGACATGATTGACACTGCCACTCCTGTATCTAATTCCATGGAAACTGTCTTCCCCTCTATTTCGACATCTATCCATATCGGCTGGACACCACCACAGTCAGAGACCATAAAGAGTCCAAGTTCTTCTACCTCATCACCATCACCAGTTTTAGTGTTCATGGATACGTCCGAGGCAATGTATTTGGTGGACTTTGGTCTTGTGTATTTTGACACAAATTTACCTTTGCCAGCTTTAATATTACTATCCTTACGTGGAGATGTGGCCTGTCTTGCCACAATTGTGACACTGAACTGTCTTGAATCTACAGTCACTTGGTTTATGATATGTTTTCCCACAGTGCTTACAATTTTCTGTGTATACAGCTTTGACTGCTTCTGTATCAGAGTCTTTGAAGCTCTTTGCATGCTTAGCTGCAGCTTCCATTCCCTTAGCTATCTCAACAGCCTGCTTTAAAGTCAGCGTTGTCTCTGCTAGAAGCCGTTTGTGCATGCCTTCCCTCCTGAGGCCATAAACAAACTGATCCTGAAGAGCATCATTGAGATAGTCTCCAACTCACAGGTACTGGTCGTATCTCAGCAGTGAAATCTGCTACAGACTCTCCTAAGGCTTGTCTCCTCTGGTGAAAGTGAAAACGTTCTGCAATAATGGACTGGTTTGGGTGCATAGTGACCCTTCAATGCTGCAGTGAGTTCATCTAAACTCTTTGTGCAAGGCAGGGCTGGGGCTAATAAGTTCTTTAAAACTCCGTAGGTCTCCTCACCTATACTGCTGATCAACACTGCTGCTTGCTTTCCTTCAGCAACATTGTTTGCTTCAAAGAACATCTGCATCCACTCTAAGTAGTTTAGGATGTTCCCTCTTTCTGGTTTAAATTGCCTGACCTGTCCTTAGGTTGGTGCTGCCATCATTACTGTCTGGGCTAGATGTCGCCAGTTGTAGTGTTTTTCGGTGGCCAGAAGGTGGTTTATTGTACGAAGAGCCGGTAACTTGCTCTAGCTGGTTAGCTATTTAGTAACTTGATACTGAGATAACACAAAACTCTACTGCCCAACACAATACTTATATAGATGTTACAAATTATAAATGACTTGACTGTCAAGTAATTATGACAACTTAATTACTACTAATTTAACCACACTACAGTCATAGCTAGTTACAGTAGTTGAGAGGTGGTGTCCACCACTGACCTTTGTGGGTAGAACCTTGGTTTTAGATATAATACACAAGTTAGTCATTGTAAAAACGACCAACACACTTCACAGCAATCTCACAATTTAAGTGCACTTTAGAGAAATAACTGCTGATCAATAGGAAATCTCATTAAGTAAAATTATTGTAATGTAAATTTGAGCACACAGGTAATATCATTATATGTATGGATCAGACGTCTTATTAGCAGATTGTTGAGACTGTGGTCCTGGTTTATTGTGTATATTGTTCTTATTTTTTGTAGATGTTCCATCTGTAGTACCTACAATTGTGACATCATCTGAAGTACCTACGAATGTGACATCATCATTTATATCATCAGATAGTACAGTAATATCTGTGGATACATCAGGTGGTTTGTACAGACCATTACCAGATCAGTGTGGGAAATGTATTTTCTGTCAAAGACCATTATATTAGACTAGGGGCAGGGGGTGAAGATTATGGAAGACGAAAAGTCAAAGTAGGGCTAGATGTCCCTGGGCATAGCAAGAGGGGATGGAGGTGAAAGATGGGATAGGGAGGCTAGTAATTTATTTAAAAGTGGATAATAGTGTCATGTTTTGGCCTACTTTGTAAGGTGTACCTGATGTGCAGGTAGCCATTAGACAACAGCTACGACCGTTTCCACGACTTCGAACGCTGTATGGACATCAACTACTTCGGTGCCATGCGTATGATTATGGGATGTCTGCCTGAGATGGAGAAGAAACATGACGGTCAGGTGATCAATATCTCCTCCATCGGTGTTTTGGCGGGTAGCCCGCGTTTCTCTGCGTATGTTGCTTCCAAAGGCGCGCTGGATTCCTTCAGCCGCTGCGCAAACGCCGAATACGCTGACAAAAATGTTGTGTTCACCACCATCAACATGCCGCTGGTTCGCACCCCGATGATTGCGCCCACCAAGCTCTATCAGAACGTGCCGACCCTGACGCCTGAAGAAGCCGCTGACCTGATTGTGAAAGCCATCATCCGTCGTCCAAGCCGTATCGCAACCCGTATGGGCCTGTCGGCTCTTGCGATGTACGAAGTGATGCCACGTTTGAGCGAACTGATGATGAGCACCAGCTACAACATGTTCGAAGATTCGAAAGCCGCACAAGGGAAGAAGGAAGATGAGCCTGCACAAAACGCTGTCGTGCAGGAGCGCAAACCTTCCCCTGAACAACGCCTGCTCATGGGGCTAATGAAAGGCATACAGTGGTAAATATTGTCGGAATACGCAGAGCGGGTTGAAGACTTTTCACCTGCTCTCCTTTAACCTGTGGCGACCAGATTTGCTTTTTCACACCTCAGGATTTTTGTGACAGCCTCCACTTTCCGTTCAGCGTTCCGCTCTGGAGCGCTGACTATGCTTCCCGTGATTCCGGGACTGATTCCTTTCGCTATGATTGCGGGAATGTCAGCTATTGATGCTGGCATGAATCCACTTATGGCGCAGCTTTATTCCGTGTTTGTCTTCGCCGGTGCTTCTCAAATTGCGGCAGCACAACTGATTGGCCAACACGCCGAACCACTGGTGATTATTCTCACCATCTGGATTATTAACCTGCGCTTTATTATGTACAGCGCCTCTCTCTCCACAAAACTGCCAGCGTCCACTATTCCCAAGCCTTTGCAGGCTTACGTAATGACAGATCAATCGTTTGCAATCTGCGTTGGTATGTTTGACCAGAACCAGGTGAGCCGTGAAAGCCGTGCTGCATTTTATTTTGGCAGTTCTGTGATTCTCTGGTTGGTGTGGCAGTTGGCAACAGGTCTTGGAATCGTATTTGGTTCAGTGATTCCGGCGTCCTGGTCCTTGGACTTTGGAGTATGGCTCTGTTTTATCGCCATTATGATTCCGGGGCTTCGGGACTTTCCTGCTGTAATTGCCGCAATTGTGGGTGGCTCCCTTGGGCTGGCTTTGCACAACCTGCCATTTAACCTTGGTCTGGTTGTTGGCTCTATCGCCGGTATTACCAGTGGTTACTTTGCGGAAAGGCACCTCGATAAGAAGAAAGGAGCACTGCCATGAGTACGATGACAGTCTGGCTTGTCATTCTCATCGGTGGCCTTGGAACATTTTTGTCTCGCTACTCTTTCTTCTGGTTGTCGGATCATAAATCTCTGTCGGAAGAGTGGATTCGCGTTCTGCGCTTCGTACCACCAGCCGTTTTGGGTGCGCTGATTGTTCCCGGTGTTATTGTACCGAGTCTTGAATCCGGGAATATTCTTTTGAATCCTCGGGTTCTGGCTGCATTGACCTCCACTCTGGTAGCCTGGAAAACCAAAAACGTAATGACTACCTTCGCAGCAGGCATGGGGTCACTCTGGTTGTTGCAATACCTCGAATCTTTGCTCTGATTCCTGCACCAACTTCTCCACAAGCTCCGCAACCTGCTGTGGAGTTTCAATCATCAAAGAGTGGCCAGCATCCGAGAAGCGATGCACTTTGATGTCTGGCCGAATACTTTCCACCACATCAGCCCCACTGATGTGCATAATCTGATCTTTCTCCCCCCACATAACCTGTATCGGAGCATCAATATCCGATGCCCGTTTTTCCAAATCTTCTTTCCCGCTTTGAATTTCATCGCGGGTCGCAAGCGCCCCTTGGATAATCTGACCAAACTGCTCCCTGTTGCGCATGTGCTCCCAGGCTAGAAAACGATAACCACCCAAAGGAGCCCATGGAGGATTATAGAAATTTGTCTCAATCACCTGCTCGTAAAATGATCCGGCATCGCTGATTTGCAAGCGGTTTCTACCCGTCTGCACAAGTTCACGCATAAAGGGCGTCATGCTCTCAGGAGAAGCGGGAACCTCTTCAACTCCAGCCGGTGCAATCAAAGTAAGACTGTTTACCTGCCCGGTTTTCTCCGCAGAGAACCAGGCAGCAGTGGAGGCACCAATGGAGTGCCCAACAAGATGTACCTTGCCAATATTCAACCTCCCGAGAAAAGCATTCAGCCAGCGGCTGTAACCCGGCATGGTGAAATCCCGTGTCATATCCCGACAGCTCTGCCCATGGCCGGGCAGGTCGGGAAGAATCAGGTGATAATGCTCAGAGAGACGTGATACAACCGGTAACCAGACTTCTTTGCTGGAACCAGCCCCATGCATCAAAACAAGAGTTGGTCCGTGGCCTTTTTCGAGATAGCGGGTAGCGCACTGATCCGCAGTCACCTCACGGCTGTGGAAACCGTAATACCAGCCAGCCGCTGTCTGACCGGCAGAGTACGCAGAATGAGCAACTTCAACGGGCAGCTGCTGAAGCTGGCTCCAAAGATAAAATGCCAGCGCTGATAACATAGGCTGATCCCTTCATGCAAAAAAAAGCAGAAAAAGTAAGCAGCCCAGTTTAGTTCATGGGATAGGCAAGAGCGGGCTTGTTACAAATTGGCCGCGAAGTGACGGAACGCATCACTGACCTGCCCCGGCGCTTCCACCATGGGAACATGGCCAATACCGTCCAGAATTACAGATTTCGTGTTTGGCATGTGTTCTTCCATCACCTTCACGCTGGACACATCCAGTACGCGGTCTTCTTCACCCCAGATAACAAGAGTGGGAGTTTTAATGGTGGCAAGCATAGAGTTCACGAACCCAGCCTCCCCCATCTGTTCTTGAGATTTCATCAAGTCTGCAAAGACTTTATCGTTCAAATCTGCACGGGCAATGGCTTTACGTTCCATAACTGCAGACACTGGCCAGGGAATGAAAGGTTGATCGCTCATCACAAAGTCCAGCAGTACTGGATAGTCGCCGGGCTTGCGGGCAATCAGTGGGTTTTCGCCTTTATCCAGAAGCTTGAAGAACTCGCTTCTATTGGGAGATTCAATACCTGCGTTATCCAGCAACACCAGAGACTGCAAGCGTTGTGGATACAGAGCTGCGAAGGTCAGACCAATCGCACCGCCCATGGAGTTGCCCATGAGGTGTACCTTCTCAATCTTCAATTCATCAAGAAGTGCATTCAATCGAGAGGCCTGGGAGGTGATGAGAAAGTCCAGCTCCTCGCCCTTGCTGTTCTTGTAAAGGCTGCTTTCTCCATGGCCGGCCAAATCCACCGCAATGATGTGGTAGGTATCTTTCAGCTCTATGGCGAGGCGCACCCAGTTGTCTTTATCCGCGCCAAAGCCGTGTACCATCAAAATGGTTTCTCCCTTGGGATTACCACCTTGAAGCAAGGCAAAGTCGATATCTCCGGCACGCACGTGGGTCAGCTCAAGATTGGCGCGGGCGCGCTCAAAGGCTATCGCTGAGGTGTACAGATCATTCTGCACACTCTGGCATCCTGCCAAAAAAATCGTTAGAAATCCCATAATTATGAGTAGCTGCGTTCTCATCACTCCCGACCGTATTACTTTTAGCATGGCCCAAATCCTTCGTTTCTTTTGTTGTTGTCGTTAAAAATACAGCCGGACCTGCCATAAAACGATGGCCGAAATTATAGAATCAGACGGTATAATAGGCCGTTTAAGCATTCAGGCCATTATGTTCGCATCATTATGGCGAGTGGATGCTTCCATCTTTTTGATAACTGGTATCTTCTTTTTACTATGATGCAGACCGATTCCACCCAGCGCTTTATTTTCGATAACACCGATATCCGTGGTGAGCGTGTGCAGTTGGATGCAAGCTTGAAGGAAACGTTTGCTCCTCACGCTTACCCCGAGATGATTCGCGTGCTTCTGGGTGAGCTGGCCACCACAGCCGTTCTGTTGAGCACTACGCTCAAGTTTGAAGGCAAGATGACCCTGCAGGCTCGCTCCACCGGCCCAATTTCTCTGCTGATGGTGGAGTGTACCGACGAGCGCACGTTCCGTGGTCTGGCTCACTGGAGTGATGAGAAGTTGTCTCCTTCCGACAAAGATCTGCACTCTCTGTTGGAAAATGGCCAACTGGTGATCACCGTTGATCCAACTCAGGGCAAACGTTACCAGGGCGTTGTGCCTCTGGAGGGTGACAGCCTGGCAACCTGCTTCAGCCGTTACTTCGAGCAATCCGAGCAGCTGCCTACCAAGCTGTGGCTCACCTGTGATGGCGAGAAAGCCGCTGGCTTCCTACTGCAGGCACTGCCAAGCCAGAAGGAAACTGACCCAGCCGCCCGCGTTGAACGCTGGGAGCACTTGACCGTTCTGGCCGAAACCCTGAAAGACGAAGAGATGCTGGATCTGCCGACCGAAGAGCTACTGCACCGTCTGTACCACGAAGAAGACGTACGCCTGTTCGACAGTGAAGGGGTGAAGTATCACTGCAACTGCTCCCGCGAGCGTACCGGCGGCGCTCTGATTACTGTGGATCCAGCGGATATTCAAGAAATTCTGGAAGAGCAGGGCCAGGTGGATATGGACTGCCAGTTCTGCAACACCCGCTACACCTTTACCGAAGCGGATATCAGCAAGCTAATGGGGGCGAACGAAACCCGTCACTGATTCTGTACGTGGCTCCGAATCACTGCCTGCGGTGATTCGGAGGACAAACTTGGGAAGTCATCGCCCCATCATGCCGACTCCAGCCTCGGCTGCAGTGCACTATGCAGAAATTCAAGATGCTCTTTAAATCGTGAAAGGATGATCTTGCCAGGAGCCTGTCCGAGAATAGATAACCCTACTGCGAGCAATCCCCAGAAGCAGCGTTAATTTTTTCTCTTCCCACTTTTATAGTGAAACTATGGTGCAATATTCCCGCACCCGTTCCTGCAGGCACAATTTGGAGAAGTCCTGCAAGCCACACGACTCCACTGGCAGGTGGCGAATAACTTGCACTGGGTTCTGGATATTGCCTTTTCAAAAGATCAATCACAAGTCAGAAAGGCAATGCTGAGAGTCTTGCTATTACGGGGCAAATTGCCCTCAACCTTCTCAAGCAGGATACTTCACTCAAAGTTGACATCAGGAGCAAGCTGAAGAGTTATCTCGACCATGTCGACCTGTCTTTTATACCTGCATTCAGAATAAGAAGCTTTTCCGCTTGCATGTGTCTGTGGTAGCTGGCATGGTCTCTGGCTGTTTTTCCGCTGTTATCTGTCTGATCAATAGCGATATTCTTACAATCCAGTAATTCGTACAGTACACCGGTTTCACCTGCTGCCGCAGCCAGCATCAGGGGGGTCTGCCCATCTGGCGTTATTGGATCATTAACGGCCTCGGGCGTTTCCTTAAGTTTCTCAATCAAAAACATGGCTACATCCATGTTTTTATTTTCAATTGCAACAGCTAGCTCGGTTCCATGTTCCGTCATGCGCCCTGTGACAGCTCCCTGCTCTAACAGGTATTGCACAACAGGCACTTTGTCACCCCGTCGGCAAGCCAGCCCAAGTAAACTCCAGCCGTCTGCGAACAACTGTTCATTCAGCATATACCAGAATGCGCTTCCCCCCAGTTTTCTGTATGCATTCACAAGAGGCATGACCAGCGCCAACTCTATTCCACCATAGAACAATCCATATGCCAGAGGCGTTAAACCTTTCTCATTAACCCTGTCGAGAGAAGCTCCATTTTTCAGCAAACACTGAGCGACACCAATAGCATGATCTCCTCTGTCTCTGCAGATACTGTGCAAAGGCGTCACACCACGATGATCCTGCGCACCAACGCAGGCACCATGCCGGATTAATTTCTGCACAATATCAGGAGTACAGAATCCTCCGTTATGTAGAGGAGTGACCCCAAAGTCATTCTGTTGATTGACATCAACACCGGCCTGCAAAAGCGTTTTTACGAGTCCTTTCAGTTCATCGCGATGATATCCAGGGCCCCTAGCCGCCCTTAATGCATTATGCAAAAGCGTATCCCCTTCTTTATTAACAACGAAGGGGTCTGCTCCCATTTCAATCAACAATTGAGCCTCAGGGAAAGCCGCATTACTTACTGCAAACATAACAGGTTCGGCTCCTAAACCAGTTCCGTTCAAGGCACAACCCTTATTCACCAACACTTGAAGAAGTTCGGCAGCTTCGCCCCTATCGATTCCCCATTGGCCAGTTTTCCTGCCGTAACCAAGTTCACAACAAAACACACACAATAATCCTTTACACTGGGCATCCAGACTCTTCACATCAGCTCCCTGCCTTAACAAAGTGCGTACATCTTTAAGCTGACAACGACTCACCGCTTCCAAAAGAGGAGTGCGAGGGATATCCTGCCCTCGACCATTGATTAATTTTGAGGCATTAACATCACAGAGTTTGGCATTAACCTTAACTGCGCCTGCGCCCCTCCCCCCAATATCAGAAAGCATGAGTTCTTCACTACTGGAGAGGTTGTTTTCATTTCCATGCGGTGGCCTTAAACAATCCCTGATATTGAGAGGAATAATTGCTCTACATTCAGGGCAATTATTAAAGTTTGTGTGCTGTACCTCCAGCTGTTTAATCAGACAGGAACGACAATACAAGTGTTTACAAGGCAGGCAAACTGAGGGACTTTTATTCTCTAAACAAACAGAGCAGGATACTTTAACATTGCGTATGCCACGTGCTTGCACTCCATTTCCGTTCTCGAAACCGGGCGAATTCTCAACGATATTTCTATTACTTCCCCCTATATGGGTTCCAGCCTTTTGCATCATTGTCCTTACTCCCTATTATCAATTGAGATGCCTATCACCCATATACATACCCATATACATAGAGAGGACACTCAAAAAGGAGTTCCGTAGATGATAACAGTGCTGTTGGATATGTTCACAATAAGCGCGGGTTGAGCCAATGTGATGCTTTCTGATCTAACAGACTTTCTTCTGAAAACATATGGGTCTTTAAATAGAACCCGTTAACCCATCCCTTGGGTTCACTGTGATAGGCCTTCTCGCGAACGTACTCTCCTGTCATCGTGACATGTTCCAGAACGGCATCCGCCACATGATCTTGCCGGTCACAGGCTACCATCACTGGTATTTTTCTTGCGGCGCAAAACCTGTGCCACGAAGAGTATCAATAGAGTCCCGTTGCCTTTCGCACGTCTTGGCAAAAATTGAATCCTGCCAATCCATGATGTCACCTCACCAGTGTTCACTGTCTGTGCCTAAAAAAGAACCCACCGAACTAATGAAAACCACAAGAGGAGTGACTAACAGGGCAGAAAGCAAAGCCAACACTGTGAACTGCGCAGATCATCAGTATAATCCTGCCTTTGCATTATTAAGACGAACAGAGACTACCGGATGGAGAGCATCTTTCAGCGTATAGCTTCGGAGCTGAACGTTAAAGAACAACAGGTTGCCGCGGCAGTTCAACTGCTCGATGAAGGCGCCACCGTTCCCTTTATTGCCCGTTACCGTAAAGAGGTAACCAACGGGCTGGATGATACCCAGCTCCGTAACCTGGAAGAGCGCCTGCGTTACATCCGGGAAATGGAAGAGCGCCGTGGTGCCATTCTCAAGAGCATTGAAGAACAAGAGAAGCTGACTCCTGAACTGGAGAAAGCCATTAAAGAGGCTGACACCAAAACCCGCCTCGAAGATCTTTACCTCCCTTACAAGCCCAAGCGCCGCACCAAAGGCCAGATTGCTATTGAAGCTGGTCTGGAACCGCTGGCTGACGCGCTGTTCAACGATCCAACCCTGACACCGGAAACCGAAGCGGCCAAGTTCATCGACGCCGACAAAGGCGTGGCGGACACCAAAGCTGCTCTGGACGGCGCTAAATACATTCTCATGGAACGCTTCAGCGAAGACGCTGACCTGCTGGGTCGTCTCCGTGACTTCCTGTGGGAAGAAGGCATCATGTCCAGCCGTGTGATGACGGGCAAAGAGAGTGAAGCGGCCAAATTTCGTGATTACTTTGAGCACGACGAGCCGTTGAAGACGGTTCCATCTCACCGTGCTCTGGCTATCTTCCGTGGCCGTAACTCCGGCCTGCTGCAAGCCTCCATTGTGATTGCAGGGGCAGAAGATCGCACCGTCACTCACCCTTGCGAGGTGATGGTTGCCGAGCACTGGAATCTGGAAGACCAGAGCCGTGCAGCGGACAAGTGGCTGAAAGACACCGTTCGCTGGACATGGCGTGTGAAACTGCTGCCTCATCTGGAAACCGAACTGATGGGTCGCATCCGTGATACCGCTGAAGAAGAAGCTATAAAAGTTTTCTCCAAGAACCTGAGCGACCTGCTGCTGGCTGCCCCTGCTGGCCCTCGCGCGACTCTGGGCCTCGACCCCGGCCTGCGTACAGGTGTAAAGGTTGCTGTGACCGACGCCACCGGCAAACTGGTGGATCACACCACCATCTTTCCACACGTTCCCCACAACAAGTGGACCGAATCTCTGGGCACCATCGCCAAACTGGTTCTGAAGCACGGTGTAGAATTGATCGCTATCGGCAACGGCACAGCCTCCCGTGAAACCGATCGTTTCGCGGCAGAAGTGATCAAACAGTTCCCCAAGCTGAACCTTTCCAAGGTTGTTGTAAGCGAAGCAGGCGCTTCCGTGTACTCCGCCTCTGAGCTGGCTGCGAAAGAATTCCCGGATCTGGACGTGTCCTTCCGTGGCGCAGCGTCCATCGCCCGTCGTCTGCAAGACCCTCTGGCAGAACTGGTGAAGATCGATCCTAAAGCGATTGGTGTTGGTCAATACCAGCACGACGTGAGCCAAACTCACCTGGCTCGCAGCCTGGAAAGCGTGGTGGAAGACTGTGTAAACGCCGTTGGCGTAGACGTGAACACAGCCTCCAGCGCATTGCTGACCCGTGTGTCCGGCCTGAACGCCACCATCGCCCAGAACATTGTGAACTACCGAGACGAAAACGGTGCGTTCGCTAACCGTGCCGCTCTGAAAAAGGTGTCCCGCCTTGGCGAGAAGACTTTTGAGCAGTGCGCGGGCTTCCTGCGTGTGATGAACGGAGATAACCCTCTGGATCGTTCCGCCGTTCACCCAGAAGCGTATCCGGTTGTGCAGAACATCGCCGCTCGCTTTGAGCGTGATGTACGCGGCCTGATTGGCGACACCATGTTCCTCCGTGGCGTGAAAGCTGCTGATTTCACTGATGAGACATTCGGTCTGCCAACCGTAACCGACATCATCAAGGAACTGGACAAGCCTGGACGTGACCCGCGCCCCGAGTTCAAAACCGCCAAGTTCCAGGAAGGCGTTGAAGATATCAAAGACCTCAAGCTCAACATGGAGCTGGAGGGCGTGATCAGCAACGTGACCAATTTCGGTGCGTTTGTGGATATCGGCGTGCATCAGGACGGTCTGGTTCACATCTCTGCCCTGTCCGACAAGTTCGTAAAAGACCCTCGCGAAGTTGTAAAGGCCGGTGACGTTGTGCGTGTGAAGGTTCTGGAAGTGGATGTGGAACGTCGTCGTATTGCCCTGACCATGCGTATGTCTGACGATGCCCATGCTCAAGCCGGTGATGCAAAACCTGCTGGCGGCCAAAAGCAGCGCAACGAACGCCGTGGCGGAAACGACAACCGTCGTCAGGCTTCCCGTGGTGGCCAGAAACCTCGCGGCGGGCAGGGCGGTAACAAGCCAGCACAGGGTGCAACCTTTGCGGATTTGTTTGCGAACGCCAAAAAACTGCGTAAGTAAACTCGATAGGTTCTCCCCCTTGAAAAGGGGGAGGAGCAAATTGAGTTCACAAAAATCTTTATGGCAAAAAACAACAACTCCACATCAGGGGTTGAATGTTATTTTTTTGCCTTTATATACAGAAAATTGTCGTCTTTTTTACGATAGCCCCGTCTTTTATTAGGGAGCGCTCAGCCCGTCACCAGCTTTGCTCTTGAATAATGCCAAGGTTATAGTGCTCTGAGTGCCTGCGCTTACACACAGAATTGTTCGGACTGTTTAGCCCGGTGGCCACTGTCCGAGAATCACACCAAAAGGTTTCATCTTGTCAGCCAGATTTTCAAAGCGTCTCCAGATCCTTTCCGAAGGAGACAACCTTGCCTGCCTTACCCAGATTCAACATGGCATTGAAAAAGAAGGCCTGCGGGTTACGCCTCAGCTAAAGTTATCCCAGACTGGGCACCCTGAGTCTTTGGGTTCTACCCTGACTCACCCGTACATCACAACGGATTACTCCGAAGCGCTGCTGGAATTCATCACACCGGTTTACCGTGATGCTGGTGATGCTCTGGATTTTCTCAGTGAGCTGCACACCGAAACCCTGAACAACATGGCCGATGGCGAAGTTGTGTGGGCCAGCAGCATGCCCTCCGTTCTGGAGGGTGATGAGAAGATTCCCGTGGCTTACTACGGTACCTCCAACACCGGCAAGATGAAGCACGTGTATCGCCTTGGTTTGGCTCACCGTTATGGCAAAGCTATGCAGACCATCGCCGGCATTCACTACAACTTTTCCCTGAGCGAAGATTTCTGGCCGCTGATGCGCAAAGCTGATGAGCTGGTCGATGGCGGCAGTGAACTGTCTGACATGGATTATCAGTCTGCCGGCTACTTCGCCATGATCCGCAACTTCCGCCGTTATGCGTGGATGCTCTCGTATCTGTTTGGCGCATCTCCTGCGCTGGACAAGAGTTTCCTGCCAGAGGATAACAAACACGGCCTGGATGAACTGGATGCCAACACCCTTTACCTGCCATGGGCAACCTCCCTGCGCATGAGCGATTTGGGTTACACCAGTGATGCCCAATCCAGCCTGCCAATTTGCTATAACACTCTAGACAACTATCTGAACAGCCTCTGGAAGGCGATTCGTACCCCTTATGCCGGCTACGAAAAAATCGGCAAAGGCCCGAACGGTGAATACCGTCAGCTGAACAGCAACCTGCTACAGATTGAGAACGAGTACTACAGTACGATTCGTCCCAAACGCGTGGCACAGTCTGGCGAGAAACCGGTTATCGCTTTAAAAGAGCGTGGTGTGGAATACATCGAAGTGCGCAGCCTCGACATCAACCCGCTGCTGCCAGTGGGTATTGATGTTCAACAGTCCTACTTTCTGGATGCGTTCCTCTTGTTCTGTGCACTACAGAATAGTGCCGACATTACCGAGCAGGAATGCAACGATATTACCGATAACTTCACCCTCAGCGTGCGTGAAGGCCGTAAGCCCGGTCTACAGCTGAAGGATGGTGAACGTTCCCGGGAACTGACCGAGTGGGCGGATGAACTAATGGAGACAATGGCTCCTGTCGCTCACCTGCTGGATAAAGCCAACAATACTAAGGTTTACTCCGAGAGTCTGGCGCTGGAAAGGAAGAAGGTGCGTGATGTATCACTCACGCCTTCCGCTACCATTCTGGCGGAACTGCGGAAGGGCATCTCCTTCCGTGAGTTCTCCATGCAGCAGTCTGCCAGGCATGCAGAATACTTCCGCAGCCGTGATTTGCACTCCGAGCGGGAAGCCTACTTCCGCGAGCTGGCTGAACAATCAATTAAGGAACAGACCTGCAAGGAGGATGCAGATACTTTGGACTTCGACACATTCCTGCAGGAATATTTTTTTTCAGATGACATTAACGTCTGATAAATTAACGTCTGATAAATCAAGGTAAATACGGGAGGGCGTTTCCCTCCCGCAATATGGCTTCAGGGTAATGGATGGACTTGGAGACTTTTTCAGAACAATTCCAAGAGTTTCATTAGAAACATGGAAATTCCTGAATCGCGCCCACTGCACATCCTTGCTTTTCTCGTTTCCGCCGGATTGATTGGTGCAGCCATGATCTTCGAGCATGTGATGGGAATGGAACCCTGCCCTCTTTGTCTATCCCAACGCATTGTTGTCGCGGTTATTGGCCTTACTTCCCTTCTCGCTGTTGTACATAACCCGGAGAGTTCGGGCCGCAGGCGTTATGGCTGTGCGGTACTGCTTTTCGCTATTGCCGGTGCGGCTCTGGCCATTCGTCAGCTTTACCTGCAAGCCTTGCCACCCGAGCAAGCACCGGTTTGTATGACGGGGTTGAGCTATCTGGTGGATGTCCTTCCTGTTTTTGATCTCATCACCATCATGCTCAGTGGCACCGGTGATTGTACGAAAACTCACTGGGTATTCCTCGGGCTGTCCATTCCCGTCTGGACGCTCGTTTGTTTCATCGCTTACGCCTGCTTTGGCTTTTTTGAATTGCTGAGGAAGCACCATTTCTACCGCTAACAACGCTACCCTAACGCTGACGAGACTCTTACAATAAGTCTCTTTCAACTCTGAATTTACGATTCCACTATGCGCGGTCTTTTTGTTCTTCTTCTCTTCCAGTGCTTTGGAGAGGCTCTTCATCGTTTAGGGCATATTGCTTTGCCAGGGCCGGTACTGGGAATGTTGCTTCTATTTGTTGCTCTCTGTGTTTACAAGACCGTGCCCGACAGTGTGGCAAGTTCCAGCAATAGTTTGATTAGTGCCATGGGCATTATGCTCATTCCACCAGTAACAGGTTTCTGCTTCTACTTGTTGGAAATTGGCGACCAGCTCCTTCCAATTCTATCGGCCACAATTTTGGGCACTATCATCGCAATTATCTTCACTGCACTGCTTATGAACCGTCTTATCAAAGAAGAAGACACAACTGTGGATGGTAAAAATGAATAATACGCTGACCGTTCTCAGGAGCTTGGTGACTACGCCACTATTTATGCTGACCATCACAATTGGCAGCTTTCTTCTGGGCAAGGTGGTTTATAAACAATGCGGACGCTTCGCTATTCTTCCACCATTGGCCATTGCAGCCATCATCATCACCGCTGTTCTGAAATGGCTCGGTGTGGAATACAGTCACTACAAAGAAAACACACAGATACTCAGCCTATTGCTAGGCACAGCAACCGTTGCCCTGGCAGTTCCTCTTTACCAGCAGGTCCATCTGATTCGCAGCCATGCTCGCCCTCTTTTGGTGACCCTTGTTGCTGCCGGCATATTTGCACCGGCCTGTGCTATTGGCATTGCCTGGTTGTCTGGAGCTACGGATTTAACGCTGCACTCACTGCTCACCAAATCCATCACTATGCCAATAGCCATTGCTACAACAGAAAGCCTGGGAGGCATACCTGCTATTGCGGCGGGGGCCGTTGCGTTAACCGGGATAGCAGGAGCAGCTTTAGCCTTGCCCATTATGGATCGACTAAAAATAAGTAGTCGTGTAGTGAGAGGTTTCACCATGGGGCTGACAGCTCACGTAATTGGAACAGCTCGGGCTTTTGAGTCTGACAATATGACAGGCTCTTTTTCCAGCTTGGGATTAGCACTGACAGGTGCGTTTACGGCTGTTGCTGCTCCCATTATTTACCACTTGGTGATGGCGCTCTAAATCCCCCCATGGCTTAAGGCGTAATCCGAGAGTGCTAACAAATGACTGATAAAGGTACTTTCAACCTGTGGTGATGCAAAACGCAGTTCTCTGGAGGTGATGTACTCATCAACTGTGTCCCCCACAAGCAGGGAAAGGCAGAATGCCTTCAGGGCTTCGTCGGCAACATTGTCGTGAGACACGATTCGGGCTGAGATGACTGGTATCGCTTCCATCATGTGCCCCGCAAAACCTGCTGACTGAGTGCATGGAGTTGTGCAGTATAGGCCGTAATGGTGGAATACTGCTGACAATACCCACACCCACCATGGTTTTTACTACCTTTAGGTAAATAATGACCTTTGTGAATAAAAATTTGCTGCAGAGAAATATCACCAGGTAGCCCTTCTGATATTTACTACTGCCCCCGAAAACTCCTAATATGAGCTGGCCTTATATTTTTTCCGTGGGATCTTGAATATGTCTATTGAATCTCTGACTCAGCTAGAATCAAAAATCCAAAGCGCTATCGAAACTATGGGCATCTACCGCCTTGAGATCGACGAGCTGCGTGAAGCCAAAACCAAGCTGGAAGCAGAGAACGCAGAACTGCGTAAAGAGCTGCAATCCTGGTCTGACACTGTAGGTTCCCTGCTGGGTCGCCTGGAAACTGTTGGCGAAGAAACCGCTTAAGTTTCCAAAGCCTCTTTAACGACAAAGGCCACCTAACCAGGTAGCCTTTGTCGTTTAGAAAGGTTTTTAATCTTCTTCCGCCCGTTTACCAACCATCGACAGCATCAGCCCCACCATGCCAGGTACAAGCCAGCCTAAACTCTGCTCATGGAGAGGCAGTACGGCAAATGATGTATCCGCAACCCCCTTCGCCCACTCAACACCACTGACGGCCAGCCCATCCACCAGCCCTACTACAAAGACCGGAAACAGTGTCATCAGGTAAGTACGGGGAGGGTTTTTCAAGTAGTCACGCACCAGTGCCAGGAAGATCAAACCGATGGCAACCGGATAAACAATCAGCAATGCTGGAATTGTGAGATCCAGAAGTTCATTTAGCCCCACATTGGCAATCAAGGCGCTTACCAGCGTGCAGAGAATCACAAAGCCTCGATAGCCCAGTACGGGAACGGTTTCGCTGAAATACTCTCCGCAGGCTGTCATCAATCCTACCGATGTGGTCAGGCACGCCAGCGTGATTGACGTTCCCAGAAGAACAGTTCCCCATTCACCATAAAGTTGGAAGATGTAGCTAGTCAGAATATCAGCCCCGTTTTCTGCATCTGCCACTACGGTATAACTGGTCGCCCCGAGGTAAGACAGGGTGATATACACCGCACAGAGCCCTACCGCAGCCATAATGCCTGCTGTGATAGTATGACGAGTAAGCTCATCCTTATCCGTGACCCCACGCTCTCTCAGAGCAGTGATAATGACAATCCCAAAAGCGAGGGAAGCCAGAGTATCCATAGTCTGATACCCCTGCTGAAAGCCCCAGGAAAAAGCGCTGTCGGCCAGCGTGGGCGCAACATTGCCCGCAGGCCCCAGAGGGAAGAAAATAACACCCACAGCTATAGCCAGCAGAACCAGAACCAACAAGGGCGTAATCACCTTCCCGATACTGTCGATCAACCGCCCCGGAAATAAAGAGAGCCAGAGGGTGATAAAAAAGAATACGGCGCTGTAAATCATCTGCCCATGGGGCTGGGATTCAAAGCGATCGGCAAAGCTCAGCTCCCAGGCCACGATGGCCGTACGCGGTGCGGCAAATAATGGCCCGATAGAAAGATAGAGCACCAATCCGATGACAATCGCCACCCAACCGGGTAGATCGCGTGTGAAGTTGTTCAAACCTCCTCCCAGCTTTGCAGCCGCCACAACTCCGAGGAGTGGCATGCCTACGCCAGTGAGAAGAAACCCGAGAGTTGCCACAACAAGGTCTGGCCCTGCAACCTGCCCAAGATAAGGAGGAAAGATCATATTGCCCGCACCGAGAAACAGCGCAAATGTCATCAGGCCGATTGCCAGAATATCTGTAGACTTGATGGAGGAAGACAAAAATTAAGCCCCTTCTTAACGTGCCACTATGAAACAGCCTTGAATTGTCGTCGGTGTGAATCAAAAGAGCTCCACTGTCAGCAAAACCCTTGATCTAATTATGGCTTGATAAACCACTTCCTGCGCTAAGCCCTTGTGAGGCCGCGCATTTGACTTCAAAAAAGCCGTCTATCTATATGGCACATGGATAGCAAACCGGCAATGTTCATTATTCGCTCAGGGCTTTGATTTCTTCTTCCATTTCCTCCAGCTCTTCCGAAGCCTGCAACCACTGCTCTTCTGTTTCAGCAGACGATTTACGCAGCTCCGTTTGCTCTCCCAGTAGCTTCTTCAAATCAGCCTTGGCAGATTCTTCGTAAAGGGCAGGGTCCATCAGTTTTTCTTCAACATCCTGAAGAGCGGCCTGCTGCTTTTCCATGTCCTTCTCGAGCTTATCCACAACTTTACGGTAAGGGCGCAGCTTCCCACGTAGTTCAGCCTCCAGGCGCTTGCGGGCTTTTCGATCCTGCGCTGTGAAACGTTCCTTCTGGGGAGCCTCAGCATCGGCCTCTACAGCCTTGTTCACCTCTTCCTTCTTCTTTTTAGCCAGCCAAGTAGCATATTCATCCAAATCGCCCTCGTATGGCTCCACAGCGCCATCATGAACTAGATAAAGGTCGTTCACGGTGTAACGCAGCAAGTGACGGTCGTGGGACACCAGCACCATGGCACCGTCAAATTCCTGCAACGCCATGGTGAGGGCGTGACGCATTTCCAGATCGAGGTGGTTGGTGGGTTCGTCCAACAGCAGCAGGTTGGGTTTCTGCCAGGCGATGATTGCCAGTGCCAAACGCGCCTGCTCGCCTCCTGAGAAAGAGCTCACATTTTCATCCACTTTCTCCCCATGGAAACCAAAGGAGCCGAGGAAATCTTTGATGGACTGCTCGCGGGCTTCAGGAGACATACGCTGGAGATGCACCGTTGGCGTAGCGTTCTGATCCAGAGATTCCAGCTGGTGCTGGGCAAAGTAACCAATGCGCAAATGCTCGCCCCGTTGCTCTTCACCAGCCAATTTCTCTAGCTGAGCAGCGAGGGTTTTCACCAGTGTGGATTTACCCGCACCGTTTGGCCCCAGTAGACCGATGCTGTCGCCAGGTTGGAGATTCAGGGTAACGTTCTTCAGCAACGCCGTGTTGTACCCCAGCGACGCTTTGCGCAGGGCAATCAAAGGTGTGGACAACTTGTCCGACAGTGGAAAGCGGAACTTAAATGGTGAGTCTGCGTGGACAGGTGACACCATATCCATACGGGCGCAGCGCCTTGATACGGCTTTGGGCCTGACGGGCTTTAGTGGCCTTGGCACGGAAGCGCTCTATAAAGCGTGTGAGGCGTTCCTGCTCCCTTAACTGACGCTCGTGAATCACCTGCTGTTGTGCCAGCCGCTCAGAGCGAACGCGCTCAAAGGCTGTGTAGTTGCCTCGGTAAAGCGTCACGTTCTTCTTTTCAATGTGAGCAACGTGCTCGACCACATTGTCGAGGAAGTCCCTGTCGTGGGAAATCAGCACCAGTGTGCCGGGGTAACGCTTCAACCACTCTTCCAACCAGAGGATTGCGTCCATATCCAGATGGTTGGTGGGCTCATCAAGGAGGAGAAGGTCAGACGGGCACATTAACGTGCGGGCGAGGTTAAGACGCATTCTCCAGCCACCGGAGAAGTCACGTACACTATGACTAATCTGCTTCTGATGAAAACCTAAACCGTGCATCAGCTGTTCAGCACGGGAACGGGCGGTGTAACCGTGGTGGGCATCGAAATCGGCGTGAAGGCGAGCCAGCCCGTTATCATCGCCACGCTGTTCTGCAACTTCCAGATCTCGCTCTATGCGCCGCAACTCATGGTCGCCGTCCAGCACGTATTCGACAGCAGCCTGCTCAAGGGCTTTGACCTCCTGAGCCATGTGAGACACTCTCCATCCAGATGGAATAGATACATCTCCGGTGTCGGCATTTACTCGCCCCTGAATCAACGCAAACAAAGATGACTTACCGGAACCATTCACGCCGGTAAGACCAACCTTCTGCCCTGGGTGGATCACAAGATTGCTGTCTGACAGCAGTACCTTGCCACCTCGTAATAAACTGACTTGATTTAACCTGATCATGGGTGCGGATTTTAGGCTGATCGGGCGGGTATTCCTACAACCGAGGGAGTTTTGGGGAAAATAAATAACGGGGCTTTATAGCCCCGTTATGCCTGTTAGCGATGCAACAGGTATTACTTACGCTTAGCAGCCTTACGAGCAGCTGGCTTGCGCTTCACAGCAGACTTGCGAGCGGTGCTCTTACGCACTGCAGGCTTACGCTTGGCGGCAGTCTTCTTCGCAGTAGCCTTCTTCGCAGTAGCCTTCTTCGCAGTAGCCTTCTTGGCAGTAGCCTTCTTCGCAGTAGCCTTCTTGGCAGTAGACTTTTTAGCCGTCTTGCGAGCTGCTGGCTTACCCTTGGCGGCTGTCTTCTTGGCAGTAGACTTCTTGGCCGTCTTGCGAGCTGCTGGCTTACCCTTGGCGGCTGTCTTCTTGGCAGTAGACTTCTTGGCCGTCTTGCGGGCTGCTGGCTTACCCTTGGCGGCTGTCTTCTTGGCAGTAGACTTTTTAGCCGTCTTGCGGGTTGCGGGCTTACGCTTAGCGGTGGTTTTCTTGGCGGTAGACTTACGCGCAGTGGTCTTACGCTTTGCGGTAGTCTTCTTGGCTGCTGTCTTCTTGGCAGTTGACTTGCGGGCGGTAGTCTTACGTTTCGCAGTGGTCTTCTTGGCTGCTGTCTTCTTGGCAGTTGACTTGCGGGCGGTAGTCTTACGTTTCGCAGTGTCTTGGCTGTCTTCTTGGCAGTCGACTTGCGGGGCGGTAGTCTTACGTTTCGCAGTGGTCTTCTTGGCTGCTGTCTTCTTGGCAGTCGACTTGCGGGCGGTAGTCTTACGTTTCGCAGTGGTCTTCTTGGCTGCTGTCTTCTTAGCCGTAGACTTCCGTGCAGCTGGCTTACGCTTCACTGCTGTCTTCTTGGCTGTAGACTTCTTGGCAGCTACTTTACGGGTGGTTTTCTTGGCAGCCGTCTTTTTATCTGTGCTCTTGCGAGCAGTAGTTTTTCGGGCTGTTTTCTTACGGGCGGGTGCCCGTTTTTGGCAACTGCACCGGCTTCCCGGCTCGCCGCCTCGGACTTGTCGAAGTCCATTTCAACATCACTCATGGCTATCTCCTTAGCACTTGCAAGCGCGATACCGTCGGACAGTGCCTTGCCTTTCGGTATCCAGAAGCCATCGCGCTCACTCAGTACCGCAGAGTTCTGATTGACTCAGCGACAGCGATTCTGGTCGGTTCAGGCTACCTGCACTCTAATACAAGCGGCCTTATGTAAATCCTTTCGCAACTCTTGCTTTATCTTGCTCAGGAAATCAGCTTGTTAAATACGCTGAGCAGATAATCTTACGAATCCATTCGGCTTATGACGTTGTTCTTCTTTAGCCATGGCAGATATCCCCTATATTCATCTGCCAAACAAATCTTCCTGAACCATCTTCTTTTCAAAGGCCTTCACTTTTACTCAAAACGCTCCTTTCAAAAAGCCTTTTAAAAAAACATTCTAAGCACCAATTATTCTTATCTCTATTTTTACATAGACATTAGACTAACCATTAACGTAATTGCAAAATTTTTTTGACTCACAAAAGAAACAACATCTAACACTTTGCACAATAACATCATTAACTCAGCGACAAACAACTTATATATAGAAGAGGGGAGACTTCTATATAAAGGCTTAAAACAACCACCTCAAAATCAGCATCTTCTAATAGTTGTGAGAAAAGTCTATTAAAGCTGCGTCAAAAAAACGTAGTTACCCCATTCACAAAAAGCGTAAAACGGCTTGCCTTCACTACTAAATTGAACAAAGATGTCCCTTTGCGGCCTGGCCGCGCACTGCTATTGAAAGAAGAGAACGCAATGAAGCTGACAAAAATTGCTGCGGCCCTGGTGCTGTCTACTGTTACTGCCCTGCCGGTTATGGCAGCAGATAAAGCACCATCAACAGACAAGGAAAAGCTCAGCTACAGCCTGGGTGCACTTCTTGGTATGCGAGTAAAATCTGATTTCAGTGACCTCGACGTGTCTATGATTACTGTCGGCATGAGCGACATTCTGTCTGACAAGAAGCCAGCCATTGAGCAATCCAAAATGCTGGAAATCATCCAGAAAGCCCAGCAGGAAGCCGCTGCTAAAACTCAGCAGAAGATGATTGAAGAAGCTCAAAAGAACCTTGAGAAAGGCAATGCCTTCCTGAAAACAAATGGCAAAAAAGCGGATGTAACCACTACAGACACAGGCCTGCAGTACTCAATTATTAA
>CBDATR010000049.1:0-3455 GCA_965200155.1 Nitrosopumilaceae archaeon | reverse complement strand
TATCACTTATAAACCTTACAACTGAAAAAATTGAGCAATAAAAGGGGTGCTAAGATGCTCCATTTACATGTGCATTAGTCCTATGTCTAGCCAACCTTTATTTAAACCATGAGTAGAAGATTCGAGAAACACCCAATCTTGGTTAGACTAACAAGCATGAAGAGGATCTCGACATGCTGACCCAAAAACCTGCCATGCAGGATAGAGCGATTCTTGTTCTGCCCTGGGCAATTGTCAGTGTGCAGATTGATGTTCTTCTCTATAAAATTGTGGTTGGTCAGAAAGTGATAAAGCAAACTGATTGTAATGTTCTCCCCTTTCCTATGCTGACTCCTGGTAATTGGCTTGCTAATAATCTGGAATAATGCATTCTCAATACAATTAAGGCCTGGCACAGAAATGCACACAGCAGTGCTATACGTTTCGCTATGAATTATTTATTAAATGACGTAAAACAATTATTCACGATATGTAAACAAGGGGTGTGTTTTATAGTACACATGTAGCTAGTTCAATATAGAGATGTTCTGCTGAAGCCATTGCTGTCCACAGCAATTAAAAACATAGATAATGAGAAAAGGAATGTTTCTGTCAAGCTTATTTGGGACTTCCACATTTATTGCAGCTGCATCATCGTTACACAATATTTCATCCTTAATTGTATGACTGATGAGGAGCCGTGTAGGGTTGATGCCATTGCTGTCAGTTTCTGTCCAGGGTTTTTGCTGCAAAGCTAACTTCCCATCTAAGGCGAGTAGTGGTAGCATATATGTTGACACAGTTAAGATTTGGCTGGGGTCCTTGTTGGTGGCCTTGCAATCATGGATGATGCTGTGGTCTAGTGATGTTGACTTGTTCTTGCTTCAGTAGTTATAGGCTATTGTGAGTGTGGCAAAGGAAAGAGGTTTTCTAAGCTGGAGAAGAAAGATGGGATGTATCTTCATCAGAGTCTTCATCTAAATCCAAAGTCATGGTTGTTGTTATTCTATGCACATGCACTTTACCTGTAGAGTCCCTTGGGAGAATGTGCCTACCAAAGCTTTCGTTAAAGGAAATTAATTATTCATTATAAGTTGAAGGAAGTCTCATCTTAACGACTTACTCTCTGGAAATGAACTGTCTTCAGCTGTAAAGTAGCTGGTGATAAGCTTGCCATCCAGCTCAATGTTGTCTTGCTGCCAGGAGTTCAAGGAGTTAGCTATGGCTCTTACACATCTCATCTTCCAACATAAACTGAACAGACATTTTGGAGACAGCACCTGAAAGGCTGCGTACGTGTGCCTTTAGTAACCGGCTCCATATACGAAGCCTAGCAGCAAGCCTAAAGCCTTTTCTCGCACATCATGATGATTGCCTGGGCTTATGACTGCCATAGGTAAATAGCAAAAGAGTAGCAGTAGGGTTATATGCAATAAAAAATTATTTTGAAAAAATGATATAACTAGTATCACCCAAGTTATGATGCGTTTTTGCAAATCCGGTCACATATACACCTACATATATATTCATGTTTAGTAGTTTTATGCTAACTATGCAGAATCCAATCCAATAGTTAGGAGCCATGAACACAAACAGTTGCAATTATCATCTTTCCTTCTTCATTCCTTATATTTGCCTGTCTGTCTCAGGCACATACACATACCTTTGAAAAGATGGATGCATTATTACAGGCTCAAGAAAGAGTTTTTTATTTTATTTATTTTTTTTTTTGGGGGGGGGGGGGGGGGGGGGGGGGTGGGAAGGGGGAGTTATTATGTAATGAATTTTTCATTATCTGGGTTTCATCTAAGAAGGTTTCATCTAAGAAGTTTTCATCTAGGAATTTTTGCTTAGGTGGGGAGGGGGGGTGTCATGAATTGTTGTACTTTTAGCTTCTATAAGCTAAAGTGCACACTTCTAGAAGCTTCAGTGAAATGAAACTAGTGAAAACAAGGCCCAGAAATAGATTGCATGATGAATCATTAAATGAAGCCATGAGAGTGAGCATTGAGGAGTCAGAGACGTTAATGGATAAAGATTTTAGATACTATTATAACGTCTAACTTTCTAGCTTTGAATGCATTGTGTGATGTTTTAGGGGATAAGTTGAGCCATCTGAGGGGGGGGCTATATCCCCCTTAGATGAAACAGTGATTTTCTATGGGACCCTGCTCCAAGTATAATGACATTTAATCTGGTACCTGCTACTGAAATAATAAACTTGCTTTCTTTAGTTTACAAGGATGTTGTTGAAAGTACAGTGGAACCTCCCAATAAGGGATAACTTGGGACAAGGCACTTTGTCCCTTGTTCGGAGGTTGTCCTCTCTTAGAGGTTAACCCATTTTTCACTTTTATTGTGTTTAATAGACCATGGTGAAGTGTAAAATGATTATTAAATTTTTTGATAGATGATGTCTGGTGAAACTGCATCAGATTTAGGAGTGGTGGAAATTCATTCCTATGTGAGGGGCTACCATATTTATATTGGACATTTGGGATGCACAAGTAGGACAAGAGCTACTGTTGAAGCATGAACCAGACAACAGTGAAGACAGCCATGCAGTTGCTGTGCTGAATGAAGATGTGATTGTTGGCCATGTTTCCTACAATTTAGCTCCTGTTGTAGTCTTTGCTGAAGTAACTGGCAGCAGGATGAATTGAGGAGCTGGCTATGGTCTAGAAATTCATGTATTTTTATTGGTTTTATGGACCAAAAATATACTAAAAGAACTTATCAAACATAAGGCTTGAGCTAGAACCTGAAACAGCTAGCTCTAGCTGTGCTGCATTAATTTTGTGGGTGTGGTGCTGGTGGGTGTGGTTTCTCCGCTCATAGAGGTCTTATTAAAATACAAGTGAGTCAGCAAACTGGCTGCTGTTCAGAGCTCAGAGGTGGTCGCTTTCAGAGGTGGTCGCTTTCAGAGGTAAGCTTCTATTAGCAGTGTGTGGAAGTCATTCTGGGGCATCTAGATTGTCTGCTGTCTGGAGGTTGTCTGCTTTTTGGAGGTCCGTTATGGGAGGTTCCACTGTATATCTTGCAAACATTATCCACATCAAGTTTAGTTTTTTGTAATTCATGTGTATTAAGGTTGGGCACTTGATCATTCTTCTGATTGTGCACACAATACCGTAGATCCGGTTAATTTCACTGTCACTTTAATTTCGCTATTTTCGCGGTAGGTAAGGGAAGTAAAAATAAAAAACTTCAATAATTATATGTACAGGTTCCCTAATTGAAATCTCTCCCCGACAGTGAAAATAAAAAAATGTGAATTACTTCATAATACAAGATTTTACGAGTTCAGTGAAAATACAGTGTCTTGAAAATAACCAGATCTACGGTAGTTATTCAAGTGCTTGAGGGCAGACACAGATCTTTCACATGAGCTAAAAGGGACTGTGGAAAAAGGCTTGAGTGGTGTAAAAATTGGTTAGTGTGTCAGCTGCTATGTGACAATAAAAATTAAGTCACCT
>CBDATR010000048.1:0-20749 GCA_965200155.1 Nitrosopumilaceae archaeon | reverse complement strand
CCATTTAAGGTTATGACTAATCGGTAGATTGTTAGTCAATTGACACTCCAACATATGGCTTAATATCAGCTAACTCGAAAACGCACATCATTAGTGGGAATTGAACGGATAGTCTTGCAACCTGCCCCGTAGAACACGGATCAGCAGCACAACTTACTTCGAACCCCACATGTCCAAGGCCTGAGCCGTGGACAAAAACTCCCGTTCCAATACCTTCATTTGCAAGGCTGAAAACTTGGATGTGACAGTTTCGCGAGGATTGGGGATTATATTTGTCAGAAGAAATGGCTTTGACAGGAAAAATTTGCGTTTCGTAGGATTTCTCCTATATAGTGTTGAATGGATTGGGAATTGCTCAGTCGGCAATTGGGTTCTGGTTTACTGGAGCCCTTTTGTTTTTGGGGCTATGGCAATTCTTTGATCGACGGAATCGATTAGTTATGCCTCATGTAAACACCTGTAATCAGTTGCAAAAGGGGGTGACAACAAATGCTCTCGACTCTCACCCCAGCAATTGTCCTCAAACCAATTCTCGACAGACTCGTCATCAGGGAACATCTGAAACAGTTCGATTATGCTGATTCATCAATTAATTATGAACTTCCACCTAATCCATCATGCTTAGTCAAGTTTATAATTCCCTAATCAATTGTTGAGTCGATAATGGCTCATCAAAAAAACAGTCATTGACCTAGCCGACCTATGAAAGTTCAAAATCGCATTGAAAATACCCTGAATCAAGCACTGCAACCGGAACATCTTGAAGTGATCAATGAAAGCGGAATGCACAATGTTCCGAAGGGATCAGAATCACATTTCAAGGTTATCGCTGTTTCACATCAGTTCAGCGAGAAGTCTTTGGTCATGAGGCACCGAATTATTAACGAACTACTTTCGGATGAAATCGCGGGACCAATTCATGCCCTTTCACTACACACAATGACTCCATCTGAGTGGGAGCAACAAGAAAAGTCTACTGCTGACTCACCATTGTGTTTAGGCGGTTCAAAAATAGAACGAGGGTAAGTTCGTCGCTTCTTCACGCAGATATTTATAGGTGAATTGAGCCTGCTACCGTATAACGTTGGATTAACTTTCGGAAAATCAAAATCGTCATTGGAAAAACAAGGTACGTTTTTTTGGCAAAACACTTCAAATTTAGGCGGATTCCGACTAATTATGAACCTGAGCAATCAGAACAAATTTGCCATCTACTAAGCTCTCACAACAAAGCTTTCAAGTTTTGTAGTATGCAGTTTGATAAGCAGATTATTAATACCAATCAGTCGAAGGATCGTGATGGTTTGCTAGTGTATTTCACACTAAGTTTTTTCAGCAAACGTTCAGTATTCCAGAGGATGGGCAACTCACTGTAACTTGATATCAAATCACACTTTGGTAAGTATTCATCTGCTCGCGAAGAAGACAAACTTCACTTAGAAGGTGTCGTCACCCTGGCGAATTTTATGAGGCTTGTCTGTTCTAAGAGCTAATGAGATATTGCCTGCCTCAATCCTAAATGGGCAACACGATTTAGTAGTTTGAAGTGAGTATTTAAATAATTGCCCTCTGGAGATTCGGGTGTACGTTGGTTGTGCTATGCAACGTTTATGGCAATTTAGAATCCGTAAGTCCAATTTAAGTTGACATTACTAGCGTGAAGTCAAACATAATGGTTTACGATGATTGAAATTAGCCTGTTCCCAAACTAACCGGACGGATAAAAACAAAATTGCGTGACCAAGACATTAATTTTCTCGACCATGCCCTCCTCTTGAACCGCAACTTCTAGAAGAGACACTGGACCATCTACCGCAGGGACCCTAAAGTTTGAATAATCGCTTCCCAAGGTATGTCCGGTGTACTTGGTCCCCAAGATAGCCGCAAAGCACCTTTTACTTCTTTCTCGCCAATACCCATATCCATAAGCACATGGGATGGTAAGTATGCAGAAGAGGTACATGCTGACCCATTGGAAATAGCCACAATGTCTTTAAGCGCCACGATTGCCGCTTCAGAATTGATACCTGGTAGAGAGCAATTAATAATATTTGGCATTGTCTGTTCACCATGAAATTTAGCATCCAGTAAACTCAAAGCTTCAGTTGCCTGTTTTTTAATGATCTCAGTGTCTCGCCACCACTCAGCTTCAATTTCCATTAGTTGTTCTGCCGCTACGCCCAAACCAGCAATTAACGCTACTGGCAATGTCCCCGGTCTTAAACCTTTTTCCTGTCCTCCACCATGAAAGAGTGGTTCAAGAGGTGGCCGCTCATAGTCACGGCGGCGCGTAATTAGAGCACCCACCCCCTTGGGACCATATATTTTGTGGCCACTAACACTGATTAAATCTATACGCTCGTGATGAATGGGTTCATTTAGCTTTCCAAAGCCCTGAGCTGCATCAACGTGGAAATAAGCATCTTTACCATCAAGCAACGAAGCAATCTCCTCTACAGGCTGAATACAGCCAGTTTCATTATTCACCTGCATTATAGAAACAAGGCCCACCTCATCGCTCATCTCACACATCAAATGCTCGGGATCAAGCACCCCTGATTCTCCCAGCGATAAATATGTAACTTCAAAACCTCGAGCCTCTAGCACACTGCAAGGTTCTAGCACCGCTTTATGCTCAACAGCCGTCGTAATTAGGCGGGTCTTCTCCGTCTCCTTCATCCAGGAGGCTAGACCAAGAATTGCCAAATTATTACTTTCTGTCGCTCCGCTGGTAAAAATAACCTCGTCACGGCTCGCTTCAACCACCTTCCCCACTTGATCGCGGGCTTTCTCAACAATTGCTTTTGCCGCAGCACCAAAAACGTGGGTTCTGCTACCTGCGTTCCCATACTCCTGTTCCATATAAAAACGAACACACTCAACAACTTTGGGATTCAGGGGAGTAGTTGCATTGCAGTCTAAATAAATTGTCATTCCAAAAAACTTGTTTGTTTTTTATTATACAACTATCATTGTTTGCATGTTAATATACAAACATCGGAAAAGATGCCAAATCCTAAATAATCATGAGTAGCAATTTCGAATATATCTTTCCAGCCATTCGTGGTGTTCAAGCAGAGCGCGAATACTACACATCAATGTGCCCTCTCAAACTGATACCAAAAATCTTCACATTTGACGAAGAGGAGTTGGTGCCAGAACTTAGAGCTCAACGCATCCTAAATAAAAATCGCATTCCGGAAATGGCGCAATATATTGTCAATAATAAAAAGGATTATTGCTTTTCTGCAATTACCGCTTCAGTCGACGGGCGAGTCACGTTTGAGCCATTTGGAGACTCTGGAGAAATTAGTCGTATTGGCAAACTGAAGATCGATATGAACTCTCAGTTTATTATTAACGATGGCCAACATAGACGCGCTGCAATTGCAGAAGCGTTAAAAAAAGAGCCTAGACTGGGTGACGAAAGCATTTCCGTAGTTTTCTTTATCGATAGAGGACTGGAGCGCTGCCAGCAGATGTTTGCAGATTTGAATCGTCATGCTGTACGCCCTAGTAAATCCCTCGGACTACTCTACGATCATCGAGACGACGCAGCACAAATAACTAAATTGACTGTTTTAAAATCGGCAATTTTCAAAGACCTAGTTGAAATGGAAAAATCAACACTGTCACCCCGGTCGAGAAAGCTTTTTACACTCAGTGCAATTCATTCTGCGAATCAAGCATTACTCAATGGACTAGAAATTCAATCCGGTGATCAGGCTACGAGGTTGGCCATAGCGTTTTGGGATGAAGTAGGCAAACAAATCAGAGAATGGCAACTCGTAAAAGATGCCAAAATCACCTCTGGTGAGATTCGCACTGACTTCGTCCACTGTCATGCTATCGTGCTACAAGCATTAGGCTTGATGGGTAATGAACTTCTAAACCTATCTAAAATAGATCAGAAAAAACGCTTAAAACTACTAAAAAAAGTAAATTGGAGACGATCGAATGCTAAAACTTGGGAAGGACGTGCAATGCTAGGTGGGCGAATGCAAAAAGCCTCAAATAATGTCGTTTTAACAGCTAACTACTTCAAACAGCAATTGAACCTTGCGTTATCTCCCGAGCAACAACGCGTGGAAGATGCATTTAACCGAGGCAAGAATGATTGAACATGTAACTAGCAATCGCAAAACCGCGTTTAGAGTAGCTGGATTTTCCGGAACTATTGAACCTCTAATGAAGCAAGCTCAAGAATTATACCTAAGCGACGATATTCCTTGGGTACTTGGCTATAGTGGTGGCAAAGACTCGACGGCTGTCTTACAACTAATGTGGAATGCCCTTGCACAGTTGCCACCAGAAAAACAGATCAAACCACTCCATGTGATTAGTACCGACACATTGGTTGAAAATCCTATCGTTGCCACATGGGTCGGGCGATCTTTGGAGACCATGGCTCAGGCAGCGATTGACCAAAAACTACCTATTCAAGCCCATCGACTTACCCCAGCAGTTAAAGACCGCTTTTGGGTCAATCTCATTGGACGCGGGTATCCTGCACCAAGACCTAAATTTCGCTGGTGCACCTTTCGGTTGAAGATAACTCCCTCCAATGACTTTATTAAAGACGTCGTACAGAGTAATGGAGAAGCGATCTTAGTTTTGGGAATCCGCAAAGCAGAGAGCAATAGCCGTGCCTCGACTATTGAAAAATACGCTGAAGGCAGTACACGCAATCTACTTAGTCGAAATGCCTCCTTAGACCGCGTATGGGTGTATTCCCCAATTCAAGATTGGCACGACGATGATGTCTGGCAGTACCTAATGCAGGTAAAAAACCCTTGGGGATACGCAAATGAAGAACTCTTAAATCTGTACCAAGGTGCGACAGCTGATGGTGAATGTCCACTTGTTGTCGATACAAGCACACCAAGTTGCGGTGACAGCCGCTTCGGATGTTATGTCTGCACGCTCGTCAACGAGGACAGATCATTATCAGCAATGATCCAGAATGACGCGGAGAAGGAATGGATGTTGCCGTTACTCGAATTGCGTTCAAAGTGGCTCGACATTACAGATTCCAAGCAAGACAAAAAGTATGAAAAACTCCGAAAAGAACGCGAGAATCGTGATTATCGCAAGATGAACGGATCTCTGATGCTCTTTAATGATCAGTTAGTACATGGTCCCTACAAGCAACATTTTCGAGCCCAGTTATTAGAGGCGGTACTAAGAGCCGAAGAATCCGTTCGTCGACTTGGACCTAATCTAGTAAAGGATATCGAACTCCTCACCCTAGAAGACCTAGAAGAAATTCGACGCATATGGATCATGGACAAACATGAAATTGAAGATTTATTACCTGGTATTTATGAGAATGTCAAAGGGACTCCTTACCCTGGCAATGAAAGAATCGACGCACAACCATTTAATGTCCGCGACCTAAATATTCTAAAAGACATTTGCGAACAGATTGATTCAAAAATTGGTTCTGAGCTATTCGACCTGACGCGTAATTTATTGCATATCGAACACGGGCATCGAACGCTAGTTAGGCGTTCTCGGCTATTTGATGAAGTTAACAAAATGCTCAATAGTTATGCCTTTAAAGACCCAGAACATGCGCTTGCATTTGCAAGAGACAGACAGTCGTCAAAAGAGCGTATTGATAATCGAATAACTTCTGATATTTCAGAGAATGAGCTCCTTTATGATGAGATCACCGGCTTCTAAACGACTAAATATCTATGATTTTTTCTAAACTTGTTCTTCATAATTTTGGAATTTTCAAAGGTCGCCATATGGTCGATCTAAGTCCGGCTAGCAAAAGAAAACCTATCATATTATTTGGTGGACTCAATGGTAGTGGAAAAACCACAATGCTTGAGGCGCTTCAACTGACACTTTTTGGTAAATTTGCTAACTTTGCAACTAGAGAAGGAGCACCCTACGATACCTATTTACGTAATATGATCAATCGACATGTTAACCCAAAGGAAGGCTCCGCTCTGGAGTTAGCGTTTATTCGATACGAAAATGGGGTCAAGCAAGAATACCATTTAAAACGCTACTGGAGAACCACGGGGAAAAGTCTTAAAGAAAATTTTCAGGTTCTTCGAAATGGTGAGTTAGATCCGGTACTTTCAGAACAATGGTATGAGTGTGTCCATGAGTTTATTCCCTCTAGCGTTTCCAGGTTGTTCTTCTTTGATGGAGAACAAATTGCTCAGCTAGCAGACCCTTCAAAAACTAAAGACATTTTACGTACCGGAATATATTCGTTATTGGGACTTGGGATTGTTGAACGACTGCAAGTAGACCTAGTTACGATAGCACGTAGACGTTCAGTTGCTAAAAGCGAAGGGAATTGGTCATTCAAACTTGAACAAGCCAATAAAGATGTTAGTGAACTCACCCAAAAACAAAAGGAGTATATCGATCATATTGCAAGCAAGAATACGGAATTGGATCAATTAAATAATCTTATAAAACAATTGAAAGAAGAATACCGTAAGGTGGGTGGGGATCTATTTGAAAATAGGGAATTCGTCGCACAGCAATATGAGTTTGCAAAGAACAAAATGCTCGACAACGAATCAAAGATAAAAAAATTCGCAGAATCCAAAGCACCACTCTGCATTGTCGAAGATCTCATTAATTCAGCTCATCAGCGTTCAACTGAAGAGCATTCAATACTAAAAAACCGTCTCCTCATCGGTATTCTAGATGAAAGAGACAAGTCAATTTTGGCTAAATTCCATTCTAGATCTATTAACAATAATGGTACGGATTTACTCAGAGATTTGCTCGAGGCAGATATCAAAGAGCGAAAAAATATTGCCGAAACCAAAACACTGCTAGAAACAGACCCAGTCATTTTCAAACACTACGAAAGAGAAGTTTTTTCTCACTTGCGCGATGAAGCTAACGAACTTCTTAAAGAAAGACGTAATCTTGAATATGAAATTTCCGCCTTAGAGAGTCAAATTTCATCAATCCCTCCTGGTGAAACAATCCAACAGATTGCTCACCAACTAAGGGATGCTGAGACAAAGCATCATACCCTGTCAATCGAGATCGAATCCCTGAAGCGATTAGACGATCACAACTTCCGCTCATTAGAACTTCGAAATAAAGAACTCAATCGACTCTATCACAAAGTCAATGAAGAGCGTCTTGATAACAGCATAGATAAACATGTTGTTGAGCGGACGAAAGACATTGACAAGATATTATCTCTTTTTAAAGCCCAACTTGTTGGCAAGCATATTGATAGGCTGCAATACTTAATTAAAGAATCCTTTACAGAACTTGTAAGAAAAAATGACCTAGTTAATAAAATTCGTATCAACGAAAATTTTTCTATCGATGTAATTGGATACAATGACGAAGTAATCCCTACCAACCGCCTATCTGCTGGTGAACGACAACTTCTTGCTATATCAATACTCTGGGGCTTAGCAAAAGCTTCAGGACAGCCCTTACCCGCCATTATTGATACTCCCTTAGGACGTTTAGATAGCGAGCATAGGGAACACTTAATTAATAATTATTTCCCAAATGCAAGCCACCAGGTCATTTTGCTTTCAACTGATACAGAAATAGACTGTGAAAATCGCGACACGCTCGCCAAAAACATTGGGAAGGAATATCAGATAAAATACGATCAGTCTGTGAAAACTTCGACCATCTCGGCTGGCTATTTTTAGGCACTCACGATGATAGAAACTGTAAGAATTTCCGAAAAAGGAAAACAACAATTGATTACGCTAAAACGACGAACCGGTATCGAAAACTGGAATACGCTATGTCGTTGGGCACTCTGCTATTCGTTAGCAGAGAACTCAATCCCGCCTGATGAAGAAATTCCTACAGACAGCAACGTCGAAATGACCTGGAAAACTTTTGCTGGTACGGACGCGGAATTGTTTGAAGCACTGGTAAAAGAACGACTTATCAAAGACGGCTTAGAAAAGGCCAACCCAAATCGTTGGTTTAAAATTCATTTACACAGAGGGATTTCTTACATGAATCAGAAAGTATCTAGTATTTCTGACCTTTTTGCCTGCGCTACTTAGTTAGGCCCTAAAATCAGTTCTAGCGATAATTTTTTTTAGACCAGCATATTCGTAACTTCAGTTTCTCCCCAATATTGCTTCTGAGATACAATTCTGTTAAGTGGAAATGAAGTTGCTTCATACACAGCCTCTTTACCATCAAAACTCTCAATTTCAGTTAATTTATTTGAACCTGTCTAGAGTATTGTCAGGTTCTTTATTGAGGTATTTATCCCTTTCAATCCAACATCGTAATTCGATTCAATCCCCCTGCCTCCCCCCGAAAATTGATCGTATATTTTAGTAGTGACTTTTATGATGTTAGTCAAAGGAGTTTTCTATGAAAAAGTTAACTTGTCAGACTACTAGATTCTTTCTGTCCTGAAGCAGCATGAGGCTGGTACTACGGTAGTTAATCTTGCCCGTGGTCATGGTGTGAGAACTGCCCTGATTTATTAGTGGCGATCCAAATACGTTTGTATTGATGCACCGCTATGAAACTCTTGAAGCAACGAATAGTCGGAAGTGCCTGGCTGAAGAAGATGTAAACCGAAGAGCGGATTAAGGCTGAACTTCGGCAGGAAACTCTATAGAAAAAGTTGTGCAACCACCTCGCCACAAAGAGATGGGGAAGGTCGATGAACGTTATAGCATCAGTAACCGATTAGTCTATGTAACATTTGGAATCAGCGAGAACTGCTATCAATATGCAGATCGGTTGTCTAGTGAAAATAACCAGATTGCGGATTGGCTGTTTAGCCTGATTAGCACATATAAGTGCTGGAGCTTTGAATTATGTTTTCTGTATCTGCGCAAAGTGAAAGGCTGTGGCTGGAACCATAAGCGGATGTATCGAATGTATCAATAGCTGAAACTGAACCAGCAGATCAAACCCAAACGACGGAGACAACGGGATTACCTTGAACTGAATGAGCCTAAAGCCCATAACCAAGTCTGGTCAATTGAGCAATCCGACACAAAATTCGTATATTTAACGGTTTAATCGCGCAGTCAGGCATGAATGGCTGGACCTGCATCAGTTTGAGAACTATTCCTTGTCCAACTTTTAGCTACACAGTGGCTGTTGCAAACCAATAATGAGCAGTCCAAATTGCCATCGGAGGCGAACCACCAAGACAACTGCTAAATTCAACTAAACCTTCTACTAAAAAACTGATAATAAGGGGGAGGAAGATTACAGGTTCTTAGCACTCTAAAAAGGTCTCCAGTACAGGCCTAATGATACCAGCAAGTACCTGTTAAATCGCTACGATTGAGTGCCGGGTATCTAAGCACCTAAAGAAAAAACAAAGCACCGCGAAAACACCGGAGTTTGTCAGCTATCCGCCTTCAAAATAATGCTCAACAGGATTACCTTGTTCTCTTTGTCAAATCAAGCAAGGTGTCTTCTTATGAATCGTCTGTTTGGCTTTCAGATCGTGCATACGCTCTTAGATACTAAGGCACTGCATGACTTGGCTTATGTTCGAAAAGTGTTGGGCGGCTTAATTATAAGGGATGCATTGCATATTCTGCTCTTTTGGAACATAGTGATATTGTTACCTACCCTTTTGACCAGGTACGCCTCCCATGATCATAAATTGCACCTTCATTTTTTAGCACATTGCTCAAAGTTGAATCTATTGGCATTTCCACCATATCTTCAACCAACATACTAATTTCTGCTAATGTCTTTGGCTTGGTCATATTGTTTAGAAGCTTTCTAACAGCTTGTGAAACATTGATACGACGTATATCACCTCCCCATTCAGATAACCCAATATACATTGATCTACCAAGATAAAATCGGTCATCACGCTGGGCTAAATATAATAGCGCGTAAGCAGATGGTAACTCACTCGAGTTATCTTTGACCTCAATATATTCTCCCACCTCTGAGACATGTAACCCTTTCTGCCTAGAAATTAGAATCTCGTGCATTGAATTTAATTTTTCTTCTATAGTTGATTTACTACCGCCGATATCTCGATCTATGAGTCCCCAAAAATCAGGGCCTATTTTAATCATTTGGTCGTTAGGCTGGATTTGCGGATTTTCCACTGTACCTCTAATCTGGCTTAACCGTTCCTTTAGCTCTTTACCTTTCAGCGGCCCTCCGTTGTCCTCGAGAATTCTTGTAAAAGCATCAGCCATATCAACGCGATCATCTGCAGAATGACCAGAGTTGGATTGAGCCCAAACCATACGATTTAGATAGCTAATATTTTCAACATCTTCTAGGATAATATTCAATATATAGTGATCAAGTTCTACAGGGAGGGTTGGAAACTGTTTCTTTAGTTGGGAAGTAATTTCAGCACAATGCCACTGTTTCATAATAGGTCCGTCTTGGATCATTTTTGAAACAATTAACCGGAGGTTTTTACACATGCGATCAGATATTGGATTGTGATGAGGTAGTCCATATACGCCTCGTCCGTATAATTTTGCCCCCAATCTCGGTAATGCGTTATGGGCTAGTCGTTCGCTGACAAGTTTGCCATAAATCTCGGTAGCCCTCTCTGCAATTTCACTATAATGTAGTGGCTTTTCTGCTCTAGCAAGAACAATTGATACTGCGGATTCTGCGGATTTGCCAAACCCAATAAGTTTTGCATTACTGTCTTTAGTCTCAAACTGCAAACTTCCCACAAACTCCTCCCAAAGCAAAGGGAATAGCTCTTCGGCTCCATTCTGAGCCAGCTCAGTCGATAATATTATGTCAATATCTTGCCGAGTCCATCCACCCTCTTCAGCTTTATCTTTCAAACTTTTGCGGAGATTATTTACGACACAATACCAGGCATCGACCTTCATACGAGTTACAACACTAGCACCATTTATTTTAATTACTCGAATCTTATTTTCTGAAAACAACTCAATAATAGATGCCAAATGTGAGTAATTTCCCATATACCCTTTAAACCAGGGGTCTTCAATTTCAAGCATTTCTAAATAAAGGGGTCTCTTTCGGTCTAACAACAACTGCCCTATTTTATTGGCTATACAATCGTCCCAATACTCCAACTCAATAATCCGATCAACATATCGTTTTTGAATCTGACGTGCTCGTTCCCGCGTCACTCCTAAAAGTTCTCCGACGGCTTCCAATGTCATAACTTGACCGTTATACCCAGTACGGCACTCTATAATTCTCCTATCCTTCTCTTCAAGAGAGCCCAAAGCCTGCTCTAAGTGGGCTTTAAGTGGTATAGAAGATGCCAGTTCCAATTGATAGTCTGCACAATCATTATCCAATTGTCTTTCTTCAGGCAGATCAGACTTATTACTAACGAGACTTGAAGATTCAGTTTTAGAATAATCTATAGATCTAGAAAGTCTATTGACTGCATCTATAAGGCTACTACTCAAATCAACAACTGATTTTTTGCCAAAGTTAGGCCAATTCAACATTTCAGTTGTAGATATACCAGATAGGCCTGAAATCTTCTTGATACCATTCGCACCTAAAACATTAAGTACTCTTACTGGCATTTCAATAGCATTCACATCTGATTTGAGAATAAAATTTGGAAGTATGTGAAAAAGTGATTGAGGGTCACTTTCACTAATATGCGGAAGATGGTGATAGAAGCGAAAGATGTCTAACTGATTTTGCTGCTTATTCGATAAGTTTTGGCGGTGGACCTTATATGAATCCTCATTATAAATCCCGTAAGAACGAGATGCTTCAGCTAGGTCTGGATTTACTTGAGAAAGGGATTTAAACCACCCTTCAATTTCAGGCAAGTCATTATCGACTAACAAATAGCGATTATCTGAAATTTTCTTAAAGAGAGATGGACCTGGGTTGCTGTAATTTGTACCAACCGTATGCCTATTTAGTTCAATATCTAAGACACTGATTGGCTTCTTAGCACCGAACCTATATAGTCCTCTCTTGATTATTCCCGCAAAGATTTCTTCCTTATTTATTGGTCTATCACTATTAGCTAGAACCTCCTGTGCAGCCTCTACAATCGTCATTTTGCCTGAAGATTTCTCAATAGAATCTTCATAGTGAGTTGAAGGTTCATCCAATTCATAGCCGATCCCGCTCAATAGGACGTGAAGTGGAATAGTTTGATTAGTTAGTTTCAACTCTGAAATTATGGCTTTCGAGCATCTATAAATTTCTGGTAACGCCCATTTCGCTGCAGTTGTTACAAGTACATAACCTTTATGCCGGAGCAAGTCATCCGGCTTTGATGGTTTTGGTCGAAGAAAACTTATGTGAATAATTCCGACGCTGTGTAACTTATTACAGTCATTCCACTCAGATTCAAGAGTATTTAGATCTCTATGAACGCTGATTGTTAAAGGGTCATCCTCTGATAGTATTAACAAATAGAGTTTTAAATACGCCATTCGTAGACCTATTCTCCAAAATATTCTTCAAATGGAAACTGACCAGTTTGTTGATACTTTTCATACAACTCTGCGATCTCCCTTTCTGCCAGACGTTCTATAAATTGATAATGAGACTCACCTGGTCCAATTAACCCTAAACTTTCAACGGCCAAGCTCAAAATCCCATCTGGGTCTAGTTCGTTGACGCGCAAACTAGAAGTACTTTTATCGTTCAGTGGCACAGGTAAATCAGTTCTGCGCATACCCAAAGCAACAGCCAGCCTATAAATATCAAACTTAATTAGCTTTACACCGTCTTCACCAGATTGTGGATTCCATTCTTCTAATAACTCGTCAAGTTTATAGTCTGTCTTCGGGGTAAGTCCAATTCTGCTTGGTTCTGTCATCTCAGCTCCCCTTTACTATTCGTGACTCGGTAGCGGAAATACGCTCTATTGTGTAACGAGACCCAGTTCTTTCTGCGAAATTCTGCAAATCTCGGTCGGGGTCAATCTCACCCTCATGTACAAGTAGAACTACTTGTTCAGCCATTTTAGGTAGATACTTCAGTACGTTGCCTCGGTGTTTCGGGTCGAGGCGACCTAAAGGTGTATCCATTACAATTGGACCTGCTTTCCGAGCAGTCCTATTAAGCCCATCAATAAGCGACAATGCTACGACTTGCTCGGCACCTGCACTGCGCTGATTTAGAACACGCCCTTCCTGATCTAGGATTGACAGACCATAGTTTTGATTTATTCGTAAACCACTGTATGTTTTTTCCGTTGTTAATTCTGCAAATGCCTTCGTTGCATGATACTCAACATCAGTTCTAAGGGCGTCTCGTAACCGGTCAATTCCTTCGGAGAAAATTGCTTCTAGGTCTTGATACATGTTTACACGTATTGAACTTCTTTGTCCTTGTGCTCCTACATTCTTAGAAATCAAAGTGGCTATATGATCTTGTTCATCTATATTTTTATTATGATCTTTCTTAGTTTTGTCAATATCTGAATTTAAATGCGACAATTGAGCGATAAGTTGATCACGTTTTTTACGCTGTCGCATTATTTGGTCAGTATCATACTCTCGAATTTCAGCTTCAAGCTCATCTTCTTTATTCTCTATTCTCCAGAGCTCTAACTTCAGTCTATTTTCTTTACGACTATTTTCAATTAGGCGGGCGCCTTCATTGGCTGACTGTATTAAAGACAGCCTGTCATTTTGCTTGTTTAACCTCTTTAACTCTTCTGGGTCAACGGATGAAAGTTCTTCCTCTGCCCTAAGGTTAGCTATCTCGTCTCTGATAGGTTGTATTTTCTCATCTGGTATAATCTGTTTACAGGTAGCACAGGTTGGACCATCAATACTTTTTTGTAATGTGTTGATCTGCGAATTAAGTACAGCTTTTCTTTCCGAAATGCTTTGCATTAGATCCCTGCGGTCTTTTACTTCAGCTAACAATGGCGACATATTAGTATTCAGAACATCTAGGTAAGCTTTTTTTAACAACACACGCTGCTCATTAGCAAGAGTTTGAATCTGTGACTCAGTTGACTTTCTAGAAGACACCAATCCTTCTAGTTCGAATTTTTTTCTCTGTACGGCTTCGGTATTCTTGAGTTCATCATCTATATCATCTATGTCTTTTTGAACAACGTCGCGCTGAGACTTTAAATCCTTTAAATCGTTTTCTATAGAACTCAACCTTACCGCGAGTTGATTTTGCCGTTCTGCGAAGTGTTTTAAATCCGTGTTTTTCTTGGCATCTTTAGCTTGAACTTTTCTTGCTTCTTTCAACAGGCTTGATAATTCATCCCTGCCATGAATAAGTGCCGGAACACCAAGCACTTGCTCAATATGCTCCTTAATTTTTTCACCCTGCTCACTCTCATCAATCAATAGGTTTTCGTATTCTTGCAACAACTCACCATCAAATAAGAAAAAACGAGAGATTTCTTCTGGAGATATCTGGTTCAATTCATTATCTATCACATAATTCGGTTTAACTTCACCATTGATTCTTAACCCTAAAACCTGTTCAAAATCTCCATCAGTTTTAGGCTGGGATACATGAGATTTTTTTTCTATTCTTCTCCTTAATTCATACTCATTACCGAAATTGGAAAACTTTAAGGTAATAGACATACTCCAATCGTTTTCCTTAGCTGCCTCAATATTTACCAGTTGTTTTCTCGGAATATGTTTTAAGTGCCGACCGATCGCCTTACCATAAAATCCCCACCTTATAGCGTTTAAAAAACTTGTTTTCCCTCTCATATTATCGCCAAAAAGGAGCATAACGTTTTCTGTTTCATCCTGAGGGAAGATAATTTTCTGCTCACCTTTATAAGGCATAAAATTACTAATAATGATCTCTTTTAATTTCATTGGAGATTACCATCCTCATTACTAACAATTGCCTCTTCAATAAGCGCCTGCATTTTTTGCATAGTTTCACGGTTATTATCATATTGATGCTCTGACTGTAACTGATAACAACTCTTCACCAATTCATCATCTATATTGGTATCCATGGTTGCTTTTATTTCTAACAACACTGACAGAGGGTCACTCCTGACTGACATCACTTTCTCCCGGTTCTTCTATACCATCTGTATCAACTAAACCAAATTCTTCCGGATCAATACCTAATTCTATTGCTATAGAATTTAATTGATTTGCTCCAGATCTATTAATTGCCGTCTCTGAAAACTGGATACTTCTCTGGAGCTCACTTTTTAATAATGATAACTGTCCTGGCTCATCTTCAAGGCATATGGGGACTACTACAGCATCATATATAACTGCTTGATACTTACCTGGGTATGTACGTAACACTCTCCCTCGCCTTTGAATAAATTGACGAGGATTCTGCGAAGATGCTAATATAACAGCATGCGAGATCTTAGGGATATCAACTCCTTGATCAAGGCATCTAATTGAAACCATTACACCTCCAAAGCGTTTAAACCAGTCCAGTGAAGCCTTCGCATCCCCTTGCATGTTAGTATGATACTCACATGCCTCAATACCCCTTGAGCGGAGAGCATCCATCACTTCGGACAATTGATATTGATCCTCACAGTACACAAGCCAACTCTGGCCTTCTAAAAACTTTTCACTTAAAATTTTTGCAGCATAAGGAACTTTAGCAGTTGCTTTTTTTGCTATTCGAGATCGTTGAATAAGCATAATTTGTAATCGTGGAGATACTATTGGTGTACCGCTATCATCACGCTTAGAGCGAGCAAATTCTTTAGAAATTTCTTTTGTAGCTGTTTCCCACTCCTCTGATTCTTCTGCTGTTAAATGTATAGGAACTGGGAAGTATTCATACTCAACAAGCCTCTTCTGTTTTATTGCATCTTCTAATGTAAATGGAGGCTCTACAACCTGTTTAAAGTACTGGAATATTTTTGCAGTACCAACTGGGTCGCCATATCTACGCGGTGTAGCACTAAGCCCTAGACGTGGACCAGATTCAATTGCTAAAACCTTTGAGTTCTTTTTACTGCCAATCTCATGAACCTCATCAGCCACCACCATGAGATGTTCGCCCTGCCAAATTCCATTTATAAAATCTTGTAGCCTAGCTGTCGGCAATGTAGCCAGAACAACTCGTGGACCTAATCCTTTTCCTGGCTGAGTAAAGGTGCGGAGTGCCATATTCTTACGCCATCGGTTATGCCCATCGCCAACTTTTAAAATAGTGACGTCCGGCAACTCTTCCTTAAGCTCTTTGCCCCATTGTTTATGTAACAAGCGGTCAGGGACTAATACCAAAGCAACACCATCATCTCCTAAATATTCTTTTAATGCTGTAAGAGCAGTAAAGGTCTTTCCGCTACCTGTAGCATGTTCTAAAACTCCTCGTCTTCCTTGTTTTTTCCATGCCTCTATGGCTTCTAACTGGTGCTTTAAAGGAGTACGTTTTGGAGGGGAAAGCGAAGTCTCATCTTCATCGTTTTTTTTGCAAATGTCGCCAATCGTAAAATAATCTGTTAACCCATCCGGATCTATGTCATCTAGAGACCCCTTTGCTACCACTTTAAGTCTTTCCAAAGCGATATTTGGAAAACTTTCAACACTTAAACCATCCCTTTGATCATTCCAAAGCTCTTCAAAATAACGCTTGTCAGACTTAGTTTCGCGGTCATCTCTTCCACCTAACCAACTACAAAAGACAGAGAAGGCTTCACTATTTCCCCGCTCATGCCATCCGCTCCAAGACTCATTTATTGAACCTGGAAAACTAACAACATCATCTCCATTGTGGAATAACCCAAGCTTTTCATGAAAAATACCACTAGCTCTAGGTTTAAACGCAATTTTAACTTCGAGGGACCCTACAGCAATTAAGGTTGCTAAAGCTTCAACGTTCTTTGCGATTTGACGGTTATCTAATAGGTCATCAATGTCTTCACTTAAAGATTTATCAAGCAACTCCTTTCTGGACTTATAGCCATTAACTAAAGCATCAATATCTATTTGGGAAATTGATGGAGAACAAACAAGCCTTATTTTCCCGCCACGTTTTGCAAAATCTAATACTTCAGGGCCAATTAGAAGGAAAACAGAAGAACGGAAATAACCAACTGCTCGATCGTATAGTCGAGAATTTTTTAAGCAGGGTGCATAAAAACCAGTTATCAGTTGACTATCACCCGTACGATATTTTTCATTTAGCTTTAAATGGCTAAGCATCGCCAACACGTATAATTAAACTGTTTTGCAAAAGTGTTACCTAATATTGGAACAGTCACACGCCTATACATATTCGTTTTCCTTGTTATCCAACACAACTTCTGTCCAAATTGCCTGTCCCTCCCAAGTAAGAGCGATTCTCTTGCGCTCTCAAAACTGCCTTATTTTAGTTAACCCATCTGTAACAGGTTTAACGTCCACTATCGTTATATTACATCTTAATCCACTTCCCTATCTCTACCTGCATGAATTACCAGGACCACCCACCTTGAAAGCGGGTAACTTACTGTCCACCTCGATAAATGGTATGCTCATTGACCATGAGATTTTCAGTCACATCTTTAACAGTCATTGTTTGATCAGCCATTCTTCTCCGCTTTCTTACACAAAGTGAAAAATTAGGAAATTACACCTAATAAGCCGAACTTATGCTGTTGCAAGATAGTCGACTACATCCATATCTGGAATCTGCTTGTCACATTGTGTGAGCATGGTATGAATTTGACCACGGTGATGGGTTTGGTGATTAAACAACGTCAGCATAACTTCGTTGACTGTGTTGGTACCCTTTACGCCGTTCATGCGCGCGTAACTGACAGATCGATTCAAATCGCTTTCGTCCCAACTGTTTACTAATTCCAGCAGGCGGTCATCCTCCTCGATTCGTGCATGTCTCAACTCATCAAAGTTCTCAAAGAGAATTTGATCGAGTGAACTGATTTCCTTGTTCTCATATCCGAGCAAACGACAAATCCACAAGCGATCCACCAGTAGCAGGTGATTCAGTGTGTGGTGAATGGAACCGAAAAAAGACTTGCGGTCCACTCTATACTCGTCGTTATTCAATTCGGCACAGACGTTATAAATGATTTGATTTGCCCAAGCATTGAATGTGGACATTAGATGAATATGTTGCATTGCAATAAACCTCCTTCCCTAAGCTGGACCATAATAGAGATAAGTGAGGATATTCACTGCTGTTTAGCCTTACTTGACTAAACATTCCACCACTCAAAATCTCGATTTAATCCAAGTGCATTGACGATTGAGTACCGAATTGTAATTAAACGATTGGGCGTGAAGACGGCGCAAAAAGTTTTTAGGTAATTACTCCAAAACTTCTCGACGCCTGTGAATTTGAACCACCCGCATTGTCATGACTACTTGTGCATTCTGATTAACCGTCGCGCAATGTAAATCTACATACCCGCGATCGTTTCTAGAACTTGAAGCGCGAACACCTAACACCTTGGCCTCCATATGCAAAGTATCACTAGGACGCACAGGCCTCAACCATCGTAATTCGTCAATTCCCGGAGATCCCATACCATTAGGGAAAATCCCCTTTTGCAGCAACATACGAAATGAAAGAGCCATGGTTTGAAACCCACTGGCAATGAGTCCCTTGTACTGCGACTTGGATGCGGCCTCAACATCGATATGAAACGGCTGTGGGTCATACTGCAAAGCGAAATGTATGATTTCACCCTCAGTTAAAGTAACGCCATCACTTTTAAATTCGGCATCAACTTCAAAATCTTCAAAATACATTAGATGGTCCCCAACTATCAATCATCAACAACAGATCCGAAATAACGCACCAGGGTTTTTCTGGATCGGTCATAAAAGTAGTTCAGCTGCTCTTCACTATATCGATACTTTGAGCCCACTGGACAAGCAAGACGGGCCAAACATCTACGCTCGCAGGAAGATTCATTTGAAATTCGATATCGAGAACATGTCTCCAGTGCGAATTCGCCAATGTCTCGGACTGCACCTACAGGACAAGCTGTTTGACATGGCTTGTCGGTGCAGGTATCACATGGAGACCTATCATATTCATGTGTGGTAGGAGACAACTTGGCTGCAACAAGCAGGACTGCACGATATGCAAACCACGGCCCGTACTTTGGATGAATTCCAAGTCCAAGAGGGGACGTAAAACTCCAGCCCGCCCGCAGTCCTAGCTTGGTCAGGGAGATCATGTACATGGATGGATAAAGCAATACTGATTTGGTATTTAGAAACTCTTTAGCATATTGCTTTGCAATATGTGCGCTATAGTCATCAACCGGATCATTGCCTTTCATTCCAAACTTTTGGAGCGTATTCCAAACTTTTGAACCAGCACTTCCGAATAGAATGACACTTTGATAATTTTCGAGTTCGGAAGCCGGCAGAACCGAAGCAACTAGATCCTGAATCTCCTTTGCATCGAACACATGCATCATATTGATACCATGGGAATTCAAGAACTCAGTGCCAGCATCTGACTTGTTGAAATTCTCGGACAAGTTATTCATTACGTAGTTTAATTTTGTTTCGCAACAGGCGAAAGAAAAACTAGATTTCTTCCAACTTACTTCACAACCAAATGTGCAATTGTATCAGTAGCCAATTTCCTGTTCGGTGTAATTAATGAACATTGAAGTTATTGGGCATCGTGGTGCCAGAGGATTGATGCCAGAAAATTCTCTTCCTGGTTTTGAAGCAGCCTTCCGTCTAGGCGTAGATGCAATCGAACTGGATGTAGGTGTTTCGGCTGATCATGAAGTGATTGTTTATCACGACCTACGACTAAATCCTCAAATCACTCGGGATAGTTATGGTCAATGGATAGATTCACCAGGTCCAAAGATTAGTGATTTAACAATTGATGAGTTGAAGAGTTACGACATAGGAAGGATCAATCCTCGTACTAAATACTTTCGCGAATTCCCCCATCAAAAGGCACTTAATGACATAAGAATTCCCACTTTGGGTGAACTTATTGATCTCACCAATAAACTTGAATTTAAAGGGCGAATTTACATTGAAGCAAAGCGACCGTCTTCACAACCATCTATGACGGTGGACTTAGAGACGTTCGCTGAGGTGCTGGTATCAAGTGTTCAACGATTCGGAATAACATCGAATGTAATCATCAAGTCCTTCGATCGGAACCTATTAGAGCAAATACAACAAATTAATTCGAATATCCTTCTTTCGCCAATTACCTCCACACATTTCAATGTAAATGATTTTGGGGGAGGCACAAAGAGGGGAAGTGGGACTCTTGTCAGGATCTTGAGGCGAATTTTCAGCCCCTGCGATGACGCAATGGTAGCCTTGAAGGGAAGTAGAACGCTTACCGATACGGAATTATCCATGCCGAAACTGATACGAACTCGCGGCTATCACACATGGTCGAGCAATTTCCGCGATCTCAACCTGGAGACTCTCACTGAAGCAAAGGAACTAGGATTGACAGTTATTACTTGGACAGTAAACGAAACAAAAGATATGCTCCGAATGATCGACTTAGGTGTAGATGGGATTGTGACCGACTATCCGGACAAACTAATTAAACTTCAAAATCAGGAAAATTGAGATCACCAGATAATTTACGTTCCATAATGAACTCAGCAATCGCTTCATGATCGTTCAAATTCAATATCAATACTTCAGCATCAACTGACTCCGGAGAGTCTGTTGCAACAGCAATAACGTGTTTGTCGCTACGAGCAAGTAATTGGGGACCACGTGCGGCTCGATGCACTTCAATTTTTTGAAACGGCTCTTGCTTGAACCCCTCTACAACAATCAAGTCCAGTGGCTGATATTTATAGAATTCAAGCATATCTCGCAGTGTAGGTTCGTCTACATTTGAACGCTCCGTCATCCAAGCAATTCTATTGCGAGAT
>CBDATR010000047.1:0-4482 GCA_965200155.1 Nitrosopumilaceae archaeon | reverse complement strand
CTGAATCACCATAGTCTAATATCTCAGACAAATATTACAAAATGAAGCCATCATAGGTGGCAATATCAAGAGCCCTGGATACTGGAAATTAGGCTTACAAATAATGTTGTAAGCAATTAACAGCAAGAAATGTTATGCACCCATGTAGCTAGATTGTCAAAATGTTCTGTTGTTTTTCTCCTGGTCTACTGAGCCACTCAAATTCTGTGTGGTTAATAACATGTTGTGTACTTAAAACATGCAACTAACTTTGCAGAAGGACAGTGTTCAAGCCTGTAGATAGCTAATAATGAAAACAGCCTTTTGATCAAGAGTCTGCCAATGTCTGTAGTTTTGAAAACAGGTAATTTGTTCTAGAGTTAATAACTTTTTTCTAGGTCCCAAGTGAATTCAAACAGACTTTAGTTGCATCACTATCATAATATTTTATTGAATTTATTATACCAGCTGACATGTCAGAGTCTTATTATCTTTGCTTGGTTCAAGCCAGTAATAGTATTGTTAGCTATATCCATTAACATCAAGTTGTCTTAGCTACTTGGTTATTATAAAAATTAAGTACATTTACAATAATAATGGTATATATAATAATGGTATATATAGCAGCAAAATGTCCTATAAAACAACAGAAAAAAACTGTAGACCTCATTTTTGGCATGTAGTACAAAGCAAGATGCAGTTCACCAAAAATTGCCCATTTTCATGTCCAACACTTAACTATTACATCATAGGGATGAATTGACTTGGTTATCAAAACTCGAAAGACCATGGCAAAGATGCACTAGACTGTGCTGATTGGTAATATAATATTATTATAGTGAGCATACAAGCTTCTATACTGAAACTTGTTGGGTCCAGCTATTTTAAGTCATAACAACATCCATATCTTATTCTATAGTTACAGCTATAGCTATTGCAAAATATTATAGAAATAGCTGGTGTTTTGAGTTGCAAATAACTATACAAATATATATTATCAATCAATAATAATATTATAGCAAACAGAAATGCTTGTGTAAATAGTTATCACTGACTCAATTCACTTCTGTATCAACAATGACAGAACATCTTGTAGTCTCTCAAAAGTTGCTCTATCTTTTGGTTTTTCTGCCCAACACATGAGCATGACCTCATAGACTTCTTGAGGGCAACTTCCTGGCTTTTCTAACAACATTCGGCTTTCAGTATTCTTTGTGGCATTGGCAACTACCTCTATGTCATTCATGTCTTCATATGGAATATCTTTAGACAGTGTAAATATCTCCCACATTGTTACACCAAATGCCCACACATCAGTTTTAGCTGAGAATTTCCCATAGAAGCACTCCTTTGCCATCCATCTGACAGGAAGGACAGCCTGTCCCTTTAGGACGTAATAATGAGATGCATAGAGATTCCGACTCATTCCAAAATCAGCTATCTTGATCTGGTGATCTGATCCCACAAGGCAATTGCGAGTAGCAAGATCACGATGAATGAAGTTTCTGGAGGCAAGGTATTTCATGGCATTGGCTATCTGTGCCGACATGTTAGTCAGTGTTCCTGTGCTTATCTTGAAATTATCAGGTGAATTGTTACCCTCAACAATGCTGTCAAATTCTTGTAGGTATCGATTGAGATCTCCATTCTCCATATACTCCATCATAACAAATGGTGTGTCTGTATTGCAGGCCCCCAATGTTCGAATAACATTGGGATGATCTAGTCTTGACATAAATCTCAGTTCCTTATCAAATTCCTCTCTCCTGGAGGCTGAGAGATTTTGTTTCAGCAGTTTCACAGCAACTTGTATGGATTTTGACTTGTCGTCATCTATATCACTCATATTTAAGTCCTTCAGGCTCAAACCCACTGTATTTGCTAAGATGACTTTACCGAAGAATCCAGTACCCAATGTTTTTATCTTCTTAATGTTATCACTTTTGAGTTGGAGTAACTTTGGATGATTTCCCAGTTCCAATGGTGCAGAGTGTATGGGAGCAAAATAGATTTCTTTACTGCCTTTAAACATTCCTTCTAAGATGGAAAGCTTAATCTTCTCTTCTTTCAGTGTTTCAACATTATTAGCAATCATGGATGGATTATTTGGCTCATTGTGAACAATGTCATATATATCTTCTTCTTCTTCCTCATCAATTATAGTATTAGGGTTAACATAGATGCCATTTGTGTCTTCTGCATCATCTAAGACTTCTTCACTTACCGGGTAGTCAGGATTTCTGTTCACATTTTTGTAAATGGGATTGCTCATGTCCCAGTTTTTTTTATTGTCAATGATGTAGTGCTCTGCTCCTTTCAAATAATCATTTTCTTCAACTTCACTATAGTCACCTCCTATCATCTGAATTTCATCAGTAGACTGATAGTTCGGGTTTCTCTTCAAGCCTCGGCAGACAGGATTACTCAAAACCACTGAACCACTCATGCTAAGCTTTTTTGCTGAGCTTGCTCTCTCATTTACTTCCGAATAAACCACTTCTGACAACTGTTCTTTAGTATCTTCAAGGATAATGCTGTAGTAAACAGGTTCTTTCTGGTCTTCATCTCCTGTGTTACTGGTACTGGTGTGTATAAGATTCACCGTTACTTCTTTATCCACAGATTTATCTTTCACCTCAGTGTAATACTCTTCTTCCACACTCTCTCCTTTAGCTGCCTCAGACTCCATGTTCAGATCTCTGTACAGTTTTGGAGTCTTCTTGGGAACTGGAGGAGTATCTTCCTTTTGCACTAAAGAGTAAAGAAAACTTTTCTTATCTGGAGTGATGGAGGATGAAGTACACTCTTCTGACTTCAGTTGTGATGTAGCACTCCCTTTCTGTTTTGTAGCATCATCAACGATACTGTAGCTGTCCTCATTCAACTCATTAGATGCAACATCATCATAAGTGTGTGATGTTTCTTGTCTTGCTTTGTGATTGTTGATAAGAGGTCTACCTTTTTCTTGTGTACTCTCATTGTGATTCAGTCTTGAATCCATGTCATTACCAACTATTGCAGGAGTCACTCTATCAGGTGGTACCACTGAAGATGACTGGCTTCTCAAGTTCAATTTATAGTGAATATTCTGTGTTGTTATCTCTGAATAATCCAATTTATCTGTACTGTTGCTTTCCATTACTACATCTTGCAAGTGTTGGGCTCGTGTTTGGTTCTTTTCCCTCTTTTTTGTTATGAAGCAACCAATGGTGACCACTCCCCCTACTATAAGGAGAAGTATCAGGAGGATCACAACCACACCCACTAGTACTCCAATGATTGTTGTTGAGGAAGATGACTGAGTATTTGTGATAGAGGTAATAGTTGTATTGGTAGATGTGTTTGTTGTAAAAGTGTATTGGAAAGTTGTAGCAGTTTCTCCTGATGTAATCATTGATGTGTCCATAGTAGAATCAGATATAGATGTAGAAATGGATGGAGTTGGTGATACTGTGTCTATATATAAAAAATAAGGATAATTAGTAGCTAGTTGTATTATGACACTTAATGATGAGGACATACTTCTACAATTGTTAGTCAAAAAAGTGACATAGAAATTAACTAGACCTACCAACATTACATATTTTGAACAGTATTATAAATATTTTACTTGAACTTGATTCAGTGATGGGAACAGTAGGACTCTCTGATGTTGCAGTTGTCGTTGAAATAGGCTGATCACTGAATCTCACCTCAGCAATGTAGAGCCAGTGTACTTGTGTTGGATTTGTGAATTCAATGAAATAACTTGATACCCTAAGGGTTGTTTGTAAGGGAATGGAGACTCTAGTGAGGTTTTCACAGTTCTGCATGTTACTGGTCAGTGTCACATTTCCCACACTAGGTGGTCCTCTAGTGAAGCTAGGGTATGTTGTTGAGTCATATACATTGATAGTGGTAGCTCCAATCTGCCAGGTAGGACAGTAGAGTACATACAACTCCACCTCTTGAAGTGCAACACGATTCTGGAACTTGAACCCTAGGGCATAACTGGTCATACTTGTTTGTATAGTAAAGAGTTGAGATGCCCAGTTCCCTCTCTGACTTGTGTCTATAGTTGGTATCATCCCATCAATAAGTACTCCAGTGATTGTCCCCTCCCTTTCTGTTCCTATACAATCACACCTCCTGATACCACTTGCCTCCCCCACACACTCCTGTGGACACCCTCCATCAGCATCTGACCCATTCACTGACACCTCTCCAGTCAGAGTGTATCCATTGGCAGGGAAGAAAGCACCTGCATGTAATTTATAGGATGATCATAGCTAACTCTATAGTTATAATGTTAGTGATTCTCACCTTTGCAAGTGCCACAGATCACCATCAATACATGAAAGTTCAATAGAATAGCATCCATTTTGCTGTAGAATAGCGGTATAGGGTGTGTCATTCTTTTATGGTTTCTTCAGCTATAGCTAGCTACTTACGGTGGCACCCTCTAGCTATAGCTCGTAGACTAGCTAAGGCAGTTAGATGCGGCTATTATTGTTAGTTAGCAAA
>CBDATR010000046.1:0-14076 GCA_965200155.1 Nitrosopumilaceae archaeon | reverse complement strand
CACCAATCAGATCTGCTTTTGTTTAAATCATAAGCTGAGTGGTCTGCTCTGTCAGATAGTGATATAGAATGATCACCTGGTGGTCGTATCCTACGATCTGGAGTAAATTCTTCTGTAGTAAATTTACCACGAATGCCGACTTCGGGTGCTATGATTGTATATGTATTATCTGAATTTTCTCTAAATTTGAATGAGATAGTTCTAGATTCCTCAAGTCCTGATTTAGGAATTACGTTAATAGTTGAATTATACCATCCATCACTTTGAAGGCGAGTGTGAAATTGGTGTGTTGAAAAATCACTTGATGTTGTATATGATTCCTCATCTATTAGTTTCTGTAAATTATATATGATCCGATCATCGTATGTTATAGTATTGTTAGCGTCAGCCAACGCAGTTCCGGCGATAGGGATAATCGCGAGTAATGCTAAGAAGTAAGTTTTATTCACTAATATTTTAACCAACAGATTGCTAATAAATATAATAGACCGTATGCGCAGAATCACTTCTCCCACCCTGCACGTCTAAACCAAGTTATTAGATACGAACAATTGACCTAGTATCATGGGTTTTCACACACAGACTCATGTGAAACAGAAAAGTTAAGACCTAATTTTGTAATACCAGGTATGCTAAAAGCAGAACTCACCAAGGAGCAGAATAGTACAACCGTCTACGCACCGAGGCCGAAGTAACAAACCTGCGTGGCAAACTTGAAGCTCAAACAAAGAATGCCCTCGTTTCAAATCTCGATGACATCATAGAACGCAAGGATCAGCTTCATTCCCGTATGAGTTCACGTCTTCCGGAATCTTATGCACAAATCACATTAACTGTCGCGATCAGTTATGCGTAAATTTAGACACAGGTGAACTCATACAAAATATTGTCATACCAATCTATATCTTAGTGAATGATCAAAACACGTGAACTCATACCCAATGTGAGTGACACCAGTCAGCACTAACGTATGCCGTGATTGCAAATGTCGTGTAGTGGGGTGACCGGATCTTGATTACATATATCATAGTATGAGTTCACGTCTTCCGGAATCTTGTGCACAAATCACATTAACTGTCGCGATCAGTTGTGCGTAAATTTAGACACAGGTGAACTCATACAGGAAAATTGCGGTAATCACAACGCGACTTAAATATTATGAGAATGCTCACTCGCCACCATCCCTTCAATCCCTCCAGTACAAGAAGCGAAAACAGGAGGAGCAGAAGCGAAAACAGGGAGATAATAAGCAACAGAAAGAAGCCAGTACGAAATCAGCCAAAAAGGCTGGCGCGCAAAAGGGACACAAGGGGGTTTCTCGTTCCCACAACCCCGGCAGAGTAGTGCATCACACCTTTGAGTACACACCAATATGTGAGTGCGGCAATATGATGACAAAAATTGGTTGGAAACAACGACACATAACGGAATTAATACCAGCCAAAATAGAGGAGACCCTTCATGTGATAGAAATGGCTGCATGCAAGTGCGGCAAAAAACAACTGGCCCCAGCAGCGGGCGTCCCAAAGAGTGGTAGTTTTGGGGTTCAATTATGCGGTGCCATCACTGCATTGCGTGCGGAAAAGATTCCAATAAAACGCATACCTGTAATTTCGAAGGATCTCTTCGGCCTGAATATATCTGTGGGTGCGGTAAACAACATAATTGCCAGGGCCGCCGATGCATGTGAATCATTTATGGAAACAATTCATGAAAATATAATAAAATCACCCAGCATTCATGTGGACGAAACTGGTATATCACTGGCGGGTAGGCGTGGCTGGGTATGGGGGATGCGAGCCGAAGAGTGGATGATGTCCATATATGACAAAAGTAGGAGTTCAAATGTAGTGAACAAATACCTGAACGGTTACCAGGGAGCGATAGTAACGGACAGGTACGTTGTGTACCGCCGGTTTGATGACGGTGGGAAGCACCAGTTGTGTTGGGCGCATTTATTGCGCGATACCCAGGCATTACATGCAGGATTCTATATCGATCCCGGTGCTCAGGACGCCCGGATCAAACTTGACAACGACCTGAAAGGATTGTTCCGGAGCGCACGTGAATCCCTGAATCACTGCGGGCCGTCCGCGCAATTACGACACTCATTTGAGACAGGAGCAGAATCCATTCTGCATCAGTACTGTGATGTTGATGATACTGAACTACAAAAGAAGGTAAAAGGATTGAATAAGGCCATACCAGGCATGTTCGTATTCTTAGAATATGACAGTGTAGAGCCCACCAACAATCCAGCGGAGCAGGCTTTGCGATACGCAGTGGTATTCCGCAAGATCAGTGGTCAGATAAAGGGTGGCGAAAGGGCAATGCGCCGCATGTCTACATTTGTATCATGTGTTCAGACATGGAGGGCTCAGGGCCTTTCTGTAATGAACGAGGTTGCTGCCAGAATGCAGTTATAATTAAAAAACTGGGATGCATTCTATCTTATTATGTGATCAAAACACGTGAACTCATACTGTTTCATAGGACAATAAAAGGGCAAAAAGAACTGGAAACCCACTATTCTAGGAAGAACTGCTGGATCAAGATATCATACTAATCAATTCCAGACCATATCATCCACAGACAAATGGCAAACTGGAGCGCTTCCATGGAATGATTGAGGATGAGATATGGCATTATGACCGTCTCCGGGATTATGTGGACTACTATAATGAGAGAAGGTTGCACTTCTCACTGGATAGATAACGCCGAAACACCACTCCAGGAATAAAAAGGTGACCCAGACAATTAGGGCAAATGATACAAAATGGATGGAGCGGGATGCCAATGACTAAGTGGAATAATTTTCGTATAGTCAAGTCTATGCAGTCACAACCCATATTTTGCGTAACCCTGCGTATACGCGTATGAGGGTAATGCCTGTGTCGGTGGACGGGGAGGTGGCGCCTGGTAGCGACCTGGCTCATATGCTAGCCAAATCGTTTCAGCTGTGTGATGGGGACATTATCGTGATTGCACAAAAGGCGGTCTCCAAGGCAGAGGGTCGCATGATGCGACTGGACTCCATAAAGCCGTCACTCCTGGCACAGGGGATAGCGGATCAGTATGGCAAGGATTCCAGAGTAGTGGAGCTTGTACTACAAGAAGCCTCGGAGATAGTTCGAATGGGTAACGGTATCATAATAACCCGCACGCCACAGGGTCATGTATGCGCCAACTCCGGTGTGGATCAGAGTAACGTTCCGCTAGGTTATGCCCTGTTATTGCCTGTTAATAGTGACGCATCGGCCCTGGGCATACGGCGCTCGCTACAACGAATTACGGGCGTATCGGTGGGGGTGATTATATCTGATACTGCCGGCCGTCCATTTCGGAATGGCCAGACTGATATCTGTCTGGGGTGCTCTGGCGTACCGGCATTAAGGGATTATGTGGGGACAACTGATATGTTCGGTCGCACGCTGCGGGTTAGTGTCGCTGCGACAGCGGACCAGCTGGCCGGGGCCGCGGAGCTTGTCATGCAAAAGAGTACGGGGTGTCCTGCTGCGGTGATACGGGGACTAGATGTGGAAGGTGATGGCCTGGGCCAGGATATGATACGGCGTCAGGGGGACTTATTCAGTTGATAACTTTGCAAGGCCACGAACATAGACACATTGTGAGGGGGATACGTTGCATTCCTCCGGTGATATCATTCTGTGGGCGGCGACAGCTCCGGATCCTCTTATGAGTGCAAAGGGCCTGGCCTGGCCCCCCTCGCTCATGACATGATTCCCTGCCGATGCCAAGCCATCGGCAATGGCCTGAAAAGTGACCCTGAGTGGTTTTCCCTCCAGGTCTTTGTCTCCGCGCATATCCTGTACCGGCTCTATGCCGGCGCATGCCACCGCGATACCAGTCGTACCCACCCTGCCGGGCATTAGACGGCTGTCTGCCAGAATTATGCCTACCGTAATACCCGTGTCCAGGAATATGTGCCGCCGCAGGTTCTCTGCCGTCCGTGTTGGCTCTGTCGGATATATGATTACGGTATCATGACCGGCATTAGATGCGTCTATGCCCGCGTTGGGGGACATTACTCCCCCGGCATATGCTAGCACAAACCCCGGCATACCTCCCAGTATGTAATCGGATTCCCGCAGTATGATCTCGGCCAATTGTGGCCTGAGCCGGAATCTGGATGCCATGCTATCTGCATCCCGGGATACTGCCGTCTTACTCAGGCGAATGATTCTGCCCTGGGAGACAGATACAAATTTTGTGGAAATCACGATTACGTCTCCTGATTCCAGTGTTGCATCATTGCTGTCCAGTGCGTCATGCAGGGCATCATACAAGTTGAATGTGCCCCGTTTTGGGGATACGCCCAGGGCACGGACGCTCATCATTGCATGTTTCCAGATCAGTGTGTCTCCAGGTACTTGTCCACGTCGATGGCCGCTTGGCACCCAAATCCTGCCGCAGTCACCGCCTGTCGGTACCGCTTGTCGTGTACGTCACCGGCCGCAAACACACCGGTTACGCTGGTTGACGTGCCGTCCACTACTATGTATCCCTCAGGGTCCAGCTTTAAGTGATCCTGGAATAGCGTCGTGTTGGGGTTGTGCCCTATGGCTACAAAGACTGCACCGACGGCCATTTCGTGACTGCCTGTTGTATCCTGGATGGTAACGCCTTCCACTCTTGTATCGCCGTATATTCTGGCTATTACCGAGTTCCAGTGGAACTGTATCTTGTCATTTGCCATGGCGCGCTCCTGCATGGCCTGACTTGCTCGTAATTTGTCCCGCCGGTGTATTACGTGCACCTTACTGGCAAACTTTGTTAGAAATGTGGCCTCTTCCATGGCGGTGTCACCGCCCCCTACAACCGCTATCTCTTGGTTCCGGAAGAATGGGCCATCGCAGGTAGCACAGTATGATACGCCCTTTCCTCCCAGGGTCTGCTCGCCATCCAGTCCCAGCTTGCGTGGATCCGCGCCAGTTGCTACTATAACGGCGCGCCCCTGATACGTTTTATCGTGGCTTTGAACTTGCAGGGGACCGGCAAAGTCCACCGCTGTAGCCATATCATCTATTATGTTGGTGCCCATGCGGGCGGCCTGCTTTCTCATTTCTATCATGAGATCCGGGCCCATTATACCATCCTCAAAACCGGGATAATTCTCGACGTCGGTGGTATTGACTAGCTGTCCGCCTGGCAGTATTCCTGAGAGCAGTACTGTGCGATGACCGGCTCTTGAGCAGTATATGCCTGCGGTATATCCCGCGGGTCCCGCCCCTATGATTATTACATCATATGCGTTGTCGGGGTTGGACATGATGGTACATTTTGAATTTTGATACCCACATTAATGTGCTTGCTGGAATTATGATTGTCCATACGTAACCGTTTAGGTCTCACCATGACTTAACCATATATTCTGATTAGTCCAATACACGACATATGGAAGACCCCGAGGTTGAGATTCTACGGGACAAGTTAGCCAAGGTCATGGCTGAATACGAAAGAAACACCAAGATCAATGAAGAGAAAGATTTGGTATGAGTTCACCTGTGTCTAAATTTACGCATAACTGATAGAACCGGTTACCAGTTAATGTGATTTGTGCATAAGATTCCGGAAGACGTGAACTCATATGTTTATAAACCCCAATGAATTAGCCTATGAGTGCATAGTACCGACATCAATCCACTAATACTCAAAACCATACATGAGAAGTGTGAAGATGAACGGGTTGCTCGTGTCATTGTAGATATGTTGCGTGAGGTAATCCAAATGCGCCAGCGGGATGGGAAACTAGATGAGAAGTTATTCAAAGCGCGTTACAAGGAGCTGATATTGCATAATTTTAAGGAAGTTGGAAATGGATGACGATTTCCGAATATTAGAGATCAAATTACATAACTATCGACAATATTACGGTACTGTAGATGTTAAATTTCCTACCGATGAAAACACGCTCGCCGTTTTGATCGGGGCGAATGGGGCTGGCAAGTCAAATTTTTGGAATGCTATTCATTGGTGCCTGTTTGGGAACGAACCTCATGAAAGTGCCACACCAATAATCAACATGTCACATCTGTATGAGGTAGAGAAAAGTCAGGATGTTAGAAAGGTTGACACATATGTACAAATCATAATGCATGAGGGGGACACAAAATATCTCATACGACGTAAGATAGAGGGACAATTACACCGTCTTGAGCGTACAGACCACGGCACACTGATTTTATTCGCTGCTGATCCTGTTCCACGCGGCGTGGAGATCATTAATAGAGACAAGTCAACACTATTTCAAATATCGCAAAATTCTAGGCGTTGGGAAACACTCAATGATGATCGTAATCATTTTGCCACCTTGGTGAATGAGCGCATAATCCCAGAACACCTGTCGCATTTCTTCATACTAGATGGGGAATTCTTGCAGAAACTGTTTGATAAGTTTGAGGATGTTAAATCAGGCATAGGCCAGATCTCCCAGATACCTATTCTAGATGATGCCTTAGATTTTGTGACAAAAGTCCGTTTCCAACGACCCAAAGGCATCGGGAACACAAAACCCATCCATGCAAAGATAACGGAAATAGAGCAGAAACTCCGCTCCGAGAATCGTCACGGAGCCGTAGAAACTAGTTCAACCGAATTTATTCATGGAACCGATAACCCAATACATGTAAGTGGCGAACCCCGCTTGGAAGACTTGAATAAGTCGGCCCTTGTAATGCAAGATGATATCAACGATTTAGAGCGGAAAATCAATGAGTCGAACGCATACAAAAAAACACAATTGGAGCAGGACTACCGTAATAAACGTGAAGAAAGAACGAACACGACAGAGCGGCGTGATGAACTACTTAATACACACTTGGAGAGGTTGATGACTGATGGGCCGTTTATAATGTGCAAACCATCAATTGAGTGTGCCGCTAAATTGATACGCACAGAGGTGAGAAAAGGAAAACTCCCCAACAACCCAAAACGTACACTTGTCAACGAGCTGCTAGATAAACGTGAGTGCTTGTGCCACACACGATTAGATGAAGGAACGGATGCCAGAAAGTTTGTAAAAGAGGAGTTGGATCGGGTTGTTGATGAATCTCAATATGACCTAGCGAATGATATTTTACAACACAATGAGTCGTTTCTCAAAGAATATAACATAACGGTAAAGCGAATAAATGAGGAAAAGAGCGATATAAATTATATACGTAAATCTTTGAAGAAAATTGAAGATACCATAAGTACACTCAAGAACCAAGTAGGTAAGACAGACACAGATTATGGCGGCCTCATAAGCAAGTGTGATGATTTGAGACAGGATCATAACAATTGCCAACAGGAAATTGGACGTGTAAAAAGCGAAATAGAAAGATTGAAACAAGAAAAAGGCAACCAGCAGCGCGCACTTAATGCAATAAAAAACCGGTCAGAGGTTGAAAGGAAAGCGGATCTGTTACTTGATAAATCAGATGTCATAAAAGATAACATACGCAATATAAAAAATACTGTTGAAGAGTTTATCAAGAACGATGTCTCAAAAGAAACACTTGAGATATACAACAATCTGAGTTGGAAGAAAAACTACACCGACATGAGGATCGACGACAAGTACCACATACGAGTCATTGACGATGAGGGGCTAGATGTGGTAGGAGGCATGTCAGCTGGCGAAAAGCTGTTTTTGGCCCTGTCGTTTATTATGGCGCTGAAGCGCGTCACCAAGTACAAATTTCCGTTTGTCATAGACAGCCCACTTGGAAAGACCGGTGGTAACCTAAGGATTCGTTTTGGAAAACATATGCCCGAGTTATTAGACGGCTCTCAACTGATCATGCTTGTGACCAACACCGAGTACAGCCATGATCCGCTACGTCCGGAGGATGGTGGTAAGGAGTCATCATTGATAGATCTTTTGAAGGAAAAAGCCACCATACAGGAATATACGGTGCAACATGACAAGGAAAGTGGGAAAACCAAAATATTAGAAGGTTGGGTAACACAGCAATGACAGACGACCTTGACATTAAGCTTTCGGAGATAATGTATGATGGAACAAAAGCTGAGAAGTACACTGAACTTGAGGATGATCCATATTCTCCGTTCTACAAGCGAACGCGCGCCGAGGTGTTTCTTTTTGCAATGGCCTATGCTAAAAGACACCAGATTACCCCAAAGAAACTTGGAAAGCAAACTAAATTGCCCGGATCCGCATTCAACACGAGGATGAGGATACTCATGCGCTCGATTATGATTGATGAAGACAGTGATGTTTATGCTATAAGGGATAATACTAAACTGCGCCACATGTGTGAAGGATATGCCAATGCTGGCATTGATGAGTTGCACAGCAAGGTTAAGATGATGAAGGGTGGAAACTACCCCGATGACATATTACTGAAACTTATCCAGTCATAAGTTCAAGATGTAGTCGTGGTTAAGCCTGTCCAAATCTACACCGTGTCGTTCTGCGACCGGGCGAATCTTTTCAAGTGCCTCCTGCCGGTTGCGGGCCTCCTCGGCGAATTCCTTATGCCTCAAAAGCTCCCTGGCAAACAGTTTTCTGACAAATGGTTCACAGTCAACCTCTGGCACCGCCGTTGCCAGCAAGTCGTATATTTCCGCATGATCTTTGCCGTCAAAACCACGCAGGAGGCGTCCGCGCCTCTGTATATACTGACGGGTGTTGCGTGAGCTGGCAAGTATAATGCCAAGGCGCGCAGATGGTATGTCCACTCCCTCATCAAGGCATTTCATTGACACTATACATTGGTGATTTTTTTCTTCAAGACTGCGTATTGTGTTTCGTCGCTCAATCATGTTGTCGGCACTGGTAATCTCTTCAAAGTTGATGTTCCGCTCCGAAAGTATCGACTCGACTTTTTCCATCTGCTCGGTGTCGTGGCAGTAGATTAGGGCGTTCTCCAATTCATTGCCATGCTCATCAAGAATGGTGGAAAGTTCATTATACTTCCCTTCCATTTTTGCCACAAGCCTTGCGCGCTTGTTCTCTGGCGTGTTTTTTTCGTCATCTTGAGACACTTTTCCCTTGTTCTTTAACATTTTTACGGCTATGGCACGCGTCAGTTTTGTGTACTCAACTACCTCTTCTGCGTTCAATTCAACCAACCTTGGCTTATAGTCGTACGGTACAAGGTATCCGTCACGAATGGCGTCTTTTATTCCCATAGAAAAGGCGGTGTGAACAAAATATGAGCGAATCAGCTCGCTTCCCTCATCATCAAAGTACCGCTCCGGTGTGGCCGTGAGTGCAAGACGGCCAGAATACACATCCAGCAGGCCGTTCCTTCTTTTTTTGGAGCCCGCGTGGTGTGCCTCATCCGCTATCAAAAGCATGCTGCCTTTGACCTCTTGAATCCGTTCAATGAATGGTTTTGAGGCCAGTGTATCGTATGTAGTACATACTATGTAGTCGTTGGTGATATATTCCCCACCCAACTTTGTCATGTTAAACTCATTCACTACCCGCTTTAGTTTAGACTTCCATGATGGGGTTCCTGATGTGACAAATATGTTGGAAGATATTTTTTGATCTGGTTTTGCCAGCTGGTTCCATTTGTTCACATTGTCTTTCCACTGCTGGATAAGGTGGGTATATGGCACGGCTATCACGGTAAACAGGCGCTCCACATCACCCTGCATGCGGTTGATGCAACCCATGGCAGTGAATGTCTTGCCGGTTGCCGTAGGCATTTCAAGTATGCCATTGCACCTGCTCGAGAACCATGCCTCTATTGCATCCTTTTGGTAGTCACGCAGTTCTAGTTTGGTGTGTTCCACGCGATCATGACCTCTAAACATAACCTTCAACTCTTTTACTAGTTGTCGGTATTCCATATCCGATTCAGGTCTGACACTTAGTATCTTTTCACGTACCGCCTGAGGCAGGGTAAAACACCGTATGTCTGTATTGAGCCCACCCCAAAACTTATTGAAGAGATCAATATCCCAATCGACAAACTTTTTGTCAATCCAACTACAAAACACCTTGAACTCTTCTATGTTTCCAGTCCATCCCTGCCCCGTCTCATTAACGGAGCCGGAAAACGAGACAACATCGCCGTTATGCATGGTGAATACTCCAACTTTGGCGTGGAAAATGCCGTCTCGCGGTATCCATATCCGAATATCAAGCTGTGGCTTGGTATCGATTTTTTTTGCCAGCATGTGTGCAAACAATCTGATGCATTTTTTGCCAATGTCATCCTTCATTATGGCTGACACATCCTCAAGCAGTCGGTCATCCATGCTTTTTCGGATCACATCAAGGTCGGCTTGTGAGAACTTTGCACTTGTTATAAGTCGCATCCTGCCCCCGCGCTCTGCAAAATCTATGGCCTCCCGAAGCACCGCAGCAAAAGTGTTCGAATCGAAAAATCCTGCAAGTCGATCATATTTGACACTCCCCTTGAGGGCGGGACGGTAAAAATCATCTACTATGTTGTCTGTGGCAGAGTTCCATCCAGGCTTTGGCTCAAAACCGTGTTCAGTCAGACAACTTCAACCTCACAGGTGGCAGACGGTACACGGTGTCGTCTCATCATCCTCGTCAAGTGCATCGGACAACACATCAATAAGTGGTAGATTCTTGCGTCTCTTCTTGATACGTTCAACATTCTGGGCATGACGTTTCATTATGTCATCACGGCGCCCAAGCAGTTCGGTTAATGTTTCACCATCAGACCAAGTGTACTGCCTGCCTTTCATGCCACTGGCTGCAAACGATACATCGCCATCCAACCCAGCATCCTTGAGTGTCTTTTGTTCAATGGCGATCGCCTTTTGGAACAGATCCGGGTGTTTGTCCGCCAGTCCAACCCATTCGGCCTTTCTCTGGAAAAAGCAAAAGTAGCATCCCGATCTGGTTCGCCACTCGTAGTATTCGGGCAGGCTTATCCCTGCATCCTCCAGTATTTGTATGACGCCGTCGTGATCTACGTTATCCTCAACGAATGGAAAACGTGTCTGTATGTTTGGCTTGGTGGATACGTATCCCTTGCGATTGGACTCATCTGCACGTATGGCCACATACGATATGGTATCGTCGTTCCCTATCCACTCCTCCAGCGGCTTTATCTTCAGTAGGCTGGTGCACCATCTCATCTGAGGTGACGGCAGCGTTCCACGGAATATCTCAAAATAGTGGGCAAAGTCACGATCTGAATTAAGGCGCGCTATGGGCTTGCCCAATGCCACCTCTAGTTTTGACAGATACTTGTATGTTTCAGGCAGCTCGGCACCAGTGTCGCAAAAAAAGTATTCCATGTCTGGTACTTGGTCACGCATGTATATGGCGAGGGCGCTAGAGTCTTTTCCACCGGATATGCCGCAGATGTGCCTCATACGCATGGTGTATCTGCCCTGTATAAGTCAGTTAGCTCTGCCACCCTTTTGTCATCGGCCGGCAGTATGGCTTGCTCTTCCCTCCCGTCTGGATGGGTTATCGTAACCATGACCGACTGCCTCTCAAAGTTGTTTGAAACTGTTCCAAACCGTAGCGCCACCAATCGCCTGAAAACCGGTATGATGTTTCTAAGGGCATTTGTGAACGTCTTTTCTTGCTCATCACTCCAATCCGCAGGCGGGGCATCTGTTAATGCAAGCCCCACATAGGTTATCCATGCCTTGTCATCGGGTATTTCCGCCGAGGCAGCACCAAGAAATACACTCATCCGCTGGTCTGAGGCATCCTGTAGAATCTTGGACGCCGTCTTGGACAAAGAGGCCCTGTCAGGCATGTTGGTCTCCCTGAGCAGCATTTCAATCATGCGCGTCAACATTGAATCAAATGCTGACTGCATCTTACCGATGGTGCGCGTAAGGTTCCTGGCAAATTTCCTTGTTATGCGTTCGTTTGTATCGTGTCCAAGCGGGTCCATGCCCAAAGCATCCGGGAGTGACTCAAAGAGCAGCGTATCTGGCTCCACGGCACTCTGTATCATGTTCCTGACTGCCAGCGTCTTTTTGTCAAGGTTCTTGGTCTTTTTGGTGTAGTTGGGCAATGCACGCACCACACTGACCACGTGGCCTACTATTCCAAGCAGACCGTTTTCAGGATCTGTTCCCAAAGACTCTGCTACACTTTGGATTAGCGTGACGCGGTGTTTAGGCATGTGATGGTATTTGAGTGAAAAGTGTGCTGGATTCTTTACCAGCCGCTCAGCCATACTGGAGTTGAAGCGCGGTATGTATGTGCCATGCTCATACACGGCCACGGTTCCGCGTCTGGCCAGTAGGATATGGAGTGCGAGTATTGGCATTATGCCATTCTTGATGCCGTATGGGGGCATCTTCCAAATATCATATATCTCTGTCAGGGTTACCGTCGTGCGGGATTTACGGATCTTGCGTAGAGCCACACTCCATGAACGTTTGAGCTTGCCGGTGGGCTGCAAAAAGCGGAATCTATCCTCACTTTGCTTATGGATGCTGTGCTCCCTCATGATTGCCTCGTATATGGCACGCTCTGGCTTCCAGCCTTCCAACCCCAATCGTTCATCCCCCTCATTTATGATCATTGCATGCATCAATTTGTTGAGTGCTGTGGATCCTTGGGCAGTCAGACGGTTACGGTTTATCATCTCATTGTATATGGTGGGGGCGTCATGGTACACAATATCACTGATCGCGGAGGCGGCAGAGCTTGCCGTACCGCTGACTGTATGTTCCTCACCGCCAACCTCATATGTCCAGGTGGCACCAAAGCCATAAGCCTTGGCAAACTTGGTCTTAAGCACATTCTTGGCGACGGCCAGCCTTTCACCTACTTCCGTCTTGGCCACCCAGTCATTGGCAACCTCGCTGTCTGACAGGGCGGTGCGCAACGCAGTAACATCGGCAGCAGCATCCACCAAGTCTGAGACATCCTTGCATCTTGATACCAGCACCGGTTTGTCAGATGCTGGCACCCTTGTATCGTTAGTACCATATATCGCCGCGCCATCATACTCGGGGCCTATCCCACCATCTGGCATTTCAAAGAGAGATGCAAACACCCGTAGTGTACCGGCTTCTAGACTATGCCTAGCAGCTATGATGGGTTCAGGATCCATTGTCGTCTTCATCAAGTCCGGGAAGGGCCTGCTCTTTATCATATTCCTCACGGCGTCCACCTTGGCCGCTACATTCACATCTGTTCCATGCCATATGCGATACTCGTCGGCGTGCACCCTGTAGGTTATGATGGATCTGGATTCCAAACTCCTGACGGCCTGCTCAGCCCCATGTCCCACCATGCACCGTATAATTCCCATGGAGGCGCGTAGACGACCGGAGCGGCCTATAAGATTCATCAGGCCTATGGCCTTGAGGACACTCATCTCCGTCTTATCTGAAGCGCGCGTGTCACGCACTATCGTGTCAATCTCAATTAGTCTGGATGATGAGGCCGCTGCCCCGGCAGGAGCAGATCCAGATATGAAATAATCATACAGTTGGTCTGCTCCTATGGTCGGCAGAGCACCCTGCCCATCCCACCGCGTATTCTCGACAAACCTTGCGACAGTACCCGGTCCACTTCCAAACACAAAAGAAAGTAGCGTGCGGTCATTCTGGCCATATCTAGAACACAATTCCGGTAGTGCCTCAACAGCCAAGGGATGAAGCGGATAGCAAGATGCTGCAATATTGGTTGGTATGCCCATGCCTGCCTCTTCGGCAATCATCTTGGCATGCCCATCGGCCCACTCTAATATGTGACTGGATTGTTTGATGCCGTGCTTCAGGAATGAGGAGAGAAGCGCCCTTGTATGTTCCAGTGTGTTGGTAAAATGAATACTATCGAAACGACCCTGTATTTTGGCCCACTCTTTGATACGTGTGGCCGAGGATCCTGCCATATACTCGCCAAGTGCCATATGTTGCATGGTCACTATGTGTAGGCGCACGGCGCGCGTACCGGTCATCTCCGCTAGTTCCTGCAACAGAAACAAATCTCCATCACTGCCACCATTAGCAAAATACTCAACATTCTTGCCGAACTCGTCTATCACCAACAGGACGGGCGCCGCTGCTGCCATGCTGGATACTATACGTGATATGATCGCGGCATCTGGAACCACTCCCCTTTGTAGGGACTTTGTACAA
>CBDATR010000045.1:0-4585 GCA_965200155.1 Nitrosopumilaceae archaeon | reverse complement strand
ACCCTCAACCTTCAGATGAAGAAAGAAAATAAATAATACAGGAAACTATAGCTTAGTCAGATACCTCTAACATGGAAACTCATAGTCAACTCTAGCCTACTATTATCCACAATTAAATAAAGAGTTAAAATTTATGTGCATACGTATATGTTCCACTCTTTCTAGAAATTTACACAATCTATAAATTCACAGATTGGGTGCCAATCTATAGATTGTGCAGGTATAGTAGGTTTGCAAAATGACAGAATAGCTAGTGGAGGTAGTCAGTAGCTATTAATTCTCCACATTGTATGTAGCTAATGTACTACATAGCTCTGCAGTGAAGTTTGTGGTGTCTCCTTAACCTGAAACCAGGTTTGTATGGTGGAGGCAGTAACTTTAAAATAACTATGCCACAAATATTTATATGGCTACATGCAGTGTAGCTTGTGGTGTCTCTTTAACCTGAAAGATAATCAATGAATAACAGAATAGTGGAGGCAGTAGGATAACTGTGGTTTCCCAATATTCACATAATAAATAAATAAAGCAGAGAAGTATCCTACAGTACACCACACAATCATGTATACTCTCCTGATTGATAATAGACTGCAATGTTAAAGCATTTTTCAATGCCCCCGAAATGTCCTGATTAGCTCATCATTCTGACATTTAGACTGCATAAAAATCTGAACTAGGACTTAAATTTGTAACTATGGCTATGAATACTACAGCTGTAAGCAATCAACCTTATATCTAGCTGCCCTGCAGGTAAATATAACCACATGGTAGTATAATGACCATCTCATGTGCTATACCATTACTTAGTTGCCAACTGTCCAGGGTTCCCTGGACAGTCCAGGGATTTCACCCATTTTGAAAGTTTGTCTAGGGAAAACTTTATTTTGTCCAGGGATTTTCCACTCACAGCATGTTTACATAAGGATGGTGTATATAGAGCTTGCTCTGATAGCCAACTTCCCAAGTATGTCCCTATAAAGAAGATACTGTTGATTACTTTTGGTCAGCATTTGGTAAAGTAAAAGGTGTAACTGATCATGAAAGCTTGTCAGTATGCTTTCACAGCTTGCTAAAAGGCTATTGATACTTCCTCATTCCTAATACAGACCCTGAAGGACTATTTAGTATGGTGAGAAATATTGTGACTGATCATCGAAAGACATCTACTATTATGTGACTTATTAAGTGCTAAAGTCAACAACAGCAAGCCTTTGACAACAGCCATCTTCTTTCTGATGATTTCTTGAAATCAGTCAAAACTGCAACAAAAGAGAACTCTAGCTCAGAATGTCGATTAAAATCGCTAGTGATTCAGAAGAAACTTTTTTGTTATAGCTACATATTTGGTGTAAACTGCTGGTTTCTGAATTTGGGGGGGGGAGTGTCCAGGGAAATTGACCATTATCCAGGGAAATTTGTCAATTTGTCCTTGGATTTGGATTTGATCTTTGTAGGTTGGCAAGTATGGATTATATTACCAATGTTCTCTAGTTTTTGAATGTCATATGCTCACCAGTTAAACGAAAGAGATGTTACATATATATGAAGTAGGTGTGGGGTGCAAGTTATGATGGAACCACAATTTCATTAAGGTTATCAATTTTATTTCATTTTATATCATTTTTATTTTATTTTATTACAGTAGAACCTCGCTAACTTAAACTTCACTAAGTTAAACCCTCTCCAAGTTGAACAGTGGCATGCAAGGGGTCAAGGTTCAAACTCTTTTATAAGAGCAATGTACAATGATAACAGTCTGCAACAAAAGGTGTAATTGCCAATAGTCTCTATGTTCTTTTCACTATAATATCTGTTTCTCAATGACACATAACTAAAGTGACTACTCTATAAAATAAACATTTCAGTATAAGGATACAAGAAATATTAGCTATAAAGTTATTAGAGAGTTCAAAAATTACAAAGAATACAGTATGAACTTAGAATGTGACTGCATATTGTATCATTCTTAAAGACACTCTTACTAGTAATTCCAACATTGCCGGTAATTTTGGAGCTCAAATGTACAGAATAAGCTTCCATTTTCAGTATAGACATTTTCTCATTAAATACAGCTTTAGATGTAACATTAAAACATTCAGACATGACTTTACTGTAATGGAACATGTAGAAGGCCTTGTAATTTTTAGTATGAACATCATTTCGACCTTTATAGAGTCTCTTCCATATTCTTGTGAGAAGATGTGGTCCATTCCTTCCCCACTTATTACCATCAAATGTTTTTGCAAATTCTACTAAACATGACTTTAAGTAGGAATGATCCTTCTCAAATATCATGAAAGCATTATTTAATGCTGATTTATTACTACTATCTTGAAAACCAATGGAGTTCATTTCCAAGGAATCAAGTGAGCGAACAAGAATCATATCTGTGTCTAAATAGACGCCACCCTGTTTGTAGAGAAAAAGTAGTCGTAGTAAATTTGCTTCATTAGCATACCAGTTAGCAGTTTTCTTTGCCTTTCCTAATTTTTTAATAAAGTCATGAGCTGGTGAACTAGTGATCAGTTTGGTTAAATTATATTTCTGTACACTAATTGAATAACCAACTTCTGCAAGCACATCAAAAGTTCTTTGTGACAAAGTGTTGCTGTGTACAATAACCTCAGCTGTAGGATGGTGGTAGAAGATTGCTTCGACACAACGCATATGTCGCCAGTTAAAGTTACCTCTTTGCTTATTATCATGTTTTCTGAACAATGGTATTGTTGACTTGTTTGAAGTTGTGAAGATCAAGTGAAATAGTAATTTCCTGTGTTGTGGTGGAACAGGTGGTAATGACATTGGAATTACTGCAAACTTCTTAGCTGAATCGTACAATGCACGATTTTGCCGAATAACATTCCATGCAGTTGCTTTTAGTTTCATCAGAATACTGACATTGGGGTTAAGAGGAATGTCATGCCAAGGAAAGTTGTTTATCCACTTTTTGGCTTTTTTCAGAGTGCTATTGTGTAAGTCAAGTGTGTGGAATAGAGGAGTTAGTCTAGTTAAAAGTGGAAAGTATTCTTTATCCAATCCTCCTCCTCCAGACATATCTGGTGAATTGATAAACATAACTGGTGTTCCCATTCCTACACATGGTAATGCAGCATGAACACGTTGTGTGATGACCAGCTTTGCTCTTCCATACATCTCTATGAGCTTATATGCTGCTGTGAATCTTGACAAACTGTATGACCTCTCTTCCCCCTTCATACTGTGTTCTATAGGAATACTTTTCTTCTGGATTTCCATGGGAAGTAGTTTCACAAGATTAGGATTGACATCAACTAAGTAGATATTGTCTGTTCGAAGTCCATTTATATTGGGATTGTTAATCAGTAAAGTGAAGAAACCCGAAAAGTGAGCTTCAACACCATGCTTTTTCAAGAAATTCAGTGAGCTTTCATCACGACATCCTATTGGTGCTCTAGCTTTGAGGTACTCGATATCGTGTTTGGACACATTCTTTTGCATGTTCTTCTCAATCTGCATAGAAAGCATGATGGGATGAATGGTGTTTGGTGGTGGCCTAGCTTCCCACCAAGTATCGAAGAAAGCTGTAATGTTGTAAGTAACATTGGGAGCTTTTAAACTGTCTCTTTCTATAAACCTGTCTAGGAATGGTAGATACTGTAGACCAGGGAAACCTTGAATTTCATCTCCTAGATTAGCCTCTGGTACTTTATGCACTTGTGTATCATAGGAAAATGTGCCAAAGTGGTCTTCCTTTTCTTCGTTCCCTGTTATTTTGATTTGTTCTGAGATTGCATTATTGACTATATCAGGACAAACTTGACATGTTTTACTGAAGGTGTGTATGTGTTCTTGAAAATTAAAATGAAATGCAATATTCTTACTAACAGTAGTTGGATATTCATGGACAAAAAGCTTTGCTAGGCCGTAAATAAATGGATGGTTCTTTGGGAAATATGAGACATCAAGAAATGTAAAATCACTCTTGTTAGGTTTCTTACTCATGAATGCATTGTTGTCTTGCTTACACAAGGCAGAAAGGGGTTTAGTCACTAGACTAGGATCCACATAGTAACCTCCATAGTTCCACAGAATACCAAGTCTCACAGCTTCTTTCAGATGCATTTCAAATTCCTTTCTGGCCAATACTTTGTTAAAGGGGTGATGTGCTAACCAGCTTGCAAGAGGTGTGTCTTTTACTACACGAGTCACCACTAAAAACTCAGTCACAATATTCCCATTGTTTAATTTGGACACTTGTTGAACACATTGAGATGTACCACAGTATACATGAATTGGTATATCAGGGTAGTGTTTGGATAGAGTTGCAATGTTTTCGACAATACTGTTTGGTATTGGCTTGTTAAAAACCCAGGAAATTGAAATTCGATTTTCTATACCACATTTTGCTGGAATTGGCCTTCTGTTAAAAGTGGGTATTATCAAATATGTTAGAAAACATGAGAGAAGTATGCTTTTTAAAAAATTATACTTAATTGTTGAAATGTCTTTCAGCTGGTACAGACAACATCCAGTTAGTAGTACTATAAGACTGATCAACATGACCCAAGAGAGTGATGTGTTGAAGTATACAATGTTGGCTAAGATG
>CBDATR010000044.1:0-6354 GCA_965200155.1 Nitrosopumilaceae archaeon | reverse complement strand
TCAGTACCACCCACACAATATTAACTGTTAATACATTCTGCCTCTTTGATTAATATTAATTAGAATTCATTATTGATTAATTATTAATAACCAACATCAGAAAACTGAAATTTGGAAATCTTGAAAATATAAACATTATTTTACATCCAATGAACCTGCACTGAAAAGGAAACTACTTCCATTGTGTACAGGTAGGATCCACACAAAATGATAATTATATTGTGTTTTAGTGATTGTCACAAGTCATTGTTGATTATTAGTCAATCAACAGCAGAAAAACTATGTACATTTTAGGTAAATTCATGTTACTTGTCTATACACTATCATGCAAAGAAAATGTAATTATACCATAACTACAAGTGCAAATGTAGTGTAACAGTGATTACCATAATTATTATAGTGCAAATAAGTATTTGAGAGAAACACTTTAAGCAAATGACATGGGTAGGCCTACAGCAGGTTGCAGAGTTGTCATGCATCTGTAGAGAAGGGTGGTGTGGCTCTAGTGTGTAATCTACCCATTAAGCTCTATTGCTACAGCTCTGATGCATGACTTGTAATTCCACACATCTCTTTCACAATCTCATCTAACATACTACTATCTGCATCACTAGAAGTTGCTTGCCAGTTAGCTATGTCTCTCTGAGTGTTTGGACCATGCAATGGCCTTATGATGGAGAATGGCTGGAAAATTGCTTGAGTGTGCTCCTTGTGAAGTATAATTTCATCTCAGTCCTGACCATCTCTCAGGAATATTTAAGTAGTGTATATTTTAACTTATAATACACATATTATGTGGTGCAGTGATACGTAGTAGCTAAATGCAACAACTCTTGGTTTTGAGGTGTAGGTTTATTTGAGACTGCTGAAACTATATTTGAGTTCAATAGCTAAATCTCTTGTGTTGAAGAAAAGCATCATCTAAATAATTGTGTAAATAGTATAAGAGATAGATGTCAACTGTGACAAGTCATTGCTTGCAGTGTCCTCATATCAACATCAAGTCAGGTGACATCACTTTACCTAATAATATGGAAATTTTTGATATTTTTAGAAGCTAGAATCATTCTGAAATTAATTTTCAGTAATATTTTCTGCTGTTGGTCATTAATAAATCAATAATGATTATTAATCATAGAGGCAGAATGTATTAACAGTTAATATTGTGTTGCGTGAGTGCTACTGATATTCCTTCTCAGTGCAGGTTTATTGAATATAAATGTTGATATTTTCAATGGAAATGTCTTCATTATTGCTATTTTCATTTCGACACACCCTCATCTCAATATCATCAGTGGTGGGATGTGACAACTGCTTGTAGAACCATGGAGGATTGTTGAAGGAGCAGCACGTGTCACTAGAACCACAACCAGCTCCATCCCACAGAGGGTTACTACTGTAGAATATGTAATCAAACTGATTAATACTCCCTGTGTCACAAAAGTAATCATTCCCCACAAATGCTGGAGGCCGTGTGGCACTGTTTGCTATGTTTTTGTTAGTACAAGGACACTTGGAAGTTGGAGATACTGTAGTTTCATCAAGAGCAGAAACAAATGTCCAGATATGTTGCCTTGGTCTTCCATGAGTGAGACTAACACCGTCAACATCTCAATATTGACAGGATTTTAATAGCCAAATGCATCTGTAGAGCCAGACTGGTAAGCTTTGATTTTTCCACACACTTTCGAAAATTCTAAGCTATTCGTGAAGAGTGTAACGGAGGAGCATCCTCTAGAATTGGAACTCCTTGTACATGTGCGTATATTGGAATGAGTTTGCTGCCTGAGACCACTGGGACACTGAGTATTGCTATCTGTCATGTCCAATTCAGTCACTCTCATCCACCCTCCAGTGATGTCACCACATGACCTGGTCATATCACAGTACACACGAACAGCAGAGCCATGAGAAGACCTGACCCAATAATAGTTTGATGGTGAGGAAGGATCATATTGGAGAACAGCAGCACAGGAGGCTGCAGGGTAACTCTGGTATTGACCTGGGTGCCCCAAAGAATTAACCAGCTCTTGAGTATCATTTTCTAGCATTGAATACTTCTGGTTTAGCTGTGAGTTAATGACTTGAATTGAGGAATTCAGTTGCTGTTTTTTCTCAATACTTTGTTTAAGCTGGTCACTTGCTTGACTTAGCTGTAGGTAAAGCAATAAAATACTTGAAGGTATAAGGTTTAAAGTTTTCTTACCTGATTTATAATATCAACTGAAGATTCAGATGAGATCTGTTTGAAGTGAACAATTTCAGATTTCAATTTTGAAATCTCAATGAATGCAAATATAAAGCAGACACATGTTGAGATTAGTATAGCAACAGTTATAATGGTAACTAATGCACATATTAACCTCTTCCTGCTGTTATTTAAATAATCAAAGACTGAGGATCTTCCTTCATTAATCTTGACAACAGTATCATAGCATGGACTCTCCTTCATATCAAAGACTTCCTTAGCCACCTCATCATAAACTCCAGTGCTATCAGTATTGACCATTACAATATTCATGATAGACTTAAATGCTAAAATAGAAACTTAAAAAAAACAACTGTTCACTCTGCTAGCAAATGTAACTAGCTACACAACTGTTTTAATAGGATGGCTACACAACTGTTTTAATAGGATGGCTACACAACTGTTTTAATAGGATGGCACAACGTGTAAATTATTTCTGGTATGTGTTCATTAATATTTACAATGCATCAACTAGCAAACATCTCTCATGGAAGAGAAGTTTTTCAGGGTTATCTATTCATGTTGAGTACCTACATATGTGTACTCGAAGATCTTAGAGTGTCTATCTTTACATATACTCAAACTTGCTGTTCAACTGTTGATCTTTCATAGAACAGAATAATTTATAAAGACAGTACTTTACAATATTGAAGGTTTAATTGAAGAAAATGACTGGAGTGGGCTATACTATTCACAATAGGAGGTAGCTACGTACTATGAGAAGTTAACAGTCTTTTTTCTACATAATAATCAGATGAAAAACTGCTAGCATAATTAGTGATAATGGAAAGAATTTACAGGCTGTGATGTAGCTATGAATATATTATAGTGCTCCTTTTGTCATTGTTCCTAAGAGAACCTGACTATAACATTACATTCTTCATTTATGTCCCACATGCTTACTACAGACAATGATGTCATAGTAATTACAGTAGGTTTTTGCTGTTAAAAAAAAGTCTGAAGTTGGAGATATAACAGCTACTAACTCTTATCTGTTTTGTCTTATCACAGGTTCTTATCTCTATGATCCTTGCCAAGTTCTCTTTTATTGAGTCACACATCTGTATCAAGTGGTTCCTCTGGTTTTATAGTGCTCCTTATAACAAATATACAGTCCAAAAAAATTATATTTTTTGTATAACTGCTTCAAGTCTTCTTTACGTATGTTATATTCTATGAGACTATGGATCACCTCACTGGATATACTATTATTACTACTTTCTAACAATGTCCCACAGTTTTCAAAAAAAAATAGCACCTCACTGAAATTCCAATTATAAGTAGCTAGGGTTTTCCCAAATAATTACTATGCAGGCATACTTTTGGGCTCCTTCTCCATGTCAGATTACATTGTACTATTGCTATGGGCTAGGGCTAGGGTTAGGGTTAGATACAGTATAATCAATAACATCATGATGTAACCTGAATGATGAAATTTGAATATGTTACATGGAGAAAGAGCCTGGTTTTGAGCATAATAGATATGCTAAAGTATTGAGCATAATGTTGACATAATTAATAGGATGTATTTATTTATTTGTTTGTTTGTTTGTTTGTTTTTTGTTTTTTGGGGAGGGGTTGTTTTGTTTTGTTGGTGAGAAAAATATTTTTTATATGAAAATGAGTTAAGGTGATGTTCAACTTGTTGACTTGGCTAATAAAGGAGATTCACACTGTGAAAAAAATGTGTTGTCTATCTCTTTTGCTTCCAAAAAGAGTGTATTTTTTAAACTCTCTACTACTCAAACCTAGGAAGAGCTATCTTTGTACTTTCTTTGATGTTGCTTTACATGTACTTAAAAAGTGGTACATTTAATACATGGGATAGCTAGTGCCATTAGAGTTAGGCCAGCTGGTCAGCAAGAGTCTCCAAGTTGTATTATACTTTGATCTACTAGTCACTATTAGAGCCTGAGGTATGTGTTTGTTCATGATGACCTTTGAATGAACTGGCTTGCCTAGTGACCACCAATGCCCAAAAATTTAGGCAATAACTGATGAGTGTGTAGTTATACAAGTATGGATATATAGTATACCACAGTATGCTATTCCCGTTATAATAATAGCCATAGTGTAACCAATGAGATGTATGACAAGTCATGGCTTGCAGTTCCGGCTGATAGATATAACATAAACTTATAATAAATATGTTGATAGAGTGATATAATTTTACACAGAGGCACAATGTATTAACCACAACTATAATCTAATCTTGTACATAAGTTGCCAATATCAGTTATATGTTCCTTCTCAATACAGGTTTATTGGATGAAAATGCTGACATTTTCAATGGCAATATCTTCTTCACTCATTTCTGCACACCCTCATCTCTATATCATCAGTGGTGGGCTGTGGCAGCTGCTTGTAGAACCATGGAGGATTGTTAAAGAAGCAACACGCGTTATTAAGACCACAACCAGCTCCGTCCCACAGAGGATCACCACTGTAGAATATAGCATTAGCATAGTCATAACTACTTCCCGTATCACAGAAGTAATCATTCCCCACAAATGCTGGAGGAGGTGTGGCTCTGCGTCCTACACATGTGTTAGTACAGGGACAGTTGGAACGTGGATGTATTTCACTTTCATCACGGGCTGCAGCAAATGTCCAGATATGCTGTCTTGGTCTTCCATGAGTGAGACTAACACCATCCACATAGTTACCATTAATGTTAGAAACATCATTTCTAAAAGCATCTGGATGGCCAAACTGGTAAGCTTTGATTTTTCCACACACTCTCAAAAATTCAAAGTTATTTGTGAGGAGTGTAACATCCTCCAGAATTTGGATTCCTTGTACATGTACGTATATTGGAATCAATGTGCTGTCTGAAACCACTGGGACACTATCTGTCATGTCCAATTCAGTCACTCTCATCCACCCTCCAGTGATGCCACCACATGAACTGGTCATATCACAGTACACACGAACAGCAGAGCCACTGGAGGACCTGACCCAATAGTAGCCTGAGGGGGAGGAGGAGTTATATAGGAGAACAGCAGAGCAGGAAGCTGCAGTGTAACTCTGGTATTGACCTATTCTCCCCAAATCAGCAACCAGCTGTCGAGTATCATTTACTAATATTGAATACCTTTGATTTAGTTGTGAGTTAATTGTTTCTATTGAAGAATTCAGTTGCTTGCTTTCATTTGCTCTCTCCTGACTTATCCGATGATGAAACATATTAATCGTTGAATTTAGTTCTTTCTCTATTGCTTGACTCAACTGATGATTAAACATGTTAATTTAGGGATATTAGAGAGTGATAATCACTAATTCACTGAACAAACTTCTGTCAACAAAATAATGCGCTCAATAATAGTAAGTACGTATAACATGACCACTCTCTCTCCCCCTATATTATATATTTTGACAAGCTGGTAATGTTTAAGAAAGAACATTGAATAGTGAAGTTTTATACACCAAAATAGAACTTGCTTCTTTACATATCATCATCCTAATGATTTAGCATTGTCAAAATGTCTGAACAGGATAATGTAATATAGGAAGTAGGTTTTGTCTTGGAGTATAATAATGATTACTATTCACAGGTTGTATACTTACCAACACCAGAAGTTTCAATGGGATATGTAGGAAGAGGGGAAGGGTTGTGTTGTTAAAGTACAAATCCGCATGATTATTTACAAACACTATTACCAGAAGTTAATCTCAATATGACATCATTGTCTGTAGTAAGCATGTGGGACATAAATGAAGAATGTAATGTTATAGTCAGGTTCTCTTAGGAACAATGACAAAAGGAGCACTATAATATATTCATAGCTACATCACAGCCTGTAAATTCTTTCCATTATCATTAATTATGCTAGCAGTTTTTCATCTGATTATTATGTAGAAAAAAGACTGTTAACTTCTCATAGTACGTAGCTACCTCCTATTGTGAATAGTATAGCCCACTCCAGTCATTTTCTTCAATTAAACCTTCAATATTGTAAAGTACTGTCTTTATAAATTATTCTGTTCTATGAAAGATCAACAGTTGAACAGCAAGTTTGAGTATATGTAAAGATAGACACTCTAAGATCTTCGAGTACACATATGTAGGTACTCAACATGAATAGATAACCCTGAAAAACTTCTCT
>CBDATR010000043.1:0-129857 GCA_965200155.1 Nitrosopumilaceae archaeon | reverse complement strand
TGAAAGGTTAATGGGTTAACATATGGGGAAAATTGTGAAACATAAAGCTCAAATGTGATGAATCCACGCCTCAATGAGCGGGAACCATGTGAATGCTTCCCTGTAGGGACCGATAAGACCAAGGCAGACATTGTGAATATTGCAACTGCAAGAAGGGCAATCCCACAATAAGGCCCAGTGAAAGGTAGCCAGTGGTTCTTTTTACGGTCTCCATACTCGTCATCTGAATAGCCCAGCTCAGTGTTGGTTTCATCGGATGAATGATTCGGGCGCAACTTTGATACCGGATAGATTCTATTCCCAGTCATGCGAGAATAATTCTCTGTCATTATGATATGGATCCGGGCCATCCCAGATATGTAATGGCAACCCCAATGATGGAATGGTGGCCGTGCCAAGAACCCCCGGCACGATTATTGCTCCCTTAAATGGGCGGTCATGGAATGGTGGCCGTGCCAAGAACCCCCGGCACGCTCAACAGTGACTGTCATATCCTTGATCAGCCTGTAATGTATGAAAAGTCGGTCCGCTAGTCATTGGCATCCCGCTCCATCCATTTTGCATCATTTACCCTAATTGTCTGGGTTGTCTTTTTATTACTGGAGTGGTGTTTCGGCGTTATCTATATCCAGTGAGAAGTGCAACCTTCTCTCATTATAGTAGTCCACATAATCCCGGAGACTTTCATAATGCCATATCTCATTGGACTCTTAAATAAGAGTCCCCTAGTCCTCAATCATTCCATGGGAGCGCTACAGTTTGCCATTTGTCTGCGGGTGGTATGGTCTAGAATTGATTAGTATGATGTCTTGATCCAGCAGTTCTTCCTAGAATAGTGTGGGTTTCCAGCTCTTTTTGCCCTTTTATTGTCCTATGAAACACGCGCCGTTATCCAAGATGCAGGGGCGCCGAATCGTTTCATTACCAGTCTCAGTAATAGAGTGGCGTTCTCATGTTGCATGCTCAAATAGTGCCGCTCCGACGATGCACCTAGATGCATCATCTATGAGATTCAGTCCCTTGAAGCGCTCATCTTTTCATGACATGCCAGTGCCACATTGCATCGGAATATTTACGCTCATAGCGTACCCACTCTGCAGGTGATGATCCGTATGAGTTCACGTCTTCCGGAATCTTGTGCACAAATCACATTAACTGTCGCGATCAGTTGTGCGTAAATTTAGACACAGGTGAACTCATACGATGATCCTGCCGTACCGTTCTTTTTCATTATGCGATATACTGCGCGATATATCATGTCTAAGCCTCTTTGCAATACGTACTACGGCGGGATCCTTGTGATATGCTTCAGTTACCATTAGTATCTGGGTGGCGGTGATTGGCATCATGGACCTGCCCATCTTTACTCGAGTCGTTCCCGTCCTCTAATTCACAATCTTCGTACGTGTCTCGTCTCAGGTCTTGAGCTATTTTGGTTGTGACAACGCCTCTTTTGTCTTGATTCCTCTGTATTCTCTTTACCATCTGGCTTGTGCAATCTGAACTACTGTACGCCGGATCCTGAGCGGACTTTTCACATTATTGAAGTATGGCGCAAGCTGAACAAAACATATATCTTGTTAACCTGCGCGGTATTTCCGCAGCCTAACGGTTGCGACCCCATTGAAGCATATGATAACCACATTCAGGTTCTGTATCGGGAATGACATTTCCCAGCCTATGTCCATCAGAACACGCGGCGCCTTAGGAATGATCATGAATCGTGCTTGCAACCATCCTAAGCAGTTTCTGCCGATCAACCAAGCGAACACCGCACCCTTCTGCCTGCTCTATGGCCGCCCTGGTGAAACCGGAATTGGTCACGACCCATCCTGCATTACATTTGTACATAGCCATACCGGAATAGACTTCCTGAACCGCCTTGTTTCCCACATTATTCCTGTACCGCTTTGCCTGAACAGCTATGCGTAACTTTCTGGATGAGAATTTGTTATCCTCATTTCTGTACTGCTTTTCTAGAACGAGATCAACTCCATAGTCACCGGACTTTCCCATATGCCTAACACGATAACCCATTCTAGTGAAAACCACATCCAGGAACTCCTCGAATTCAGTCCCGTTCATGTTATCCATCTCATTAATCAGTTTTCTCTGCCCCAGTAACTTCTCCATGTGCCGCCTCTGTCGCCATGCCCTGGCGGACTTTACCGAATGTTTCACTACTGAAACTAGTAACTTACCCATTATTCCTTTCATGTTATCATGATTTTCCCGCTACGCTTCAATACAAAGTTCTCGTATTGATCCGAATAGTAGACCGGCCCCACCTTGATCCTGGAACCACTCTTGCACTTTGGAACATCCCCGAATATAACAAGTGGCATAGTCATATAGCCATCGGTCACATCAATGTAAGAGCGATTCCCGGCATCACGCACACCAGATACCTTGACATCCAAGAATATATCCGACTGTGCGCGCATCGCGTACTTTAAATTATTATGTAGTGCTTTCATGCCAGCTCCCCCAGAACAGCTGCAAGTCGTTCCCCGGTCGGTGTCAAGCCTTCATCATCACCAGTCCCCCGGCCGAACCGCAATAACAATCTATGCGTGTCGTGAATCGTCAACGGCACCATGGGGCAATCCTCCACTTTTAATGCCGGACCGGTCCCGGTAGCTATTATCTCCACCACCACATCATTACCGGAAGCTGTCACGATTCTTCTGGCAAGCACGCTCATTCAGCCATCTCCCCCGGCTTTGTAGTGAACGCGGCTAGCTGGCTCTCTGTTGGCGTGCAGTGCATGTATATTCTATTATGGCCTGCCCGCAATATTACATCACCTAATCCCAGCCGGACTATATCCCGCTTTTCGGTCTCGGATAAATGTAGTACCTTCTGCAACTGCTCAGCTAGGGTCGGTTTCAAACCCAACATTAAGGTAGTATCACTATTCATTAGGACGTCCTTCCCGTACTGGTTCCCTAAAATGTCATCCGGCTCCTGTGTCAGGAATAACAAGTGAACGTTCTCCTTTCGGCCTGAACGTGCAATATCAGATAGAATGGCGCCAGTAGCGTCCATTGAAGTAACATACCATCCTTCATCTATGACGAATAATTTAGTTATTCCAGGACTGGTCTCCCTCATGGAACGCCATGCACGGGCCATCACCATACTCACTAACATGGCATTAAGTTTGGTCTTGTCCTCACCCCTCAGTGTGTAAATGACCCTCGGGGGCGCCGCCGGGTCGCCCTGGAATATTCCGGCAATGTCCCCGGCCGTGAACTGTGCCAGATACGCTGCGGCTCGCTTTGCAATCTCCGGCTGATACTCAGATGTCTCCAGCGCCTCCCTCATCTCGCTGACTGATTTGACATTATCACAGGCTGAAATGGCGACTGACCTTTCAGCATCCCCCATACCGGTACATTCTGCCAGCAAGCCGATGGCCTTGCTTGGATGTTCCAGTATCTTGAACGGATCAAGGCCCATGTTATCACGGTTTGAGAGGTCCCGCACCTCACAGTTCCATCTCTCTGCCAAGGCTGCATACTCCCCGTGTGGGTCTATTATGGTAACCATGGTGTCAGAGGGATACCTAGTAAGGAAATTATCGAGATATGTCTTTGTGGTAGTACTTTTACCTTTACCGGATTCCCCAACAAATGTTACATTCGAGTTAACCCGCCTAGTATAATCATAGACTACCGGCGAGGGAGTCAGTCTGTTTATACCGACTATTATTCCACCGGGCTCTATCAAGTCAGCACTATCAAATGGAAATAGCGCCAAAGCGGCGGCGCCCAGCTCAAAGATGAACTGTCTGCCATAGCCATCTAATAATCGCCTCTGCATTCCGCGGATGGTACTCAGTCTTAACTGTCTTAACCGGCACTCGCGCTCCATTATTTTACATTCCTCCCGGAGATTCGCTGCATCAAAACCATACTTTATGGCATGAACTGAGACATCAACCATGCCGGTCTCGTCATTGGATATTTGAGTCCTTAACTGCTGGGCCTCATTGACATCCGCGGCAACAGTCTGGTCCTTGATTCTAGAGTAACCGACGTTAATGAATTTCGTCAACTCACTTCTTGCCTTTCCGGGATCAAGCGGGTTTATCCTTGTAATGGTGGTATCCACAGGTAGTTTAACAGTCCAACCTATCTCATTGAGATTGTGTCTTAAATTATACACGTTATAGACGCGCAACCTTGTACCGTCAGTCATTTCCAAATGATCCTCATACTCCTTTCTGATATCATGGCGGTACGGCTTGTCCAGTCGTACAGGTGAGTATCCGGCGCCATTCAGTATCATCTCCAAGTCCTGGACTGACGTGAAATATGTCATGTACTGGGAGTATTCCGTTCCCTCATAGAGGCGCCCGCCCTGTGGTGCCCGCACTATCTCCAGTGGCTTGTCAAGGTTACGTAATATCTTGAGGAACTCGGTCTCCTGCTCTCTTTGTTCCTCGTCCGATAGTACGCGATAATTAATACCGCTGACCTGATATGTGATGGGTGTTGATTTCTTTGTAGCTGCTTTCGCCGACAGGACGGAACGTATGTTCATACTGGAATATGGTTCCAGAAAGGTTAATGGGTTACGGGAATGGTGTATTTCCGGCCATTGACGTCCAGAGTATGATGTTTCATTTTAGGGAACCTCATGATTTTAACAGGTACTCCTGGATTCCATTCTGTATCATTGCCCAGTCCCAGAGTAGAACATCCATGGTTGACTGCCTTGCTATCACTTTAGCCTGGTTCGAGAATCCCCCAGTACAAATCATTATAACACAACTCCCGCCTGATATGGTGGCCGCTCCTAGTGTCTTGTTGACATCTGGCCCGCCACACTGCTCCTTCCAATGTTTACATTGTATGATGGCACGCTGTTTGGTACCATCCTGATAGTGTTGTTCGGCTATAATATCAATACCCATGTCGGCCCGGGTATCGCCAATCATCTCGCTGGTTCTCACGTCATATCCCTTTATGATACTCCAACCCATCGCGGATAACAAATTAGAGCAGACGGCCTCAAAGACGAACCCGTCAAAGCGGCTTAACCGTGATTGTAAGTCACTAGTGGTGACTTGTAAGTCAACACCTTTGAATACACCGCGATTGTACGGGTTAACTTTTACCTTGTGTCTCTCATCTGGCTTTTGTGGCGGTGGTAGTAACTCCTCCAGCCTGCTATACTTTAGCTTGCTATCACATTTTATCTCAATGGTTATCTCCCCTAGGAATGGTTCTTTCCATGTTATTTTGGCGCCGCGACTCATGAACTTGGTTTTCGCGTATGCTGACTGCATGGCCAGTACTATTCTACCATTATTGTCAACCAGGTATGGTATGTCAGATATGACTAAACTCCTGTTCTTATTCAGGACTAGTGTCTCGCCTTCCGGGATGGGGGTAGTACGGTGAACGGGATCTCCACCCTCCAGTTTTACATGATATTGACCGGTCCTATTCTTTATGGGAATTGTTCTACCATTTATGCCATCACGAGCCACCAGAATGTCATAGGAGTCTTTCTTGAATGCCACCCACGAGAAGGGCGGGCTTATCACGCACGGTGTCACGCCTAGAACGGTCTTGGCATATATTATTTCACAGTCATCAGTCCCATGAATGTACCAGACGGGCTTTGACTTTTGATAATTGATGGCTCTCTCCCACGCTTTCGTGTCCTCGCCTTTCAGTCGAATCGTCTTGCCTGTGTGTTTTATCGTTAATCCTAGCATACCATTCTTGCACTGGGCCTGCTCGAATGGTATGTCATATACTGTGTTATGATTCTCATCCATGATGTGAATGCTATTACTGATGTCAATGAGGTTCTCGCCTATTCTACCCGTCTGCTTGGTGTCATTTGATAATCGGTTCTCTGATCTCAAGTCATTTATGGTAGACTGTTCCATGACATGCCCGCATAACATGCACGTGTCACCCAGAATTACCTCGCCGCACTGGGTGCACTTCATCGGCATAATCTCTTCATCTCCAGCTTGTTACTCACATAGAAGTCGGGTATTTTGGTATCCGGCCACTGATCCCCGGGATCATACTTGGAGGAGGGGTGATCTATTACCGGCTTCTCGTCCGGTCCAAAGCCGTGATACCAGGGCTGTGTCCACCTTATATGACAGCCGTTCCGGCAGGAATAATTCTCGTCCTTGTAGTGCCAGACTCTGGCCTCCTTACATTTGAGACACTGTAGAAAGTATGGCTTCATGCCTAGAATGACAGATTACTGATAGTATAAAAGCGATGTTCGTTCATTCATACTATTACTTATATCTTCATATGATGAATACCATTAGATGTCGTATAGTCTTAAGGCGATCCCGGTTATTAGACCTTATGCGCATGATTGACAGTAACAGCCCATGTTGCTTCAAACTGGGGTGTATTTTATGGCACACAATCCGTCAAGCATGAACAATGTGAATGGCACCTGCCAGCACTAACGTATGTCGTGTAGTGGGGTAACCGGATCTTGATGAAGTATATCGGAAGTGAGCTAAACGGTTGTATGAGTTCACCTGTGTCTAAATTTACGCACAACTGATAGAACCGGTTACCAGTTAATGTGATTTGTGCACAAGATTCCGGAAGACATGAACTCATACCATTAATTTAGTGGATTTTCTGATGAGTAATATTCGAATTATAATAACACGGAAATTATGGACAGATATTTTTCAAGAATTTCTTGTACCTGGTATGCTTGTGCATAATGTGTAAATTATGCAACCCGGATACTACGAGTAGATCTTCCCGGAATTCCTCACGACTACCATCATATACCTGACTTAATCTACGATATACCTTTAGCATTCGAATTATATGCTCGATTAATATGCGCCTTTTTGATACATATTGGTTGTATTTCCTTTCAGTTTTAGTGAGTGATTCCCTACCCCTGGATGGAATTATGACCTTTGCGCCGGGTAGGAAGTCTTTCATACCCTGGTATCCTGCATCTGCTATTACTGTTATCTTCTCAGATGGTGGCGTGGTTGATTCTTTTAGGGACTTGCCCCATTTGCCTCCAAGGGGAATATCATTCTTGAATATGCCATAATCGTGTCTTTTTCCCTCATATACTCCACTTACGTGAATTATCAGTCTTTTCTTGTTTGATGTTATCTGTACGTTATACGTGTGGGTTTTTTGTTTACCAGAGTACATTGCCTCCTGATTTTTTTCAGGACGTTGTACGCGTACATGTGTCCCGTCAGTCTTTATCTCCCCTCCGGCTCGACCGGGAACAATTTCCTTAAAGTCCGATGCTGACTTGATTTGCGATATTGCTTTTGCAACGGTATCGGCCGTTGGGAGTATCTTGATCAGTCCCTGCTTTGTAAACTGGATGTAACGGCATATGTTTGACTGGTTTATCTTGAGTATGGCTGCCAGCAGCTCCTGCTTTGTGTTGCAGCGCAGGCGTATCAGTGTAACTAAGAGTACATGCCTAATGGGAAATTTGTTCACATGGCCGCGATCATTTGTAAGTTCTAAGAATCGCCGTGCATCATCGCCTTCCAGGGACTCTACGTATTCTGTGAATCTGGTTAGTATCCATTTGAACTCTTCCGGGGTGCATCCGGTCAGGGAATGAAGCTGATCCTTGCGTTCTATGATGTCATCGAGATTTGAAACGAGGGCATTCTTTGTTTGAGCTTCAAGTTTGCCACGCAGGTTTGTTACTTCGGCCTCGGACCTGGTGCGTAGCCGGTAGTACTCTGTGACTAACTGCTCCCTGGTGAGTTCTTCTACTTTTAGCATACCTGGTATTACAAAATTAGGTCTTAACTTTTCTGTTTCACACGAGTCTGTGGGAAAACCCATGATACTAGGTCAATTGTTCGTATCTAACAACTTGGTTTAGACGTGCAGGGTGGGAGATGTGATTCTGCGCATACGGTCTATTGAGTCGTTTATTAAATCAAGGAGTATGGAACGGCAAGGAATAATGGTTGTACCCAACTAGGAGGGTATAGAATTGGGCGCTAATCATTGTGGGCACCAATTGGAGTGAGTTTAATCTCATATAATGATTCATTCCTGACAACCCATTAACCCATCATTGAGCCATTACTCTATATGCTCAAAAGGAGTATTAACAAGGGAGAAGAAAAGGACGACCCAATGGTTAACACCAGAACCATCCTTCTGGTACTAATATTTGCGGCAGTTATTGCGTGGATAGGGCCAATCCTACTTACTACAAATGCGTCTAATCTCTCTGATATTGAAAAAGAGGCATGTAACGACGAGGATGTCCGCAAAGGATTAGGATTTACAGAACAACTCAGATGTATTGAACATGATACTGAAACTATGTTTGACATAATCATGAACATAATCAAGTACATCCTACTGGTAGCATCTATTGCAGTAATAGTAGTAATGCGTGTTAACCCACATCACACTCATTCTTAATTTATTATTATATCAGTCCAGTATAGGACCGCCCTTTTATTCTACCATAATTCCACTATTCCATGTCATTAAGCAAGAAGGACGCCGTCAAGAATGTTTTACAGATTGCCAAGCAAGGCAGGACCGGCTACATCTCATTTAGTGATGGATTGCAGGTTGGTGAACGACCTATTGGAATTACCATTCTAGTGGTAAGGCCGGACCGAATCAGGCAGCCAAACATCATGGCCATTCTACTGACACATAGAATGAGAATGTTAAAGGTCATCCCATGAATCATGGAACGAGTTTTATGACCACTCTTTTAAGGGAGGAATAATTCCATGGCCGTGCCGGAAGTTTTGCCTATATTCAGACGGCACGCTCATCCCACGATGCGCTGTAAAAAGAATGAGGATAACCGTTCTTTGGAATGATGCGCCAAGACAGATAGTAGAACGTAAGGAACCATTCCAGGATTGCGACCGTTCTTTGGAAGAATATGCTAGTTCCCATACTTGATAACTCTCCTCAATACTATAATGATACCTGCAGCTGCTATTATGGTAGGCGCATAAATCCACAGGGCGCCCGTTATCTCGTCAGTCGTTATTATGTTGCCCAATGTGGTATGTGAGCTATCCACCGTCGCCGTTAGTGTCCCGTTATACAAATTCCACACCGTTATTGTGGCGGCGGGCTCATACTGTATAATGCACGGCGAGCACTCTACCTCTTGAATGATATCATTATACTCTATCATTCTGATGTCACCAAATGTCTCCGGCACCTCTAGAATTATGGTCTGGGAGCCAGGACTTGTACGATATATGTTCAATTCCCCTACCCCATAATAGTCCACAAAGAACCTGTCGACTGTTCCATTATTCATGGCGCCGCCCAGTATATGGGTGTCGTAGACTGGTATCTGGTTCCATATTGCCTCGATATGTAACATTTGCGGCGTCTTGTTCGACATGACCTCATCGTACGGCATCATAATTACATCAAAGGTCTCTTCTGGCACCATGCATACTGTGTGCTCCACTATCTGGCCTGCCATGCACTTGTAGATTGTTTCAGTTTCTTCACAGGCCTGTACCTCCTGACATGCATAGCTGCCACCCCGTCCCCAATCTACTTCATTATATGGTATATCTGTCTCCAGTATTCCAGTACCACTGCATGTGAGATTCGCTCTATCAGTCGTTGCATACTGCCTGCCGTCCCTTGTATTGGAACATGAGTCATTCTTTGCGTGTACTCCCAGACATCCCCGGATATCACCTGTCTCCCTTATACATGCATCCAGTAATGTTGTAGTATCAGGACATGTTGACGCACCATCAGTCACGTTCTGGGTCCACGTATACATTGTACACATACCACGGTGTTCTAGAATGGCCAAAGTATTCAGCCAGAGACCATTCCGGAATACATCCATGTCTACCCTGCCGGTCCCGTTCGCAACAGTCCATGGCTGTCCTGACTCCCTTTTAGCTGCTACGCCATGCAAGGCATTCTCAAAGTCCTGGACTGTTAATGATATTCCCAATCCATCCCGGCATGACATGTCATTCCAGTATTCTCTTATCTGTGGTACCGGAACAGTAGGCGTGATGAAATCAACGGCAAAGCCACCAAGTCCAAAGAACCAGGAATGGTTATCCCCGTCTATCTGGCATTCGTGGGCGGCCATCTGGGTTTCATCAGCTACTGGCCTCTCCATGTGCGGGTATGCCGTCAGTGTTAGTATGACATCATCATCCTGCAGGCAGAAGGGTATGGAATCACTCCCCGCCACACAAGAATCATTAACGCCGCCGGGTTTCACTGCCATTACCTCGACCATGCTGGAACTTCTCTGCAGGAATGTCGGATGGTGAATTATTCCATTATAATATGTCAGATTACCGCCAAGCTGAGTGGTGAACCCGCCCTTCCAGTAACCGTCATCAGTCCTATTATGGGAGCAATTAGGGCAGGCCTCGAACCGTATCACTCCCGTCCCAGCATGTAGTAGCATGGTTCTGGTGTCATCCTCTGCAACCTCAAAACCAATGTATGAGGAATTCCCGACCGCCCACTCTACCCCGTCCAGGTGGGCAAAGTCAAGGGAGACATCATGACTTGGTCTCTCCCACTCACCCACAGGGTAATCTGGCAGGCATTCCGGCGGCCACCGCTCATCAAAGACCGGCTTGTATAATGGTGGCATACTGGCCGGGGCCGGTATTCTTTTAATTGAGATAGGTGTCTGTGGGTCCTGGCAGATATCATACTGCTCATGTACCTCATATGTGTCACCGGACGAGAGGCAATTACCAGTATTATCTTGACAATACAGGTGATTCCCGTCACTATCCAGGTATGGTATGCCATCTGCAAAGTCCGGATGCTCTATCATTGCAGGATTGCAACGGCCGTCTGGCCCGTCATTGGGGGCATCAGCCATACAGGAATGGTACGGGTCCCCCTTGTCACGTCCGTATAATGCCAGACATGTATCTTCATGATTTTCCTTTAATCCTGTCCTGTCAAGGCATAGAATGTCACCATCACGAGTTAGTGGGTCCCAGCTATCTACAATCCCGTTATTATTCAGGTCCTTGCCCACTCTATCACAGATACCGTCATCATTCTTATCCTTACAGTCACATGTGATATTCCCGTCATCAGTCAGAATATTCCCAGGACGTTCCTCTATACCCACAAAGGCGCCCGTATTGGGAGTATATGGGACATAGATGGATTGCGGTATATTATCCCATTGGGGTTGTACGTGTGTACCGGAACCGGACAGGGTTGGGCCATTAATGTTGGCCTCCCAATCTATCAATACATCACTATTAACAACCTCTATCCAGCGATTTGCATATGCGTTATGACATGTGTAAGCGGATGTGAAACTGCCGCCACCATAGAATGATGTGTCAATAATCTGTGTATGCGTGTCTACCATGTGAATGTCACTACATCGGTGTGTCAGGAAATCATCCAACCGCTTGTATGTTTCACTGGCACATGTTTGTGATCGTGTATCCTTGATACATTCCTGGTATTCTTCATCATTGTAAACCATTTCCTGGAATCTTTCATGGCCGGTGATGGAATAGTCATCAGGATACAAGAATGGCTCAAAGACAGACTCACATATCCTGTCAAATCGTTCCTCACATAATGAGCCCCGTTCCACACAGTCACGGGGTCCGGCCTTTTCCTCACAGAGTAGTGAATCAATAATGTAATAGTCATGCGTGCGATTAGCGGGTACTATTACCTGTCCATCATCTATGTCCACCCATAATCCCCGGTAAGAGTATTCTGTATCGTCAGGATTGCCGGTCTTCCACCAGGTGTCATGACGTGGCTGGTTCTTGTTCACATCCATGGCGGCGATCTGACTCATCAGACATGCTGGTATGAAATCGCGACTGGTCTGTGGCACGTAATCCCAGTTTTTGTAATCCGTCTCATAACTGGAACACTCTGGTATCATTGTAGTATTCCAGGGTTCCGGACATATGGTATGCTGGCCGGTGAAATTATAAAAATTGGCGCGCGTCTCCGGATTCACGGCACTCCAGCGGCCCCACTCAGAAGATATGGGAGTAGGCGGGTGCACCACATATGAGCAATTATCATTCGTGACACACTGAGACGCGTCCCACTCATTCTTGAATAGATAATCAGGGTCCTCCGGGCATAGATCCCCGGCCACCCTGCCCCAATTATCCGCTCCCCCATACTCGCCAACAGCTAGCGCCTTACCATTAGAGTCATGGACTATTCCGGTGGAACAATAATGAAGTGTATCAGGTATGGTCCCGTTATACTGTATGATTAGTGATACCGGCCTTTTCAGTGGGGTCTCCTCACCTAGAGCCGTATTCGTGATCGGTGTTAAATTGAGTGTAGCATTATAGTCCGGTATGAACTGGTATGTAGAGTTGAAACCCCTTGCTATCTCTTTTCCATCATTATACATTACTGTTTGAACTTTTATCTCAGTGGTATCCTGTGGCGCCGCTAGGAAAAACATGGACTCATTATTATCCAGTAAACCGGTTGTTACTCCATCCCATGGTTGATTCTTTGCCATTCCATTGAAAGAACCATGCCCGACATATGCATTAGATGGTAGTACTTCTGGTATGTCAATCTCACAAGAACGACTCTCACAGTGTTGTTGTGACATCATTCTTTGATTATTCACTTCATGTTTTACGGTGATGGTCTCCCAGCGGTAGTCATCGAATAACCAGTTGGAACCGGCCTCCAGTGGCATGGAATCATGATAATAGTTGGAGTAGTCCAGATTCAGTGCAGGGAAACCGTCCGGTGTCATTACATGGTGCTCGTGTATGCTTGTTTCCCAGAAGGGCGTTCTATAGAGAAATTTGGTATAAAGTGTTACTTTTGCATCTACAACACAAATATTCTGACTATTCTTTGCTTTTCCGGTAATGGTAAATTCTGTCCCGCTTGTATAACCAACCTCCGGAACTACTCCATGTATGTGGGAACGGCTCCGGCCACCATTATCATACTCCGTTATGTGTAGGTCACCGTTCTGAACTTTGGCACCGGGGACAGGCTCATTAATTAATATCTTCATATTCTGTATGTAATTAAATCCGTCCTGTATAAGAGACAGTCCCGTCATCTCTGACCAATTACCTCTAGCTGTTGGCCCCGTTATAGAATAACCACAGTCACAATTCTTCTCTTCATATTTGTAAGTTCCCCTTACAAGATCACCGGGGTATAACGATGTTTCCCGCGGGGAGTTATTACGTGCCTGGGTTGTATCAGAGAGATACCAATGATATTTATGAGTTGCACTTACCGTGCATCCTAGGGGACCTGTATCCGACTTGGTACCGGGTGAGCCGTCATTGAGTGTGGACGACATTATCACTCCAAAAACACTCTCCCAGTCATTACCATATGTAAGAGTGGTTGGTAGTAGAATCAGAACCACTACACTAGGGACTAGAAGTCTCAAGAGGTCTCCCCGTGTCTGTGACTAGTATAAGGTGTTTATTCGCGGCGCTCCGTACTGTCACTTGCACGTATTCGCCGATATCCAGCGACTCGGTGTAGGGCGTGGGGCAGACGTATGAGCCCGTACATATGTCAGTACCATTCTGTAATATGTATGACTTGACGTCGCCCTGTATGTTAATACCATGCTTATCATATATCAGGAATGGTATACTGGTCGGGAAGTCACCATAATTAATGACAATGAATGTCGCCTCACCACTTGTGTCGGCCCGACTTATGATATCCAGCTGTTCCACTGCCTGTGCACGCATGATATCAAGCCGTGAGCGCATGTCATCGGTGGTGGTTTGCGCCTGCTCACTTAGTATATTTAGCATTATAGTAGCGACAACCGCGGTTGTACCAAGAATGATGGCCGCAGATACTATCTCACCTATTGCTGTTCGCCTCATCTTACTCCCACCACCCCGGAACTGGTATGCCGTGTTGATTTTATCACATAAGAGAGCGTATCACCATATTCCACGTTACCATTAACGCCAATCATGCCCTCATACCTTATTCTGATGCCATTCCCCACGGCCTCCTGAGTCCAGCAACTGAACTCTTCATCGGCCTTACATTCCCTCGCACAGGAGTCACAATACTGGGCAACGATTTTGAATATGCCGTCATCATCCGCCCTAATCTGGACTACCCTGGGATTCTGTGGAGTGGGAGCCACACGACTGTTTATACCAGTAGCATTCTCACCTGTTAGAATGACATTATCAAAACTCATGTCTGTAAGTATGTCATCTAACCGGAAGCTGCATACCTTATTTCCACTTGTACCTACTGTCGCATCTATACGGTCGTCCCATGTCACTCTAGTGCATGTGGAGCTGCCAGTCAAGCTGGGGTCTTTTGTTACATGAACATCCACCTCGACTATTCTATCCGTACTTTTATCACAGGAGGCACCAGTTCCCTTGAAGCATAATTCCACATCCCCACCAATCTCCAGCGGGCCACCAGGATAGACCAAAATGATCTCGCCCCACTCATAGTTGTAGTTATTGAATCTATCATTAATTATAATAGCCACGTTAGTGGGCGCATAGGTATCATACGTGTTGGCCGCATCAATTAGAATGATGGAGGCGCCAAGGGCTGCAGCCGCGGCAACGGTGAATATTATAACGGAGCCGGTAACTTCTACTACCACGATATAATGATGATTCAATGAAGGGTTTTTGGGTTATCATGGGAGTGGTATCACTCCACAAAAGTATGAGAGTACCACTCCTGGAATGATTGGGGTTAGCGGCAGCCTGAGTGAATTATTGACTCGCCTTTATGGGGCTGTGTCCCTGTCTGTAATCGTGTACGACCTTTACTGTGGCGGCGACCATCAGTAGAATAGTGGGAACGAACAGCAATAATGGAACGTCCATTGCAATAGTTTGAGCAATGATTATTACAGTGGTAGTCAGGGAGAGGAATGGAATGATGGGTCGACCCTTATCATACCAGATCAGTGTTATTGAGGAAGCGGTTGCGGCTATAGCCGTGCTAACTATATAGTAAACGTCAAGTGAGAGAAAGGCACCATACGTCATGGCACCTGCACAACCTACAATCAGGATAATGATGCGGTAATCTATTATATTATACATTACATATACAAAAATAAAAAGGTAGTGATATGTATTAGTTGCACGTATTTATGAAATTGTCGATAGCATCACGATGTAGCGCTGTGGTAACACTCACTAATTGAATCACGATGTTTTGTTTATCTGTCATGGAATCATCACTCCACGAATTGTATCCTATTTCTGATATCTTCGTCACTGCCGTTATTGTCCAGGATTCTCTTGACATCCCTGGCTATTTCGTTAATTTGTATATCATCATTCATTGCTATAATGTGTTGGCTCTATGGTTAAAGGATTGGTACAGTGCCGTACTGGAATGGTTTTAAAACCTCATAAACAACAGCAAGTTCCGGCTATAGCGGTCACCATAAGTCTTGGGGCGACTAGTTTTAGCATAGGCTTTTTCCGTGCGCCCCTTCGGGGCAGTTAGTTTGCGCAGCAAAGTAATGGCATATGAAAAGTTAAAAATTTCGATTTTGTATAATGAATAGCGCCAAATTCAGGCAAGCGAGTATTCCGTGCAAATTGCGCGCCCACTGGGTATTTGTGCAAGCTGCAACAGTGTGATATACACACTGTTAGATACAGCAGGGAGACTAACAGGCCCAGAGTAGTTTGCTGGAGAAGGGCAAAATGTGAGCGCAAACTCACGTATGCAGGATTACCTATCCGGCACAAGACTGAGCACAATCAGGTTGCTCCCACAAACCGGGACTCGATGGAACCGTTCCAGGAATGGAGGCAAAAGATGGTATGAGTTCACCTGTGTCTAAATTTACGCATAACTGATCGTGACAGTTAATGTGATTTATGCACAAGATTCCGGAAGACGTGAACTCATACAAAAGATGTTCCAAACAGTTGCCCATTACAAAAAGCTGGGCTACGCCGATGATGAATCCCATCTATCCGCGCGACACAGGAGGCAGGCGCGTACTTATGGCATGGACAGGTGGATAATACCGGTTCTCCATGTAAGGGTCTTGATTACAAAATCATGGATATTCATGAAAGGTGGGCAAGATTATTCTATACTTAGTACACCTCAAAAAAAGGCCATATACCAAACATCCGTACCTGAATCCAGTCGAGGAATTCAGGAGTATACCCAATAAAATATTGACGACCACAAGTATATCACAACACAAATTCTGGAACAGAAAGCCGCCGGAGGTACCAATCATGGATGGGAAACGAGGCGGTTCAAGCGGTGTGAAACATATCATAACACAACCCGGCTACCCACATACCATTTCACGCCACTAAGTGGTGTATTTTGTGCGTTTGTAGTCATGACCCGCCGCTAAACTCATCATGATTTAGCCTGTCCACCATCTTTGTCGTGACATTCTATGGAAAGTCACCGCCAAGACTTATGGTGACTACTATAGAATTTAGCTGGACTGGATGTCCGGATTCCATTATCGCGACATGTTGTCCCTGGACGCGTATGCGCTGTCCGCAAGCAATTCCAGATTGTGTGTGCGTTGCGCGTCACCATCAGCCAGAAATGGCGGTACGCCTTTTGCCAAGGTGGCGGCTTGTCTTTCAGTCCTGAATTGCTGGCAACTATGGCCATGGGTCCGGAACTCTTCAAATCGTGTTTTATCTCTGGTTGCGTTTCTTCTGCATATAGGCCCAGTACTGCATTGTTTTAACATGCGCGTGTCACCAACCTACTCGCCGGTAACTGTGAACGCGTGTGCTCTCCCCGTCTACGAGCACTGATGAATCCGCGCCCCATTCTCCATTTGGCCATAACCGCGATTGCACTTTTCAAGGCCGGTCGAGTCATGGTTCTAGTTAACTTGTCTATGTCAATCTTTTCCCCGTCTGTATAGTGCGGGGTTTGGTATCTGTCCAATAAGATAGCTGCCTGTATCATGCTGTTCACAATGCTATGTAACATGCCCACAAGAACCGGTTCTCAGGTAGCGGGCACCCTCTTGGTTGGCCCTTTCATCACCACCCATAATCGAAGCCATTCCCGCTGGACGTACTTCCTGTTGTCTATGAACACAATCTAATTTGTTGGAATATTTCCGGATATTAATGCTTAGATCCATGACAAAATACTCATTCACATACACTTTCAATCTAACTTGTTTGGAGTTATACAACAAACTCGACAGAACTAACACTTTTTATGTTATAGAAAACATATGGAAGGTATGCGTGAGCTTGACGAAGTCAGAAGTGACATCATTCGTAACCTGACCAATGTCAAATCTGAAATGGAGAAGGCAGGCGTCTCGTCCACTAGCGAGGGAAATATGTCTGTTGATGACTTTTCTAGACTGAAGGAACGGGTACAAAGCGAGTTGGAACCTCTCAGTCGCGAGTTAGGACAGATGTTGGATGGACAGGGAAAGAGCCAGGGAAATAAAAAAGTATCTGGATGATATTCTTGTCGAATTTCTGAAGTATGGTGGTAGCTTGGCTGTTGCATATACGCTAATTGAGATATTCATAAGGGTCCTGGGTGAATAACATGAGGCACATACTGGATTACGTGTTACTATTGGGCTCAGCTGGTGCTATTCTCTATCATGTTGTGGCCGGGTATCAAACGGACATGATGTTACTCATTTCAGTATGGGGCATGGCCATATGCGGACTTCATGTGTGGAGGAATGATGGGGCTGACCGGCGAAAAATACTTGATATGGCTGTCGTTAGCGTTCCCGCCCTTTTGTTGGCAGTTGTGTTACCGGTGGCCGCTATTACTGATGTGATTCAGATAACGCCAGCTCTATTCACAGGTGTGGTTCTATGTTCGCGTCTGGGTGTCCCATATGCGTTAAATGGCATTCATGCCACACAAAGAGTAATATCGCGTTAATGGTGAATATTTTGATGGCTTAACACCGGAACACAAGCTGTCATCCCGCTTGATTTTGGTAACTCATCAAAATGGTGAGGTGGCACCCATTCAGGAATGGTTGATCTTGGTTATAGAATGGCTACACCGGAATGCCCCGCCCACAGGGAGTGATGAGTCACCACAAGTTACTGGGTAACAAGTTCCATATGGTTGGATGTCCTAGACTTGTATGAGTTCACCTGTGTCTAAATTTACGCATAACTGATCGCGACAGTAATGTGATTTGTGCATAATATTCCGGAAGACGTGAACTCATACCAAATATTTATTCCATAATTTTTAAAGTATCTGATGCGGTTATAATTCCAATTATTTCTGATTCTTTTGTAACCAATATACATTTAGAATAACGAATTAAAGTAACTAGTGCCTCAGTAGGGGTTGTGTGATCTATCAGCGGCGGTACTGGATCCATGGCATCTTTTAGGCGCGTCTCCTTTAGTACATCTTCGCCATCGTCCACTAAGTGGCGTACCAATCCATCCTCAGTAACAACCCCTACCGGATGCCCGTCCATAAAGACAGGGATTTGACTTATGGAGTGCTGTCGCATACTGCGCACAGCATCGTGCAGTGTATCTTGCACGTCCAGCTTTACTATCTCCTTACTGCAAAGGCTTCCAGCCTTGTGTGTACGCGTCTTCCCTTCCAGCGTGACTAGTGTATCAAAGATTCTTTTCGCTGTGTCGTAGCTAGGTTTGGTACGGCCAGATTCTATCTGATTTATCATCGATGTACTAATATTACATGCTTGCGCCAACTCTTTTTGAGTTATGCTCAGCTTAACTCTTATCTGACGTATGGAATCTAGACGTGGTAGCATAATAACACATTGGCAGGCATTGTAATATTAAACCTGTCCCTAAATTGTAACATTAGTAAAGCAATTACAAATATAACCAATCAAATGTATGATAATCTCATCATAATTACAAACTACCAAAAAGTCTGGACTTGTTCCAATATTATTAATCTTCATGCTTAAATTATGTTAATTATTGATGGTAGTAGTAGGTAAATGTGGTATATGCGCATCTGTAATTTGATTTACTAAATGTAATTTTCACTCATTAAAAATACTATGCGGTAAGGTAAAATTTGTGTATGAGTTCATCTGTGTCTAAATTTACGCACAACTGATGGAACAGGTTGTTCTAGTTAATGTGATTTGTGCATAAGATTCCGGAAGACGTGAACTCATACAAATTTGTACATATGGTATTTAATCACAAATCGAGGTTTTGGTGTAAATTTAACATTATAATTTATTATTAACAGCTACCATCAAAACTACAGTATGAGTTCACCTGTGTCTAAATTTACGCATAACTGATCGCTACAGTTAATGTGATTTGTGCATAAGATTCCGGAAGACGTGAACTCATACCTAGACTTAGGGGACGCGTTATGGTGTTTGGAGAATATATCTACAACTCTCCATTGCAGTGCCTATGTATATAGCAGTCACCATAAGTCTTGGGGCGACTAGTTTTAGCATAGGCTTTTTCCGTGCGCCCCTTCGGGGCAGTTAGTTTGCGCAGCAAAGTAATGGTATGAGTTCACGTGTTTTGATCACATAATAAGATAGAATGCATCCCAGTTTTTTTAATTATAACTGCATTCTGGCAGCAACCTCGTTCATTACAGAAAGGCCTTGAGCCCTCCATGTCTGAACACATGATACGAATGTGGACATACGGCGCATTGCCCTTTCGCCACCCTTTATCTGGCCACTAATCTTGCGGAATACCACTGCGTATCGCAAAGCCTGCTCCGCTGGATTGTTGGTGGGCTCTACACAGTCATATTCTAAGAATACGAACATGCATGGTATGGCCTTATTCAATCCTTTTACCTTCTTTTGTAGTTCAGTATCATCAACATCACAGTATTGATGCAGAATGGATTCTGCTCCTGCCTCAAATGAGTGTCGTAATTGCGCGGACGGCCCGCAGTGATTCAGGGATTCCCGTGCGCTCCGGAACAATCCTTTCAGGTCGTTGTCAAGTTTGATCCGGGCGTCCTGAGCACCGGGATCGATATAGAATCCTGCATGTAATGCCTGGGTATCGCGCAATAAATGCGCCCAACACAACTGGTGCTTCCCACCGTCATCAAACCGGCGATACACAACGTACCTGTCCGTTACTATCGCTCCCTGGTAACCGTTCAGGTATTTGTTCACTACATTTGAACTCCTACTTTTGTCATATATGGACATCATCCACTCTTCGGCTCGCATCCCCCATACCCAGCCACGCCTACCCGCCAGTGATATACCAGTTTCATCCACATGAATGCTGGGTGATTTTATTATATTCTCATGAATTGTTTCCATAAATGATTCGCATGCATCGGCGGCCCTGGCAATTAGTATGAGTTCACGTCTGCCGGAATCTTATGCACAAATCACATTAACTGTCGCGATCAGTTATGCGTAAATTTAGACACAGGTGAACTCATACGGCAATTATGTTGTTTACCGCACCCACAGATATATTCAGGCCGAAGAGATCCTTCGAAATTACAGGTATGCGTTTTATTGGAATCTTTTCCGCACGCAATGCAGTGATGGCACCGCATAATTGAACTCCAAAATCACCACTCTTTGGGACGCCAGCTGCTGGGGCCAGTTGTTTTTTGCCGCACTTGCATGCAGCCATTTCTATCACATGAAGGGTCTCCTCTATTTTGGCTGGTATTAATTCCGTTATGTGTCGTTGTTTCCAACCAATTTTTGTCATTATATTGCCGCACTCACATATTGGTGTGTACTCAAAGGTGTGATGCACTACTCTGCCGGGGTTGTGGGAACGGGAAACCCCCTTGTGTCCCTTTTGAGCGCCAGCCTTTTTGGCTGATTTCGTACTGGCTTCTTTCTGTTTCTTATTATCTCCCTGCTTCTGTTCCTCCTGTTTTCGCTTCTTGTACTGGAGGGATTGAAGGGATGGTGGCGAGTGAGCATTCTCATAATATTTAAGTCGCGTTGTGAGTACCGCAATTTTCCCCTGTTTTTCTTTTAATTTCTCATTCAATTCATTTACATAATTCCTAATAATTTGGAAATCTTGTGTGAGATTTCGTATTTCTTTTGTGGTGCGGGACACATATGCTTCCAATACTCTCACACGTTCCTTGTAATGTGCAAGATCTTTCTCGGTAGACGCAAGGGTATCCTGAAGAAGTTTATTTTCCAGTTCCAATTCCTTATAGGACCGGCGTCTTCTCATTAGATTCTTATTGCAAATTTGGTATTTAAGTAAAATATTGCCATACCAATCTATATCTTAGTGAATGATCAAAACACGTGAACTCATACCCATACCATGCATGTTCGTATTCTTAGAATATGACTGTGTAGAGCCCACCAACAATCCAGTGGAGCAGGCTTTGCGATACGCAGTGGTATTCCGCAAGATTAGTGGTCAGATAAAGGGTGGCGAAAGGGCAATGCGCCGCATGTCCACATTCGTATCATGTGTTCAGACATGGAGGGCTCAGGGCCTTTCTGTAATGAACGAGGTTGCTGCCAGAATGCAGTTATAATTAAAAAACTGGGATGCATTCTATCTTATTATGTGATCAAAACACGTGAACTCATACATTACTATAGCGCTCACCATAAGTCTTGGAATGGTACATGACCATAAAGGGACCAGTCCTGGAATGGTTCCAGTACTGGAATGGTTCTATGTCAAAAATAGTTCGTACCATCATTGTACAACTGGAACCAGATCACTCCCTGACGCGCCGGGCCGAGATAATGGGCGGGCTTTCCAGTTTAACATGGCGGTGAATGTTCAGCGAGGAATTCATTACAGGAAGTGGTGGAAACATTCGACTTGCCTAAGAATGATATCCTGGTGGCAGATATCGGCGAGCCTGTTTTCGCGCGCCAGTTTCATCCACCAAAATATCCAAGGTGGCGCCATGAATACCCGTGGTTGAGATGGATGCATCAGTCGCGTGCAGGAGAGTGTACGAGGATAATATACCGCGCCGCCGCAAAGATCTGTCGTGTCCAAAGCCACCAAAACGGCGCGGACCTCGTGAATTACACTTGCCGGGCATTGGTGTCGTGAGGACGACAAAGCCGATTGACTATTCCTGGGACATGCTAGCGTAAGAGAACCGTTCCAGGAGAGCGCGAATTCAAGGTTCACATAAGCGTGAAAGGAACCACATGTACCAACCGGCGTTATTCGAGGTAGGCGGGAAACACGTGGCCGTCACTAACGGGAACACATGACATGAGACATCGTTCCATAATACGCGCACTCCAGGGTATTAGAAGGGTAAGAACCGTAATAAGGGGAACGATATAGTGAATGACTCCATGAACAGAATCGTCTATTCTGTTACAAAAGGAGTTGACAAGGTAGTCGTCGAGAACTTGTCAGTCAAGTACATGGTGGGAACCGGAAACGTTACATGAATAGAATGATGCGCGAGTTGGTGGATTCTTACACAAGCTGGGTAGGGGGATTGAATTGGTGGCGGTACCGGCCAAGAATACCAGCCATTCTTGTGGGCACGTTAACTAGGGGCACAGTAACCGGTTACTGTACCCGATGTAACCAAGAGTTTCATGCCGATATCAACGCGGCATTTAGTAACCGGTTTCCCTGCACGGGGCGTGTCGTCCGGGGGGCGGTTTACCCGCCCAACCAGGGAACCGTTCCCCGCCCAACCAGGGGGCGACCATTCCCGCCCAACCAGGGGGCGCCAGGACGGGAATAAGAGCCATGCTGTCCAGGAGCGAGGAGCCACGTAATTATGGCGACCGCTATATGCCCAAAGTACGACAGAAGAAGTTAGATCAAAGTCAGTCATTTAACAAGCCTCAAAGTGTTTAAAAATGGCTCGGCATATATTATGACAGGTTTGACTACGAGGACATATTCACAAGGGGGACGCGGTGTTAGTGGCAACTAGTGAGTGGTTGATTGGTCAGCTCAGGGCCACTACGTTCATTGATAATACTAACACAAATTATGCTATAAAAAATACTTGGTGGCATGAAACTATTGACAAGAATCCGGAGGAAGAACACATCGACCACAAACACAACTCAAAAGAGCAGATAGGCCCACTAGGTAATAACAAACTAGTCTTGATTAGCCAGTCTGACAGGGTAGATTGGGTTCTTGAAACAATAACAAACGAATCACCGGTACCTGTGTCGAGCCCAATGACTAATCACACACTGGAACCTTTTCTAATGACTGTAAAAAATTGGTTCTCAAGGTGCCCTCCTGCAAAGAGGCTAGCATTTGGGGCTATTCTTGTGAGACCAACAGCGAGCATACAAACAGGATACGAGGAGATCCAACCATACCTTACAAATGTGAAGATGTACCCGCAGGATACAACAAACTTTTTCTATCAAATTAATCGCCCGAAGCAGTCCAAAGTAAACCCGGATATCACAATCAATCGCTTAAACAAATGGAGTGTAAGGGTGAGAGGTGATAACGTACCAGAGTCTGCTACAACCATTTGTATGCTGGAACTAGATATAAACACCACACCATTGTATAAAACAGTCACCGGAAGTGATGCAGATGATATATTCAGCGAATTAGTAGAACAAGGACGAGATATAGCAAGTAGGGGGGATAGATGACCAATAGTACGTTGATCGCATCGCCTAAGGCAGGTGATAATTACGTCACTAGTACAAAACGGATAAACTTTACGAAAGATTGGGAAAACGTTGGATGTGAAGAACTGCGACAGATAGAAACACCACATAAGGTCGTCACTTTGATTAAACCATGGCAGTTGAAATCAGATAGAACAGGACGGGAATCAGAACATGGAATGCTTCATAGCGAGTTTAGCGGCGGATGGCAGTTGAAATCAGATAGAACAGGACGGGAATCGTCACATTACACCTCTGATGCTGAAACACTAGAGCGTATTTGGCCAACTATCAATGCATCTATTCAACCACATACAGTCCGGGTCAGATATGATCGAGATGCGCTGACAAAAGAACTGCATGAGATGTTTTACAATAATGACGAGATATTTGAGTATGGAATGGATAGTAACTTTCGGACCACCATACATAGAGTGATTCGTGAATATGGAATGGAAGCCATCGGGCGTATTCAGGATATTATGCGCAAGGACGATGTACTAGAAGATGTGAAACAAGAAGCATTAATACAGATCGGAAATAGTCGTGATGACAAAACCCATGATGCCAGACTCTCGTTGCTGGTGCAGGCACTGGAATCTACTGACGTATACATACGGGATGCGGCATTAATTGGTATTGATGCCTTGGAAGACCCTAAGGCCATACACAACCTTAAGCGCGCGTATGAGAAGGAGGAAGTTAAGTGGTTTAAACAATACATCAAAGAGGTAATTACATCGTTTAATTCGGATGATGAAATTTCTGAGGATAGTCAAACATAACAGATGGAAAGGCAGTAAATCCAACTTGGCAGGAGATAGTGGATTGCATTGTGACGCGCTTCTTGACATGAAAACCAAGGACAATTGTAGTCTATCAGTTTTTGAGGTTCGGGATGAAGTGGGCCATCAAAGAGTGGCCATAGCCATTGCGGCCACCAGGAAATGTGTTGGTCCTATAGACTATACTATGTTTGGGGGTAATGATCTAAAATCCATTGGTATTTCTCCACAATGCATTACTGGAGATACTCCAGACAGCGATGTCAATGGTTTACATTATGATATTGATAACCTAGCAATAATGCAGTTGGCACAGATGGCCGAGATAATTTATGCAGGGGAACGTGTGCATATAAACCAGAAAAGTGTAAAAAAATTGTTAAATGATGCAGTAAGAGCGGGACACTTAGATGAAACAAAAATCAAATGTAAAAACTTCCGTTAGAGTACTCTATGTGAGCCGCAAGATGGCACACCCGCACATGAGTGATGAACCCATCTTAGATGCATGGGTGAGCTGCTCAACCATCATCCTAATCATCTGTGGTCAGTGTATACATCAATCTTGTGTACAACTGGCCAGAAAATATGCCGCAGGCACCACATACAGTGTAAATGGATAGGCAGTAACAGTAACCGTCCAAGTCGCTATGAATTGAAGCGTGTTTTCATGGTACAAAATCCGGTAAGCATAAGCAAAACAGTAGGTATAGCGGTCACCATAAGTCCTTGCCATAGAATCGTTCCATAGAATCATTCCATGGAATAGTCCGGCATAGGACCATACAACTACTGGAATTGTCCCATGAACCGTTATACTACCGTTGAGACCAATGGATAGAAGTGATGAACAAGCATTGTGTACAACCGATCAGTAGCCGATATCATGTCCATTATATGACCGGCGCTATTCAAGCACGATCCGGACAAGAGTAAGGGTGGTTCCAGGAATAAGAATGAGTCCACAATACGGACTAAAGAAGGTGACTCATTATACGTGAATGAGTTCCCACGATCTAAAACGATAATCAGGAATGGTCTGTTCCTGGAATTAACCAAGTGGCGCCGTAATGGTTACGCGAGTTACCAGTAGCATATGCTCGCGGTGCCATATTACAGGCGTCAGTATGAGGATTGCTCGGAATTCATTCCATATCGTGAGGATGAAAGACCCACCAACTAGACGCGGTAAGTTCGAGCTAGGCTTGCGCGGCCTTGGTTAACCGATTGACCCATCCTGGGACATGCTATGAACATGTCACCAAGAGTAGGGAACGTAAATTCGAAATCCACATCAACAAGCGAGAGAATCCATTCCAACATGTCAAGACTGGTGTGGTTCGAGGTCGGCGGGAAACACGTGGCAGTCACTAACGGCAATCCATGATATGAGACATCGTTCCATAATACGCGCACTCCAGAGTATTAGAACAAGAAAGAACGCAAAGCCATGCTGTCCAGGAGCGAGGCGCCACGATAATACGCGCACTCCAGCACGCGAGTTTCGAAGTTTTTCCATTGGGGTGTCAGCAGGAGCGAGGCGCCACGATAATACGCGCACTCCAGAGTATTAGAACAAGAAAGGGCAAGAACCGCAAAAAGATATCACGATTACGACAGAAAGCTAACAACATCGCGAATGACTCCATGAGTCATGCTGTCACAAAAGGTGTGGACAAGGTGGTCATCGAGGACTTGTCGGTAGAACCCATGACCAGGAAAGGTGGCAACCGGAAACGTTCCATGAATAGAATGATGCGCGAGAACCGGGTGGGCGAGTTCCGGCGCAAGGTAGAGCAAAAGTAGGGGGATTGAATTAGAGGCGGTACCGGTCAAGAATACCGGCCAGACATGTTACTAGGGGCACATGTAGCCAGGGGTTTCACGCGGATATCAATGCCGCGTTTAGTAACCGGTTCCCCTGCACGGGGCGGAGAACCATTCCCCGCCCAACCGTGGGGCGCCAGGACGGAACGCAAAGCCATGCTGTCCAGGAGCGAGGCGCCACGTAATTATGGTGACCGCTATATACGGTGAGCAACCTAATCTTGATTACTCATTTCAATGAGTTACCATTACTGATGGAACCAGATCGGCGGCGAGCCCGTGTATGATATTTTTGTCATGTATCGATTAGTGTGGAATCTGTAGGCACGCCAGTCTTTCAAGGGAGGCGTCATAGACACCATGGCCATTCCTGCCCAGCAAGCCGGTGACTTACACGTCGTACTTACCTATAACATATTGGAAATCAATTGATAAAACACCACCTTAATAGCACAGAAATGAATTATCAAGTTACATGACCCCCCCCCCCCGAGAACAGGACCATTTTTGTGGCCGACAATCTTAGTATAATGCGCGGTATGGAAAAGAATAGTATAGACTTGATATACCTTGATCCGCCCTTCAACTCCAAGCATGTATGAGTTCACCTGTGTCTAAATTTACGCACAACTGATCGCGACAGTTAATGTGATTTGTGTATAAGATTCCGGAAGACGTGAACTCATACCCAAGCATAACTATGCCGCCCCCATAGGCTCCAAGGCGGCCGGTGCATCATTCCAGGACACATGGACATTGAATGATGTTGATCAGGCCTGGTGGGGTGAGATCGCCGATATCAATGAACGACTATACTCCATAATAGGGACAAGCGGGAAGATAGGCGGCAAGTCCACCATGTCATATCTTGTATGAGTTCACGTGTTTTGATCATATAATAAGATAGAATGCATCCCAGTTTTTAATTATAATTGCATTCTGGCAGCAACCTCGTTCATTACAGAAAGGCCCTGAGCCCGCCATCTCTGAACACATGTGGACATGCGGCGCATGGCCCTTTCACCACTCTTTATCTGACCACTAATCTTACGTAATACCACTGCGTATCAGAACCGGTTCCACTGCTCCGCTGGATTGTTGGTCGGCTCCACACTGTCATATTCTAGGAATACGAACATGCCTGGTATGGCCTTATTCAATCCTTTTACCTTCTTTTGCAGTTCAGTATCCTCAACATCACAGTACTGATGCATCTGCTCCTGCCTCAAATGAGTGTCGTAATTGCGCGGACGGCCCGCAGCGATTCACGTGCGCTCCGGAACAATTCTTTCAAATCGTTGTCAAGTTTGATCCGGGCGTCCTGATCACCGGGATCGATATAGAATCCTGCATGTAATATACTGGTATCGCGCAATAAATGCGCCCAGATGGTGCTTCCCACCGTCATCAAACCGGCGATACACGGCGTACCTGTCTGTGAGTATGAGTTCACGTCTTCCGGAATCTTGTACACAAATCACATTAACTGTCGCGATCAGTTATGCGTAAATTTAGACACAGGTGAACTCATACTGTTTTTTATCCACTCGATATCTTTCATGATCATGTTCTGTGCATATGTGATTACATCAAGCTCTTCTTTATCAAAATCCCGTAACACATGTTTTGAATGTTCCAAATCTCTGTGTTGTGCCTCTAGATTTTTCCACTTTTCCATGAGATCGTCAACTTCTGACATGTTGGAATGATTTGTTTGTTACAGTGGTAAAAATCACGCTTAAATGTAAATTTCATGATTCATTTCATGAACAAAATAGAACGATTGGAAGAATGTTATGACATATTTGAAAAGATGTTAGAGAAGGCTAGTCCGGAGGCGCGGCCCATATTGAAAAGAATAGTCAGTGGAAGAGAGGAAGTCTGTAGGATAACACGCGAGATAGACGAGTTGCAAAAGAGGGAATCGGCAATCATAGCGAGAGACCAGTATAGCGGTCACCATAACTCTTTGTGAACGTGGCGCCTCGCTTCTGGACAGTACATTGCTCTACATTACGTCCTGGCGCCTCCGGTTGGACTGTTTGAATAACAGTCCGATGGTTGGACGGGAATGGCTCCCTGCATGGGTGAGAAACGGTTCCCTGCCACCTCATCCGGTTACTCTTTGATATCGGCATGAAACTCCTGGTTGCACTTGAATGTGTCCCTAGTTTTCTTGGAATGATGCCCACCAGTCTTGGCCGGTACCGCCTCCAATTCAATCCCCCGACTTCTGTAAGAATCCACCAACGCGGTTCTCTCTCATGGAACGATTCCTGTTCCCACCATGATCTGACAAGTTCTCGATGACTACCTTGTATGCTATTCATGGAATCGTTCGCCTTCTGTCTTACTCTAGTGGTAACGCATCTCCCGTATGATTGCCGGCCGTGAAGACCAAATGCTTGCAGCCTAAGTGGTTTCTCCCGTTTGTTGATATGAATCGCGCTCTCCTGGAACAGTTCTCTTGCGTCCAGCATGTCCCAGGTTACGACACCAATGCCCGGCAAGTACAATTCACGAGAATTGCGCCGGATTGGTGGCTTTGGACACGACAGAATGATTCTGTTTGCGGCGGCGCGAGATGTTATCCTCATAAACGCGCCTGATGCATCCATCTTATCATACCGGAATTATATCTCACTCAACCAATCGGCGCCACCATCACCATTCCTCATTATATGGATGAAACTGGCGCGCGTAAACAGGCTCGCCGATATCTGCCACCAGGATATCATTCCGGCAAGTCGAATATGTCCACTTCCTCCAGTCATGAAAAACATTCACCGGCATGTTGAACTGGAATGACTCCCCCATAACTTCGGCCCAGCGCGTCAGGGAGTGATTCTAGATGACGGTACGATTAACATAGAACTGGTCCCTTTACCATTCCAAGACTTATGGTGACCGCTATAGTAGTCCTCTGGCTCTGCCGCACAAAGCCGGGTTGGCATCTGAACGCGTGAGCCAACTTAAACTGAGAAAAAAATTAACTAGTGATAGTAAAGGTTACAGTGTTGGACATGGTAGAAGTTCCTGAGGGTCCAGGGGTTCTCACAAATGCCGTATATGTGTCAGCGTCTAGGTCATTGAGCGTATATGAGTTAGTTGATACGCGTGCTGATCCGCCAGTAATGACTCGGTCTCTTTCCCCATCAAATACCACCACTACATAGGTACTTGCCAAGTTGTTCCAGCTTAGAGTAACATCATTGCCACTTATGGTTCTACTTAGTACTAAAGATGTCTGACTGTTCCCAGATGTATTGAACTGGAGGGTTCCCAGATTTCCCATGGGAATACATTCTTTGCCCACAATTATGGTGTATGCAGTATCAGGTGAGAGGCCCGTAATTGTTAGAGGGTTTGTTCTGAAACTATGTGAAACGGCACTTGAAGGTCCGGAAGAGGTTGGGTAGATATCGGCGAATATACAGGTTGCATCTTGTGGATTATAGTCCGCTGAGGCTACCTCCACAGTCACAGAGGTTCTAGTTTGGGTTTTGATTTGGAGTGAAGATGTGCCAGAGTCACTTACGGTAAGTGTAAATTCATCACGTATGGTGTCGCTACCAGCAGTTGCTGTGACACGCAGAGTGTATTCTCCTGCTGCTGTTCTATCAGGCGCCAGCTGTAGGAGGTTATCATTGAATATTCCTAATGATCCAGGTAATGTCTTATCGTTCAGGATCTCTACACTATATGTGATGTCCCTATTATCCGGATCTATTGCATTTAGCTGTATGCTGTGTATTGTGCCCTCGGCCATGGTAATGTCATTTATGGTGTTAGTGAATCTGAAATCACCTTGAACTGATTGTGCTACACGACCCCCAGATGTAGTGAACTTTAGGGTTCCCAGAATTCCAGCGGGATCACAGAATTTATACACACTTATGGTGTATGCAGTATCAGGTGTGAGGCCCGTAATTGTCAAGGGGTTTGATTCGAAATCCTCTATTTCAGCACCTGAAGGCCCGGAGGAGGTTTCGAAGATACCGGCGGTTGTACAGGTTGCGTCTTTTGTATTATAGTCCTCTGAGGCGACCTCTATAGTTACAGAGGTGCTATTTTTAGTTTTGATTTGGGGTGGATCAATACCAGGATCACTTACGGTAAGTACAAATTCATCACGTTTAGTGTCGCTGCCAGCAGTTGCTGTGACACGTAGAGTGTATTCTCCTGCTGCTGTTCTATCAGGCTCCAAAACGAGGAAACCATTTGATGTTCCTGCAGACCCAGGTAATGTCTTGTCGTTCAGGACATCTACACTATATGTAATGTCCCTATTATCAGAATCAGTTGCATTTAGCTTTATGTGACGTGTTGTACCCTCGGCCATGGTAATGTCTTTTATGGTGTTTGTGAATCTGAGATTACCTTGAACTGATTGTCCTACACTACCCCCAGATGTAGTGAACTGGAGGATTCCCAGATTTCCCAAGGGAATACATGATTTGCCCACAATTATGGTGTATGCAGTATCCGGTGAGAGGCCCGTAATTGTTAGAGGGTTTGATGTGAAACCATGTGAAACAACACTTGAACGTCCAGAGGAGGTTGGGTAGATATCGGCGAATGTACAGGTTGAGTCTTGTGTATTAATGTCTTCTGAGGCGATCTCTATAGTTACAGAGGTGCTAGTTTGGGCTTTGATTTGGGGTGGATCAATACCAGGGTCATTTACGGTAAGTAAAAAGTTTTCAGTGGCGGTGCCATCACCAATAGTTGCCGTGAGACGCAGCGAATATTCCCCACTGTCTTCTCTGTCAGGAGTAAAAACAATGCCGTCTGTAATTGTACCGTCAAAAGATATGGAATCTATGGATGCAAAGCTGGGTGCAGCCGTGCCGTCCTGTTTGGTTATCGCATATGTGACAGAATCACTCGCAGGGGTTACACTGAGTGGTATGGTTTTTCTCTCGGCCTCATTCATGGTAATGTCTGATATAGCATTAGTGAAGCCAAAGTCAATTGTGCTAAATGATACAGAGTTGGACTGGACAAAGCCAGCTCCAGTGGTTCTGACAAATACCATATAGTCAGTGTTAGAAGTCAGTCCGGTAATATCATGTGTGAGTCCTGTAACGCGTGTTACCCCACCAGAAATTTTATTTCCATCTCCATCAAGTAACACCACGACATAATTGGTATGGTCTTGGTACTGATTCCATGTAACGGTGGCACCAGTGGAGGCAGGAGTTACTGTAAGGCCAAATATTGGACTGGTTGTTTGAGCAAACGCAAGATCAGTGGCCGGTACTAATACTAGTGCAAGAAGGAGCCCCCCCCCCCCGATTAAGGCTTTAAATGTAATATTGGTACGGTTATTATATTGTAACATTTTAAAAATTAGTTGAAATACAATGTTAAAAGCATTGCTTTGATACTGATGTGAGAATAGACATGTTGTATCCCAAACCAGCACTTCATGTGTGGATGAGACATGCGCTAGCCTATTAGAATAATAGTCCCTTGTAAGGACTTGAGTCCCTTGTACTGGAGAGTGGATATATGATTACCGCAATATTTCTCTTCTAACACGTTCCTGGAACATCACGTGAACTCATTAGGGAATGGGCGCCTTGTAGTACTTGTCCAGGCCGGTTGGTTCTTGTTCCAGTTCCATCTCGAATTCAGTTGGGAGGTTGGTTATGATATTATCTGACTCCATTCCAACGTATACTAACCGTTCTATTATGGCGCGTGTTTCATCACCGGTGGCACCCTCCAGTGGGTAGTTGGTGATGCCACTTTCTATGTTCTCCCTGTACTGGTATCTGTCCACGAACCAGCCCACGGGGGTACGACCATTCACTTTGTAATTGATTAATGGTATGTTATTGTATATCTTTTGGCCGTCTATTATGATGGTTGACGGATCCGGTTTGTCTTTGGGGCCCGGGGAACCGGTTCTATTTGGTTTCTTACCAAAGGCTATCTTTTTTGGCGCGTCCGGTATTGGAGATAATGGTTCACCAAGATCATAACGGGGGCACATCTCATAATTCAGGTGCAAGTTAGCTAACTGACGCCCTGCTCTCTCAAAGGCACGGAAGTCAGGCGCCATGGGAATATTCGGTAATCCCCTAACAAGGAATGCTTGATACTTGGAACGATAACCATTATGATGTAGAATGCCATAGGTGTAGTAGAATATGTCCTCTTTAGTTATGGAGTCATCATTATATCGTTTCTGGTATAGTTCCAGGGAATAGTCGGTGATGTTGTCCTTCATCTCGTCACCTCCGGTGACTGTGTGAACATGGGGAATACCTGCCCGTGATGCACCACTTCCAGATCCGGTGTTATTCCCGTTATGAATACTGAGAATTCGCCCTTTATTTTGTCGGGGACTATTATCGCCAGGTTCTCGATGGTTGACTGGTTGACTGGTTGACTGGTTGACTGGTTGACTGGTTGACTGGTTACCTACCACATGTCTATTCTTGTCCTTTTGTTTCTTGACTCTCATGGGAAAGCATTGGGATGCCTCGTGGATGTGTAGATCCGGTGTTATTCCTGTTACAAACGTGGAGAACACACCCTTTATTTTGTCAGCCACCATGATGGCAATATTCTTGGAGCCACCGGTTGGAAAGAATGGTGAAACCACAGTCGGCTCATGAACAAAGATTGGATCAAAATACAGATACTGCTTGAAAAATGGTCTATACAACACTGTACGTATTTTATTCTTATCAAAGTCCACCTTTCTGCCCAACTTTTTCATGCGTTCTATCATGGAACTATTCTTTTTCGCCTGTTTTGGATCAACCACAAAATTATTCAAATCTTGTCCGTTACAATAGTTGATGTGTTGCTTCATATTATTTTCCAATTTATCAATGGATGAATTGTATGCCCATGGATCTCTGGAAGTAGCCAGACCGCGTGAATATTCACCAAACGTCACACCAATCTCCCCCTGCTTTCCCTCTTTACTCCCCATTGGAGTGATGGAATCCCACTGTTCACTGGTATCGCCACGCTGTTCTAACCAGTCATGGAATCGATCCGGTGTTATAATCTCCCATTCCATTCCTGCAATGGAACCATGCTCTTTTATGATTTCCAACTTCTCCTCTCTACTCAAGTAGTTGCCGATGCCATGATAGTGAATCGTAGAATGATGTTTGGCGGGGTTCTTCACCAGGATGGTTATAGCGGTACCCACAGTTGAGCCACTCCCAAATATCTTGCCACCCTCACGTCGCCAGTCACTTTTTTTCACATCACCTCTCAAGTCAAAGCAGTACACATCAGTGAACTCCATTTCAAGACAGGCGCGTATACCAGCTTCACTATTCCCTGTGATGAAACCAGAGGGTGTTATGAAACCGATTACTCCCGACTCCCCGATTCTTTCTGATGCCCAACGAATGGCCTTGACATATGAATTGTATAATCCCCTCTTATTCCCCTTGGGCGCCATTCTAATGTACGTATTCTTTATGCGTGGTTCTAGAATGGGGTGGGAATCATTCTTCTTGTCCTCGTTGGCGGTTCTCTGCCCACCAGAGTATGGTGGATTACCTATTATGCGCTTGTCCCGCTGTTTATCAACAAGCCCGCGCGCCTTGCGGAATAATGTGTCATCTATCATGGATTGTACATGTGCCCTACCCTGCGCCTTTAACTCCAGCCAATCCGGCGGAATTGTGAATGTATCCACGTATGAACCATTCATGAACGGAGTGCTAATCCCTGTCACCTTCTCCATTGTGGTTTCCAGATTTGCGCACGCGGTATAATATGCTAATAACTTGTTCTCACCAAAAAGCATCTCTGCTGGATGCGTACCCAAATGACCTGATTCTAACAACCGAGCCAGAAATACACCGGTTCCTGCGAAAGGATCCAACACGCGAATATTCCCATCGAACCCTGTTCCGAACTCTGACTCCAATACATACTGTGCCGATTGAATAATGAAATCCACTATTTCGACAGGCGTGTATACTATGGTCTTGGCCTGTTTTTTGTCAAATCCCTTAAAGAAATTACCATATACCTTGATTATTACATTCTGCTTTGCCTGTGGATTTGTTATATTCTCAACATGGTACCACATTAATTGGTGCCACTCTTCTAAATCATCTAATTCCGTACTAAAGTCTAATTCTTCTGCTACATGGTTAAACGCCTTCCAAACTGGGTTACTTGTCTGCCCGAAAAGCGCCTCAAAGACAGGCGCCAGTACGATATGTTGTGAAATAGCATCTATAGTATCATCTCGCGTTATTGTATCGCTGACTACACCTTGTAGGTCTTTATGTAATCGTTCTATGAATGCTGTTTCACCGCGATTCTTGGCCTTCATCGCGACTATGGCAGCTTTCTCACCCAGTTTGAACCCGTAATCATCCCAATAGTATCCGACCTTGAGTAGTGTTGCAGGCAGGACATCAAAAATACTGGCAATTTGCGGCGGCACTATTATACCGGGCTCCGAACTCTCACCACCGGAACCACCATCAGAAACAAGTCTCGCCTGATTGAAGTAGCGGTCTATCCTGTCATCATGTGCTCTTAATGCATCTGCAAGCTGAAGTATTGTATGAGTTCACGTCTTGGAACCGGTTCCAATCTTATGCACAAAATAGTAACCGGTTACTCTTTAACTGTCGCGATCAGTTATAGAATGACCCGTTCCATTTAGACACAGGTGAACTCATACGAAGTATTAGCTTGTTTGATTTATCGCGATTTATAACATGCTCAATAGCCTCGTTACGAGATACCACTACAGGTACTATAACATATCCTATACTTTTGCCCGGTGACTTTCGCATTACTCTCCCAAGTGACTGCACCACATCTATTACTGACTGGCGGGGCTCGCAGAATACCACACCATCCAGGGCGGGAACATCCACTCCTTCTGATAGACATCTTACATTTGATATTATTCGTACATCGGATTCCCCCCTCTTCAACCACTCTATGGTTGACGCGCGGTCCCGTGCACGACTATTCCCGTCAATATGACGTACATCCACACCTTCTCCATCCATTCGTTTCACTATCTTGGGAAATGCAATCTCGAATCGTTTAGATTGTGGTATTTTATTATGGAATACTAGAATACGCTGTAGGAGATTTGGTTCCAGACTCTCATCCTGCTGCTTTATGGACTTGTATATTGATGCCAGCTTACACTCCTCCTCCAGTGTGAAATCATCGGCCTCGCCCGCGTCTGCCCTAGCCTTGTCCAAATCATCGGCCAAGATACGAAGTCCCACTACCTTGTAATCAGATAGTATGCCAGTATCTATGGCCTTGGAGAACTTCAACTCGTGGAACCGTCTACCGAATATACTATAATCATCCATGGAATAACCATCAGTCACGCCCTCCCGATTGTACATACGGGGAGTTGCAGTCATGTAGAGTCTTTTTGCAGAGTTAATATTCTCGTCATGGTGTGCTAGAGCAAAGCTCTTATCCTGTTTTCCGGCCGTCCTATGCGCTTCATCGAATATTATCAAGTCAAACTGCATTCCGCTGAATGATTCCTTTATGACATCCGCGGACTGGTACGTGCAGAAAATAACGCGCATCGCTATTGGTCTTTTCATACTGCTCCCTCAATAAGTCATGATCAGTCGTCACTGATCCAACTATATCAGTCACAGAGATATCCTCCTTACCTTTTACGGTACTGTCTGAGCAAACTACCATGTACTGATGTTCTATGTTGGCATTCTCAGACCATGCTTGTATAGTCTGCTTTATGAGCGATATGGACGGCACAAGATATAGAACCAATCCACTATTCCCGACTTGTTTTTCCGCTATATGGAGTGATGTTAGTGTCTTACCAGTACCGCATGCCATGATGAGTTGACCGCGATCATGCTTGGTGAACCCGTCCAGACAATCCTTTAAAGCCTCACTTTGATGTTCGTATAATTTGTGGGGCTCTCGTGCCTGAATGATATCAGTACTCCACTCTATATTGGCGGATTCGAGATCCTCATATGATATGTGTATTGGTCTGTTTACATACTTTTTCAAGGTTGGTGCTGGGTTTGGCAGTGGTGACTATTGTTTTGTATACCATTCATTTCGGCGGCAGACCACAAATTGGATACATTTCCCTCATACTGTAATGTGGAATCAACATCATGACATTTGCATTGTATTGCCCACCGTTCCCCGAACTTGTCATGCGCCAGTATATCTATTCCCAAATCTTGTTTGGGCCATATTTGTACATCTTCCAAGCCGTACTGCTTACAATTCTTGAAATACTCCACCATGAGCACCTCAAACTTGTCACCAAGCTCCTTGTTATTCCCTGATTCCCGACGTATCTGCTCTAATACTTCATTGAATTTGCCCATATTACTCAGTCATTATTATTGTTATAAAAAGTGAGTCTGGAATTACTGTTACCAGAATCAAGTTCCATGCGGGAGGGGTTACCATTCCTGGAATGATGCCGGTGGAAGGTTCTGGGAGAGCGCGGTAGGGGGAAACCTATATTCCAACAAATTTATCCAAGGAGTCATGGCGGGCGCTATTCTTTAGAATTTACCAAGGTATTCCATACCATTGAATAATTCTTGTGGTAACGACCACAACCAGAGAGTGAACGAACAGTCTATTGACTCGTCTCTATGGGGCGGGGTCCCTGTATGTAACCGCGTACAAGCTTCACGATTGCGGTAGTAATATGGTTGTGGGTATGATCAGGAAAGATTCTACTACTGTTGTGAAATTCTGAACCATCAGCGCTGTAGTTAAAGCAATCGAGAAATACGTCACAATAGTACGGCCGCTCCTGTACCAAATTATATTAATAAGTGCAACAACAGCCGCAAGAATTGAGCTAACTCCAACATAACATACGTCCAATGTTAGAACGACACCATACGCAAGAATTGCAAGACAACCGGCGATTAAAATTGCAATGTGATAATAGATCATATACAAAGAATGAGATAAAAAACTATCGTTGTTTTCATCGAGAATTATATATTTAAAATCAAGATTATGGGACAATCAGATGTTACAAAATGGTCCCGGCAAGTCACGATTGAGATCATGCAGAAATTCCCGGATGATAGAATGGCTCAAGGGAATCACTCTAACCGGGAATCACTCTAACCGGGAATCACTCTAACCGGGAACCTTTCTTTCCCATTGATTATTCTAAAACCGAAACCATTCCCACTACTACTCTCTTCTGTGGCAGGCTCTTCCATAACGGGTTCACCATTCATCGAATTATTCGGTTCCTCAACAGAATCATTCCCTATTATACCAGGCTCGGAATCATCCGTCTCATTTCCATTCTCATCGGCCAAGAATAACGGGCTGTAACCGGGAGTGGTGGAATTATCATCCCAGAATAAGATATCAGGGAACCTTATGGGGGGCTGGGTAGTACTGGTGATTGCTCTCCCATAGGGCATGGGCACTTCTGTCACTCTGGTCGGTATGATTTCCAATTTTCCCAACTCTTCGTCGTTAAAGACAGGCGTATGGACAGACCTGGCTGGCGGCGGCATTCCTATCACTCCGTGAATAGTTTCCGGCTTTATCACACCCCGTTTCTTTATGGAACCCGCGGGGAATGAGTCACGCAATATCTCCAGGTGATTCACGTCCCTGGCTCCAAGGATGATTCTGGTATGAGTGTATGGTTCCTTCTTGGGTGTCACCTTGGGGGTGGTGTTATTTTTGGCATCGGTCATGACAAATGAGACGGCCTCGCGTGCGGCCATTCCGGCTACCTTGCGGCATATTCCCTGCGGGTTTCCCCCATTGTTAACATACTCGGTTATTACCCTGCTGTACGGGACTCGCTGGCATATCATTAGGCGGTATGCAATATCGGTTATCTGTGTACCAAGGGCGGATGTAGCAGAACGCTTGCCGGTACTGGACGGGAGTTCCGCGGCGCCGAATCCGGTCATCTCCATGTCCCAGATTAGTGGGCATTCTGCTAAGATACTGGGCGGGTCACTGGGCTTTATCTCTACACCACCTAGTTCCGTATCAACTGCGTGCAAACCGCGAATGTATGAGAGATATTGATCATCAAAGCACATCGAGTAACGGACCATGCCGGTGTCATCACGGTATGTAAGAAATGATGCCGTCCCCACATAGGCTAGAATAGCTTGTACCAGGTTTTCTCGCTTCTTTTCCTGGTGCTCGACCAGCTTTAAACCACTCCACACTGGTATAATGGTATGTCAAGGCATTATAAAACACGCAAGATACAGATGCAGCAGGTATACGGTGAGATAACCGACAGAGTCTATTTCAAGGTGAGATTACCACTTCTCATGACAGGTGACTTTGTTAATGAGTTTGGCCCCTATCAGTGGCTCGGCATTCAGTCCGAAAAGATGTTACGATTGGGCAAGAAACGTCACAATAAAGATATCATATCACACATACTGAATGTCAGGGAGTTTAGGGGATATAACACGGTTCATTTCTGGCAGCTAATGTTTCCGGTAGCGATGTCAACTAATATGACACCCGGCGATGAAGTAATGATATGGAGGGGTAATTACACAAAGAGGCAGTATTCCTGTAAGGGGGATACCATTTTCATACAGTTCAAGCGTGATCTATTCTGGGATTAGAATGGTTTTAGTCACCCAGAACTGAATCAGTTTCATGGCGGACGGGAATGATTCCCGGTATGGCGGAGCCATCCGGTTTCATTATGGTCGGTCTCGCGTCCCACGGCATTAGTGTCACCACGGGTTATCTGTTGCCGCCCGTGCCAATGGTAATGCCTCCTTGACTGGCGGCGGGATGGCCTTGTCATCCCGTATGGCCTCATATATCTGGCGTAACCTAATGTACGGGTGCCATGTCGGGTCAGCGTGTAGTTCATCGGCTACCCTGGTAATGATTGGCAACATTCTATGACATGTCTCCAGAATTTCATATGTATGGCCGCCACAGTGCGCGGGATTGATCTCGTGGTGCCACTCTCTCTTGATAGGGGAGAACGGCTTTGGCTCGAACATCTTGTCCGGAGGCTGGCGGTACATGGCTATCTGTCCGTCACCGGCGTAATGGCCGTAACCGGTCACCCTTGTCATCATGTGTCGTATACCCTGCTTCCACCCCCATACCAGATACGTTACATGGACTAGTGCATGACGGCGGTGGAGCATTCTAAGATGCGTGTTTGGTGGCCCCTGGGGGAATCCGTCATGACGTAATGCAGCCAGTATAAGATTGGTCTTGTATACGGTTCTCTCAAATCCATCACTATTCTCCGGCGTTCCCATGCCGCATTGTTCCAGCTCGTCTTTTGTATACCAGCGTATATTCCATTCAGAATTTTTTATCAAGTCCGGCAATTCTGTTATATCATTATAGACAGGCGGGTATATCCCGTAATTGTGTGAGGGTTCCCCACCGTCCGGTGCAAGAATGGTTCCCTTCTTCCAGAACATGATAGCATTGCCCCACCAGGAAACGGGAATGGTTGAGGATTTCCATGTTACATCATCACGTCCGACTTTCATATGACATATATCATTCTCAACAGAGACTGTCATATCCTTGATCAGTCCAGTCCAAATGGGACCGTCACTGCCCTGAATGACTACTCTCCTATTGGTCATGTATAATGTTCCTGATATCTTTTGAGTGTTGTTTATCTTACCTGAACCCTTAAACTCCATATGTAACCATTCATTTGGTCTTATTCTTATCATGTTATAGTGTAATTCATGGTACCATAAAAAGGCAGTAATTTTTATCACATTCACTCCGTTTTTGACCACACACTCAAAGGTGATCTGTTCTCAACGAATGGCTTGAACTCTCCTATTACATTGACTTCGCTTGCACCGTTCTCTAGCATCCATTTGGCTATTCCCAGTATTTGTTTACCCTCATCATATAGTTGTACAGTATGTCTTTCGTACGCATGTTCTTTTCTACAGCCACCGAGCGGAACCAGGTACTCCCTGTTAATATTGCCATGGGTATAATGAGCCACGGCTCTACCAATAGTGAAGCAAGAGTGTGAACGCGACTGGATAAATTATCTTGTCCCGTAATGCGGGTGCTGATTTTTCCTCTTGACCCACCTCTGAACTTTGTATCATAATGTTATCTACCATTACATCCCGTAATGCGGACCCTCTCCCGCGTCATTAGTAGCAGGTATGTAGACGCGCCGCCCATTACGAGTAAAATGACATTTCCGGCAACACTGGATGAATCATGCATGAATGCTACATATCCAAGCATACATGACGCTACTATGATTCCAGGTAGTAGAGTGGTTATTCTTGTATGGGTTTTCTGCACCAATGACTGGGCAGTGGGAGATTCTGTTCGCCGGGGGTAGTTTTATCTTATCCGGTAATGGTTTGTCAACCTCCATATCAGTTTGTTCTCCATTGAAACCGCACAAGAATGACAGTAAGCACACTCGTCCACTACAAAGTTTATCTCCTTGTCATCACTATACGCATTTTTCTTGATCAGGAAAGTTGTCAGGGAGTAAATTACCCTTCAATACAGTCCACAGGACTGGAGAGGCCGTAATAGATTGCCCGCAAGCGGTTCCCCTTGCCATTCTCCAGATTATGGATTGAGTTACCGAATTGCTTCCTGGAACAGTGCAGGCATATGGGCACAGATTCATGAATGACGCAGGATACTCTCAGTGTCTCCACCTCTTCCAGAATGGCTTGCGTTCCGGCCTCGGCAGGGTACCGCCCATCAATACCATAATGATTACATGAATCATTTCATGTTCTCCAGTGCGTGTAGTAATCTTCTCTTGTGATTAATGATATCTATACGCCTCAATACACAGACAAATCGCATACCGCCAGCCTGTAGTTTTTATGCGGTATAATCCCAGACTCATATTATCATGTGTAAATATGTACAGGACATCAGGCGCTGGATTCTCATTATAGAATATGTCCCGGGAAACATATACAATCCGGTCAACCTCATCAGCTTTTAACTTCACGTGTGGGCAGCTGATCACTCCCTTAAAAGGCGAGTCATATTCAAAAGCCGAATGCCCATCGGCACAATACTGCGAATTGTTCTCATGAAACACACTAGAACGACAACAGCTATCAGTATATTGCCGGGGTGGTGCCACCAAATTAGTAACACCGCATATAGTGGCAACATTGAGACACGGCCACCGCGCCTCCATCGCTCTGGCGGTACCTGCCTGTCATAACGGCGTGCCACGTGACTATTCCAACAGCTCCAAATATGATTCCGATATGGGGCTCATCAATTCCAATGAACAGTGAAACGAGTATTGATATTTGATCAGTATTCATCCCCTAGCAGCAATAAATGGACTATAATGGTTCCCTAACTATGCAGAAGTTGCTCCATATTATTGGTTGAAGTCACGTAAAAGTTCTCGTATTCTTCTATTTCTCGGGGTGTCATTCGTTGAGTTCTCCTAACTCATCTGCTATTGGACCAAGATTCTCTCACGCATTCGGTTGTACTGCTCTTCGGTGATCTGTGGAACCGGATTCTTTTAGAATCTCTATTGCATCCTCAACAATCACAAGTCCTCTAGATTTGATATCTATGCACTAATAACACCCTATTAGTCAAACGCTCGTGTACCATTTGGGTATACTCTTTGACCTCCTCGGTAAAATCAGTCAGGACTGGCTGTAATACTATTTCCAGTTGCACCAGAGTGTCAAAGAAGGACAGAAAGAACCACAGAATAGCAAACTCCAACCATGCCCAGATGAAACTCGTTATGGGTGTCACGAACGGATCCATTACAATCCAGAGATGAATGACCCACATGTCCAGGATTTCATCCCGGTTCAAAAAGTACATTCCCAGTATGATGAATATTATTACAAGTTTTTTCTTGCTTATGGTTATTTTTTCATGCGGCTCCTCTTCCTCACTATAACGAGATATCCTTTAGTCTGCCATGGTATGAAGGATTCACCATCCCTTTTACAGATATTCCAGCCCAACGAGGCGCGTCCAATACAGACGAAACCAGTCCGCCCTTATATTCCAAGAGAAATTTGTGGGAGTGATGGACAGGAGTGGAATGATCGAGCAGATTCTGTGGTATTTATAGCTGTTCTGGGATATAAACCAGACTCATTATAACAATAGTAGTAATTTCATCATCACGCTAGGGTTGCTGGTGTGGGTCCCGTACCTAATCTATGTCCGTGTGCGCCGCAACTTTGGTGAGGAGTGGAAACGCGGGAGATTCATTGGGACCATTCTGTTCGGTGTGATGTGCTTTGCAGGGATGGTATTCCTTGTGTCTGCAGTTTCATCCGGTTATATAGAGACCATTCTAGTATGGCGGGCGTGATTTCAACTGGATGGGTCTTTGATCAATCCGGGAATAAATGAGAGAGTGAGTGACAGAATGACAAGAACAAAGTGAATGATTAAAAACCAACCGTCACGGTGACACCGGCTTTCGCGGCATCACGCATAGAGTGGAAAGCCCTGTCAATATATCGCCGGGAACTTGTAATAATCCGTCTGGGTTGAATTGAACGTTCATTAGTCCTATGTTTGATTCTAGGTAAAGGCCATGTTAACCAAATTATGATAGCAGTTTCCTTGTGATAGTGATCAAGGTCATTTCCCCAATACCGGCAGCCTTGGCTAGTTCCTCCCTGTCCACTATTTCACCCATACTCTTGCATGAATAGTGCGCCCGCGGCAACAGCAATCGGGTACTGGTACCTCAACACCATTCAGTGAGTGAATCACCTTAACGGCATCTCTATCGGTAATACCGGCATCAGTACCCACTCGTGGTATGTACATGACAGGATCAGGTAGTGAGCCAGCAAACTTCTCGGTCATCTGTGAGTATGTGCGGTATATCTCCCGGCGTCTAAGTCCGGTTGCCTTTACCAGGTCAGGTATGGTCCTACTCACACCGTGCTTTCGACATGCCAGCAGTACGACGGCGGCCGAACATGACTCAATAGAGCGGCCCACAAGATATTTCGCGGCTATCGCCTTTCTAATCAGGTAAATGGCATAGTACAGGCAGAGAGCTAACTCGTCACGTAATTTTCGTATCTGTGAGATGGCAATCAGTAATGAGCGGTTACACCCTTCTGTGTCCTGCTTCATCACTTTTGCAAAGAGTGTGTAACCAGCTTGCCGGAATAGTCCAGTCGTGCATGACTCTCCATGTTCGGCGTTTCCTCATTCACATAGCCTCTCACGGCACCACATGTACTGCATACAAGCTCACCCTCTATGTCTAGTATTAATCCACTACATTTACGTTTCATAATTATACTATGATTCTATTCTTCTAGCTACAAAACATGAAAGGTATATTCTTTATGTATTAACCGGTTTATACTATTCCCGCATCACTCTTGTCATGGATGCAAGACCCACCAGATATGACAAGGGTTGTGGAAATGGTAAGCGTCAGGATTGTACCCACATTGTCGTGGAATAATGCCGGTTATTTTCAGGGCGGAAATCATGCACATCCAGGTAGAAGTCACGAATACAATCAAAGAACCCATTTCATGAAATGATGGTTTTTAATTCAGTGAGGCTTTTGCGGACAGTACGCACTTTTCTCATCAATGTACCAGAGAATGGTGACCGCCATTGATTTCAAGCAGGACTAGAATGGCTCTTTTCCACGTATCATTCCAGTGTATGACCCGCCTTTTAAGGGAGTGATATTCTGAATCGCCGTGATTGAAATAAAGCCGCACAATATAGTATGCGCGGGATATATTGGCACCACGCTGTCCCTGGATACGGTTCACCAGATAGAGGGTACCGAGTATGAGCCGGAACAGTTTCCCGCCGCCCGTTTCAGAATCAATAGAACGACGGTAATGGTATTCAGTTCTGGAAAAATGGTGGCTGTCGGGGCGCCCACCGCGGAAATAGCCTTTGGCGCCATGGATACCATGATAGAGACGTTAAAGAAGCACGATATACCAGTGGGAAATGTCACGCGGTACATTTGTAATGTTGTGGCTACATCCAAATTCTCACAAGGCATTGACCTAAGTCAGGTGGTCCGTTTCATACCTCGAACAATCTATGAGCCGGAACACTTTAGTGGTGTTATAATACGATGGAGAAAGCCCGACTGTACCATGTTGTTATTCGCCACCGGAAATGTTGTATGTGTGGGGGCTAACTCAATTAATGCCGTTTCAGAAGCTGTGAATCAGTTACATGGCAAACTAGTAGATATAGGTGTCATGGAATAGTGAAGATAACCATTTCATACTATTGTGATCAGTGCAAGGATCAGTTCTCGGCATACGGGAATGTGCCTGACCAGGTATCGAACTATTCCATCAGGCATTCCTGTGATGGTTTCAGTGGGTTTACCGGCATTAGCGGGACCATCATATCATACATGTGTAAGAAGTGTGGTAATATAATGAAGGCTGATGCAGCGAACATGATACCCGCGTTAGCCAAAAGAACTCATGGGTGTGGTAAAGAATGCTTACCTGTGTAAAGCGTGACGGTACCGTTACTAAGTATGATGAGTCCAAGATATGTCAGGCAATGATACAGGCAGGGGTGGAGCCGGAGATAGCGGCAAAGCTGGCCGCGGATGTCACTAGAATGGCGCGTCCACCACTAAATGTTACCATTCTGGGGAATCTAACAGAGGAGACAATGATGCGCGCCGGGCTATACAATGCGTGCAGGCGTTACATCGAGTATCGTGCCAGCAGGAGAGTGGAGAGACAAAAACGGGCCACCATTACAGGGGGCATCGATGAGTCATTGAAACATATCAAGGCATCCACATTATCCATGTTAAGAGGGGCGGCAACCAATCCGGCCAGTATTAGAACAGCGATAGAGCGGATTGAGCCTGACTGTTCTGACTTGGTGTTATCGGGCCGGTTCATACCAGATGATGTAATAATCATGGAGGGCCGGTACAACGGGCCGTACCGTGTTACAATACCGGCAATGATACAGGAGCAGTTGCATGTTCTAACATATACGAACAAGTTCGCCCTCTATGTCAACTGGAATGACTCGCCGGACTCATTTCGTAATGTCTTTGAAATGGCATGTCTGTATACCGGTTGCTTGATCCGGGAGGGGCGGTTCGGCGGGATGCTGGACATGAGTAAGATACCACTACCTGAACTGGCCGAGACCGCCCTGAGAGCCGCCCGGTTCCTGGAATCATGGGAGGGCGCATCAGGGCCCGGTGTTATAATACCACCGGGTATGGATCATCATGTCATTCACAGAATCATAACAAAAGTGATACCGAACTGGGTACCCACGGCCATATATGGGAAACAGGATGATATCTGGGAGGACACGCCATACAGGGGCGGCTGTCCTAGTTGTGGTGGCGTGTTGATCAGGACAGAGTCATGTATGTCCTGTTCCTGTGGCTGGTCGGCGTGCTCAACATAGCAGAATCATGGGCTTCATTGAGGAAGTAATATTTTACGACAGGTCAGGGTGGCCTCAAAATATCCAAGGATCACTGAAAAAACATCCGGAAGTATCAATTAAACATCTTTTGGGACTATCATTGGACGTTCCGAAGTGGTTGCTTGGACAAAATGGAACATAACCAGGAATGTTAGAACTGTGTGGTTGATACAATGTAACACAGGCCGCCCATAACCAAGAGATAACAAAACTGCCCCCAAATAATGCGGCATGTATCGGCAGGCTCACTACTGTAGATTCACACCGATAATGGAGTCAAAACTGACAAGGTTGCCGACATATATCAAATGGAGATGAGAACCATCTGCACCATATAGCCCACACTATGCCTGTTTTAGTGTCAATTATCGATTTCCAATTATTCAACACAGGTATCCCATCTCACAGGCGGCGAGCCCCGGATCCCCTTTAGGTTTATTCTAATCCCTCACCATCCTATTGGGGACTCAGAGTGACTATACCCCATTATAGCCGTGCCCAACGACAGATTGGAAAGTCGCCATGGGATTATCGCCCCCATAAGAACGGTCATGAGTCAACGCAGTGTGGCAGTCATGGTACTGACATCAAGTATTAGTGACTGCTCGGTCAGTTTTATATCACAAATCTCACCTGTAGTTTCTGTCTCGATTAGTCCGGGAATGGTTCTTGGGCTGATCACAATTACATTAAATGACAGAGCAATAGTGTCACCGGCATTGACAGGTATTCCCGGTATGCTTCTTGCAATAATGCCGCCTGTATCAGCTATTATGGTTTCCAGTCCGTAACACCGGCCATTTACAAATCCATATTCATCCTGTCCGGCACCAGATGTGGGGGCAATCCCGTATGGTTCATCATGTGTGAATGAACCAGACATAACCGAGCCATGAATGTATGTGCCTATATGAGGAGCGCTGCTATTCACTAGAGTGATAGGCTGGGAACAATACATGCCGGTATCACCACAGGAACTTCCCAGCCCGTTCACCTGGGCTATTGCAGTCACGTTTACTTTCAGGGGCGGGACGGACCACTGTGTTATATCTGCCGGTGTTCCTATAATGACATCCCCGTACATCTCGGACTGGTAAACGGCACGCAAGTCAGTAATGATATCTACATGTGCCTGTCCGTCATGCTTTACGGTTAACGTGCCGCCTAGAATAGTCCCGTTATTCAATGGAACCATTCTTGCACCGGATGATATACTAGATAATGGTGAAGGCAGTGAGGCAATATCATACCAGTGACATTCACCATTTCCTATGAATGCTGAATAGCGCATTTCAGGTAGAATAGGTATGTGAATACTGTTCCCGGCTGATATGGTGGTGGGACCGGCATCAAATATTTCAATTTGGCCTGCCTGTCGTAAGTGACATAGATCAGCTGTGGGAGACAATGCATCATTCGGTGATATGAGTTGTTGTGTTGGATCAAAGTTCTCATTGAATAACCACACATTCACTAGAGTGGTATCAACAGAGAAGGGAACGGTAAGGTATAGTGATGTTGCAGTGACTAGTCCATCAGTACCATACCCGAATCCACTACTATACCAGTCATTATTCTTGTGATCATAGATTAATCCATTTAGAACGACTCCATGACTTGGTGGTGATTGCCTCAAGACCATGAGTCTTGGCTTCTCCCCGTCAATCCCTTCCAGGCCTAACAGACAGTCACCATGGCATAGTCGCTGGCCGGGGTTGTATGGTTCCGTCCCACTAGTACCCAGTCCGTCATTGAATCCGGCCATCGACACTCTAATGGTGTATCCTAGTTGTTCTAGCATCTCGGTTGTATATGATTTGGTATGGTCTATCCATCCATAGTGGTCATGATCATCATATAGTATACCGGATTCCGGCGTTCTCAAATGAAAGTCGTATGGACCTGTTAGAATATCATCCGGCCCGTGGAATACCTGTATACGCTCATTCTGCCCGCCACCATTCTCTGTGTCATCCATTATTATAGTGAGGTTCTGGTTTATGAAGCTGGAATCCGGCCTGTATATGTTCAAACCCGGCTTCACTGTTAGAGACTCATTCAATGTTAAGTGTGGGGTCTGTATGTGTAAATCACATGTTGTACTTATGGTTGCAGTTGTACCCATTAGTGTAGGACTGCTATTATAGTTACATGTTCTTGTAGTTACTCTGGTTTGGTTGCCACCCATATCTACAGGACTGCTACGGTTGTTGATATCAGCTGGTTTAGATGGTGCAGGTCCAGCAGTACAATCAGCAGATGCAATGTAGCCCATGTGGGATGATGATCTCTGAGAACTCATCTCATTAGTACATGAGCCATCTGTATAACGTGTAGTGGTACCGGAATTACCACTACTTGACTGAGTCGTACAATTACTCCCATGTTCATCACATGTCTCAACGGTGATAGTTCCGGAGCATGAGAATAGATACTCACTTCTGGGTGTTGACGTGGTTATAGCTATAATATCCATGTCGAACCGGCGGTTATCATCTGTCTCATCTGTATAAGTAGAACTAGTATGATGCTGTGGTAGAATGGACAAGTCATCATACCTATTACTTATGGTGTAATCGCCTGCCTGACTGTGTTCCTCTGAGGGTATATGATAATCAACATCTATGGTTCCCGAATTGGTAGACCAGGTGTCAGTATCAGATACACCACATGACTGTGTTGATTCCCAACCTCTTGGATGATGATCATTCGGCAGTCTTGCCTGATCAGATGAGCCACCGAATCCCACAACCACATTTGTATTGCAATCCCTACAGCCCCAATAGATGTAGTAAGTGGCATCAGATCCCGGCCCGAAATTAAGACCTGCACGATTCATTGTTGCCATGTTAATGGTGTATTCACCGTTACTCCCCTGTGTTAGTGTACCAAGTGTATTATCAGAGCCACTACCCAGATCAAAACGGGACGAATCAATCACCGACATCATTGTATAGTTACTGTAATCGGCGATTAATCCCATACTATTAGAATGGTACATTCCATTAATGCCGTTGGAGAGTGTCCCGAATGGCTGATCACGGAATTCTCTAACACTGCCACCGTTCCAATCAGTATAAGTGATGACTCTTACTCTATCACTACCGGAATAATCACTCACGTCTATCCCTGTCTGTAATGGTGTAACTCTTTGAATCGTTCCATTATTCGATGTAACAATGAACATACCGGCGGGAGGATTATCAACACTGAGAAATGCGGTCTCACCTATGATATTAGGCGGCCTTGGCTCATCAGGACCAGATAGTAGAAAGATGTTCCCGTTCTCTGTTATGAAATGGAATTGTACGTCATACGCATATACCGGCGGAATGAATACTAGAATGATGACTAGAATGATTACAGCCCTCAATTGTTCACCACCAATGTTAACTGCTCTAGAATGGTCTCAACGTATAGGGTCTCAGTGGGAGAACCACCGGCATAAAGCGGCGAGGAACCATGCGCGAATACCACCTTTGTTTCAACTGTCACCTTTATGTCCGCATTACTACCATACGTGAGTGGTATTGTCTTGAATTCTGCCGGATACTGGAACTCTGCAATTGATACATGCCTACAATCCTCGCCGACACTAGTTGGTGCCGGGCTGGCCGAAAGCGGTACTTCATGGAAGAACTGTTCATTGTAGTCGTTACTTCCCGGTACATTCACATTCACCGTCACAAATAGTGTGACTTTCTGTAACGGTGCAGATCGGGGCGGCTTGTTATTACTCCAGTTACAGTTGGCAGAACCATTCCCGTCTGGTGCAGAGCCACCATTATCCACAACACCACTTATCACGACCCGGCCAGCCATATCGACGGCAAGATCCATCGTTGTAGTGCCACTGCCAAGCAGGGTTACATCAGTATCCAGTACCGAAATGTTACCTGTGGTTGGATTATTCGAAAGCGTGCCCGTTACCGTATGGGTGTGTTTTGTCCCACCAAATGATGCGGCTGATCCCTGAATGAAAAAGTCATCCATCTTGAACTGCCTGAATTCCTCATTACCATGAGTTCTCATGCATAGTGTCCCGAAATTAGGCAGTAGTGGGACGTTTAGTGAGGGGTTATCCCTGCCGTAATGTGTCTCCAGGTATTGTAATCGTAACCATCCAGAGTGTGACATAGAGGCAGTCCATGTATGGGGGGATGTCGTCTTGTCGATATATCGGTCACACCCGTTACTATGGAATGATGGTATAATGTATAACTCATCTACCTTTACACCGCCTGTAATTGGTATCACTCCGTATGCCTGTATCAATTCTAGAGTAGTTGAGTCATATTTTACCTCGCCCGGAGTCGGGTTATTCGTGGTGAACACATTATTCCTATTGTGAACTAGTGCATCACGATTCAGTTCTATGGCATTACGGGTGTCATAGACTATACCTTGTGCATTATTCACACTTGGCAGTCGTGGTGCATTAAATACAGTCATGCAGTACTTGAAGCCCCGCATACAGTCGTGGCCCAATAACCCGCCGGTCTTGTCCATTCCGGGGCTATGTGAGAATCTGTAAACCGTTCCATTCTTGAGTAGTTGCGGGTATGTCTGGACATGATTCTTCATGTCATGCAAGTCAGAGATGGCATACACACCAAGATGCGCCATGGCATCATGAATCACGAATAGCTTGGTATTATCACCAGTCCTTGGCGTGATAGTAAAAGTGGGGTTGAATATGTCATTATAGTATTGTACCTGAGTCACAGACCATATCTGTAAGAGAATCTGGCCGCCCCGCATGTTTAGAATGATTGTGGGGTTGTGTCCGGACGGATTTTGCCATGTTGACAAGCCTGGCCGAATCGGCAATGAGTCATATAGTTTGATATCACCATCCCACCACTCATAAGAATAATTTTTCATGATACAACCATTTGATAGTAGCCTGAAATGAGTCGAGTTCAGCGAGTCCAGAATGGTATTATCATGGGCGGCACCGGGACAGGTATTATAGTTTGTTATATGCAGAACGGTCCCGTTTATGCCTGGATTCTCTACATGACTGAGTGTTATTTTCGGTACCGGCCTTAGGGGCCACTCCCTATTATTCGTGTGAACCGGATGGAGACCGCAACCGGGATGTGTTATCCCATTAATGGTGCAGGGGAAAGATGTTCCCGAACTCACTATTCCGGTCCCCAGGCTCGTACTGTCAGAAGTGCCGCTCGTTGTTGGTATGCCACCTATAACCGCGGGCGTATCCTCGTGGCAATCCGGACATACCATGTGAATTACAAAGTGATTATTATTATCATTCAGGTGAACCATTACACGGCCTGTCCCGGCGAACTTGTGGTACTTGCCATGGGTTGCATCAGTTGTATTGGTGAATCTCACATCACCGGCAATCACCTCTACACTATTCACGGCCTCTATGCCTGGTGGTGTTGTGTATAACTGCCCCAGATACAGGTGAGGAACAGGGCTCAGCCTCATTACACCCTGGAGGGGTGCCCAGTTGGGTATACCATAAGTGAGAGAGTCGCCCCAGTCATCTATGATATAAGTAACACCGGCACCGACATGATTATACTGTGCGGCCTCTACTATCTGGTTACCGTTGGCTACCAGTCCCCCCACCCTCTGGTACTCTATGTAGGGTGTTGATACCACATCAGTTGTTGGATCACGGTCCGGGGAAACAATCTCAAAGAGGTTGCCCCGCTTTGTAAGCAACTCTAGTGTTATTGAGTTACCACACAGACCGGTTTTGCCGTTTATGTCACTCAGGTGAGTGGAATTCAAGCCAAAGACCACGCCCCCGGCCACCGGGATATCAGCTGGAACGGTATGCACCAAATCATTGCAGGTTATCACGAATCCAGTAATGATAGAGTCATCTGTCCATGAACTGGTTATCACTGCCCCCTGAATGTTTGGTGGCGCATTGGTCTCATACCGTCCAGACAGCAACTCCTGCTCCCGCTCATGTATATTATCCGCGGCACCATCATACAGTTCCTGTAACTCCATGGCGGCGCCCGCCCCATACAATATTATTCCGACTGACAGCGCCCCGGCTGCCATTATCACGGGGATTAGTGGGATCATGCTATAATAATTACATCATTGCTCCGTTAATGGGCTGTCAGGGGATTGCCTGCTTATGGATTCGTATAATGTGACACCAAAACCTACATCGGTTTTCCACACATGAATAATGGCACCTTTGGTCCGGTGTGGACATCGATTCCAGGACGATACTCTGTTGCCCCATGCAGGAAACCTGTTACTAAATGTCGCATTGATATCCGCGTTAGACTCCTGGTTACATAGGACACTTGTTAAACGTGGAATGAATGGAACGATGCGCGAGAGTCGCGTTGGAGAGTTCCGCCGGAAGTGTGAGGTCAGGGGGATAGACTTTCACTCCCATTCCTAGAATACCAGCCAGACGTGTGCGCGCACCATTCCAAGGAATCACTAAGGGACAAATGAACCGGTTACTATACGCAGGAGACCCAAGATGATATCAATGCAACCAGGAATATCTTGCAGCGGGTGGCTGATCATGGAGTGGAAAACTGACATCTCCTGTAGTTTTTGACACCACATTAGTGCTATATCATTACCTAACATCAATGGCAAAGGTATGTAAGATATATTGGATGAGAATACTCTCCTTTGTCACTCCGCCACAGAAGGGAATGTCAGTCAGTGTGTCCTGTGTGATTATTTTCAGTTCGATTGGAATGTGCTCGCCCAAAGAAGCGGGAATGGATACGGTTCTCTGCACGTATGTGGATGAATCAATGTCAGTGACGAACCGGCCATAACAGTTGGCTCCATCATCATTATACTCCTCTTCTATTATATCAAATGTGTCTATCGAAAATGATAGTAACGGACTCTCATTCCCCTTTACTGTAATGGTTGCAAGAACGGGTATGGAGCCATTCGTCCACTGAGTATTATTGGCGCCTATTGGTCCCTTTCCAAAGGCGCTAACACTGGCACCTATTCTACTTGATATGTCCAGGGAAATGGTACCATCCCGCGGTGACTGCACGCCCATATATTGGACATACTCGGCGGACACCGGCACTACTCCCTCAATGCCGCCCAGTGAGATATATGACTGGCCATGTGGCAAGGTAGCCAGGAGGAATTGTGATTCCAGTATGTTTGGGGCTATAATGGTACACAGGTATGGCCTGTTAGGCAGAATCGGTACATGAATGGAGTCACCGGCCAGATAGTTCCCGTCTATGTAGTCCAGGTATGTACGACTGGCCTCATAGATTAGTTGCAGTTTTAGGTTGGTCTCAATGGGGCCGGAACCGTCGGCGAGAACCAAGAATTCAATCACACTAGCATCATACCCGCCAGAGTTTGACGCGGCTATCACATTTAGGCGGTTCACCTCATCTGTTCCCGGCAATCCGCATGGTGTACTGGAGAGGTATGTGTCACTTAGTCGTGTTGGCTTTACTACTGGAATGGTTGCATAGGTGTCGACTATAACAAAACTATTCTGTGGTAGGGTCACACCATATTCTTCCCATACGGGGTTCTTTTGGAGTCTCATCCAGGGATCAATATATGGTCGTTTTACATCATCGCCGTCCCAGTACTGGAACGTTCCACTACCACCACGTAACATGACATCATTTCTTATGTCATAGATTTCCGAATCCATGGGATCATTGATTGGGTAGGAACCCCTGAGTATTCTTATCATGTCATCATTGGTGTAATTACCCTTGCCCAAGTAGTCGTTAATGTTGAACGGTTTCTGTGAAAAGTCTGTCTGAACCGCGTCAACCAGTCTAACATGATATGGCGGCCATGAACCATTCTCATCATAGTATAGTCCATTGTATAGTGGGTCACCATCCTGGCTATGCGAGAACTGTCTTGGTACTGACCCGACTTGTGTGTTGAGTAAACGTTCTTGCTGGAGTTTCTGCTCATCTAGAATAATGGGGTTCTCATGTGGTATGGAGCCGCCGTTCGGGACTATCATTACATGCCTGTCGGTATCATGGATTACCGCGGCACTTCCAATATGATTGTACAAGCCTCCATCAAAGCCAAAACAGCAGGAGCCATCCGTACTATTCCCTTCCCGTAACTGGAGTTTTGCACCCGTTCCGGGATCAATCGTTATGATCGCAAAGTTTCCGGGTGTTCCATGCTGTATGCTATTCCATCCAGGGAGTAGTGATTTCCACTTAGTCGCATAAATACTTCCATAGTCACAGTCGGTGGCGGTACAGTTCCATGCACCAATGTTATTTGCATCCCGACCAGGTTGATTCGTGCCGGGAACGAGTGCTAGACCGGCAAGAGTGGTTTGGTCGAATTTGAAGGGCGCGTCCGGTGTGAATGTTAGGCCCGGACTATCCCTGAATCCGGCGTCACCGAACTGATGCATGCTCAGAACATTCTCTATAAAATATGCCCTTGACTCATCTGTGCATCCAGGACAGGTGAACATCACCTCATAATATTTTCCGAACAACACATCCACATTTACAATGGCACGGCCAACCGGTGGTATACCCTCTAATACATACCCATGTCCATATCTTGGAACGGGAGTCATGTCATTACCATTATAGTTATTCACACAATCCACACCCAAGCCCAACGTTGAGTTATACGGCAAGTTACAATATTCTAGTAAATCCAGTCCACCGCTGATCACCCCATCACCAAGATAGGGTTGGCCAGTAGTGGTCTTGTGTAACTCCCCCACTAACATGGCTGAGTATAACTCATCAGATGCTGTTCCCCAATCTGTAATAATGGCAGCTCTCATACTACTGGCTGCCGGGAGTGTAGTTATGGAACCGGCCTGCCCGAAAACAGCATCACTCCCTGTCGTGACTGATATCGCGGTGTTAATCCGTTCAGCATTGAGAAATGGTGCAGAGTCAAAGCCCGGCGGCCTTGCCGGGGGCGGGCCAAAAATGTTGAATATATTCCCGTTCTCTGTTATTATGAAGAATTGGGCGCCATCACCATATGCGAGTCCCGTAAATGATAGTAACAGGACTAATGTGAGTAAGCGGATCATACTATAATGATTGCATCATTGTTCCGTTAATGGGTTGGCGCCTGTAGTAGTGAGAAATCATTGTATGAGTTCATGTGTTTTGACGTGGTATGACAATATTTTGCTTAAATACTAAATTTACAATAAGAACCTAATGAGCAGACGCCGGGTATGAGTTCACGTCTTCCGGAATCTTATGCACAAATCACATTAACTGTCGCGATCAGTTATGCGTAAATTTAGACACAGGTGAACTCATACGTCCAGGGTTACATTGCAATCTGGATTGGAGATAGAAAAGGCGTTTACTGAATCAGGTATACCCGAGGGAATATTTCAGACAGTCGTCGGTAGTGTGGACTCGGCGAATCACCTGATTGACTCGGACGTGAATGCTGTCACTTTTACTGGAAGTACAAATGCAGGGGCAAAGGTGGGCCAAAGAGCAGCCAGGAACCTGAAAAAATGTGTCCTGGAGCTGGGAGGTAGTGATCCCTTCATAGTATTAGATGATGCAATAGTAGAGAAGGCAGCCGAAGGAGCCGTAAAGGGCAGATTTATCAATTGCGGGCAGAGCTGTGTGGCATCAAAGCGGTTCTTTGTGAGTAAGAGTGTTGCCAAGGATTTCATAGAGATGTTTGTTAAAAAGACGTCACAGTTGAGAGTTGGGGATCCTGCATCATTGGAGACAGATATTGGCCCCCTCTCAAGCAAAGATAGCCTTGATACCATTTCTGGGATTGTGGAGGATGCAAAGGAGAAGGGAGCAGAGATACTTTTGGGAGGCTCGCAAATGGACAGGGACGGGTTCTTTTACAAGCCGACCATACTTACCAATATAGAATCAAATATGAGGATTACCAGTGAGGAGACCTTTGGACCTGTTGCACCCATAACTATAGTCGAGGATGAAAACGAGGCCATAAGACTTGCCAATGATATTGAGTTTGGTCTGGGTGCCAGTATATGGACAAAGAACTTACAGAAGGCAGAAAAGATATCGAGGCGCATTGAATCAGGAATAGTTAGCGTGAATAATGTGGTCGTATCAGATCCCAGAATTCCCTTTGGTGGGATAAAGCATAGTGGATTTGGGAGGGAGCTATCAAGGTATGGAATGCTGGAGTTTGTTAATATAAAATCGGTCAGATTCTATGATGATTTGGTTCATCATCATTATGTGGAATAGTGGATAATCGTACGAGTTTACATCTTATATTTACGTGCTTAAATCACACTAATTATTGTGATACGTCGTGTGTAAAATTAGACATATCGTATCATTAACTAGTAGCTAATACTAATTTAAAATCAGGGAGACGTGTATTTGTAGCTTTAATTAATTTAATTGCATTTTGTACACAACACTGACCACTAATATTTACATCTATATACATACCACATATTTTCTTATAACGTATAAAATTTCTCGCTTTATGTTTCGGTTTGGTATTTATGATATACGTCTGTGCTTCTGGTGGAATTGGAAGATCTTCTTTCTTTAGTTTATTATTTTTTATTAAATACTCTACAATATATTCCAGTACACCAATCCAAGTATTCAACTGTACACTATTGTTGTCTGGGAATATTATCTTAAGTGGCTTAGTATGTTTCTTTACAACAACCTTGTCCAAGCATACAATTTTTTGTTTATCCACTTGCTCTTCTGATGATTGATTCGAATCCGTAACTTGTGATGAATGCATGTTATTTGACGGTAATTGAATTAATTGTTTGTAGAATTTTGATAACACAGACAATAGACCTTATGCGCATGATTGACAGGAATAGCCCATGTTGCTTCAAACTGGGGTGTATTTTATGGCACACAATCAGTCAAGCATGAACAATGTGAATGGCACCTGCCAGCACTAACGTATGCCGTGATTACAAATGTCGTGTAGTGGGGTGACCGGATCTTGATGACGTATATCATGAGTGAGCTAAATGGTTACCACAAAACCCATTAATTTAGTGGATTTTCTGATGAGTAATATTCGAATTATAATATCACGGAAATTATGGACAGATATTTTTCAAGAATTTCTTGTACCTGGTATGCTTGTGCATAATGTGTAAATTATGCAACCCGGATACTACGAGTAGATCTTCCCGGAATTCCTCACGACTACCATCATATACCTGACTTAATCTACGATATACCTTTAGCATTCGAATTACATTCTCGATTAATATGCGCCTTTTTGATACATATTGGTTGTATTTCCTTTCAGTTTTAGTGAGTGATTCCCTACCCCTGTATGGAATCATGACCTTTGCGCCGGGTAGGAAGTCTTTCATACCCTGGTATCCTGCATCTGCTATTACTGTTATCTTATCGGATGGCGGCGTGGTTGATTCTTTTAGGGACTTGCCCCATTTGCCTCCAAGGGGAATATCATTCTTGAATATGCCATAATCGTGTCTTTTTCCCTCATATACTCCACTTACGTGAATTATCAGTCTTTTCTTGTTTGATGTTATCTGTACGTTATACGTGTGGGTTTTTTGTTTACCAGAGTACATTGCCTCCTGATTTTTTTCAGGACGTTGTACGCGTACATGTGTCCCGTCAGTCTTTATTTCCCCTCCGGCTCGACCGGGAACAATTTCCTTAAAGTCCGATGCTGACTTGATTTGCGATATTGCTTTTGCAACGGTATCGGCCGTTGGGAGTATCTTGATCAGTCCCTGCTTTGTAAACTGGATGTAACGGCATATGTTTGACTGGTTTATCTTGAGTATTGCTGCCAGCAGCTCCTGCTTTGTATTGCAGCGCAGGCGTATCAGTGTAACTAAGAGTACATGCCTGACCGGAAATTTGTTCACGTGCCCGCGATCATTTGTAAGTTCTAAGAATCGCCGTGCATCATCGCCTTCCAGGGACTCTACGTATTCTGTGAATCTGATTAATATCCATTTGAACTCTTCCGGGGTGCACCCGGTCAGGGAATGAAGCTGATCCTTGCGTTCTATGATGCCATCGAGATTTGAAACGAGGGCATTCTTTGTTTGAGCTTCAAGTTTGGCGTGCAGGCTGTCATTTTTCCCACGTAAACTGTCAACTTTGCCACGCAGGTTTGTTACTTCGGCCTCGGACCTGGTGCGTAGCCGGTAGTACTCTGTGACTAACTGCACCCTGGTGAGTTCTTCTGCTTTTAGCATACCTGGTATTACAAAATTAGGTCTTAACTTTTCTGTTTCACACGAGTCTGTGGGAAAACCCATGATACTAGGTCAATTGTTCGTATCTAACAACTTGGTTTAGACGTGCAGGGTGGGAGAAGTGATTCTGCGCATACGGTCTAATGTATTTCCAACATCACTACTTTTAATTTCACATTCACAACTTATAGAGGTCGAATTGGGTGTGAATATTCGCCAGTAATTACCATTGGTGAGTATACCATATTGGAGTTCTTTTTCATCTTTCATGTAACCAAGTAATTGCTCACGAGAATCATCCAAACGAGTACCTAATTTGTATGAGTTCACGTGTTTTGATCATTCACTAAGATATAGATTGGTATGACAATATTTTGCTTAAATACCAAATTTGCAATAAGAATCTAATGAGAAGACGCCTGTCCTATAAGGAATTAGAACTGAAAAATAAGCTTCTTCAGGATACCCTTGCGTCTACCAAGAAAGAACTTGCACATTACAAGGCAGGGGCCATGGGCCGCCTTGTCCTACGTCTTGCGGCTACCGAGAAAGATCTTGCACATTACAAGGAACGTGTGAGAGTATTGGAAGCATATGTGTCCCGCACCACAAAAGAAATACGAAATCTCGCACAAGATTTCCAAATTATTATAAATTATGTAAATGAATTGAAAGAGGAATTAGTAGAAAAAGACAGGAAAATTGCGGTACTCACAACGCGACTTAAATATTATGAGAATGCCCACTCGCCACCATCCCTTCAATCCCTCCAGTACAAGAAGCGAAAACAGGAGGAACAGAAGCGAAAACAGGGAGATAATAAGAAACAGAAAGAAGCCAGTACTAAATCAGCCAAAAAGGCTGGCGCTCAAAAGGGACACAAGGGGGTTTCCCGTTCCCACAACCCCGGCAGAATAGTGCATCACACCTTTGAGCATACTCCACTATGTGAGTGCGGCAATATGATGACAAAAATTGGTTGGAAACAACGACACATAACGGAATTAATACCAGCCAAAATAGAGGAGACCCTTCATGTGATAGAAATGGCTGCGTGTGGGTGCGGCAAAAAACAACTGGCCCCAGCAGCTGGCGTCCCAAAGAGTGGTGATTTTGGGGTTCAATTATGTGGTGCTATCACTGCATTGCGTGCGGAAAAGATTCCAATAAAACGCATACCTGTAATTTCGAAGGATCTCTTCGGCCTGAATATATCTGTGGGTGCGGTAAACAACATAATTGCCAGGGCCGCCGATGCATGTGAATCATTTATGGAAACAATTCATGAGAATATAATAAAATCACCCAGCATACATGTGGACGAAACTGGTATATCACTGGCGGGTAGGCGTGGTTGGGTATGGGGGATGCGGGCCGAAGAGTGGATGATGTCCATATATGACAAAAGTAGGAGTTCAAATGTAGTGAACAAATACCTTAACGGTTACCATGGTGCGATAGTAACGGACAGGTACGTTGTGTATCGCCGGTTTGATGACGGTGGGAGGCACCAGTTGTGTTGGGCGCATTTACTGCGCGATACCCAGGCATTACATGCAGGATTCTATATTGATCCCGGTGCTCAGTACGCCCGGATCAAACTTGACAACGACCTGAAAGGATTGTTCCGGAGCGCACGGGAATCCCTGAATCACTGCGGGCCGTCCGCGCAATTACGACACTCATTTGAGACAGGAGCAGAATCCATTCTGCATCAGTACTGTGATGTTAATGATACTGAACTACAAAAGAAGGTAAAAGGATTGAATAAGGCCATACCATGTATGTTCGTATTCTTAGAATATGACTGTGTAGAGCCCACCAACAATCCAGCGGAGCAGGCTTTGCGATACGCAGTGGTATTCCGCAAGATTAGTGGTCAGATAAAGGGTGGCGAAAGGGCAATGCGCCGCATGTCTACATTTGTATCATGTGTTCAGACATGGAGGGCTCAGGGCCTTTCTGTAATGAACGAGGTTGCTGCCAGAATGCAGTTATAATTAAAAAAACTGGGATGTATTCTATCTTATTATGTGATCAAAACACGTGAACTCATACCCTAATTTTTTCGCTTCGATTATTATTTTTCTTCCCAACATATAATCCAAATAACTGTTCTTATTGATATGTACTTCTGTTTCTACCTGATTTGGATCAGACAAGTCCCAACCTAATCCTTGAAGCAATGGATCTACTAACACATATCTAGTCATGCTTTCATTCTGTGATAAAACTGATTCATGCTCATGTATCTTGGAACGTATGATCTCAATTGTATGCATTAGACTCTCCAATACACCAGCAGTGGATAGAATCATCTAAATATGTTTGGAGTTTAGTAATCGTCGGTATGAATTCACGCGATTATTAGACCGTATGCGCAGAATCACTTCTCCCACCCTGCACGTCTAAACCAAGTTGTTAGATACGAGCAATTGACCTAATATCATGGGTTTTCCCACACAGACTCGTATGAAACAGAAAAGTTAAGACCTAATTTTGTAATACCAGGTATGCTAAAAGCAGAAGAACTCACCAAGGAGCAGTTAGTCACAGAGTACTACCGGCTACGCACCAGGTCCGAGGCCGAAGTAACAAACCTGCACGCCAAACTTGAAGCTCAAACAAAGAATGCCCTCGTTTCAAATCTCGATGACATCATAGAACGCAAGGATCAGCTTCATTCCCTGACCGGATGCACTCCGGAAGAGTTCAAATGGATACTAACCAGATTCACAGAATACGTAGAGTCCCTGGAAGGCGATGATGCACGGCGATTCTTAGAACTTACAAATGATCGCGGCCATGTGAACAAATTTCCCATTAGGCATGTACTCTTAGTTACACTGATACGCCTGCGCTGCAACACAAAGCAGGAGCTTCTTGCTGCAATACTCAAGATAAACCAGTCAAACATATGCCGTTACATCCAGTTTACAAAGCAGGGACTGATCAAGATACTCCCAACGGCCGATACCGTTGCAAAAGCAATATCACAAATCAAGTCAACACCCGACTTTAAGGAAATTGTTCCCGGTCGAGCCGGAGGGGAGATAAAGACTGACGGGACACATGTACGCGTACAGCGTCCTGAAAAAAATCAGGAGGCAATGTACTCTGGTAAACAAAAAACCCATACGTATAACGTACAGATAACATCAAACAAGAAAAGACTGATAATTCACGTCAGTGGAGTATATGAGGGAAAAAGACACGATTATGGTATATTCAAGAATGATATTCCCCTCGGTGGCAAATGGGGCAAGTCCCTAAAAGAATCAACCACGCTGCCATCTGAGAAGATAACAGTAATAGCAGATGCAGGATACCAGGGTATGAAAGACTTCCTACCCGGCGCAAAGGTCATAATTCCATACAGGGGTAGGGAATCACTCACTAAAACTGAAAGGAAATACAACCAATATGTATCAAAAAGGCGCATATTAATCGAGAATGTAATTCGAATGCTAAAGGTATATCGTAGATTAAGTCAGGTATATGATGGTAGTCGTGAGGAATTCCGGGAAGATCTACTCGTAGTATCTGGGTTGCATAATTTACACATTATGCACAAGCATACCAGGTACAAGAAATTCTTGAAAAATATCTGTCCATAATTTCCGTGTTATTATAATTCGAATATTACTCATCAGAAAATCCACTAAATTAATGGTATGAGTTCACGTCTTCCGGAATCTTGTGCACAAATCACATTAACTGGTAACCGGTTCTATCAGTTGTGCGTAAATTTAGACACAGGTGAACTCATACAACCGTTTAGCTCACTCATGATATACGTCATCAAGATCCGGTTACCCCACTACACGACATACGTTAGTGCTGGCAGGTACCATTCACATTGTTCATGCTTGACTGATTGTGTGCCATAAAATACACCCCAGTTTGAAGCAACATGGGCTATTCCTGTCAATCATGCGCATAAGGTCTATTGATGGAATCGTTCATTAATTATCCGATAGTCCATTAGAGAATATGCAGAATCAGACAAATAATCAGTTCTCTAAAACATAAAATGTACAGAATCTACGTATGAGTTCACCTGTGTCTAAATTTACGCATAACTGATCGCGACAGTTAATGTGATTTGTACATAAGATTCCAGAAGACGTGAACTCATACGAATCTACTGCTAATATCTAGAAATAAATTCATCTACATAATTTTCATTTTAAAACAGTCGTTTTAAGTCTAAAAGCCGGAAAAACATATGGAGTAATGTGCCCCGCATGAAACTGTTAACGACTAGTTGATGAATAGGGAAACATGCACTCGACGACATCAGAACATGACGGATCTTATTCCGGTGCTGGTAGCAGTCCGAAGGGATCCTGATCCCGACTAATATATGACCATTGTGTTTACTATGGCACAAGCCATCTGAAACTCTTCATAGATATGGTTCCAAGATATATGTCGGACATTCTAGTTGACATCTTTATACTTTGATCTACCTTTATTCTGGTCTTGTTTATACGCGCGTTGTGTTTCTCATGTTAGTTTCTCATGTTTTGATCTCTTGAGCGGCTGGATGGATATTATTCCCGGTAATATCTTTGTATGAGTTCACATCTTCCGGAATCTTGTGCACAAATCACATTAACTGTCGCGATCAGTTGTGCGTAAATTTAGACACAGGTGAACTCATACATATCTTTTCTATACCCACAAATCCCAGATCCGTGTACAGTTTTACCTTTAATCCGGAGTTCTTTTTGATCATGGCCTCAAATAGTAATCCTAATCCCTTTAGATGGACTGCTTTAGAATACTAAAATCGTGCGTACTACCATCAAAGGCGTCGCTGGTCCATATTGTGGCCCCGTGAATATCGGTCAGTATCAGTATATGTGATTTCTTTTTTCCGGAGTATTGACTTTTTTGTTTCCGGGGGTCTATGGGACGCACCGTCCGTACTACAGTACCATCCAGTATCAAAGGTATGACGCCATCCTCCTCTGCCAGCATGTTCGTGATATCCTCGTTGGTTTTTGCCGCACCTATGGCCTCAGTTATCTTCACCGGTGACGCCAGTGCCTCCTGGTTGATAAGACGCTGACATAGCGACTCACCGTGGACTGGTTCACCCCGAATTCCACTGCTATTTCAGCTTCGGTCATTTTTGATCTGGCTCTAATGGCAAATAGCATGATGAAAGAGCAGCTTGCGTCTGGATCCCGGTTCGGCTGAATTCGCATCCATATACTTGAATAGTAGAGTCTTTTCGTGATTGCCTATGTTTTTTGACACACGACTGCAAATGTACCAGAATGCCTCGATTGTCAACAATGCAGTGTCATGCATCTTTTTGTGATCCTTTACTGTGTTTTCCAAATTTACGTAATGGCGTACATCGTCCGGATCAGCTTTCTCTTTGATCTTGTGAAGATATGCATCATCTTTCATGTGTGGTTAAGTTTGCAGGTGACTTTTCCAGCTCCTTGTTCGTATGAGTTCACCTGTGTCTAAATTTACGCACAACTGATCGCGACAGTTAATGTGATTTGTGCACAAGATTCCGGAAGACGTGAACTCATACCCTTGTTCTTCCTATTCATCTCTTCCAGATCCATTTCTCGCTGCTTTAGCTTTTCATCACTCTTTTTTATCCCCTTATGTGCGCGTTCAAGACTCACTTGAAGATGCTTTATCTCTTCAGTGGGTGTCTTAAATTTGGGCATCATATTAGCTGGAATAATTCCACTTAGAAATGTTTTGTTTTGGAAATTGATGATTTGCCTGATTCTGCATATTCTCCTTACAAAGTGACTAATATACCACCACACGTATCATAGTAGTATGGCAACCACTACGCCAGCGGAATTGATCGACATACTGCCTCCAAGTATAACAACCGCGACTACTAAACATCATTCTATCACGTTGCCGCCCTCATTGGTGGCAATGTTATTGCCAGAGCAGGCAGACACGATACAACTGGTCTGTGAGAGAATAGTACGTGACTTGAAACCATTATCGATCATATTATTTGGGTCCATGGCCCGTGGAGATTACAACAAGTACAGTGATATTGACATCATGATTGTAATGCCCGAGGGCACCAATACTAGAGTGGCCAGCCTCAGCATGTCATACCTTGACAGTGATTTGGGAATGGATGTCAATAAAATAGTGGAAACCTCATCCTCCATGGAAAAATATTCTCATCTGCGCGGCTCGGTGCAAAGAATGGCATTACTGGAGGGGGTGGAATTATACAGTAATTATGAATTAAAATACGACTTGAGACATACTAATGACATGGAGTCCGGCGCACAATTTATGGAGCATGCGCTTCGGGATCTTCAAACCGCTATAGAATTCAATTCTAGCGCACAAAATCAAATAGACTATCGTGCATACGCTTCCCAGCAGGCGACTGAAAAAGCCCTGAAAGCTGCATTGGCATGGTCTGAAATAGAGCCCATTCATACGCATAAGCTGGTATACCTTTACAGCATGGTTCCAACTGACTGGGGGATTAAGGCATCCAAATCTGATCTGGGCGTATTAACAGAGATGAACCAGGAGCCAAGGTACGGCAAGATTCCCGTAGCCAAGGAACTGGCTGACCGCTGTTTTGATGTGGCGTCTAGCATATGTGATACTGTAATTGACGAGGCCACTAGGCGTGGGTTGTGGAATCCAGATGTGGCTAGGTCTGATTAAAGTATGGTTTCGCATATGCCACAATCACATGTACTAATAGTTGCCACCTATTACGTGGATTAGTCATGACTTACGATTGACATCACGGATAACTGCCCTGTTCATTATGTATATAAGCAATAATGTATGATTGTATTGGTATGAAGCGAAGTACATTTGTGGTCACTGCAATAAGTCTGTAAAAAGTCAATATCTGACCGGTTTTAAACTCTAGGAGGGATACCACTGCATCACCAGACCCAACCTGCTCTCATGTCCGGAATGTGGAAAAGACTCTGTGTTGTATTGGAGATCTTAGAAAGTTAAACCGATTCCGCTTCGAGGAGAAGCAGTGAAGCACCTACCAGAGAATGTGACCCACGCGTATAATGAGGCGCGTATCACGTTCTCTGCAGGCGCATATACGGCCGGCATGTTGATGTTCCGAAATATACTTGCGTACGTTGCCATCGATTCAGGTTCAAATAAAAAGGATCGTTCTTGGCAACATGTAAACTATTTGAGTGACAATGGCCGAATATCCCAGACGATGAAGAACTGGCCGAAAACGTACGTGATAATGGAAACAACGCGGCGCATGATAACATACTGAGTGACGAGGACGATGCCAGTAAAACGTTGAATGAAATAAAGTACCTACTAATATTTATGTATGAAGGTGAACAAGGATACGAATCAAAGCACAAGATTATATAGAAGAATCCATAGTCCGCAGCTTTGACTATATTGTCAACCGGTAACACTTGGAAAATTAGTATGGCACTCGAGTCTATACACTGTGGGTGGACCATGCATGGTCATAGTTGTACACATTGCACATACCTTTCCACTGGTACCTCCAGTCTACACGAGACTTATTCTTCAGTTTAGGTTAGGGTAGTCGCGCGGTGCGGATACTATGAGTTGCCATGCTGCATACTCACCTAGCCACCGTATCTTGAACAGTACTCGGGACTTGCCTGTCTCATACCTGTAGTCATACGGGATAACTCGATGCCGGACTCGAATTCTGTGAATAGTGTCCCCATTTCGTGGTGTTGCATGGTCAGTACACTGGTATGGGCGGCGGAGGTAGGCCGGGATTTCGAATTATACTAGTAAATTCTTGATATATAATAAATATAATTTCTATTATATTCTAAAACTTATTTTTGATGTAATAATATACTAATTATAGAAAATATATGAAAATAAAATAGCTTATAATCATATTATGTTTTAATTTCTAAATATTATAAGATTAATAAGTATATTTACAGCGCAAAATTCGTCCCGCAATCAATCTTGCCTGTATGGTAGACATATTTGCCATGAACTGATGTAAATTGTAAACCAATAACAGGCTGACCGCGCCTTCGGGGCAACCATTCCGGGCAACGGCGCATACAGTGTAGATTCCCAATGTAACTACTGCTCTGGACGTTCATGTATGGGCAAGTGTATCGCGCCCCGGGCAGGGCCCAGCTGGCAGTAGCCACATACTACCATTGTAGAAGTAGACGACCTCTGTACTTCACACAATTCATAAATTGGTATGGTGGCAACTTGGTCATTGTCAAATGAGAGCGTCATAGACAACGAAAATGTATTCCTACTTGATCAGTTAAAAGACATGCTGCCAGAAACATCCCGCGTCAGCATAGCCGTGGGATATTTCTTTGTAACAGGCTTTGCCCCCATCATGGACAGCTTTGCCAGAATAGAGGCAAGTAGCGATCCCAATCATGTCATCCGCCTGCTTATATCACCCACAACCAACCGGCCCACTGCCGAGGCGCTACTCGCGATAAACGAATCCTTGGAGGACGTGCAGCGCAGGGCGCAGACAGACGATAGGAACGGCAGGGCTACAGTGAGCCGTCAGTTTGCAAATTCCCTGGCACACATGAAGCAGACCGATTCTGATCGACAGGCAATAATCAAATTGCACGACCTGATAAGCAGGGGCAAGCTACAAGTCAGGGCATACACAAAGGAGCGACTACATGCCAAGGCGTATATCTTTGAGTTTGAAGGTGACAAGAGATTACCAAAAATGTCCATAGTGGGCTCCAGTAATCTTTCATTATCTGGAATTCGTGAGAATACCGAGCTCAACCTGCGTACAAACCAGAACGAAGATACAGAAAAGCTACTCAAGTGGTTCGACCGGCATTGGGAGGAATCAGAAGAGTTCACCGAAGAAATTGCAGATATCATGAAAGGTTCTTGGATTCATGACAGGGAGCCGCAGGACGTATACCACAAGGCCATCCTAAACGAGCACGACAGCGACGATGTGGATATAGATCATCCCAGCACCACAAAACTCTTTGACTTTCAAAAGATGGCAGTAGCCAGCGCCATTTCAAAAATAAACAATTACGGAGGGGTGATAATAGCAGATGTAGTCGGAACCGGCAAGTCCTACATAGGCAGCATGATACTAAAGTACCTCAAGGAGACGAACCACTCCAAGCCGCTGATAATTTGCCCACCGCAACTTGTAGATATGTGGAGCGGCTATATGGATGCGTTCGAGGTAAACGCGGAAATAATATCCAGATACAAGATAGGCAAAGAAGGCCATAGCCTGAACAAGTACAGTAACTGCGATGTAATTCTAATCGATGAGAGCCACAATTTCAGAAACAGGACTCATGCCTATGAGGCGCTGTATGATTTCATGAAACAGCAGCCTGACGAATCCTGCATCATCATGCTCACTGCCACACCCATCTCCAACAGCGTAACAGATATCAAGAATCAGTTGAGTCTGTTCCCCGGTGACAGGATACACGAGATACCATCCCTGGGCGACACCACGCTGGACGAGTATTTCAAGGGGGCAGAGCAGAACAACAAGATTACACCGGAAGGCGAGGAAAAGATAAGGGAACTCCTGCGTCACATACTGATACGCCGCACTAGAAAACATATACAGGAGAACCATGCAAAGAGGGACGGAAACCGGTACTACCTGGAATCTCCGGATGGCCAGAGAAAGTACTTTCCCAAACGGCATCTTGTTAACCCCCGGGAGTATGATATAGACCGCGTATACCAGGACTCATTTGAGAGAATACAGGATTATATCGAGCAACTGAAACTTGCGCGGTACCAGCCGGGAAAATACATTACAGACGAATACAGAAACACCACACACCCCGAATATACAAAGTACAACAATCTTGCCAACAGCATGATGTCCCTGACCGGTATGGTCAGGACTAGTCTACTGAAAAGAATGGAGTCAAGTATTGCCGCATTCCACTCAAGTGTAAGAAATTTTGAGAGGGGCTCGGAGATCTTTTTGGGTTTCGTCAAAAAGGGCATTGTCCCCATAGGCAAGTACTATCACGACACGATATACGAGAGCATCATGTCTGACAATGATGGGTATGACGATATGATCGACGCCCCCACCTCCGAGTACGACATTAAAGCCTTTGATGTTGCCGCATGGAAGGCGGACATAATAAAGGACATTGAGGTATTCGCCAGCATAGGACGGCTACTGCCAGACAAGGACGACTTTGTACTACATGATGATAAACTTGAAGGGCTACTGGATATTATCAAGGACAGGAGTGACCAAAAGATACTGCTATTCACCGAGTCGCTGGTAACGGCCCAGTATGTTTACAAGTATCTACACGAGAAGCTGCCAGATCTTCACATGAATCAGATAGATTCCAAAAAATCCACCAGAGAAAAGAACAACATGGTGAAATGCTTTGATCCCGAGAATAATAATGCGACAATTCCGGTAGAGGATGAGCTGCAGGTATTGATCAGCACCGACGTACTGGCGGAAGGCGTGAATTTGCAGGCGGGCAAGACCATAATTAATTATGACTTTCACTGGAACCCCGTTCGGCTCATCCAAAGAATAGGAAGGATAGACAGAATAGGAACAAGGCACAGAGCCATAGACGTAATCAACTTTTTGCCAGCTACCAAGATAGAGACTGAGCTGCGCCTGCAGGAGAGGGTGGCAAACAAGATAGACACCATACGCCGCATCATAGGGCATGATCAAAAAATCCTTGAACCCACCGAGGTCATTGACAAGAACGCGGTAACGGATATCTATCTGTGCAGAGAGGATGTACTGGACGCGGATTCCGATGGAGTCCTTGACATGATACAGACCTCCGCGGAGATTGATGCAGACAAGATACACACCAATGCGGAACTCAGAGAGCACGTAAAGTCACTGCCGCTGGGAATACGATGCGCGGTAGGTAATAATCGTCTTTTGGTGGTATGCGAGGCAGTTGAGCGCATACTACAGGATGACAAGGAATTACTGGAAAAGCCATTCCGCAGATACTATGAGATAACTGCACAGAGGATACAGAGGATGAGGGCCTCGTCATTCCTGAAAGTGATGGGTGAGAGTATCCACGATATAACACAGGAGTCAGATAATGCCAATTATGACGGGCTGATCAGTATGGCATATAGAAAATTTGTCCGGGACATGAAAAATGAACAGGGCAAAAATAAAAAGAAGACCAGGGCGCAGGTATACTTTGAAAGACGACTGATGCGAATGAAAAACCCACTTGGCAGGCGGGCGCAAAAGCTAATCCCGTCTGTTACCAAAATGATGGTTACAAACAAACAACCTTATCGTAGCCTAAATGATCTACGCAAGCGGGTAGACCGGGATGGCATGGATGATGAGTCAGTATTGCAAGCGCTGGAGGTAATATTTGAGCGAAAATACAACTATCGCAAGGAAATCGTGAGGCCCAAGATAGTGTGCAGCATGGGTGTGGCATGATTTCATTCTCAAATACTCTTGGAAAGGTTCAACGCATGCTGGGCCGGAACGGATACCACACACTGCGCGAGCCAATTGACATTGGTGATATGAGTGATGTAATAGACTGCGAGATTATAGCGCGTAACGACGAGTATGATATTTTATACATGGAAGCACAATCCGGCTGGCGCGGAATTGCCCGCACCGTGGCAGAATACCGGGATGCGCCATGTATGGTATTCACAAAACGCGGAGACTCACTTATAGTAACGACGGTACGAGATAAGATGACGACACACCCGCAGACGCGCCACATTGTAATACAGCCCGAATCCAAGAAGTGGGGACTGGCCGCATTCGTGATGGCCGTAAAGTCCGGCCCAGATGATGATCATATAAGCATAGATGAGCGCGTGCAGAATGCATTTGATAAGTTCTCCACGTATGAGGAGGCCATTAAAAAGTTCGAAGAGAATCTAGGGGAGGTCATATCTGATACGCGGAATCTGATAGCATCGAAGATATCAGACAATCCAGAATATGATGCCGAAGCGGAAAAATTTGTACTAGTTTGTAAGGAGATTCTCAACGATACCATATCCAAGGAAGATATCAAGGGGATGCTGGTCCAACATGTGGTAACTGCTCGTATATTTGCAACCGTATACGACTATGAGTTCTACAAGACCAATAGTATAGCTCAGGAGCTCGAAAGATTGCGCATGATTCTTGGTATATCAGACCATCTTATAGACTATAGTGCAATCGAGCTCGTAGCCGAATCAATAACAGACAATGCAAGCCGACAGCAGTTTATCCGCAACATCTACGAGACCTTCTACAAAAAGTATGATCCAAAAAGGGCAAACAGGGATGGTATAGTCTATACCCCCATAGAGGTGGTAGATTTCATAATAAACAGTGTAGAGGATGTTCTGGTATCGGAGTTTGATACAAATTTTGTAGATGGTACCGTCAAGATACTTGATCCTTTTACTGGGACAGGTACGTTTCTGGCGCGTCTGCTGGAGACCAAACTGACGAGAGAGCATATCACTGAGAAATATACGAATGACATGTTTGCAAACGAGATGCTCTTGTTGGCATTCTATATTGCGACAGTCAATATTGAGTCCACCTATGTTGATTTGACCTCGAATAAAAATTCCTTCGAGGGTATGAATTATACCGACACATTCCAGATGGACCCGCGTTATCTTGAGGGTGGCTATCACAAGCAGGAATCCACAAGAATTGATAAACAGTTTGTAGACATAAAGAAACGCAGGCAAAAACAGTACAAGTCAAATCTTAATGTTATAGTGAGTAATCCACCATACTCGGCCGGTCAGTCAAATTATAATGATCAGAACCAGAATGTCTCATATCCTAAAATAGACCAGAGTATAAAGGACACCTATGTCAGGAAGAATAAAGGTCAGCAGTTAATCCGATCAGTTTATGATTCGTACCTCCGCGCCCTTCGATGGGCCAGTGATCGTATAGGAGAATCTGGCGTTATAGCATTTGTTACAAACGGGAGTTTCATAAAATCTGAAGCTGCATCAGGAGTTCGTGCCTCATTGTATGAGGAGTTCACTGATATCTGGTGCTTTGATTTAAGAGGGAACCAAAGGACACAAGGCGAGACCTCCAAGAAAGAGGGCGGTAAGATATTTGGTTCCGGCTCCCGCGCCCCCGTAGCCATTACTATTCTAGTGAAAAACCCTGCCAAACACTCTTGTACCATCCATTACAAAGACATCGGGGATTACCATACAAGAGAGAAGAAACTGAAGATTATAAGGGACCTAAAATCTATTACTGGAATAAAGGACTGGCAGATTATAAAACCAGACAAATATCACGACTGGGTGAACCAGAGGATTGAAGAATTCTCAAAATACCTGCCCATTGGAAGTAAAGAGGTAAAGATAAGAAAGGGTAGCAAAAATGCCATCTTTAAAGTATATTCTATGGGGATAGCAACTGGTCGTGATGTTTGGATGTATAATTCATCCAAGACAGAACTTGTCAAAAATATGAAAAAGCATATCGACTATTGTAACTCGCAGAATCTAGACGAGCCGAAATTGAATCCTCGTCAAGCCAAGTGGACAGAAGAGTTATCCCATAAACTTGCCCGATTAAACACAAAGTCAGTATTTGATAAGAGCTTACTGAGAAAAGCGTTGTATAGACCCTTCTTTAAACAATATGTGTATTTTGAGACAAAAGCATTTGTCCATAGACCATATCAAATTCCAAAATTCTTTCCAAAGGGTGACTCAGAGAACCTTTCAATTTGTATTCCGTATAAAGGAACATCTGGGATATTTTCATCTCTTATAACAGACTCAATACCAGATCTGAATTCAGTTTCACCCACACAATGCTTCCCCCTCCGCGTATATGCAGATACACACATGAGAGAGAGAGAGAGAGAGAGCAGAAAATCTCGCTATCATCATCACGCATAAGCCAAAAGGGCAATTCTCAGTGCTTATCACCGATACAACACCAGACATCCAAGTCCAATACAATGGACAATGCTTCCCATTCCTCTACTACACGGAGGGTCGTCTTCGGCGAGAATATACTCGACTCTGCACTGGAACAATACCAGGAACACTACCATGATGAAAATATCACAAAAATAGACATCTTCTACTACATCTATGGTTTATTCCATCATACCGGCTACAAGGAAAAGTTCGCCAACTCACTCTCAAAGGAACTGCCCCGCATCCCCATGGCCCCGGACTTTTGGGCATTCGAGGATGTGGGCCGCAAGCTGGCCGACCTACACCTCAACTATGAAACCTGCGCACGCTACAACCTGGGAGCGCCCAAAGGTAAATTCGGTACCGTAGAAAAGATAAGGTTCGGTACTATGAAAAAAGGTAGTAAGAGAGTGACCGATACCACCAAACTATATCTGAATGGTATACTGGTATTTGATAACATACCCCACATATCATACACGGTAAATGGTCGCACCCCTCTGGGCTGGTTTGTAGACCGTTACCACATCCGCACAGACAAGGACAGTGGCATAGTAAACTTTCCCTGCAAAGACATGTCAGAGGAAGATGTAATTATAATGATAGAGCGGCTCATATATGTGGGAGTTGAATCAGACCATATAATAGCCGAACTGCCCGCAGAATTCAAGCCGGACCACACAAAACCGGATCCCCCGGACATAACCCAGTACTTTAAGGCAGCCGTATGACAAACTAGGAAGACGCCAACCGCCAGTTATGACTTCTGCATCGTAATATCTTTGGTATGAATCCTGTTCACGCCAGCGCGTAGTACATGAATCACACTTGTACATGATGCTGTAAGATATACCCATCACATCATATGAGCTGGCCAGATATGCTGGACGAGTACATGTCACGGTTTGATATGTATGTCTATTACACCAGTACGTCAACTGCAAAAGAGTACGACACGCCGTACATGAAATCGCTGGACGAGTACAATATTGCATCCTTACACCAGAAGAGGCACTGGCGTACGCATATCGGCGAAACGGGTACATACCAATGTTGGATGCCCATTACATGTCTTTGACGACGACAACGGACGCTTTATTCCCTTGTACAGGTCCAACTACATATCAGCACATGATGCCAAAATATTGCTACAGGATGAACTTTCTAGAAAGCAAGGCAGACTGGCTGAACGAGACCTTTTACCTGCCACATGATAATAGAGGTAAGAGAGTGCGGCGAGGCCAACGCCTACTATGAGATGGAGCTCAGGACTGTAACCACATGCTATGAATTTGATCTGTATCACAAACATAATGAAGACTGTCTGGAGGTTGTTGATACAGTCTGTGAAGTAGAGGACTTGACAACGTATACGATACTAGATAGGACATGTAATATTAGACATCAACATACCAATACCGGTCTTGTGGAGAACGTGGCGGATCAGTTCTCCGCACTGATTCTTGCCAACAAAGCAGGAGGCCAGGACGTGTTGTGCAATGTTGGAGCCCACTACATATACAGACATAGTACTAGGATGTCCACGCCTTGGGTATACAGAACATATCCTGTTACTCGTACGGAGCGGATCCGGCCCACTACCATAGAGAGGGGCCTGCTCCCCCAAGACCGGGCAGTCTTGCACGAAAAAGAGTACGACCAAATATCTTTGGGCATCGTGATCACAGCAGCTTCTTCAACTAGGGGGGGTTTAGCTTTTGTTCAGGGTTTGCATCTCCGGCCCATCATCTAACCAGCTACCTACATGTTTTGACGGTTGCATTGCATATTTGTACGTAAAAGCTAAACCCCCCCTCTGATCTGGGTTTTTGGTCAATTTTGGATCGTGCACGATCGTGAAATGCCCGGAGGGGGGTTTAGCTTTCGTGTATGTTTTGGCATTTGGCGATCTAGAATGTATCTTGTGTCTTAACACCCATATGATTTTGGCCAAGATTACTAGGTCCGCGTATGGAAATTTTACGAGATGTCATATAGGGAATGACACGTGATTAGTCTTATGGGCTGGCTTAATCGCACGGGAATGGGCATAGCGGGAGCTGGTATGATTACGGTTCTGTTTGCTGTTCTGGAGGTGAGATTCGGCGGGGAGTGGGGGGAGTTTTGGCCCATCATCGCAGCCGGGATAGGAGTCTGGCTGGGTGGAATGGTGATATTGATTATTCTTTGGTACAAGGAACGCCAATAGCAAACCCTCTTGGCAGGTTGCTCATGTCACATTGTTAGGATACTTGCTGATACGTAAAATGACCCTGTCGGGGCATAATGTTTCTAAATTCGAATTTAGAAAGAATGGCCCATATTCTGGTTTAGAAACAGCTGAGCATATAATTGCATGATGGGTTAGTTGTTCATGGCTAGCAATGAATTAGTAAGAGGTATTTAATGACCAGTGTTGTTTTATCACATAATGGCTGGTATGAGTTCACCTGTGTCTAAATTTACGCATAACTGATGGAACAGGTTGTTCTAGTTAATGTGATTTGTGCATAAGATTCCGGAAGACGTGAACTCATACAATGGCTGTATGTGCAAGTTTCCATATCTTTCAGTTTATACACAATTCAGGGATGGTTAAACTCATACTCCCATAGAGTCAAGTAACTGACCCAGTGCTTTGTGTTTTGGTTGCTTGTTTGTATGCTCAAATTCTGGAAATGCAGGGCTGTCCGGAGACCAGAACTCCATATCATTGCCGTTTATGGTAAACATGTAGCGATCTGTGGTCACTCTGACAAGCCGATTACCGGAAGTCGTATTGTGTATTTTGTGTCATGCGCGCTTTACTTGTACTAGGTTGCCGGCAACCACCCGGTCAAGGTCATTCATGGTTACCGGTGACTGGAGCACATCCTACTGTAAAGGAGCAGCCTTCAGCATACTGCCCAGGACCTGTTGTTTGTTATCATCTATGGCTTTTTCTATATCCTGAGTTTGTTGCATAACTCAATCAAGTTCGATAGGAAAATCGTATTGAAGAAAAAATTTGTACATTTCCGTCACACAGTGGCAGGCATTAGATCCAAGCATTAATATCTGAGATTTTTTAAACAAACTTGATGGTATTCACCGACAATGCCAAGTACGGCCAGCGGGAGGCTATTTAGCTTTAACCATGCATGGGATTGAAAAGGCCAACCATAACAAAGAGGGTGCTCCCTACCAGTATGCTGTGGGCATGTTACATGACACTGAGAACGGCATTAGGTATGAGATACAGGCAGGTATCCGGATTCCTTGCAGGACTACTAGAAGGGCACCAAACCCCGCACTACTCCACTACAGACACGGAAAAGATCTTGACATCGACAAGGGGAATGGCATGATTGTCGGCACAGACAAAAAGCTGACGAGGGCCAATGATTGTTGACTCGACCGGCCTTGAATCGTGGTGAGTGGATAAGGGCCAAATGGAAAAAGAGGCGCGGATTCATGGTATGAGTTCAAGTCTTCCGGAATCGTGCACAAATCACATTAACTGTCGCGATCAGTTGTGCGTAAATTTAGACACAGGTGAACTCATACGATTCATGTGCTCGCGGACTGGGAGAGCATATGCATTTACGGTTACCGGCGAGTGGGTTGGGGATACGCGCATGTTAAACAATGCAGTACTGGGTCCATATTCAGAAGAGCCACAACCGGAAAGGGAGCACACCCTGGAATTGGAAAGTTCCGGACCCATTGCAACAGTTGCCATCTCTGACAGGACCAACAGATAAGCCACCACCCGGAAACGCGATGACTAACGGTGTGTCACCCTTACCGAATAATGATGACAAGCGCGCATGCAACCTCGAGTTGCTTGCGAGTGGCGCATACACGTCCAGGGATAACATGAAATTGTACAGGGATAATCGAATCCGGACAACCATTCCACTTCAGCTAAATTCCACCAAAGGAGAGGCGACTCATGGGGACTTGTAGTCTTGGAGGAAGCCCGGAATCGCCCATTTTCCGCCTTTCTGATTAGGAAAAGGCCGAAAACGAGCAGTACTGGAAGGCGGCAAAAGGGTACAACAGGCGATGGATAATCGAGATAATCATAGAACCGGTTCCCGTTCAAACGATTATTCTGGCACGGATTAATGGCGCAGAAATAGGATAACACAGTACAGGAAATCACAATGAGGGGAGCCAAGTACAACGAGTGGGTGGACGCGGCAGCAACGTAGATTACGACATGGGGAACCTGTATTCTGTCAAAGTCAGCTATGTAACAAACTTGTGTAGTAAGTTACACAAGTCACCGGCACGTAAGATGGTAACTGTATGTAGGAAATACATGTCCAGAGACTTATGATAATAGCGATAGGGTTAAACCGAATTATGTATTGATCGGAGTGTCTATGTCAAATTTTTCTACGCCGGACAGACTCACTGTATATTATATTACAGATGTAGGATGCCAGCTCATAGGCGCTGTCCGCTTCGTACTTTGTTACAGGTATATTGCCATATCTTGACTTTGTATTCATCTCGGTTAATGATTCAAGGTCAGTTTTGGATACATTAATGCCCCAGTTAGTAGGTACACGAGAATAAAGATCTTCCAGCTTATGGACATGGATGGGCTCTATTCCGGACCATGCCAGCGCCGCTTTCATAGCTTTTTCTGCTGCCTGCTGTGAGTAATACGCACGTACTTTTACCTGGTTTCTTGCATCAGAGTCATTTTCGGTGGCTGTTTGTAGATCATCAAGAGCATTTTCCCATAAACACTGAACCGGATTCCACATCATTGGTATAATCTAGGTGGTACTTTAGTATTTGATTACCGTACAATTCTACTCCCTCCAGTAACGCCATTCTTTGCGCTGAACCGCGCAATTGTGATTTCGCCTCCAGGATCGACGGTGTGGTTACTATCATGTCCACATCGCCCAAACCATTATGGACGTCATATATAGTGCGGCCTGCCACCCTTGTGTTTGCGCTCTCTGGCATTACCACCATGATATCAATGTCACTGTACTTGTTGTGATCACCCCTGGCCATGGATCCAAACAGAATTATTGACACTGGATTAAAGTCATGAATAATTCTATCTCGGATTATTCGTATTGCTGCCATCCGCTCCCCGGGTGGAATAGTTGTAGCCGGAATGGTCGTTGGCACAATTGAAGAAGCATTAGCAGGTTCTACGGGCAGGGTTGTTGCCATATTATTGATTAGGATACGGTGATATATTAGTCACGCCGACATATGTAAAGTAGCAGTGGTAGTCGTTTAGGCTGCTCCGAATTGAGGCGCGTTTTCATGAAACAAAATTCTGCAAGCATCACAAACCAGTAATGGATGGTCCCCGCCAGGAGTTTGATTGAGAGTGTGAATTTCGTGAAAAAGCAGATGGTTTAATGAAGAATGCTGAAGAACTAATCAATTATGACAATATGAGAGTGATGCAAACCAATCTAATAGAGTGTTTCATATCGAAATTATGTCGCTTAGTCATCCGTATCCCTCTCCATCCATTTTGAGTCGTTCTATCTTGATGCGCGTCTGTTATGGAATGCCCTGAGCGGGGTCTCCAGATTATGGATATCAAGTGCAAAGTGAAGCCGTATCTCATTGTAGGTATGAGTTCACCTGTGTCTAAATTTACGCATAACTGATCGCGACAGTTAATGTGATTTGTGCATAAGATTCCGGAAGACGTGAACTCATACCATTGTAGTACACTGACAAGAGTTCATAATGGAATATTTCATCCTCAATGCTCCGGCGAAATCACCCCAGCTTGCCATTGATCGGGGGATAGCGGGGACGGCTATTGATAAGCTCGATACCACGATTTAGATCCTCGAATATGGTGGACCTCCACTTCTTTGGAACCTTGCCTCGTACACCCACAAAGATATCTGGCAGTATGGCTGTCGGGGTTACAAATTGGATTATGACCTTGTGTAATACCGTGATGGCATTCTCGGACGTTGCATCCCGGAATAGTTGAGCGGCAACATGCAACGCGAGGAGCCATTATCAGACACTCAAAGCGGGGCTCCTTCATGATATGCCAGTCAACATGCCACAGGGAATTGGAATGCTTTCTTTCATATCGCACCCACTTGCATTTTTTGGATTTTGTGGGGGAGGCGGTCACCAGTGCCATACCACAACATATGCGCCGGTACTGATCTTTCCTCTGAGCCTGGCAGCTGTACGCAATACTTCAACCGGCTCCCCTTTGTGAGTATCCAGAACCTGTCGTATTTCTTCAAGTGTGATCTCCATACTGGGACGGCTGGCGCGTCCGGGAACCGGATACTTGCCGGTCCTGCGGAATTCGGCGTATATTTGCCGATTGTGAGACATCCATTTCCCCGGAATATAATTGAGGTACTCTTTCCCTGTATGAGTTCACCTGTGTCTAAATTTACGCATAACTGATCGCGACAGTTAAAGAACCGGTTCTTTTGTGCATAAGATTCCGGAAGACGTGAACTCATACTATAATTGAGGTACCCTTTCCCTTGCTGATGATGTATCGGTGAGCTTTTTAATCAGGTGCTCGACCATGTTTTTCTTTGATTTGTAGTGTATCTGTTAATCGTTTTTGTACTTTGCTAGGCATTTTCCCACTAGTGCCTTAATCTTAGTACAATCTAATTTTGATACACTTGACTCGAATTTATATAGTATAGAATTTAAATTACATGAATGCGCTAATAAAGTATGGCTAAAGAAAGAGATACCATACAAGTCTATGGAGTAGTCAGGACGTAGGACTCCGCGCATACGTGAGAGCTATTGTAGGACGAACTGGGCTGACAGGAAGTATAAAGAATCTCGAAGACGGTTCGGTATTGATCATATGCGAGGGTGAAAGACCTACATGGAATCACTAATTGTATCTGTCCGCAATAGGAATGAACCCACATTTGTAAAAGATAGCCATGTCAAATACAGTACTGCTGCCGGAGAGTTCTCTACATTTAAGATGATAATGGTGGATATGCAAAAGGAAATGCACAGTGCAATTATGGCCGGTTCAGCCAAGTTAGACGTTCTTGTAGAGGACAAAATAATAAAAAAAAGAACTCAAGGAAATATCAAAGAATAACAGAATGATGCTGGAGAGTCAGGAGAAGATGTTGGGGGCACTAATAGAATATCACAGGACACCAAGTTGTAAAGAGCACCGATGATCTCAGATCACGCAAAGCATAACTCAAAGCAAAACGATACAATAATTGAACAGAATGATACACTACTTGTCCAGAAAGGCATGGGTAGGCTCCAAGATCAACCACCCGTTTAATCATATGTTTGGTATAGTAACCGTTTAGGTCCACCCCAAATTGATTCATAGTACAAAATCTGGTAGGGGGCGATTCTCGACAGTATGGTATGTTGCCTTGCTGTTCAATACGAGTTCACGGCGTCAATCCCGCGCTTTAAGCATGCTAATCATTGTGATACGTCGTCGTGAATTTAAACAGGAACAAATGCATACCAGCACGGTATCAACAGCGACTGGTTTATACGTGTTCAATACTATGCTCGATATCATGGTAAGTGTTGTCTTTGTTGCGGTCATGGGTGGCGTTATCATTTCCATGGCTGTTGCATTCTACGCGTACATCATATACCAGCCTAACGTACTGGAGGTCAATGACGGCGAGCCTGTAGTAGTGGGACCCATTGAGTATACTGTCATATTTGAGGGAACCAATGATGGTAACGAGGAATTCCGGCCAGAAAATACATTCGTTAAAGTACGGATAGGCATGAACAACCTAGATGACATGGAGCATGCAGTCAGCGGCGGCCAGTTCTACTTTGTTGACTCACTGGGAGTACGACACTGGCCATCTTATGGCAACGGGACACTGCATCAGGAAGACCTACTAAGGGACGTACTGCAACCTGGAAACTCCATATCCCGCACCACCCAGTTTGACGTACACTTTGATAGTGACGAGCGATACGAAGTAATAGTACGACCTGCCAAGGAACACAATTCACTAGACGTGGGCATCGTGTGCATAACCAACTGCTAGCACACTCTACGACATTTACCGGGTTTGCGCACACGTTATCCCAATGCCGGAAACATACACTCACTACACTATCTGTTGGTAGTACTGCGTATTTGGCCCACATGAAACCACAATTTATTGTATAACATGAATGATTAACTTCATACTAATTGTATTTTAATTACATTTATACATATTACTTGTATTTTATTACTATATTCTAGTTATTATTAAATATTTTATTTCATAAAATCATTTATTCACTATTATTATGATAATATATTATAGAATCATTGAAAATCCGTCACCCATCGTCCCAGACACAGGATAAACCACCACATTCTACAACCCCAAAGGCATGACAGAACAGAATGGAGGCATGAGTTCGCCTATGTCTAAATTTATGCAATACAGATGGCGGCAATTAGTATGATTAAAGCACACGATCTGGGAAGATGTGAACTTATACGAATAGTGAGTAACCGTTTAGGTCACTCCCGGCATAGATCCCTGTAACTCCAGATACTGGATACTCAGTACTTGAACACCGGTCCGTGCTATCACAGTAACCTTGACAATCTCGCGCCCGAACTTGTAATCATCTGTGCGACCTAAACGGTTACAAATAGAGAACCGCATGACTTGTTAGCAAAATCGTGCTGCAAACCAAGTAACAAAAAACTCCACAGGAGTATTCCGGGACGCCGATACACCATAACGAGATAAATGAAAATTCTTTTGGCCAAGGTTTACTGGACAGTCTTTTCTTCGGGCTCTAGCGACTTTGTTGCTGCACGATTTAGTATCTCTAATGCCAGATACTGGTAGTATTCCTCGTCATGCCCTGCATCCTTGGGGCGCGGTATTTTGGATATCAAGCCGCGCAGTAGTTTGTCTACTTTTGTGGCAGTATTATCCACAAGCCGCGAATACTCTTTATCAAAATTCTCCGGAGACTCGTAGTTAAGTAGCCGGAAGCTTGTCCCATACTCTTTGGCCACCACACCCCGAACTGTCTTTAGTTTGGTTACCTGAATCAGTCCTGCACCCTCCAGAATCTTTGCGTGATGTCTTGTAGTAGTCATGGTCTTTTCACGACCGGACTCGCTCAGCTTGTCGTGTATCTGTGAAACGGTCATCTCGTCGTGATACAGCATCTTTAGCATATCCATTCGTGTTTTGTCACTCAGGGCAGTAGCCTGCGCTGCGGTTATGACAATGATGTTTTTTATACTGGCAGATTCCTCGTATATAACTAACATAATTTGTATCATATTGATATATTATTAAATTTATCTTTAATATAGGGATATAATAATGAAATTGTATGTATATTATAATTATAAAATCAAACTAAAAATAAGACCATTTTAGTATAAATATATTAATTATTCTGTCCAATATGGGAGTCCCTGGCCGCGCGATGCCAGTTGCTGATTCACTTGTGCACATATGCGTGGTAGCCCAGGAACCCACCCCACTGTCAGTCCCGGCCTTATGGCTTCCATGTATGATCTCAGCTGCGCTACCTTGTCGCGTATAAGTGATGGCGGGGAATCCGAGTCCAGGATATGTTGCAGGTTTACTGCAATATCGGCTAGCTTGATTACCTGTGCCTGCCAGGGAGATTCATGCAGCTGCCTAACATACTGGGCCTCCCGTTGTTTGGAGGGTAAATGCCTGCTCTTGGAGAGTGCTTCAACCCATGCTGAAACGTCTGGCCCGAACCGTGATGTAATATCTTCCATATCCGCATCAGTGTGCTCTATTACATCATGCAGCCAACCGGCACCGATTATTGCTGGCTCAGAGACTCCAACCCGGTGCAGTACATTTACTACCTCCCGTACATGATCTATGACCAGAATTCCCCTGCGTGCCTGCTGGCCATGCATCATAATGGCATACTTTTGGGCATCCTCTGTGATAGTCATGATGATATTTCATAGCCGGTACTTGTAATTGAGTCATGCCAAAAAGCGCAAAACATAGGCAAGCCATCAAGTGACTTTGCAGGTCTGTCCCCCGCTGTGATTAATTATAATCACAGGTCACATGCCACATACTCTCAGATAGATAAGTGGGCGTTTGCCGATTTATCCACGAGTTTGTTGTATAACTTTGATCGTCAAGTCCGTGGTAAGACAGAGATTGGATGTGGCAAATGTTATCAAGAGATGTATGGAAATTATCATGATAGTACTGAGTTGCCGGTACGGTCATGCGCTACCATATCTTATATGCCATTCATGTATGGCTAATCAAGTGTAACCACAATGGGAATGATCAAGGTTATCCCTGCCCGAACCGTATGTTGCCAGTATATGGAATAGCCCATCCGGCTCCGCGTGGACCATGATACTGTCCCCGGTTACGTTGCTCTGGCCCTCATTTCCGGATAGTGTTACAGTAGTGTAGCTGGGGGGAATTATGCCCGATAGTTGAATCGTAAATGTGGAGCTGGTATTCCTTAGTGATACAATAGTCTGGGAGTAGGCGGGCGCACTTATCGACTATACATGTATGGATACGTCATGGGTCGCTCCGTCCGGATATGTCTCGCTAAGCCAAAAGTGCCCGTCTGGCTCCGGTCCCAGCAGTAGCGTGGTCTGGACTATGCCGTATCCAAGTATCTCGCTTTCACCCTGCAGGTCATGAGTGTATGCAGAGACATAGCCTGCGGGCAGTATGTTACTCAGTCGTATTGACAAGTTGTCACTATCACCCAGTGTAGTCATGATGCCACCGTACCTATGGGATGACTCATCATCCTCGGCAACAGTGACGGTTATGGTTCTGGTAAGGCTGTTTTGCGTCGCTTCTATTGAACTGACCGTCCGGCTCTGTGCGTATAACCAGCGTGTCAGGACCCTCTTCCGGGAATAATGTACTGGCGCCCTCATTCTTCGTTATGGTAACATGATGACCGGCAAGGCGCAAATCATAAAGTGGTATTGGCCTGGACCCCATAGAATTGAGAATAGATCTCAATGCACACTTTTTAGATTCAAGAGAGCATGGTTGACAAGAAACACCAATGGAGTCGGGAAGAGAAGGTCATTAGACTCGACAGTGGTCACCGCAGAGATCTGCAGGCGGCACAACATATCACCGCGGACGCTATACATGTGGAGGGAGAGATTCCTCAAGGCCGGTTCTGGGGGATTGGACAGGAATCCAAGATTCTAAAACTCCGAGATGAAAAAGGTGTTACAAGAGAACGATAATCTCAGTAGGCGAGCTGACGCCTGTTAACAACGCATTTAAAAAAACAATGATGGGGGAACCAAACTGAAGATACTCAAGGAGATCAAGGACACCACCGGGGTAGTCCGTGCACTGGAGCTCTGCGAGGTGTACAGGAACAAGCTGTACTACAAAAAGCCGGTAACAGACAGGAAAGACCACACACAGATGACGAATGATGATACAGTTGGCCCCATATACTCAAGATCGCCCACAAACGCCCCCTCCTATGGAACGCGCCGAATGGCCGCCCAGCTTGCCCGGGACAATAACATTCCGGTAAACCATTAAAAAATCCAGAGACTATACCGTATCAAGGGCTGGATCACGCCAAAAAAAAGTATGAGTTCACGTCTTCCGGAATCTTGTGCATGAATCACATTAACTAGAACAACCTGTTCCATCAGTTATGCGTAAATTTAGACACAGGTGAACCCATACCAAAAAAGATCAAATCGCAGATAATACGCTCCAACAAGAGTTTGACAACACCGCCCCGGCCAGTTCTGGGAGGCGGGCATGTCAATGGTGTGGCGAGTCAGGCTGGTGTTACTGCTTCAACGTACTGGATGTCTACACAAGGGAATGGTTATCATACAGCTTCGAGAGAACTGCAACGGTATGAGTTCACCTGTGTCTAAATTTACGCACAACTGATCGCGACAGTTAATGTGATTTGTGCATAAGATTCCGGAAGACGTGAACTCATACCTGCAACGACCAACCATGCCATCACTGCACTAACTGACGTAATAGCTATTCACAAACCGGATGTATCCAGACTGACAGTCCGGGTTGATAATGGATCCCAGTACACCAGTCGCAGCTTCCGACAGGCCGCCAAAATATTGGGGGTCAAAATTGACTATATCTATGTCAACGCACCACAGCAGAATCGAGTCATTCCACAAGACGCTGAGAACGTTTGGCCGAATGATTTTGAGAACTACCTGGGGGCGCTGGATCACATCAAAGCCGCACATCATGACTACAATCACTCCCGGATACACTCGGCACTGGGATACGTCCCTCCCGCAGAGTTCTCCGAATGAAGCAATATATCGTCCAAAACGGAAGCAGATATCTGTTCTTAGAAAACCACAAAAAACGTTATCAAAACATAGGGTCCACTCCAATATGCATAATCTCCTCTGTCTAGCGTATGCTTTTCAGTACAGAATAGTCTTGTACCTTCAAGTGGTTTATCCATGCTTTGATTCACGAACGCCAATTGTAACAATTGGTATGATTTTAGTAACATAATGGAAACATGAACTTATGCCATACAATTTATCACTTCAAAAACGTAGACAGATACCCCTAGCGAAATTTACGTATGAGTTCACATGTGTCTAAATTTACGCACAACTGATCGCGACAGTTAATGTGATTCATGCACAAGATTCCGGAAGACGTGAACTCATACAAATTTACGCCAAGACAGTTCCGGTATGTACAGGCCAGATGGGATCGCACATGCCCGAATAACGCGCACTGTATAAAGAAGGCAATGCAGTAGTTATATAATATGAGTCACTTTTTTGCTACTTATAGTCGCTCAAAATACAAGACAATAGAAATAGCCATATCACCAACAGTACACAACAAAACGGTGATCGAATTTGTGAATAGCCATTTTAGCCAAGATGACATACACGTAACATATGATGACCAATCTGTCAGGGTACACATGCATCAGGTGGACATGGATGATCTCAAAACACATCTGGAGCCGTTCATAAGTGCAGAGCAAGGATCCATAGCCAATACCATTCTGGCCAGTATAGAAAAGATTGGAGGCTATGCAATGAATGGTAACAAGCGACTATTCGTAGGCTACAACAAAGAGAGAAAGGCAGAAAATAGAAAGAAGAAAGAGGCGCAGCGCGGCAAGCATTACTACGCCGACAATAACGAATTTGTAGATAATAACATGGATATTCCCGACAAATTCCGGAATTCCATACTATGTGGCGATAGTGAAGAATTACTAAAAGACATACCAGACAACTGTATTGATTTGGTTTTTACATCTCCTCCTTACAATTTTGGCCTAAATTATGGAGAATATGAGGATGCGGCGCAGTGGGAGTCATATTTTGATAAACTATTCGCCATATTTGATCAATGCATTAGGGTGTTGAAATACGGAGGCAGGATTATAATTGATGTACAACCGCTATTCTCGGACTACATTCCAAATCACCATATCATAACTAATCATTTCATCAAAAGAAAGATGATATGGCGCGGGGAGATAATATGGGAAAAGAACAACTACAACTGCAAGTATACGTCATGGGGAAGCTGGAAAAGTCCGTCCAGTCCATACCTGAAATATACATGGGAATTCTTGGAGATCTTTTGCAAGGGCAGTTTAAAGAAGAAGGGAATTTCAGAAAACATAGACATTGACGGTGACTCGTTCAAGAAATGGGTTTATGGAAAATGGTCCGTGGGGACTGAGAGGAATATGAAATCATACGGGCATCCCGCCATGTTTCCAGAAGAGCTGGCACGGCGCGCCCTGCAATTGTTTAGTTTCAGGGGAGATACAGTTCTAGACCCATTCATGGGAGCAGGTACCACATGTGTTGTGGCAAGACGTACCGGACGCAATTATGTGGGAATTGATGTAAACGAGAAATATTGTGATACTACCCGGTCACGGCTGGCAAGCATACTGGACACTTGGTAAAGTGTTGTATGAGTTCACCTATGTCTAAATTTACGCACAACTGATCGCGACAGTTAATGTGATTTGTGCACAAGATTCCGGAAGACGTGAACTCATACAAAGTGTTAGCGTTAATCGCGACGGTTGGCATAATTCATACACACAATCTGGAAAGATAAAAATTGGTATGAGTTCACCTGTGTCTAAATTTACGCACAACTGATCGCGACAGTTAAAGAACCGGTTCTTTTGTGCACAAGATTCCGGAAGACGTGAACTCATACAAGGTCTATTGTAGAATATGCAGAATCAGACAAATCATCAATTTCCAAAACAAAACATTTCTAAGTGGAATTATTCCAGCAAATATGATGCCCAAATTTAAGACACCCACTGAAGAGATAAAGCATCTTCAAGTGAGTCTTGAACGCGCACATAAGGGGATAAAAAAGAGGGATAAAAAGCTGGAAGAGAGAGATAGGAAGATCAAGGAACTGGAAGAGTCACCTGCAAACTTAACCACACATGAAAGATGATGCATATCTTCACAAGATGATCAAAGAGAGGGCTGATCCGGATGATGTACGCCATTATGTAAATTTGGAAAACACAGTAAAGGATCACAAAAAGATGCATGACACTGCATTGTTGACAATCGAGGCATTCTGGTACATTTGCAGTATGAGTTCACCTGTGTCTAAATTTACGCACAACTGATGGAACAGGTTGTTCTAGTTAATGTGATTTGTGCACAAGATTCCGGAAGACGTGAACTCATACCATTTGCAGTCGTGTGTCAAAAAACATAGGCAATCACGAAAAGACTCTACTATTCAAGGATCTAGATGCGAATTCAGCCGAACCGGGGTCCAGACGCAAGCTGCTCTTTCATCATGCTACTAGGGCCAGATCAAAAATGACCGAAGCTGAAATAGTAGTGGAATTTGGAGTGAACCAGTCCACGGTGAGTCGCTATGTCAGCGTCTTATCAAAACCGGTACAGGAAGCACTGGCATCACCGGTGAAGATAACTGAGGCCATAGGTGCGGCAAAAACCAACGAGGATATCACGAACATGCTGGCAGAGGAGGATGGCGTCATACCTTTGATACTGGATGGTACTGTAGTACGGACGGTGCGTCCCATAGACCCCCGGAAACAAAAAAGTCAATACTCCGGAAAAAAGAAATCACACGGATACACCATACTAATACTGACCGATATTCACGGGGCCACAATATGGACCAGCGACGCCTTTGATGGTAGTACGCACGATTTTAGTATTCTAAAGCAGTCCATGGCAAAGCTAAATGGTCTAGGATTACTATTTGAGGCCATGATCAAAAAGAACTCCGGATTGAAGGTAAAACTGTACACGGATCTGGGATTTGTGGGTATAGAAAAGATATTACCGGGAATCATATCTATCCAGCCGCTCAAGAGATCCAAACATGAGAAACTAACAGAAGAGCAGAGGAAACACAACGCGCGTATAAACAAGACCAGAATAAAGGTAGAGCAAAGTATAGGGAAGATCAAAATGTCAACTAGAATGTCCGACATATATCTTGGAACCATAGATATGAAGAGTTTCAGATGGCTTGTGCCATAGTAAACACAAAGGTCATATATTAGTCGGGATCAGGATCCCTTCGGACTGCTACCAGCACCGGAATAAGATCCGTCATGTTCTGATGTCGTCGGGTGTATGTTTCCCTATTCATCAGCTAGTCGTTAACAGTTTCATGTGGGGCACATTATTGTGATTCCCCACATGTTTTTCCGGCTTTTAGACTAAAAACGACTGTTTTACAACGAAAATTATGATGAATTTATTCCTAGATATTGGCAGTAGATTCTGTACATTTTATGTTTTAGAGAACTGATGATTTGTCTGATTCTGCATATTCTCCATTGTATCAGTAATGCCAACGTATCTTTCACCGGTGGGAACCCATTGCCCGCCTTCAGTCTTGTATACGACGTAATTTCCTAGAGCCAAGTCGCCCGCTTCATTAAGGGAACCTGCTCCGCTACTGCGCATATTTGCAGCAACCTCATGTATTACAGCCTTGATGTCAGATACCTCGGCGCTTTGCGCCTCAGCAATGGAGAGACCAACTAGCCAGACAGCATCATAAGCGGCATACACAAATGTTGTCGGTTCCGGGATTCCTGTGGCATCGGCCAGATGCAATTTTATACGATAGTCATCTCGAGATACATCGGGCAGATAACCAGTCAACTGAACGCTGTCAGTAAATTCTCTAACTATGGGGTCATTGATATCAGGATTTGACACAAAACCCTCTGCCGTATACCACTGCACAGAGCTTAGTATATCGTAATCGGCCGCAGTCTGCATTAACGATATGGCATTATCAAACTCGACCATAAACACAGCCACTTTGTCCTGTCCATATTCATCTGCTGCCGTCTGCACTTGATCTGCCAAGAACGCTACCTCGGCAGAGAATTCTTTCTGGCCGGGACTGAGTTGTATTCCGTCATAGCTGATAAAACCGCGTTCCTCAAAACTTTTTCTGGTCTCCCCCACAAGCCCATTTCCATAGCTATCACCGCGCCATATGGGCACCATCGTCTCAAATCCACTTGCCTCCAGTAACTTGGCTACTCCCTTGCCTTGTATCGTGTCATCCTGTACCATTCTGTATACACTATCATCAGCAATGGCTAATTCAGGCGAAGTTGAGCAACAGCTGATCAGCATCATATTATTTACATCCGCATAGGGCTTGATCAACGATACGACTCCGCTACTTGTGGGTCCTATGATAATATCTATCCCCTTGGCTTTTATACTCTGTATCTTTTCAAAGCTTATGGTTGGGCTGCTTGCGTTATCTTCCCTAGTGAGGACAAATTGCCACGTTTGCCCTATAGCATCCAGATAGTTATTAAAGTCATTTACTGCCAGCGCGGCTGCCGCATCAGTCTGGATACCGGTAGAGGCAGACTCCCCTGTTATCGGGTTTAGAGTTGCAATTTCAACATCGCCCGATAGCACCATGTCATCATTCATGGCGTCATCAGTCTGTGCAGTGGCGCTTGTTACAGAAACGCACGCCAATAGCGCACATATCGTCATGAAAATTATGCTCTTATTCATATTTGTGATGTTTTAGGTATATTATTATACTTTTTTGTTTGGTATTTACCTAGATTTTTGGAGTGTAATTAATCAAATGTGCACCACATTATTCAGAGCTTCATGACATAATCTTGAATACACTCTGTCACACAGAATCAGTACGCGATCATATAGCGTATGAGTTAACCTGTGTCTAAATTTACGCATAACTGATCGCGACAGTTAATGTGATTTGTGCATAAGATTCCGGAAGACGTGAACTCATACTATTTGCGCGCCCCCAAGTGGGTGGTTAATTTGGCATGTCAATATGGTATTGTGTGCAGCTAAATATGGTACTTTGAAGCAAGATAAAAGTTAAAAACTTCGATCTTATATACTAGTATAATGGATCGCGCCCAGCAATTGTAATGTATGAAAAGTCGGTCCGCTAGTCATTGGCATCCCGCTCCATCCATTTTGCATCATTTGCCCTAATTGTCTGGGTCGCCTTTTTATTCCTGAAGCGGCGTTTCGCCGTTATCTATATCCAGTGAGAAGTGCAACCTTCTCTCATTGTAGTAGTCTACATAATCCCGGAGACGGTCATAATGCCATATCTCATCCTCAATCGTTCTATGGAAGCGCTCCAGTTTGCCATTTGTCTGCGGGTGGTATGGTCTGGAATCGATTAGTATGATGTCTTGATCCAGCAGTTCTTCCTAGAATAGTGGGTTTCCAGTTCTTTTTGCCCTTTTATTGTACTACGAAACACGCGCCGTTATCCGAGATGTAGGGGCGCCGAATCGTTTCATTGCCAGTCTCAGTAATAGAACGGCGTTCTCTGAGGTTGCATGCCCAAATAGTGCCGCTCCGACTATACACCTGGATGCATCATCTATGAGATTCAGTCCCCTGAAGCGCTCATCTTTCATAACATGCCAGTCTACGTGCCACATTGCATTGGAATATTTACGCTCATAGCGTACCCACTCTGACTTTGCAGGTGATGATCCTGCAGTACCGTTCTTTTTCATTATGCGATATACTACGCGATATGTATTCTGTCTAAGCCTCTTTACAATACGTACTACTCCGGCGGGGTCCTTGCTGTATGCTTCAGTTACCATTCGTATCTGGGTAGCGGTGATTGGTATCATGGGCCTGCCCATCTTTACTCGAGTCGTTCCCGTCCTCTGGTTCACAATCTTCGTACGTGTCTTGTTTCAGGTCTTGAGCTATTTTGGTGGAGGTAACGTCTCTTTTGCGCTGCCTTACTATTGATTCCTCTGTTATTCTCTTTGCCATAGCCTTTCGTGGCTTGTGCAAGCTGAACTACTGTACGCCGGATCCTAAGCGGCTTACTTTTCGTACTATTGATTCCGGAATCTTGTGCACAAAAGAACCGGTTCTTTAACTGTCGCGAACAGTTGTGCGTAAATTTAGACACAGGTGAACTTATACTGTAACTCACCATACTAGAACAGACCTAGAATTAGATAGTAGACTCTACTGATTTGTTACTTATGGTAGGTTCCCTGTTTAATCTCTCGCGCCAGCATTCTATTACTTCCGGTTCTATACCGAGAACGATAGCAGCTGCATCGTCTATCATTTTTCGTACTGGACACACTGTCGCCTGTTTCAGTGGTAGAACCTCTCTATCACATATTTTCTCATATGTATCATATAATGTATTCCAATACTGATTGTCCGGTTTGGGTATTAGTATCTCTCGTTGGTGAACCAGTGACCATGCGGGGTATGTTAGTGTCTTACTACGACGGTTCAAAAGCATCATTAGAACGGGTGTGGAATTCAACCAGATGGCAAGCGCTTTTGCCGTAAACTCATCCTTAACACCAGCAGGTATCCATGCACTCCCAATTGAGGGCTGATCCGTATATAGTGCAAAAATACGGCTGCTGGTTGTTCTGAATCGTGTAGCCAAAAGTAAATGGCCACGTTGTTTCCAATATCTTTGAGCGGCGCTTTCCATACCCTGTTTGGGTCGTCGCCACGAGTCAGGATTGCCCCGTATGGTCTTTCGAATATCAACATTGATGTAATAGAATAATTTTACAGCGCCGTGTTCACCTTGTTCACACTCCTCATATGTGCCACGTATGCCCTGGCCGACAGGTCCTATATTATATGAAGAACCGATTCTTTCTAGTAGTGGTGATTTTTCCAACTCATAAATGATTTCGGGTATTTCTACATCATACCATTGTGCCGGTGACCAGTCACCATTCATCATTCTTTCACTTGGCCAGTAACAAACACTACCATAATTTCCATTGGCAATGGCATCAGCTACCTCTACCGCCTCTTTGGTATTCTCTGGCATCTTACTTAGCGATATGAATTCTGTTGGGGGTTTCTCATCACCGTTGAACCTCCTACAAACCATCAAGCTCTCGTTAATGTCGGTCGCGTATGAAAAATTGACATGTTTTGGATCATGTGTAGTTATTATCCTCTCAACATGGAACCGGTTCGCCAGTAACCGCCGCTGTGATGACCCGGACGCACCTATACAGACAGTGGTGGGAAGAACTGTTGCAAGCGTACCAACACTCCTGTTTATCAGCCTGTCTACAAGTGGGACAAAGAATGTAGTCATACCATTCGAATCTATAACATTTCCGGCATCCGGATCCCGTCTAGATAGATCATCCTTTATGTCTAGTTCATTTCTTTGCATCATTTTGACCACATCATTATTGAATTTCTTTCCCCTAACACCACTATTACCGAAAGGCGGATTCATGATAACCACATCCAGGTTCTGTATCTGGAATGACTCCATTCCGTTGTCTACCTGCTGAGCTCCTACATCACTCACATCCCGTAATGGTTGTACAAATGCGCGTAATACATCCCGATCACTAACAGAGCGCAATATCTCCACAGAACCGGCCTTCACACTCTTATCCGGTTGCGGCCCGTGCCTCATTGTGAACAAATTCATTCTCTTGTAATTGACGGTGGGCGCCCCCAGTGTAAGATTACACGCGGCCAACTGAACGGCATGCCTGTTTATGTCAAGGCCACAAATGGAATCCTCTACTAATTTGCCATGCAAGCTATCATCATTAGCCCGCTCCTTTATCGTTTTTAGTGCAGCCATCAGTAAAGTGCCAGTCCCACATGCGGGGTCCATCACTCTTAGACTAGTCACCTTGTCTTTATCACTCCAGTCCATGAATGACTCATTAAATGCGAGTCTAGCTAACATTAACGCAGAAACATTCTTTGTATAATACGCACTATCACTCTTGGCTGTCCCCAATATCTTGTGGTATAGTGGCCCTGCATGATCATACCCCAAATCATTCAGTGAGTCGGCCATGGCATCGGCACTGTCTATGATTCTATATAGCGCGTTTCTTATCTCTCTATCCTGGACTGGGAGTGATTCAAGAACACTCAGGGCGGGTTCGAAAACGGGTGCAAAATCCCGTTCCAGTATCACTCTCCATGACTCCTGTAATCGTTCCCGTGGCTCACAGGAGCCATTAATAGAACCAAGTGTTTGAATGCCGGGGATGTTTCCCTGGAGACGGCGGTGTAACAAGCACGCATTTATGACTAACAGCGCGGCAATCTTGCAGACATTCGCACTGCCCGTTCCATCATTGATTGAAAGTCCTAGAATGTCAGCCAGCTTCTCACCCAGCCCACGCTTCTGGAATGCCCTACCAGATAGTGTAACAGCATGCGTTATTTCATCGGTCACCCTCTGGCCCGGCTTTGCTAGTCCAGATGAGGAGACAATCTTGGCATAGAATTTCTCGCTTAGCTCTCCTAACTCCAGCTTGTCCTGAATGCCCGTTATATTAGGACTGCTTGAGAATTTGGGGTCACCAGAGTCAACTATGTTCACAAAACGTAGTGGATCATCCGGTAGCCTCTCGTTATGAGACTGCAAAGCCTGCAGAACACGTCCCACTGATGTCCAGCCGTCCTTGGCTTCTAGCTCCCCGGCCACGTCATCAGTATTAAGAATGGGAACCGGTATGATAATGTGGCCGAATTGCTTGCCATCCGACTTTCTCATTACACGACCAACAGCCTGTATGATATCGACCATACTACCCTTTGGTTCCAGGAATACCGCCGCAGAGAGTGAGGGAACGTCTACGCCTTCGGTGAATAATTTGACATTCATGATCATTTGCGGGTTTTTCTCATCAGCGCGTTCCAGTTCCCGCAATGCCTTGTTCCGTTCTAGTGCGCTTGACTTGCCGTCAATGTGAACTACTCTATGCGGTATTGGTGAATTTTGCAGTCGTTTCTTCACGATATCATGCAAGTCAGGCATATTCAGCAAGTCACAGAATGCCTTGGAACGCCTGCGGCTATTGGCAAAACCCAAGACCTTTTTCAGCCGCTCATTCTTGGAATTCTCACCGGTAATCCCGTTAATGGCCAACGCCGTACCAACCAGTCTCTCCACATCCTCATACTCTATTACACGATCTTTCTCGTCATTAGTCTCAAGCAGGTATTTGTCATAAAAGTCGTGTATCACGGAATCATCCCGTACACGCATTATCGTGACTCTATAATCTGATAACATCTCATTTGAAACCGCATCCTTGAATGTCAGTCTATGCAAGACCTCGCCAAATTTCTCATGATCATCCATGTCATGTACTAAGTAACCCTTCTTCTCCAGCATTCTCTTGGATTTGGGAGTGTATACTCTAGGCGTAGCGGTCATGTAGAGCCTCTTTTCTGCTTTTATCTTGGAGTCATCATGTAACATGTGGAAGCCGTTATCCCTTTCAACACCAGTAGTTCGGTGCGCCTCATCAGCTATCATCATATCGAATGACGGTGCGCCTCCTTCCAGCTGTGCTTTTGAGACGTTAACCAGCGATTGGTACGTACAGAACAAGACGTTGATCCCGATACCTTTCATGTGATTTGATATAATTTCTGGATTCGTTGTAACATCACATATCATCTCCGTTACCATAATATCATCACTCTCACCCCTGCCACCGGACGTCTTGTCCGAGCAAATGACTAGTGAATTAATCACTCTTGTGGAATGGCGTAGCCATTCCCGGCGCGCCTGCGATACTAGGGCGATACTGGGTGCCAAGAATAGTATGTTCCGGGAACCCCCCCCCCCCACAAGCTGCTCAGCTATTCTGAGTGAGGTGAATGTCTTGCCAGTCCCGCAGGCCATTATTAACTGACCTCTATCCTCACCATCACTTAATCGTGTTACAACTGCCTTGATGGCGCTCTCTTGTAGTGGTAATGGAATACGTTTCGGTTTTTCTGTCTTGGGTTGATTTATGATGACGTCATCATAATCATGAAAATCAATGCGCTTGACTGGAATAGTCCTTCCTTCAATTACTTGCTCTGCATTTCTCCCCCACTTACATGTAGCAACAATCCAGCGCATATCGAACTTGTCAGATACTGTCAAGAATGAGTTGATTTCTTCTCTATTCACGTAATCATTCTCATTATAACACTTGCACTGAATCGCTACCTTCTTACCATTTTTTAATAGAGTGACAATATCTATCCCTTCATCACTGTGGGAATGACTACCACGGTCCGGATAATCCCTCCATTGCCATTGTTGTTCTACTTCGAACTCTGGCGACTGCTCCATTATTCCCATCCAGAGTCTCTCAAATGAGTCACCCTTCTCCCTGGGATGACGACTTTGTTTCCGTATCATTTCAAGAATGGTACCAGCTGTCCCGGATGTCATTACCACATCTACTATCGCATGTATAAAAATACGCGCGGATACTAGTCAACAAATCAGTACTGGGACATGTATGTCGTGGTTATCTTTAAGTATCATAATCCGGATAAATTAGCAGAACTTGTGCACAAATCACATTAACTATCGCGAACAGTTGTGCGTAAATTTAGACACAGGTGAACTCATACAACCGTTTAGGTCGCGTTAAAGATCATACATCTAGACGGTGAATTCATGGGCATACACCAAACACCATAATTCTTTGACATGTAAGACGGATTGTATGTGACAAATGTAGATTTGTTACCCGAGGACTTATGGTGGCCGCTATATGTGAGGTATCATCACTGAAAAAGCAGGAATAGGTATGTTAGCTGTGTATTTTAAGCGATTGCACAGGGGTGACCTAACCGGTTGTATGAGTTCACGTCTTCCGGAATCTTATGTCAATAGTACGAAAAGTAAGTCCGCTTAGGATCCGGCGTACAGTAGTTCAGATTGCACAAGCCATATGGTAAAGAGAATAACAGAGAAATCAATAGTAAGACAGCGCAAAAGAGACGTTACCTCCACCAAAATAGCTCAAGACCTGAAACAAGACACGTACGAAGATTGTGAACCAGAGAATGGGAACGACTCGAGTAAAGATGGGCAGGCCCATGATACCAATCACCGCCACCCAGATACGAATGATAACTGAAGCATACAGCAAGGACCCCGCCGGAGTAGTACGTATTGCAAAGAGGCTTAGACAGAATACATATCGCGTAGTATATCGCATAATGAAAAAGAACGGTACAGCAGGATCATCACCTGCAAAGTCAGAGTGAGTACGATATGAGCGTAAATATTCCAATGCAATGTGGCACTGGCATGTCATGAAAAGATGAGCGCTTCAGGGGGACTGAATCTCATAGATGATGCATCCAGGTGTATAGTCGGAGCGGCACTATTCTAGCATGCAACCTCAGAGAACACCGTTCTATTACTGAGACTGGCAATGAAACGATTCGGCGCCCCTGCATCTCTGATAACGGCGCGTGTTTCGTAGTACAACAAAAGGGCAAAAAGAACTGGAAACCCACTATTCTAGGAAGAACTGCTGGATCAAGACATCATACTAATCAATTCCAGACCATATCATCCACAGACAAATGGCAAACTGGAGCGCTTCCACAGAACGATTGAGGACGAGGGGACTCTTATTTAAGAGTCCAATGAGATATGACATCATGACAGTCTCCGGGATTATGTGGACTACTACAATGAGAGAAGGTTGCACTTCTCACTGGATAGATAACGGCGAAACACCACTCCAGGAATAAAAAGGCGACCCAGACAATTAGGGCAAATGATGCAAAATGGATGGAGCGAGATACCAATGACTAGCGGACCGACTTTTCATACATTACATTCCGGAATCTTATGCACAAAAGAACCGGTTCTTTAACTGTCGCGATCAGTTATGCGTAAATTTAGACACAGGTGAACTCACACAACCGGTTACCTAGTGACCTATAACCGGTTACTCATGGAACTCGCTATACCCTTAAATTAACTAGGTCATGCATGTAAAACAGCCTTGATGTCCAGCTCCCGTGGGTATGATATGACTCCTACCATGTACTCGCCTGATGGTCGTATATATCAGGTGGAATATGCAGAAGAGACAGTAAAGCGCGGGAATGTTGCCATGGGTCTGGTTAGCCGGGAGGGCGTGATAATGGCAGTGGAAGAGAAACCCCTGTCATTACAGACCGCCGACCGTACGCAAAAGATATTCCAGGTAGACCAGCACATAGGCGTAGCCGCGGCCGGTTATATTCCCGATGCTCGTGTCATGGTTGAGAATGCACAACTCTTTGCTCAGGGTAATGTTCTTTCATATGACGAGGTGGCCGATGTGGAGGTAGTAGCAAAGCATCTTGCGGATATATCATTACAGTTTACACAATATGCGGGAGTGCGCCCCAACGGAGTATCGCTGATAATAGCTGGTGTGGATAAAAAAGAGTTGGTATATGTTACAGACCCCAGTGGCGCCTTCTCCTCCTATGTAGCGGTGGCCATTGGTGCAAGATCTGATGAGATAAACACATTCCTAGAAAAGAACTACAAATTCGACATGACATTGGAGGAGGCAGCCTCTCTTACTGTCGCGGCCATAAACAAGAATTCCGTAAACAAGAACAGTGTTGACAATATCAAGATGGCCCGCATAACCACCAAAGATCGTACCTTTGAGAGGATAACCGATGCGGAGATGAAATCCTACTCGGCATCTTCTTGACTCTGGGTCTGGCCGAGAAGTGGGATCATGTAATAGGCGTACTGGAGGATATAATACCGGTCTATGATCGGGTGAACTCCTACATATCCTTGGGCAAGGATTCAGAGTATCGTACCCGGGGCATAAGGGGGCGGGTGAATACCGGCTACAAGGTACTGGATGCGGGATCCGGCTTTGGGAACATGTCAAAGACGGCATCTTCTATGTATGACAATCTCTCCATAACCCTGTATGATCCATTACTGCCGATGCTGCGGCAAACTTCCCGTGAACTACCGGTACGCCACAAGGCTAACGGTGTATTTGAACACATGCCCTTTCAGAACGAGATGTTCGACACAGTACTGTGCGGATATTCCCTGCGGGATGCCATAAACTTGAGGGTTGCCATATCTGAGTTGTACCGCGTAACCAAGAAGGGTGGTTGCCTGGTGGTTGTAGACTTGGGCAAGCCCGATAACAGTATGATACGCGCCGGTGTATCCTTTTACTTGTGTGCCATACTGCCACTTCTGGCCTTGGTAGCAGGAGGACGGCTGGGCTGGAAGTTCGCCACACTGTATGATACCTACAAGAGGTGGCCACATAATAAAAAACTGGAATCTTTACTGCTGGAGAAATATAGTGATGTGTATATCCAGAAGGGCATGCTAGGTGGAGCAATAATGGTCGCGGCTCGCAAGACATAGATTTAATTTTCATTATTATTATACCGCTTGTGTTGGAATGGCTCTTCCTTAACATAATGGGGGCCGAATGGGTAATTGTCATATTCGTTGCACTCATTCTTATACTGGGTACAGGCAAGATGCCTGCCGCGGCGCGCAAGCTGGGAAAGGCGGTGGCGGAGTTTGAGAGTGCAAAGAAGAGTGTTGTAGAGGAGCTGACCAATAATAACAACATACGGGTGAGCGGTCCGGTAGATGATGAGAGGGCCAAGCTGGAGGCCATGGCCCGCTCTGTCGGGATAGATCCCGGCAATATTAGTGATGATGATCTACGGCAGGCAATCCGGGACAAGATGGGCTAGTAAGTGCCTGTCTCCAGGCGCTCCTTGGCAAACTGGTAATACTCTGGTACTATTTCAAAACCGCCATATCTGCGCCCGGATTGAGCTGCAACTACTGCCACCTGACCGGAGCCTAAAAAGGGATCCAATACCATGTCGCCGGGCAGGCTGGAGTATGCCAGAATCTTGAGTATCAGTTCCCTGGGGAGCTTTGTGGGAGTCTTGGTGCGACCGCGCCAGTATTCCCGGTTTATGATCCACACATCCTCCTTGTCCCTGTAATGCAGGCTGCGGCCAGTTGTGTCCTTGACATCTTTGTGGAATCGCTGGAACGGGTAGAATCGGCGCAGCTTCTCATCCTTGCATACATAAGGGCAGGTATAGTGGGAAGTGACGAATCGGCGCTTGGTAACAACGCCGAACTGATACTTCCATATGATGTGATTTACTGTATGAAAACCTGTGTCATCCAGGCCCACAAGTACGTCCTTTAGGTTATTCCATCCGGAGAACACGTACATGCTGCCCGAGGGCTTTAGTATGCGATATGCCTGTGTCATCCAGGATTTTGTAAACTGGTAATAGTCCTGGGCATCTATCTCCTCATATCCCTCCATTACACTACTTTGGGTACGGTTGTAGTTGCCTCTGTGGGGCTTGTAATCTATGGCAAATGGGGGATCCGTTATTATGAGATCTATGCAGTCCGGCGGCATATTTTTCATCCCCTGTATACAGTCACCATTCTGTATTGTGTCATACATTGAATTACACTTGGGGGGTTGCCATTTTTAGAGATTGTCGCAGTCCTGGCAGGATCCCTGCGTGAATCCCTACTAACTATATTTCCTACGCGTCATGTGCCGGAACCGAGGGAGAATGGGAAACCGATCACTCCGTGATAGGCAAAGACCGGGTGTGAGTTCACCTGTGTCTAAATTTACGCATAACTGATCGCGACAGTTAAAGAACCGGTTCTTTTGTGCATAAGATTCCGGAAGACGTAAACTCATACAAGACCGGTGCCACAAATACCGTACGCTCACACCTGCCTCCTGTATGGGTTCGTGTCTTCCTCAATCTTGCACCCATGGGAACAATTTGTATGAGTTCATCACTACGGTTCGTGGCGATCAGTATAATTTGAGTACGGGATGGAGGAAGACGTAAACTTGAACTATTTTCTACCTTGAACGTCCTTTCATCGGAGGCAGCCTAAACGTATGAGTTCACGTCTTCCGGAATCTTGTGCACAAAAGGACCGGTTCTTTAACTGTCGCGATCAGTTGTGCGTAAATTTAGACACAGGTGAACTCATACGCCTAAACAGCTACACTGGTAACCATTTAGGTAGCGTTAAAGATCAACACCTAGACGGTAAATTCATGGGCATATGCAAGATAGAAAAAGCAAGAACAGGCATGTTGGCCGTGTATTTTGGATAGTTGTCCGTAGGTGACCTGAACGGTTACGCTACACTGGGCAAATACGATCAAATAATATATGGTCACCCAAGAACAACGTATCAATGAGGACTGCCATTATAACCGGTTGCTCGTCGGGAATAGGATTGCATACGGCTGTAGCCTTGGCTCGGGCCGGATATAATGTCACTGCAACCATGCGGGATGTCACCCGCGCCCAGCCGCTACGTGAGGCTGCCGGTGATATTGACATACGTGTATCAAGACTTGACGTAAATGACCAACAGTCCATCATTGATGTAATATCGGATGTAACTAATGATACCGGTCATATCGACGTGCTAGTAAACAACGCCGGGTATGGGCAGTTTGGCTCCCTTGAGGAGACGCCCATGGCTGACTTTCGTGCCCAATTCGAGACCAACCTCTTTGGAGTGGTGCGTACAATACAGGAGGTATTGCCTGTTATGAGGCAGCAAAGGTCCGGCGTCATTGTAAATGTGGGTTCTGTGGCAGGACGCATGGGCCTGCCCTTCTCGCCCGCGTATATCAGCTCCAAATTCGCCTTGGAAGGACTTACCGAGTCCATGAGGTATGAGCTTGATCCATTTGGCATACAGACTACCATAATAGAGCCCGGTGTGGTAAAGACATCCTTCCTTGATTCCATGAGAGCGGTCGAGCCCAAGGTAGAGGAATACAAGAAGATGTTCAATCATATCGTCTCTGGATTGCAAATGATGGTCAAGATGGGTACCGAGCCGCAGAAGGTCGCGGACGTAGTGGTGCGGGCGCTTCAAGACTCGCCCATACTACCAAGATACGTTGCCGGTGCCGATGCGCAGATGTTCATAGAGGCCAAGGGCTCCAGGTCCGATATCGAGTTTGAGTCTTTCATGAAGCAGGAGATGTTCCCACAATGAATACGTCATGAAGTGGAAGACGCTCCGACACAACGGCATACTGCTGCCTCCGGAATACAAGGTACAGGGAATAAAATTTCGTATAAAGGGCAAGGACGTATCCCTGACTCCCATACAGGAGGAGATGGTATACCTGTGGGCAAAAAAGAAGGATACCCCCTATGTACAGGATACAACGTTCCAGAAGAACTTTACAGCAGACTTTACTGTCACCTTTGGCAAGAAAAGAAAGCTGCGGTATAAGGACTTGGATTTTACCCATGCATACGAGATTGTGGAACGGGAAAAAGAGGCCAAGTTATTGCTTACAAAAGAGGACAGAAAGCGACTGGCAGCGCAGCGCAAGGAGACCAGGAATGACCTCAAGGAACAGTATGGTTATGCGATACTGGATGGCCAAAAGGTGGAGTTGGCCAACTATATGGCAGAGCCGCCGGGTATATTCATCGGGAGGGGAAACCATCCCCTGCGGGGCCGGTGGAAGCCCCGCGTTATGGTAAAAGATATCACCCTAAACCTGGGTGAGGGTGTGAAGAAACCGCCGGGAAAGTGGGCTGTTGTACACGAGCATGACAGCGTATGGGTGGCAAAGTGGACGGACAAGCTTACAAACAAGACAAAGTATGTGATGTTAGCGGACACCTCATATTTGCGACAGGATATGGACAAGGCAAAGTACGAGAAGGCCATCATACTGGCCCAGAAGATAGGATTGGTTAAGGAGACTCTAATGAGGGATATGGCCAACAAGGAAAAGGCCAGCATATCCACCGTGTGCTATCTGATATATCGTACAGCCATGAGGGTAGGTGATGAAAAAGACGAGGAAGAGGCCGATACGGTGGGTGCCACAACCCTTAGAAAAGAGCACCTAAGTATTACTGATGATTCCATACACCTGAATTTTCTGGGAAAGGACAGCGTACGGTGGCGGCAGACCTTGACTATATCTCCCGAAGAGATACAGTTTCGGGACAACATGATAGAGATGATAAAAGAGAAGGATAATGATGATGAGATATTTGAGGGTATAAAATCCCAGGATGTCAACAAGTACCTCTCTGGCATAATAAGCGGGGTGAGCGCCAAGGTCTTTAGGACTTATCTAGCAACCAAGGAAGTAACCCAATATTTAATGCAGAATGACAATATAGAGTCTGAATCGCCCAGTATGAAGATATACCACGCAAAGACTGCCAACCTCAAGGCTGCCATACGGTGCAACCACAAGAGGGCCATACCAAAGACCTTTCGGGAATCCCTCCGCAAAAGGAAGGATAACCTAAAGAAAGTTAAATCGCAGAACCCCTGGTCAAAGGCCGAGGAGACGCTGGTGAAGGTCAGGGAATCCACGCCCAAGACCGACAAGCAGAAAGCCACACGCCAAAAACGCATGAGGAAGCTGCGCTCCCAGATAAGGCAGAGAAAACAGAGACACCGCGAGCGTGTTGAAAAGCTTTCGCTCCAGATAAAGCTGGTAGAGAACACACGTGATTATAATCTTGGTACATCACTGCGCAATTACATAGACCCCCGTGTATTCAAGGCATGGGCAGACGAGATAGATGTGGCCTGGGAGAAACTATACACGGCTACCTTGCAGAAAAAGTTTCTCTGGGTCCGTGATGAGAGCGTATCCTGGGATGCCATAAAGGCTGGCGCCTGATCGTATCGGGTATGCAATTCACAAGAGTTAATTTCCCCATGAATGTGGACCACTACAGTGCCGGGGTAGCTCAGCCTGGTTAGAGTGCCAGCTTGGGGCGTTAACCCCTCCTCCATAGGCAAGACTCATAATCTGGAGGTCGCGGGTTCGAAACCCGCCCCCGGCACTATCTTGGCAATTTTCATGAATCATTGTCGAATGGAGATTATGTAAATAGGAAATCCACAGTAATGGATTTTGTGTATGATACTTTTGTATATTCTCCGGGGCCAGGATCCGATCAGGTTGCGACGCGCGCATGTTTCACAAACACAATATGGTTAAACTGGTGGTTGTTCTTGCAGTCTGCCCATGCCTTTCTGGGCAAGTATTGGTTCATTTTGTTTTGAGTTATGCCTTGCATCATCTATGATGGGGAATTCCACCGGAAAGTAGTACAAAAGTGCGAGGCACTGGGGATTGAATTGGCATCTGTGCGAGCGAAATACACAAGTGGGCGGTTTACCAGCCCAACAAGCCAGACCTGTCACATGTGTGGACACATTGACAACAAATCACGATCAACTAGTGACACATTCAATATGTAACCAGGAATTTCACGCCGATATCAACGCGGCGTCCAGTAACCGGTTTCCCTGTATGGAGCGGTAGAGCGTGTCGTCCGGGGGCGGGGAACCATTTCCCGCCCAACCGGAGGCGTCAGGGCGGGAATAATGGTGATAGTATGAGTTCACGTCTTCCGGAATCTTGTGCACAAAAGAATCGGTTCTTTAACTGTCGCGATCAGTTGTGCGTAAATTTAGACACAGGTGAACTCATACGATACTTGCGTTCTATGATGTCATCAAGATTTGAAATGAATGTGTTCTTTGTTTGAGCTTCAAGTTTGCCACGCAGGTTTGTTACTTCGGCCTCGGTGTGTAGCCGGTTGTACTCTGCTATTAACTGCTCCTTTGGTGAGTTCTTCTACTTTTAGCATACCTGGTACTACAAAATTAGGTCTTAACTTTTCTGTTTCACAAGAGTCTGTGTGGGAGAACCCATGATGCTAGGTCAATTGTTCGTATCTAAAAACTTGGTTTAGATGTGCAGGGTGGGAGAAGTGATTCTGCGCATACGGTCTATTATATGATCAAAACATGTGAACTCATACCACAACTGATCGCGACAGTTAAAGAACCGGTTCTTTTGTGCACAAGATTCCGGAAGACGTGAACTCATACTGGTGATAAGCCAAAGCCAGGTACTGTCCAGGAACGATGTGCCATGTTCTCAAAGACTTATGGTGACCGCTATAAGTACTCAGAGTTAGCCGTATCTCAGCCGGTTTGAGTTCCGTAGTGGGAGGGCCAGCTCGTCCAGGAACAGTATACTTAGATGTCCTTTGGAATTCGGCGTATATGCGCTGGGTGCATCTTTGCAAGACGTTAACTTCCCGGGATATGTTCGGGGTGCGCTTTTCCTTCCTGCACTATAATGATGTATTGGAGGGCTTTTTTCATCCAGGCGCTTGATCATGTTTTTCCTGATTCGCTGTTAGTCGCCTTTGGACTTGTATGAGTTCACCTGTGTCTAAATTTACGCACAACTGATTGCGACAGTTAAAGAACCGGTTCTTTTGTGCACAAGATTCCGGAAGACGTGAACTCATACTTGGACTTTGCTAAGCATTTTGCAACTAGTTGGTGTGACATTAGTACGCGGAAATAAAGTTAAACTATCAAAAGTTTATAAATATAATGAGAAACATTAGAATATAAGAAAAAGTATTACTAGTTTGTGCCGCTGTCTTGTCAGCAGGATTGCTACCTTGCCGGAGCAGAGTGTTGTTGCTGGTGTAAACGAAAAGTACCATTTCACCCATACTGCTGATTCCTTACTCTCACCTGGTGAGGGTCATGAGACTCACCAGATTGTAATGATACATTCCCCAGTTGAGGATGCTATACATGATGGTATACAGCTAGCGCACCTATCCAAATTGCCATACTACACGAGATGGAGCCTGATGATGCCAGGGGACAACCTGTGTGGCGTCTAGACGACCAGACAGTATATGGGTGGACCATTATTTACAATGAAAATAGCGCTGGTACTTTGGAGTATGCAGGCGCCGGGCTGATGCTACATAGCAGAGGAGACGCGTTTGTCGCCACTGTAACTGTGGATGGTTGGCTAAGAGCCCATCCCACGGATATCGTAATACAATACCCATAAGCTAATAACGTTTTTTATCCTGACTTCTTTTTGAACTATATTCTTACGGAGAACTCCGTGGAGCCATGTGATAAATACCTCCCGGATCTGCAGCATACAAGACGGAGATTGCATGTGTGCCCGGAGACTTATGACAGTTGCAATAGATGAACGTATTTTGAAACTGGTCAGTCTTCTGTTGTCCCATCTACCCGAATTTAAGAAAATACACAAACTGTTTCTTTCAGCGGTGGACTTTTTGTACCTAATTTGATTATGAAACAAACTCTTCTTACCAAACATCAATAAATGTCAAATATGTCACTATTTGCATGACGGAGTTTGAGGAGTTCGCCCAAGCGCTATTCGGTCAGCTGGATGTGGAGCTCTCCGAGGAGCGGGAGATACTCTCCTTGTCCACGACCATATACGAGGATGCAGAGATTGATACGGATTTTGAGTCTCTGGAGTCACTCTGTCCTGATATACACCAGTCTATGTCTGCCCAGGCCTCTCAGTTCTTGGGGCTGAATCATAAGGGTCGCGTTCAAATCGTGTATCCTGAACTCAAAGAGCTTAAGCGGCTGAAAGGCCGGAAGGTCTTTTGTAATCCTGACTCGAGAGAATTTGTAGATAATCTATTTGGGGCAGTAGCCACCGGGGATATGGGTCCTGTCGTAGATTGTATAGAGAGTAACCCCGCCAAGTATCTGGTATACTCTACATATGCCATCCAGTATATCTCAAAGATAACCACCACCTATGGTGACTATCTGGATGATACCATATTTGTTAACAAGTTTATCCTGTCCAGATATCCAAGTATAATATTATACAAGATGGGCAAACCATACTGGGCCAACCGTCCCCGGGTACAGGAGGGGTACCGGGGGGCCATCAAGATGACCCTTTTGGAGGAGTCCATACATTCCATGCAGGAGTCTTTGTACATGTCCAACAGGGATGCGGTTATGCGTGTCAACAAGGTAAACGAGGGGCTCGCCCGGCTGATACTGGATATGGATGAGGGCGCAGTAAGGAACCTCTCCGAGTACCTACAACTACAGGCAGTTCCCAACGAATTTCCCTTTGCGCGGAGAGCCAATCTATTCTTCTTTTTGAATCCAGACCACTTTCTGACAGAGCAGATAGGACCTGGCGTAATGACGTATACACATGTGGAGGTGGATCCAAAGATTGCCGGGTACCTGCCTGAACTGGCAAGCATATACAAGGAATGGCTCTCACCAATACAACAACATCATGCAGCATTCTCTGTAATGGAAGGCATGGCAAAATATGCCATAAAGGAGATACTGGGCAATGATCCAGAGTTTGTGTCATATCTGGGCTCATACGGTAACAGCGACGCGTACCACATCCGCAAAGATATGGGTTCTGACTTTGTATCTTATGTAGTTGAAAAGTTGGGCAGGAGCGCCTTTGGCACAATACTGGAGATGCCACCTACCACTGCGGAACTTCTAAAACCGGATACGTATGTCAGGCGCGTCTAAAAGACTGTCTGCAAACAGAAACGGACTGTGCAAGTTAACGTATTCACACACGATAAATAGTGACTATTGGTTCCTTGCAACTCATGATTGAGGGACGTGTATGCGTATACAAATTGTATACGGGAATAATTATATGTCACACAAAGGGTTATACGCGAGATCTACATACGGGCAAACCAACAGTGTATGCAAAAACACAACACTAGTAACTGCCATCCTTGACTCGCCTAACTTCACGTTTTGCGAGTTGGTTCTTGTGTATGTCCATTAGGGTGTCTATGTGCTTCTCTATGATTGCAATTTTATCCCCAAGCTCCCGAAATATGGCCACATCGTGCTGGTCAGTGTCTATGTGCTTCTCTATGATTGCAATTTTATCCTCTAGTGTTGAGACTCTGTCATATATGGTATCATCGCTCATAGTGTGTAGTGGTGTTGGTTTCTTTAAAAAGTTATGCGATGGATAGTTTGTTGGTATGAGTTCACGTCTTCCGGAATCTTATGCACAAAAGAACCGGTTCTTTAACTGTCGCGATCAGTTATGCGTAAATTTAGACACAGGTGAACTCACACGTTTGTTGTGTAATGTATGAAAAGTCGGTCCGCTAGTCTTGGTATCTCGCTCCATCCATTTTGCATCATTTGCTATAATTATCTGGGTCGCCTTTTTATTCCTGGAGTGGTGTTTCGGCGTTATCTATCCAGTGAGAAGTGCAATCTTCTCTCATTGTAGTAGTCCACATAATCCCGGAGACTGTCATAATGCCATATCCTCTCCTCAATCATTCCATGGAAGCGCTCCAGTTTGCCATTTGTCTGCGGGTGGTATGGCCTGGAATTGATTAGTATGATGTCTTGATCCAGCAGTTCTTCCTAGAATAGTGTGGGCTTCCAGCTTTTCTTGCCTTTTTATTGTACTACGAAACACGCGCCGTTATCCGAGATGCAGGGGCGCCGAATCGTTTCATTGCCAGTCTCAGTAATAGAGTGGTGTTCTCTGAGGTTGCATGCTCAAATAGTGCCGCTCCGACTATACACCTGGATGCATCATCTATGAGATTCAGTCCCTCGAAGCGCTCATCTTTTCATGACATGCCAGTGCCACATTGCATTGGAATATTTACGCTCATATTGTATTCACTTTCGTCTCCTTGACTTTGCAGGTGATGAGCCTGCCGTACCGTTCTTTTTCATTATGCGATATACTGCGCGATATATTGTAATTCTGTCTAAACCTCTTTGCAATACGTGCTACCCTGGCGGGATCCTTCCTGTATGCTTCAGTCACCATTCGTATCTGGGTGGCGGTGATTGGTATCATGGGCCTGCCCATCTTGAGTCGTTCCCATTCTCTGGTTCACAATCTTCGTACGTGTCTTGTCTCAGGTCTTGAGATATGTTGGTTGCGGCAACGCCTCTTTTGTCTTGATTCCTCTGTTATTCTCTTTACCATCTGGCTTGTGCAATGAAATAGTCAGCTACTGTACGCCGGATCCTAAGCGGACTTACTTTTCGTACTATTGAATGACGTATATCTGCTCTTGTACGTGTACTTGAGAACACTATTCTGCCGCAAAGTGGCGGGGGATGTGAAATTATATAATTCTGTGCCGGTATGACAAAATCACTACTATAGTGCGTTACATTTGGTTTTGATACGAGGTTTCTACAAAATCATTACTCTGCTGATTCATACGCGGATATAGCATCCCTCTCGTAATAGAATTCTTGGCGCCTTAAATGAGTGGCCGGTATTATGCGTGAACGCGCGGGTGACACCAATCGTGATATCTGCTGGTACGTCTCCATTCTGGTATAGTCTGATGCATAGGCCACCTGAAACATGGGTGTCCGGGTTTTAAAGAGCACTTTCACTTGATCATAGCCGCTTATTCTAGGCAGACCCGGTCTGTAGACGCCCGTATTCTCCTCTCCGAGGGCTGTGGGATCCTGGTAGCAGCACACAGCATACTCATTTGCATCCTCTATTATTATTAGCTTGACGAAGCGGTCATTCCATCGGTTCACGTGTTGCGCCAGTGCCTCAGCTGCCTCCCTGTTCTCGAATATGGCAGATATGACAAGGCGCTTTTTCTCCTGCGCCCACGCAATGCGTGGAAAACCACCTGTCCAGGTTATTGCCAATGACTGCGTTGCTATGCCGCTTAATATATCCCTAGTATCCCCTGGCTAGCAGAACCGCATTATTGGCATCTTTCCCGCACCGTATACATGTACTGCCCGTATCATCATTATACTTTAGCCGTATCTCTGCGCCTGTGTCATCCTTTATGGCTTTCTCGCACATACTGTCACCACACCAGTGTGCCCGCATGAATCCGCCGGACTGGACACGCCTACCCACAGAATCGTAACCATCCACATCAAATGTCATTTCAGAGGCGCGCCTGCGCGCCGACGTTAACATGTCCGATTGCATGGTATCCAGCGTTGCTGCAACCCTGTCCGCTGCCTCGCTGAGCGGGATAGACTCCTTGGCACCGCTGTCCCGGCGTACCATTACGGCCTGTTTGTTCCGTACATCCCGGGGCCCTATCTCCAGGCGCAGGGGTATGCCCCGCATCTCCCAGTCATGAAACTTGAATCCCGGCGTGATTTGCTCCCTGTCATCCAGGTGCACCCGTATCCCGTGGTTGCTCAGCGCATAGGTCAGGGCCTGGGCTTCCTGCATTACATTATCGTTGCCGGATGTGTATATGGGCACTATCACTACCTGTCGCGGAGCCACCTTGGGTGGCAGTACCAGTCCCCTGTCATCGCTGTGCACCATTATCATGGCACCTATGAGCCTCCAGGAGACGCCCCAGGATGTCTGCCACGCGTAGTGCTCTATGTTGTCCTTGTCTGCAAACTTTACCGAGAACGGGCGGGAGAAATTCTGTCCCAGCAGATGACTGGTCCCCATCTGCAAAGCCTTGCCGTCCGGCATTATGGCCTCTATGGTGAGGGTATAGTCCGCACCCACAAACTGCTCGCTCTGACTCTTCTGCCCCTCCTCGACGGGAATGGCAAGGTATGTCTCTACTACGTGCCTGTATATGTTTAGCATCTGTGATACCTGGCTGACTGCCTCCTCTCGTGTAGCATGCGCCGTGTGACCCTCCTGCCACAGGAACTCGGAGTTGCGCAGGAAGGGCTTGGTTGCCTTTATCTCCGCGCGCAGGGCGGTATTCCAAAAGTTAAGTTTAAGTGGCAGGTCTCGCCAGGATTTTATCCACTTGGAGTACAACGAGTAGGCTATGGTCTCGGAGGTGGGTCGCAATGCCAGCCGGTCGCCCACGTGACTGTCACCGGAGTGGGTAACCCAGAATACTTCCGGGTTGAACCCCTGAAAGTGGCTCTTCTCCTTGTTCAGCAGGGACTCGGGTATCAGGACGGGTAGAAAGGCGTTGCGTATGCCTGCCCGGGCAAACTGCTCGTTTAGCGCGGACTGGAGTGACTCCCATATGGAGTAGCCATCCGGTCGCAGGACTATGGTCCCCTTTACGGGTGCGTAATCGGCCAACTGGGCCTTTATCACTACTTGCGTGTACCACTCTGAAAAATTACCTGACTTTGTTTCGGTGATGCCTATCTCTTCTTTCATGTGACATCAACGTCGGGAAGCGGTTCTCCCTTGCACATTACCATCTTCTTTAGACGGCTTTGGAAGTTGGGACATACGTAGCACTGGACAAAGTGTATCTCTTTTTCCATTACAGGGCAATCTACATACTCTGCTTTCATAATCTTGAGCATTCTGGGACTGACGCCGCCTATCTTTAGCTTGTTGTCCTTGATCATTCCGGCCTTCTTTAACACTTCCTTTGTTTCTTTGTCAAGTCTTGCCGCCTTTTCTCGCTGATTGACGGTTACCTCGTACTTGTGTTCCAGTTCACTCATTATTACTATCCGCTCGATGCATATTGTGCAAGTTCAAACTTTAATATATTTAGCTTTTGAGTGCCTCATTATCGCAGTTGTTGATTATATTTGATGTAGAGGGTGTACTTTATGATGCAGAGTTTCTCCCCGTACTGGCGGAGCAGGTAAACAAGGAGGATGAGATATGGGATATAACCAAAAAGGGCATACAGGGCGCAATAAACTGGGAGGAGGGACTCCGTACCAGGGTGGAGGCCCTGTACGGCATGGACAGGGGTTTGTGCCAGCGAATAGCCGACTCGCTGCCCATAATGACCGGGGCCAGGCAGGCGTGCCGGGAGTTCCGGCGCCGGAACTGGCGCATGATTGCCGTATCTGGCGGCTTTACCATAATGACAGACCGGCTAAAGTGGGAGCTGGGCCTGGATCATGTCGCCTCAAACGAGCTTATCTTTGAGAATGACAAGCTCAGTGGAGTCTCCATAAACGTAGACTCGGACAAGTCCAAAAATGCACGTGTTATGATAGAGAAGTGGGGGATCCCCAAAGATGATATAATCTGTATTGCCGATGGCGCCAACGATATCAAGCTGTTTGAGATATCCGGTATGGGGATTGCATTTAGAGCACAGGATATAGTCAAGGACAAGGCTACTGCAGTACTAGAAGAGAAGGACCTCACAAAAGCTATACCCCTGATAGATGCGCATTACGGACTGGATTATTCTTGATTATATTATACAAAAATTAGACTGTCAATAGTACGAAAAGTAAGTCCGCTTAGGATCCGGCGTACAGTAGTTCAGATTGCACAAGCTAGATGGTAAAGAGAATAACAGAGGAATCAAGACAAAAGAGGCGTTGCCGCCACCAAAATAGCTCAAGACCTGAAACAAGGCACGTACGAAGATTGTGAACCAGAGAACGGGAACGACTCGAGTAAAGATGGGCAGGCCCATGATACCAATCACCGCCACCCAGATACGAATGGTAACTGAAGCATACAGCAAGGATCCCGCAGGAGTAGTACGTATTGCAAAGAGGCTTAGACAGAATTACAATATATTGCTCAGTATATCGCATAATGAAAAATAACGGTACGGCAGGATCATCACCTGCAAAGTCAGAGTGAGTACGCTATGAGCGTAAATATTCCAATGCAATGTGGCACTGGCATGTAATGAAAGATGAGCGCTTCAAGGGACTGAATCTCATAGATGATGCAACCAGGTGCATCGTCGGAGCGGCACTATTTGAGCATGCAACCTCAGAGAACGCCGTTCTATTACTGAGACGTATGAGTTCACCTGTGTCTAAATTTACGCATAACTGATCGCGACAGTTAATGTGATTTGTGCATAAGATTCCGGAAGACGTGAACTCATACAATGATACAGCGGGAATCAGAGACTGGCAAGCCCAGATCAGCTCGCCCCACGAAAAGAAAGCGAGAACAGCTGGAGAGGATCCGTTTATGGGCGCCAAGCCACGTATTCACCACTACAAGATTACCTCGAAGAGATATCCGGCATATGGCTGAGCGCAAATCAGGTTCAAGCGTTACGCCAAAAAGTGGGGTTGCTCCAACAAAAAGTCATCCCCAATCCACATGAAATCACCACGGCATGGTTGTCCATGTCCACCTCGCCGGTTGCTCCAACAAAAAGTCATCCCCAATCCACATGAATCGTGATTCAATGGAAGACGTGAAAAAATGGAGGCAAGAAATGTCAGAAAAGGTTGCACGTTACATAAAGATGGATTATGCCATTGTTACCCAGGATGAATCCCATTTCAAGACCGAGAGATTATCTGCGCGATTCCGGGTCCCTGCAGGCAGGCGCGTACTCATGGCATGGACCGGCAGGCGATACTGGTTCTCCATGGCCTGTACCATGATTAATGACGGTAGGGTATTCCTTGATGATTATACGGTCATAGATACAGAGAATTTCCTGGATCACATGCATAACAAGGTGGGTAAGATGGTACTATTCGTGGACATGGCACACCTCAAGGAAGGCCAAGGAATTCTTTGCTGATCGGGACATAATCGTAATAGAGTATCCGGTTGGACATCCATACCTGAATCCAGTCAAGGAATTCTGTAGCGTACTCAAGAGGGGGATGGATCACTCCCTACGATATTCGGATATCAATTACCACAAGTAGGCAGTGTATGATTTCAAAGATGGCCATAAGCTCGATTATGATTTTAACAAATTCTGGAACAGAAAACCAGCTGATGGATTAATACTACCAATCATGGAATCAGTACGCAAGGGGGAACCCAGTGATCCAAAAACAGAAAAAACGGTTCAAAAAGTGCAGGCGGTGTGGAAAGCACATCCGTGTCGGCCGGTATAGTACAAAAGGTCAAACTAGGTTACCTACAAAGTAGTTGGTACACTATTTCATGCCACTCTGATCAGGGAATAAGTGGTGGATTTTTGTGCGTGATCGTTCTGGAGGCCCATACATGTACACAGTCATTATACGCCACTAAACTCGTCATGAAGTATTCCATGTCCATAAAGTATGGTAGGGTACATTACTTACATCTGCTGATTTAGCCTGTCTGCCATCCCTGTTGTGATATTTTATGGAAAATCACTGCCAAGACTTATGGTGACTGCTATAGTCCACGCGATCACCAAAGGTGTAGACAAGGTAGTACTAGAGGATTTATCACCGAAAGCAGTGACCAGTCATGGCGGGAACCGGAAAAGAACAATGAACCGTCCATGCGCGAGAACCGGGTAGGCGAGTTCCGCCGGAGAGTGGGGCAAAAGTGCGAGGCACTGGGGATTGAATTGGTGGCCGTGCCAGCGAAATACACTAGGGGCGGTTTACCCGCCCAACGAGCCAGACCTGTCACATGTGTGGACACGTTGACAAATCACGATCAACTAGGGACACATTCAATATGTAACCAGGAATTTCACGCCGATATCAACGCGGCGTTTAGTAACCGGTTTCCCTGTATGGGGCGGCAGAGCGTGTCGTCCGGAGGGGGAACCGTTCCTCGCCCAACCGGAGGCGTCAGGGCGAGAATAATGGCGATAAGCCAAAGCCATGTGCTGTCCAGGAACGAGGTGCCATGTTCTCAAAGACTTAGGGTGATCGCTATAGATTACATTAAAAACTAAATGTAGACTAGGATTATCAATAGGGTTATTTCCACTCAGTGGACTAGCGTGGTAAATCCACAGAATCGCTCTCCCGTATCTTGCGGGTTATGGACACGTTTATGTTGTCCAGTACTGTGAGCATGCGTTCCTTGTGCTCCATCAAGTATTCTTTGCCCCTGTGTTCCAAACGTACCTTCCAGAGCCTAATATCACGGTGTTCCTCAAAGAATTGTTCTATCATTATGGGTCCACATTTCTTGGGATCTGTAAATGACTCTAGACTTGATATGGTTTTTTTAACATCCTCTTCCTCTATGGATGTCTTTGCCACGTGAACAGACTCGGCCATAATGCGGAATACCTGTATGGTTCCGGGAAGTTTCTTGTGGGTCAGACCCAAAAATCCACGTTTTTCCACGGTAACGTTATCTGCCACCTTCTTGGCCAGATCATATACGGGTATGCGATGGAATCCCTCCCGCTTTTCATTCTTCACTATGAGGCCTTTCTCCTGCAGTTTGACTAGGGCCTCTGCGGTATCGTCCTTGCCGAGGAAAGTTGTCCAGACAATGGCGCCCAGGGTATGGTATCCTTGACGAATTGACTCTAGTACCACGACCTCTATTATACGCCTAAATCCCTCCTCTATGCGAACATTGGTAAAGTCCCTATCTTTGACCGCCTTGCGGGCGTTCTTTACGTCTATCTCGATGGAGCGCTTTAGTGATTCTAGAGACTCGGGCACCTGATTCAGTAGCGAGAGGTAACAGGCCTTGTTGTACCATGCCATACCATAGTTAGGGTCTGATTCCACCGAATTCTCTACGGCCTCCAGGGCTTTGGCATAGTTTTTTTGCTCATAGTCCACAAGAGATTTGAGGTTCCATGCCTCCGGGTGGGTTACGTCTATCTCCAGTACCTTGTCATATGACTCTAGGGCCTCGGGATACTGGTCTAGATGGAACCGGGCATAGCCTAGTTTCAACAGGGTCTCTACGTTGTTGGGATCTATCCTCAACGCCTGCTCGAATACCTCGCACGCGTCCTCAAGCTTCTCGTCGGCCATGAGGTTGACTCCCTTTTTAAAGAGTTTTTTGCGATTATAGTCTGAATCGGTCAGACTACCACTTGCTGGGATTGGTTTTGTGTCTGGCTTATCCTCCATTAGTTGTTATTATATCCGCAAACCTGATAAATATTATCCGTATGAATGGATTCTGATCTGACTTTTTTGTATAATGAATATTATGTAAATAGATCTGCAAAGCAACAATACTCAACGATCACGTACAAAATCCATCACTATCATGGATTCCATAACCTTTATGCATAATCTCCAATCAAGACTCATTACAGAGTAACCGTTTAGGCCGCGTTAAAGAGCAGACATCTATGCATGGACATATGAGATAACAGGATGGGCAAAACAAGGACAAACATGTTCGTGGTGTATTTTAGACGGTTGCCGGGGGTGGTCTAAACGGTTACCATGCCAGATACTCAATAGTGCGAAAAGTAAGTTCGCTTAGGATCCGGCGTACAGTAGTTCAGATTGTACAAGCCAGATGGTAAAGAGAATAACAGAGGAATCAAGACAAAAGAGGCGTTACCTCCACCAAAATAGCTCAAGACCTAAAACAAGACACGTACGAAGATTGTGAACCAGAGAACGGGAACGACTCAAGATGGGCAGGCCCATGATACCAATCACCGTCACCCAGATACGAATGGTGACTGAAGCATACAGCAAGGATCCCGCCGGAGTAGTACGTATTGCAAAGAGGCTTAGACATGATACATATCGCGCAGTATATCGCATAATGAAAAAGAACGGCACGACAGTCTCATCACCTGCAAAGTCAAGGAGACGAAAGTGAATACAATATGAGCGTAAATATTCCAATGCAATGTGGCACGTAGACTGGCACGTCATGAAAAGATGAGCGCTTCAGGGGACTGAATCTCATAGATGATGCATCCAGGTGTATAATCGGAGCGGCACTATTTGAGCATGCAACCTCAGAGAACACCACTCTACTGAGACTGGCAATGAAACGATTCGGCGCCCCTGCATCTCGGATAACGGCGCGTGTTTCGTAGTACAATAAAAGGGCAAAAAGAACTGGAAACCCACACTATTCTAGGAAGAACTGCTGGATCAGGACATTATACTAATCAATTCCAGACCATATCACCCGCAGACAAATGGCAAACTGGAGCGCTTCCATAGAACGATTGAGGACGAGGGGACTCTTATTTAAGAGTCCAACGAGATATGGCATTATGACAGTCTCCGGGATTATGTTGACTACTACAATGAGAGAAGGTTGCACTTCTCACTGGATATAGATAACGGCGAAACGCCGCTTCAGGAATAAAAAGGCGACCCAGACTAGGGTATGAGTTCACGTCTTCCGGAATCTTGTGCACAAATCACATTAACTGTCACGATCAGTTGTGCGTAAATTTAGACACAGGTGAACTCATACAGACTAGGGCAAATGATGCAAAATGGATGGAGTGAGATACCAATGACTAGCTGACCGACTTTTCATACATTACAATACCATGTCAGATACAATAAAGGTAAAATATACCTTTACTGCCCTGATGTCATATGGCCGATGGTGCGCACCTAAATGTAAGTGGCCCGGCCCCAATCACACGTAGTGGTATATACGAGGTACGCATAGCCATATGTGATAAAAAGCCGACTGCCGATTCCATAAAGGGGTGGAGCTTTTCCTCGCTTTGGGCTGATAATTTTCACCTCAGGGTAAGCGACGGCACTTTTGATGTAACACTGGGCACTTCAACAAATCCTGTATCATCAGATATTCTGGCACTGAAACGCGTCTGGATTATTGCCCTGGATATACTTACTGGGCACTATTCTGTATTTGACAAAGTCCTCAATAATAATGGGTGGGGACTTACGGGTGATGCTTACCAGAAAGGCGCCCCGGGACGTGGTGACAAGGGACCCGCTGGCCCTACCGGACCTGCCGGTGACAAGGGCGAGAAGGGACTTGTGGGTGAGCGTGGACCGGACCTGGCCGGTGACAAGGGCGAGAAGGGACTTGTGGGTGAGCGTGGACCCCGTGGTGACAAGGGTAATACCGGACCCGCTGGCCCTACCGGACCTGCCGGTGACAAGGGCGAGAAGGGACTTGTGGGTGAGCGTGGACCCCGTGGTGACAAGGGTAATACCGGACCCGCTGGCCCTACCGGACCTGCCGGTGACAAGGGCGAGAAGGGACTTGTGGGTGAGCGTGGACCCCGTGGTGACAAGGGACCCGCTGGCCCTACCGGACCTGCCGGTGACAAGGGCGAGAAGGGACTTGTGGGTGAGCGTGGACCTCGTGGTGACAAGGGACCCGCTGGCCCTACCGGACCTGCCGGTGACAAGGGCGAGAAGGGACTTGTGGGTGAGCGTGGACCTCGTGGTGACAAGGGTAATACCGGACCCGCTGGCCCTACCGGACCTGCCGGTGACAAGGGCGAGAAGGGACTTGTGGGTGAGCGTGGACCCCGTGGTGACAAGGGTAATACCGGACCCGCTGGCCCTACCGGACCTGCCGGTGACAAGGGCGAGAAGGGACCTACGGGTGAGCGTGGACCTCGTGGTGACAAGGGACTTGCGGGTGCGCATGGTGTTACCGGACCCGCGGGCGAGAAGGGTGACAAAGGAATCCGGGGATCCACTGGTGAGAAGGGACCTACGGGTGAGCGTGGCGCTACCGGACCTACGGGTGACAAGGGCGAGAAGGGACCTACGGGTGACAAGGGCGAGAAGGGACCTACGGGTGAGCGTGGCGCTACCGGACCTACGGGTGACAAGGGCGAGAAGGGACCTACGGGTGAGCGTGGCGCTACCGGACCTACGGGTGACAAGGGCGAGAAGGGACCTACGGGTGAGCGTGGCGCTACCGGACCTACGGGTGACAAGGGCGAGAAGGGACCTACGGGTGAGCGTGGCGCTACCGGACCTACGGGTGACAAGGGCGAGAAGGGACTTGTGGGTGAGCGTGGACCTCGTGGTGACAAGGGACTTGTGGGTGCGCATGGTGTTACCGGACCCGCGGGCGAGAAGGGTGACAAAGGAGTCCGGGGATCCACTGGCGAGAAGGGACCTACCGGTGAGCGTGGCGCTACCGGACCTACGGGTGACAAGGGTGAGAAGGGACCTACGGGTGAGCGTGGACCTCGTGGTGACAAGGGACTTGCGGGTGCGCATGGTGTTACCGGACCCGCGGGCGAGAAGGGTGACAAAGGAGTCCGGGGATCCACTGGCGAGAAGGGACCTACGGGTGAGCGTGGAGCTACCGGACCTACCGGTGACAAGGGCGAGAAGGGACCGCAAGGGCCTACCGGCGACAAGGGTCTTGCCGGAAAGCGTGGTGTTACCGGACCAGCGGGTGAGAAGGGACCTACCGGTGAGCGTGGACTCACCGGCGAGAAGGGACCTGTAGGAGCACGGGGTGTTACCGGACCCGCGGGCGAGAAGGGTGAGAAAGGCGAGAAGGGACCTGATGGAGATAAGGGACCGCAAGGCGCGCGCGGATCTGTTGGGCCTACCGGCGACAAGGGCGAGAAGGGACCGCAAGGGCCTACCGGCGACAAGGGTCTTGCCGGAGCCCGGGGCGTTACCGGCCCTACCGGCGACAAGGGCGAGAAGGGACCGCAAGGGCCTACCGGCGACAAGGGTCTTGCCGGAGCCCGGGGCGTTACCGGCCCTACCGGCGACAAGGGCGAGAAGGGACCGCAAGGGCCTACCGGCGACAAGGGTCTTGCCGGAAAGCGTGGTGTTACCGGACCCATAGGCGATAAAGGACCAATAGGCGAGCGCGGACCTACCGGCGAGCGCGGACCCACAGGTATACCAGGACCTCGAGGACCAGCTGGCCCCGTCGGCGAGAAGGGCGTTCAGGGACCGCAAGGACCGCGGGGGCTGGCAGGCGAGCCGGGTCCGGTAGGCACTCCTGGCGAGAAGGGCGAGAAGGGACCGCAAGGCGAACAGGGACCCATTGGGTTGCCTGGCATACCCGGAGACAAGGGGCCTATAGGCGAGCGCGGAGACAAGGGGCCTCCCGGACCTCCCGGCTCCAAGGGACCCTCCGGCGAGCAGGGGCCTCCCGGCGAGAAAGGCATACGTGGACCCCAAGGCGTTCAGGGATTACAGGGCGAGCGCGGACCTCCGGGACCGGCAGGACCCCAGGGCGAGCAGGGGCCCAGTGGACCGGCAGGGCAATCCGGACCTCCCGGCGAGAAAGGCATACGTGGACCCCCGGGGCCGCCCGGCGATAAAGGTAGTGACAAGCAGAAGGATCTCCTAAAGAGTCTAATAGACATACTTGCCGCCAAGGGCGTCATCAGTACTGATCAGCAGATAGACCTCAGTAGCAACCTATACTAGGATCCTCTTCTCTTTATTATGGTCAGCACATCCTCGTCATGTAACGTGTGGGACAGTCCTACCCGCTGCCCGCCGAATTTCACGCTCTTGCCCCAGACCAGCGCGTACCGGAATTCGCTCCGCATACTACGATGCAGCTTGTTACAAATATCCTCTATGGTGTCTCCGGACCGGGCCATTAGCGGTTCCTCGTAGTCGGTGGGTCCTCCCTTGGGTCTCATGTATATGCGTATGAAGTTGAGCTTGTCATATATCATGTCCCGCAGTTTGTCCATGTTGGCGCCGGAATTTGCCGAGACTCCCACAAAATCCTCGTGTATAATATCTGACACAGATGCCACAAAGTCCGTATCCACCAAGTCAATCTTATTCAGGATCGTCAGGGACTTGGTATAGACTACATTTCCGGATATGTAATCTACCAGCTGATCTGATGTTATATCCTCCCTCATCACCACTCTGGCGCTAATTATTCCATACAGATGCAGTATGTCCTTGATGTGATGCTCATCAATCTTTGTCAGTCTGGTCTGCTGCGCTATGGCAATGCCGCCGGAACCGGCTTTTTCGATTGTTATATTTGGTGGTAGAGAGTTTAACCGTATTCCCATGTTGCCCAGCTCCTGCACCAGTACCTGCTTGTGATATGGCTGGAAGACATCCAGTACTAATAGTACCAAATCCGCGGATCTGGCCACCGAGAGTATGCGCTTTCCAAGGCCCCGTCCTGTGGATGCCCCCTTTATGATGCCCGGCAAATCCAGTACCTGTATACGCGCCCCCCTGTACTCCATCATGCCGGGAACTACCGTTAGAGTGGTAAACTGGAATGCGCCCACCGCCGAATGCGCTCCTGTAAGGCGGTTCAGCAGGGTGGCTGGAAGACATCCAGTACTAATAGTATACAGGGTTGACTTTCCCACACTGGGCAGTCCTATGAATACTACTGTAGCATCGCCCGCCCTTCTTATATCAAAGCCGTCATTTCTGGAGCCCGCTCCCCCGCTCCCCCGCTCCTCCTGTTCCCGGCGGAGCTTGGCTATCTTTGCCTTGAGCAGTCCTATGTGGTGCTCAGTAGCCTTGTTTATCTGGGTGCGCGCCATCTCGTCCTGGATGGCCTTTATCTTTTCCGGGATTCCCATTGTATCATTTGTGGCAAATTATTGGTATATTGGTATGTGTTTTCGGAGAGTTTGTTGCATGACTGACTTTGACAGAATACAGGTTCCCCATGTCGTGATCTACGTTGCTGCCGCGTCCACCCACTCATTGTACTCGTATGTTATCCCATTTCCGCGCCATTAATCCGTGTCCGAATAATAGTTTGAACGGGAACCGGCTCTAATGATTATCTCGATTATCCATCGCCTGTTGTACCCTTTTGCCGCCTTCCAGTACTGCTTGTTTTTGGCTTTTTCCTCATCAGAAAGGCGGAAAATGGGCGATTCCGGGCTTCCTCCAAGACTGCAAGTCCCCATGAGTCGCCTTTCCTTTGGTGGAATTTAGCTGAAGTGGAATGGTTGTCCGGATTCGATTATCACTGCACAATTTCATGTTATCCCTGGACGCGTATGCGCCATCTGCAAGCAACTCGAGGTTGCATGCGCGCTTCTCATCATTATTCGGTAAGGGGGACACACCGTTAGTCAGCGCGTTTCCGGGTGGTGGCTTATCTGTTGATCCTGCCAGAGATGGCAACTGTTGCAATGGGTCTGGAACTTTCCAATTCCAGGGTGTGCTCCCTGTCCAGTTGTGGCTCTTCTGCATACGAGCCCAGCACTCCATTGTTTAACATGCGCGTATCCCCAACCCACTCGCCGGTAACCGTAAATGCATATGCTCTCCCAGTCCGCGAGCACTGATGAATCCGCGTCTCTTTTTCCATTTAGCCCTAATCCACTCAGCACGATTCAAGGCCGGTTGAGTCAACAATCATGGTTCTAGTCAGCTTTTTGTCTGTGCCGACAATCATGCCATTCCCCTTGTCGATGTCAAGATCTTTTCCGCGTCTGTATATTGTGGAGTGGTGCGGGGTTGTATGAGTTCACGTCTTCCGGAATCTTGTGTGTAATGTATGAAAAGTCGGTCCGCTAGTAATTGGCATCCCGCTCCATTCATTTTGCATCATTTGCCCTAATTGTCTAGGTCGCCTTTTTATTCCTGAAGCGACGTTTCGCCGTTATCTATATCCAGTGAGAAGTGCAATCTTCTCTCATTGTAGTAGTCCACATAATCCCGGAGACTGTCATAATGCCATATCTCATTGGACTCTTAAATAAGAGTCCCCTCGTCCTCAATCATTCCATGGAAGCGCTCCAGTTTGCCATTTGTCTACGGGTGGTATGGCCTGGAATTGATTAGTATAATGTCCTGATCCAGCAGTTCTTCCTAGAATAGTGGGTTTCCAGCTCTTTTTGCCCTTTTATTGTCCTACGAAACACGCGCCGTTATCCAAGATGCAGGGGCGCCGAATCGTTTCATTGCCAGTCTCAGTAATAGAACGGTGTTCTCTGAGGTTGCATGCTCAAATAGTGCCGCTCCGACTATACACCTGGATGCATCATCTATGAGATTCAGTCCCCCTGAAGCGCTCATCTTTTCATGACATGCCAGTGCCACATTGCATTGGAATATTTACGCTCATATCGTACTCACTCTGACTTTGCAGGTGATGATCCTGCTGTACCGTTCTTTTTCATTATGCGATATACTGCGCGATATATTGTAATTCTGTCTAAGCCTCTTTGCAATACGTACTACTCCGGCGGGGTCCTTGCTGTATGCTTCAGTTACCATTCGTATCTGGGTAGCGGTGATTGGTATCATGGGCCTGCCCATCTTGAGTCGTTCCCGTTCTCTGGTTCACAATCTTCGTACGTGTCTTGTTTCAGGTCTTGAGCTATTTTGGTGGCGGCAACGCCTCTTTTGTCTTGATTCCTCTGTTATTCTCTTTACCATCTGGCTTGTGCAATCTGAACTACTGTACGCCGGATCCTAAGCGGACTTACTTTTCGTACTATTGATTCCGGAATCTTGTGCACAAAAGAACCGGTTCTTTAACTGTCACGATCAGTTGTGCGTAAATTTAGACACAGGTGAACTCATACGCGGGGTTTGGTGCCATTCCAGTAGTCCTGCAAGGAATCCGGATACCTGCCTGTATCTCACACCTAATGCCGTTCTCAGTGTCATGTAACATGCCCACGGCATACTGGTAGGGAGCACCCTCCTTGTTATGGTTGGCCTTTTCAATCCCATGCATGATCAAAGCCAAATAGCCTTCCGCTGGACGTACTTGGCATTGTCGGTGAATACCATCAAGTTTGTTTAAAAAATCTTAGATATTAATGCTTGGATCCAAGTTAGTAATCACTATGACAGAATAAACGAAAACACTCAAACCGTTCACATATATTTTTAATTTAACTTGTTTGGAGTTATGCAACAAACTATTTTCTGAGCAAATATTATATCTGCTGGTATAACCAGGATCACAATGACAAAGTTGTGGGCCGTGGATATAGACGGCACCATCACAGAGAACGGCAATGGCATTATACATCTGGGCACCATGAAGGTCTTGCGTGAGCTGGCTATGGGTGAGAATGTGGTGGTATACGTGACGGGGAGATCCTCTGTGGAGGCCCATATACTAGGTGTATTTGGCGGCACCGGAGAAATGGCCATCGGCGAGAACGGGGGCTGCATCACCCTTACTGCCCAGTCGCATATCAAGCTAGGCGATCTGGAACAATGCAGGGCGGCACTGAATGCCATAGTACGTAAGGTACCCGGCGTAATGGAGAAGCTCGTATTTCCCAGAATGGCCGAGGTGGTCCTGGAGCGTAACGTGGACGCGGATATCATACGTAGTGTGGTAAGGTCGCTGGGCTTGGACGTATGTATATCTGACAGTGGATACGCCATACACATAAACTCCCCCGGCATAGATAAGGGGGCGGGTCTGCGGGAGTTGATGCGGCAATTTAACATCCCGGCACATGATATCATAGCCATTGGCGACAGCCATACGGACATTCCCATGTTTAAAGTGGCTGGGTCTTCGGTGGCAGTGGCCAATGCACCCGTCGAGGTGCAGGATGCCGCGGATATTGTCACTGATAATAGTTACGGCCCTGGTGTTATCGAGGCCATAGAGAGACTGGGATACGGGCAGTGGTAATATGTCCTCATATGATACACTGGTGCAGCAGTGCCGTTCCATTATACAGGATGCCCTGGAGAGTTTGGATTATGATATGGTTCCCTTTGATGTAGGACCTGCCCGGGGGGGTCACGCGGATATGAGCAGTAATGTGGCTTTTCTGCTTGCAAAAAAGATGCGCCAGAGCCCCGCCTGTATGGCGGAAATGGTGGCGGGGCAGTGCAGCGTATCCGGCATGGTGGGTGTGATAGAGTCTCATCCGGCCGGATACGTGAATATTACGGCCCGCTGGGACATACTGGGGCAGTCCATACTGAAAGAGTGTGTTAACCAGGATTGGGATTTTGGCGCAAAAGATACCGTAACAATAGAGCACACCAGTGTCAATCCCAACAAAGCCCTGCATATAGGACATGTCCGGAATATTGTAATCGGCGATGTACTGGCCCGCATACTGCGCCGGGTAGGGCACAAGGTGCGGGTCCTGAATTATGTGGACGATTTGGGACTGCAGGTGGCCGAAGCCGTGTTGGGCTTTATGCATTTGGGTTTTGATATGAATACACCCGGTGACCAAAAGTTTGATGCATACTGCGGGGATGTAGTATATGTGGAGGCTGCCCGGAGATGCCAGGATGATGCAGAACTGCAGGAGGTCCGCAGTCGCATATTGCAGGATATGGAAAGGGACTATACACCTGCATCGCATATGGCTGCCGAGGTGACTCGTAAGGTACTGCAGGCCCAGCTGCAGACCTGCTGGGACATGGATATATTCTATGATCTGCTTAACTACGAGTCCCACATCATCGAATCAGGCCTGTGGGGGGAGACATTTGAGAAACTCAAGGAAATGGAAATCACTCACCTGGAGAGCGATGGTGACAATAAGGGGTGCTGGGTTATAGGCGACAAGGTAATAGTGCGCAGTAATGGCACCGCCACATACGTGGCCAAGGATATACCCTATGCGGCCTGGAAGATGGGTGCGGTCCAGGATCCCTTCTCGTACGTGGAGTATCCTGGCCAGCCTGGGGGTCCATTACTGCAAAGCGCACTTAAAGATGGCATGAATGCGGACTTTGGTTCCCATACGGTGATTACAGTGGTGGACTCCAGGCAGGCGCGCCTGCAGGATATGGTGACAGATATTATGGCTAGGCTTGCCCCGTCTGGGTCATACGTGCATTTGGGATATGAGGCAGTTACCATCAGTCCAGATACGGCCAGAATTTTGGGCATAGAGTCTGAGAAGAACATACAGATGTCCGGCCGCCGGGGTATAAACGTGGGCGCCGATATGGTATTAGATATGCTACGCCGCCGGGCCGCAGACGAGACATCCAAGCGTAATTCTGACATAGACACCAATGAGGTCTCCCGGATAATAGGTGTAGGTACGCTAAGATACGAGATGATTCGCCAGGACCTAGGTCGGCCCATAACATTTGACATGGACAAGTCGCTGAGAATGGAGGGCGACACGGCATCCTACATTTTATACTCCCATGCGCGCGCCTGCCGCATACTGGAAAAGTCCGGAACAAAGCCCGATTATGGGGGGCGCCTGGACGTACTGGTCCAAGACAGGGAGAAGGCCCTGTTGCGATTACTCAGTACATATTGCGTCATTCTGAATAATGCGGCAGAGAACCTGGCACCCAAGGTCGTAGCCCGTTACTGCTATGACATGGCTGTGGCCTTTAACATGTTCTATGAATCCACCAGAGTGATAGGTGCCAAGGAATACGAAAATGCCCGCCTTTGCCTGGTGGATGCCTTTTGTATAGTGTTGCGTGATGCCCTAAAGACATTGGGGATAGGTGCACCTTCTAGGATGTAGCCGCTCCGAATCGAGGCGCGTTTTTCATGGCACAAAATCCGGCAAGCATAAACAAGCCGGTAGGGAACAATCACCGCCCGCCCTGCTTGTAGTAAAATAGCGGGATTTAATCTCTGCCATGGTGGTATACTACTGCTCTTTATCCAATAGTTAAATACGGATTGTGGGTTTTCACTTAACATGAATAAAGAACACAAAATTACGAGTTTTTATAATAGCTACAATAATGATAACCGGCGGCCTGACCGCTGCAATCCCGGGATCTATTCCTTCGGCATATGCAAACGACGCAACCTTGATTCTGTCCGCAGGGGATCCCTTTACAATGGGTGAGGTAACCCTTACTCCGACAGTTGGGGTCTATCAGACTGATTCAGTAATACGCATTAGATCCATACTTTCAGAGTCTGAATCACTTTCACCCCTTAACGTAGAGATTGTCCTCGCAGAGGAGCAGGCAATAGACTAGTTTAACACACTCTTGTAGGAAATAGGTGAGCCTTTAGCTGATCACTGCCAACATAGACGCAGAGTAACCGTTTAGGTCACCCTTAGCAAAGAGAAATGCGCTACGCCAGATTGTTCTTGGTGTGATCGTTTAACTTGCCCCAAGTATGGACAGTATCTGTGTTGAGTCCGCGCTTTCTCCACGTCATCATGCAGGTCAGGATGTTCTCGACTGCCTTCATACACTTGTATGAGCCCCAAGACATGCGTATCTTGCGATGTATGACGTAGCAGCGCGCGCTCAGACTCATTATTGGTGGGTGCCATTCCGTGGTAGCGCAGGAATGTAAACAGATTTGGAGATGCGCCTTCCAGCTTATCGCCGAACTTGACGCCCATCTTTTGCCACTGGGTGTCAATGGAGAGCACACGTATCTCGAACGAATCTATGATATCCGGAGTCGTCTCTTTAGGATTCAAGTCCCGGGCCTCGGCGTATATTTCCTGAAGCATTTTATGTAATGTTTCCGGTGGGCCGGGCCCGGATTCATCTTTTGATTCCCGTAATGTGTGCCCAGCACCTCGTATATTGTAAAATATGTTATATCCGGCATATCCGTCACACGTGATTGGCTTGTCCAGTGTATGAGTTCACCTGTGTCTAAATTTACGCATAACTGATCGCGACAGTTAAAGAACCGGTTCTTTTGTGCATAAGATTCCGGAAGACGTGAACTCATACCTTTAGTTGCCGCGCTGGCCTAGCCCAGCTTGTAAATGGCAGGAACCACCCTTCGACTCCACGATCCTATGCCTGCATTGTGGCTTTTGATCGCATCATTGAGGTCCTTGCCTATCTTGTTGTAATGCCCGGCAAACACGCCCAATCTTTCATGCAGATCCCTTGCCAGATCGCCCATCTCTTTGACCGCGGCGGTCATCTGACTCTGCCGCCACATCAAATTCACGGCCCGCAGTAACAACAACAAAGTTGATGGTGTCACCAGTACGACATGTTTGTCCATGGCAAATTCGTTGAGTGTGTTATCGCGGTCAAGTGCGGGAAGTAACGCATATTCGGACATGACCACCACCACAAAATCCAGCGACGACTTGAGGTTCTTCCAATATCCATTTTTGGAGATGTTGTGTATGTGGGTTTTGACCGCCGCCACATGTTTGTCCAAATAGTCCTACTTGGCAGCCTCATCATCCGCATTCCATAGATCACCTAAGGGGCTTTTGAATCGGCGATTATAGAACGGTCCTCTGACAGTTTGACAACAAAGTCTGGCCTCCTATCACCACTGACATCCTACGTCTCATAGTGTATACCTGAAACTGGTAAGTTATCGGTATATGGACTGTACAGGAATAATAGGTTGTTTTGATTATATATTACTTGCAGAAACACCACAAGCCGTCAAGGGCGGCGGAACACGACAGACTTTTTATTTTACCACCATAAACCAACGTATGAGTTCACGTCTTCCGGAATCTTATGAACAAATCACATTAACTGGTAACCGGTTCTATCAGTTATGCGTAAATTTAGATACAGGTGAACTCATACAAACCAACAGCGAATGACATATCTTGACTACAACTCCACCACACCGGTGGATGAAAGAGTCCTCAATGTGATGGCACCGCTGTTCACCAAGAAATTTGGCAACCCATCAAGCAGTCATGGTTCTGGTTATACGGCTGCGCAAGTTGTTGAAGAGGCGCGCAGGAAAGTGGCAGATTCTGTTGAAATGCAGCCATCGGATGTCATATTTACCTCTGGGGCGACCGAGGCCAATAATTTGGCACTGTGCGGTCTACGGCGCGGGTTAGGGCGACACCTCAAGGTGCTGGCCGGGGCAACAGAGCACAAGTCTGTGCTTCAGACATGTGCTAGTCTAGCCGAAGAAGGTTCTGAGTTCAGTGTCATTCCAGTCCATTCCGACGGTGTAATTGACTTGGATAAGATGGAATCCATGATGGAGGGTGTGGATGTAGTCTCAATAATGGCGGCAAATAGTGAGACGGGCGTCATTCATCCGATAGAGGAAGCTGCCACAATAGCTCATAACCATGATACCCTATTTCACTGCGATGCCACACAAGCAATAGGAAAAATTCCCTTTGATTGTGTTCGTATTGGTGCCGATATGGTGACATTCAGCAGTCATAAAATATACGGGCCAAAGGGATGCGGTGCATTAGTGGCCACCAAGCATGCCCGGAAACGCATCAGGGCAATCCTGCATGGGGGAGGCCAGGAGAGGGAAATGCGGAGTGGTACGCTCAATGTTCAGGCCATAGCCGGTTTTGGTGAGGCATGTAGTATAGCCATCACGGTTGGACTTGCCGATGCACCGCGGCAGCGCCACTTACGTGACAGTTTTGAGCGCCACATATCAGATACGATTCCAAACATACAGGTGAACGGCGCCATCTCACAGAGAATTCCCAACACATCCAACATCAGAATATGCGGGGCGCTTGCAGATGCGGTGCTGGCTCGAATTACATCAATCGACATATCCACAGGCAGCGCCTGCTCGTCCAGCACAATCGAGCCATCACATGTTTTGGTGGCAATGGGTTTGGACAAGGTGGCCGCAGATGAATCCATTAGGGTATCGATAGGCAGGAGCACCACCGCCGCTGACATAGAAGCAGCAGTCCTTGATATTGCCGAGGCGGTCAAGGCCATAAGAACCATAGAAAGCAGACCGAGGGCGGCATAAATGGACATCAACGAGGCAGTCGAGGTTCCCGGATTTGGACGCCATGAAACATTCCATCCAAGGTACGGCTGGCTTAAGAAAGCATACAATCAGATCATTACAAGATCTGATGCATTCCTGACTAACGATGCGACCGTTAGGTTTGGTGTAGGAAAGAACATGGTAAGGTCGATACGATTCTGGTCACTTGCATTTAAGATAACAAAGGAGGTCAAGAACGGCTTGGATATAGACAAATATGGAAAATCGCTATTTGACGACAATGGATTTGATCCCTATCTAGAGAGACCTGAGACATTATGGATACTTCATTGGCTGTTACTGGCCCCGCCATGTAGGATCCCAACCTGGTGGCTCATACTAAACCAGATACATGGAATAGTAATTGGCACCGGTGAACTCCTTGACGCCATACAGGAGATGGTTCGGAACAACACCCGTTGGGAAACACCAAGCCCCGATTCCGTTAAGAGAGACGTTGATGTGTTTCTTCATACCTATACTTCCAAACGGGGCAGACATACGATAGAAGAGTACATCGACTGCCCATTCCGAAACATTGGGTTGGCACTACATGACAATGGATCTATACGGTTCATATTCGGTCCCAAGACTGGACTTACCCCCCATGTGATAGCGTTTGCATGTGCTGACTTTGCCGACAGAACAGGCGCCGGTGATGATGTCTCGGTGGCGCGGTTGGCCGTAGAGCCAGGCGGTGTGGGTAATGCATTCAAGATGAGCGAAGGTGATCTGGTTACCGCCCTTGAGACTGCTTGTAGAGACACTCGGTACATGTCAATATCACGACTCAATGGCGAACCTCACTTGGTGTTTGAGCGTGAGACCGGCGGCGTCGCCGATGCAATGCTAGCCGCAACATACGACATGACCACATCAGGAACGGCGGCCGCAATATGATAATACACGATTCTGCGTCTAGCATTCCGCTGCCCAAGATAGTGAGTGTTCCGGATCGGCCCCATGTCTCGGCCAATATTGAACGCGACGCAGACGAGATAGTGGCTAAATACATACCAAATGCGAGTTTTGTTGAAGCAGTCAATGTCTTTGCGACCAGACTAGACAAGGGAATGGCTATGTCGATAATTGGCCCTTATGGATCCGGCAAGTCCATCTGCGGGGTGGTTTTAGGACACCTAGTAGCCCCGCATGACGACCCGGGATGGAAGGCCATATACAGAATGTTGTACAAAACGGCACCCGATGTGGTAAACCGTCTGGTATCGGGTAGACAGCAAGCCGGTTTAGACAAACACGGCATGATAAGGTGTGTCGTCACTGCCCGATTGGAGCCGGTGGCGGTAACCGTCCTACGGGCGGCGGTCAATGGTGCAGTATCCTACTTTGGGACTAGATATGGGCGCCAACACTTTGCAGAAGCAGGAACCTTGCGTCGTTGTACAAAGTCCCTACAAAGGGGAGTGGTTCCAGATGCCGCGATCATATCACGTATAGTATCCAGCATGGCAGCAGCGGCGCCCGTCCTGTTGGTGATAGACGAGTTCGGCAAGAATGTTGAGTATTTTGCTAATGGTGGCAGTGATGGAGATTTGTTTCTGTTGCAGGAACTAGCGGAGATGACCGGTACGCGCGCCGTGCGCCTACACATAGTGACCATGCAACATATGGCACTTGGCGAGTATATGGCAGGATCCTCGGCCACACGTATCAAAGAGTGGGCCAAAATACAGGGTCGTTTCGATAGTATTCATTTTACCAACACACTGGAACATACAAGGGCGCTTCTCTCCTCATTCCTGAAGCACGGCATCAAACAATCCAGTCACATATTAGAGTGGGCCGATGGGCATGCCAAGATGATTGCCGAAGAGGCAGGCATGGGCATACCAACCAATATTGCAGCATCTTGCTATCCGCTTCATCCCTTGGCTGTTGAGGCACTACCGGAATTGTGTTCTAGATATGGCCAGAATGACCGCACGCTACTTTCTTTTGTGTTTGGAAGTGGACCGGGTACTGTCGCAAGGTTTGTCGAGAATACGCGGTGGGATGGGCAGGGTGCTCTGCCGACCATAGGAGCAGACCAACTGTATGATTATTTCATATCTGGATCTGCTCCTGCCGGGGCAGCGGCCTCATCATCCAGACTAATTGAGATTGACACGATAGTGCGTGACACGCGCGCTTCAGATAAGACGGAGATGAGTGTCCTCAAGGCCATAGGCCTGATGAATCTTATAGGCCGCTCCGGTCGTCTACGCGCCTCCATGGGAATTATACGGTGCATGGTGGGACATGGGGCTGAGCAGGCCGTCAGGAGTTTGGAATCCAGATCCATCATAACCTACAGGGTGCACGCCGACGAGTATCGCATATGGCATGGAACAGATGTGAATGTAGCGGCCAAGGTGGACGCCGTGAGGAATATGATAAAGAGCAGGCCCTTCCCGGACTTGATGAAGACGACAATGGATCCTGAACCCATCATAGCTGCTAGGCATAGTCTAGAAGCCGGTACACTACGGGTGTTTGCATCTCTCTTTGAAATGCCAGATGGTGGGATAGGCCCCGAGTATGATGGCGCGGCGATATATGGTACTAACGATACAAGGGTGCCAGCATCTGACAAACCGGTGCTGGTATCAAGATGCAAGGATGTCTCAGACTTGGTGGATGCTGCTGCC
>CBDATR010000042.1:0-8951 GCA_965200155.1 Nitrosopumilaceae archaeon | reverse complement strand
AATCGTGAATTTCATTATTTCATCAGTCTCTCATGTACTAGAATCGGAGTTTGGGAAAACATTCAATGATAGAGCAGTAAAGGTGCTGGACCCGTTCACCGGTACCGGGATATTCCTTGCCCAGTTAATAGAGCGAGGAATGATCAGTGATGATGCACTACCTGACAAGTACCATAATGATATTTACGCGAATGAAATAATGTTGCCGGCATTCTATGTTGCCATGTCCAATATTGAGGCATCATACCAGAAAAAGAGCGGGGAGTATGTTCCATTTGGCGGGATATCATACCTGGATACATTCACACAGCACCCCTCATACAGGCTGGATGCCGAACAGCGTAAGAAGCAGATCAAGATTACAGATGATTCCCTGGAGGAAGCCATGACTAGGGTGAAACGGCAGAACATGGATTACGTCAATGTCATAGTGGGGAATCCACCATATAGTGGCGGTCAGAAGACGGCCAATGAGGATAACAAGAATGTCTCGCATCCGTATCTGGGAGATAGTGTGTCAAAGACATACATCAAAAACGCGCCCAAAGGGAACACTAGAGGGTTATACAACTCCTACATCAAGGCCCTCCGCTGGGTATCAGAAAGAATAGGTGATTCCGGAGTTATCGGTTTAATCACACCATCCGCATATATCACTGGGAATAGTGAAGCTGGTATACGCGCCTGTCTTGGAATGGAGTTCACGGATGTCTACTGTTTCAATTTACGAGGTGATGTAAAGGGTAAACAGGATTGGAGACGAGAGGGCGGCAAGATATTTGGGAGTGGCTCAACTGTGGGCACCGCTATAACCATACTAGTCAAGAACCCGGCCAAACAATCTTGCACCATCCACTACCACGACATTGGTGATTATCTGGACAGAGATAAGAAACTAGAAAAGATAAAAGAATACGGCTCCATCGCCGGAATACAAGACTGGCAAATTATAACACCAGACCGTTATCATGACTGGTTGGAACAGCGTGGTGATACCAGTGAACGATGGGATTCCATGACTTCAATGGGAAGTAAAGAGGGAAAACGTGGTAAGACCAATGATGTAATGTTTGAGATGTATTCCCGGGGGATCGTTTCATCCAGAGATCCATGGGCATATAACTCACACATTGAAAAATTGGGAAATAATATGAAGCGACACATCAACTATTGTAATAAACAGGACTTGGATAATTTTTTGGTTGATCCAAAACAGGCGAAAAAGAATAGCTCCATGATAGAACGTATGAAAAAGTTGGGCAGAAAGGTGGACTTTGATAAGAATAAAATACGTACAGCATTGTATAGACCATTTTTCAAGCAGTACCTATACTCTGATCCAATATTCATTGAGGCTGATTACCACATCCCATCATTCTACCCACACCCCGACTCAAAGAATCATTCTATTATGGTGCCGGACAAGATCAAGGACGAGTTCTCTACGTTCATCACGGATATCACGCCTGACCTTCACATCCACGAGGCATCCCAATGCTTTCCCATGAGAGTCAAGAAACAAAAGGACAAGAATAGACATGTGGTAGGTAGCCAGTCAGCCAGTCAGCCAGTCAGCCAGTCAGCCAGTCAGCCAGTCAGCCATCGAGAACCTGGCGATAATAGTTCCCTACAAGATCAAGGGCGAATTCTCAGTATTCATAACCAATGCACCACCGGATCTACAAGTGATAACCAACGGGCAGGTATTCCCCATGTTCACACAGTCACCGGAGGTGACGAGATGAAGGACAACATCACTGACTACTCCCTGGAACTATACCAGAAACGATATAATGATGACTCCATAACTAAAGAGGACATCTTCTACTATACCTATGGCATCCTACATCATAATGGTTATCGTTCCAAGTATCAAGTATTCCTAGTTAGAGGATTGCCGAATATTCCTATGGCGCCCGATTTCCACTCATTCATGAAAGCAGGTAGACAGCTAGCTGACTTGCATCTCAATTATGAGACCGGCCCCCGTTACAACCTGGGCGAGCCGCTGGTTCCAATACCTGACGCTCCCGAAAAAATAGCCTTTGGTAAGAAACCTAATGACGGTCCCGGACCAAAGGGAATAGTTGATCAATCCAAACTACTACTGGATAACGTGTTAGTATACGATAACATACCAACAATCCATTACTCAGTCAATGGTAGAACGCCTGTAGGATGGTTCGTTGACAGATACAAGTATCGTTCCAATGCAGAGAGTGGCATCACGAATTATCCACTAGAGGGTGTGAATGGTGACATGGTACGCGCCATAATAGAGCGGTTGGTCTATGTGGGAATAGCGTCAGACAGGATCATAGACCAACTACCAGAACAGTTCGAAATGGAATCATCATTGCAACCAGAACCAACCGGCCTGGATAAGTACTACAAGGCGCCTATTCCCTAGAATATTTGTCTAGCGTATATGGGGCGCTGTTAAGAAGTCAGTACATAGAGAATAGTGTTAACATGAGTTGGAATGATCAGTCTTTTGAAGCGTTCCGTATTATAGTAAGGCACTTGAAAATTTAACTCACTAGGTAACCGGCATAAGGAGTCGCGGCATTCTGGATAGTCATAAGGAGCAGTGACAGTGGGGCGGGGCGTCATAAGGAGCATGGCGGATATGTGATCAATGTGTGAGTTCACCTGTGTCTAAATTTACGCATAACTGATCGCGACAGTTAATGTGATTTGTGCATAAGATTCCGGAAGACGTGAACTCATACTGATCAATAGTAAGCCCAGGGGCGTATGACATATGGATATCATCATAAGAGCAGGTAGTACTAATATAGCATATAATATCAGATATGTAGTATGGGCAGGCAGAAGTTACCGTTCAGGCGGTCAAATGAGTATAAGGAGTGTATTGCACTGAGATGTACTAAGTGGCAAAGACAGCGACTGGATGACATGCGCCAGATATGTAACATGTCCATAAGCGAATATCTCAGGTTTCTTATAGAGTCAATAGAAGTGCAGGTAACTAAGGAGGTTAAAGAACCGCCCAAAAAGGAATCAAGACCACGCATGACAAGGAATGGCCATTTTATCTAAGATGTATAACAAAATTGGTTCAATGGGAAGGATCTAGGTAATAGTAAGCACAAATTGCAAATTGGTATAAGCAGTAAAGAGGGGAATATACTAGGTGTATGTATGGATCGCGCTGGAAAAAAATTTCAACTCAGAAATCTATGTGCATAAGTTCATGTTAATCATTAGTTTATTTTGTGCATAAGTCCTTGCCCACAGGGTCAATTTGAATCACATAGCTGTAATATTCGCGTTAAGCCGTCCAAGTTTGTATATAGAATTTTTCAGAAAATAAACCGATATGGTCTTTAACAGGTCAATAGTAGGTAGTATAATGAAACAAGTTAGTCTGTGCTGCACGACATATGATACCCATTCCATGCTCGTGGCGCTGGCAAATAGTAGACCGTATGCGCAGAATCACTTCTCCCACCCTGCACGTCTAAACCAAGTTGTTAGATACGAGCAATTGACCTAATATCATGGGTTTTCCCACACAGACTCGTGTGAAACAGAAAAGTTAAGGTATGAGTTCACGTCTTCCGGAATCTTGTGCACAAATCACATTAACTGTCGCGATCAGTTGTGCGTAAATTTAGACACAGGTGAACTCATACAAGTTAAGACCTAATTTTGTAGTACCAGGTATGCTAAAAGCAGAAGAACTCACCAAGGAGCAGTTAGTCACAGAGTACTACCGGCTACGCACCGAGTCTGAGGCCGAAGTAACAAACCTGCGTGGCAAAAATGACAGCCTGCACGCCAAACTTGAAGCTCAAACAAAGAATGCCCTCGTTTCAAATCTCGATGACATCATAGAACGCAAGGATCAGCTTCATTTCCTGACCGGATGCACCCCGGAAGAGTTCAAATGGATACTAACCAGATTCACAGAATACGTAGAGTCCCTGGAAGGCGATGATGCACGGCGATTCTTAGAACTTACAAATGAACGCGGGCACGTGAACAAATTTCCGGTCAGGCATGTACTCTTAGTTACACTGATACGCCTGCGCTGCAATACAAAGCAGGAGCTGCTGGCATCTATACTCAAGATAAACCAGTCAAACATATGCCGTTACATCCAGTTTACAAAGCAGGGACTGATCAAGATACTCCCAACGGCCGATACCGTTGCAAAAGCAATATCACAAATCAAGTCAACACCCGACTTTAAGGAAATTGTTCCCGGTCGAGCCGGAGTGGAGATAAAGACTGACGGGACACATGTACGCGTACAGCATCCTGAAAAAAATCAGGAGGCAATGTACACTGGTAAACAAAAAACCCACCCATACAACGTACAGATAACATCAAACAAGACTGATAATTCACATCAGTGGAGTATATGAGGGAAAAAGACACGTATGAGTTCACCTATGTCTAAATTTATGCACAACTGATCGCGACAGTTAATGTGATTTATGCACAAGATTCCGGAAGACGTGAACTCATACAAAGACACGATTATGGTATATTCAAGAATGATATTCCCCTCGGTGGCAAATGGGGCAAGTCCCTAAAAGAATCAACCACGCTGCCATCTGAGAAGATAACAGTAATAGCAGATGCAGGATACCAGGGTATGAAAGACTTCCTACCCGGCGCAAAGGTCATAATTCCATACAGGGGTAGGGAATCACTCACTAAAACTGAAAGGAAATACAACCAATATGTATCAAAAAGGCGCATATTAATCGAGAATGTAATTCGAATGCTAAAGGTATATCGTAGATTAAGTCAGGTATATGATGGTAGTCGTGAGGAATTCCGGGAAGATCTACTCGTAGTATCCGGGTTGCATAATTTACACATTATGCACAAGCATACCAGGTACAAGAAATTCTTGAAAAATATCTGTCCATAATTTCCGTGTTATTATAATTCGAATATTACTCATCAGAAAATCCACTAAATTAATGTATGAGTTCACGTGTTTTGATCATTCACTAAGATATAGATTGGTATGGCAATATTTTACTTAAATACCAAATTTGCAATAAGAATCTAATGAGAAGACGCCGGTCCTATAAGGAATTGGAACTGGAAAATAAACTTCTTCAGGATACCCTTGCGTCTATCAAGAAAGATATTGAGGATTACAAGAAAGATCTTGCACATTACAAGGAACGTGTGAGAGTATTGGAAGCATATGTGTCACACACCACAAAAGAAATACGAAATCTCACACAAGATTTCCAAATTATTAGGAATTATGTAAGTGAATTGAATGAGAAATTAGAAGAAAAAGACAGGAAAATTGCGGTACTCACAACGCGACTTAAATATTATGAGAATGCTCACTCGCCACCATCCCTTCAATCCCTCCAGTACAAGAAGCGAAAACAGGGAGATAATAAGCAACAGACAGAAGCCAGTACGAAATCAGCCAAAAAGGCTGGCGCTCAAAAGGGACACAAGGGGGTTTCTCGTTCCCACAACCCCGGCAGAGTAGTGCATCACACCTTTGAGTACACACCAATATGTGAGTGCGGCAATATGATGACAAAAATTGGTTGGAAACAACGACACATAACGGAATTAATACCAGCCAAAATAGAGGAGACCCTTCATGTGATAGAAATGGCTGCATGCAAGTGCGGCAAAAAACAACTGGCCCCAGCAGCGGGCGTCCCAAAGAGTGGTAGTTTTGGGGTTCAATTATGCGGTGCCATCACTGCATTGCGTGCGGAAAAGATTCCAATAAAACGCATACCTGTAATTTCGAAGGATCTCTTCGGCCTGAATATATCTGTGGGTGCGGTAAACAACATAATTGCCAGGGCCGCCGATGCATGTGAATCATTTATGGAAACAATTCATGAAAATATAATAAAATCACCCAGCATTCATGTGGACGAAACTGGTATATCACTGGCGGGTAGGCGTGGCTGGGTATGGGGGATGCGAGCCGAAGAGTGGATGATGTCCATATATGACAAAAGTAGGAGTTCAAATGTAGTGAACAAATACCTGAACGGTTACCAGGGAGCGATAGTAACGGACAGGTACGTTGTGTACCGCCGGTTTGATGACGGTGGGAAGCACCAGTTGTGTTGGGCGCATTTATTGCGCGATACCCAGGCATTACATGCAGGATTCTATATCGATCCCGGTGCTCAGGACGCCCGGATCAAACTTGACAACGACCTGAAAGGATTGTTCCGGAGCGCACGGGAATCCCTGAATCACTGCGGGCCGTCCGCGCAATTACGACACTCATTTGAGACAGGAGCAGAATCCATTCTGCATCAGTACTGTGATGTTGATGATACTGAACTACAAAAGAAGGTAAAAGGATTGAATAAGGCCATACCAGGCATGTTCGTATTCTTAGAATATGACAGTGTAGAGCCCACCAACAATCCAGCGGAGCAGGCTTTGCGATACGCAGTGGTATTCCGCAAGATCAGTGGTCAGATAAAGGGTGGCGAAAGGGCAATGCGCCGCATGTCTACATTTGTATCATGTGTTCAGACATGGAGGGCTCAAGGCCTTTCTGTAATGAACGAGGTTGCTGCCAGAATGCAGTTATAATTAAAAAAACTGGGATGTATTCTATATTATTATGTGATCAAAACACGTGAACTCATACAAATTAATGGGTTTTGTGGTAACCATTTGTATGAGTTCACGTCTTCCGGAATCTTATGCACAAAAGAACCGGTTCTATAACTGTCGCGATCAGTTATGCGTAAATTTAGACACAGGTGAACTCATACCAGACATCTAGACGATAAATACATGATCATATGTGAGGTATTATGATGGAAATGGCGATAATGTATATGCTCATGGTGTTTTTTAAACGGTTGTCCATGGGTAACCTAATCGATTACGTGTACACTTTACGTCGTCTATATATTGTGTAGACCAACATACTGCTAGCCATTACTGCAAGTGTTATGGCACTCCATACTGCTAGTGATACGATGTCGACTTCGGCCACAATACATCAGTACAATACGTAGATTTTGTATTTTTCGCCTGACTGTGCTGTACACTAGAGTCCGCAAAATAATTCTCGTGTGCTCCTGTCTTACATCATTGTTCCTTTGGTGTATTGATCCGGCATACCATTGGTATCTTGGATCATTCTCGCCATGGTATGTATGGCTTAATTACCGCGACCTTTTTAGCGAATTCTGCATCTCTATAGCTGTCACCATAAGTCTTGGCGGTGTTTTTCCATAAAATATCCCAACCGGGATGGCAGACAGGCTGAATCAGCAGATGCAAGTAATAGACCTTATGCGCATGATTGACAGTAACAGCCTAGGTTGCTTCAAACTGGGGTGTATTTTATGGCACACAATCAGTCAAGCATGAACAATGTGAGTGGCACCTGCCAGCACTAACGTATGCCGTGATTGCAAATGTCGTGTAGTGGGGTGATCGGATCTTGATGACGTATATTGGAAGTGATCTAAACGGTTACCACAAAACCCATTAATTTAGTGGATTTTCTGTGTGAGTTCACCTGTGCCTAAATTTACGCACAACTGATCGCGACAGTTAATAGACCGTATGCGCAGAATCACTTCTCCCACCCTGCACGTCTAAACCAAGTTGTTAGATACGAACAATTGACCTAGTATCATGGGTTTTCCCACAGACTCGTGTGAAACAGAAAAGTTAAGACTTAATTTTGTAATACCATGTATGCTAAAAGCAGAAGAACTCACCAGGGAGCAGTTAGTCACAGAGTACTACCGGCTACGCACCAGGTCCGAGGCCGAAGTAACAAACCTGCGTGGCAAAAATGACAGTCTGCACGCCAAACTTGAAGCTCAAACAAAGAATGCCCTCGTTTCAAATCTTGATGACATCATAGGTATGAGTTCACGTGTTTTGATCATTCACTAAGATATAGATTGGTATGGCAATATTTTACTTAAATACCAAATTTGCAATAAGAATCTAATGAGAAGACGCCGGTCCTATAAGGAATTGGAACTGGAAAATAAACTTCTTCAGGATACCCTTGCGTCTATCAAGAAAGATATTGAGGATTACAAGAAAGATCTTGCACATTACAAGGAACGTGTGAGAGTATTGGAAGCATATATGTCACACACCATAAAAGAAATACGAAATCATATACAAGATTTCCAAATTATTAGAAATTATGTAAGTGAATTAAAAGAGGAATTAGTAGAAAAAGACAGGAAAATTGCGGTACTCACAACGCGACTTAAATATTATGAGAATGCTCACTCGCCACCATCCCTTCAATCCCTCCAGTACAAGAAGCGAAAACAGGAGGAACAGAAGCGAAAACAGGGAGATAATAAGCAACAGACAGAAGCCAGTACTAAATCAGCCAAAAAGGCTGGCGCGCAAAAGGGACACAAGGGGGTTTCTCGTTCCCACAACCCCGGCAGAGTAGTGCATCAGTATGAGTTCACGTGTTTTGATCATTCACTAAGATATAGATCGGTATGGCAATATTTTACTTAAATACCAAATTTGCAATAAGAATCTAATGAGAAGACGCCGGTCCTATAAGGAATTGGAACTGGAAAATAAACTTCTTCAGGATACCCTTGCGTCTACCGAGAAAGATCTTGCACATTACAAGGAACGTGTGAGAGTATTGGAAGCACATACGTCACACACCACAAAAGAAATACGAAATCTCACACAAGATTTCCAAATTATTAGGAATTATGTAAGTGAATTGAATGAGAAATTAGAAGAAAAAGACAGGAAAATTGCGGTACTCACAACGCGACTTAAATATTATGAGAATGCTCACTCGCCACCATCCTTTCAATCCCTCCAGTACAAGAAGCGAAAACAGGAGGAGCAGAAGCGAAAACAGGGAGATAATAAGCAACAGAAAGAAGCCAGTACGAAATCAGCCAAAAAGGCTGGCGCTCAAAAGGGACACAAGGGGGTTTCCCGTT
>CBDATR010000041.1:0-2815 GCA_965200155.1 Nitrosopumilaceae archaeon | reverse complement strand
CTTGTAAGTTAAAGTGTGTCCTAGTTATTGCCTAGCTAGTTAGCAAATTTACTAAACCATTGAAAACGTTATCTAGCTCCACTTTTACCAGCCATTTTGCTTAGTGGCTATGGCTGTAGGTAACTTCTAGAGCTTATCCAAGGACATAGTGGCATACTAAGCTGCAGATCACACTTTAGATTAGATGTAATACGTTAGCTAACTAGCTATTTCACTAAACACATTTTACCAGCTGCCAGCTTTTTTTAGTGAAGTAGCTAGTTAGCTTACTACTGCTAAAGAAGTTACCGTACCCTTGGATAAGCTCCACATGGTTGTGTGTGTGTTGATTAAGTATACTTAGTTTAGGCTGTACTTACCTTAGTTACATGCTGTAATGGTTGTAGCTAGATGATAAAAGGTTTTCACACCTTGTGTCCAGGGTGACAATGTAGGACATGTACAAGAATATGGAGGTAACAATAACAATTATAGTGTAACATAAGATATTGGATACAATAATAAATATTGTGTAGCTATGTTTTACATCTCCCTAAGCCTTTTCACTGAAGGGGCAGTGTGATAGTGCTGAAAGCACTTGTCTGGGTGAAGTGGTGGGTGATTTGAACATGTCTGGCAGTAGAAGGGAGTCATGTGTCTAGAACCACCACTACTTCTTTCACTGCAGACGACACAGTCACGTCTAGTGGTGCCCTTTGCTGGAAAGTGTTTTCCTGACTGCAGTCTCTCAATAGAGTCACTGACCCGTGGTCTGCCTGGCCTAGGGCGTTGACTCGATCCAGGTGTTTCACCAGAGCTTTAACAAGCCTCCGTCTAAATGTGAGTTGAGAGTCTTTGCATGTGGTGTTGTGTTCTTTATAAATTATAAAACTGTTGACCACAGAGGTCTCCAATAGCCAGAAAAATACTTTTTTCCACCACTTCAGCGACTTTCGCTGAAAGCAGTAGTACACTGCTAGCTGGTCAGCTTTGTCTACCCCTCCCATTGCTGAGTTATATTTCATAACAACCACTGGCTTTGTTTTGTTTGGTCTCCCTGGCACCCGTGAAGGGATAGTAGCTGACTCATTGCCATAGGTGTTGGATGCCATGTAGATGTATCTATAAGAGATAGTCAATAGTTTGGTGTGGTTACAATAAAACTTGTTAGGGTGGCCTGACTATTATTAAATCCCAGTGGCAGCTGGAGTCACATTCATCTACACATGGGACACCAGGTAGGGTGATTTTCATAGTAATTACAAGACCTACTGTTGTTTATTGTTAGTGTGACTCGTAATAACAAAGTTACCTTTTGTCCCTCCATGCAAGTATCATATTTCCATCTTTTTCAAATGCCCTCATCTCTCCTTTCTTCAATTTTAACTTTTTAAGGGAGGGTGGCAAATTCTTCCTGGTCTTATTGATAGTGCCAGTGTAGGAGGTTCTTGCTGAGGCCAGTGCCATCAGCAAGGGTATGCTTGTATAAAATCTGTCTGTGAACAGATGGTGTCCTTTACTAAGTAGTCCATCCATCAAAGTGAGGATGGCTTGCTCAGTCTTGCCATAGCCAGGAATGTTGAGGATATCAGTTTGGGCACCAAGGTATAATCGAAGCCAAGAAATGTATCCAGAACAACTGTCTGCAAGGACATATGCCTTGATCCCCCATGCATTTGGCTTATTTGGGATGTATTGCTTGTACCTATTTATAGAGATGTAAACATTGCGCTCACAAAATTTTTTTTTTCTACCTTAGCCTCCCTTTGAAGGGGACCATAGACTCGTCAATGCTAATATTCTGGCCCAAGGTGTAGAGACTCTCAAACTTAGGTGTTAAAAGATCTAACAAGGGCCGGATCTTGAGATTACCTATGGGCTGTCCAGCAGGTGGAGGTTGATGGCTAAGGTGGAGACAGCTCAGTATCTGTAGGAAGCAATCTCTACTCATGACCTATGGTATGAAACATAACCTAAAATTTTAACACTGTATGCTAATATTTTGTACTTTACTCCCATAGCCATTGTTGAAGTACATATGCACCTGTGAAAAAAAGGGTATGTTGCCTGTTATGTCAGTTGACCAATAATCTTGGATTGAAGGTACATTGATAACGCCCATGTTTAGAATTAACCCGATGAAGGCCTTCAATTCTGGTAGTGACAGGTCCCTCCAGTTTCTCATTAGCTCGGAGAAGCTGGGCATAGAGGTTTGTCTCATCTGCTATTAGCTGATAAAGTTCCTCACTAAAGAAAAGACTGAAGTAATCCTCTGGTTCCTTTAGTTCCACATCATCTGGAAGACAAGGTCCAGGTGTCTCCAAGTACTGATGCTCAGGTTGGGAGTCTATGGTTGTTACCTCTTTCCATGGGCTGCTGGTCATCACTGGTATTGTTATTGATATTATAGGTGTTGGTGCTACCAGGTCTCTGTCAGTTCCACCATCACTGTCAGAACCACTATCACTGTCAGAATCACATCCAATCCTCCCACTCTCACTCTCCCTCTCTAGTTCATCACATTCACAGTCACTCTCATCTCCACAACTGTCAATGTCTGACAGGGCCAACAACACTGCATCTAGGTCCATATTTTCACACTTTTATATGCTACAAAACCACACACCACAATTAAATTAGATGTGTTGCGTTTATGATGCTTCGTTTATGATGCAGCGGCCTCATTGTAGACTAAGGCTTAGTGGGTAAAGTTATTTAAATAATGAGCCTCATTAAATTTACCCGGAGGCAGGAGGAAGCATTTTCTAACCCACGACGACCGTGTCACGGAGGCCGTGACATACGCACGGGTGGTAGTTAATGTATTGTCACCACC
>CBDATR010000040.1:0-8498 GCA_965200155.1 Nitrosopumilaceae archaeon | reverse complement strand
CATGTAGCCTGCAGTTGAAAGTGCTGTTATAACACTGTTTACCTTGGGAAGTGTGTTATGACCATTAATACACTTTGTGTCTATGGGAGTGAATGTACTAGAGGAAAAATGAATATTAACATAATTGCCATATTCCATATCTTCATTATAGCTATTCCTAATTGTATTTCTATTGGCTCCATTACAGTTATCCCTATACCCCTATCTCTATTGCCTTCATTAGTTATCCCTGTCTCTATTGCCTTCATTAGTTATCCCTATCTCTATTGTCTTCATTAGTTATCCCTATCTCTATTGCCTTCATTAGTTATCCCTATCTCTATTGTCTTCATTAGTTATCCCTATCTCTATTGTCTTCATTAGTTATCCCTATCTCTATTGTCTTCATTAGTTATCCCTATCTCTATTGCCTTCATTACAGTTATCCCTATCTTCATTATCTCTATTATCTTCATTTCAGTTATCCCTATATAAGTCTGAACACTTTTAGTCTATTTCTAATGCAGGCTTGGGACAGGAAGTAATAGCCAAAAACCACACCCTTTCCATTTATGGCTAAGCACAAATCCCATAGAAAAATAATAGGAACAAAAGGATCTCCATTTCCTGTTTTATTAAGCACAGACACACACCATCAATGCTAAAAAAATTCCATCCTTTAGCTACCTGCTGTCCAAATATGAAAACTACAAGTTCATGGTTTACATACATACTGTCTAAATATGGAAATTACAGTCTTAGTTTACAACACTTAAATAGCTATCATGCTTAAACTTAAGTGAAGAGGTAAGACATGGATAAAGGAGATATGTATTACTTGACTCATATGGAGGAGGGGGGAAAATACTAAATCGAAAAGAAGCTGTTTCTCTTACAAGTGAAGTTGTTACATTTGAATATTATATTTGGATACTACATTTGGATACTACATTTAAATCAATGAGGAGGGAATTTATTCTTCCCCTTTTTAACCATTCAGATTGACTAATCCTTGGAGAACTGGTGTCAGCACTCAGTTACAGCTATAAATATCACATGCTGGCATTTATGTGGCTTGATAGTACTAGAGACACAATACTAGACCTAATATTAGACCAGGAACTACATCACACAACTCTAATGTTTAGGAATATCTCTTTCACTGGTTCCAACATTGTAGAATACAGTTATACTCTTACCTATGTAAGCATCAAACTCTTTCAGTTGAGCTATTATTCCTTCCTGAAATACACATATAAAAAGCAAGCTCACAGTTGTCAAAGGAAAAACATAACTTTCTTACTCTCATTAACTCGTTGATTTTACTCATCGCTAAGCAGGACTGCTGTGCCTCTATGCTGGAGACCTGTCTTCTGCTGCCTCCTGAGCTCCTTTACAAACACGGCCACGTGGTTACTATGTGAATCATGTAAATATCATGTGATCTGATCAGCGGATGATACGATCACGTTATCATCACGTGTTAGATACCGGCTTGTTGTTGATGTCATAGAAATGTAAATTGGAAATCTAAAGATTAGCTAGCTCTCTACCTTTTAGTCATCCAGCTCACCTTGACAGACACTTCTAATGGCGACATTACAGATAATGCAAGGTTTAATGGTATACTTCTGTGTTTTTATGTTGCTTCATTCTCAATTCGGCTTAGGTAAGAAGTTATGATATATTAAACTTGATAACCCCCCACCCCACCATCTTAAGCAGTGGTTATTCATTTTTCATGAAACAATTGTCAGCCATGTTTGACCACTATAAAGTGTCTATGCTAAGCTATGGAAATTTGGCATTTTGTGTAGGTGTGGCAATGTGACTCATGAGATGTAGCAATGTGAGGCATGGCAATGTGGCTCATGAGATGTAGCAATATGAGGCGTGGCAATGTGGCTCATGAGCTGTAGCAATGTAGTGCATGTAGGTGTAGTATTATAATGAGATAGTGAGGCGATATATAGTAAGTAATGTGAAGTGTGTAATGTGGTTCATTGAGGTGAGGTGAAGTATAGTAATGTTAGGTAAGGTATAGTGTGAAGTGTGCATGCAATGGGTGTAATGTGAGGTGGTTCATGGGAGGTGTATTATGAAGTGTGCAATGTGGTTCATGGGGTGTTATGTGAAGTGTACAATGTGGTTCATGGGGGTGTAATGTGAGATGTACAATGTGGTTCATGGGCTGTGTAATGTGAGGTGTGCAATGTGGTTCATGGGGTGTGTAATGTGAAGTGTGCAATGTGGTTCATGCGGGGTGTAATGTGAAGTGTACTATGTGGTTCATGGGGGGTGTAATGTGAGGTGTGCAATGTGGTTAATTTTACCCCAAATTCTGAAGGTTATAACTCCTTAATGAGAGTCATCTTTACCTGAACATCACTCATATTATTCCAAAGTATCATGTCATAAAACTGAATAGAGGTCAGACTCAGATCTCTAAATAAGACAGCATTTTTAATCATAATCTCTACCTCAAGCTTCACAGACAGGTATCAATTACCATGTAATTATAAGTGAGAGGAAGTATAGTGCCATGTCTTGATCCAATATATGTGCAATACAAATGGTCCATAGGAGCTTGTATTTATTATTTTGAATTAGTAGTAGCACTGGCCGATGATAACGCTATATCAAATTTACCTTTAGCTTGCCTGTAATAATAATCTGATTGGTCAATCAATACCACCTGAAGACAAGTTGCTAGGTTTATAGTCGTTCAAGTGGACAACTCAGATTAACTTCTGATAAATGATGGATTTTTTTGCAATACACAGCCCTTCCTTCTCCCTACCTGGTGTCTAGCTATACCAAACTAAAATTTATATTGTAATGTTCTGTGCAGTTGGTGGAGGGAGATTTATAACTGGTAACGACCGTGTATACCGTCTGAAAAACAACAATTCTGTTTGCATGACGCTCTCTTTCAATGCAAGATTTGTCTTTTGGTACTCGACTCACAATGATACTGGCTATAATAGTACAGAGGTGAGATGATCATATGTGTAAATTTAGGTATAGCTCTTAGTCCAATTACCAGTGGATGTGGTGAGGGTGGGGTGATTCCTTAGCATAGTCTTTTGTTATTCCTGTGATGGTAATAGTTTTAACTGGCTCTCTTTGTATGGAGATGGCTAGAAACTTAAGATCTTGCTGCATGAAAGCATTTCTTTTAGGAAAAAAAACAACTCTATGCAAGCTAGCTGGAACCTTGTGGGGAGGGATATTGGCTACAATCATATTGACATCAGATTTTGTGCTCCACTCAACCTAAGGACTTACTATATACAAACCACATATTTTCTCTTTTCGTTGTTTTTTTTCTAGTGCTAATTTTGCTAAACGTTGAAGTTGCACTATCTTAGAAGTAATAAACTGTTGAATTCTTTTAGCCACTTTGAGGGTAGAAAGGGGTGGAGATGGGGAAAGGAGGGTTTTAATGAAGGTCTAGTACTATTTTCTTAGTGCATGTTAGTGCAACTTAAAACATTGTGGCCTGGTGATCGTGACCATCCAGTGGTGTGGTTTCCTGTTCTTCTCTTCTAGTGGTATAGTATGCTCCCTGAGATAGAAATTTCATTAGTGGTGATGACAGACCAAATATCGTAGTATACACAATATACCTCAACAAGTGTTTCAGTCTAGTCATATTTTTACTTGCAGAGTAAGACTATATACTTGCCAAATAATACCGAAACCACTATTAGTGGCGACTGTACAAGCTACCCAGACACTAGGCTCATCGTACTAGAATGGGAAAATAATGTAATAGAACGCAACACCACATTTAACTTCAGTCTCACCTTTAACTTCAGTGTTACACAAAGTGACTGGCATTTATCTCAAGTTCAGTTGAATTTTTCTCTTGATGATGGTTCACTTGTTTTGCCAGAATGTAAGTTGAAATGGTATTGTAGTATATATAGCTAATGGTATGTTAAATGGCTGGTGATAATTACTTTGTCAGCAACTTGGCCAAGAAGTACATTGTAAACTTGTACATACATGCATATATAGGCTCAGGGGTATGATTCAAAGTTTCTTTGTTACAATAGAACTCCCTATGATATGGGGACCTGATGGTATATATTATGGTGGTGTCTCCCTATTAGGACTTGCCCAATTATGCTAGCATAATTTTAGGAATAATAGGCAAGGCAAGCATAATTAGAATAATAGGCAACTTTTTGAGCTAAGCAATAACATTTTCACTATCTAACTCATCTATATTGATGTAGTGGGCTGGGGTGGGCTACTCAGTAACTCAGCACTCCTCAGCTGATGCTGCTACTGCTGCAGCTGCTTTCTTTTGAATCACGGCATTTGGACCCTGTTAAAGCCTATGAAATTAAGCCTAGCTGTAGTGATATTGATGACCTCAAGTTGTTCTCTCTCATTGATAGCTGTACCATAAGTGAGCTTAAAAGTGAATTGCCCCAATATTTGGCAGCATCAGAATATGTTAGTCCTGCTACTGAAAAGCTTCAGTGGTGGAGAGGACATGCAAATGAGTTCCCCTTCTGGTCCAATGTTTGCAAAATGATTCTCCTAATACAGCCATCCTCTGCAGCGGGTGTTCTCTTTACTAACAAATTCATTTAATGATCTCCTAAACTCTTCCCTGGAGGACTATCTCCAGTACAATTCTAGGTAGTTTGTTGCTGGCTAACTTTTTTCTTTTTATAAAAAATGTTGAGAATAGTCGACAGTTTGTGTGGCATAATGGGGGCTTTCTTGGGAATAATGGGGAAATTTTTGAGAATTGGAGAATAGCATAATAGGCAAAATCCTGAGAATAATTGGGCAAGCCCTACTCCCTATAGTGTGATGATAATTTAATTACTTCGCTGCCATAATAATCATCATTATTGTTAATATTGCAGCTGCTGATTATCAATCTTACCAAACCGACTCTGGTGTATCATTATTCAACAGAACTTTTAATAGGAACCAATATTTCTACTGTAAATCATGCAAGACTCTTTGGTTGGTTGAAAATGGTGTGAATGCCACTGGTCCTTGCTACCTACTCAAAGTCAATGATACTAATAGTGTATGTTCCTACTTGGAATTATCCAAGTCTGTTATATATCCAGGAAACCTGGTTGAAAGTTCTTCTGTCTCAAGTAAGAGGCTATGTATGATGTATTATAAGCACACAAAGCAACTCTATAGCACACAGTGTGAGAATGCTGTGACCTCTGAACCAGGCTCAGCTATTATTAAAACTTTCTGTTTTACATTTCATTCTGTTTTATATTTCATTGAGAGCCCTCCTCACAATCTGAAAATTGTACCCCTGTTTAATGGTGAAAAGGAACACTCAGGGTCCCCCAACTCCTGACCTGAAAATCATACCCCTATCTAATAGTGAGAAAGAATACTTAAACCCCCCCCCCAACTTCCAGCCTGAAAATTGTATCCAATAGTGAGAAAGGGCACTCAGAGCCTTAACTGAAAATATGAATGTTTGTTACCTTTTTATCAGTTTCATTACTCAATGTTCTGCTGTGTGTAATTTTTACAGAGAAGCTGTGCATAGAGGATTATATTGAACTACAAGAGATCATTATTCCAGCAGTTGTAGGTGGAATCCTGGCCCTTCTCCTCACAGTTATTTTCCTCTCTTACTTCATTTCCTTTGTACGAAGGAAGCGGAAGGAAGGTCGCTACGAAACTCTTGGAGAAGGATACTAACTTATTTATTGCATGTTATGTTTTATCACTATTATTAAGTTTTATATGGTCTCTACTTTAAACAGAAGGTATTTAGTAAAAGGTTCAATTTCTATTTCAGCACAAAATTATTTTTGTTGATGATTGTTGGTTTTATAATTACAATAATATTATTTTTGTGTTAAAGGGCAGGTGGATTCATGTCATTTTGATGTTTGGGAATGTTGGTGAGAGCTGTAGCTACATGGAGGGAAACCAGAGTGCTCTTTTTAAAGTTTTTTTCAGGAAATCATGACATTAAGCTAACTAAAGGAGGCTTCACTAATTTTATCACAGTGCATTACAAAAAGTGATTTTTCATCTAGCTATTAGATGGCCCTTGGCAGCCTTAATTAGTCGCTACATCTATTTGTACAACTAGTCTTGCTATATAGTTATTGAGTAAGTAAACACTGCATGAGATGACAGTTGTCAGAATACAGATGTGAATCCTGATAGCTAGCTATTTTAGAAGAGAAAGAAATAAAGTGGAAACTATCCATCTCTTTGAAAGAAATGTGAGGAAGTTGATGCATACAAAGGGAGTACGTAGGCCTGTCTATGCCAGATTTTTTTTTTTTTTTTTTTTGCCTAAAATGCTATTCTATAATTCCCTGGCAAGTTCCTATAATTCCTATAATTCTTGCCAAATCACCTATAATGAACATAATGATTTTGTCTATTAGTAAAACAGTTATATAGACAGTATTGAAAAATACTTTCTGTGGTAGCTAGCAAAGGGTGACTGCACAAGCACACTTCTGTAGTAAACCCCTCCCCCCCAACTCCAACCAAATTCGACCTAAAATGCTAGCATTATTCGCCTATTATTCTCAAAAAAAAAAAAAAAAAAATGCCAGCATAATCTAGACAGGCCTAAGAGGGATATGCAGTAGCTACGTAGCACAACTAAAACTCCATGATTTGTCTGAAGTTCCACAGTTCCATTGTAGTGACACTCATCTTGATGTCTCCACTAGCTCAGAAGTAACTGTCTTATAGCTACTGAGATGGTTAACTACTTACAACTAGCTAGCTATAGCTAGTTGTAAGTATAGCTAAACCACTAACCTTATAGCTATACCAATAGAACATTAGCTGAAGATTTTCAATTTTGGACTTCTTGAACTAGCTATAGTGCCATACTATCTATAGCTAGTTATGTTATTAATAGGGCTCGATAAATTATTCTCCAAATTTTCCCTATAATGCTATTCTCAAATTCTCACTCACACCACCCATAATGCTTTTGATTTTGCCTATAATGCTCAGATTCAGCACTTTTATTGAACAAAAGAAACAAAAGGTTTATCACTTCCTATAATATTATATACTATAGCATTATCGATGTTTCAATAATCTGAGGTTTGTTGTGCGACAAAACTATTATCCATTGGACACTCAGCCATTTTCAAAGCTGGCTAGATATGTGTCATGTGCAGGGGCAGATCCAGCTATTTTGAAAAGGAGGGGTCCAGATAGGTAAATGACAACCACACAGCTATTAGGCTGCAGTGAGGAGGAGAGGGGATGTGCCCCTCCCACAGAAGCAAAAATTTTAAGCCTTGCTATAGGCTAATGCCATAAAAGGCAATGAAACATGGACTTTAAGTTTAATTATAAGCCATAACAGCAAAGTGTGCATGCACCATTAGTAAAATTATCCCTTTTGCAAGTGACATTGAAGGACTTTGTATTATTTCTTTTCTCGATTATGATTCCATAGTTAATGGGTTAAAAATTGAACTTTCTAAGTACTTAGTGTGATATCTTACGTAATTATTATTATCATACAATTACTGGCAAAGAACCTGCAACAATAAATACAACACTTAGCAACAGCTGAGGACATTTAACCAAGTTAGAATGGTGGAAGAAACATTAGCATGATCTCCCTCACTGGTCCCAGGCATGAAGGAATGTTTTGCTTATGCAGCCATGCATGATCTCCCTCATTGGTCCCAGGCATGTAGGAATGTTTTAGTTTGTGTCATCATGCATGATCTCCCTCACTGGTCCCAGGAGGAATGTTTTGTTTGTGCAACCATTGATCTCCCCAGGCATGCAGCTTGTGCAGCCATCCTCTGCTACCCAGAAAGTATTTTTCAATATTGTCCAACTGTTTTACTAATAGACGATAATAATTATGTTCATTGGAGGACTACATTGAAACTTTAATCATGTTGCAATACAATTCTAATTAGCTAGCATGTAAAATATTAATTTTTATTGACTAATTGTCACATGTTTGAAAAGAATAATAGGTGATTTGGCAAGAACTATAGGCTAACTTTATAGGAACTTGCCAGAGAATTAAAGAATAGCATTTTAGGCAAAAAATCTGGCATTATCTAGACAGGCCTACAGTCTAGGCTAGACTATAGCTACTAACCAAACATGTTTGACAAAAAGGGGGGGTCCAGACCCCCTGGATCCCCCCCCCTCCCCCATGTATCTACCCCTGTGGTGATAATGACATGCTTACATACAAATTTTTAATGCAACATTAATTACATTATGCAACTAATTAGAGATTCATTCCCAAAATGCTTCTATTTTGACCTATAATGCCAGCATTATTCTCAAATGCTTCATTGTACCTAAAATGCTCAAAAAAATGCTAGCATAATTTATCGAGCCCTAGTTATTAAGCAATTTCCCATGAAACTCAGTCCCTCCACCCAGGAGGGCTTTCTTACCAAGATAGGTCAGATTAGCTTTCTCACCTGCATTAGCTAGGTTGGCTCCTCCCACCCCCACCCCTTAGCCATGTATAGATATACCGTATAGTGGGAAAT
>CBDATR010000039.1:0-6500 GCA_965200155.1 Nitrosopumilaceae archaeon | reverse complement strand
CAGATTTAACCCCCCGCCCCAGAATGCACTGGTTACACCCGTAACAGCTAGCCTGGACAAGAAAATCAAGGTACAACAAGATACTTGGAATAAAAATAGTGTGTGTTACTTGGAATAAAAATAGTGTTTGTTACATGTAGCTAAACAAACAAGAACATAAAACAGCTGTTTAGTACGTGATTCAGACAAGAAATAGCGTGTCATATCTAGTGTTTTGCATAGCTCTGGCAGAACTCAAGTTGACTAAAATTTTCAAAATTTATTTTTGCGAGCACCATCTTTGCCAGGCACACCCCTTTTTATACCCTGACTTCTCGCTTAAGGCCAGATCTTAAGCCACTCCTTAGTTATAAGCGTTGCAACTCTCACCTTAATTTACATGTTTGCTTATTTAAATATTCATGAGTAGTAGTCTCGCAAGCATGCCACGAGCCAGCGGGCGGTTGAGGCATTTTAGTTTTGGGGGGCTAAGGGTGAGGTCGTAGGGATTGCCCAAAATATGATAGCATAATTTTGAGAATAATAGGCATGCCCTAGCACAGGAGAATAATGCCAGAATAATAGGTAAATTTCAGGAGGAAGTGGGTGAAGATACCATATTATACATGAGCTTCCATTCTGGTCTAAATCTATTCTATTGATACAACCTTCTTCTGTAGCTGCAGAACATGTTTTTTTTTTTTTTTTTTGTTTTTTTTTTTTGTTTTTTTTTTCACTCCTTGCTAGCTCATTTAAAGAACAATAGTGTAGATCTATATTGAAAACTAAATTGTTACAATATAACTCTAGATAAATTAATGTTCACATGATAATTTCTTTCTAATTATAGCATAGGATAAGACCATAGATAAAGAATAATAGTCAAAATTTTAAGAATAATAGGTGGAAACTGTGAGAATAATAGGCAAACTTTGTGAATAGAATAATAGGCAGCATAATTGGGCAGCCCCTAGTGAGGTCAAGGTGTAGTGGCTGCTAAGTAAGCTAACAACATCAAGCTCACTGCTCAGACTAGGGCTTTCCCATTTATGCTAGCATAATTTTGAGCATAATTGGTAGGTGAATGCATAATTAGTACCATCTAGCTAATTGAGCATAATTGCTAATTATTTGCTAGCTTGCTTCTGCTGACCTAATGACCCTAGGGCTAAAATCAGCCTAAGTGATCACTACAGCTATCCTAAACAGCTAGCAAATTAGCAATGACGTTGCTCACATGACATGAGCTAGCAACCACATGGTGAATACTTTTCTACCATGGAAGCTGAAGTTGTAGTCCCTTGAATGGTAGGTGAAATTTTTGGTTCATTGTGTACAGTTGCCTTACTTCTCTTAGCTGACTTGGCTGGATTCATAGAAATAACCCTCTTTTGGGCGAAATTAGAAGCAGTAGGAGCTTTAAGTCTGCTAAGTAGAGTAGGTACCACATTGGAATCTTGATTAGATGATTGAGACTGCTAAGTAGAGTAGGTACCACATTGGAATCTTGATTAGATGATTGAGACTGCTAAGTAGAGTAGGTACCACATTGGAATCTTGATTAGATGATTGAGAGGATTCCGAGGAACTCTCAATATTCTAATCAAGATTCCAATGTGATACCTACTCTACTTAGCAGACTTAAAGCTCTAATTTCGCCCAAAAGAGGGTTATTTCTATGAATCCAGCCAAGTCAGCTAAGAGAAGTAAGGCAACTGTACACAATGAACTAAAAGTTTCACCTACCATTGGAATTAAAGATTTTCCTTATGAGTTCCTAACATTAAGCTGCTTTTAGTGCAACCATCTTCAGCAGCAGCTGAAAGAGTTTTTTCTTTACTTTAAAATTCTTTCAATAACAGACAAAACAATTCTCTAAAACATTACATTGAAACTTCGTTGATGTTACAGTATAATATAATTCATTAGAAACACTGTTAATAAGCCATTTTTATTATACTTTGGGAGCATAATTGGTACATTTTGGGAGCATAATTGGTAATAAATGCAGCTTAAAAGAATAGCATAATTGATCAAAAAATGAGCATAATTGGGAAAGCACTGTACAGGAGCTGCAAATTTGGTGGTGTTACATTGCTAATTGTTTTTACAGAGCCTTTTGCACATCTGACAAGTTGTGAACATTCTAACAAGTTCACCATTGTAGGAAAATATTTGGGGGGGGGGGGGGGGGGGGGGGGAAGGAGAGGCTTAGCCCCCATTTCAAAATTTTTGGGGAACTCTAGCCCCTCTAGCCCCCACCCTCAGCCATCACTGTGAGCCACCTGTGAGCCGCCTGAGGATGGATGGATCATGGGCCAGAGGAGGCCCAGTATGGAAGAGAAAGAAGCAGTCATTTGTTCTCAATCTGGTAAGTAGATTGTGAGATCCAAATAGAACTTCACTCCCTGAAATGAGCACACTCCTCAATTTAATTTTGTCTCAATGTGTGACACCGGCCGCAGTGCAGATTTTTGTATATAGCTAGCCTAGCTAGTCTGCAGCGAACTAATCCGTATCATAATAGGCAGAGAGATGGCTAGTTTTAATTTCCTCATGTGCGCTGGCTGTGGGAAAGATTTGTCCGGTAGAGCAAAGACCAGAAAGAAACTTCCTTAGCAAATGGGCAGGATCCCAAAAACACATCTCGACAGCCTACCAGCTCAACAACTACCTGCCGTTGCAAGTTCCTCAGCCCGTCCTAGTATCAGCACGCGCTTAGCTACTTCTTCCGTAGCGACTTCTACAGCCATTGAGAATTTGAGCTAGCTAATAATTGCATATCTGCGGCTAGCCGTTAATCACTACCTGTACCGCAACTTCCCCCTCAGATCCAGAGGGTAAACTGTATATCAGTGTCGCCACAGACCCATTTTCACTTCTTGTATTGTACGTGCAAAGGGGTCGCGTGTGCCAGACTTCACACGCGACCCATGCGCCCTTAGCAGCTACCCGGCCAGGAAATTTGGGGGTCCTTCTATGTGTAAATTTCCTTACAGTATTCTTATAGTATATTACAGTAATCTTATTTTATAGTCAGTAATCTTATTATATATTATTGAATATTACAAGTATATTACAAATGACGTAATGTCGAGGATTTACACATAGAATCAGGACCCAGAGTAGCGAAAAGGTAGGCAAGTTTACGGAGGGAGCAAAAGAATAAAATATTAATTAGCTGATGCTATCAGATCATAATTCAGGTAAACCATGTTAGCTCGACAGGCTAAACGAGTTCGCCTCTTCAATTTCAATTCGCTAGCAAAATTTTCCGTCAGGTCATCCTGCAGCAGTTCTACAATTCCCGTCGTAGACTTCAGCGATATTTATTCGCATCATCCGGACATCGCCCGAGCACCCCAAGTCCGGCAACTGCACGCCGCCTTCAGTAACATTGGTTTTGTATACATCGAGAACCATGGCATTGATGGGAAACTGGTAGTTATAACAATAGTTAAAAGCTTTATTAGTAGTGGCGGTTTTTAGCTACCGTAGGGTGAAAGGACTAGAGCAGTTAAGGATGGTACGGGGAAGGAATAAGGCAGTGTTTAAAGCATTGTGCTTATTTCTTTGCATAATTTTTAGGCTGTAAGTTGAGGGATTTTCTTCTGGATAATGTAATAGCTTTCTTTGTCATTATTATATAACTTGCCTGAATACTTAATGACATAGGACTTCTATCAATAATCACCCATTAGTCATGTAATATTATATAGCCCTGGCCCTTAACCCATAATAGTCCTTGATCAAGATCAATGGAATTCTAGTACACTACAACCTGGTTTCATTCTTTTTATCAAGTAACTGTGACCTTAGACTGTAAGCTAATTTGAGCTAGTTGGAATTTCTCCTGTCCTGTTTTCATCTGTTGCCATCAAGTATGTCCACTACTTTTGCAAAGAGAGTAACAGCTTTATGTTCTGATATTGCTTCTCAGAAGCCACCAATAATCCTGTGTGACCCAAGGAAGAAGGTGCTATAGACATAAGGAGGTGCTATAGCACCCCAAAAATTTTGAGGAAACAAACAAACAAAATAATATTTATGCTGTACACATTGCAAGAGTTGTACTGGTGTCATAGGTGTCATCAGCTTGTTACATGCCAACCTACATGGGACATTGACAGTCCACGAGTCTAGTTTAACATGATATCATGTCACAGTTCCTGATTGAAAACTACCACCATTAATTTTTATATAGCTGATGGTGGTTCAGCTAGCAAGCAACAAATACTGTCAGCAAGAGGTCATTTAATCTTTATGATGTTTGAAAACATAGCTAAGAAGTTCCATGAGACTAAACTGGTGCATGATCTTTCATGTTCACAAAGATTTGACTGACAACCTTGACTTGAATAAAGTAGCAAGTAAAGTTGCTATATTATAGCTGTCATCAGAAATTTTTGACTAAAGACTCAAGTTTGGATGAAGTAAATGTATTTTCTCTCTCAACCATCATATTATTTGATCCTTCCCCCTACTATCCCAGACACCTTAGTGGGTAGCATCTTTGTTCTTTGTAACTAAAGTTTAGATTATTTACACCTGTAATTATGCAGCCCTCAAGCCTTATAGCTAATGATAATTTTATAAGTTCTCCTAGTTAAAATCTAGCTACACTTTGTACAGTTTCATCACTACAAGTATTTGAACTGCAGACTCACTACAGAGAGAAGAGTGGCATAATGCCATGTATATAATTATATTTCCCCACAGATTGAGAAAGCGAATTCAGTTGCTACTGAATTTTTTAATAAACCACTTGATGTTAAGAGGAAATATTTGTATTGTGTTGGTGAGAATTGGTCTAATCATAATGGATATGCTCATTTTGGTCAAGAAAGGTGAATAATGTGGTAGTATGTAATGTTTGCCATAGGATCGATAAGTCTGATTAACTGTTATGAGTGCTTTCAACTCTGCAGAGAGGACCCTACTACTCCTGGTGATTTGTTGGAAGGATTTGACATATGCTCAATGCATAACTGTGTGAGTCCAACAAATATGTACGTGCCCTAGCCAATATCAAATTTCTGGAAATCTACAGAGTGGAGCCATAGAGCAACACAATATTATTTGTTTAGACACACACTGTTGTCCTTTGTAGAGAGACAGGTGTGAACCGAGTTTCAGAGTACTTATAACAGGCAGAATATAAGTGTCATGGTAGTATATATATTATTTCCTGACAGAATTACCCAGATGAAGATGTGCCAGAGTTTAGACCTGCCTTTACAGAGTTGTATCAGGAAGGAGCAAGATTAGGATTGAAAATTGTTGAAATGTTAGGACATGCATTAGGACTAAAGGTAGGCAGACACCTCTACCAGGTTTGACAGATCAAAGTGTGGTTATTAATAGCAGTGGTGCCAAAGTCTTGGATTTTATCCAAACTGCTTGGATTTTAAACCCTTAAATTTTTGCTTTGGATTTGATCAATAATAATTTGGATTTTCACCTAACCCCAGCCCTAGCACAAAAACAGTCTTGGAATTTCTACACTTAATACATTTTTAATGTGTTCACCTCATAAGTGCTATGATTTAAACCAAACCAAACACTCGATCTCAACTATAAAGATGTGTGAAAATGCTATAAAAATTCATGTTCATAAGCCATTCAATTCATTTTTTGATAAAAATTATGCTTGGGATTTTTTGGTACAGAAAAATTTGGATAACTTTGTTGACTACTTAGGATATTACAAAAAATATTTTGGCAGCACTGTAATAGTGACATTAGGACATGTAGCTATAATATCAAGCCCATAATAAGGACAAGAGTCCTGTAGAAGAGTGGTCTATATTTCAGGAAGGGAGAACAAAACCGACAAAAAACAGCACTCTGAAATTACCTTCATGGAGGGCCAACCGGTTCATGTCATGTACCCTCCCTCAAAGAGCTTTCTAATTTGCATAGGAAACACCCCTATCATCCCTCCCCTACACCCTTCCCCCTTTTCAAATTTCCTGGCTCCACCCCTGCAGCAAATCATGAATATGTATAGAGATGGGCAGTGGTTTATGTGAATGTGTCTAACTACATAATACTTCACAGTCACTGTCCACCTCTACAGACACATCACCAAATCTACTATCAGCTGAGAATGTGTGGTTTGGACACTTAACTATAAGTAGTGTAATTAGCCTCATTCTCAGGCCCTCTGCTCGCCTCCGTAAAATAATACGGGACTGAAAAAATGCGAAGTTAAGCGAGCAGAGGGCCCCGGTAAAACTTATCACGTGAGGGTAGAAAGGAGGTGTACAGACAGGTGTACGTACTACGCATACGTAGAAAGGACTTAATTGGAGCGTGGGCATACTCAAGGAAGAACAATGACCTGCCCATGCACTGTCGAGAGACTAGACAGAGTTGCATTTCCTATTTTACCTACAGGGATTTTGGTAGAAAAGATTAGCTAGCTATCTATAACTTACTTAACTATGAAATTTATGCTGGGCCTAGCTAGCTAACTACGAACTACTATTACATGATAGAGGTTAGAGATCTGCATCTCC
>CBDATR010000038.1:0-2970 GCA_965200155.1 Nitrosopumilaceae archaeon | reverse complement strand
CCCAGTTAGCATTGGAGCATTTCTGACCCCAGACTAGATAAATCTGAATGCATGGTAGTCCAATTCTCAGGAATAGTGGACATAGTTCTAGAAGGTTCACTGCCCTTGTATAAGAGTTAGGTGTAAAAAAAAATGGCTTAGCTCACTCAACCCCCTCACCCATGTGAGCTTCTTATTTCCAGAAGCCTCCTTGGAGAGTTGAGTTGAATTAGAATAATTACTTTCTCACCTTTCATGGGTGGGTGAAGTTTCTTATTGAAAATTAGGCTTTGATCTTATAACTGCCTCTAGGGCGATTTAGGTGTCAGAGTTACTTGGGGTGTAAAACACACACACAAAAAAGAGATTGTTAGCATATTATTATTAGCTTGTGAATTATTGATAAATAGGTAGGTTTGTCGGTCAGTCATCCAAGTCCCTGGATTTCTTCCCTACCTATTAACTCCTAAAAGGATATACAATAGAACCTCCCTTATCCGGACTCCCAAGATGCGGGCACCTCCTTCAACTGGGCAGCTATATCTGGAACTTTGACCTTTCAATAATACATATGTAATAACGTGGGCATGGTTCAATGTACATACTGAGCATGTGCATGGCATACTATACTAAAAGGAAAAGAATGGAGACTAAGAAACAAACCAAATTATCATCTTTTTTGTAATACATAGGGTTCATAACATGAGATATGGGCAAATCAGAATTATGGGCACCCCCTAAAACCAGACTGCCCCTATAAGGGAGGTTCTACTGTATATACAATGCTATTGTAAAAGATTCTCATGAATTTTCACATGTAGCTAAGTGCCAATTATATAGATACTCAATATAGCAACAGCCATGATAACATGCAGGATGTGGTATATTATTTACTCATTAACTCTAAGAGGCCCCCCACATCCAGGACATAAAGCATGTGTATATTATACACATGCTTTACTCATTAGCCCCCCCCCATGCTTGACATATAATATTGTTTACATTATCGCTAAGAACCCTCCACATAATCCTCAACAGACCTCCTGAAGGTATTTGGGAGAATTGGCCGAGGGTGTGGGGAGGAGGGCTCAGTCATTGTAGAGGTTATTAATTGAAGTGGGGGATACCCAAGGGGGAGTGGAGGATGCCAAAGGGAGAGTGAGGGTGCCCAAGGGAGAGTGAGGGTGCCCAAGGGAGAGTGAAGATGCTTAAGGGAGAGTAAGGATACCAAAAGGAGAGTGAGGATACCCAAGGGAGTGGTGAGGATGCCCAAGGGAGAGTGAAGATACAGTAAGGATACCAAAGGGAGAGTGAGGATGAATTATCCTCCTAGCTAGCTAGATTACTGATTATGGTCATATGGACTAGTGGTTATTGCAAAGATTATAGGCTTATTGGGTGAACAGTAATTATCACTCATAATAATAATAATTCCCGCAATAATGACAGTAGTATGCTAAGAGGAACTTAGTTGAAGGGATATGATGATTTGTTCTTGGTTATGATATCAATCTGTTCTATTCCTTGTCTGATAGTGGGTGGTGGGAAACCTGAAGCAGAGCAGATGAAGATGGCCTGATTGGGAGATGTGACAGTCAGGATCACCAGGTGGATCAGTGATGTTGGTCTATTGCTACATCTCCTTGTAGTGGCTTACGTTGCCAGTTGTAAATGGCTGCCATCTGCATTCTGCAGTCATTACAGGGGGGTAGGAAAGGGGGGTTCAAAGTGTGCTGTAGCACCCCTAGTTTTATGTGGCTATGCCAATAGCCAGCATCCATTATTTTTTGGCTTTGCCCCTTTACACAAGTCTGTTCCTGTTGACTTGTGTACATATCCATTACTTCATCCTGTAGGTAGCTGCATCTGCATGTGTACGGTCAGGGTAGATTTTGAAATTGACTCATCTTAGTAGTCTACTAATCCAAGAAGAGTAAATTAGAGAATTTTTGTGGCTTTATGATAAATTATACCCTTAGGGAATTGCCCCCTCCACTGTAGAGTGTAGCACCCCTACCTCAGGTCATCTTGCTACACCCATGCATTAGTTCCTGCCAGACTGTCTTTAACTGCTTTTGAAGTCTTAGTAGAAGTTGTGATACTGTAATAGTGGTAGGGATGAGTAAATTATGCTCTTTTTTTACCTATTATGCTATGCTCTGATTCCTGAACTTTTACCTATTATGCTTTTTAAGATGTGCCTATTATTCCTCAATTATGTTGCAATAAACTATAATTATATAATATATAATACAAATCAGTGGGAGTTATATTGTAGTATAATGGAGGCTTCAACATAGTCCTCTAAAGTATTTTGCTGACCACATCCATTTTCCAGCCTGTAATAATTAAAACCCATCTGTCTATGTGGTGCTGCTAGACTGCTAGTAGTAGCACCACAGCACTCTAACCCACAGCACATTTGACACATGCAGACTATAATGTGTGGGAGTCATTGATTGGCTGAACAAGATACCTTGGTAAACTCACCAATGAAAAAAAAAAAAAAAAAAAAAGCCTATTATGCTCAATTATGCCCTGAAAGGGATTATGCTCCAATGTAGCTAAAAGAATATGCGGCTTAATTTACTCATCCCTAAATAGTGGTGAAATTTTATAATTATTCATAGACTATGAGCTTTAAAAATTGAGGAAGTTGAAAAAGGAGGTAGCCCATGTGTTCTCCCTCCCTACTCTGGAGGTAGCCTATGTATCCCCCACCCTCCCCCCTATAGTGTTCATAATATACCCTCTGTTCTCCTGAATGGCTCCTCTGAAAACTCAAATATTCTCTTTGGTCAATTCATAATTCTGTATTGACCTCTTACAACAATTATTGTAACGTTGATGAAGTTGTGGTGTGTTGTTTATAGGTCAAGTGGTCTATAATAGTTACAGCTATTTGTAAATATCTATAGCTCCCAGTGATATACTAACAACTGGACAGCTCTATTCATTGCATGATGACAATGACTGTTTTTATTCAGGTAC
>CBDATR010000037.1:0-16467 GCA_965200155.1 Nitrosopumilaceae archaeon | reverse complement strand
CATCCGAAACCGTATCATTCACGCCTGCCACAACTGCTACAGTTCCTAAAAAGCCCCTTTCACCCAGTGCCTCAAGAGGAAACGCACAAGGCACTATCTCGTGGACCTCGGGTGGGGATGGCGGTTCCACTATCACGAGGTGGCAATATCGCATCAAAGCGGGAACTGGCTCGTATGGTGGGTGGACCAACATTGCCAACTCAGGGTCTAGTACTACCAGCGTCACACTTACTGGTCTGACAAACGGAACCTCGTATTCTGTACGAGTGCGTGCAGTCAACGCCATCGGCAATGGTGCGCAGTCTGATGAAGTATCATTCACGCCTGCAGCAGTACCGGGCAGACCCACCTCACTGAGTGCCTCTGAGAGCAACGCGCAGTCGACCATTTCATGGGTGAGCGGTGGTGACGGGGGTACTGCAATCACGAGATGGCAGTACCGCGTTCGGGTTGGCAGTGGCAGCTATGGCAGCTGGACCAACATTGCCAATTCAAATGCTAACACTACCAATTTCACACTGACAGGGCTGACCAACGGCACGCAGCATCGCGTTCAAGTCCGAGCAGTTAACGCTGTGGGCAATGGCACGGCATCTAACGCTGTGACATTCACACCTGCTGCGCCCCCACCGCCGGAGCCAGTCGGTACAGTACCCAAGAAACCTACTTCGATAAGAGCGGAGCCGGGTAACAGGCAGGGAACCATCACTTGGGTGAGTGGTGGGGATGGCGGCAATGCCATTACGAAGTGGCAGTATCGTAGAAGGACTGGAATACCGGGCCTTTTCCTCCACTACGGTAGCTGGACAGACATCGCCAACTCAGGACCTAGTACTACTAGCCTAACCTTGACAAACTTGTCAAATGGCACCTCCTATACATTCCAAGTCCGCGCGGTCAATGCCGTTGGTAACGGCACAGCGTCTTCTTTCGTATCATTCACGCCTTCCGCAATACCTACAAAGCCCACCGGCTTTACAGCAACGGCTGCGCCTGCGCAAGTCACGCTCGCCGCGACTACAACTGATGGCGGTTCTTCAATTACGAAGTGGCAATATCGTCAGAAGACTACAGGCAGCTACGGTAGCTGGACAGATGTTCCGAATAGCAGCAGTCGTTACCTATCGTATGTAGTAAGTTCATTGACCAACGGTACCACTCATACATTCCAAGTGCGGGCGGTTAATGCGAATGGTACCGGTGCTGCCTCGGATGAAAGAAGTGCCACGCCTGAATCAGCAGCGACTGCTCCTTCGCAGCCTTCAGGCTTCTCTGTTACGAAGGGCAACGCCCAAGTTACATTAGAAGCGACTACGACGACTGGCGGCTCGGCGATAACGAAGTGGCAGTATCGTGTCAAGACAACCGGCAACTACGGTGCATGGACTGATGTCACGAATAGTGCTGCTATATCTCTTAGCCTCACTCTTACAAGCCTGACAAACGGTACAGAATATACATTCCAAGTGCGGGCTGTTAACAGCATTGGTACGAGTGCGACTTCATCAGAGGCAAGCGCCACACCGTCTACAACACCTGCAGCCGCTTCGCTTACCGCGAGTAGAGGTTCTAGTCAGGTAGCACTGCAGTGGACAAGCGGTGGTGACGGTGGTTCGACGATAACGAAATGGCAGTATCGCAGGAAGACAGGTAGTGGTGCGTATGGAGGGTGGATTGACGTCCCTAATAGCAACTCCTCCACTACTAGTTACACCAACAGCTCACTGTCCAACGGTACAACCTATAGCTTCCAAGTCCGCGCTGTCAATGCTGATGGTAATGGTCCAGCCAGTAATGAGGTGAGTGCAACGCCCGCGGCGGCGCCTAGTGCCGCGACATTGGGTGCGAGCGCCGGTTACTCGGAAGTGGTGCTCGGATGGACCGCAGGGTCGGACAATGGCGCAGCCATAACTAGCTGGCAATATCGTCAGCGTGAGGGTGCGGGACAGTGGGGCAGTTGGACCACTATCGGCGGCAGTAATGCCGCCACAGTATCACATACAGTCTCCAATTTGGATAATGGAACTGAGTATGGTTTCCAAGTCCGCGCCATTAACGCCGTAGGCAATGGTACGCAGTCCAACACAGCGAGTGCTACACCGGAAGCCAACACTTCACCTGATTTTTCGGCTGTCGTATCTCCCACGATAACAGGCCACAGACTGCACACCATAGAGTCGTATGTTGTACCAGCAGCCGTGGGCGGCAATGGCACCATCACCTATGCGGCGATCAACCTGCCTACAGGTATTACCTTCACAGCCTCCTCTCGTACCATAGCAGGCAGCCCCGCGCATGCAGGTAGCGGTACTATTACGGTAACAGCTACGGATGCGGATGGTGATACTGGCTCCCTTACTATTGCCTACAACATCATCGAACCCGATCACTATCTCATAGCGGCCTACACAGACGACGGTGTCAAGTATAAACGAGCAACCTCGGTGTCGGGCGGGGAGCCTAGTTGGGAAACCGACTGGCGCGATTTTGATGCCGATGAAGCTGATGGAATGCTTTGGTCCACCGACCTCAACATTGCGCCAACGGTGGGAACGATGCCTCGCCTCGCCCTCCCATCAACAGGCGGCAGTCTAGGCAACACTGAAAACAGCCCGCTTATGTCATCAGGCGTAGCCTGGCCCGGCATTGCGTGGTGGGAAGATGCCAGCAATTACTATGTAGGTTATGGTAGAGCTAATAATAGTGGGCAAGCCATTGACATCGGCTGGAGGCGCACATCACAGACCGCAGACTGGGGCAACCATATCGGTGGAGCGTTTAGTGCTTTACTGGAAGACATCTCCGATCTGCACGATACGGCAGCTGGAGATGTCCGCACATTTGCGGCCGATGGTGACAACAGGCCAGCCGATGAGAGAGGCATAGTAGCACATATCTTGGTGATCACAGGTACTGGTCCCAGCACAGGTCAGACAATCTCCGATACATCGTGGCTTGTTAATGAGGCGATAGCTGACATCGTCATAGATGAGGCCATGGATGGATTTGGCGACATCACCTATGCGGTCACAGGCCTGCCCAGTGGCATTACATTCGACGCAGCCACCCGGACTATAAGCGGCACAGCCACTAGTGCTGAGACAGGCACCGCCACCGTCACCATTACTGATAGCGTGGGTCGGGCGGTGACGCCTATAACATTCGACTGGTCAGTCGTGGCATCCGCAACCGCACCGCTTGCCCCCGTACTGTCGGCGGCTGCGCGTAATGGCGAGATAGGCCTGGCATGGTCTGCGGGCAACGACGGCGGTGTGACTGTGTCGAGCTGGCAATATAGGTATAAGCTGGGTACCGGCTCGTATGATGAGTGGACCACTATTCCAAATAGTGGTGAGGGCACCGCCGAGTACATCATACCAGATTTGAACAATGATGACCTGTATACGGTGCAGCTGCGCGCTGTTAATAGTGTGGGCAACGGCGCAGCGAGTAATGAGGTGACGGCGACACCCAGAGAACTGCAAAGAGCCTACAGGCTGTGGGAAATAAATGTATTCGATCTTCCGAACAGTATTGATAGAGGGCGCCTTTTCTCTGACATCTCTGGTCCTATTAGTCTTGCGTCTGATGATAGCGTTTTGTATGCTGTGGGCTATGATGATGATCTATCACACACTTACAGGATAAATCCTCTGAACCCCGGTGATACATCTGACAACTATGGCAAGATCGATGACTTTGATTCGGGTCTCACAGCCATCGCTGGCGCCACCATCGTTGAAGAGGCTGATTTCATCGACATCCCCTTCATCTTGAACAACTACGATGATGTTACGGCTGATGAGGTAAGCGGGGCTACACAGATCCCTGAGAGCTCAGTCGGGTACGCACCAATGGGTTTGATTGGTGAGGTAAGACAGCCGCCGCAAGGTGAAAGTCCCACTTTCCTCTATGATTTGATATCGCCTGATTTTAATCAGGTACCGAAGGTTCCGCATAATCCGTTTGACGAGACCAACAATTACCCGACCGCCTCAACGCTGTTCAACCAGCGCCGCTTCTATGTATCGACAAACGCAAAGCCTGCCACCATATTCGCGAGCAGCCTGAGGCACCGTGACGACTTCAGCCAAGACATCACAGAGTTTGGTGCATTCGAGCTGGATGTTGATAGTAAGTATTTCAACCCGATCAACTTCATAATGGACGCGCAGGTAGGCATGCTCATGTTTAGTGAGCGCAATATCTGGCTCGTCCGATCCATCGATGGCGGTGGTCTGACAGCCACCAACGCAGTCAATAAGAACGAGCAAGAGAGTGGATGCTTGCCTGATGTTGAACCGATCCGCATCCTCAACAACATCCTGTACATGTCCAACTTGGACCAGACACCGCGTTCGCTCGTACCAGTCAGAACCGCTGATAACCAGTACGACACACAAGATCTTGCATTGTACAGCGGGCACTTCTTCGCAGACCAGCGCATCGTCGCTTGGTCGTACGCGGGCAGGCCGCATCGTATCATCTGGACTGTGCGCGGTGATGGCACGATGCTTAGTTGTACATATTCGCCTGAGCATCAGGTGTCAGCGTGGGCTAAGCATGCTACGAAGGGTAAGTTTAAGGATGTGCAGACTGTCTATGAAGGTGACATCGACGCCACTTATATGGTGGTGGAGCGTGGTGGTCATAAGTTCATAGAGCGCTTTGCCAAACAAGGTGCGGATAATTTGGACGAGGCAACGCCAGTCGATGCAGCAGTCAAGACGCCTTGGCACTCCTTTGATGTGGACCTGTCGATTGGTGAATATGAGGATGGCTATCTGAAGAAAGCGGAGGATAGTGAGAGTAGGGCGAGCACGCGTTCGTTTGAAGCTGGGTATGATGGCTTGGGTGCCCAATTGGGTGCGACAGTTGATCCCACCCCTGCCGCGGGAGACCATATCCGCACTATTGGTGGACTCTACGAAGTGGGCACCGTAGTATCAGCCACATTATTTAAGCTGACCAAGATCAGGGAAGTGGATACCACCGACATTAATTATTGGCTCCATGGTACTGATATTCGGAAGACTATGGAGAAGTGGGAACTGTGTAGGGACGACGAGGTGTTCAACGCTTGGCATCTGCAGAACCAGAATGTCAGTGTAGTGGTGCGAGGTGGCAAGACAACTAGAACACAAGGGGCGTTGAGAGGTGAAGGCTCTATAGAGATAAACGAGCCCGCCGTCGTCGGCCTACCGTTCACCTCCCACATAGAAACACTACCTCTTGTAACGAGTGAAGCGGTGGTGGACAATAAACCCAAACGCCTCTATAAAGTATCCCTGCGAGCCATCAATTCAAGTAAGATGCGAGTAGGCTCCGTGGACGCGGGCGGTAATGTGGAGATGTATGAGCCTGCCAAGAGCGACGGCACCTTCATTGGAGAAAGTTTCGAGTCTGGCATCTTTGATGTTGACTTGGGCGATGACTGGGATTATGATAATCATCTGAGGATAGAAAGTGAATTGCCCTTCACCTTGCTGGGACTGATGATGAACTTTGATTTTGGAGACCTCGCGGAGGATAATACGCAAGTCCGGCGCATCTTAGCAGCCTTGCGTAACAGGACGGAGGTGTAGATGCCACTGGGTATTATTGATACGATCGCGGCTGTCGCTGGCATTGTCAGCGCGGTTGGTTCCGTTGCGGGCGCAGTCGAGCAGCACAGTCAGGAACAGAGGCAGAGTGCGCAGAACCGCATCGATTTTGCGCAAGAACGGTTGGAACAGGCTTATCAGTCCAAAGTGCTGAAAAGGAATGTCTTGCTGGAGAGGCTGAATGCACACATCACAGAACGCAACAGGTCGTTTCTTGCGCTCCACCATAGAGACCGTGTGGATACGCTGCTTGACGATGCGGCCTATGCTACGGCGGATCGCGAGGTCGAGCGTTCTGCTAGCGGCTTCTCCCTAACATCAGCGGCATACAGGACACAGCGCGCCACCTCACGCAACAACCTCAGAAAAAACCTGGACAGGTTGACAAGGCAATACCGGCAAGAGGATGAGAGCCTCAAATTCCAGAAGTTCTCGCAGATACTCGCAGGTGAAGATTACTTGGAGCAGGCGCAGATACTTGACTCATACGAACCTCTTGAGCCTCGGGGCTCGGCTGGTAGTATATTTGGAACGGCGGGTGTTGCGCTGGGTGCCGCGAGTAGTGCGTTGCCGCACCTGAACACCCTGTTCGATTTCAATCCTACCAGGCCCTCGGTTAGGGGAAGATTTTAATGCCCACTATTCCTACGATAGTACCTAACCCTACGCAGATCAGCGGCGTTCGTCTTGCTGGTGGCAGAGTGAGTGCCGGTTCGCGCGTCGCTGGCCGTGGATCGCGTGGACCTAATGGGCTGGAGCAGCTTGGGCAGGGCTTGCAGCAATTCGCCGGAGCATTCGCACAACAGGAACTAGAGACCTTCTCTCAGGAATTCATGGACCTTGATGAGGAGATGACCCAGCGCTTCCGTGAGGCCCGTAGACAGCCCGTGTTTGAAGCCGACCGACTTCGTTCTGAGTACGATGATATGCTCCGGTATATGGAGAATAGGTATAGTAGTACGGTAATGAAGAGCGCGCGATCTGCGATACAGGAAGCGCGCCAAGAGTTTCTCGCCAAAGTTGAGGCGAAGGACTATGAGAATTTTCAGAAGCAGCAGACCATCGCTCTCAAGGTTAAAGAGAGGGAGTCGCAGCTTGCTATAGAGGAGTACTTCCGTTCCGCGGAGGATCTGCGAGATGAGACAGTGTTGCCTGTTATCATCCAGACCACTAATAGCATTGGTATTGAAGGGAAGCCGCATGAGAGTGAGCTGGCTCAAACCAATTTCAACCGCTATGCGATTACTTTGCTGCGTGAGGAACAGCGGAAGGCTAAGCTAGAGCTTGAGAGTGAGTTGAGGGCTGAGCAGATTAAGAGGAAGGATGCTGAGAATGTCAGGCTTGATGAGCTTATCGACTCAATTAGAGACCTCAGTCAACGCCATTGAACTGGAGATGATTGACGGGAACATAGTCACGCGCGAACAGTTTGACGCCGCAGTTGCCGAACTAGAGGCGAACATACTGGGACAGGATCCCTCGCAGAAGATTATCCGTCGGCTTGATGAACTGAAGACTTCTCTCATCACCAGACTCTCAGTGATACGAGACAATGCCATCTATGAGCCGTTCATCTCTGAACTCGGCTATACCATAACGGACTTGTTGCGGGATGTATCGCCCCAAGCATTGATCAACACAGTTAATGATGCGGTGCACACATACGCGCGTGAGCAGAACTTGGATGATAATGAGACAGCCAAGTTGAATATGCTCGCAATGAACACCCTGCTGCCCGAGTATGGTGAGGCAGTGGACACGCGTTGGTTCACCGAGAAGACCATGGTTACGAATGAGCTTGACAGCATCTTCGAGCCGCTTCACGCTGCGTTGAAGAGGGGTGAACAGGTTGATGAAGAGCAGCTAGATCAGCTGGTGACTGAAGCTGTTATCAAGGCACCGGCGCATGTGCGCGATCATATTGAAGCTGTTGTGCTGCCGGTGTACTATAATGACTTGGACAACGCGCGGACTGATGTTGAGATACGGGCCAGGTACACGCAGAATGAAGCGGGCATTCTGGAGCGTATTGAGGCAGCGGGTGCCAACATCGTGTTGCACCCGGGGCAGGCACAGGACCACTTCAGGCTTGTAGAGAGTGCTATACAAGCCGCAGATCTTCCCGAACTTAAGAAACAGGAGTTACGAGATGCCCTCAAAGAAACGGCGCTAACTAGCAAGTTAACTGGCGAAGCTACCCGGATCCTTGACAATCCTTCCTCACGCCCCGATCTGGGTAGCTTCGTCCAGTCCGCACAAGCAGACTTTCAATATGAGGACATTCTTGGTAGGATACCTGATATAGTCGCGAATGCGAGCAGGGAGTGGCAGGCGCAGTATAACCAGACCAGTGCTCATACGGCTAATCGTTTCATCGGTGATATCGCGGATCAAACAGATGCGTCGTTTGAACAGCACATGGTTATGGATATCAATGACAGAGATAAGAATAAGATTAAAGAGGCTTATAGGGCGCATAATAATCTGCGCTTGACCGCGGCTGAGTTCCAAGAACAAATTGACAACCCTTATGCTGTGCTATCGAAGGGCGCGAATAGTAGGGAGATGGATAGCTGGTGGGAGCATACTCGAGGCAAGGAGGGTATGCTTGAAGATCCGCGTCCGTATATGAACGAGTTCGACAAGGTCGGCTTCATGTCAGACAACATCGCCAAAGATATATGGTCTGTTGTGCTGTCGGGGACTACTGACCAAGCGCAGATGATGCTCACAGCTCTGTCTACGCTGCGTCCCGACACCTTGCTGAACAGTCTGTCCAATCAGCAGTATGATCAGTATGTGTTCTGGAAGTATAATCGCAAACCTGCGTCACCTGAAGAGGCGATGGTAGCACTGCGCTCGTACAATGAACCAGCGCAGACCGCCGTACGACAAGTCCTCGAGTCTGAATACAATAAGATGATCCTCGAGGAGGACATTGGCAATCCAGAAACAATCATAGATGTGCTGGATCTGGAAGACGCACCGGCAGATTCTTTTGGCTTGCCGTACGCACAGCGCGATTTTCAATCTCTGCACAGGCAATTCTTCCTGCGTGGTATGGACTGGGATGATGCAGAAGACGCGGCTAAGGAGAGGATACTGAAGGACTGGGGGCGCAATATCAACGGCACTTCTATGTACTTGGCGCCTTCGGCTGTCGGTATCCCGACGCTGTACGATGGCAGTAACTATAGCCATAGCTGGGTAGAACCGCAGCTGCGCCGGGATATGGCAGCCCTCGGTGTGCCAAACTACGCGGATGTGCGGCTGTTTGCGGATGAGAGCACGCGCAGGTTGCACAATGCTGGTCGAGAGGTATCCTATCTGGTGATGTATACTGATGAGGCAGGTCTTGTTGATGTACTGAGAGATAATAATGGTAATGCGATGCGCTATTATCCAGCGCCGGATGAGGTGGCTACGGATGCGGCACATAGTATCCTGCTAGAAGATAATGCGAACTTTGATCTTTATGGCACAGTCTCGCCATAACCCTGTCCATAAAATGGAGAAGGTTATCACATGCCTTTTGTAACTGCTGAGAAAGAGACTGGTCCACTTGAACCAGTGGTAGAGCCCGTTACACGCCAGCCATTATCAGAGCGAGGCGTGTGGCGCTCCGCCTTCGATCTCGAAAGCGATATCACTGCACTGGTGGAGATCGTCGAACAACAAAGCATACCTATGGACCCTGAGTTTAACCTGCCTGAGTATGGTAAGGACGATCCTCTATTCGAAGCATATACGGGTGAATTTCTGGGAGCACAAAGCGCCGCTGAATATGACCTGATACAGGCTAGGTTGAGAAGTAAGATCGCTTCGCGTGAGACGCTGGAACGCAGTGGGCTGAATGCATTTGCCGCCACCTTGGTAGCAGGCATAGTCTCGCCGACGACGCTATTGCCGGGAGGTGCTGTGGTGAGAGGCGCGCGACTGGGAACGACAGCATTAAAGACGGCCGGTACGACGAGTGCGGCAGCCGCAGCCGCCGTAGGCATACAGGAAGCAATCCTGCAGGAGAATGTTAATGACAGGACTCTCTTTGAGAGTGCAACTAATGTGGCTGCGGGCGCACTACTTGGCGGTGCTTTGGGCGCGGGGGTGGGAGCCCTTGCCGGTCGAATACCTACGCCGCAGGCCTTTGATGAGGAGGTCATTGTTCCCCACGAAGCTCCATCGGCTGTTCCCACGCCTGCCGTCGAGGCTGCGGACGACGCTGCTATTCCTCCTGGCGTTGTGGTTAGTGATGAAGCTGGGCCGCCGATTAATCCCACCGGCGATGAGGCAGTAGCTGAAGCCGCGGATGGGGATGTTAGACTAGATAGTGCGCTGGGTACGGCCACTTTCTTTGGTAAGGTGGCTAGATTTGCAGCGCTCAACTCTCCAACGGTGTCTGGCTACCTGAATGACATACCTATTATAAGCGATAGCATGCGAGCGCTTGACAGTGGCGGCCTCCTGTTCCGTGATAGCGAAGGTAAGATTGCCGCGACTAGTGATGTGTCTAGCAGGAAGAAGGCTTGGGAGGGACAGTATAAGAGAGCGCATGAAGCTAGCATCGCGGCTATTAAGGCGTACCAGAAAGAGGTACCGCGTGCAGCTGATCGTATGAGTAAAAAGGAGATACTAGAGAGGGCTTCTGATGCTATCGACAGAGGGGTTAGGGAATCTGACGATCCTCCTGTTATTGCAGAGGTAGTGGAGGCGTATCAGCAATATGTGTTCCGTCCCTTCTTTGATGAAGCAGAGCGGCTAGGTTTTACTGGTGCAGATAAGTGGATGGATCCTAACCGCTACGTACCTCATAAGGTGCGACGCCAAATCGTTACAGGTAAACATGAGCAGTTTGTTGAAATACTGACTGAATATTTTGCGGAGACGATAAGCGGTAGGGTTCATAAAGCGCTAGAGAGTCTGAAGGAGAGGTCAGAGGGAAGACGGCAGGCTATTAAAGATCTGGATGTATCAGAGTTTGAGTTTGATGAGTTGGAAAAGCTGCTGACAACTCAGATTAAGACGGCGCAACCCAAGAAGGTTCGTGGGATTAAGAATCGTCTCGCTAATTTGCGGAAGAGTAAGGTTGCGTTGGAACGGAGGATGCTAAAGCAGGAAAAGGAAATCGCGCGTGTTGAGCATGTTCAGGTTAGAGAGATTAATCGGCTGATGGCGAAGGTGACAGACCTCTCTTCTCGTATCTCTTTAATGGATGAGCGTGTGGTGGAGTTTAAGGGGGAACGCGTTGGTGTAAGGACACCTAAAAAGGTGAAAGAAGCCGAGCTGACGAAACTAGATGCGGATATGAAGAAGGTATTTGCTAAGGCTGAGAAGTTGACTAAGGATTTCCCTTCGTACGATATGAGAATGGAAGCTGCGCATGCCAAAGTTCTAGCTAATCCTACTAGAACCGAAAAAGCTAAACACTCTGTAGAAGTTCTTAATGCAGTACATAGATTTATGGCCTCCCTATCAGGAAGAATACGGCAGAAGCGATGGGTGTTAGACAAAGCGCGTGAGAATAAAGAAGGTAAATCAAAGAAAGAGAATGCTGATGAGATTAAATATGCTGAGCATGAGCTAAATCAACTATTAGAAGAAAAGGAATTTTATTTTGGAGAAATGGAGGCGTTTAAGATAGCTGCATCTGAAATAGGTCTTGACCCTGCTTCATTGATAAGAACTAAGGTGTATGGGAGGAACAGGTTAACAGGCAAGATGGCAGCATCATTGGAGACACGCCTCCTAGAGCTCAATGATGCAAAGACGGTTATCATTAGAAGGCGTGAGAGACGCTTGATGGAGCTGATTGAAGACAAGAAGAAATATGATCCTGAACTTGTGAAGCAGAGACAGTCTGAGTTTGAAGACGCAATTAAGCGAGATCATATTAATGTAAGGAATCGTCTTGTTAAACAGGGGTTGCTGGACGAAGGCGGAGAGTTTGACGATGCAATATCTAATATAGGAAAGGTAGCGCGCAAGCAAGCCGAGATCACATCATCTAAATTCCTCAAAGAGGTTAGTCGTATACCTCTCGTATCAACGATGTTAGAGCGTGGTCCTGAGTTGGAACGTACGCTTAACATTGATCCACTGAGGGTATGGTCCAATGGTTATAAATACGCTGATTTTATGGAGCGAGACCTTGACCATCTCGCACGCATCTACACGCGTACGGTGGGTGCAGACTTTGAGATATACCGAACATTCGGCACTGTTAATCCGCTTGGCAAGGATGCTGATTTCCTTAAGCAAGTAAATCAGCAAGTTGAGGAGATGAGGGCTAAGGCGAAGGAGGAGCTCGAAGGGAAAGAGGCGGAAAAGGCACTTGCTCGTATCAACAGGGAATACACGCGAGGAGTTAAAGAGCTGCGTGAGGTTATAGAGCGGGCGCGTGACATGCGAGGTATACCCGAGGATCCGGAGAGTATACCTTGGAGGGCTGGTAAAACGCTGCTCAATCTCAACACGCTGAGGTTGATGGGCGGCGTCGTGATCGCTTCGTTGGCTGATCCCGGCAACCTCATTAAGCGTCTGGGTGTAGAATCTATTTACCGCGACGGCCTGCGCCACATGTTTACCAACTTCAAGGCGTTGGAGGCGGGGGCTCGTGAAGCTCGCTATGCAGGAGCAGGACTGGACTTGTTGACGCACGCACGACTGCAAGCTATAACAGATACCTTTGACGATTATGGTCTAGGTAATAAGGGTGAACGCTATTTGCAGTACTTGACCAACAACATGGGCAGGATTGCGCTGTTTGATTTCTGGAATGCGTTTTGGAAACAGACTGTTGGCGCCCTCACAATGCAGCGCATTATTCATGACATCGAGGTGTTGCAGACTGGTAAGGGTAACAAGGCCGTAGCGGAAAGATTCCTCGCCCATACTAACATTGGTGAGGAAGAGGCTAATGCAATTTGGGCTGAGATACAAGCAGGTGGCGCCTCCAATTATAAAGGCGTGCTTGTGCCCAATACTGAGGATTGGAAGGATCCACAGGTTGCGCAAATGTTTCGCCAAGCCATCGTGCGTATGGTCGATGATACCATCGTTACACCGGGTTTCGAGCGTCCCGCCATCATGGACGAGACTATGTTTGGCAAACTAATCTTTCAGTTTCGCAGCTTCGCATTCGCCTCCATTACCAAGACACTACTGTACAGCGCTCAAGAGTTGAAGTACGGCAACCTAAATATTTTGGCAGGTAGTGGAATGGCGCTTGCATTGGGTGCCGCGTCGTGGTATACATGGTCAATCCTTGCTGGGGAAGATCAAGCAGCCCGGATGCGGAATGCAGACTATGATAAGTGGATGGATGAGTCTATCAACCGCAGTGGTCTACTTGGCCCGTTGCAGGAAATACTGAATATCGGATCTAAGATACCCGGGGTTGCGGATTTTGTACAGTTCTCAGGCGAATCGACCTCAAAGAGTTATCGCCCATTCGATGATCCTATCATTGATGCGGGTGGTCCCTCGGTTGGCTTTGTGAAGGACCTGCAGAAGGCAATTGGAACAGCGTCTGAACCTAATCAAACAACCTTTAAGGCTATACGGAGGTTGTCACCATTGGCGAATGTATCCTATATTCGCCCTGTGTTAAACACCCTGGAAGATGAGGTATACAAGTAATGGCTAGTGGAACTTTTTCAGCGGCTGGTACGAGTGCAACTGTCGTCATCAACACGAGAGCAGATGTCTCGCTAAACTTTAGTGGCACTGGTACTGTGCAATTGCAGCGCAACATCAACGGTGGTTGGCGGAATGTGCCGGATGGTAGGTGGACTGCCGACGCCGAGGATGTTATCTTTAGTGGTAGTCAAGGGAGGCAGTATAGGCTACGCTGTACGGCTGTTGAGAGTGGCGAGACTATCGACTGGGAGATTAGCTGATGTTGCTGGGGATTGTCCACAGCCCCGTTGGGTCTAAGAATAAAGGCACAGGCACAGGTACGGCGCCTGTGGTGGTGGCTGGCGGCGACTTCCTGCCGACGCCTGATAGAGATGAGGCAGCCGCAGAATACTTCTACCTAGGGTGGGCAGACGTTAACGGCGGTTGGCTTGTGAGAAGGATCGCACGAGCCGATGCCACGCGTGCCGACGCTACTGCCAGTGACAATTCAAGCTACACCACGCTGGCCGAAGCGTGGCCCCACCGTGCTACCCTAACCTACGCTTAAGGAGTCTAATAATGTCTATTAGCAGCGCCATTACTAGCGCTTCCGGTGCCTCTCGCAATTCCACCTATGGCATACTTGATGTCAATGCTACGGTCACAGCTGATGGTACCATTGATGGTGAGACTGTTATCATTCGATCGAACGACGGTGCCTTGCGGGCAGCCAGCAGTGCTGGTCTTATTATTAATGAGTCTCAAGTTCGCATACTAGAAAACGCTATAGGAGGGAGTGACCCGCTAACTTATCACTCCAATACTAGGAATGTTGATTTAGAAAACTCTTCTATAATCAATGAGGACCTAGCTAGTGGCTCTACTACTAGGCAGAACATTCGCGTGCGTCATCTCAAGCGTTGTGTTATAGCGGATCGCGATGAGCGCCAGAGGCTATTCGTCTATACCAAGACTGGCGCCATTCTGGACAAGACGCTGTTCCGTGGTATTGCGGTATGGGAAATCGATGGTGTACCTGCCCAAGTCAGCGATGTTGTCGTGGATAATGTTGGGGCAGGGTTCCTGAATTGGGGACAAGCGAGGCTCGACTTTGTCGGTTTCGATGTCGCCAATATGAGTAACACTGCCGCGCATGGTTGGATTGGCAGCGGCAATTCTGGTAATAACTCAGTTTATAATTGGAACAAAGGCGCCAACTTTGATAACACGAAGATAGTGTTTGGGTCTAGCAATCCGCACTACTACGAGGGGTATACTATATGTTGGCGGTTTATCGACTCGAATGGGAATGCTGAAGGTGTCAGGCTTTCCTACTGGGATGATCGTGAGACTGAGAATACGCAGGCGTTACGCGCTATCTTCGATACTAATAGTGACGGTGTGCCTGCGGGTATTAGGTATACGAGGACTGACACATACATAACGTCTTTGAGCGTGCCGGAAACGATGGACGCCCTGTATGCCGTCACTGGTCGGTCCCACATTAATACGAGTGGAGCGCATCCACCCGGTGGCATTACAGGTGCGGGCACGACTATCAGGACCTATGATATGATAGATGTCACTCCGCGATATGAAGTGCGGTCATTTAAACACTTCCCTCTTCCTGCTATTGCCGGACAGGACTTTTCGATTGCTGCTCCTATAGGTAAGATTCACGGTAACTTCACTGTCGACGAGCGCGTTGATGTTGAGCTTGATGTGGATCCAGCCATCACAGAGGATAAGGCGGATGTTGATGCCTACACCTCGATTACGACTAGCGCCCGGCTCTATCACGCAATGGTTGCGCATTGGGTTAACTTCCCGGAAGTGACAGTACCCAGACCCACCTGGAATAATGGTGTGGTTACAGGTAACCAGCCTATCGCAAGGCGTCCTATCCCATCGGCGGCGGTCACTATAGACCAAGTAGTATTTGAAACTAATTCTACATGGTCTGCAGATATGATCGCAGAATACTTCGTGGCTGGCAGACTGGTCACCATAAATGGTACCACCAAGAGGGTATATACTGCTGCTAGGACTGGTAATAGGTTTACGGTGGCGATTGATACTGGTATTACATGGGGCACCGGCAACTTGGTGATACCACTAAACCTGAGTGGATCCACATATACCTTCTCTAGCCATACAGCGCAGATAGCATCAGTTGACACAGCTCTTGAGTGGGCAGTGCAAGAGGATGTATCGATACCAGCCAATACTATATATAGATACGCTCCTGCTATTGAGTGGGACGGCACTCAGTGGTGGTTTAAGGTGGGGGCAGCGCATGGCAATGTTGCGGGTGCCTCTTTCACTGGCAATATCAACGCTGGTACTGCGGCTGTCACGCTCAATGATCTCCCAGTGACAGGTGTTGTTGCTGATAGCACCGGTACCACTTCGCAGGTCACAGTCACTTGCGCTGATAGCAATGCCCATATAGCATTATTCACAGCTACGGGCACGGAGAAAATTACCGGCGTTAGTAGTATTAGTGCAGGTTTGTCACTTACTGAAAGTGTTGATGGGGTTAAGGCAGTGGCAGCACGTCCCGGGTACAAGGCGCAAGTGCAGACGATTGACGCAAGCTCAGGTGGTGTTATAACCATAGCATTCCCCACACTTGAAAAGGACAAGATGCCTGATGGTACTGATATGTTCCCAACACAGGATCTTGACTCACTGTGCACCGTAGCTTATATGGTGTCAGACATCACTAGTGTTGGCTTGAGAATTGACATTGGTGATGGGACTATTCAGGCGCGCGATGCTTATAGGGCCGCAGCCGAAGGCGCTATTACTAACGATGGTCTCAAATATCTAGCGTTCGGTGGCGTATCGCCCACTTACTTCGTTGACTTCGCCTCGAGCACCTTGGTTATGAACCAGTCCAACAACAAGCTTCGCGCATTAGCCACAGGACAGGTGAACACGGAGATGCAGGCCACAGTGTTCCACCCTGATAATCAATCCATTGACGGGAGTAATGGTGTGGTGGCGAGGCGTGGTGGTATCAGACCCGAAGACCTGGCTACCTCCATAGCTTTCAACCTCGATATCGATCCTAACAGGCAAGAGCTGCAGTCGATAGGCGGTATGATTGTGGCGTGCCGAGACTATTCAAAGGCCGCCGCCCTACAAACTCAAAGTGAACCTTCAGGATGATAGATAGTTCCCATAACCAGATCGCCGCCATTGTTATAGGTATAGGCGCACTGATCTTCGCCTCCGAGCGTATCAT
>CBDATR010000036.1:0-7947 GCA_965200155.1 Nitrosopumilaceae archaeon | reverse complement strand
AGCAGGCGCAGATGGTGATACAGGTTGGGCCCCGATTATTGGTGTAGTTGCGGACGGGGACAGGCGCGTTTTGCGTTTAGTAAGTTGGACTGGTGGGACAGGGACTTCACCATTAATTCCTACTGATAATTACATTGGCAGTACTGGTCTAGGCAATATCCAGGCAGCAACGGATATACGTGGCGCGGCCGGGGCAGATGGTACTGGCGGCGGAAGTGGCAGTGATGATGGTGTACTGGAATCACTTTCACTATCTTTCGATGGCTTTGATGCTAATGGTGAACCGACTGCAATATTGACTGCCGGATTGACTGAAGGTAGTGATATTAGTGTTGATTTAAGTAACCTGTATCAACGCAGCGATGGGATTACCATTCGGGGCGATGGTGTAAGTGATAATCCTTTTTCTGTCAACGTTCCCGCAATCCGGCAGCGTTTTGAAGCATTAATTGGTGATGCTAGGCTAGACGCCAGTGCTATCAAAAACCTGCCCGCAAATGGCAACGACGGGGCAGCAGGGGCAGATGGTGCGTCTATCCGCCTTTTGTACGGTAGGTTTAGTACTGCGCCAACTGCCGCGCCAACAGGCGGCAGTTTTGCTGCTGATAATACATTCACTACGCCAGCGGATTGGCATACTAGTGTTCCTACTGGCACTGACCTTTTGTACGCAGTCGTTGCTACTATCACGCCCCCGTTGCCGTCTACGCCTACCTATTCGCTGCCGTTTCGTATTGAAGGTAGTGTGGGGCCAGCAGGCGCACAAGGCGATGCTGGTGAAGCAGGCGCAGACGGCTGGAGTGCGTTTATTATCTTTCAGCGCGCCGCCAGTGCGCCTGCTAGTTTGACTGGCGGCAGTTTCACTAATGCGGACGGACTGACTCCACCAGCAGGCTGGTTTCACGAACCACCAGCAGGTACGGACGCACTATATAGTGTTACTGTTTCCGTTTCACCAACAGGCGTAATAGCATACGATGAACCAGTTCCCGCTGGGCAAGATGGACAACCTGGTCAGCATGGTAGGGGCGCAGCGATTATCTTTACACGCGCCGCCAGTCGCCCTACTACGCCGGTAGTAACGTATAGCAGTGGCGCAATTAATTTGCCTACTGGCTGGTCTTTAGACTTAGATTCCCTCACTGGCAATGACCCTATCTGGCAGTCATATGTAAATATCTCGCCAGACAATTCCGTCGTTGTAAGTACGCCCTTGCCGCCTGGCACGCAAGGCGCGCAAGGGCCAGCAGGTAATGATGGTACTGATGGTGTTGACGGGAATTCCGTATTCCTTTTGTACCAACGCGCTGCCAGTACACCAGCAGCGTCTGGCGGTAGTTATGACAGTAATGCACACGCACTAACTCCCCCAGCGGGATGGACTTCGGGAATACCTTCGGGAACGGATACGCTATGGATACTGCTAGTAAGTGTAAATCGTAACGGCGGAATCAGTTACGGGCCGCCAATACGCTTCGACGATGCTGATGGCGTAATCACTGGCTTGACGTTGACGTTTCCCGTGCGTGATGGCGAACGCTACGCAACGCTAACTGCAACGCGTTCAATAGGCGCGGATATAGTACTTGACGTTGACGGACTATACCAGCGTTCAGACCAGCAAAGTATTACTGGCACGGGGGCTGATGCTGATGCTTTCGAAGTTAACATCGGCTGGATAACTTCCCAATTGGAATCACTTACTGGTAATGACAGGCTTGACGCTTCCGCTATTAGAAACCTACCTTCCGGCGGCGGCGGCAGTGCAGGCACTGATGGTAATAGTGTTTTTGCGATTTACCAGCGTAGCAGTACTTCACTATCTACGCCTACCGGCGGCAGTTACGATACCAGTACTAATGTGTTCACTCCGCCTACCGGATGGAGTCAATCAATCCCAGCAGGTAGTGAAGCACTTTACCTGGTTTTCGCTAGTGTAACTGGCGCGGGTGTTATCACTTATCACGCGCCAATTTCTTTCACTGTCCGTCCGTCCGCTACTGAAATACGCGATGATTTACAGACGCTAACTGGCGGAGACAGACTTAGTGCATCTGCTATTCAAGGTCTACCGGAAACAAGTATTACAGGCACTACCAGTACTGCCAGACTATCCAATCTTGAAACACTAACGGCTGACCTGCACGAGTTTGGTAATCGCGATGTACGCGCCGCAACTACCGCTGATGGTGTAGGAATCGAAGTAGTCCCTGCTGGCACTGACCCGACTGATGTTACCAGTTATGCAGTTGCGTTGGCGGCGCGTGTGCAGACTACTGGTGTTATCTGGCTAAGGCGCACTGATAACACTATTCCTTTGAGAAACTTCAGAATTCGTATCACTAATGAATTGGATACGGAGACTTATGAAATTATCGAAGGCAGTAGTTTTGACTCAACTTCTAGGTTTGGTAGTACTACTTATTACTACACCAGGCAAGGGAATACCCAGTACGAACCTACCGTAAATATTACTGCCGGACACTGGGTCAGGCTTGATAGGTACACTACTGATAGGCATACCTATTACGATGGTACTGTCGCCATTCCTGATGCAAATGCCGCCACACCAGTACTGCAGGAAGGCGAAATACGTTGGGGAAATGACTTCGGATTAGAAAGGTACGATGGTACTACTTGGCAGCGGACTGCTGGCAGAATCAGTCGTTTGGAACAGCACTTTATCAACGGGCGCGCCAGTAATGTGATACCCGTTGACGGACACGTGTTGACGCATGGTACGCAAATAACTCCGTCAACAATCCCTAATCAACCTACACTTACTGCCCCGTCTAGGCAGGATATAGCATTCAACGTTCCAGGCATTTACAACGTTGAAGCATACGTACCAGTGCATAATGAAGGCGCGCGCGTTGCCTCACTGCGCATTGAAATGCTTGGCTATTCTGACCCTGACTCCATTTCTGGTGAACCAAATGTAGTGCTTGCGCGCGGCGCAACTTGTCTGATTCCCGCATTCACTACTGGTGTAGTATCACTACGTAGTGATGTTCCTATGCCAGTAACTGTTGCGCGTTTTGTGCTATATGACAACGTTGGTGTCTCGCCTATTGAGATACCTACTGGGGGCGCATTACGTTTCCATTTATCGGAAACGTATTCTGGTAATGCATACGCAGACGCTACCCTGGAATCCAGTCAACCTGTCTTACCAGTCTTCAGTCAAGCTTATGATAGACCTGCACAGGCGGCAGGCGTAATTGGCAGCCAGACGCTAACACTATACAGACGTTCTGCTACCGAACCTGATGCGCCGCTGCGGGAATACACTGCGCCAACGCAGGCGTACGTAGACGTTTTGGATACCAATGATGACCCTGCATTGCGCCTATTTCTTAGCAGGGATAGGGCTATTGGTACTGCTGGAAACGCATGGACAATACGCTATCGAGACTTGGCTGCGCCGCAAGGTATTTGGAATCTTGGGCGACAGGGAACCGAGATAAGGCTAACACTAAATCCCAACGGATGGACAGCAACAACTTTTGCTGCCAGTCTTAATACTTACAATGCAGGTTTGGCAGATGGTGCGCAGGAAATATATCCTGAAGTACTGATAGCGAATACAACATTAGTGTTTCCCGAACGGGAACCTAATGCAGGTATAGCAGACGCCTTTGATAATTTTGCTAATGGTACGGTTGGCAATCCGGCTAGTTACACTGGCGCGACTGCTCATACGCTAACCTACCGCGGCGCAAACGGATTTAGTGAAACGACTGGCGATTGGGTAGATTCTGACCCAGACCCTGATAGCAGCGATACGCTATGGGTAGCAAGTACATTAGCTAAGGAACACGCTGACTTAACCTGGACTTATCCCGACTGGACTGTATATCCGTCTGGCGGGGGAACGTACTATACGCAGTATGCGCAGACTGCCAGCGGCCCGTGGGGAGATTTTGTAAACGACAGCACTTCACTTTGGGTACGTAGGCGGCGCAGCGATGGCAGTTGGGGGGATGCACAACATACGCATACTGAAGCCTACGATTGGCGACAAGTAGGTTCAGCGATGATAGTCCGGCATAGCAACAATGTTTTTAGCAAGTCAATTAACGACTTGACGCAAACATCCTTATATTACGCGCTTGGCGAAACCATAGACGTGCGGGATTACGATAGGTTTGCATTCCAGATTGAAGCGTACAATACCGATGATTTATCTGATGATACGTATCCCATTTATTGGATTGAACTGCCCGCGCGGGAAGTTCAATCAGTTACAGACGTAGATTTGCTGGCGATAGCATTGGCAGGGGGCTTTGAGCATCGTTCAACCTGGATGATACAAGGCGCATGGGATGTTCAATACAACATCATGAATAGCGCAAGTCGGCGGGATTCCGCGTTGGCTGCCCAGCATTTTGGCAGGCCCCAAAGCGACGGCAAGGCTTTTGATTTGCACTTTGTGCGTCCCGACAGCAATAGCAACAGTCATCAATTCAACGCGCTGGAGATTGCGCAAGTGTTAACACGAGGGAGTTTTCGTGCGCGATTCTTTGCTATCCGTAGCGTCATAGCCGGCTAGGGCAAAAGGAGTAAGCATGGCGTACGCAACCTACACTACCGACAGCGATAGCAGGCAAGTGATAGCGATGGTATTCCCGACGGCGGAAGCAGCCACGGCAGTGGTTGACGCTAACAAAGGCGAACAGGTTTATGCAGACGCAATATCCGATGATGCTGAACCTGGATGGTACATAGTCAATGGCGTTGCCCAGCGGCGCGCGCCAGTTACTGCGGCGGACACACTCGCTATGAATCGCGATGAACTAAAGGAAAACTGGCGGCAGCGAGAATCTGAATTTCGCGCCGCCTGGTCAGTCCATACGTCTGGCAAAGCCAGTGATTATCAACGCTGGATTGAGTTAAACTGCCGCGCTATTAATAACGACAGTAACCTGTCTGAAACAGCGTTGCTGGAGTTACTACAGACGGAATCGTTGATACCTGGTGCAGACTGGCATATACAACATAATCCTACCGATTGGGCAGATATATTCCCTGATGCAAATGCGAATCCGCCGCGCACTGAATGGAGTTACTATAGTACTGCTGATGGTACGGATAGGCATTCCCGCGGCGGGGTTGAGCAGGCTAGTATGACAGTAACACAAGGCGACTTTGACTACGTACATTTTCTGCATGGAGACTAGTAATGTCGTTTGGTAAGGGTCTATATCCGAATGTACTTTTGGTAGGTTTCCTGCTAACCTGTGCGTCTATTGCCTTTGCATATGCTGCTGGCGATGCATTGCAGAAAGCAGCGTTTATTTTCGGGATTGGTGTTGCGCCAGCGTTTCTTACTATTGCGCTTTCTTTCGCAAGGAAGCACGCCAGCGTATCAGTTAATGCAACTGAACGGACGGTAGACCCAAACATCATCGTACTTACATTAATGAGTATGGTGATTATGGGTTGCCTTATTGCATTCATACCTGTGGCAGTTTTTACAGACATGGTAGTCGAAGGTATCGCCAGTGCAGTGGCAGGGACTGCGATTAGTATGATGGTGGCATTTACCCCGTCTAATGACAATTAAGTGCGTTGGCAGCGGAAAACAATGTGAATGTAAGTACTATTGCATTACAACTGGCCCCGCCAATAGTTGCTGCCAGCGTGTCTGGAATCGCGTTATTTGTGCATCTGCGGGAAAAGATTAATTTCTTGGAACATCGCATTATAGACCTGGAATCTGCCGAGCAGGGATACACGGAAATACTAGTTAGGTTATCAGTCATTGAATCCGAATTGGTACGCATACTGGAGATAATTGGTAGACTGCTAGGGCAGCCGTGAATGAATGCATTAACTTAGCTACTTTACTAGGTTACGCTGCCGCGATACTATTAGGGTTGCTGGTATTAGGTTTACTAGCAACCCTGGTATATTTAGCGAGACGTTTGCGGATTAGCATTCGACTGGCGGATGAAAAGGCAGACGTAAAGGGCGGAATTGAAACTGCCGTTGAGACACCATCTGCCGCTATTACTGCGCAGCGTAGGAAGGCTAAGGCTAAGGCAAAACCTGCAGCAAGTAGTGCAACGCGCAGCGAGATTCTGATAGGTATTCTGCTCATAGGCGTCGCGGCAGTGGCAGTAGGTCTACTGATAGGGATAGTGATATAGCATGGTACCTAGAGGGACAATTAGCGCAGTCGTTGCCATTGTTACTATCATTGCTTTGGTAGTAATAACAATGTCTGCCGTTGCGCTTTTTAGGGAAGTAACACCAATCCCGCCGCCGCCGCCTACGCCTACTAGTGAACACCATCTGCCGCCTATGGAGTTACCAATTGTTACAGGATAGGCAGCCGCCACAGCAGCATAAATGGCAATGCCCTTACTGCCCATACTCGTTTCATATGCTGCTTGATGAAGCGAGTATTCGTATCACCAGTATGCTGGTGCGCAAGCACATTGCCTACCTGCACTGGCCAGCCGGACTGTATGCATAACGCGCCCCCGTTGCTTCACAGGGGCGCGTTTTAGGCGTTTTATTGGGATAGCCGACTAAGGGGCCAGCCCTTCATAATTTCCCGAATTTTGCCTCATACGCTGCGATAGTAGATTCCAATTCCGCGCGCTGTTTCCGTATGAAATATGCGTACGCCAGTGCATCGGCTATCTCATCTTCAAGATGCTGGATAGGGTCTCCACGAAACTGTCCGCCTAACAATCCGCTACCGTAATCACGTCTGCCAATGGCTTCCCTTTGCTGCAACAGGTCAACAGCAAAGGCGCGGATGTTTTCCCATTCCTGCTCATCGAATTCCCGCCAGTCTCCATTCATAAGTCATTCTCCATTACGTTGGTGTTAGTAGCATTTCGCAGCGATGATTCCGCTTAGTGATATTGTGCCTGACGCTGTCTACCCAACATTTTCTGGTGGTTCCCCGATATTCCAGGTTCACTATGTCTGATACTTGCGGAATGTCTGTAAGCCTGTTTTTCTGGTCTAGTATGTAAGTAACTCGGTAGCGCGTTGTTGGGCGCGCAGTTCTGTCAATAATCGCTTGCGCAAAGGCACGCGCTTCATCTTCACTAGTCAAAAACGAAACGCTAGGCGCATACGATTTAGTACCATAACTGCTTATCGATGTTGAGTCTGTTATTGTCAATGTGCGTATTTCACTAGGGTAGCTGACAGTCCATCCGTCAAGGCGGACACGTGGCCCGAATAAATCCCAGCCCCCGTTTCTTGGCGAGCGATTATTCAGCGTACGCAGGTTTATGACATTCGGATGTACGTCGCGAATTGTGATAAGTAGGTTGTAATAGAAAAGCGATACCCTAGTCATAAGTAGGTCTACAGTAGTTGTAGGTTCGGTTCCCAATGCGGATTCCGTCGCCCAATCAACTGGGCTTTCGTTTTGGGCAGCCGTTACAGTTACTGTAGTACCTGGTGTTATTTCCGTACCATCTGGCACTACGAATATTGGGCGGCGCGGCGCATCGACAATATCGCCAATACCCCACCTATCACTGCCTAAAATCTTTGCAGTAATGGTAAGTCCCTGCACTGTCCATCTATCAAACGAGACTATGCGCGCGCCTTCCCGGGTTTCATTATCCAGCGGATTATCCAGTATCCTTGACGTACGTGTTTGCAATCTCCCTGTCCGCCCCGCTTGAGTAAATTGGATTCTATTCCCACTAATACGGAATCCATCATCATCGCGCGTATGCCTTTCCCTATACCATCCGTCTACACCAGCCACAGGGTCTCGTGTAGGCTCATACCACCAAGAAATTTGATTAGCATCATCCCCGTACGCATTGTACGTTGTGTATGCCATAGTCTCCGTATGCGGATACGTAACTGTAACACTATTAATAACATCTTGCTGCGCCAATTCCGGCTTAGCTTCAGTTACGTGAAACGTACTTGCGTTACTGCCAGTACTGGTATGGCGCAATGTAA
>CBDATR010000035.1:0-45612 GCA_965200155.1 Nitrosopumilaceae archaeon | reverse complement strand
CATCTTTCTATTATCCATCCCAAACGCGAAGGAAGGTGATGTAGTGAAAGTGATGGACATGAATAATATCGCCCATTACGCAAGACTGGAATTGACGGTGGCAGGACAGTTCTCCTTCTCTTGGACTGATGCACCTGTCATTACCGGCCGATTCAAGAAGAATGATAATGACAAGTGGGTAATCATAACAGATGAACAGGCCGCCCCCGGCGACAAGGTTCAGGTCACATCCAGGAACGGAACGAATGAGGAAGTGTTAGGCGATGGAGCAGGCGAGGAGAACACCTTCTATACCGTACGAAAGCCACATTTTGCACTGAACCCCAACGGTGACAGCCCGAAATGGTGCGTAAAAGCATACCATTCAGTAAAGGAAGGAGATATCATTCATGTCCAAAAGAAGGATGGGCCTCCCCAGAAACACAAGGTGACCGGCAAGATAGGTGACTGTCTCTACACGACCCAGCAATTATAGTAATTATTTGTAACCCTGAAATGTACTTTCATGTATCTGATTCCTCACATCATCGGCTAGAATGGTCGGTGACTGCTTTGGTTTCAAAGTTAATCTATAATCAGTATCCCCGTCCCTGTACCACACACGGTACTGGCCGCCCGAGGAATCCCATGCCTCTATCTGGTAGAGCGGGACAGTGATGTCGCCCTCTTTCGTACTTAGAATCATCTCGTGCTTCTGCAACTTCAACTGGCCCCTGTTTGTCTCGAATATACGACCTGATTCCTGTTCTGGAATAGGCTCTGATTCCCGTTCCTCCACCTTTGATGCAGCATATAGTAAACCTGTGTCGATTGTGTCTTTCTTCTTCCTCATCCATCTGAATACCATTCCATAACATGATTTATTGTGCCTTAAAAGTACTACTTATATTTGAGCAAGTACCGTTATATGATGAACCATTTACAGTATTGTAACTGATTAAGATACGCTTATATACAGATTTATACATAGTTATATTATGAAATGTCCATGTGGGGGAATAATCCTTGATGTCGAAGACGAATTGACGTGTGGTAACTGTGGAAGGGTATCCGGATATACTCCCGAGCAACCACCACTCATGTATACACCAGGTTCTACCATATCATCGTCGACCATAGGCCGCCAGAGAGTTGACTATACCGGCAAGTCACTAAGCAAGTCATATCATCAAAAAAAGATGACACGCGCCGACTCGTGGTCACAGAAGTATAACAAGTCCATCCCGGTAGCCCGCTCATTAATCTATATGATGCGTGATAATATGGGCCTCGGAGATACATGCGCCGAATACGCCCTATACCTGTTCAAGAAAGCCGTACAGTCCGGTTATCTATCGGGCCGCTCAATATCCGCGACAGCCGCAGCCACCGTACTACTCTCGTGCAGAAAGCACTCTATATCGCGTACCATTTTAGATATCGTGAACACTACCGGACTGAAACGTCGGGAAGTTTACCGGACATATAGGTATCTATATGAGCAGTTTGATCATTCATTACCGGCACCGGATCCTGTCATATACATACCCAGAATAGTCTCAAAAGCCGGAATAAGCGGGAGAACCGGTCGCGAGGCTGTCAAACTTATGCAACGAATAGACCGCATGGAGATAGCGGGTAAGGATCCAGTCGTAATGGCTGCCGCCATCCTGTACCTCGCGTGTGTGCGGTCCGGTGATATGACATTACGACGGGATATTGCAAAGGCGACCTGCGTCTCAACTAGCACTCTATCAAAAAAGTACCGCCATCTATCCGAGATTTTGTAATTATTTTTTCATGAACCCATTAACCTATCTGCGCATATCATTATGGCATGTTACCACGGGAATGGGCCATCAGCACTCTTGTTATAACGATGATTCTACTGTTCTTTACGGTGATAATGGGGTTGGTGTTTGGCGCAGGACTCATTGAGCGGGTATCTGATTTCATGGAGATACAGGAGGGCGAGATTATTCGGGCCAACGCATTCTGCTATGCTGGAATGGTTACAGTTCTAGTTGACTTTAAGCATGTTCTAGGCTCGGACTTTGATCGAGTGGTCGTTTCAGAACTTGTCATTGGTGATACCATTATCACATTGAACAGGTTGGGAAATGATGTCACATTCGATTATAACAATCTACAATATAGCCAGGAAGGCTGGGAAGATGGTAGTGGCATTCAATGCAGTGATGTATTGACCTCAACTAGTAACTGTAAAATCAAACAGTCCATGATCGGCCTGCCACTCTCAGACGGGAATACGGCCACACTGAATTTCACCATACATGATGTGAATGATTACAGGGAGACATTCCAGGATGAGGCGGCCGGTATCATACTGGAATATGGCTCTGTTGATGAGACTGTTATCACTAGTGATGCCAGCGTATCAGTGCAGTGTGTGGCGCCATAGGAACGCTTTAACCACTCTCTGGTATAATCATTTCATGTGAAAGCAGTTATAGTACTGGCCATTATGATTCCATTATCTTACGCGCAAAGCATACCACACATTGACTTTGCAACTGACTCGGATGTTTACGTGCCCGGGCAGACCATACATATCAACGGGATAATAGCCATGCCCCATGATGGCGCCATAACCATTACCGTAATGGCGCCCAACGGCAATATTGTAGCCATAGGTCAAGTCATTCCAGACGGACGTGACTGGCATTATAGTGTACCCGCCGAGTTTAGTGAGCCGGGCACATACCAGATTACCGCCTATTACGCGCTGTCCCAGGATGCAGACAAAATGGCACAGGCTACATTCGTGTATTCTACCGCCGTCGAGGGAGTAGTAATGGTGAGCGATACTGATTATGTGATATCATTTACCGGCGATGCCATGTTATCTGCATATACGGACTCATACGAGTCACTATTGTATATTGAATTTATCACTCCCCAGTCTAGTGGTGTAATGAGGATACCGGAAGGATTAGTCCAAGGTGACTTGCTAGCAGTCAGTGGTGGAGTGGTGACCTCACTGCCGGACGGCTCATTTGCATATTCCACTGATGGAACTACTCTTGTTGTGACTGCCGATTCGGTGTCAGTGCCCGAATTCGGCGCCATGACTATGGTTATACTGGGCGCATCCGCGGCAGTACCAATAATAATTGGTAGATTACATCAGTGAACGAGGGCATGGCGCCGAATTCGGGCACTGGGGTCGGCCATGGGTGTTTCTGCACATGTCAGGACCACGTATGGTTTCCCATGATATATGGGGAACTGGTGAGCGTCGCGTCAAAATTACTGTCGTTGAATAGCCTGGTAGTGATGGATGTAGAAAATGGTGCACAAGGGGAATGGTCATTCAAACAGTATGACCCCTCATGAATCCGTTCCAGACATGAAGAAATCCTAAAAATTCAGAACCAAGTCTTGAATGAGAAGACCGGCGAGGTCGCGCATGGTGGCTGTCTGAAATTGGCCGCGGAACTGATACATGGGAAAGTATCTAGGACGGGGAGTATGAGCTCACATATGTGATGGAATAGGCAGAGGGTGCTAGCCCAGGATGTAGTCTCCTATAATGGAATAGAGCGCCCCCAAGTTCAGCCATCACAACATTCCATTGTCAGGACCCGTGCATGGCAGTGACGTCTCATTCCAGTATATCTTCTGATATCACGCCAGCTGAAACAGTTGGGACCGAAACAAGGAAAAGCCCAATTATGGGTGGCCATTCCCACCCAATGAGGCACCGCCCCCAAAGGCATCTTGTACTACTATAACGTCATTATTCTATCAAAGCCGGACTTGTTCCCGATATATGGCATCAGGTGATAGTGGTTCCTTCCAGTGAACTTCATGTATCATGACCACAGGGGGTTACTTTGTCGCCCTACAGGCATCCTCTATTAGAGTGGCAACTATGTCCTCTGGTCGTTTATGCAAGGACTTTGACAACTGTTTTAATTGTATAATGGTCCTTGGCTTTAACCTAATAACAAAACGCACTACTGGGCCTCCTTTGTCTTGTACATTATTGGTACTGTAAGGGAACGGTATAAAAGAATGGCGCGAGTCTATCTCCATGCTAAGAGCCGGGTTAAGCGTGGGGGAATGAATGGCTCATCATTCGTATCAAGGGGTGACCATACCCGCCCAACCAGGACAGACCGGAAACGCGAATGGAAAAACTTGCCGGTGTGACATTAACAAGATGCAGGAACCGACCAAAGATGGAGAGCAATACATGTAATGGCGTAGTCTCCCAGATAAAACGTATCAAGTTTGTCATACTTTTTGGATTATTTTGATGGTGACTCTTATCATTCCCTGCCTATACGAATGAATGGGCGGAAACGTCAATGTCACGACTTTTCTAGGATACAGTCCCCCAATGCCTGCTCTAACTCTTCTGGTGGTAACCATTAGATCGGCGACAAATTCTACATTCAAGATTTTGATATCTTGGCTACCCATGTGCCATCATCCGTCTTATCCAACTCCCAGTCTAAATGATCGCCTACCTTTAGCTTGAGCTGCTTTACAACGAATACCGGTATTGTAGACCTCATTGATTGACTGTTTGATGACGCTGATGCCACCGCGGTCTTTGTACCATCCATTCGTGCCATATGGTATGATAAAGAGAGCGGTTTATTAATTTACCTATTATTCTACCTATCAGTATGGAGAGAGCGGAAAAGACAAAGATAGGAAAAATAAGGTATGAGTTCACGTCTTCCGGAATCTTATGCACAAATCACATTAACTGTCGCGATCAGTTATGCGCAAATTTAGACACAGGTGAACTCATACAAAATAAGACCCACGAGGGTCAATGACAAGGGACTGTTATCCAACAAGATATTCAGAGTCATCGATACTCTCTCCATATAATTTTCCCGACATGGGACGTGTAACCATTCAGGTCAACCCATGAGAACCACATTGTCCATCTCTACTAAATCCAGTGAAATACCTCCCCAAGTCGTAACTTATCGGTCCGCTTTTTGATACGACGTTCCAGATCACTACTAATTCGCCGATATCTGACTGCCTTTGTATGGGGTCTGTACGTCCACCGGTCATAACATATTCGGTCACCGGTGAGTGTAACCACCACTCATGACTTCATGTGGTACGAACACGGTGATGTCATCAAATGACCATTAGGTTTCGTTCCAGAATGGTCGATAACGCCTTCTCAATACTATTAAGACGTATTGGCGTGTCTATATGTCAATACCAGTCCTATTATGAATGAACTTGGCCTCATGAATGGTCGTTCCATATAAAGGCCCATCGATTAGGTGAATCTAATTTTGTTGGACTGGAATAGCAGTCCTTTGTTGGACTGGTATGCCCTATTCCTGGATTAACATGAATTTAATCAAGAACGTATCCAAGAGTAAAATCATACACTGCCATATACCGGAAGGTTTATCCGGATTGTTAATGCACTATTCCCGGCGATACCATATTCGGGGGGAGTGGCTCAGAAATCGTTCAAGAGTATGACGTGTAAGTTACAATCACGATATCATAAAGAGTCGGTTATCCCATGGCCACATAAAGCGGGTGTGTGCAGGCCCACTCCAAGAGACAGACTCTCATCTAGTATTAATGAGCACGTTCCTGTCTAAATTGGAAAAGTACCCCTCCAGATATGGCCGTTCCATTATTGGTAGGGCGTTACAAGTTAGTAATATGATTGACGCTATTTCCCCAAATCTTGATTCTAAATAACTCCTAGAGTTATAATATCATAGCTTTTATACCATGATATAATAATATACAAATATGATAAATGACGAGTTAGGCGAGAAGCTACTGCACATGGTCTTAAGACGTGCAGGTATGGATAAGATCCCGGACGTGGGAATGCACGCTAGGTTCCGTGGAGCATTGGTTGATTCACCGTTCGAGTTCCAGGAGTGGTATTACCACAAGAAGACATTGAAAAGTAAGACCGTTCAAAAGATGGTCAGCATCATGAAGGGAAAGTTAGATGAACAAACCGCGTATCGTTTACTGGCGATTGCGAATTTCGTAACGGTACTGAATCAGGGAGGCGCCGAGTCGTGTGCTGCCCTTCCGAATCCAGGGGTGTACAACGAGACCCATGGGATCAAGATAGCAGATTGTAGGATAACCGGAAGCTGATAAGAAACCTGCTGGTCTAATAATCGTTCTTATCATTCATTCTGGGAATGCCCTTTTCGCCCAATGACTTTATTATTCCATCATAGCCTTTCACATCTTTTGACCATATAATGACATTATCATGATGGTCTTTCAGAACTTCTTTCTGCTCTAACAGCTCCTTCTCCAGCCGTTCCTGCTCTTGAATGGCCTCATTCATCTTTGCCCTGGCCGCGCGCCTCTTGCCCGCATCCTCTCTTGCTTTTATAGCTCCATTCTCATACTCGTCTATCTCTCCCTGTAACTGAGCGAGTGTTTCCTTGTCCTTCCTTGATCCCGGCTCCTCCAGCCTGGCCCGCATCTTTTCCATGTTAGAATGATACGCCGCGACATCTGCTGCTGACATTACAATAGGGGAGGCGTCCAGTAATTTGTTCAGGTTTCTTTGTAACCCGTCATTTGCTCTCAACTCTGATTTTATCTTGTTGATATGACTATTCACGTCATTGAACCGTTCCCGGCTGATTTCCAGATTCTCGAGACTGATTACTATCTTATCCTCGGCTTCTGCCATACTACTAATATCCGCTTCCCGTTCCTTCTCAGCATTAATCATCCTCTGGCTCTTGCCTAGCTTGCGGTGCTCCTCTTCCAGCTGCTTCTGTGTGTGACTCAACTCATCAATCTCCTCATTAATGCCATTCAATTTCTCTTCAGATTTAATTACGCGTAATTTTGACTCCTTCATCCTTATTCCAGGACTCTTTCTTAGCTCCCGCTCCTTTCTTGAAATGGATGCTTTATTCCTTTCAAGCTTCTCCTGGGCCTTCCTTACGTCATTACTAATTCTATCATGGTTCATCCTTTGCATCGCTGTCATGGTAGCAGTACCAGCAACTCCAAGACCGTTCATGAACGCTCCCAGTTGTTCCTTGTGCATTCCCAGATTCGTCTCTAGATTGGCAGTCTGATCCCTGTCTGCTTGTAATGACTCCTCCGTCGCTACATAATCATAATCATTCTTCTCCCTCTCCCATGTCTTTTTCTCTTCTGTTCTCTGTTCCAGATTCTTCTCCCTCTGTTCCAAGACTCGCTCTGCTTCTGTCTTTTGTGCCTCATACTCATGAATATTCTTGCGCTTGGTACGTTGCTGTTCCTGCAGTTCCTCATTCATGCTCAGTTGGTTTTTCAGTGTCTCCTGTGTAGCAACCTCCTCGTTCTCAAGATGTGCCAATCCCTCATTGAGAGCCATACTGGTGCCGTTCATAGGGTGCACAATGTATTCCGGTCTTGACAGTTTCGATTCCTCTATCGTTCTTGTCAGCTTGTACAGATCAGCCTGGGTTTTCCTAGCAAGCTCCTCACCATTACTAAGCTTCTTTGTTACATCATCTAACTCGCCATCGGCAAGTCGCATCTTCTCATCTAGATTATTTACATCATTTTTCCCGGCATCCCTCTCGGCACGTGCTGTGTTCATTTCTTCACTGGACTTTTCATACTGTTCATTGGCCTGCTCCTTGGCGGCATTGTATACGTCCGGGTTTTCCTGTGATAGCAAGTCCTTCTTAGCCCTAGATACGACACGCTCCTGTTCCTTTCCCTCCTTCTCATTCCTCTTCTTGGACTCTTTCAGGTCATCCTCGACACCTTGTCGCTCCTTCTCTGATACGCGTGACTGACCAACCTCTGACACCACATGACTACCTAATCCTGTACCGGCATCTGTGAATGCCTTGGTGAGCCCGCCATCATCCATACCCTCTATGTTTGACTTTGTCAGCATCTTGACACCCTCTCTTAACCCCATGGTGTTCGGTGCCATCACATTCTTGAATCCGGATGTCATCTTGCCGTCTGGGGTGAACATTTGACTGCCTGCACCTTGCCTAGCACCCATACTTACGGCCTGTGCCATGGTCATTTTCCTGTTAATTCCCATTTCTTTGAGCTGGTTGTATCTTTCCTGTTGTCTACTGGTCAGACCACTCTTCATCATACCACTATCCATGCTTAGTGCCTTCATCTCATTTAGATCCCGCCTGCCCAGAACCGCGCCGCCAATGGAGCTAGCTGCCACAGAACCGGCGAACTGGGCAGTCTGCACGCCGGTCATGACGGCTGCAGTCGCCTGTCCCTGTGCAGAAGCTATCAGTGGGATCATGGTAGTCGGCAGTGCTATCACTAATAGAACGACTGATAACGCGGCCAGCCAGGTAAAGAATGTCTGCATTAGTCCCAAGTCATCACTATACCCCATTGTAGCGACGGCGCCGGATCCGGCCACCACCACAACAGCGGCGACCATGGGCATCGCCAGTAACGCGTAAACGGCATTGGAATACTCACCTAATTGCACCTTTTTGGAACCGGGCAGGAACTTGTAGAAAGGAACTATCGGGAGAATGGAGAGTGCGAATGCTGTCACCACGTTAATCATCACACCGGTCATGAATGTTATCATGATGACTTGCAGAGTGGTGGATGACTTGATCATCTGTGTCATTATAAGAGTGAGGACATGAGTACCACCACCGGTCAGTATCCCTGCCATCGCTTCCGGATTGGTATCATAGGACTCTGTAACACTTAGTGCCTGATAGAAGATGTAAGAGACTCTCAGTTTTGGATCACATAGAACGTCACCTATACTTGTACCTGCGTGGTTCGCGGTGTTCCTACCTGCATCACTCACACCATATGGTGGAGTAGCACTAGATCTAGGACAGGAATTTATATCATTCAAACATGCATTTGAAATAGGCGCACTATCTGTTATGATATAGTTGGTAGCCTCACTATGTGATGCCGGTATCCATTTATCGGCACCGGGAACTTGTGGGTAATTCGGGTTATCTTTCTTGGGGCCGCTAAAGGGCATGATTACTCCTGGATACGCTTCCTCATCATTATACACCGCCCAATGGTCCTTACTAAGTACGTATGGCGCCAGATTCTTTAACTCCTCGATATCTATACTCTCACCAGCGGCACACATGAGGGAATCATTATCGTTGAAACCATAATGGGGGTTCATTATCCAAAGAGCCAGATTATTCATCGTCCCGGACATTGCATCCCACAGTGGCGGAAACAGGAACAGGAATACAAATACAAGAACGGAGTAGCGCATCATGGCTGGTAGGTTCATTGAGTTGCCTGCTTGTAGATCAAGTACGTTCTTGTTATCATTGGTATTGAAGGCCTCCTGCAGCATGTCTTTCACCGCGACTGCCACTAGTGCTATAATGAAAAGAACGATAGCTAACTCACGCGTTCTCTCATATGACTCGAATGTAGCATTCCCGCATTCCTTCCACTCCCCGTCACACTCTGCCGGACCAAAGGCATAATCAAAGCCTTCCAGCTTTAGTGTCATCTCCATGAATGCTGACTCAATGAATCCACTGAATCCGGATACAATCCCTGCGACGGCGCCCACTATCAACGGCAACATCATGGCAATCATCATGAACTGAAAGCCGTCCCGCCGTACCATTCCATGACCGGCGCCTTTTCTTATGGTGGAGAGTGAATGACCCATTACATTATTCTGTTATAATGGTGAGGGGTTTTTGGGTTATCAAAAAACAAAACCGCCACCGGGTATGATTTTGCAATAATGGAACCAGTAGCGCTGTAATGTACATGAGAGCAGGTAACCATTCTTGGAATGATGCGCCAATACGGATAGCCGAGTATAAGGAACCATTCCAGGATTGCGGCTGTTCTTTGGATGAATATACTTTGCCAAGAGTGATATAGATGGAGAGAACCGCCCAGCGTCACTGATGAAAATTCCCATGGTGGTCTACGTAACTGGCCGAATCCAGTCATGGTTCTTTTATGTCACGGGCACTCAGTGAAGCCAAATATACAAGGTTTGGAATGATTAGTCTTTGGCTACATTCCGGATTATCATGAGTTGTTATCACCGGGAACGCTGAAACAATAACAAAAATTATCCGGAATGAATACGGCAAGGGTAATGATTTCTGTTGTATAATTACAAGCACGGTGAAAGAGCCAAAAATGTGATCATGAAGTCAACTTTAGAATAGCTGTAAGTGTTGATATGTTAACAACTGGCTTTGATATGCCATCACTGGAATGCCTCTTATTCATGAGGATGGTAGAGTCATCCGCTTATGCTGATCAGATGGTGGGCCGCGTATGCAGAACAATAACTGATGACAAGTTACACGCGATAACACCGGACGCAGTCAGCAAGGATGATTACCTTATAGTGGATGCATATGGTGCACTGGATTCATTCGAGTCTGGTCGTTATTCCATAAGCGCCCCATGACAGTGCGTGGCTTTTGTTCTTGGCCACCATTCCCGTCATGAACAGATACTCATTCACCGTCATGCTGAATAGTCATGGAATGATTCCAAGGTGTGGACTGATCAGCCCCATGCTATAACGAGTATCAGAATCCCATACGGAATGGGATCGGTCACCATCCAGTTCAATACTGTAATGATCATTCCATCATTCCATCTTGAAATGAGTGGCACGTTATGGAATCAATCTCGCCGGATTCTACCATTCATGTGTTGGCATCTTGCTAACTGTCATGTGCGGTATGATCCCTTAAAAGGACGGTCATGCTGAATGTGTGATCTCAGTTGCTAAAGCTTGGGACGTGGTGCTGATTGGTACGTCAGTTCCGGTTACACTTGGAGTGGATGAATCCGGGACTGTTCTCATTATGTCCAGGACATTTGCAAAGCTGCCCTTGCCGTCTATTATGAAGGGTTGTATGGTTCCCGGCTGGAGTGATATGATTGACGGTGGAGAATCCTTCAACTGTCACCACAAAGCCGTTATTCGTTGCATCACACATTATTCACTCTTACGCAAGTGATGCCCCCACTATATCGCTGGAATAGTCGTCATGATTTGACTCTATGAAAAGAGTACCTACTAGAATCACCATTATACTAGGAAATCATCAAGTGGCCTGCTCTCATCTCGTGAATGGTGACAGAATGGTTCTGAACCGGTGTAACCGGTTATGACAATGCCGTCCACATAAGCCGTGAGGGATTCGATAATGGTCTCATGAGGTATAGACAGCGAACCGAGAGCGGCAAAAGTAAAAACCGCGCCCACACCGATTAGAATCAGTGTGAAAAACCAAGTGCCTCTTCCGGACTATCGAAAAGTGGCCTGGGTATCGTGTTCTGTCATTAGTCGCTCCCCTAAAAGGACGGGTCATGGGCTGGAATACTCGACCATGCCTTCTAATGACCATTCCAGCATGAAGTACTTATTATCTACCCGATGGTATTTCTATCCTTTATGACGGACTTGACAGGGAGCAGGCAGAATATACCGGGAAACAAAAGACACGGGTTGGTCTGCTGTATTTTATGACTAGACCATGCCTTTTACCTCTGTAATGAACAGATTACTATAACATGGAAAAATTGAGAGTATACATCAAAGTACAGGATGGAACAAATTGGACCATCTATGAGGGGTATGACTGGGAGGAAGCCGAGAGAATGAAGGACGAGGCAAAGGATGATTATCCCACTTTTTGTGTGCCGGCAGACTGGTCATATAACAGAGAAAAGTAACATTTCCCTTGTACTATAGCGGTCACCATAAGTCTTGGAATGGTACAAGGGATCAGTCCTAGAATGAGCCATGATAATCATACCGTCATCTAGAATCACTCCCTGACGCGCCGGGCCGAAGTTATGGGCGGGCTTTCCAGTTCAACATGGCGGTGAACGTTTTTCATGACTGGAGGAAGTGGACATATTCGACTTGCCGGAATTATATACTGGTGGCAGATATCGGCGAGCCTGTTTACGCGCGCCAGTTTCATCCATCTAATGAGGAATGGTAATGGTGGCGCCGATTGGTTGAGTGAAATGCCATTCCGGTATGATAAGATGGATGCATCTGGCGCGTTTATGAGGATAATTCCGACAATAGACGTTATGCGCAGAATCACTTGCCCCACCTTACACGTTTAAACCAAGTTTATAGATGCAAATTATTGGCCTAACACAAACACGTGTGTGAAACAGAAAAGGTCTAATCTTGTGGTATCCAGTATGCTAAAAGTAGAAGAACTCACCAAGGAGCAGTTAATAGCAGAGTCAATAGTACGAAAAGTAAGTCCGCTTAGGATCCGGCGTACAGTAGCTGACTATTTCATTGCACAAGCCAATGGTAAAGAGAATAACAGAGGAATCAAGACAAAAGAGGCGTTGCCGCCACCAAAATAGCTCAAGACCTGAAACAAGACACGTACGAAGATTGTGAACCAGAGGACGGGAACGACTCAAGTAAAGATAGGCAGGCCCATGATACCAATCACCGCCACCCAGATACGAATGGTAACTGAAGCATACAGCAAGGACCCCGCCGGAGGTATGAGTTCACGTCTTCCGGAATTTTATGCACAAATCACATTAACTGTCGCGATCAGTTATGCGTAAATTTAGACACAGGTGAACTCATACCGCCGGAGTAGTACGTATTGCAAAGAGGCTTAGACAGAATTACAATATATCGCGCAGTATGTCGCATAATGAAAAAGAACGGCACGACAGTCTCATCACCCGCAAAGTCAGAGTGGGTACGCTATGAGCGTAAATATTCCAATGCAATGTGGCACTGGCATGTCATGAAAAGATGAGCGCTTCGAGGGACTGAATCTCATAGATGATGCATCTAGGTGCATCGTCGGAGCGGCACTATTCTAGCATGCAGCCTCAGAGAACGCCGCTCTATTACTGAGACTGGCAATGAAACGATTCGGCGCCCCTGCATCTCGAATAACGGCGCGTGTTTCGTAGGACAATAAAAGGGCAAAAAGAACTGGAAACCAACACTATTCGAGGAAGAACTGCTGGATCAAGACATCATACTAATCAATTCCAGGCCATACCACCCGCAGACAAATGGCAAACTGGAGCGCTTCCATGGAATGATTGAGGACGAGGGGACTCTTATTTAAGAGTCCAATGAGATATGGCATTATGACAGTCTCCGGGATTATGTAGACTAGTACAATGGGAGAAGATTGCACTTCTCACTGGATAGATAACGGCGAGACACCACTCCAGGAATAAAAAGGCGACCCAGACTAGGGCAAATGATGCAAAATGGATGGAGCGGGATGCCAATGACTAGCGGACCGACTTTTCATACATTACAATGTGATGACAATACTAATATACTATCGACCATATTTTATTAAAATGTTACAATCTACGAACCGTAGCAATATCGCACTTAAAGCTTTAATCGGGGGGGGGGGGTCTCCTCCTTGCACTTTTACTAGTATTAGTACCGGCCACTGATCTTGCGTTTGCCTTATATATACTAGACATAGAACCACAGAGTGTAGCTGAAGGCGGTACAATTGCGTTTTGGATAGATGCCATGGGTGGCGATGGCGGCCCCATAACATACACCATGAAAAACGCCCCACCAGGTGCCACATTACGCTCTTCTACTGGCTACTTTACGTGGACGCCCAGCTTTTATAGCCCATCCTCTGTTACCATAACCGTCACCGCCGAGGACAACACACACGGGTGGGACACCGAGGATTTCACCATATCGGTCATTAAGAAAGACCGTCCAATATCCGGTCTTACAGTAACTCCTACCTCCACTGGTGCCACCGTTACATGGAATCAGTACAAAACTGATACCAAATATGTCGTGGCGTTACGTGATGGAGATGGAGATAGACTTGGGGTAACACGCGTTACCGGAACCACACATGATATTACCGGACTGACTCCTGACACCGACTATAGGGTATTTGTCAGAACAATTGGAGACGGCTTTGTCAAGTCCAACCTTGTATTCTTTAAGACAAAAGTCGCTCCCTCTAGTTCCATTAATACTATACCAGACATTACCATGGATGAGTCCGAGAGAAGAACCATACCACTCAGTGTAACCCCTGCGAGTGATTCTGTCACATATGCAATAACCAAACAGGACGGCACGGCTGCACCCAGATTTGCATACATAGCTGACGTATCTCCTGACCGTACATTTAGAGACGGCATTGTTTTGGCTCCTAACAGAAGCGAAAGTGGACAATATTCACTGCGTGTCACAGCAACTATTGGTAGCGACACCATACATGAGGACTTTGCACTTACCGTGAATGACGGCACTATAGATCCACCTAGTATCTCAGAAATAACACCAAATTCTATAACTATTGAAGTACCTGGAACTCAACCAAAAGATGTTAAAAACTCACATCTTTGTATGATGGCTGATGTCTCTGAATCTTCTCCATTGAAGTATAAACTGACCGAATCTCTGACTATTCATGGTACCATGACAATCACAAACCTCTTACCTAATACTGATTACACCATCCGTGTGATCAACGAATGCGAAGATATAGGTTTAGCAACCTTCAATGTCAATACTGGCTCCTCCGCCCTAAGCTTCACTGACACCATAAATGACATTACCATGGCCGAGGGCACAGCACGTAACATACAGATAAATGCAACTGATTCTGATAATAGGGACATTACATATAGTGTAGAGGTCCTGAACGACAAGACATTACCTGGCTCTGCGAAAATATCAGATAGTACCCTCGTTTTGGAGCCTGATAGAACAGCAGCAGGGGAATACACTCTACGTGTCACAGCAACTGCTGGCAGCGACACTAAACGTGATGAATTTGTACTTACCGTAAGTGACCCTGGTATTAATCCACCCCAAATCAAAACTCAAAATAGCACCTCTGTAACTATAGAGGTCGCCTCAGAGGACTATAATACAAAAGACCCAACCTGTACAACCGCCGCTATCTTCAAAACCTCCTCCGGAGCTGCAAGTGCTGATTTAGAGGATTTCGAATCAAACCCCTTAACAATTACGGGCCTCTCACCTGATACTGCGTACACCATACGTGTGTTTAAATCCTGTGAACCCGATGTTGGAAGGCTGGGAATCCTACAGTTCACTACATCTAGTAACAGTCAGACATCACCTGATAACAGTCAGACATCACCTGATAACAGTCAGACATCACCTGATAACAGTCAGACATCACCTGATAACAGTCAGACATCACCTGATAACAGTCAGACATTAGTACTAAGTAGAACCATAAGTGGCAATGATGTTACTCTAAGCTGGAACGACTTGGCAGATACTGCCTATATCGTGGCGGTATTTGATGGGGACGGAGACCGAGTCATTACTGGCGGAGCGGCACGCGTATCAACTAACTCCTATACCCTCGAAGACCTAGATGCTGACACATATACGGCATTTGTGAGAACCCCTGGACCCTCAGGAACTCATACCATGTCCAACACTGTAACCTTTACCATCACTAGTTAATTTTTTTCTCAGTTTAAGTTGGCTCACGCGTTCAGATGCCAACCTGGCTTGTATGAGAGTGCGGCATAGCCATGAAATTGTTCTAGCCGTCCAACCATGGGGTGGCATAGCCACGAAATTGTTCTAGCCGTCCAACCATGGGGTGGCATAGCCACGAAATTGTTCTAGCCGTCCAACCATGGGGTGGCATAGCCACGAAATTGTTCTAGCCGTCCAACCATGGGGTGGCATAGCCACGAAATTGTTCTAGCCGTCCAACCAGAAAGGCTGGCGTATATCCTGTCCCGACAGAGTACACATAACGGAATTAATGCCAGCTAGAATGTGCGGTAGCAGTGAGCGGGAATGATTCCAATTGGGTGCGGTAAATAAAGGGGCGACCATTCCCGCCCAATTAGGATAGATTACTTTGAGCCCTTTGCAAGCCTCCTGAAAGGTAAACAAAGGGGCGACCATTCCCGCCCAATGAGGGGTGCCCACCACAACAGACTACATACCGCCCCAGATGTATGAGTTCACCTGTGTCTAAATTTACGCATAACTGATCGCGACAGTTAATGTGATTTGTGCATAAGATTCCGGAAGACGTGAACTCATACCCCCAGATGTGTAAACAAAGGGGCTACCATTCCCGCCCAATGAGGGAGCGGTTTACCCGCCCAATGAGGGAGCGGTTTACCCGCCCAATGAGGGAGCGGTTTACCCGCCCAATGAGGGAGCGGTTTACCCGCCCAATGAGGGAGCGGTTTACCCGCCCAATGAGGGAGCGGTTTACCCGCCCAATGAGGGGGCTACTATTCCAGGGCCGATTATGCCTGGGAACAATTCATGGTACATGTGGAATAGCGGAGAATAGTGGCTGGATTTGGATGATGTAAGTAGTTCATAGGGACGGTTACCATGGAATGAGTCACAGAATGGTGTGTATCCGCACCTGGGCGCTATCAGGACGCCCGGATCATCCCTGAATCGTTGCGGGTCGTCCGCGCAAATTACTGAGGGGATTGAATCATTCTTGGACGTGTTCCGGGAATGATTCCCGGCCAGTTAAAGTCCACACCGGGCCTTTCTGTAGTAGAATGCATTACACCAATCTAAACACGTGAACTCATACAATGGCTATGCTTGCCATCAGTAGATTCCAACAGTGTCGAAATGTAGTTTATCGCCATGATCTCTTGGCTGCTATTTTGTGTATTATATTGGAGTGATCGTTTCAGCAGTATGGGATAGACTCTGAAATCATCAGACAGTTTCAAGGCAGACGGATCATTCTGCTCTGAAATCATAATATAATTATCCCATTCTATCTTCTTCACAAATTCTATAAACTTGTCCGTCTCCGGCACCCCGTTGTAATGGTTGTTTGTATTATTCATGTATGGTGGATCAAGGTACACAAATGATTCCCGTGTATCATCATAGAACTCGTAGGATTCGTTCGTAATTGTCATGTCCTTTATTATATCGCTGGTTCGTCGTAGGTGCTCAAGATCCATATCCGGGCACCGACTGTCCTTTCTCATGGGTGTGTTGAACTTGTTGGAACGGTTGAACCTTATCTTACCTGAGAATGCATTCTTGGCCAGATACAGGAACCGACCAGCGCCCACAAGACCGACGTCTAGAGATTTGTCTCGTGTATCAAGATAGTATTCATTGCCTGATTTTTGTTTATGCATGAGATACTGCCGGTGCAACCCGGAAGGGTCATCCCTTACACATCGTATGAAATTGGCTATGACTGGATTGTTATCGTTGTATGTGACATTTTTTGAACCAAAGCGATATGAGCAATATATGGAGAATGAGCCACCACCACCAAAGATATCATATATCCGGTGGTTTCTAATAGAATCTGGTATCAGTACATCAAAGATATGGCAAAAACCAGACTTGTTGCCTATGTATGGTATAAGATGATAAGGATTCCTGCCGTTGGAGACCTCGAATACCTGTGGCCTTTTATTGAATAACAAAGATTTCAACATCATAATATTCTTGGGCAGTATATTAGACCTTATGCGCAGAATCACTTTGTGTGTGAGAACGGCTAAAGAACACACACGTCAAACTTGAACAGATATCATAGAATGTAGGGATTCTTCACCATGTTTTGTCATGGCTGTTATGATACAAGTTAATACAAAGGAAGTATATTAATACCACTATTATAATAGTATGAAAAGGACAGAAGAAGTTGCACTCAAGGTGGGGAACAAGACCATTACGAAGAAGCAAGCAGAGAGTCATGTTTGTGAGGACATTGATGGATAAGAGCGGCAAGTTTGTCGTGAGAACGTTTCCCGGTATCCCAACGGATGATATTTGTGATCAAGAACGCCCAGTGGATTGCAGGCACTATACGACCAAAAGAAAGAGGCAGTTTCCAATCTCAAACCCCAGTAAGTTCAATGGGTCATTGAACGGACTCATGAATTGGCTAGAGTGATAGGTGTAAAACCTCACATTTGTCCGTGAAAAGATTCGGTGGAGGCCGCTGGGGTGACTGTGACATGAATGAAATACGCTATGAGGATTGTTAAGGGCCCCCAAGGAGGTTCTAGAATCCACCATCATTCATGAGTTATGTCATATTGTACACCATAACAATTTTGGGCACTAGTTCACATGCATTGCCCGAACTATGAGGAGACCAAGAAGTGGCTGATGGTAAATGCACAAGGAATACTCCAATACTAGAATCATTTGTTAATGGTGACCACGTCAAGACCCCCCGGCTGCTGATCAGCCCAGTTACCATACCACATGATCAAGAATACCCCCGGCACATGGCTGATCAGGCCGGTGGCCGTATCACATGATCAAGAACCCCCGGCACGACCACTAGGACGAACCCCCGGTCCCATGGTAACCATCCCACAAAAATTTCACTGGCACCATTCCAGGAGTGGTAATAGACAGGTATGGGACTCACGGGTCCTTCAGGTAAATAGGCCGTTATTAGAACAAGTTAATGCCTTTGGAAATAATTCCAGCCCATGACCCGCCCTTTTAAGGGAGGAATAATTCCATGGCCGTGCCGGAAGAGACAAAACAATATCTCTGGAAATTTGTGGAGATGGGCGCCTTGAGAGAGGAGTAGTATCATAACAAGATGGAAGCGGAAGGATAAGGCATTCCAATGATGTTTTGACACTAGTATAATTCAAAAAACCGGGAATTATCCCAAATCATTCGGTATCAAACTACTACAATGGTCACATCTGTCCTGGTACACTGCATTCACCCTATCTATTCTAAAACCGAATCGCTGGCAGTCATCTGCACACGCATCACAGACTACCATGTTTTTATCATTCTTTGTACAAAAAAAGACACTTTCCATGTTAGAACTACTTGTTTGTTACAGAGGTAAGAGGCATGGTCTATTATTCCCTGTCAAACTCGTCATTCCCGTATACAGGATTCCCTGCACTCTATCCGCTGGGCCTTACAGGAATGACTGATGTGATTCCTGGAATGATTCCTTGGGATCCAGGAATGATCCCCACTCTCTGACTCATCACAATAATAGTACCGGTCATGGATGTAGTATGCTTCAAGATTCACCGAACAAGAACGACACGCCTCATCACATTCCGGCCTCCACCGTTCCGGAATAGCTAGACATGAGCGGGCCTCCTTGCAAGCATTGTAATCTCAGCCCACACTGGACTGAGTGTCAGTAGCGGGTTCTCATCAACACGCTTCTGTATTTCATGCGGTGTCATGGTAGCAAACCAGAACAAACCCTCATCATCCTTGCATGGAATGACCGAGCCGATGTGATCCTTCTCATTCTGCACAAAGCCCAGTACCTTGTTTAGCATCTTTCTCTCTTGTGGTATATCCTTAATCTCACCTGTGTACATTTCACAGGAATAGACATGATACACACCATTCATTTGTGTGCCGTCCAGCATTCTCAACAGGCCTCTCACCTTAACTACAAAACAGTGGTTGCCATCTATCTCGCCTAACAAGTGTATGAGTTCACCTGTGTCTAAATTTACGCACAACTGATCGCGACAGTTAATGTGATTTGTGCACAAGATTCCGGAAGACGTGAACTCATACTAACAAGTAGTCGCCCTCTCGCAAAATGTCGCCATTGGGATCGGGAACCACATAGACTTTTGTTTCCGGTACTGGAAAATACAACCCTTGGCTGAGACTCGCATACTGGATTCCAACTGATTCACGTCTGTATTCCATTACAGCTCCAGTCCAAACGAGTTGGCAATTTCGTGGAATTTCTGGTATGATTCCAGATACTGCTTACCTTTCGGTGTTATCACGAAAGTGTGCCTGCCGTCATATTCTATCTTATTCATGAGCCCCGCCCCCGTCAGTGTCTCGATGAACTTTATCATCCTGCCGTGTGAGAGATTTGCCTTGCTCAATAGAACGGTTGGTTTTATTCCCTCTATTCCATAGTCCTGTGTAACCTCAAGCATGTCTGCTATCACGTGCATTGTACTCCTATATGTTGTCATGTTAATTGTTATTTCTCCTTGCTTTTTAAATCACGTTCATGTGCACTGATGGTTATAGTGGCCATCATAACTCTGAACATGGTGCCTCGTTCCTGGACGGTAGGCTGTATGAGTTCACGTCTTCCGGAATCTTGTGCACAAATCACATTAACTGTCGCGATCAGTTGTGCGTAAATTTAGACACAGGCGAACTCATACGGTAGGCTTGTCGCCATATATCCCGTCCTGACGTCTATGGTTGGGCGGGTGTGGCCGCCCCATGGTTGGCCGGGTAAACCGCCTCCTAGTAGCCTCCCCACCTATGGTGGTTCCATGCATGTAGTAGCCTCCCAGTGTGATTATATGATGTATACCTTGGCGCGCCGGGCGAATTCCCTATCGGGCTTTATAATGACGGTCCGGTCATTATGGAATGATGGGACTATAGCGGTCACCATAATACGTGGCGCCTTGCTCCTGGACAGTACATTACTCTGCGTTCCGTCCTGGCGCCTCCGGTTGGGCAGGGAACCGTTCCCTGCCCCCCGGGCGACACGCTCTGCCGCCAAATCCGGTTACTATACGCCGCGTTGATATCGGCATGAAACTCCTGAGTACAGTGACCGGTTACATGTGTCCCTAGTTAAACGTGATTTCTTGGAATGATGCCCACAAGAATGGCATGTCTGGTTGGTATTCTTGGCCGGTACAGCCTCTAACTCAATCCCCCTAGCCTCACACTTTTGTCCCAGCTTGTGTAAGAATCCACCAACGCGGTTCTCTCTCATGGAACGATTCCTGTTCCCACCATGATCTGACAAGTTCTCGATGACTACCTTGTCAACTCCTTTGATGACCGCATGGACGATTCTATTCATGGAATCGTTCGCTATATTGTCGGCCTTCTGTCGTAATAGAGTGATTTTCTTCTCGATTTTCCTCTTACGGTTCTTGCCTTTCCGTGTTCTAACACTCTGAAGGTAACGTATCTCCCGTAATATGGAACGATGCCTCATGTCATGGATTGCCGGCCGTGACGGCCAAATGCTTGCCGTCAGCGTCTACTCCTCATAGGTGGCTTCTCCCGTTTGTTGATATGAATCGCGCTCTCCTGGAACAGTTCTTTTGTCTACACGCTCGACTATTTTGAATGAGCTCATGTCCCAGGAATGGTCAATCGACTTTGTCGTCCTCACGACACCAATGCCCGGCAAGTGCAATTCACGAGAATTGCGCCGGATTGGTGGCTTTGGACACGACAGAATGATTCTGTTTGCGGCGGCGCGGTATATTGTCGGAATTATCCTCATAAACACACCTTATGCATCCATCTCGCCATACCGGAATGGCATTTCACTCAACCAATCGGCGCCACCATTACCATTCCTCATTAGATGGATGAAACTGGCGCGCGTAAACAGGCTCGCCGATATCTGCCACCAGGATATCATTCCGGCAAGTCGAATATGTCCACTTCCTCCAGTCATGAAAAACGTTCACCGCCATGTTGAACTGGAAAGCCCGCCCATAACTTCGGCCCGGCGCGTCAGGGAGTGATTCTAGATGACGGTACGATAACATGGTTCATTCTAGGACTGGTCCCTTGTACCATTCCAAGACTTATGGTGACCGCTATAGTCATAGAATGGTTCCATGACGTGGTGGGCGCTATGCATGAATTTACCGTCTAGATGTAAACGGTTACGCATGCCATAAGACTCATTCAATAAAAACAACGCTTTAACCTATCACTGAACTATCATTCTAGTATGGGACTGTTCAAGATGGGAGCCAAGACGCAGAAACGGGGTGCCCCCGCGGGACTAGTCACAGTTTCCCGCGATGATCCAACAGCTATTGTCAGAATCAATAACGCGGCCCATGCAAACGTATTCACTACTAATGTAGTCCGGGAATTAACACATGCCTTTGAGGGACTGACCGCAGAGAACTCTGTTAAATGTATCATACTGGCGGCCGAGGGTGTTCATTTCTCTGCAGGCCCCTCCTTACCGGAACTGGCCGAATTCACAAAGGAGGATGCGCAACGATACTGGCGTGCAGGGAAGAGACTCACTGATTCCATAGAGGCCGCAAGGCAGCCGGTTATTTGCGCCATACAAGGGAACTGTGTCTCTGTGGGGTTATCAGTGGCATTAGCGTGTGACATTAGAATGGCAGCAGGAAATGCCAGACTGTCATTCCCTGACATTCTGCATATACATCTGGTGCCCGGCTGGGGAGCCACACAGAGACTGGTACACATGATTGGCTCCCAGGATGCCAAATATTTACTCATTACAGGCGCGGCCATAACTGCCGAAGATGCACAGGAAAAGTACGGGTTATTGCACAAGGTGGTACCCATAGCGCAATTGGAGAGCGAGGCACGGGAACTGGCCAAAAAGATATCCAACACACCCCTTGGCGTTTTGGAACAGGTCAAACATGCGGTGAATAGTGGCGTGGACGTCGAGTACGGGACGGCAATAAAAATAGAGGAGCAGGCCTGGCTCGCCTCATGGGATGTCGAAGATAGGAAAACAATAATCAATGATGCTATAAAGCGGCTGAATATGTCTGTCAAATAATAATACCGTTGATCATGCCATGATTACTTGTAAGACTGGAATAGCAGTCCCCTTGTAGAGGGCGTCAGGAATAGTTTCTAGCTATCACTCTATGATGGTATCAGATTAATTCCTGATCAGTCCTAGTTCACTGCCGAGGTTACATCCTGCTATCAACGAACTCTCTCACTATTCCATCGGTTATTCCAGGATTGGACACAAAGCCCTCGGCGGTATACCCATGAATCATTCCCAGTGAGAAATAACCCCTCACCACCTGAATTATTGGTATGGTATTATCAAACTCTACATGAAACCTTGTCTACATGGCCTGTTGTACATGGGAGTCTAACAGAGCTACCTGACGTGTCGCAGGATGACTACCGCCTGAAATTACTCCTCGCTGATGCAACATTCGTGTATTCATCGTATGATGCCGCCTGGTTACTGGGTCTGTTAATGCTAGAGGCACAGCTCTAACATCGATATAAAATCAGTCATTCATGGAGTGGCCGAGAGCATGAAAAGAAATGGGGCAGGTGCACTAAATGATGCCGGTGATTTGGCGCCTGGAAATTACCTTGTGTACACAACTAAAAAATGGCCACTGTACTCCCACAGGAGAACGCTACATGGTGATATTTTGTATTTTCTCATTCGTTCTCTTCTCGGACTCTAGCCGGTTCAAGTCATTATCAGACATGTTGACAAATTTTATCATTCTCGATAATAATGGGTGCCGTTCCTGAACCTGCTCGTACATGTTCTGCATGATGTGACGGTAGTCCGGGTGGCCCTGTGGGATGGTTCTCAATTCTATCATGTGGCATAACTCCCGCAAGTTCACTTTCATCATATATGGGTAGTTATGAGCGAAATTCACCACGTACTGGGCCTGCTCAGGTATTATTCCTACCATATCCTGATAGGTGGTTCTGGTATGTCGCATACACTCTAACCACTCTTTATTCAGTCCGGCCTTCTCAATCAGTGCAGGCATTGTAAAGCCATAGTTGGTACTCAAATCCTGCCTTTGCATGGTTAACGTTCTATGACGGTGTATGTCCCGGAACACGCCAAAATTACTGATAATCTCGAATGTGTATGATACTAACTCAAAGGCCCTAGGCAGGCGGTGTCGCCTGTTCTGCCTTATACTAATGAAGTGTTCTAGTATGTTCTTCTTTTCATTCAATGACATTCTCTTGACATTATGTAGAGTAGTCGAGAAAGAACGGTTCCCGTTCTCGTGGAATAGTCCGGCCATTATATTATCTAGTGAGTCGGTTTCATTCTCGCACTGAATGAGATTGATAGGTTCCCATGGTGCTTCGCGTTTCATTACAGGCGGCTTCCACGTTTTTATGGTATTCAGGTATTGTTGCAGCTCATTTCCATACTTGTCATCGGCACGCTTCATGAACGGGCCCATCACTTTTCTTATGGAATGTAATATGGAGTCGCCAAGTTCCTGAATTTCCGGCAACCTTGATGATTTCATGACTGAGACCAAATATTCGAATGCTCGCCCGTTCCCGGCTATTCCAACATTCGTTAATGTAGACGCGGGAAGCAACCCCCGAACAGTATCCAGTGCCTTGGCCTTTATCGTTCTCCGGTATATTCTATTAGCCCGCGCTATATCACTTGAATCACGCAGTTTTGAGAATGGTGCATCAGCATCACTATTCGAATCATGGAACGAGTATGACTCTATCTTATGAATCTCATACAGGTATGGTATCATTATCTTTAACGACTTTACATAAGTGTCAAATGACATCTCACATGATTCCCTGTATGCATCCGCGAACGGCGATGACTCCATGTCCTTCCCGAAATAGTACTTGTAGGGCTTTGATTCCCAGGAGACGTAACGGCTTGACTTTTCCAGGAATGACAAACCTATGCGCCTGTCCTCTATGGTTTGTATAGCAACATTTGATACTCCTTCTATGGCTATCTGGACCTGCCCCAATTCCGCCACAGAGTCATCACCATATTCTGCTAGTACCTTGTCATAGAATTTAGCCCCCCGATCAGGTTGGTTCAGGAACTCGTCCAAGAATATTCGTCGCATGCTTTTGGGACTCCTGGAATAGCGGCTCATGAGGGCGCCCCTGTCTACCTGGTTTGGGGTTGTAATAACGAATACATTCTTGTCAGTATTGGAGAAGTGTCGTTCCAGTGATGATTTTTCTGAGTTGGTAAATGACTCGGCCATGCCGGAATCATGTCTTTATCACTCCCTTAAAAAGTGGGTCATGCGTTGCTATTATACCATTGGAATAGTCATTATAGCATGAGGTGCGCCCTGGACGTTTTAATAATCTGCGCCATAATGATGATGGGCCTTTCTGTCTGGGTCATATTAAATGATGATAGTGGTATTTCTGCTTGGGGTAATAATATGGGGGCTGAATATCGTGCCTGATATCATTCATGAACGCTGGCACGGGATAAATGTCTCACCGTTCCTGCTGGTGCTATGTGTATTCCTGGGAATGGTCTTGGTGGTTCTCATTCATGATGTGGTGGTTCTGTCGGTTGTCGCCCTTTCCGTATTATTCCATGTGATCATTCTTGTGGTGCGAGATTATGCGGGGTTGGTGAGAACGCATAACCATTCCATGAAATCATTCCAGTGATAACCATTGTATGGAATGTCATATGTGATATCAGCAAAAATTAATGGAAAAGAAAACGACTACATAGAAAAGACTACGCAATTGAGGATGCAGAGAAGATTGCATCTTGATATCCGGAGTCGAAAGTGATGGTACGTGACACATGCGACGTAGTATATATGATAGATTCGTCTAAATAATTTTTATATGCGCCGACCCTTTCTAATGGGACAGGTTATGATATGACAGAAAACTATGAGAAAGGCAGGAGTCATAACTGGTGTTATTCCGAGGTTATTGATATGAATATGATGAACCATCTTGTTAGACTGGAATGGCCGCCCCCTGTTGGGCGACTTTATCGCCTCATGGTTGGACTGTTTGGATAACCATCCCCTGGTTGGACGGGTAAACAGTCCCTTGTCTATCTCATAAATTACCACTGGGTCCCGGCCGATTATATCGAACTTTTGCAGTAGAGTCTCGAATTTTGTCTCCTCATGCTCGTTAACGAGCCACTGTAACAAGTCCATTACAGCGATTTCCCTTCAGTTAGAATGACTGCTTATATTCTATGACTTTCTCGCCCACAAGCGAGACTCTCATGACATACATATTTTGAAAGTTTGAATCGGGTCTACTCGTTTCCGGGATTATTACCGGGCATTTCATTAAGGAACTTTAACAGGTGCATCCACTCCTCATCGTGGGCATAAAAGTAGGCGCCGTCATATACCCATTATTCTCACACCAGCCTGCCTTGGTCAGATAATTATTGGATGCCTCCAACTCTAGAGCAACTTGGGAAGTATTTTTTCAGTGTCCCATTAGAAAGGCATGGTCATGGAACCATGGTCAATTAAAAATAGAAAAACTACTATTCTTTTAGCAAGTGTATTGCTTCTGTGATTGCCTCTGTTCTCCGTCGCAATGTCTGGTACTTGTCCTCGGCTTTTCCCAAGTCTTCCAGTGTGTCCCGGAGACCATCAATTGTTGTTTTTGACATGGTACGGCGGAATATCACTCCCTTAAAAGGAGCGGTCATGAAAATATACCTCACGGTTTGCACATCCATCATTGGGCACAGCTACAACATGGCCTGCTCTTTTATTTGGTCATGAACCCCCATACCACAATGAAGACACACGTACCGTTGAGTATACCAAGGGCAACACTTACAGAGGATCACCATTACAGGACACCGGCCGGTAAACTTTACCCGTCAGTTACTACCATTCTAGGTAGTACGAAGGATAAGAGTGGACTGGAACAGTGGCGGGAGCGTATGGGGAAACAGGTCGCTAATTACATCATGAGTTATGCAGCAGACATGGGAACAAAGGTTCACCAGCTGAATGAGGATTATTTGAATGGAAAGGAGCAGAAAGATTATGGGTTATTCGCAAGAGCACACTTTGAGAATTTCTTGCCACAACTAAACAAAATAGACATGATTCACGGAACAGAAGTTCCACTATACTCGGATGAAATGCGTATAGCCGGTATGGCCGACTGTATAGCCGAGTATGATGGTGTATTGAGTATAATTGACTATAAAACGAAACGGGCAAGGCAGGAGCCGGACTGGATTATCGATTACTACCTCCAAACATCCGCATACTGTATGATGCTCAAGACTTTGAGTGGAATAGAGGTGAACCAGTGTGTCATTATAGTGTCATCAGAGCAGGATACAATGCAGGTGTTCAAGTCTAATCCCCGCGAGTATGCGGCACCCTTCCTACTGAGGCTGGAGCAATATGATTTGAAAGAGATGCGGTGACATGATCATTAACCGAGGACTTTGGTGACGGAAAATACCCTATTACCCAAGGCACCAACATGACCACCATTAGAGAGAATAATGACGAATAGGCCGGAAGTGTAGCATTTTTGAGATGGCGGCCTACATTTCCTATCTAATGGTAAATCCTTGGAGAATAGTGGCACCGACCGGCAAAAATACTTGATATGGTTGCCGGAAGCGTTCCCATTCCATCAGTGTTACCGGTGACTACTATTACTGATAACGCTATGTTCACGTCTATACCATATGCATTGGTATACGGGCCACGCAAGGCGCAGTGATAGAACCATGACCCCTCCTTTTAAGGAATGATTCATCAAATGAACAGGAATGTTTGGACTGATTACGGTACCGCACACCATAATCCTATCTACATGAGTGATATAGCCACGGTACTGATCCCCTTGCTGATAACATTATTTTTTGTATCACTCTTGTATATTCACCTCTTGAAGAAAAAACTAGCAAAAGCCCGCAACCAGGCTACAATAATGGAGCAATATGTTAATGAAATAATCCACAAGAGCCCGCTACATCTCATACCACTACTGTTACTGGTCCCATTCATGGCTGTTATAGAGTCAAACATGACCATTCAAATTCCCGGCGACTGGTAGGTCTCATGATTGTATCCCTTTATACACAGTCTGTCCCCCTGTGTTCCGGTTGAGGAGATAACACCAATGGTACTACCCTGTTCGGAATAATGACATACTATCATTCCTGGACGAATAGCCATAGATATAACAAAAACCATAGTGGAAAAACGCTCAGCTTTCCAGAATTCTTTTCTTCATCTGGTATTCTTCTTGTGTGATCTCCCCGTTCACGAATTTTATCTTGAGCATGTACAGGGGGCTCTGTGGTTCTTGTACTGTATGACTCTCTTCTGTCGACTCCTCGTTCACTTCCGGCGCCGCATCCGTCACAGTCTTGTGATGCACGCTCTCGGATACTCGGTTAACGGTATTTTTGCCGGAATCAGTCACGTGTTTTATCCTGTCGGTAACCGGCCCGTCAATTATATTGTCCGCGGATTCGACTCCTCGTTCCAGTACCTTACTAGCACCACGCAGTGCTCTACTCAAAAACTTGCCCATGAGAGAACTACTTTCGCATTATATTTAATGATATATGCGCTGATTCATTTTGTATTATCGAGTTGATGGGAAAATTTTAGCATGTGACTGTTCTAGGTAACTCAGTGACAGGCATTAAAGGACTAGAAGACACGCCAGTCCTTCAGGTAAAACCTTGCATATCTGATATGAATTAACATGATAACCCATTAACCCTAGTATATAAGATGACAAAGTTAAGAATAACAGAGCGAGGGAATGGCTTCCCTGATGTAGGCTACATCGTTCTGGTTACATCCCCTGAATGGGAGTTATACAAGATCACAGACGATGATGTAGGTATGATAGGAACTGATACATGTACGGGTCTCCAACATATTCCATAAGTATCCAGGATCTCAACGAGGACGGTTCCCATGATTCCGTACATGATTGTGATGCAAGCATTGTAGAGGGGAACTAGGAAATGTTGAACTTCAAAATGGAGGGCTGTGTTCATAGGCATGATGGGGGATGTAGAAATGTCCATAGAGACATACCAGTTCTCAGAGGACAATAGCAAAGTACGGCGGCGTCAAGCGGGGCTCATTCCACAATAAGGTAATAGTGGTACCGGAAGAGGACGTTCTGGAATTAGTTCAGGAACGAAATACGGCGGGTGGTGCAAAATAACCACTTAGAGTGACCGAGCATGAGACAAAGGGATTTCCCGGACTGGGTGATATCGTGATGGTTTCCATACAAATAAGTACGAGATTGTCGGCGAGAATGTTTACTCCATAATCAAACCACGTGATAGTAGTTCATGTTACATGTTCGGCGCCGAGTCACTGAGTACACTGCTAAAACAGAGCTAGCCGATATTGATGAGCCCTGATGCACATCTTTGAGCCCAGCGGGAGAGATATGGACCACTCTGGGCAAGAATGATGAATATTTGTTAGACCATTCCATAATGTCCCGGGATTTTTGCTCAAAAAGTCATGTAGCCATCTTATAGAACCATTAATGATACCCCTCCATGACTCTGAATATGGCTGATTCATTCGGGGGAATGGTTACTGGAATGAGTGGAGTTTAAACCTGTCATTGAATCATCATTGGACGAGTTACGAAAGATTGAAGACAAGTGTATCTTTGGCCGAGCTTCAATAGAACCATCATCTAGAGCCCGTTCAAGAAGGCTTCATTACCCGGTGTCACTCTTACCCGGCAGCCACCTCATTCGGGAGAACTGAACAGGAGGCCCAGGGATAATCTTGCTTCGGTAATGGAACAATACCTGGAACTATTCCACGACAAGGTCGGGATTATTTTCAAGTAGGCATGACCTGCCTTTTATTGAAGCGTGGCGTCGCCATGCATGGCACGTTCCGTTCTCTCCTATGGCGGCGGCGTTAACACATTCGCCATATTACTAAGGTGGCCGGAAAGATATGACTACTGTTTGTTCAGTGATACGGGTGATGAGATGCCCCAGACCTATGAACATATTGAGGAAGTTGTAAAGCCGTTCTGCAAGGAGAATAGAATAGAATTTGTAACCACAAAACACTGGAGATGGGACTCGCTATTACAGCATTGCATGAAAAAAAATATGATACCACTAATGTCGAAACGATGGTGCACCACTGATCATAAAATAGTGCCCATAAAAAAATGGGTGAGAAGCCTTGGGAATGTCTTCCGGGACCCGATAATAATGGGAGTGGGAATAGCTTATGATGAGGCGCATAGGGCCCGCTATGATTCCATGGCCAGATACATCAAGGTCGAGTACCCGTTGATAGACCACAAGATAACCCGTCAGGGATGCCTTGATATCATAACTGAGTCAGGCTACCCTGCACCAATAAAGTCGGGCTGTTATTACTGTCCCTTCCAGTCAAGGAGTAAAATCCGGGAACTCTCCATAGAATACCCCGACTTGTTCGAGAAAGCTGTACAAATGGAAAAGAATGCCAATACCAGTACACCACTCATGCATGGACGACCTTTAACGAGTATACGGGATAGCGGCTTGATAACCGATTTCATGGATTTTGGTGAGACCGATGATGAGAATTATTGCACTAGTGGGCACTGCATGACATGATCATATCCAAGCAAGGATATGTGTGGGCAATGGTATACGGAGCTCAGATGTGAGGAATGTCACATCTGGGAATATACCTCACCGGTCTGTTACAGTATGAGTTCACGTGATTAGATTGGTGTAATACTGGTGTGGACTTTGGCCGGGAATCAGTATGAGTTCACCTGTGTCTAAATTTACGCACAACTGATCGCGACAGTTAATGTGATTTGTGCATAAGATTCCGGAAGACGTGAACTCATACGGGAATCATTCCCAGAAGAACAGGTTCTACTACTCTATTGGTGGGCTCCATATATGGGGATGATTCAATCCCTTTTGCAGAATGGACTCAATTTGCGCGGACGGCTATGTTGTTGTTTTGATCCGGGCGTGATTCATTCAGTGACTTATTCACCACCAGATGGCATCATTCCCATCTTCCTTGCAGACCACCAAGCCATTATGGTATGCTGTGTGACTAGTCTCCCGATCAATGCCGCCAATAGAATCACATTCCACTCAAAAATCGTAAAGTAGACAGATGACCACCGCAACGTGGCCCACAACAATCCATGTTCTGAATGACTCATTGTTGGTTCATCCCGAATAGTGCCGGGAACCATGTACACCACTTAGGATGAACGCCTTATTCAACCACAGAAAACAGAATGGCAATCGCGCCAATGACATAATGGCCGATGACGAATGTATGTGATGGCCGCCACCAGTCCTATACTGTCCAACATACTCGTGTTAGTGGCTTTTTTTTGAGTAAATAATTTTGGAAATCCCTAATTATGCCAATTCTTGTGGCATTCACTATAACCAGGTTACAGGATTCTATTATTGATCACGATAGAATAATCAGGAATACATGATGCCGGAACGTATCATTCAATCTAGCGCCGTCCGGGATTGCGCGTACATAAAACAGATAGCAGCGCGTGTTCCGGGACATTACCGGGAATAATGGGTGACGATCGGTTCCCTAACGAGGTCCCATAATGATGGCCGCGGGGACACCATTACAAAAGCGGGGTGGCCACCGTTGTAACAAAAACCATAACACTCAAGCCAAGGAGTGGTTATCCTGCTCACAACTTTCTACTATTGAGTAGTGGTGGCTATCTCAATGCCATTGGAAACCCCGGCGCCTGCATGCCGAGAACCTGAAATATCATGACTTTCCGGTCATAGACTGGCGGGTAGCAGGCCGGAGGATTACAGTACCATTATTTCAAGGATTTGAGCTGAATCTTTCCTGCCATGATGGGTAGGGACGTTGGCGATGATCCATTACTAGTCCATGATATCGCCAAGGAATCAGCCGGTCCCATACCCATTCTAGGCATGATGACAAGTGTGGATGCCTCCATAAGGACGGCAGATACCATTCCATCGATTATTCCTTTGATGAGAATGGAGCAGGCAGACTGTTTCAGTAATAAAACCCATACCATTAAGAATGGTCCATAACATTGGCATCACTGACATTTTCGAATTCCCCAGGCAGTCCAAATAGGACCACCGCTAGGAATGACAAAAAGTGTTAAAACTTACCGGATCGTTACCGCTGATGTTTCTCACAGCGGCCCATGTGCAGGGCGTATTCATTGCATGACTCTGCTGAGCAAAAGACGTCATACCCACACAAAGATTGGCATCAACCAACTGGTAGTTTCCCCATATTCTTGTCCACTATGACTTGGTTCACTCTCTTCCCATTCCAGTAAAAGAACTTGCCAAACTTTCGCTTTATCTCTACATCAATCATCTCATCAAAGGCATGGGGCTCATCAGAGCAAATGACCCAATCATTCCCATGCTGCTTTTTGTATAATATACATAGTATGGCAATTAATATAATACTATCATTATGTATCAATTTGTAATATTAAAAACCAGACTGTCATATCCATGACGGCTATACCTCCACATTTTGGGAACCATTAACAGGAACTGTTATGGTTCCATGGAATAACGATGGACAGTACTGAACCTGTTCTATAGGGGGGTATTCAAGACCGGGATAGCTACTCTTGCGTATGAGTTCACCTGTGTCTAAATGGAACGGGTCATTCTATAACTGATCGCGACAGTTAAAGAGTAACCGGTTCTTTTGTGCACAAGATTGGAACCGGTTCCAAGACGTGAACTCATACACTCTTGCACCATACCGCATGGAATAATTCATGAGAATAGATTCATCGCGATGAATGGTATCCGTTCTTTGTTAGAGCGGGATGATAAGGAATTTGCTTGGGAATCTGCGCTATGGAAACAGACAAAGCCCGCCGCACCATGAGCGATTCCTGGAATCAGATGATTTAGTTATATGGAATGCCGCCGTCACCGGCCTCGATGCCATGGTGGTTCCTGTCATATGTCTCCCATTAATTCACATGTGGAAGACTCATGTCTACCCTTTAACCATAGAATGTTAGAACCATTATTATAATGAGTGAGGTACCGGCTGCCGAGCCACCACGACACGAACACAAGGACGAGGGCGTTACACTAATTCTGGCATCTGTCCTTGGAATATTCGGACTGTGTGGGATTGGTCATGTCTATCTGGGAATGATAAAACGGGGTATTATCATACTGTTCGGGAATTTTATTCTATGGGGTGGAGCTGTGTTGGGGTTCATTTTGACTATAGAAACTATAATTCCCATAGTAATGTCTGTGGCTGCTCTTGCCTTCTGGGTATGGAGTATATTTGATGCTAGGAGACTGGTCCGGGAACATAATAACCGGCACTATGCATGATTCAGTTGAAGGAGGTTATCCTGTAATGAACCCAGACCGAACCAGTTGGCATCACCCACCATGAGAACTTTTGGTGTTCTTGGAATTGTTCCATCCTCCAGTGATATGGTTCTAAGTAAGCAGGCGCGCCAGTCATCATAAGAGTACCGCCGCAACTCATCATCATTACTGGCGCCATAGAACGTCTTGAGCCAATTCAGGGGTGTTTCATTCCGGATTAGCGGCAGGCCGCGATCAAGTGAATGCCCACGGAATATTGAATTCGAAACATTAGTCAACAAAACATCAAAGTCGCCTACCTTATACCTGTCATCATGAACTTTCAGAAAATTACTCCTGGGCTTGTAGCATCTGACTATGAAGTGTGGTGCCGGTACACTTCTTATTCCCATACTGAATTTTCCCCGTAGGGCGGTTTTCGTCTCGGCTTTCAACCGTTTCCCGGTTCTTCTGTGTGTGATACTGATATTATCATAGACGCCCTGTTGCAGGTTCAACTCCACCAGCCACTCCCGTGAATCAAGCGCCTGACGCAGGACGGCGGCTCCTATATATTCGGTGATTTTTCCGCGAATAATCGGTAACACCTTCTGGTCTTGTAATGTATCCAGCAAGTGCTCGCGCGAAATGTTGTACGTCTCACAGTACTCGTCTATCCCACTAAAGATGTGAAATTCATCAGACATTATAATTCCGTATTAATAATTTGTTTCCCTTGTCCCGGACTCCACTGAAACCAACTATCATCCATTCCATTGATGGTATAATTCCATCGTTGCTCTTTATAGTCTACCCACCGGTATTTCATCATATGCCGGCAGGAACTTGAGCCGTCTATTGTATGGGACGTTCTGCAACCGTGATTATCCCTGGAAAATGAGTGCGTGTAAAATCTTTCCTGATATGGTGGGTCGATAAACAGGAAAGAGTCATTCGGTGACTCATTTATCACTCTCTCAAACTGGATGAGCTGGCCCCAGTTCTGAGGGGGCATACTATTCTCCATACCCAAAGTAGTAATTATTCGACTTCATTATTCCAGAGAATGACGTTCTGCTCAGATAATACCGACGAATGGCCCGCCCCAAGTCACTCTCTGGCCTTGACTGTTTATATTCCCCGTGGCGTTCCTTTGTAGCGACCTCGTCAGGACTTAGTCCCTCGTTGATTATCTCACATGTCATGAGAGTAATCCCGTATGTGCTTGTGACACAAGCTCAACGTAACTGATTGGCATCACCGGAAGAGTATGTTTCAATACATTTCCCCCTGCATACCGGGAGCGTGTATATTCATGGTTTGAATGATGGTTGTTGGTATTTTATTTTTTATGCCAGGAAACAGATTCAGTGAGGTCTATCGGCGCCCTCATATGACTGATTCAGTGGTATCCCCAAATGATTCTCTATCTCCTTTGCTCTAGTACGTACGGATGCGGCGCTCACCATTAACGCATCACCAAGGTCAGTGGTGGAGTGCTCTTCTCCCAGCGTCCTTGCCGCCACACATAGAACTGCCGCGGCCATCACCATGGGGTTCTTGCCTGACGTGAATGAGCCAGGTAGTTTGTCTACCATCTCTGCTGCAACTCTCTGGCATGTGGGACTGGAGCCGGTGGTATTTCCGGCCCGCGTTATAAGAACGGGAAAAGTATACTGGGATGGTGAGGAATGATTCGTGTTCATTATCCATCTACTATACCTTGCGATTCCCTTGACCGGCACGCCTGTTATCTTGGATAAATCACGGAGTGTTCTGGGTGCCCCGGACTCCCGGCAGGCTACGTACAGGCACGCTGTCATCATTATGATTAATTGTAGGCCCTTTTGCTTCCCACATGTACTCGTCTTGTATATGCTGGAGGCCCTCTCATAAACACTCTCTGGGACATTCAGCTTGTCATGGATTGCCCTAAGTCGGCTCATGTTTGAGCGGGATATGGCGGGACGGACGGCACTTCTTGCAACCCACTGGTCTAGCCGTCGTAGTTTTACCGAGTTATTTGTATTCCCTATGATGGTAGAGTTACCAACAAAGGGACTGGATTCATCGGCGCGTACTCCGGTTTGCATGTGCTCGGTCGTAACAACACCACATGAATTACAATAGTACTCATCCCGTTCAGTGTCATGTATCATTATGGGTGATTTGCAGTCATCGCAATGTTTTACCATTTCGGGAACGGTGAATCACTCCCTTAAAAGGCGGGTCATACTATAGCGGCGCAACCATAATTTATATGGTTATATATATAATCATGAATGATACTAAACATGAAAAGATATAGAAGATTAGATATCTTCAACAAAATGCTGGTCCCCGGAAACACGTACACCCTTGATGAAATATGGAACACGTGCCATGAGAGAATGGAGCAGAGATGGGTCCTAAGAGAGGTCGGTTACAAGGATGTCGCCGACGCCATAGGTATTGAACAACTATGGAAGTGGTGTGGGGATCATTCCAAGAGAATGATGCTGGAGGAATTGGGATACCAGAAAGTTGGAGATAATATAGACCTGGAAGATATGTGGGAGTGGGGCAGTGTTAATGTGAGATATGAGATGCAGAAAGTCTTTGGTGTTAACAAGTTAAGGAAAGCCGGGATTGATATTGAGTAACCGGACACATGAGATTATGATCGCTCCTTTTAAGAGAGTGGTAATCTCCTCACCGTGATCCAGACTAGAATTGTATTACTACCCTGTGGTGTGGTTCTATTATTATGTGGTATGACGCTGGGCATATATCTAGCACAGGAACCATATATGATACCGGTGTCTACTCTCCTTGAGCGAACAGTCCATATAAATAGCGAGGGGCGCGTATCCGCGGGAATCATTCTAGATGATTCTTATATCGTTACAACCAGGCATGGCATTTCCAATCATACTGTAATCACGGACTCGTACGGGAATGTCATTGATGGAGTAGTGGTCTTTACTGATCCATACTCTGATGTTGCCATAATATCTGCTGACACAGACATGGGGCCGTTAGAGTTATCTGATGCAGGTATCGGGGAACGAGTATATGCTGTGGGACACCCGGACGGCAGGCCATATATCATTACGGCAGGAGTGATATCCAGTACTGGAATGGGTGCACCGGTATCCGTCCAGCATGATGCGGCAACATTTTCCGGGAGTAGTGGTGGCCCCGTCTTTGATGGGAATGGTAGATTGGTGGCAATGAGTGCAGCCGGTGACGGGTTGTCGTTCGCCATTCCACACTACATTATAACATCGGTTGTAAAATCAGTGGATGAATATGGTTCCTATACACCCGGCTGTATTGGGGTTATGATTGATCATAATGTTGTAAGAAGTGTTAGGGAGAGAGTCTCTCATGTTGTAGCGGCCGGTGATGTAATAGAGTCTGTTGACGGCCGGGAACCATTCAATATACTCTATGACAGGGAGCCCGGTGAAATCGTGGATGTGGTAATAAATGGAGAAATTATTCCAGTGCAGCTAGGTTACATGGGGGAGTGGTTTGGCATTCATGCATGTAAGGGTTAGTGGTTATGGAATAGTCTTGTAGTGGTGGCTTTAGTATATACAAGAGTGTAGACTTAAACATAATCAAACACCAAAATCGCATTGAAGACATACTAGAACAGGAACGGTGAAGGAGCTGGGAGACCGTTTCAAGAAGTTAACAAGACTCACTATACCAGAATAGCTTCAAGAATGAGTGGCCGGGGCGGGATGGTAGTGATACTGGTATAGACTTGGTCGCCGAGAGTAAAGATGGCTCTCTGCCATTCAATGCAAGTGTTATGATGAGAAAACCACACATAAAGTCGGTATCAACATTCCTGGCCAAGGCCGCCTCCATGGATATACCAAACAAGATACTGGTGATGTGATAACCAGAAATGCCGAGAAGGTGATACGGGATTCTGGCTGTTCCATTATAGATTCAGACATCATTGACTGGGAGCAATTCCCGAGAATGAAGAAGAAACAACCAAAGGAATTATTTCCACACCAGAAAGAAGCCGTTCAGGCCGTATTGAAAGGATTTGGTGATAATGACCGGGGCAAGCTACTCATGGCCTGTGGCACTGGCAAGACACTAACATCACTCCGTATAGCGGAAAAACACGCCGGTACTGGCGGGTTGGTCTTGTACGCGGTTCCCTCCATCTCATTGATACTGCAAAGTATGAGGTCATGGTCCGATAATGCCAATATACCGCATAACTACATTGCAGTGTGCTCTGATGAGTCAACTGGTGAGGATGCCTATATCACAGAGTTAGAGTCCAAGGTTACAACAGATTATTCCAAATTACAGGAGTCACTGAATAAGCAGGTTATGACCGTTATTTTTTCCACATACCATTCATTAGATGTAGTCAAGAAGGCTATGTCAGAAGAATGGTTTGATCTGATTCTAGCCGATGAGGCTCATAGAACAACCGGCGTGGAAGACAAGTCATTCTTTACTAAAGTACACAAGAGTGTTCCCGGCAAGAAGCGACTGTACATGACCGCTACGCCTCGCGTGTATAGTGATGTCATAAAAGCCAAGATGGGGAAGCTAGTCTATTCCATGGTTGAGGAACGATTCGGGCCCGTTTTCTATAATTTGACATTTCCGGATGCAGTTCGCAAGGGAATACTCTCTGATTTCCGTGTCAAAATAGCAATCGTTCCAGCCGACAAGGATTTCCAGCAGTCAATATCTATTCAAAACCATTCTAGTACGGGCGACTTGGAGATGCCGCTAGATGAGAGAACATTACTAGCAGCTGTCTGGCACGGTTTGAATCATCCCGATGATGAAAAGAAACCGCGACTATTGAAAAAGGTGATAGCCTTTACCAATCGAATAGATCGCTCCAAGATGTTTGCAGGTGATAAAACAGATGATATCGGACATGACAGGAGCCTTGGAACGATAGTAGAGCAGTATGAATTACGGGTATCCGCACAGGCCATATGGTACAAATCCGTCATGTGGACGGCGATACCAAGGCTCTTGAGAGGTGGAAGAATATACAGTGGCTGGACGATAATAAGGAGACCGACTCCAATACTTGTAGGATACTGAGTAATGCAAAGTGTCTGTCAGAAGGTGTGGATGTTCCCGCTCTTGATGGCATCATATTCCTGAACCCCCGCAAGTCTAGAGTGGATGTCGTTCAATCGGTGGGTAGAGTGATGAGGAAATCGCCTGGAAAAGAGTACGGCTATGTCATATTACCGGTGGCCTTGCCAGCTGGTATAGAGTTCCATGAGGCACTGAATGATAATAAAACGTTCAAGGTGGTGTGGCAGGTATTAAATGCCCTGCGCTCCCATGATGAGAGTTTTGGTGATGAAATAAACCGACTCAATCTGGACAAGAATGGTGATAATACGAATCCCACCCCAATGCATCTATACTGGGGGCAGAGGACTACAAGCCTGAAGTCATAACTGTTCACCAAGATAAAATCAAAGCTGGTAGAGAAAGTCGGTGACATCAATTACTATGACAAGTATGGAAAGAGACTCGGTTACACGACCAGAACTATAGAGGCACGTCTCCGGAATAGAATTACACATAATGAAACAACCCGTAATGAGGTTGCTCTATTCCATGATGGATTGAAGAGTTTGATCAATGACTCTGTGACAGAGGATGTAACCATTCAGGCCATAGTATGAGTTCACGTCTTCCGGAATCTTATGCACAAATCACATTAACTGTCGCGATCAGTTATGCGTAAATTTAGACGCAGGTGAACTCATACCAGTAAATGCGCCCAGATGGTGCTTCCCACCGTCATCAAACCGGCGGACTCTGACTATCGCTCCATTGTAACCGTTCAGGTATTTGTCCACTACATATGAACTCCTACGAAAGGTTTGTTAGCCGGCGCAAAGGTCATAATTCCAAACAAGGGTAGAGAATCACTCACTAACACTGAAAAGAAATACAGTATGAGTTCACCTGTGTCTAAATCTACGTATAACTGATCGCGACAGTTAATGTGATTTGTGCATAAGATTCCGGAAGACGTGAACTCATACGAAATACAACCAATATGTCCGCGCGTATTAATCGAGCATGTCATCCGCATACTAAATGGTAGTCGTGATGAATTCCGGGAAGATCTAATTGTAGTATCCGGATTGTATAACCTGCACATTATAACAAGAAATTCCTGAATCCATAGGGTATGAGTTCACCTGTGTCTAAATTTACGCACAACTGATCGCGACAGTTAATGTGATTTGTGCACAAGATTCTGGAAGACGTGAACTCATACTCCATAGGCGTCCATGATACTCAAGATCAGGAAATACACGAATGTGGTAACCATTTACGTCGCTCAAGCAATACACAATAAATCAGGTTAATTCACAGCAGGACATTTGTAACACACGCTAGGGCTGTTGGGCACCAATTCCACTGGTTAGTACTATTATTCCAATAGTCCACTGGTTGGACTATTACGTACCTTGTTTGTTCATGTTTATGTGTCATAAAATACACCCGAATTTGGAGCGACCTGATGTCAATCATGCGCATAAGGTCTACAGCACCATGCCTGTCCATTAACCTCATGGATTAACTCCCACTTAGTCTCCGGGCGGTCAACAGCGGACAAATCTACAGTATAGATGCGGCATGCAGGCAACAAAAATAATTCACTAATATCTGACAGACATTTGTACACGATAACATACGTCGGGTAGACGAATTTAGTAGTAATTTCGAGTCTAAATTTTATACTATACTCTAATGCATATAGACGCGGTTTTAATTCAAAAAATGATAAGATATAAAAGGTGGCTATCACGCAGCAAAAATATGAGCGTACAAGTTGCATCACAGGGAAAAATGCCAGTAGTCCTACTAAAGGACGGATCCACTGAAACAAAAGGTCGGGATGCGCACAAAAACAATATTGCCGCATCAAAAATAATTGCGGAAATAGTACGCAGTAGCCTGGGTCCACGAGGTATGGACAAGATGCTAGTGGATTCACTGGGTGATGTCACTATAACAAATGATGGTGCCACAATCCTAAAGGAGATAGATGTTCAACATCCTGCTGCAAAGATGTTGGTAGAGATATCAAAAACCACTGACAACGAGGTAGGCGACGGGACTACATCAGCTGTGGTTCTTGCAGGTGCATTATTGGAAAATGCAGAGTCGCTTGTGAACCAAGAAGTACACCCCACAATAATCGTGGATGGATACCGCAAGGCGGCCAAACAGGCCAGTGCATTTTTGGCAGAGATAGCAGAGACCACATTTGCGGACGACCGGGAAATTCTCAAGAAGGTAGCGCGTACTGCCATGCAGACCAAACTTGTTCGTAATGATTCTGCCCATCTATCTGAAATAGTGGTGGACGCAGTGCTTGCTGTAGCAGAAAAGGATGGCGAAAATTATGATGTTGATATAGACGACATAAAAGTTGACAAGAAGGCAGGCGGCTCCATAAAGGATTCCGAGATAGTACGAGGCATGATTCTGGACAAGGAGATAGTTCACGGAGGAATGCCGCGTGAGATATCAGATGCAAAGATAGCTCTGATAAATTCGGCGTTGGAAATAAACAAGACAGAGACAGATGCAAAGATAAACATCTCCAACCCCCAACAACTGAAGGTATTCTTAGATGAAGAGAACCGCATGCTCAAATCTATGGTCGACAAGATAATTGCCTGTGGAGTCAATGTGGTACTGTGCCAGAAAGGAATAGACGATATGGCCCAGCACTACCTGGCAAAAGCCGGAGTTATGGCCGTACGTCGTATTAAGGAGAGTGATTTGTCAAAGTTGTCCAGAGCTACAGGAACAAAGATTGTAACAAATCTAGACGATCTCGCAAACATACAACTTGGTTCTGCAGAGCTAGTAGAGGAGCGAAAGATAGAAGAAGACAAGTGGGTGTTTATACGCGGGTGTAAGAATCCCAAATCGGTTAGTGTTCTGGTGCGAGGAGGCTCTCAGCGCGTTGTGGATGAAGTAGATCGTTCCATTCATGACTCTTTGATGGTGGTACGAGACGTAATGCTTAAACCATCAATTGTTGCAGGTGGTGGCGCACCAGAGACATATGCGGCAACAGGTCTACGAAACTGGACCAATTCCTTGGATGGTAGGGAGCAGTTGGCCGCAGAGAAGTTTGCCGACAGTATGGAATCAATACCATTAGCATTGGCTGAAAACGCAGGTATGGATCCCATCGACACCTTGGCGACACTTCGAGCTCGACAATTAAGAGGTGAACGATGGACTGGAATTGATGTCATGAAGGGCAGTGTTGCAGACATGCAGAATAGTGAGATTATCGAGCCACTCTCGGTTAAGCTTCAAGTAGTAATGGCCGCATCCGAGGCAGCATGTATGTTGCTACGTATCGACGATGTAATTACCACCGCAAAGTCTGCCGGACCACCCCCAGGTGGCGAGGGTGGAATGGATGAGATGGGCGGTATGCCCGGTATGGGTGGCATGGGCGGAATGGGTGGCATGCCCGGTATGGGAATGTAATTTTTAATCTACAAACTCTTAACACACTAGTTTACACGATACGCATTCAGATAGTATGTCTTAAGATGAATTATAGAGAATATGCAGAATCAGACAAATCATCAGTTCTCAAACATAAAATGTACAGAATCTACTGCTAATATCTAGGAATAAATTCGTATGAGTTCACGTGTTTTGATCATGTGATATGATAGAATGCATCCAAGTTTTTTAATTTTAACTGCATTCTTATAGTATCCTCATGCTTGTACTGTAGGGATGGTGGAGAGTGAGCATTCTCATATAAGCCGAGCCGTGATTACCGTAATTTTCCCCTGTTTTCCTTCCAATTCATTTACATAATTTCTAAACGCATTTTTTCTATGTTATGCCTGCTTCTTACACGTTCCTTGTAGTGTGCAAGATCTCTCTTGGTAGACACAAGGGTATCCCGGAGATTTGTAGTTCCTCATGGCCCGGCGTCTGCTCATATTACAATTTAGGCAAATATTGTCATATCAAGTTTCATCGTATGATCAAAACACGTGAACTCATACTCCCAAAGAGTGGTGATTTTGAGATGTGTTACATTACGTGCGGAAAAGATTCCAATAAAACGCATACCTGTAATTTCGAAGGATCTCTTCGGTCTGTATTGGGTGCAGTAAACAAGCTGATGCATGTGAATCATTTATGGAAACAATTCATGAAAAAATCACCCAGCATTCATGTGGACGAAACTGGTATGGTGGGTAGGCGTGGCTGGATATGCGGGCCGAAGAGTGGATGATATACAAAAGTAGGAGTTCAAATGTAGTGAACAAATACCTTAACGGTTACCATGGTGCGATAGTCACATAGAGTGTACCGCCGGTTTGATGACGGTGGGAAGCACCAGCTGGGTGCATTTATTGCGCGATACCCAGATTGCAGGATTCTATATTGATCCCGGTGCTCAGGACGCCTGGATCAAACTTGACAACGATTTGATCCGGAGCGCATGTGAATCGCTGTGGGCCATCCGCGCAAATTGAGGCAGGAGCAGAATCCATTCTACATTAATGATACTGAACTACAGAAGGGATTGAATAAAGGCATGTTCGTATTCCTATATGTGGAGCCCACCAATAGAGCAGTGGAACCGGTTCTGATACGCAGTGGTATTCCGGAAACATTAGTGGTTAGATAAAGGGTGTAATGCGCCGCATGTCCATATGTGTTCAGACATGGAGGGCTCAGGGCCTTTCTGTAATGAACGAGGTTGCTGCCAGAATGCAATTATAATTAAAAAACTTGGATGCATTCTATCTTATTATGTGATCAAAACACGTGAACTCATACGATGCTTTATCTCTTTAGTGGGCGTCTTAAATTTGGGCATCATATTAGCTGGAATAATTCCACTTAGAAATGTTTTAGAAAATTGATGATTTGCCTGATTTTGCATATTCTCCATCTTAGTGAATGATCAAAACACGTAAACTCACCATTTCTGGTCTATCAAATTGTCACAATCCAATTTTACTTTTTATTTTATTTTTCATTAGTCTTAACTGATATTCTTTTATTTTTTGTCTTGTTTCATCTGGAAATTGAGAATAATGTCCACTTTTTTCTGGTCTGTATGTACAGTACTACCAAAACATGTTTAAAACACCTCTCTTACTAATATCTGATTTAGAAAAAATGTGAAAAACATCTTACAATTGCAAAAAGAGGATGATAGCCTACTGCCCTCATTCCTTGACCGAATTCTGAGAAATTATGACTGTGGCCCAATTGGTCCACATGCTCAAAGCCAATATCATGAAATATTTTTCCTGAATAACCTTTGATATGTGCATTAAATAATATCTCTGCTTCATATCCAACTATCTCGGGGCATTTTTCATAGTTATCAAAGAACCATGCCTGTTTAACAAATCTTCCGTATGAGTTCACCTGTGTCTAAATTTACGCATAACTGATCGCGACAGTTAATGTGATTTGTGCATAAGATTCCGGAAGACGTGAACTCATACCTATATCTTAGTGAATGATCAAAACACGTGAACTCATACTTCTACCCGGCGCAAAGGTCATAATTCCATACAGGGGTAGGGAATCACTCACTAAAACTGAAAGGAAATACAACCAATATGTATCAAAAAGGCGCATATTAATCGAGCATGTAATTCGAATGCCAAAGGTATATCGTAGATTAAGTCAGGTATATGATGGTAGTCGTGAGGAATTCCGGGAAGATCTACTCGTAGTATCCGGGTTGCATAATTTACACATTATGCACAAGCATACCAGGTACAAGAAATTCTTGAAAAATATCTGTCCATAATTTCCGTGTTATTATAATTCGAATATTACTTATCAGAAAATCCACTAAATTAATGGGTTTTGTGGTAACCATTTAGCTCACTCATAATATACGTCATCAAGATCCGGTCACCCCACTACACGACATTTGCAATCACGGCATACGTTAGTGCTGGCAGGTGCCATTAACATTGTTCATGCTTGACTGATTGTGTGTATGAGTTCGCCTGTGTCTAAATTTACGCACAACTGATCGCGACAGTTAAAGAACAGGTTCTTTTGTGCACAAGATTCCGGAAGACGTGAACTCATACAATCTTCCGGCACCATGCGGGTATGAGTTCACCTGTGTCTAAATTTACGCACAACTGATCGCGACAGTTAATGTGATTTGTGTACAAGATTCCGGAAGACGTGAACTCATACCAATTATGTGGTGCCATCACTGCATTGCGTGCGGAAAAGATTCCAATAAAACGCATACCTGTAATTTCGAAGGATCTCTTCGGCCTAAATATATCGGTGGGTGCAGTAAACAACATAATTGCCAGGGCCGCCGATGCATGTGAATCATTTATGGAAACAATTCATGAGAATATAATAAAATCACCCAGCATTCATGTGGACGAAACTGGTATATCACTGGCGGGTAGGCGTGGTTGGGTATGGGGGATGCGGGCCGAAGAGTGGATGATGTCCATATATGACAAAAGTAGGAGTTCAAATGTAGTGAACAAATACCTGAACGGTTACCATGGTGCGATAGTCACAGACAGGTACGTTGTGTATCGCCGGTTTGATGACGGTGGGAAGCACCAGTTGTGTTGGGTGCATTTACTGCGCGATACCCAGGCATTACATGCAGGATTCTATATTGATCCCGGTGCTCAGGACGCCCGGATCAAACTTGACAACGACCTGAAAGGATTGTTCCGGAGCGCACGGGAATCCCTGAATCACTGCGGGCCGTCCGCGCAATTACGACACTCATTTGAGACAGGAGCAGAATCCATTCTGCATCAGTACTGTGATGTTGATGATACTGAACTACAAAAGAAGGTAAAAGGATTGAATAAGGCCATACCATGCATGTTCGTATTCTTAGAATATGACTGTGTAGAGCCCACCAACAATCCAGCGGAGCAGTGGAACCGGTTCTGATACGCAGTGGTATTCCGCAAGATTAGTGGTCAGATAAAGGGTGGCGAAAGGGCAATGCGCCGCATGTCCATATGTGTTCAGACATGGAGGGCTCAAGGCCTTTCTGTTATGAACGAGGTTGCTGCCAGAATGCAGTTATAATTAAAAAAACTGGGATGCATTCTATCTTATTATGTGATCAAAACACGTGAACTCATACAAATGTTATGTTAACCTGTGTTTTTATACTCATTTGAACCATTCTATTCTGTGACACTAGAGCAAGGAGATAGACTGATTGATGAGTATGAGTCGAAATATAGTCATCTGAGCGGCGAGTCCGGTGAGGCCGTAAGAAGTTTTGTTGCATTGTTCCGAAGGATATCCAGCAACATGCACCGTGTGGAAGCCGAGATAGCGGATATCAAGCGCGAGAAGGGTATTGTATAAACCGGGGTATGATTCCCGGTCGTGCATTTCACGATGGAATCCCACCTTTAACATGGGTGCCGGAACTCTATGCAGAAATGCACATTGAGTCAAGTGCTCGTGAGTGGTGAATTGAGACAAAGATTCCGTGATATACCCGCTTCAAGGATATGCAAGGGAATCGCGTAACTACAGGATTCCTTGAACATGTCATTTCCTGTGTTGGTAATATTATGTAGGAGTTCATATGGACGGTTACCAGGGAGTACCGCCGGTTTGATTACATCTGGGCGCATATGGGATTCTATATCGATCCCGCTCGAATAAAACTTGACAACGACGTAAACCGGAATACCTGCTAACCGTCCGCGCAAATTGAGGTAGA
>CBDATR010000034.1:0-238848 GCA_965200155.1 Nitrosopumilaceae archaeon | reverse complement strand
TTAGCCACTGCTTGGTCCTAGACAGGTCCTTGTCAGGGTTTTTCTCGATATATGACATGATGTCATCAGCTGATATCATCTCCCTCTTTGCATGTGAGATTTCCTTCAGCATCGGGGAGATCTGATTCAGTGGATTCAGGCCCAGACTTATTATTTCATTGTCGATTCCGAAATCATCAAAATTCCTCATACACCAGGCTGTTCTGGGTAGTATGTCCATTAGTCTAGTGCTCTCGCTAATGCCTGTCTCTTCCTGGTTCTCCTGCAATATCTCCTTGCCCAGCGCATGTAATGTACCTATCCAGACCTTGTTATTAGATTCCAGTCGCTCCTGCATCTCACCGGCGGCTTTTTTGTGTATGTTATGCATAGAATAGACTCCTGTGGAATGCCATCCAGTACCAGCCTGTTGACCCTCTCTGTTATGACATGTGTCTTGCCTGATCCCGGACCGGCCTTCACCAGTAATGGGCCATCATTATGTGCAACCGCGGCCTGTTGTTGTGGATCGAGTTGCATGGTTCTCAGTTATTATCATATTATTTTAGTGCACGTTTACATATATCCATATATTCATACGGTATGGGATTGTTGGGATCATGTCGTTATATGATCAACCAGCCAGCGGACCAAAACTGAATTATGTTCTATCATTACTATCCTCAAATGCCTGAACAGTTATGTCTTGGTTCGTATCTGTCCAGATTTTTGGAGTGGACTTGAGATATTCGCTTGCGTAATGGTAGAAATCCATATTCCCCATCATACATGTCTCGAGTATGCTTTCCAGTACAGAATAATCTTGTACTTTCAAGTGGTTGTTGTAGCTCATCTGTGCCTTGGTTCACAAACGCCGAATCAGAATAATTGACATGATTTAAGCAACTTGAGGAAAACATGAACTTAGACAATTAATTCATCGCCTCAAAAACGTAGACAGAGACGATGGACATTATGCAAATAGGTCTGCAAAGCAACGAAGTTCAAAACGATCACGCACAAAATCCACCACTATCGTGGATTTCCTGACATTTATGCATAATCTCCAAAACACACCGCGAATATGTTTATTCTTGCTTTTTCTGTCATAATGTCTCACATATGCCCACGGATTTATCGTCTAGATGTCTGATTTTGTGTGAGTTAACCTGTGTCTAAATTTACGCATAACTGATCGCGACAGTTAATGTGATTTGTGCATAAGATTCCGAAGACGTGAACTCATACCACCAACAATCCAGCGGAGCAGTGGAACCGGTTCTGATACGCAGTGGTATTCCGCAAGATTAGTGGCCAGATAAAGGGTGGTGAAAGGGCCATGCACCGTATGTCCATATGTGTTCAGACATGGAGGGCTCAGGGCCTTTCTGTAATGAACGAGGTTGCTGCCAGAATGCAATTATAATTAAAAAAACTGGGATGTATTCTATCTTATTATGTGATCAAAACACGTGAACTCATACAAAGAACAAGGCAGTGAAAGGGACGCCCTACCATTAATAAGCACCACCGTATCTCCCACCTATACAATGAGAATCATATTATGCGGGTTTGGCGTCGTAGGCCAGAGTCTGTGCCGGTTACTAGAGTCCCGGGACGACACATACTCCCAGTATGGTCTGGCCACCCGCATAGTAGCGGTATCCGATAGTGGCGGCATGGTCGGAGACCCCGGAGGCCTGGACATGTCACAATTATACCATTCCAAGGAAAAGAGTGGCACCATAGCGGGATGTGGCAATACACTAACGGACATGATAAAAGAGTCCGAGGCGGACGTCCTGATAGAGACCACACCCAGCAATTATGGGAATGGTGAGCCGGGCATGAGCAACATAATGTCCGCCCTAAAACACGGTCTGCACGTCATATCAGTAAATAAGGGACCGCTGGCCTTGGCCATGCCCAGCCTAGTAGAGTTGGCACAGTATAACAGGGTACTGATAAGATTTAGCGGAACCGTGGGCGGGGGCACCCCCATACTAAACTATGCCAAGAACAGTCTCCGGGGGGAACGCATAACATCCTTCCGGGGCATACTGAATGGTACCACCAACTACATCCTCTCCAGCATGATGACAGACGGTGTCACCTTTGAGGATGCCCTGAATGACGCGCGGACAAAAGGGTATGTCGAGGCCGATGAATCACTGGACCTGGACGGCGTGGATGCCGCGGCAAAACTGGTAATCCTTGCCAACTGGGTCATGGGCCGAAAAGTCACGCTAGGCCAAGTCAATAGATGCGGCATCCGGGATGTCACCGTCCAGGATATGCGCCGCGCCACGGAGCGGGACTCGGCCATAAAACTGGTGGCAACATGCAATGATACACTGGAGGTGGCGCCAGTGGAGATACCAAAAGAAGACCCACTATGCGTGAACGGTACCCTGAATGCCATATCATTCACATCGGAGCATTCCGGTACCCAGACCATCATAGGACGGGGTGCCGGAGGCATGGAGACGGCCAGCTCCATACTGCGTGACCTGCTGGACATAAGACAGGTTATGACAAAATGAAGTGCCACCACATATCAAAGACCAAGACCGGCCAGATAATCGACCACATATGCCAATCATGGGGTTTTGATGTGACACGACCCCGCAATCTAATACAATACGAGATTGATTCTGATGCGCGCCTGCTAGATACTGCAGACGCGCGTATCCTGGTACTGGGAGAAACACACATTCCCTTCCTGTCTGATGTCAATCTTTTGAGCCGATTCCCCAAAATGACCGTGGATGCAGGAGCCATCCGTTTCGTCTGTAATGGTGCTGACATAATGAGACCCGGTGTCACATCATATGACCAATTTCGGGAGGGCCAAATCATATGCGTGGCCGAGCCCGGTAACAAGTACCTGGCCGTCGGCAGGGCTACTATAGATAGTTCCAAAATGGATGACATCAAAAAGGGCGTCGTAGCCAAGAGCCTTCACTACATATCTGACAAATACTGGGAAGCGATAAAGGATATACACTAGGCGCGAATCTCTCGGGCGCCCTTGTCATCCATCACAAGTATGTCAATACCATCACCGCTGGCCGCGTCCCTTTGTGATGCTGCGTTAATCGCCTTTTTGGCCAATTCCACACCATCATCAACAGACATGTCCTCTTTGTACTGGGGGTCCAGCACACCCAGGGCCATCTCGGCACCAGTCCCCACTGCGGCATACTGGTCCGGCAGTACCGAGCCCAGAGGATCCAGTGTGTATATGACTGGCTGCTCCACTATTCCCCCAACTATAACCTGTGTCAGGAGCGGGAAGAAGCGCCTCTCATACATTATGTTGGACATCATTTTCGCAACAGTGTTAGGCGGAACATCCCGGCGGGTCTCCATGTGACGTATCTTGGCCAAGGCGGCAACCTGCAACGAGAGTATCTGCATGTCTGCCACCAATCCAGCACATGCTGCACCTACATGGGGAGTCAGCTGAAATGTCTTTCGGGTAGACTTGCTTACAAGCAGATGCCCATAGGCAATTCGCCGCTCGCTGGCAAAGACAACTCCGGACTTGCATACTATTCCTACAGCAGTGGCTCCCGGCATGTACATGTACGACATAAAATAATTGCGCCCATGACGTATTAAATGGGTTTCGCAAGGATCATGCGTTCGTAGATGTAGCAAGCCTGAGCGCGCGACCCCGAATCTGTTGCGACAAACCGAAATGGCGCCCTCGCCAACGAACCAAAGCGTATGCTACTCCACCCATATCACATGCAAGCGCGAGTAGCATATGATTCTCTGCTGGGTAACTAAACGGTCACAACAGAAACGGTCTTGCGCCATGCGGAACGCAACATATTCTCATGAACCAATATCATTTCATACGACAAATACATGAACCCACACAAAACAAGATGCTGCTCAGAGACACAAAATAATCCATCCGGAAGTCACTATGGCCACGAGACCATTAGACCGTATGCGCAGAATCACTTCTCCCACCCTGCACGTCTAAACCAAGTTGTTAGATATGAACAATTGACCTAGCATCATGGGTTTTCCCACACAGACTCGTGTGAAACAGAAAAGTTAAGGTATGAGTTCACGTCTTCCGGAATCTTATGCACAAATCACATTAACTAGAACAACCTGTTCCATCAGTTGTGCGTAAATTTAGACACAGGTGAACTCATCCAGACGTAGGACAAGGAGCATCTTGCCCATGGCCTCTGCCTTGTAATGTGCAAGATCTTTCTTGGTAGACGCAAGGGTATCCTGAAGAAGCTTATTTTTCAGTTCCAATTCCTTATAGGACCGGCGTCTGCTCATTAGATTCTTATTGCAAATTTGGTATTTAAGCAAAATATTGTCATACCAATCTATACATCTTAGTGAATGATCAAAACACGTGAACTCATACCACCCTCATCTGAACTATGTTATTACATTTCCGCGCCTGCAATCGGTGTCCAAACATTCGCTTGAACGAGAACCCTATTCTATTATGATCATCTCAACTATCCATCGCCTGCTGTACCCTTTTGCCGCCTTCGGTACTGACTTGTCTTTTGGCCTTTTCCTCATCAAACGGGCGAAAAATGGTCGATTCCGGGCGTTCTCCAAGCTGATCCCGGACTGTAAGTGCCCATTGAGTCGCCTTTCCCCTTGTCTTCTGTGGTGGAATTTGGTTGACTGACATGATTCTGTTATCACAGTACAGTTATCTCCAGACGCGTATGCACCGTCCGCAAGTAATTCCAGGTTGCATACACGCTTGTCATCATTATTCGGTAATGGTAGTACACCGTTTCGCCAGCATATTTCCAGGTGGTGACTTAGGGTCCTGCCGGCAGCTGTTACAATGAGTCTGGAACTCCCCAATTCCAAAACATGTCTTCCTGTCCGGTTGTGTCTCTTCTACATACGAGCCCAGTACTGCAATGTTTCAGCATGCGCGTGTCCCCAATATACTAGCCGGTAACGGTGAATGCGTGCACTCTCTCCGTCCACGGGGACTGATGAATCCGCGCCTCTTCTTGGCCATGACCGCGACTGCACTTTTCAAGACCGGTCGAGTCGACAATCATGGTCCGCGTTAGCTTCTTGTCCATGCAGGCAATCATACCACTTCTCTTGTCTGTGTCAATCCTTTCCCCGTCTGTATATGGTGGAGTAGTGCGGGTTTGGTATCCGTCCCGTAATCCTGTTAGACATCTATACCTGTATTTCATGCCTGCTTGTAGTGCCATGTAACATGCTCACAGGTAGCAAGCGGTCTCCTTGTTATGGTTGTCCTCTTCATTACTACGCATGGTTGTAGCCAAATATCTGTATGAGTTCACCTATGTCTAAATTTACGCATAACTGATCGCGACAGTTAATGTGATTTGTGTATAAGATTCCTGAAGACGTGAACTCGTACAAATATCTTCCCGCCGGACGTACGTGGTGTTGTCCATTAATGCCACCTGAAATATTCTCAGATATTATTGCTTGGATCTAATGGCCATTAACATACAGTTGTGTGACGAAAAGCACAAACTTTTTGCCATCGGTGTGATTTTTCTACCTAACTTGATTGAACTATGCAACAAACTCCTATCCAAACAAAGTATTTAAGCAATACATAACATGTCCGCACATGTTCTTTACTGTGGCTCAGGCTAACGCGATACTGCCCGATGTAATCAAGAAATTCGAGATGGCAGTGGCCAAAAAGAGTAATGTGACGAAATTGCAGGCCGTAACCGAGACCGCCATGGACAAGTCACTCTCAGAGTATGTAGAGGCCAAGGGCAGACTGAATAGGGCAATCATTGAGTTCTATACGGCAATTGAGAAACTGGAGAGTACAGGGGCAATGATAAAAAACCTGGATCAGGGACTGCTGGACTTTCCGTCCCTGCATTTCGATGAGGAGGTGTGGCTCTGCTGGAAGTACGGCGAGACCAAGATTGGCTTCTGGCACGAAAAGGATAGCGGCTTTATGGGACGCAAGCCCCTGGCAACAGATAACGAGTCACTGGTGTGAGACGCGTTTTTGATGTTTTGAAATGACACTAGGCTTTGTGATGGTGTGACATGATAAATCACAAAGATGATTCCAAGACAGGTCTAAGTACTGCCGTTTTCAGATACTGATGTGAATGATATAACACCGATACCTTAATCACCTATGGCAATCATTTCGGCTATAGTCATGCTTGCCCCCGGGAGCGGATGACGGCAATACGACTCGGTTGTGATAGAATTATTCGTGACTGTTATCCACTATCAATCTGTTTGGGTCCCCATGGCCAAGAGCGATTACAGCAAGTACAGTGACACTGATAACGTGGTTGAAATACCAAATGGCACCAATACGCGAGTGGCAAGGCGCACCATGCATGTGGATAGTGATAACGCCAGTAATCCTGGAAATGAAATCACAATTGCGCGGCTCAGTTCATGACACTAGAAGGGACAGAATCATACGGTAATGAAATACAATTTAGACTACCGATGATATGGAATCCGGTGACGCATTCATGAATAATGCCTCTGATGATTTACAAACAGCCATCAGGAATGACTCAGAGTATGAGTTCACCTGTGTCTAAATTTACGCATAACTGATGGAACAGGTTGTTCTAGTTAATGTGATTTGTGCATAAGATTCCGGAAGACGTGAACTCATACGACTCAGATGCAAGAAACCAAGGCACGCGCATGGCATTCACAGCAGGCAGCTGAAAGCAGTGCTGGTCCGGAAATAGCGCCACTTAGATGAAAATAACATATCTTTGTGTCATAATATCATTTCACCGGGACAATGTGCTACCGGCCTAAAATCGTTAACAGGGATGAACATAAAACAAGATGGTGACTACCAGTAACCCGTAAAGTAGCGGAATAGTGCCCAAGAGTTGACATCATACATTTGTGGTACATTCAGGGCGCAGAAGATTTAGGTTGATGTAAACTGGTTAAAACCGGACGAGTTGAATTGTCCACGTATTACCATTTGGTCTGATTGAAAGAATAGAAAAACTAGTCAAATTCCTCAAATAGCGCCTCACCAACAGCAACCATCGCCACTAACGTGATAACAAGGGGCATGATCAGTATTATACTTACAAGCAGGCAATTTTTTGCCTTGTCGGGATCATCGTGCCTAATGGCAAGATAAGATATAATGCCCCCGGGCAAGTTAAACAGTACGGGCAATATGAACCATAATCTGCTTCTATATCGTATGGCATGATGATCAAGCTGTATGAGGCCATATATACCAGAGCCAATCTTGCGTAGAACGCCATATTGTTGATTCACATTTTCAATTGGTCTAATTCGTATTTAATTTTTGTGTCTATTGTATAGCGCTGTAATGTATGAAAAGTCGGTCCGCTAGTCATTGGCATCCCGCTCCACCCATTTTGTATCATTTGCTCTAATTGTCTGGGTCGCCTTTTTATTCCTGGAGTGGTGTTTTGCCGTTATCTATATCCAGTGAGAAGTGCAACCTTCTCTCATTGTAGTAGTCTACATAATCCCGGAGACTGTCATAATGCCATATCTCATTGGACTCTTAAATAAGAGTCCCCTCGTCCTCAATCATTCCATGGAAGCGCTCCAGTTTGCCATTTGTCTGCGGGTGGTATGGCCTGGAATTGATTAGTATGATGTCTTGATCCAGTAGTTCTTCCTAGAATAGTGGGTTTCCAGCTTTTCTTGCCCTTTTATTGTCCTACGAAACACGCGCCGTTATCCGAGATGCAGGGGCGCCGAATCTCTTTATCGCCAGTCTCAGTAATAGAGTGGCGTTCTCTGAGGTTGCATGCTAGAATAGTGCCGCCCCGACTATACCTGGATGTATCATCTATGAGATTCAGTCCCTCGAAGCGCTCATCTTTTCATGACATGCCAGTGCCACATTGCATTGGAATATTTACGCTCATAGCGTACCCACTCTGACTTTGCAGGTGATGATCCTGCCGTACCGTTCTTTTTCATTATGTGATATACTGCGCGATATATTGTAATTCTGTCTAAGCCTCTTTGCAATACGTACTACTCCGGCGGGATCCTTGCTGTATGCTTCAGTTACCATTCGTATCTGGGTGGTGGTGATTGGTATCATGGGCCTACCCATCTTTACTCGAGTCGTTCCCGTTATCTGGTTCACAATCTTCGTACGTGTCTTGTTTCAGGTCTTGAGCTATTTTGGTTGCGGCAACGCCTCTTTTGTCTTGATTCCTCTGTTATTCGCTTTACCATCTGGCTTGTGCAATCTGAACTACTGTACGCCGGATCCTAAGCGGACTTACTTTTCGTACTATTGACATAAGATTCCGGAAGACGTGAACTCATACTGAGAAACAGCTTCATCATATATGTATGGCAAACATTGATTGTGTGATTACATCCCTTCCTCATCTAAAACCGTACTAACCGTCGCGGTAATCGTTTAGGATACAGGATTACAAACAGGATACGAGATGTATGAGTTCACGTCTTCCGGAATCTTGTGCACAAATCACATTAACTAGAACAACCTATTCCATCAGTTGTGCGTAAATTTAGACACAGGTGAACTCATACTACGAGATTGTTAAGACCAAATGAAATAACGAGACTGAACAGTTTCAAAAAACGTTACTCTGTTGTGACTTACCTTTATCTGGTCATACGACATAATTCCCATACGCCACAGACTTATGGGACACACCATTGACACGGACTATCTGGGACAGAATATACCCGGTATGCCGGGTGATCCAAACGTTTACCATCCAAGCCGCAGCTGTTTGCAGGCGAGGCATGCAAGTCTAGAAGCAACCGTTTCATGACAGCAAAGTCCCACCCATCACTCCTGCAAGACTTCACTAAAGGAAACAGGTGATACCCAGAATGACGGTTATGTAGAAGTCTTTGTATGAAGTGCCCCGAAATCACATGTACGCCACATGAGAAGGGCAAACAGCACTGGAAGACGGCATAACAGGCGATGGATAGGCACATTCATGGAACTGTATTCAAGTGAGTGGGCGCGACAATGAATTTCAGCGTCCATACACACTTGCATTCAGGCTATTGCAAATCTTCATTCTCATACTGGACCGGTAGTAACATGGGATTGGCGGGGAGACCCATTCTTGAACACTACAGGCGTGGACTCTGGCTCGTAACTACTTGGCTATGCTTCTCTGTCCCATTAGCAGACTTCTGGATTTTAGCGTCCGCCGTAATAATACAAAGCCCATGGCGGTAGTCGCTGCCCCAAAGAGTATGTTTATGACATTGGCATCCTCGCCGGTGGACATCATGGTAAACATCAGCCCCATTACCATCATTAATCCACCCAGACCGGCAAATATCATCATGGTTAAAGGAAGCTGCTTTGGCGGCGGCCTTGTCTGCTTCTTGCCAGTAGGCTTTTCCGGAATGACGCCATTCTTTACTGCCTCCAGGCATACTGAACAGTACCGGCCATGATTGTGTGATTTCAGGTAATAGTATTCCACGCCGCAGAATGAGCAGGGCCTAGTGGGTATGGTGATTCTTCCGTGATGATCAAACTCCCGGCCAAGATCCACCATGCAGCTCTTGCAATAGTAGCCGGGGATTCGCCACATGTTCTGGAACTTGTATTTCTTCCAGCTTAGCGTCTTGCCACAACCACTACAGTTAGTCATGTCTTTCTCTCATCATTACCTTCTTAATACCTGTTCTGGCCTCTATTATGGGCAGCCCCACTATGAAGAAGGTGGCAACACTGACCCATACAACAGATATGCCCACCCACAGCGAGTAGAACGCAATGTCAAAGACATACTGTGCAAAGAAGAGTGGGAGTGGCCACGCTACTATTAATATGAGAGTCATTAGACCGCCGCCCCTCAGGCTAAACCGGAATGCCTTTTTCAGCATGGCCTCGTCCTCGTCCAGCTTGTCCACTTCCTCCTGAGATATGTCCACCAGCTTGATTCTCTCCCTCATTATCTTCCAGTCAAAGTTGGTCTTGGTGGCAAGGCTGCCCAGTCCTGCAATGGCGCCGCCCGTCAGTATACCTGCAATGTTCCCGAACAGCATGGAGTAGTTATCGCCCAGGGTGGCTAGACTTACCTCCCCGTACGTCGATGCTACGCCGATCCACGTTATTAACGCCGCGACTAAGCCAATAATGGCCCCGGCCATGGCGGCATACTTGTTGGTCCGTCTCCACGTAATGGTAAGCGCAATGGGTATTACGGCTGAGCCAATGAGCACGCCCATGGCCAGGTACACAAATCCAAGACTCAGTCCCATGGCTAATAGTACGACCGCGAGGCCCCCCATACCTATTCCAAACCCTACTATAGTATAGCGCGACACCTTGAGCAGCTGCTTTCCGGTGGCCTTGGGATTTTTGTACGTCCGGTACACATCATACGTTATCAACGACGACACCGCGATTAGCTCCGCGGAGCCTGCTGATGTAACTGCCATGAACAGCATGGTAAGTACAAGAACGGCGCCAACCTCACCCATTAGAACTGAGGCCGCGGCCGGAACAGTAAGTCCCAGCTGGACTTCCTGCGGCGTCAAGTCCACGCCTAAGGCTACCGCCGTCAGGCCCATTGTAGTTGCTAACGTAAATGGTATGGCAAACCAGCAAGCGCCACCCAGTAAAAATCCCTTTACGGTGGACTTTGGCTGGGCCGCTATGGCTCTCTGCCAGTATGCCTGGTCCACAAAGACCGTTCCAAAGTTTCCCACGATATTGATGATACCAAATATGAGTCCGCCCAGCGACGCCATGGTAAGGTAGGCTCCGGCCGCATTCCCCTCTACGGGATTGAGGCGCGCAGCCTCGGTAAGCTTGTCGAACATACCCTCTACTCCGCCGGTAACGGGACTGACAAAGTATACCGTTCCCACAAATATGAGAATAACGATGAATATTATGATAGTGTGCATGTAATCCGCGACAAAGGTGGCCTTGAGTCCACCCACTAGAGTGTAAATCATGACCCCTATGGGTATCAGGAATGCCGCAATGGATATGTCCATGCCGGTAAGTCCGTTAACTACGGCAGCACCGCCCAGAAGTAGCATGGCGGTAACTATCATGTTGGTCATGAGTGCAAAAACAAGAAAGACCCGATGTGCGGCCTCGCCGTATCGGGCCCGGATTATCTCCAGGAATGTGTGAGCGTTGGGAGCCTTTCGCTTTAGTTCTATGGCCAATATGCCGAATAGTAGAACCTGGATTGAGGCACCCGCTGCATACCAGAAGGGCCCACTTATGCCGTACTGGTATGCTACAGTTGAGGATTGCAGTAGTGTGGCGGCCCAAGTCCATGCAGATACTATTGCCGCAGCGGTCAGGCCGGTCTTGATTACCCTGCCTGCCGTATTGAACCACTCAGAGGTCTGAGTTACGCCCAGATACCGCTCCTCAATTTTGGTCTCTATTGTGATTACAATGGCAAATACGGCGCCCAATCCTACTACGATGAACCAGCCCCAGGACTCATCCAATACGTCGCCTATGGCGAATCCCTCGATTACACCTGCCGCGTATGCCTGTGGTACTGATATGGCTACAACAAGTAGGACAATCATACACGACACATGGTGTATCTTCATGGGTTTGGTTAGGTTCCAAATAGTATATGTAAATTAATGTAGCCAGATTCGTTATATACTCTGCCGATATCGTAGTTTGTCACATAACTCCAAACAAGTTAGATTAAAAATGTATGTGAAAACGGTTTGAGTATTTTCGTTTATTCTGTCATAGTGATTACTAACTTGGATCCAAGTATTACATATGAGATTTTTTAAACAAACTTGATGGTATTCACCGACAATGCCAAGTACGTCCATTGGGAAGCTATTTGGCTTTAACCATGCATGGGATTGAAAAGGCCAACCATAACAAGTAGGGTGCTCCCTACCAGTATGCCGTGGGCATGTTACATGACACTGAGAACGGCATTAGGTATGAGATACAGACAGGTATCCGTTCCTTGCAGGACTACTGGAAGGACACCAAACCCCGCACTACACTACAGACGCGGAAAAGATCTTGACATAGAAGAGGAATGGCATGATTGTCGGCACAGACAAAAAGCTGACTAGAACCATGATTGTTGACTCGACCGGCCTTGAAAAGTGCAGTCGCGGTCATGGCCAAGAAGAGGCGCGGATTCATCAGTCCCCATGGACGGAGAGAGCGCACGCATTCGCCGTTACCGGCTAGTATATTGGGGATACGCGCATGTTAAACAATGCAGTACTGAGCTCGTATGCAGAAGAGCCACAACTGGACAGGGAGCACACCCTGGAATTGGAAAGTTCCGGACTCATTGCAACAGTTGCCATCTCTGGCAGGACCAACAGATAAGCCACCACCCGGAAACGCGCTGACTAACGGTGTGTCCCCCTTACCGAATAATGATGACAAACGCGCATGCAACCTCGAGTTGTTTGCAGATGGAGCATAGTATGAGTTCACCTGTGTCTAAATTTACGCACAACTGATAGAACCGGTTACCAGTTAATGTGATTTGTGCACAAGATTCCGGAAGACGTGAACTCATACAGAGCATACGCGTCCAGGGATAACATGAAATTGTGTAGTGATAATCGAATCCGGACAACCATTCCACTTCAGCTAAATTCCAACAAAGGAAAGGCGACTCATGGGGACTTGCAGTCTTGGAGGAAGCCCGGAATCGCCCATTTTCCGCCTTTCTGATGAGGAAAAGGCCGAAAACAAGCAGTACTGGAAGGCGGCAAAAGGGTACAACAGGCGATTGATAATCGAGATAATCATGGAGCCGCTTCCCGTTCAAACTATTATTCGGGCACAGATTAATGGCGCGGAAATGGGATAACATACGAGTACAACGAGTGGGTGGACGCGGCAGCAACGTAGATCACGACATGGGGAACCTGTATTCTGTCAAAGTCAGTTATGCAACAAACTCCGATATCGGCAACTTCTCTAAGTGGAACCAGGGGCGTGTCATGGAGTGTGACAAGATTTAGTGTATAGTCAGGGGAAAATGGTAATCCCCCCACTCAGTGTCGTGGGAGACAATTGCAATGACCATTATGGTAAAATGTGTCAAGTGTGGCTTGATCTTGAATTAGACTCGGCAACCAGTGTTGCGCCGCTCCAGCTCCACATTGGTATGAGAACTGTATCAGTGCAATCCAGATAAAGTCACCCAGGTGGGTTGTTGCGCCGCTCCAGCTCCACATTGGTATGAGAACTACTGGAGTACCTGAATGGTTTGCCGATACCGGCAACTGCCCGCTGGCAAACTTTGTAGTGATTCATGATAGATATTCTCCATTGTGTGATTGCTGACTGTCACTTAACAATGGGGACCGGGTATACTCCAGAGACATAATTGATACATGCAGCTCGATGAACAGCACAATTGAGGAATATGTGAAACTCATACTCCAGTTTACCACTGCTAGTACAGGCTGTATAAACGACCCATGGAGACCTTTTTGGCAGGGGAGCCGTCCGATATTATATTGCCGTCCACGCGTACCTCGTATGTCTCCGGATTCACATGTATATCCGGCGTGGCATCATTGTGTAGCATGTCACTCTTGGATATATTGCGGCAGTCCTGGACCGGTATCATGGGTCGCCGCGTAATGGAGTCAATCCCGTTCTTGAGGGCCAACTTTGATGTGAATGTGACCGCCAGGGAGTGGGGCGCGCTTCCAAGAGAACCCCACATGGGCCGGTAGCGGACAGGCTCGGTAGTTGGTATGGAGGCGTTGGGATCCCCCATTACTGAATAAACAATCATGCCGCCCTTGACTATCATCTTTGGCTTTATTCCAAAGAATTTGGGCGACCATAGAACGATGTCGGCTATCCTGCCCGGCTGCAGTGTTCCCACATGATTAGATATGCCGTGAGTGATGGCCGGATTCAGGGTTATCTTGGCTAGGTACCGCTTGATTCTATAATTGTCATTATGTTCAGTGTCTTCTGGCAATGGTCCCCTTGTCTTTTTCATGCAGTCCGCGGTCTGCCAGTTTCGTGTCGTTACCTCGGCCACCCGCCCCATGGCTTGGCTGTCCGAGGACATTATGCTTAACACACCCATATCATGAAGTATGTCTTCTGCTGCAATGGTTTCTCGCCGTATGCGTGATTCCGCAAAGGAGACGTCTTCCGGTACCAGTGGGCTGAGGTGATGGCATACCATCATCATGTCAAGGTGTTCATCCAGCGTATTCACGGTGAATGGTCTAGTGGGATTAGTGGAAGATGGCAGTACGTTGGACTGGCCCGCTATTCTAATGATATCCGGCGCGTGGCCACCCCCGGCACCCTCGGTGTGATATGTGTGTATGGTCCTGCCATTTATGGCAGATATGGTGTCATCTACGAATCCGCACTCATTCAGGGTGTCAGTGTGTATGGCTACCTGTGTATCAGTCCTGTCGGCTATTCTTAGAGCCGCGTCTATTGTGGCGGGGGTGGTACCCCAGTCCTCGTGCAGTTTTAGTCCGCAGGCACCGGCCTCTAGCTGGTCCAGTAATGTATAGTCCCTGGAATCGTTCCCCTTGCAGAGGAATCCCATATTTACCGGAAACTGCTCGGCAGCCTCCATCATGCGGTGTATGTTCCAGGCGCCCGGCGTGCATGTGGTGGCATTGGTCCCGTCCGCGGGTCCTGTACCGCCGCCAATCATTGTTGTGGTACCGGCGCAGAGAGCCTCGGTCACCTGCTGCGGTGATATGTAATGGACATGGGCATCTATGGTGCCGGGCGTGCATATGGTGTGCTCGCCAGCTATAACCTCGGTACTGGATGATATGGTCATGTCAATGTCATCCATGATGTCAGGGTTCCCGGCATTGCCCACCCCTATGATACGGCCGTCCTTGACGCCAATGTCGGCCTTTACTATTCCAAGAATGGGGTCCATTACTATGGCATTGGTTATCACCAAGTCCAGGGATCCGTCCCGGTGGCACCCGCTACTCTGGGCCATGCCGTCACGGATGGTCTTGCCCCCACCAAAGACCGCCTCATCACCGTGTCGTAGGAGATCCTTCTCTATCTGTAGTATTAGGTCGGTGTCTGCCAGCCGGACCCTGTCGCCGGTGGTAGGCCCGTATAACTGAGCGTATGATTTTCGGGATATTGATAAAGTCATATTCCCGTGTACCCCCGCCTCCGGGCCTTCTCTGTGGCCTGATTGATTCTCTCGTTTAGCGGACCCTGCACCAGCCCCCCGAAGCCATAGATTATTCCCTTCCCACCATATTCTACCAACTCCACTGATCTGGTGTCACCTGGCTCAAAGCGTATGGATGTACCCGCGGGTATGTTCAGGTGGTAACCGTAAGCCTCAATCCTGGGAAAGGAGAGCGCCCTGTTCGCCTCAAAGAAATGAGCATGGCTACCCACCTGTATGGGCCGGTCTCCGGTATTACTGACTGGAATGATTTTGGTTTGGCGGCCAGCATTGATGGATATGTCGCCTTCCTGTATGAGATACTCGCCCGGCTCCATGGGGTAATCACCGTATGGGCTCATGGACGGTTACCAGTTTTGTACCGTCCTCGAATGTAGCCTCTACCTGGACTGAATGTATTAGTGATGATACTCCCGGCAGGACATCATTACTGGTTAGTATGTTACGGCCGGAACTGGCCAGCTCCGCCACAGAACGGCCATCTCTTGCCCCCTCCAGAATGTGATCCGATATAATGGCGACCGCCTCCGGGTGATTCAGTTTTAGTCCCCGCTCCTGCCTCCTCCGTGCAAGCTGCGCCGCGACAAATATCTGCAGCTTGTCAACTTCCCGGGGAGTGAGCATCATGGTATGGGTGTTGTAGTGTAGCGTGGTATTTATCGTTGTATCATGGTATTAGGAATGGTAATAGTATCCTGTGAGAACCATACATGGGTTTTGTGTACCATATGGAACTTCTATTATACATGTGATAGAATATTGTAAGCAATGGTAATAGTCTTGGACAGGATAGAGTACGGGAAAGATACTCATGGACTTGATATCATACCATTGAGGCGCCCTGACATACAAAAGAGTCGCCTCCGAGTTCGCACCAAGAGTGGTGTTGACGTCGGGATAGCATTACCACGGGGGACCATACTGCATCATGGGGATGTACTAAGTGGGGATGGCCATTACATGATGATAGAGCAGGTGCCGGAGCTGGTTGGTGTAATACGGGCTATATCTGATGTTACACCGCAGATGTGGGGATTGATGGGCCACGTAATAGGGAACATGCACAGGCCCATATCCGCTAACGATGGTGGTACCATAGTGGTTCCGCTACAGGATGTATCAGAGGTGGGTACATTCAAGAGCATAGTAGAGAGAATAGGGCCGGAATGTTTTGATGTTACGTGTGAAGAGAGAGTCTTTGTGCCACATGTGGTGGCCGACGTGAGGAGACATGGTGGATAAGTTCACCTAGGCCCATAGTCATGTATACTATCGCTGAGACAAACGCTTTCTGGGCACGGTGTGAGGAATACGTGAGCGTATACCTATCTGGAGTGTTGTTGGTAGTATTTTACACCGGGATGTTAGTTCATGCTCAAATACACTAGTCTATAGAGACGATTTTTCCCAGTAGCTGTCAAATAGGTTTCCACTCTTTGCTCATTTCTTGTCTAGAACTTTGTAAATTGGCATATTACAATACATGTTTGCATAGGACATACCGTATCATTGCTCAATTCGTCATCCTGGGACCAATTCAATTCCGGATGTTTCTATCACTATAGCTGCATATCCTCAGAAAGTTCATGCGGTATCCTCATTGACTCCATTATATTCTAGAGGTATTACTTAAACCATCAAACATGTTCTGCATCATGTGCATGTTTAAGACTGAGCATTGTACCTGGATCTTCCATAGATTCAATCCCAATTGATGTTGCATCCCTTATACGTAAACTAGACTATTAGTGAGCGCCCAGTAACCATAGGTCGAGTTAAAGATCAACACCTAGATGGTAAATTCATGGGCATATGTGAGGCAACATGATAGAAAAGGCAAGAACAGACATGTTGGCCGTGTATTTTGGACAGTTGTCCGGAGGTGAAGTAACCGTTTAGGTCACGTGAAGGGTCAGCCATATATAACATGCCATAATGGCATTAATCAATGGACGGTGAAGTAACCGTTTAGGTCACGTGAAGGGTCAGCTTTACGTCAACCACATATCCTGGTTACGTCAATACACGCCAGATGGAAGACCGGAAGCCAAGATGTTACGTGACAGGAATGCCTGACTCATGGATGAGATCAATAGACTGACCAAGGTATGAGTTCACGTCTTCCGGAATCTTATGTACAAATCACATTAACTAGAACAACCTGTTCCATCAGTTGTGCGTAAATTTAGACACAGGTGAACTCATACTGACCAAGAGTAATGAGGAGCGTGCTGCGATCAGCCGGGTACTGGATGCACGGATCAGGGAGCTGGAGGCAATCGCCATAGAGCAGTACAAGGAACTAAAACGTTTAGCGTGCGCAAAGGAACGGTTCGACCGCAAGCATGAATACTAATTTGTTGTAAAGATCCCGGATGGCAAACTCTTACACTGACAAGTACGCAAATCTCATGGGCGCATACTAGTCAGGATCAATGGCGAGTACCAGACGTTCAACCAGATACAGACTGAGTGGATCAGGAATCTGGAGACAGTAATTGACATGCAGGCTCAAAAATTGAATCAATAGTACGAAATCCATCATACACAAATTTAGACACAGGCACACTCATACAACTCCCAGTAGTCGCCTATCCTTATGCATGGGATTCGAGTTGCGTCCGCACAAGCCACTAGTCCAGCCGCTTCCCGCAATGTTTGCAGTAGTTATTCTTGTCCTTCTTTGTATTGGACCGGCGATACGACACAAATGCAGAAGCCACAATTCCCGTAGGCAGTGCGTATATGGCTATTCCCAGCAGGGCTATTACCGCCGCTATGCTCCTGCCCAGTACCGTAATGGGGTACGTGTCCCCATATCCCACGGTAGTCAGGGTCACAACACCCCACCACATGGAGGCCGGTATGCTGGAGAAGATTTGTGGCTGCGCCTCCCGCTCTGCATAGTACATCATACTGGACGCCAGTATCAGCACGATAAACAGGATAAAGTATGCTAATCCCAGATCCGGGGCGCTCTTTCTCATTACCAGTCCCATATCCCTCATGGACCGAGATATTCTTGCCAGCTTGAATATGCTAAAGAGGCGCAAGGAGCGCAGTATATGAATAAGTGCTACATCTGAATCAGAGGCAGATACAAACAGTGGTACAAAGATTGGCAGTATTACAATTAAATCCACCAACATGAGCGGAGACACTACTAGTCTGGCCAAGGCAAACCGCCGGGTATCACCCCGTTTCCTGTATGATATTAGGCGTAAAGCATACTCTACGGTAAATATGCCCAAAGACATACTCTTGAAAAGTGCCAAGAATGGCCCGTATGTCTCATGGACAGACTGTTCTGTATCCAGTATCGTAAATACTACATTAAGTATAATCAGTGTTGCCAGAAAAACCTGAAAGCAATGCGTAGAGGCGTGGGTCCCATCGGCATCTAGTACATCATGTATCTTTTGTAGTATTATAACCATGATTTCTTTCTGAACCACACCAGCATAAACCCGGATATTGTTGCCATTATGCCCAGCATGACAAAGTAACCATACTCCCAGTCCAGTTCGGGGATATGTGCAAAGTTCGTACCATATACGCCAGCTACAAATGTGGTAGGGATGAATATGCTGGCTATAATAGTCAGCGTCTTCATGACGTCGTTGGTCTTGTTACTTACTATGGACAGATATGTATCCAGCATGCCAGCGACGGTATCACGCAATGACTCCAGTACCTCCATGGTCTGGACCGCGTGATTATAGGCATCCTGCAGGTACTTTTTGGTGTTGTCATGTATGAGTGGTGAGTTGGTTCTGTCCAGGGCATTTATGACCTCTCGCATGGGTGATATTATGCGTCTGAGCATTACCATCTCCCTTTTTAGGTCGTAAATGGCCTCCAGGGTTTTCTGGTTGGGATTATCTATCAAATTATCTTCAATGTCTTCGGTCTTGTCACCCAAATCTTCCAGTATAACAAATACCGTGTCCACAATGGCATCAATTAACGCATAGGCCAGATAATCACTGCCCATGGTACGGAACTGGCCCTTGAATTTCCGTATGTTCTCCCGCACCTTATCAAATACATCCTCTTCAGTCTCCTGGAACGAGAGTACATAGTCCGGTCCCAGTACGACACTGATATGCTCCACCATTACGTCGACCTTTTCACTGGAGGAGGTCGTGGCATCATAATGAGGCATCTTTAGGGCAACGAATATGTTATTCTTGTCTACATCGGTCTTCGGACGCATATCCGTGTTCAGTATATCAGATATACGCAGCTCATGAAGACCAAAGCGCCTGCCCAGTTCTATTATGGATTCCTTGTCGTGTATACCGGTCATGTTAATCCAGTTTACGCCGGTAGTGGTGGGCTCAAGACAGGTAGATATGTCATGGGTCTTGCTTACTTCTTGTAAACTGGCCTCGTTATAGCGCATAGTAGAGAACCAAGCTTTCTCCACCTTGCGGGTTCCGACAAATATCGCAGTTCCCGGTGCCATGCCCCTAGTGCCAGCTATGGTCTTGGTTCCGGATTCATCCCGAGCCAATTTCCTTCGTAGGCGATCTACTGAGCCCACACCCCGGGTCAGCTCCCTGACCTTTTTTGCGCGTCCCATGACGCCCACCACTACAAACCCTGCCACTATGGAGAACACTATACTTATGGTAAGTGGTACAAAGTCACCCATCGCCGCAGCCTGGTATATCATGGATACGTTGGCTACGCTACTGGAGCCTACCACCAAGTCCATCAGATAGAACGTAATGGACATCATGGCCCCCAGTATCACCAGGCTTACTATGGTAACATTGGGAGGCGCATCCATATTCTCCTTTTTGTATGGCGAGATATACCGGCGAATGCGCATAAGCTGCACAGCTATAAGCGGGAACATTATGGTGGATATAATCCACCATGCAATAGCCAGCAGGCTGGCATCAGGATTCTCTATGCCCAGTATGAGATCATTAACGGTACCGGTAAGGGGTATAGACAGTATAGATGTTACAACACCGGTTATTGCCTGATAGATAAAGGCGAATACGAAACCCACAGTCAGGCGGTTCACGACTATGCCTAGTCCCTTGCCGATCATATCATAATAATGACGAAATGGGGATATATGGTTTTGATGGCACAGACCAGTGTAACCGTTTAGGTCACGTTAAAGATCATACATCTAGATGGCGAATTCATGGGCATATGTGAGATATCATGATTGAAAAAGTAGGAATGGATATGTTAGTAATCGTTTAGGTCACCCAAGTATTTTTCCTAATATGCCACCAAGGCAGGGACTAAATCTTGCTATCTGACTGCGCGACATTTGCGAACACAACATACGTTAGGGCTAGCGGGGTTTATCACCTACCGCTTCGGGCTTGTGGTTACCGAATTGTGTCATGAAAGCAATTCGGAGCGACCCAAACGGTTACCAGACCAGTCCCTAACTTGTACGAGTTCCGGAATCTCGTGAGCAAATCACACTGTAATTAATGTAAACACGGGTTGTCCCAACCTATAGCGGCCACCATAAGTCTCTAGGTAACAAATCCCACATTTGTCACATACAATCCTCGTCTTGCATGCCAAAGAATTATGGCGTTCGTTATAATATACACTCTCCGGGTTTAGAGTCGCACGAGCCAAACTGTTACGACTCATGAATTCACGTCTTTAGCCACATCCCAATCTGTTGTGCAATAAGTGCAGACATGTGAGTTATTCCCAAAAATGAGTACAGAGTCTAGCAGCCACTATGGAAAGTAGCCGGAACCGAATATGTATCCACTCTCCTTAACCAGCCAAGAACGCTTTAGGGCATCTTCTCCAGTAGAGGGATTCGGGAACGTGTACTCAGCCCAAATACCCGCACCATCTTCCAGATTTTCGAACTCCTCGATGGTTACAGTAGAGTCGCTGAATACTATTGATGGTTCACCCACTAGAGATGGGTTTGAGCCATGCGCCACTACGGTCCGGGTTGCAGTATCAAGCACGAAGGGATAGGTAGGATCCTGGCTCATCAGTGTATTTATCCGGTCAAAGTCTGAGTTACTACCATCTAGGTGGTATACGAGAATTGCATTCTCAACTACATGCTGTACCCACAGGTTATCAATATCAATAGCGCTGCCAGTAAAGATATAGTTACCAGATACCTGCGACCAGCTACGGCGATATTCGCCCATAGTATCATCAGTTATTGAGAGGGGTAGGGTAAACCAGAGACCATCATGCTCCTCAATTGCGTCAATATACACATCCGCGGGCAAAGATGCGGCATCCAGAATTGGATCAAACGAGTAGCCGATACTCTCGGGAGCAAAATTGGAGGCCACAATTACAAAGTCGTCTATGTTAGAGATGGTGATTGCTATATCATTGATTGATTCAGGCGACATGGCAGTGACTATATCAAAGGCGCTCTCACCATATTCACTGTACAACTCGATTATCTGACCCACAGCTATTTTGGTGTCATCGGATCTCAGTACGTCATGCGTGGCCGATGAGAGAGGTGCACGAAGTATATCCTCGACCACTACGATATCAGCGTGTGCCCAAGGGTGTAAGGTACAAGTGTATGAGTATGTGCCCAAGGTGTCAAACTGTAAGCCAAAACTCTCGCCTGGATTTAGTAATTCATCAAATACCACGTCTGAGTCGGGATCAGTACTAGTTACCGAGTGCAATACGTTGTCGTTGTTTATCCAGACTACCTCTATCCCAGGTTCGATCACCCTCGTGCTTGGCACAAAGCATGTATCCGTATCTACACAAACAGGAAATAGCGAGCCCGAAGGCAAATCCACATTCACTGTAATGGACGGATTAACAACATACTCTATACTTATATCGCAGTACTGACTGGTAAGGCTGGTATCCATTATGTCGTCAAGATCAGAGTATATGGCACACGTGGTAGTGATTATATAATATGACATTCCATCATCTGCCATGGCGGGAACTGCCACCACAGTTAGCGCCATGAGTGCAAATGATGCATAATATTTCATTATAATGTTAACCCCAAACTATCATATAAGCAGTTCATCTGTGCCAAAACCAGGTTTTGTCATAATGGCAATTTCTGGCATTCTTTCTTTTTGGTGAATACAGGACCGGATGTAACAGTTTAGGTGGACACGTATGCAATGTATGAAAAGTCGGTACGCTAGTCATTGGTATCTCGCTCCATCCATTTTGCATCATTTGCCCTAATTGTCTGGGTCGCCTTTTTATTCCTGGAGTGGTGTTTCGCCGTTATCTATATCCAGTGAGAAGTGCAACCTTCTCTCATTGTAGTAGTCTACATAATCCCGGAGACTGTCATAATACCATATCTCGTTGGACTCTTAAATAAGAGTCCCCTCGTCCTCAATCATTCCATGGAAGCGCTCCAGTTTGCCATTTGTCTGCGGGTGGTATGGTCTGGAATTGATTAGTATGATGTCTTGATCCAGCAGTTCTTCCTAGAATAGTGTGGGTTTCCAGCTTTTCTTGCTCTTTTATTGTCATACGAAACACGCGCCGTGTATGAGTTCACGTCTTCCGGAATCTTGTGCACAAAAGAACCGGTTCTTTAACTGTCGCGATCAGTTGTGCGTAAATTTAGACACAGGTGAACTCATACCGCGCCGTTATCCGAGATGCAGGGGCGCCGAATCGTTTCATTGCCAGTCTCAGTAAGAGCGGCGTTCTCTGAGGTTGTATGCTAGAATAGTGCTGCCCCGACTATGCGCCTAGATGCATCATCTATGAGATTCAGTCCCCTGAAGCGCTCATCTTTCATGACACGCCAGTGCCACATTGCATTGGAATATTTACGCTCATAGCGTACCCACTCTGACTTTGCAGGTGATGAGACTGTCGTGCCGTTCTTTTTCATTATGCTATATACTGCGCGATATGTATGTCTAAGCCTCTTTGCAATACGTACTACTCCGGCGGGATCCTTGTGATATGCTTCAGTTACCATTCGTATCTGGGTGTCGGTGGTTGGCATCATGGGCCTGCCCATCTTTACTCGAGTCGTTCCCGTCCTCTGGTTCACAATCTTCGTACGTGTCTTGTTTCAGGTCTTGAGCTATGTTGGTTGTGGCAACGCCTCTTTTGTCTTGATTCCTCTGTTATTCTCTTTACCATCTGGCTTGTGCAATCTGAACTACTAGACCTTATGCGCATGATTGACAGTAACATCCCATGTTGCTTCAAACTGGGGTGTATTTTATGGCACACAATCAGTCAAGCATGAACAATGTGAATAACATCTGCCAGCACTAACGTAGTATGAGTTCACCTGTGTCTAAATTTACGCACAACTGATAGAACCGGTTACCAGTTAATGTGATTTGTGCACGATTCCGGAAGGCGTGAACTCATACAAATATTGTCATGCCAATCTATATCTTAGTGAATGATCAAAACACGTGAACTCATACAGATTTGTAATTCTTTTTTGTTTTTCATTTTATTATAGCAAAATTAGAAAAGTCGTATTTAAAAAAGATAATAATTAATTTTTATTTTAGTGTTTTTATTTTTGAAATTATGGTTACTAGCAACAGTATGTCACCCCACACACTTGCTCGCTCAGTTTTGCATGTTTTTATTGAAATATAATGAGAGATATGCGAATTATTCATACACAGGGAGAAATAACATCACTTTTTGTAGTGTTATTATCCGGAATAATCATTTCACATCTTTAGTGACTGATGACACGTGAGGGCAGTGATAATCATCGTCTGTAAATTTAGACATATGAACAAGAATCCATAGGGCGCCGTTTTTTAGGCGTCACTATCCCATATCATACCACAATGGCGCGCGGATACGACCAGACAGAGATACTCCGGCGCCTGGTAAAAATCCTGGGAGAGTCAGAATCGGGTATGTCAGGATCAGAGCTGGCATCCAGGATGGGCATGAGCAGAATCACACTATCAAAGTATCTGGGCTACTTTGAAATGCGCGGCATAGTGCAAGGTTGGCGCGCAGGAAACGTCAACATATGGAGCATTACACGCGCCACAACGGGATACGAGTTTCCCCAGGACTACTTCAAGGTGGCCCCCCGATACCAAGAAATGATTACCGCAGGAGACGGCACGGGCGCCCGCACAGTAATTCAGAACTGCATCCAGTCAGGAGCCAAGCCATTCACGCTAATCTCCGAGGTAGTATTACCTGCCATACAGTCCGCCAACAACATGCACCAAGAGGGCAAGATAGGAGACACCGAGCTTAGAATGTACTGGGACATCATAGTAAAGTCACTACAGGGAATGACATTGAATCATGCACCACTCCGCACAAAAAACTGCATCATAATGACCGCGCAGCCAAGCCACGTTATATACTCCCAGGCAGTATCGGCGGCACTATCGGCCAAGGGCTGGCGCATATGCGACCTGGGGGACATATCAGGCATCGTTGACGTATTCTTTGATATAGAATTGCAAAAAATAATGAATCGTATCTGGAGGGGAACGCCTGGAATCATGGTCGTAACAGTGTTCGGCGGGGGCAGCGAGGAGTTGAAGTTTCTGTCGGACTCGGTTCGCCAGGCAGAATCAAAGTTCGGAGGCATGATTCGTTTAGCGCTCTGTAGCCAAACAGATGGCAACAGGTTTGGGGCAGACATGGCATCACCAAACCCAGACGACATTATGCAGTGGTGCGAGACCGTACACCAGAATATATAGTGGGCCCGGTGAGATTCGAACTCACGACCTTTCGATTATCAGTCGAACGCTCCAGCCAAGCTGAGCTACGAGCCCTATCACTAGTTACGCAAAAAGTGTCTTTTTAGTTTTGCTTCCATTTTATGGAACAGCCAATAGACGGATCAAAGTCCTTGGGTATGACAGACCCCGCCAGCATCAGGCCTATGTTATCCATCATGGTCTTTGCAGTGGGCTGTTTATCTGGGCCGTGGGCATCATCTATGCGTCCATGAAAGACCAGTCTGTGACTCGAGTCAAACAGGTATGGATCCGGTGTACACATGGCACCGTATCTTTTTGCCACCTCCTGTGACTCATCCACCAGGTAATCAAATCCGAACCCCTTCTCCTGCGCCATACTCTTCATGTTCTCGTAACTGTCCTCTGTATACGTAGCGGCATCATTGCTGTTTATGCCCACCATGTCTATACGGTCTCCATACGCGACGTATATCTCGTTTAGAGCGTCGACTTTTGCCTTGACGTAGGGACAGTGATTGCACATGAAAATAACCAGCAGCCCCTCCTTCTTGTACTGACTGGTAGAATGCATATTGCCATCGACTCCTCGCAGCTCAAAGTCCGGGGCAGTATCACCCGTCTTTAGTACTATCTGTGATTCTAATAGAACCATAAATGAATGCACGGGGACCCCCCAAATTAAACCATTATGAGAATAAGTTAAAATTCCCATGAATCACAGTAATTACACGGGCCGATAGTATAGACTGGTAGTATACCCGCCTTGCACGCGGGGGGTCAGGGGTTCAAATCCCCTTCGGTCCATACATTTTGTATAATCCGTCATTACAGTTGAGCCCGTATTGCCGCAGCAACCTGTGCCAGGCCCACCTGCAATGATGCCATAGTATCAGCATCCAGTTTCTCCGGAATGGATACGCGCCGCCCATCCTCCACAAGCTCAACATCAAAGGTGCAAAGACACCCCTCCTCGCCGGTAACTAATCGAGCATCATCTATTAGAACTGCACTGCACTGATACACCTCGGTCAGCAGGCTGTCCAGCTCTTCGAATAAATCCCGCTTTCTCTGTTGAAGCTGGCGTATCTTTGTAGTACGACCCTCCTCCAGTTGAGATTCCAGCGAGGCGCGTATGTCGTCATTCTCATATAATATCTCAAAGAGATCCTGCGTATCCAGCTTGTCATAACCCAGTGAGCGCATATGCTTCACCATTCCCTCCTCAGATATCCGGGCAAGATCCTCCTCGCCACTCTTGGAGGCATCTATTGTCTCTGAGAGAGCCTTTTGGCAGTCCACCACACGCTGATCTGGCACATAATACAGCAGTACATGAAACTGTACAGAGAAATGTCCCGATAGCACATATTTGCCCACGTTAGTCTGGAATTTGACAAACACCCGCCGTATGTCCTCATTGTTGGTAATTGTAACCCCATGAGTGCTCCACTGTGGGAGCGATTTCATAACGGTCTTGAAAAAGTCACTGACCTGACGGGGATCAAATGTGCTCTGGGACGTAACGGTGGCATCACCCAGCATTACGGTTCTGGTAGCAGTCTTTGTCGCATGTTTCATTTTATCCATGAACATTGCCTCTATACCGGATACAGCCCCGTGCAGGGGGGCAAGAGGCCCTTCGACAGTTATACGCACAGGAACAGAATCTCATGCGTATTATATAATGGAATCACCATAATGATCATACACATGTACTGTCATCACTGCGGAGCCGCGATAAAGCATAGATATGATGAGAGTTATAGAGGCATGCGTGGGAGTTGCGACAAATGTGGAATAGATTTTCCGTTGGAGTAGAGGCATGATCGAGATGACTCCTGATACCAAAGGGATCACTCTTGATACTGAGATATATGCAGGTACCACAATACAGGACATACAGACTCGTGTTTATGCAGCCCTCAAAAGGGGATACAACTATTCAGGCATAATAGAGGAGTCAGAGGATTTTCTGGGGAGGCACGTATCAAGAAGGTTTAACTCCGCCATTTTGTATATAGATTTAGTGGGATCAACGCAATTGGCGCTGGACCAGGCCCCCGCAAACATAATCCCAATAATGTCAACCTTCGTACAAGAGATGGGCATTATTGTAGTAAAAAATCACGGACTGGTACTCAAATTCATGGGAGATGCAGTTATAGGATACTTTGTAAGCAAGAGAAGCAGTGTACGGCAGTCGGTGGACGATGCAGTGACATGCGCCAAGACCATGCTACCGGTGATAAAGTGGGGCATAAACCCGGTACTAACCCAATATGACTTTCCGGAGCTACAAGTCAAGATAGGAATAGATTATGGCCTGAATATAGTAATACAGTATGGAAAGGGCGAGAGGAGGCACCTGGACATGATGGGCCGCTCCATGAATATGGCCGCAAAGATAGAGGCCCGCGCAAAACCGGATCAAATACTGCTGGGCATGGACGTGTATAATCGCCTGCGCCCGGATTTGCAGAAAGAGTTCATGCTTGCCCCGTGGTCCAAGAATTGGTCGTATCGTGCAGTAAGTACCGGGGATTCATACATGGTATATGAATATGACATGGATTCGTCCCATCACTGCCGTACATGCCACTAACGCATACATATCAGATTGGGATTCACCATAACCCCAGCGTAAAAGAGCAACAAATCCGGTTTGTACCAAAGTCCCAAGTAACCGTTTAGTTCACTCCTAGACAACCACTCAATACACCGCGAACATATCCATTCTTGCCTTTTCTATCATCATATGCCCACGGATTTATCGTCTAGATTTACGCGACCTAAACGGTTACAAGTCCCAACATGCCAAAATTTATTAAAGCAACTAATTGTTCAATGAGTATGATGGTCCCTGCAACCCCCTTGTTGCTGGTGTTGCCTTAGCGTGATGAGTAATCACGCCACTGAGTAGTTATGGAGGATTATGATATAATGAGCAATATGACAGGTGCCAAGTCGCTTATGACCGCCCTAGAACGGGAGGGGGTCAAGGAGGTATTTGGCCTTCCCGGGGGAGCCAACCTTCCCATGTATGATGAATTCAACAGGTGTGACATACGGCACATTCTGGTGCGCCATGAGCAATCCGCGTCACACATGGCCGACGGGTATGGCAGGGTAAGCAGGAGACCAGGAGTGTGCTTTGCCACATCAGGGCCCGGTGCCACTAACATACTTACCGGAATAGCCACGGCGCAAGCAGACTCGGCACCCATGGTAGCGGTGACTGGCCAGGTACCGGTAAACATGATAGGGAAGGATGCGTTTCAGGAGAGCGACATAATAGGTATGGCAAATCCGGTAGTCAAGTATGCGTTCCAGCCCCGCACTGTAGAAGAGGTGCCAGTGTCGGTGCAAAAGGGGTTCTACATAGCATCCACCGGGCGGCCAGGTCCCGTTCTTATAGACATACCCAAGGATGTACAGACCGGCGAGGCAGATATCACAATGACGGATCAGGTAAAGATCAGGGGCTATAACCCATGGATGGATCCGGACATTGACAACGTGGAGCGGGCCATTCAGGCCTTGGTGAGATCAAACAAGCCGGTCATACTGGCCGGTGGAGGCGCCATAATATCATCGGCCTTTGCGGAGCTGCAGGCCCTGGCAGAGCTTCTCTCGCTACCGGTAGTTACCACGTTTAAGGGCAAGGGTGCATTTCCGGAGAATCACCCCCTGTCCATGGGTCCCATAGGCATGCACGGCCACGCGGAAGCCAACAAGATAATGTCAGAATCAGACTGCGTACTGGCAATAGGGACACGCTTTTCGGATAGATCAGTGGGCACCTTTGCGGACTTTGAGAACAGGCGCACCATTATTCACATGGACGTGGACCCGGCAGAGATAGGAAAGAACCAGACCACCAGGGTCGCGGTGGTAGGCGACCTGAAGGCATCCCTGCGGGTCATGCTCAGGTTACTACAGAGTACAAAGATCAATCCCGATGACAAGGGAGAGTGGCTGAGACACGCAAGGGATATGCGCGCCTACTGGAAGGAGAACCTCAAGATACACCCCGGAGAGCTGGGAGCGGCAAAGATACTGCGAAAGTTACGGGAGCTGCTTCCCGCAGACTCCGTAGTGACCACAGAGGTGGGACAGCACCAGATGTGGGCGTCACTATTCTTTGATGTGATATCGCCGGGCACATTCTTTAGCTCTACCGGTCTTGGTACCATGGGATGGGGCTTTCCTGCAGCCATAGGGGCCAAGGTGGCCCGACCAAACGTACACGTAGTGGACATAGCCGGTGATGGCAGCTTTAACATGACGGAGAACTCTCTTGCCACCTCCGTACTAGAAGACATACCCGTTATCGTGTTTCTGATAAATAATTACAGCCTGGGTATGGTGGCCCAGTGGCAGAGAACATTCTTTGGCAGGCGAATGGTAGGCGTGGATCAGGGTCGCTGCCCCGACTATGTGAAACTGGCCGAGTCCTATGGGGCACAGGGGATACGGGCCCAGTCCATGGAGGAGCTGGACAAGGCCATCCGCGCAGCCCTGAATAGCGATGTGGCCACTGTAATAGATATTCCAATAGATCCGGAAGAGGATGTGCTACCCTTTGTAGCTCCGGGAACACCACTCAAGGACATGATACTGCCTTCGTGATGCGTATGGAATGGGCAATATTTTCTATTCTAGTGGAAAACAGGCCGGGTATACTCTTTAAGGTAACTCACATGTTCAGGGCCCGCAACTTCAACATAGACACCATCGCTGTCGGAGTAACAGAGAACCCGGAACTATCAAGAATGACCATCACCGCATATGGGGACATAAAACAGATTACCCAGATAGGCAAGCAGCTAGAAAAGATGATAGACACCGTCGAGGTAAGGCGCCTTGATCAGCACAAGACCGTATACCGGGAACTGGCCATATTCAAGATACGAATATCCAACGCCCAGGAGAGCATGGAGATAAACCAGTTGATAAAGGCATATGGAGCCAAGGCTCATGACACCAAGCAGGACTCCATAATGGCGGAGCTTACTGCTACGCCATCTCAGATACGCGCCTTTGAGGAGTTGGCGAAAAAGTTTGGCATAATAGAGATGGCCACAACCGGAATAGTCGCTCTCCAAAGGAGTGGGGCATGAGGATACGTATATTCGATACCACACTCAGGGACGGGGAACAGACACCTGGAATATCCCTCTCGCCGCCCCAGAAGCTGGACATAGCCAAGAGGCTGGACCGGCTGGGTGTTGATGTCATAGAGGCGGGATTTCCAGTCATATCACAGGGTGAGATGGACGCAGTACGACGCATATCCGAGGCCGGGCTCTCCTGTGATGTGTGCGGATTGGCCCGCGCCAATAGCCGGGACATTGACGCGATAGTGGACGCGGGCTTGAATTACGCGCATGCCTTCATTGCAACCTCAGATATGCACCTGGAATACAAGCTAAAGATGGACCGTGATACGGCACTAACCAAGGCTGTAGAGGCCGTAGAGTATGCGAAATCCCGGGGACTGCAGGTAGAGTTCTCCGCGGAGGATGCAACCCGCACGGACAGGGAGTATCTAAGCAAGGTATTCTCTGCTGTAGCTGCCGCGGGAGCGGACCGCATAGACATACCGGATACTGTTGGCTACTCCACGCCACAGTATATCGCCAAAATAACTGCCGATGCCATAGAAGCATCGGGCCTGCCCGTATCGGTTCACTGCCATAATGATTTTGGCCTGGCGGTAGCCAATTCATTGTCGGGGATACAGGCAGGGGCATCCTGCGCCCATGTAACCATAAACGGCATAGGGGAGAGGGCCGGGAACGCCTCGCTGGAGGAGCTTGTAATGGCGCTAAAGTGCCTGCAGCACGACGAGTCATATGAGACAGGCATAGAGACCAAGAAAATATACGAGACATCCCGCTTCATATCACAGGTCGCGGGCATGCAGGTGCAGCCCAACAAGGCCATAGTGGGAGACAATGCATTCGGGCACGAGTCGGGCATTCATACACATGGCATACTGAGTAACCCCCTGACGTACGAGCCCATAGGGCCGGAACTTGTAGGCAGAAAGAGGTGGCTTCGGGTGGGCAAGCATGCAGGACTTCACGGAACCAACGCCATACTGGAGGAGTATGGAATTAAACCGACAGAGCAGCAGTCCAGGGACATACTATCACAGGTAAAGAAGATGGGGGATCAGGGCAAGCTTGTAACGGAGGTGGAATTATTGGCAATATCTAATGACATAATGGGGGACAGCCACATTGGTAGGCTTGTACGACTTGTAGGATTCTCTGTCTCCACGGGAATAGGTACCATGCCCTATGCCTTTGTGAAACTGAACATTGACGGCAAGGACTACTCTGAGACCGACTATGGCGTGGGACCGGTGGATGCTTCCCTTAATGCAATACAAAAGATAACCGGCGCCGCCTCTGAGATGAGAATAAAGGACTATCAGCTGGCATCCATATCCGGGGGCTCCACCGCCTTGTGTGAGGTCACCGTAAGAGTGGAGGATCCACAGGGAAATGCCATATCCTCAAAGTCGGTGGGCAAGGACATTGTCACTACCAGCGTGCAGGCAGTGGTGGATGGCGCCAACCGGCTTATGCTGAAAAATATGCGCGGTCCAGAGGTGGACTAATGAGAGAGTACAACATATCACTAATCACAGGTGACGGGATAGGGCCGGAACTCTCAGAGTCCGGGATTGCCGCACTAGATGCGCTCTCGACCACCACCGGTATAGTATTCAATGTACATCCGGTTCAGGCTGGCGATGGCGCCCTGCAGGACACTGGCAAGGCGCTGCCCGAGGATACCATTAAAATCATAAAGGAATCGGATGCCTGTCTCAAGGCGCCGGTTGGAGAGTCTGCGGCGGACGTGATAGTGGCCCTCCGTCGCATGCTAGACCTGTACGCCAACATACGGCCCGCGCGATCATACCCGGGAGTGGCCAGCCTGCGAAATGACATTGACATGGTCATAGTTCGCGAGAATACCGAGGATCTATACACGGGCAAGGAATTCGAGGTGGAGGGTGGTGCCGCGGCCCTGCGTATTATAACTTATGAGGCGTCCAGGCGCATAGCAACAAAGGCCTTTAAGATGGCAATGCAACGAAGCGCAAGGAAGGTCACCTGCGTACACAAGTCCAATGTTATGCGTGTCACCGACGGCCTCTTTTATGATACATGTAGCAAGGTGGCGCAAAAGTATCCCGATATAACATTTGAGAGCATGTATGTGGATGCATGTGCCATGAATCTCATACGGCAGCCGGAGCAGTTTGACGTAATAGTCACTACCAACATGTTTGGTGACATACTATCGGATGAATCATCACAGGTGACAGGGGGTTTGGGCATGGCACCGGCCGCCAACATAGGCGATGACTTTGCCCTGTTCGAGCCCGTACACGGTGCCGCCTTTGACATAGCTGGCAAAGGGTGGGCAAATCCGTGCTCCTTTCTGCTATCTATCGTAATGATGTTGCAGTGGCTTGCAACTACTAATAATGACGAGAATTGCAATAGTGCAGCCTCATTACTGGAATCGGTCATTTGTCATGTAGTGGGTAGCGGTCTTTGCACAAGAGATATTGGCGGCAAGCTAAGCACTGAGGAATTCACCCACAAAATAATAGAACGTATAAGGACAGGTAGAAATACCAGGCAGTGGGCGGATGGATAATGGCGAATTGTGTCATATGCAAGGACAAACCCGGTACCGGCAGAATCAGGAACGGGAACCCCGCGTACAAGGGCAAGCCCATATGCAAGCAGTGCCAGCGTGACCGCCGCCTCCTCATGGAGACGCGCTAGTATTCTCCGAGAGCCACTTTTCGTGCTGCTTCATGATATTATCAATGTCGTCGCCGGATTCAGAGTACATGACAATCATGCCAAATACCCCCTCCTTGTGCCGCCCCCGGGCATAATAGCCCCAGTACTTGTCGGGCAGTCCGGCAAAATTCTTTTGATTCTTGGATACCCCATAGAGCTCCTGCGCTAGTGCTTCTGCCACCTTTTTGGCATCATCTCTGTCCAGCATTTCCCATTATATACAGACGGCCTGTTATAATGGTGATGCATCAGGGCAGGAGGCGGTCGGGATCCCTGGGATACAGTACTGTCTCCCGGACATTGGATGCGCCCGACAGAATAGTCATCAACCTGTCCATGCCAAGACCCCATCCCGCATGAGGTGGCATTCCCCAGCAGAATGTGTCCAGGTGATTCTGGAAGTTGTCCGGACTCAGGTCCTGCTCCCGCAATCGTGTCTTTATGATATCAGGATCGTGCAGTCGCGTTCCGCCCGAGGACAACTCCAGATACCCATACTGCAAGTCAAAGGACTCGGAGAGCTCACCGTTCTTCCCCATTATATAAAAGGGCTTTAGTTTAAGCGGCCAGTCGGTCAAAAAGAAGAATCCCGGATGGCGCTTGCCCAGTATATGCAGGTGTGAATCCTGGAGATCATCGCCAAACTCCAGCTCTATACCGTCACGTGCCAGATCATTTATGGCATCACTATACGTGATTACATCAAAGGGACCTGATGGTACATCCAGTGTGTGATTCCGTAACTCCAGATCCGCAGAGCACTGCGTGGATACATCCTGATACACCTGCACCACAAGAGTCTCCAAGACATTCATGACGTCATTATAATCCATAAAGGCAGCCTCCACATCAACACTGGTAAACTCCGTTAAGTGGCGGCCCGTATGCGAGTTCTCCGCCCTGTAAAAACTCGAGACCTCAAATACCCGCTCCAAGCCCAGCGTCATCTGCTCCTTGTACAGCTGTGGACTCTGCGCCAGATACGCCGTTCTCCCGAAATACTCCAAGGAGAACAAATCGGCGCCACCCTCGCTGGCACTGCCTATTACCTTGGGGGTGGTTATCTCGGTGAACTGATCAGAGAGTGTCCGGCGTATGGACTGTAATGCAACATGTCGCATGCGAAATATGGCCGCGGTCTTTGGATTCCTCATATCAAGGGCCCTGTGATTTAATCGCGTGTCTATATTGCTCTCCAGTCTGCCCATGGGATCAACCGGTAATGGATGAACGGCAGGACTCAGCAGAGTTATGGTGTTTGCGGCAATCTCAAACTCAAAGTCCCGGGCCCGGGTATCCTGTATCACGCCCTCTACCAAGACCACGCTCTGTCTGCTTATCTCATCCATCTTTACGGCAGCCTCGCCCTTGGCTATGACCTGGCAGCGTCCGGACGCGTCACGCAGTGTGGCAAAGGTCATCTTGCCCATTTTTCGGAGATCCTCGATCCATCCTCCCAGTACCACACTCTGGCCCACCATTTTCGAATTTAGTCCTACAACATCGTGAGTTTTGGCGCCCATTACAATTACTATAATAGTCTCACATTTATGCCCATTGGACATAATTAAAAGTACAATCTTATGAAGTAAATAATATATAGCAGTACCATACTATACCAAGTAGTGATGTAAATTGCCGAAAGAAGGATTCAAATCAATCACGGTATCGGAGTCCGTGTATAACCGATTCAGCGAGACATATACCAAGAACAGGGACGCCCTAGCGTACAAGGGCATCCGTAGCCTCTCAGGATACGTATCATACATGCTAGAGGAGCGGATGCAGGAGAACGAGTTGCTGGCGCGTCATGCGCCACTAATGAAGAAGGTGTCTGTGGATGAGGACCGCGTAATTCTACTGGACAACGAAAGAAACAGGGTGGCAGAGGTAGTCATACAAAATGGCATACTATTCTGCCAGCTATGTGAAGAGGCCAACTGTATGCATGTAGGATACGCGCTAGCTTTGCCAGACGTCTATGAATCGCTAATCGCCAAGGGAGTCAAGGTTCCCAAGTAGATGGAGGAGGCGGGATTTGAACCCGCGAACTCCTAAAAGACAGGATCTCCCATTTTTTGATCTTAAGTCCTGCATCTCCAAGGGTCTATAGACCACTTTGGCCGGGCTCGATCACTCCTCCGGATTTTAACCATAACATGCGACATTAAACGTTTGTGGCGCCAGAGTGATTCTGTAATGTATGAAAAGTGGGTCCGCTAGTAATTGGCATCCCGCTCCATCCATTTTGTATCATTTGCTATAATTATCTGGGTCGCCTTTTTATTCCTGGAGTGGTGTTTCGCCGTTATCTATCCAGTGAGAAGTGCAACCTTCTCTCATTGTAGTAGTCGATATAATCCCGGAGACTGTCATAAGTATGAGTTCACGTCTTCCGGAATCTTGTGCACAAATCACATTAACTAGAACAACCTGTTCCATCAGTTGTGCGTAAATTTAGACACAGGTGAACTCATACTGTCATAATGCTATATCTCATTGGACTCTTAAATAAGAGTCCCCTCGTCCTCAATCATTCCATGGAAGCGCTCCAGTTTGCCATTTGTCTGCGGGTGGTATGGTCTGGAATTGATTAGTATGATGTCTTGATTCAGCAGTTCTTCCTAGAATAGTGGGTTTCCAGTTCTTTTTGCCCTTTTATTGTCCTACGAAACACGCGCCGTTATCCGAGATGCAGGGGCGCCGAATCGTTTTATTGCCAATCTCAGTAATAGAGTGGCGTTCTCTGAGGTTGCATGCTAGAATAGTGCAGCTCCGACTATACACCTGGATGCATCATCTATGAGATTCAGTCCCCTGAAGCGCTCATCTTTTCATGACATGGCAGTGCCACATTGCATTGGAATATTTACGCTCATAGCGTACCCACTCTGCAGGTGATGAGACTGTCGTACCGTTCTTTTTCATTATGCGATATACTGCGCGATATATTGTAATTCTGTCTAAGCCTCTTTGCAATACGTACTACTCCGGCGGGATCCTTGCTGTATGCTTCAGTTACCATTCGTATCTGGGTGGCGGTGATTGGTATCATGGGCCTGCCCATCTTGAGTCGTTCCCGTTCTCTGGTTCACAATCTTCGTATGTGTCTTGTCTCAGGTCTTGAGCTATTTTGGTTGTGGCAACGCCTCTTTTGTCTTGATTCCTCTGTTATTCTCTTTACCATCTGGCTTGTGCAATCTGAACTACTGTACGCCGGATCCTAAGCGGACTTACTTTTCGTACTATTGAGTGCCAGAGTGATTCTATAGAATATTGTCTACCTACTTTCTTCTCTCACGTATGGCGTCATACATTTCCAGGAATTGATCCGGGTTAGTCTGCCTGTACATCTTTACCAAGGTTTTAACACGGCTCTCGGATATTTTCTCTCCCTGTATCTCGTGGAACTCCCGCACTATCTGCGCGGGTGTCTTGCGTATGTCATAATTGCGCAGTATACGATTAACCGAGTTCTTGCACATGGCATCAAAGACAACGTACCGATATAGCAAATATCCTGCCAGTCCCGCGATTCCTGCTAGCATTAGGGGGATAATAAGAGCAGTAGCCATGTACTTACAACCTCTTTTAGATATTTCACTGTTATGAAGTTTGCCACATATTATCAAATGGTCATCTATATGGCACGATGGTCACCTTCTAGGGTTTTAATATATAAATATGAAACGCCAAGTTCGCGATATAATGATGGTGGATCTTAGAATTGATTCTAAGTCTGCGCTTGTAATAGGTGGCGGGAAGCAGGCCACCCGCAAGGCAATAATGATGGCAAAGGAAGGGTGCCATGTAACAATAGCCAGTCCGGTATACTCCGATGACATAATGAGTATGGCCAAGGATGGCCAGGTAGAGTTGATGCAAGGCAATGTTTCAGACGAGTCGGTACTGGACAGGGTTAGGCCGGATTTGCTGGTAGCCGCGACCAGCAACCACAAACTGAACCGCCTTTTGGTGAATGATGCCAAGACGCGGGGGATAATATCATACAGTGCCAGTGATCCGGATATCAGCGATTATGCGCATGTGGCAGTAGCCGAGAGGAACGGGGTACGGGTTGCAGTGTCCACGGGGGGCAGGAGTCCTGTAGCCGCGAGAGACATCCGGGACAGAATAGTGAACGCCATGGGTCGTGACTTTGAGCGAATGATACAGAAGAACCCGCGCCCACAGGGAGAGGACACATGACGCACATACTGAATGCACGCATGACGTATCACAGAATACCAGTTCACAGACTGGAAAAGTTTATAATCAAGGACCCTATCAAGGCGTATCAAAAATTCCAGGAGAGCGGCCTTGATGAATGCGTCCTGGTGCAGACGTGTAATAGAATAGAGCTGTATGGGCGGGCTACCGATACAGACTATACCGCCATAACCAAGGCATGGGCGGAGCTGACGGGACTGGATGCAGAAGAGTTTAGGGAAATGATTACAGGCGAGGATGCAAAAGCCATTGAGCACCTGCTTATGTTGGCATCGGGACTGGATTCCATGGTATTGGGCGAGGAACAGGTATTGGGCCAGGTAAAAGACGCCATAACACAAGCCCGGGATGCTGGAGCATCTGGGTTGTACCTGAACAAATTATTTGACAGTGCCACAAGGATTGGAACCCGTGTACGGAATAATACCGGAATAGGCCACACCGGAGTCTCTGTAGGTTCCATGGCAGTGAAACTGGCAGAAGAGCATGTGGATCATATGAAGTCCAAAAGACTGCTGGTTATAGGTACAGGCGAGGTCTCCACACTGGTGGCAAAATCCCTGCTGCGCCGGGAGTATAACTTTGATGTGACCAGCCGGACTTTAAGACGGGCTGCCGCATTTTGTGATACTGTAGGCGGCACTCCCGTACGCTTTGAGGATGTGCTGGGCGACTTTAGAAGATATGATGTGATGTTTGTGGCAACTACGGCGCCCTACTTTTTGGTAGCATATGACGCGGTAAAAGCATCACAGGATAATACAAGGGGCAGCATGATACTGGATCTCTCCAATCCCAGAGCCGTTGATGAGCGTATTGCCAATATACCGGGAATCAAGCTAATGAATTTGGATCAGATAGGCGAGATGGTTGAGCGCAACCTCAAGGATCGTTCTCGCAAGGCCCAAACCATAAGAAATGCCATTACAGATGAGGTCCCGGCCCTTGAGGCATCCATGCACAGGCTGGAGGCCGAGCCGCTAATCAGCCACATATTCCAGGGCATGGACAGGATACGGGAACGGGAGCTTGCAAAGGCGCTGCGTATGCTGGGCGAGAAGGATCCGCGACACGTACAGATCATGACCGACATGAGTCGCGCCATACTGGAGAACATGATAGCTGAGCCCACCGGCGCGATACGGCTAGCATCAGAGCATAATGACAAGGAGTTGGTTAATGCGGCGGCCAGGCTATTCAATTACAAGCATGGGTGAGGCGCTTCCAATCGCTATTATAGCAGTTCAAGAATTTTATACCCTAGACCGGTGACATGAAATGATGGAGTCCGAGGCTGTAAAAGATATTGTGATTGATTCCGGCTCTACAATAAAAGATGTCATAAAACAGATGGGAGAGGCAGGAGGTTTTCAGTCGGTTAATGTGGCAGCAGGTCTGGACATAATGGAGTCCATGTTGCAGGATTCGGATTGTACACGGTTCCTTTCATTTGTAGGGGCCACCATTTCTACCGGTCTGCGAGGCATAATACACGACATGATACGGCGAGGATGGTTTGATGTGGTGATTACCACCTGTGGCGCACTGGATCATGATATTGCCAGATATTTTGCATCATATAACAAGGGCTCCTTTACCATGGACGATTATGATTTAGTAGACAAGGATATACACAGACTGGGAAACGTGCTAGTCCCCATGTCCAGCTATGGACCCCTTATCGAGGAAAAGATTCAGCAGTACTTGAAGGAAGAATATGAATCCGGTGTGCGCCGGATGACTACAGCGGACATTTGTGACATGATAGGAAAGAATACTGGCGAGTCGTCATTCCTGTATGCCGCACGGCAGAGTGGCACCAAGGTTGTAGTGCCGGGCATAGTGGATGGCTCGGTTGGTAGCCAGATATGGATGTTCACGCAGAAACACCAGGACTTTATGCTGGATGTTTCAGGAGATAGCGAGATGCTATCATCAATGGTATTCAAAGCAAAGAAATCCGGGGCCCTCATGATAGGCGGAGGTATATCAAAGCATCATACATTATGGTGGAACCAGTATCGTGGAGGACTGGACTATGCATTATACATAACTACTGCCGCGGAGTTTGACGGTAGCCTCAGCGGTGCACCAGTACGGGAAGCGGTCTCGTGGGGCAAGGTAACTACCCAGGCACGGCAGGTTACACTGCATGCGGAGGCCACCACCATACTACCGTTCCTGTACTCGGCTCTACTCTAGCCGCAGTCCAAAATTTCAATGCTGTCATTGCACTGCTCGTTATGCTCAATTATGCGATGTAGCAGTATTTCACAGGTCTCGGGATCCATGGTCTCATAATATCGGTCAATGTCAAATTGAAGTGCCTGTGTCTCCACGTAACATGGCGGGGTGGCAAATATGGTGGCCAATGCTATGACGGCCACCAATCCCAAGATTAGTCGTCTAGGAAGATTTTTGGATAACAATCTCTATGGTGGATATGTTTCTGTTCTTGCCGTCCGGCGACTCCATGGGACTGGACGATATGCGGACATCCCCAATGCTGTATCCGGCGGCATTCATGCGTTTGGATATGGTCAAGGCTACATCCACAGCCTGTTTTATACGGCGGCCCCGAGCCTTTAGTGTTACCGATGGGACAGATTTTATCTGGGTTAAAGTGGCATTGACATAAGTCATTATCGGTTTTCCACCCACAAATATTGTATCATGCTCCTCTGCCTTTTCAGGCTCCTCTACTGGAATAACCGCCGCTTCCTCATCACTCATACTCGTATGGTTTTCTTATAATTATTAAACCATATGAAAAGGCGTATTTCTTCAGTATGGTAACCGTTTAGTTTGACCAATCATTTTTCCATGTGTCACCAGGGCAGAGACTGAATCCTGTTATTTCAGAACACTTGCATAACAAGGTAGGACGGCATATTGATGGCGGGTACAATCCCCTGCCGGTTTGTTCATGCTTACCGTATTGTATCATGAATCAATTGAGCAACCTAAACGGCTACTATACCAGTTCACGCATTCTCGTCCGGTAACGGCAGTGCTAGAGCATATGAGGGAACAGAATGAGTTTCACGTGTTTACTGCCATTCTCATGGTATGAGTTTATGTGGACAAATTGCACTTGCATAATCAAGGCGCGAACTCATACAGCTGTGACTGGTCTCGGTTTTATGACTCGGTAGTGTGGAGAGGCGTAAAAGGACATGGGAAAAAACATACAAATACGTTTTATGGGAACTTGGATTTCTGAGTCAGATAACTACAGTGAATCCGGCAACGGAGAAAGATATTGCCACGTATGATGTCATGGGAAAAGACAGTGTGTTTGATCTGGTCAGAAAGGCGCAGATTGCATTTCCGAAATGGAAGAGAGATTATGAGGAGCGCAGGGTCCACATCTACAACCTTGTGGAGTATCTGAAAAAGAACAAGAAGGAACTGGCAGGGGTTGCAACGGCCGAGATGGGAAAGGTGCTCAAGGAGTCCATAGGTGAAGTGGAAAAATGTGCATGGGCCCTGGAATTTTATGCGGATCATGGCGATGTCTTTCTGTCAGACGAGGTCCTGAATACAGATGCAAGAAAGAGTTTTCTGACGTTTGAGCCGCTGGGCGCGATAGGCTCAATTATGCCGTGGAACTTTCCCTACTGGCAGGCACTAAGATTTGCCGCGCCATGTCTTATGGCCGGGAATGTAATCGTGATGAAGCCATCCAGGGTTACATTGCAGTCCGGGTTGGAGATCGAAAAGGCATTTACCGAGTCCGGTATACCCGAGGGAATATTTCAGACGGTAGTGGGTAGTGTGGACTCGGCGAATCACCTGATTGACTCGGACGTGAACGCTGTCACTTTTACCGGCAGTACAAATGCAGGAGCAAAGGTGGGCCAAAGGGCAGCCAGGAACCTGAAAAAGTGTGTCCTGGAGCTTGGTGGCAGTGACCCCTTCATAGTACTGGATGATGCAAAAGTGGAGAAGGCGGCGGAGGGTGCCGTAAAGGGGAGATTCATCAATTGCGGCCAGAGCTGCGTGGCATCAAAACGGTTCTTTGTGAGCAAGAACGTTGCAGAGGAGTTCATAGAGGCGTTTATCAAAAAGGCATCACAATTGAGAGTGGGGAACCCTGCATTACTGGAGACAGATATTGGCCCTCTCTCAAGCAAAGACAGTCTTGATACCATTTCGGGAATTGTGGAAGATGCAAAAGAGAAGGGAGCAGAGATACTCTTGGGAGGATCACAGATGGACAGGGACGGATTCTTTTACAAACCGACCATACTTTCCAATATAGAGCCGAATATGAGGATTGTAAAAGAGGAGACCTTTGGGCCCGTTGCTCCCATAACTATAGTCGAGGACGAGAATGAGGCCATAAGGTTTGCCAATGATATAGAGTTTGGTCTGGGCGCCAGTATATGGACAAAGAACTTGCAGAAGGCAGAAAAGATATCCAGGCGTATCGAGTCGGGAATAGTTAGTGTGAATAATGTGGTTGTGTCAGATCCCAGGATACCATTTGGCGGGATAAAGCATAGTGGATTTGGAAGGGAGCTATCAAGGTATGGAATGCTAGAATTTGTAAATATAAAATCGGTCAGATTTTATGACGATTTGGTTCATCATCATTATGTAGAATAGTAGACATTGGACATTTTTCAAATAGGTCCGGAAGCCCACGAAAGTACTGGATTTTGTGCGTAATCATTGGCATGAGTTCACGTGTTTTGATCATTCACTAAGATGTATAGATTGGTATGACAATATTTGCTTAGATACCAAATTTGCAATAAGAATCTAATGAGAAGACGCCGGTCCTATAAGGAATTGGAACTGAAAAATCAGATTCTTCAGGATACAATTGCGGTATGAGTTCACCTGTGTCTAAATTTACGCATAACTGATCGCGACAGTTAAAGAACCGGTTCTTTTGTGCATAAGATTCCGGAAGACGTGAACTCATACCAATTGCGCCTACCAAGAAAGATCTTGCACATTACAAGGAACGTGTGAGAGTATTGGAAGCATATGTGTCCCGCACCACAAAAGAAATACGAAATCTCACACAAGATTTCCAAATTATTAGGAATTATGTAAATGAATTGAATGAGAAATTAAAAGAAAAACAGGGGAAAATTGCGGTACTCACAACGCGACTTAAATATTATGAGAATGCACACTCGCCACCATCCCTTCAATCCCTCCAGTACAAGAAGCGGAAACAGGGAGATAATAAGCAACAGACAGAAGCCAGTACTAAATCAGTCAAAAAGGCTGGCGCGCAAAAGGGACACAAGGGGGTTTCCCGTTCCCACAACCCCGACAGAGTAATGCGTCATACCTTTAAGCATACTCCACAATGTGAGTGCGGCAATAGTATGAGTACGTCTGCCGGAATATGCACAAATCACATTAACTGTCGCGATCAGTTATGCGTAAATTTAGACACAGGTGAACTCATACGGCAATTATGTTGTTTACCGCACCCACAGATATATTCAGGCCGAAGAGATCCTTCGAAATTACAGGTATGCGTTTTATTGGAATCTTTTCCGCACGCAATGCAGTGATGGCACCGCATAATTGAACTCCAAAATCACCACTCTTTGGGACGCCAGCTGCTGGGGCCAGTTGTTTTTTGCCGCACTTGCATGCAGCCATTTCTATCACATGAAGGGTCTCCTCTATTTTGGCTGGTATTAATTCCGTTATGTGTCGTTGTTTCCAACCAATTTTTGTCATTATATTGCCGCACTCACATATTGGTGTGTACTCAAAGGTGTGATGCACTACTCTGCCGGGGTTGTGGGAACGGGAAACCCCCTTGTGTCCCTTTTGAGCGCCAGCCTTTTTGGCTGATTTCGTACTGGCTTCTTTCTGTTTCTTATTATCTCCCTGCTTCTGTTCCTCCTGTTTTCGCTTCTTGTACTGGAGGGATTGAAGGGATGGTGGCGAGTGAGCATTCTCATAATATTTAAGTCGCGTTGTGAGTACCGCAATTTTCCCCTGTTTTTCTTTTAATTTCTCATTCAATTCATTTACATAATTCCTAATAATTTGGAAATCTTGTGTGAGATTTCGTATTTCTTTTGTGGTGCGGGACACATATGCTTCCAATACTCTCACACGTTCCTTGTAATGTGCAAGATCTTTCTCGGTAGACGCAAGGGTATCCTGAAGAAGTTTATTTTCCAGTTCCAATTCCTTATAGGACCGGCGTCTTCTCATTAGATTCTTATTGCAAATTTGGTATTTAAGTAAAATATTGCCATACCAATCTACTTAGTGAATGATCAAAACACGTGAACTCATACCGGCAATATAATGAGAAAAAGTGGTTGGAAACAACGACACATAACGGAATTAATACCAGCCAGAATAGAGTAGACCCTTCATGTGATAGAAATGGCCACATGTATGTGCGGCAAAAAACAACTGGCTTCAGCAGCGGGCGTCCCAGAGAGTGGTGGTTTTGAGATGTGGTGCCATCACTGCATTGCGTGCGGAAAAGATTCCAATAAAGCGCATACCTGTAATTTCGAGGGATCTCTTCGGCCTGAATATATCGGTGGGTGAGGTAAACAACATAATTGCCAGGGCCGCCGATGCATGCGAATCATTTATGGAAACAATTTATGAGAATATAATAAAATCACCCAGCATTCATGTGGACGAAACTGGTATATCACTGGCGGGTAAGCGTGGCTGGATATGGGGGATGCGGGCCGAAGAGTGGATGATATACAAAAGTAGGAGTTCATATGTAGTGGGCAAATACCTGAACGGTTACCAGGGCGCGATAGTCACAGACAGGTACGTTGTGTATCGCCGGTTTGATGACGGTGGGAAGCACCATCTGGGCGCATTTATTGCGCGATACCAGTATATTACATGCAGGATTCTATATCGATCCCGGTGATCAGGACGCCCGGATCAAACTTGACAACGATTTGAAAGAATTGTTCCGGAGCGCACGTGAATCGCTGCGGGCCGTCCGCGCAATTACGACACTCATTTGAGACAGGAGCAGATGCATCAGTATTATGATGTTGAGGATACTGAACTGCAAAAGAAGGTAAAAGGATTGAATAAGGCCATACCAGGCATGTTCGTATTCCTAGAATATGACAGTGTGGAGCCCACCAACAATCCAGCGGAGCAGTGTAACCGGTTCTGATACGCAGTGGTATTCCGCAAGATTAGTGGCCAGATAAAGGGTGTAATGCGCCGCATGTCCACATGTGTTCAGAGATGGCGGGCTCAGGGCCTTTCTGTAATGAACGAGGTTGCTGCCAGAATGCAATTATAATTAAAAAACTGGGATGCATTCTATCTTATTATGTGATCAAAACACGTGAACTCATACTGTTTGCACATGTCTAAATTTATGCAAAACTAATTGCTGCCATAAGCACATGATTGGTATGAGGTCACGTATTAATTGCTTGCTTGAGTGCGCCAATCGTCGTGATTCGTCGTCTGCGAATCCAGACACATCATACGAGGAGTAAATGCACGACACAAGGCATGAGTCCGCCCATGCTCATTCACGCGTAGCCATAATTAGTACAATCTGCGCAGGAAATTTACAAATACGTGAACTTGTATTGATTGTAATCAAAGTCAGTTATGCAATAAACACGGTCTATCCTTTAGGTTTATATGAAAACTATAATGGATAGTTCGTAGTGTCCATAATACAAGTGTCCACCGATCATAAAAACGGTTTACTCTCACGAAGAGAGATAACCTGCGACTTTGTGGGATTGGGTGGCAAGCTGAAAAAGAGTCAGGCAATTGAGATGGTGGTCTCCGAATTTAACTTGCATGACAAAACCATACTTCCAATACGACTCCGTAATCATGTTGGTACAACCACCGTTACCGGCACCTTCTATGTGTATGATGACGAGAAATTGGCGCGAATGCATGTTAATCCAACAGTGTTCAAGAGGCTGGAGAATAGTTCCGAGGAGGAAGGGGAATAATGAGTAAAAAAGGATACAGTCCCAAGGTACACACCTACTACAAAATAGCGGGTGACAAAGTAATGAGAGAAAGAAAAATTTGTTCAAGATGCGGCCGGGGTGTGTTTATGTCCAATCACAAAAACAGACGTACTTGCGGTAAGTGTGAGCTTACAGAGTTTATATAAGTTGTATAGGAATAATCATCGTTGCCAACACATGTTATTTAGTTGTATTTCATGTCAGTATACGGCAATCTTTCTCGGGACGGTTTAGTTTTCGGGTGTCACTATTCTACTGTGTAATGTTATCTGCCGAACGTATTTGGTATTGTCTGTGAATGGACACACTCAGCCGCCCTGTGCAGGGGAACCGGTTACTAAATACCGCGTTGATATCGGCATGAAACTCCTGGTTACATCGGGTACGGGTAAGCCTGTTCCTCTGCCCCTAGTTGATCGTGATTCCCTGTCTACATGGCCAGTATGAGTTCACGTCTTCCGGAATCTTGTGCACAAATCACATTAACTGTCGCGATCAGTTGTGCGTAAATTTAGACACAGGTGAACTCATACCATGGCCACACATGTGACAGGCTTTGCTCGTTGGGTGGGTAAACCGCCCCCTCGTGTATTTCGCTGGCACAAATACCAATTCAATCCCCAGTGCCTCGCACTTTTGTACTACTTTCCGGCGGAACTCGCCGACGCGATTCTCGCGCATGGAACGGTTCATTGCTCTTTTGTGGTTCCCGCCATGACTGGTCATTGCTTTCGGTGATAAATTCTCTAGTACTACCTTGTCTACACCTTTGGTGGTAACCGTTTAGGTCGCGTGAGGGGTCAGCTTTACGTCAGCCATATATCCTGGTTACGTCAATGCACGCCAGATGGAAGACCCGGAAGCCAAGATGTTACGTGACAGGAATGCCTGACTCATGGATGAGATCAATAGACTGACCAAGAGTAATGAGGAGCGTACTGCGATCAGCCGGGTACTGGATGCACGGATCAGGGAGCTGGAGGCAATCGCCATAGAGCAGCACAAGGAACTAAAACGTTTAGCGTGCGCAAAGGAACGGTTCGTCCGCAAGCATAAATACTAATTTGTTGTAAAGCTCCCGGATGGCAAACTCTTACACTGACAAGTACACAAATCTCATGGGCGCATACAAGAAAGTAGTCAGGATCAATGGCGAATACCAGACGTTCAACCATATACAGACTGCGTGGATCAGGAATCTGGAGACAGTAATTGACATGCAGGCTCAAATTGAAATCAAGTAAAATATTATGAGAACCCGCATACCCCACCATCCCAGAACTCCATCCCGGAGAGGACTAAAAGAGCCACACAAAGGCAAATGCCACAAAAACTCCCAATCCAGCGCGGCCGTAAGAATGGGCACAAGGGCCAATCCCACAACAGAAAGCCGGACAAAATAGTGCGCAAGACACCTGACAAATGCTCAAAATGCGGCTCTATGAATCTCGAAAAGACCGGGAAATGCCACAACAGACATACCCGCCATTCCGAAAGCGGAGGTTACCGCACACATAACAGAGGAGTGCCGGGAAATGCCATTCATTACGGATACGGTACATGAACCCGGAGTGATCCCCCGGCACGCAGTTTGGACCCAACTTACTAACCATCATGATCAACTCATATGACAATGGCTCAACACTACAGGGTATCGCCGATAGCATGCAAATGTATGAAGCGCAATCATGCAAGGCAACAATACAGCACGCCCTGGAAGCCGCATCTGAAAAAATGGTAAAAGAAGTACTGTGGAGCATGGGCCGATGCCAATGCAGGTATGTGCTGGAAGCCGCATCTGAAAAAATGGTAAAAGAAGTGGAAGGAATCAGGGACGATTTATCCAAATCTAATACTGATGGATGAGACCCCCTCACTGAACGGCAAGACTGCATACGCGTGGGTATGTAGCGGAAATGACAGCGTGGCATATACACTGGAACAATCGCGCTCATCAACAGTAATCAAAAATAGTTATCCAAATATCTTGGACAAGCCAATCACGTGTGACGGATATGCCGGATATAACATATTTGACAATACAGAGGTGCTGGGCACACATATTACGGGAACCAAAAGATGCATCCGGGCCCGGTCCACCGGAAACATTACATAAAATGCTTCAGGAAATATACGCCGAGGCCCGGGACATGAATCCTGAAGAGGTGACTCCGGATATTCTAGATTCGCTTCAGATGAGTGTACTCTCCATTGCCACCCAGTGGCAAAAGCTGGGCGTAAAATTCGGCGATAAGCTGGAAGGCGCATCTCCAAATCTGTTTACATTCCTGCGCTACCCTGGTATGGCCCCCACTAATAACGAGTCTGAGCGCATGCTGCTCCGCTTCGTCATACATCGCAAGATACCACATGTCTTGGTGTTCGAACAAGGGTATGCAGGTAGTCGAGAACATCCTGACCTGCATGATGACGTGGAGAAAGCGTGGACTCAACACGACTGATATGCGCCTGTCAATACTTGGGGCAAGTTAGTCTATTACGCCAAGAACAATCTGGTGAAATACATTTCTCTTTGCCAGGGGCGACCTAAACGGTTAGTATGAGTTCACGTCTTCCGGAATCTTATGCACAAATCACATTAACTAGAACAACCTGTTCCATCAGTTATGCGTAAATTTAGACACAGGTGAACTCATACAACGGTTACCCTTTGGTGACTGCGTGGACTATTCTATTCATGGAGTCGTTCGCAATGTTGTTGGCTTTCTGTCGTAGTCGAGTGATTTGTTTCTCAATCTTTCGCTTCCTGCGCTTACCCTTTCGCGTTCTAATACTCTGGAGTGCGCTAATCTCCCGCAATATGGAACGATGTCTCATGTCATGGATCATCGTTCGTATGAGTTCACGTCTTCCGGAATCTTATACACAAATCACATTAACTGTCGCGATCAGTTATGCGTAAATTTAGACACAGGTGAACTCATACAGGCCCTGAGCCCCCCATGTCTGAATGGAGCTGTAAAGAAGTAGGTACATAGAATGAAGTGTAAAATTGGGTACATACTACAACTTTGCAGCATTCTGAATTATTGTAAGATACTTGTTATCTCCATCAATACGAATACCCGCGGCTTCACCGGGTGTCATATTATCGTATGAGTTCACGTCTTCCGGAATCTTGTGCACAAATCACATTAACTGTCGCGATCAGTTGTGCATAAATTTAGACACAGGTGAACTCATACCATCGTTCTGCCATTCGTGTCAGCTGTTACAGCTAGATGTTTCCCGCCGACATCCACGCCGCGAACAACGCCGGTCGGTAGGTGGTCTCTCCCGTATATTGATGTGAATCTCGAATTGACGCTCCCTGCTCTTGTTAACTCGTTCCACTATCCTGAGTGAGCGCATGTCCCGGGAATAATCGATTGGTTTGGTTGTTCTCACCACACCAAAACCGCACAGGTCCAACTCGAACTTACCACGACGGATTGGTGGCCCTACACATGATAGTATGATTCCATCATTGTCACGCCGGTGTGGCATGTAATTAGAATGATCCTCGTACGCGCGTCTGCACGCGACAGACGCCTGTAGTATGGCACCCCCGGCCATAGTTAGATGGTAACTCGCGCACCCACTCCAGATCACGGCGCCAATTTGTCAATTCCAGGAACAAACCATTCTTGTTGGACGGGTAAACCGTCTCTTGATGACCGTTCTAGAACGCGGTAGATGATTCACGTATAATGAATCACAGACCATATGGTGACTTGGCGGACTCGTTCTTATTCTTGACCTTGGCCGGATCATGCTTCAATTCAAGAGTGGTTCCGGGTATGTAGTAACCGCCCAGCGTGATCTCGGACACCGCTATATTATAGACATAATCGGATGTGTGACCAAATATCTTGGCGCGCCGGGAGAATGTATGAGTTCACGTCTTCCGGAATCTTATGCACAAATCACATTAACTAGAACAACCTGTTCCATCAGTTATGCGTAAATTTAGACACAGGTGAACTCATACGGGAGAATTCCTTATTGTTCTTCAACGGTATAATGATGGTCCAAATTATGTTAACCATCATATGGTGGTTCTATAAAAGTACGGCCCCATACCCGGCAAAAACTTATGGTAGGCGCCATAGTTTCTGTTGAGACAATGCTAGGGCGGGAGCAGGATATCAAAAGCGTGAGTTATACCTACTGGGAGTTATTTGATAGACATGAGGGTTAATGAGAACAATTCGTCATCGTCACGCCACAGTCTCTCGATGGAGAAGCCGCACTTATCCGCCATTGTACGGATATCGGTTATAGTGTACTTGTAAGAGTTCTCTGTATGAATTAGCTCGTCCTTGTGTAGGCCTATCTGAATTCCGGCTTTTGGCAGATCCACCGTTTGGTCCTTTTCTGAGCGTAAGTACATCTCAATGCGAGACTGTTTCTGGTTATATGTGGCATAGTGTGAAAACAGGTCTAGGTCGAAATTCGCATTCAGTTCCCTGTTTAGTCGCTTTAGAATGTTCATGTTGAATTTGGCGGTTACGCTGGATGAGTCGTTGTATGCAGATTCCAGCATTGACGTGTCTTTTACCATATCCAACCCAATCAGGAAGAGATCCTGCGGTCGCATAACACGACGTAGTGTGACTAAAAGATCATAGGATTGACTGGGCGTCATATTGCCTAGGCTTGATCCCAAGAACGCGATAAGATTAGATGGACCATCCATTCTACCTACTATATCCAGACCGCCCTCGTACGTATCCTTTATTCCAGTTATGAGTAAATTGGGGTATCTCCCAGTTAGCGATTCTGCATAATCTTCCATGGCATCTGAAATATCTATTGGTATGTACTCCGGATTTGGGCTGACATCCAGCATGGCATCCAGAATGTACTGAGTTTTTGTGGAAGCGCCACTACCCAGCTCCACCAAACGGAAGGGGGCATGCATATACCGTGCAAGTTCGTGTCTGATTATCTTTAGTATGGCCGACTCAGTTCGTGTTTGATAGTATTCCTGTAGACAACATATTTCGTCAAAAAGCTTGGAACCCTGCCTGTCATACAAGAACTTTGGCAGTATGTATTTTGGGTTTGATTCAAGTCCGCATCTTATGGATTGAATCATATCATTACGCACATTCTCCTCCGGAAGATGGTAGTATCCAAACGAGTTGGATTCTTGGCGCCACATATGTCGAATATGGCTTAGCTTGTATTGCATTGTGAGCTTACTTTTTGGGTTCAATATATTCTCTGGTTTATGGGAATGGTTCATATGAAAAATTACACCGGTGCGTGGCTCCGTATATTTTACCGGATAAAGTGCAATGACATATTAGAGATAAACGTATGCGGGTATTTGCATATATTATATGTTCCATAAGCCGGTGGCATACAAGACAGGTGTTGTACGTATGCCCAGAGACTTATGGTAGTCGCCATACGTGACTTAAACAACTACATTAGAAAAATAACAAAAACTAAAGATTCAATGATTATGGGTAGTAACCTGAACCAAACAGATAACTGTCATGCAGCACTATCCAAGAAAGCTTGGAGGCGTCTTCGCCTGTTGATAGATCTGTGAACACATACTCTGACCAAACACCCTCACCTTCTTCTAGAGCAAGGAACTCTTCAAGAGACACACTGGATCTAAAGAATACCACAGCGGCGGCATCTACATCACCGACCAAGTCTGGATTCTGTCCATGAGCTACTGCAGACAGTGTATAGATATCAAGTACGAATGGGTAGTTTGGATCATCTGACATAAACGAGTTTATAGTATCAAAGGCGGTGTCTGGATTTCGTTCGTATAGACTAATCATCTCTTCAACAACACCCATTACTCTTACATCCTCGCCAACAGTAAGGCGGCCACCGAAGGCATAACCATCATAATACTTAAACCAGCCACGCTCATAACCAACTATATTACCATCTTGATCCGGAACTGGATAGCTCAACCAAACGCCATCACTATTTATTGACCAGATCTCTAAACACGTCTATTGGTAATAGTGCATTATTGAGAACAAGTCCAACATCAAGTCCCACAAACTCCGGTGCCGTATATGAGCTACAATCATATTACTATTTGCGTCTACAACATATCCTGCTAGTTCAGCATCTACTTCCATCATAGCATTAATCATGTCAAAGGCATCATCGCCATTGTCCATGTATAGGGCAATTAGCTCGTCTACAAATTCCTGAACAGCAAGATCGTCCATCATGGCATCAACTACCTCTATTTCGCCAATTGTCCACGGGTGCAGGACACAACCGTATTCGTATGTGCATACAGTGCCGAACTGGAAGGCAAAGCTCTCGCCATTATCAATTAATGTGTCAAAGTTCCCATCGGGATGGGGATTACCAGTCACAGAGTGCAGTACGTTATCATTATTGGTCCAGACCACTTCTGTCCCGGACTCCACCTATACTGGATGGTGAAAAGTAGATATCAGTATTTCTGCCATCAGGAAATAGTGCGCCCTCAGGTATAGTTACATCCACAGTGGGTGGAGGAGGACCTTCCCTAATCTCTACATACTCGTTAGTCACCTCACAGTCAGGCCTAGCCTCATTACCATTATCATATACTATACAGACAGTAGTGACTAGCCAATATGATGAGTGCTCATCTGCCATGGCAGGAATTGCTGCCATACTTAGAGCCGCAAGTGCTATAAGTGCATAAAATTTCATTATGTATAGAAATTTTCTTACAGTAGACCGTATGCGCAGAATCACTTCTCCCACCCTGCACGTCTAAACCAAGTGGTTAGATACAAACAATTGACCTAGCATCATGGGTTTTCCCACACAGACTCGTGTGAAACGAGTTTGTTGTATAACTGACTTTGACAGAATACCGGTTCCCCATGTCGTAATCTACGTTGCTGCCGCGTCCACCCACTCGTTGTACTTGGCTACCCTCATTGTGATTTCCTGTACTATGTTATCCCATTTCCGCGCCATTAATCTGTGTCCGAATAATCGTTTGAACGTGAACCGGTTCTATGATTATCTCGATTATCCATCGCCTGTTGTACCCTTTTGCCGCCTTCCAGTACTGCTTGTTTTCGGTATGAGTTCACGTCTTCCGGAATCTTGTGCACAAATCACATTAACTGGTAACCGGTTCTATCAGTTGTGCGTAAATTTAGACACCGGTGAACTCATACTGTTTTCGACCTTTTCCTCATCAGAAAGGCGGAAAATGGGCGATTCCGGACTTCCTCCAAGACTACAAGTCCCCCATGAGTTGCCTTTCCTTTGGTGGAATTTAGCTGAGGTGGAATGGTTGTCCGGATTCGATTATCACTGCACAATTTCATGTTATCCCTGGACGCGTATGCGCCATCCACAAGTAATTCCAGATTAAATGCGCGCTTGTCATCATTATTCGGTAATGGCGGTACGCAGTTAGCAAGCGCGTTTCCGGGTGGTGGCTTATCTGTTGGTCCTGCCAGAGATGGCAACTGTTGCAATGGGTCCGGAACTTTCCAATTCCAGGGTGTGCTCCCTGTCCAGTTGTGACTCTTCTGCATACGAGCCCAGTACTGCATTGTTTAACATGTGCGTATCCCCAACCCACTCGCCGGTAACCGTAAATGCATATGCTCTCCCAGTCCGCAAGCACTGATGAATCCGCGTCTTTTTCCATTTGGCTCTTATCCACTCGCCACGATTCAAGGCCGGTCGAGTCCACAATCATGGTTCTAGTCAGCTTTTTGTCTGTGCCGACAATCATGCCATTCCCCTTGTCGATGTCAAGATCTTTTCCGCGTCTGTAGTGGAGTAGTGCGGGGTTTGGTGCTCTTCCAGTAGTCCTGCAAGGAATCCGGATACCTGCCTGTATCTCATACCTAATGCCGTTCTCAGTGTCATGTAACATGCCCACGGCATACTGGTAGGGAGCACCCTCCTTGTTATGGTTAGCCTTTTCAATCCCATACATGATCAAAGCCAAATAGCCTCCCGCTGGACGTACTTGCATTGTCGGTGAATACCATCAAGTTTGTTTAAAAAATCTCAGATGTAATACTTGATCCAAGTTAGTAATCACTATGACAGAATAACGAAAATACTCAAACCGTTTCTCACATACATTTTTAATCTAACTTGTTTGGAGTTATGCAACAAACTAACTATAATAAATTGAATTAAATAACTCTAAGACCATCTGAGTACTGTGCGTAGCATACGTTACGGCATTATAATTGCAGCAGCACTGGGTCTAATACTACTTAATGCCCTATACGGGCATCATCTATACGTCTCACCATCCCAACAATCGCTGGACAAGTATTCCGTATACGTACATCTACAACCCGGCTGGAACAGCGCCCCGGCCAACATACTGTATGATGTTACGCTATCTTGGGGTCACCAGTCATTGCCGGATGATGTGGTGTATAATACAAATCAAATTGTAACGCAGAACGGCAGGGAGGCAGTTCTGCTTTACCATGGACTCTCAAACTGTGAGAGCAGCTGGAGTCCCCCATTATACCGGTATGGATCTGACACACTGCGCAGTCTGGTATCTTACGCTCAGGGTACGCAGATAAACACGGATCCGTACTCACCTCTCCTCCCGGACATACCAAACACCACCTACTCGGATTCTGTACAGTATGACACCATTCGTAACGGGTACGTCCAGTTCATACCTGTCTGTACTAGCGAGTCATCTTCTACATTACAATACTCCATATCTATTAACGATCCCGGTGTGGCATTTGATGCCCACTTTGTACCATTTATGCCGGATTACGCCGACTACTATCAGGATTCCTTTGAAAGGTATACCGAGCCCGGGTGTAGCGTGTCAAACCGGCACAGCTATACCGGATACTGTAGTAACGTGACTGCCGGTTCCGGCTTACTCATAGCAATTCCGGACTCGTTGCAAAAAAGTCTGACCAATATTGACATATTTGTCCAGGAGACTACATCCACCCCAGACGCTTAAAGTAGACAAACATTATTCCTGCGGGGACAGTGGATGCTATCACTATTCCAACAAACGCTGTATAGTCTCCTGATTCCGGAAGACTCGCCCCGGGCAGTGCAACATTCATTCCGTATAATGTACCGATAACCGTGGCGGGTATGGCCAGGGTGAATATTATTGTAAGAATTGCCAAAACCTTGTTGGTCTTTTCTGTACTGAGCATGAAATCCGTATCCTTGTAAATCTCCATGGTCTCCCGTGATTCCTCCAGTGTCTCTATAACCTTGGCCAGGTGATCTATAACATCATCAAAGTAGAGTTCCAAGCCCGTGCCTGCCTCAAACCGTTCTATATTGGTGGATATCTCGTCTACAAACTTCTTTAGCGGGGTTACCATGCGGCGCAGCTTGTTTATGTCTCTGCGCAGTAACGATATTTCCCTGGCCATGGAGCTCATGTCATCAAAGACCTGGTCCTCCATGTCTTCCAGATTGGCTATTATTCTGCGGGACATGTGCAACAGGTCATCCACCAGCATATCCACTATGCCGTGTACCAAAAATCCGGGAGTCTTCATCAGTGGACTGTCCCTGGACTCCTCGGCACACATGCGCGCCATCTCACTTAGTGGTTGCAGGTCGCCCTGATGAACGGTAACCAGGTAATCACTCCCCACAAACATGGACAGCTGTGCATAGCGGAGGTCCCCGCTGTCTTCCAGTGGGGGGACGCCCAGTACTGCAAAAAAGTGGTCCTTGTAGCTGTCAAGCTTTGGCAGCTCAAATTTGGCCAGGCAATCCTCCACGTTTAGTCCGTGAAATCCCAGCTCCGCGGCCAGTTTCTCCATATCCTCCCTCTGTGGACTCTCTACGTCTATCCAGCGAAAAGCCTTGCCTTGGAATGTCTGTATATTTGTCTTGGGATCCGTGCTCTTGTGATGTTTTCTGCCAGAGAGTAATCCCTTCGGCAAGATCTTTTTTCTCATATGCATGAGACATAATGCTTTTATATATTTGGTGAACTGCATGTCGCAGGCTTCTTACCATGTGTGGGATCCTGGCAAAAATGCCTGATTCCCCACACAAACATGCGGACTGGCAAGACAAACAATGGGACGTAACTGTTTAGATCACAAAAGCGGACAAGTCAGGATTAACGGGGGCAACATGTGACTACTTTGTCCCAAAATATGTTAGTCTAATGTCTGGAACAGGAAGACCTGAATGGTTACCGGGGGAATTATTATCATATTAATCGCACAATATAATGATACAAGATTATAGATAAACGGTGTAATGTATGAAAAGTCGGTCCGCTAGTCATTGGCATCCCACTCCATCCATTTTACATTATTTGCCCTAATTGCCTGGGTCGCCTTTTTGTTCCTGGAGTGGTGTCTCGCCGTTATCTATATCCCGTGAGAAGTGCAATCTTCTCTCATTGTAGTAGTCAACATAATCCCGGAGACTGTCATAATGCCATATCTCATTGGACTCTTAAATAAGAGTCCCCTCGTCCTCAATCATTCCATGGAAGCGCTCCAGTTTGCCATTTGTCTACGGGTGGTATGGTCTGGAATTGATTAGTATGATGTCTTGATTCAGCAGTTCTTCCTAGAATAGTGGGTTTCCAGTTCTTTTTGCCCTTTTATTGTCCTACGAAACACGCGCCGTTATCCGAGATGCAGGGGCGCCGAATCGTTTCATTGCCAGTCTCAGTAATAGAGCGGCGTTCTCTGAGGTTGCATGCTCAAATAGTGCCGCCCCGACTATACACCTGGATGCATCATCTATGAGATTCAGTCCCCCTGAAGCGCTCATCTTTTCGTGACATGTCAGTGCCACATTGCATGGGAATATTTACGCTCATAGCGTACCCACTCTGACTTGTGATGAGACTGTCGTGCCGTTCTTTTTCATTATGCGATATGCTACGCGATATGTATGTCTAAGCCTCTTTGCAATACGTACTCCGGCGGGATCCTTGTGATATGCTTCAGTTACCATTCGTATCTGGGTGGCGGTGATTGGTATCATGGGCCTGCCCATCTTTACTCGAGTCGTCCCCGTTCTCTGGTTCACAATCTTCGTACGTGTCTTGTTTCAGGTCTTGAGCTATATTGGTTGTGGCAACGCCTCTTTTGTCTTGATTCCTCTGTTGTTCTCTTTACCATCTGGCTTGTGCAATCTGAACTACTGTACGCCGGATCCTAAGCGGACTTACTTTTCGTACATTGATTACGCCAACCGAATGTCAAATGCGGGAGACCAGTATCAAAGTTCATTCGTTATGGTACCGGATTCACATAATGGGATTCTGTTGTGTATTCATGGTGCACAACCTGGACCACTACCACACTAATTTGGGCAGAACCCCATAATAATACATCAAGAAAACACTGTCGCCAGGTTATCCTACTTGGACATCCTTTTTCTAATCCGGGAGGGTAACCACAGGAATAGAAGTATGCCTATGGCAATACCAAAGCCCGCGGCCGCAGCCACGCCAAGCTGCAAGCCCTCACCTTGCGCCTGGAATACAGCCTCGTTCGTGTTCAGCATTGGCCCCATTGCCGGATCTACAACACACCGGTTATCGGACATTACCGTGCCAGGCCCGCAATCTGCCGGGACTGGAATGCACTGTCCGTCCACCATGTGCTCGTTTGCCTCACACTGTTCGCTGGCTATCTGCATTACCATCTCGTCGTACTGTGCTTGGCTTATCTGCAGTGCCTCATGGAAGGGTATATCCGGATAGTACGTATCATACCAAGTGATAAACTCTGCCTCGTTTAGGTATCGCTCTACATATATCTCCGGGCCAACCCCGTCTTCCACAAAGTCGGGCGTTTGTGCAGTGGCCATACCTATTCCCAAGACCAGTAATGCCACAAGGGACACACCATATCTCATCACACTATCAGATGTAAAAGTAGTTTAAAAATGAATTAGAACGCGAAAGTACTGAATCCTGAGACTCTCACAGTACGCCCCGCTCTATCTGGACCAGTTTCTCGGCAATTACATTTGCCGCAAGTTTCTGAGCCTCGCGTGTCTGCGCGCCAATATGTGGAGTGAGAACCACATTGTCCAGTTTAGCCAAGGGCGTATCGGTAGCGGGCTCATTCTCAAAGACGTCTAGTGCCGCGCCGCCCAAGTGACCCTCAAGCAGGGAATTATACAAGGCAGTCTCGTCTATGGTACCCCCCCTGGACGTGTTTATTATGCAGGATCCCTTCTTCATAAGTGACAGTCGCCTAGCGTCAATAAGGTGTCGTGTGGAGTCCAAGAGCGGCACATGCAACGATACGTAATCGGCACTCTGTAGCAAGGTATCCAGGTCGGCCTTTATCATGCCCACCTCGCTTACCAATTGTGGATCAATTGGCATTACATCATATCCGATTATATTCATGTTAAATGCCCGTGCTAGGCGTGCCAATCGCTTGCCGATGTTACCCACGCCTACAATGCCCAGATACTTGCCCCGCAGTTCAGTACCCTTTAGGTCCTTTTTGACCCACTGGCCACCCCGCAGGGTGCGATCTGCACGGGGAACATTTCTGGCCAGCGAGAGCATCAGGGTAATTACAAGCTCGGCCACCGCATTCATGGCTCCCTCGACAGCATTAACTACCCGTATATTCTTCTCCGCGGCTGCCTTCTGGTCTATATTGTCAAGTCCGACACCGACCCTGGCAATAACCTTGCATTTTCGCGCATTCTGTATCATCTCCGCGGTTATTCGGGTACGACTGCGTACCACTACATGATCATATTTGGCAATGTCCAGTAGTAGTGTCTTTGTATCTATATCTGGTTGATAGGTCACGGCCATACCATTGTCTATCAGTATCTTGGGCAAGACCGGGTCTACCTCGTCGCATACCAATACATTAGTCATGTATGTCTACCCAGAATAGTAGTATATAATCATATAAAAAATGAAAATGTCTAGATTGGTGGTAGTGTAGGAACGATTTCCCAGAGTGCTAGTGCGCCCTCGCTTCTCTTTTGCTCCACTACCTCATCTGTGTACAAACCGTGTATGTTAATGGCAGGATGAGCAATACTGTTCATACCCATGGGCGGAACTGCATCGCTGGGATTGCCCAGTACATATGCGTATGATGGAACCGGCTCAGTAAGGACACCAGCATCCATTAGACGCTCATTTAGGCCGAAGGGATCACCTGCTACAAATACTGTAGCCGCGCCAGAGTAGATTGCTGCATAGTCGTGGTTCACTGCTGCATAGGTACCTGGAACATCAAAGACCAGATCTACTATCATGTTCTGTGAGCCACCCAAGTTCCATGTCTCGGTTGCGGCAGATACTACACGGTTACCCTGGGTAACCCTGTCCAGTATCTCACCTACAATGTGGAAGAATACTGATTCATTACCCTGGTTCTCCACAAATATTCGGACATGCTGACCGGTCTCAACGTATAGTAGCTGGGATTGGTACTGTTCTAGATCAAGACCATTCCATGGCTGAGCCACGAATATGTTGCTTCCCATGTCACCGTTAATGAGCAAGTTGTGTACGCCATTAGGCACATAGCCAAACTGCATACCATTTACCACAGTACCGGTATTCTGGTGACCCATCATCGCGACCATGTCATAGGTGCCAGCCTCAGTCAGATAGAGCTGATTGTATTGAAGTTGGAACTCCAGTGCATCAGCATCATATATCATCCTATCCAAGACTACCTCGCCGTTAACGACTTTGGTCTTTTCTACCATCAGCTTCTTGTAACCATCCAGTGGATCAACAATGGCGATACCATACATGCCAGACAGTACGTGCTGGTCCATGGCAGCCAGATCAATTCCGGAACAGTGGTACTTGAAGACACCCGCGGATTCTGCAATGTAGCAGTATGTCTCGGAAGATCCGGGCCAGACTGCACCAAAGTTGGCAGATGACATCTGACTTGAGTGCATGTCATTACCGTGAGCCGTAAGCTCATCAGCAGGTATAGTAAGGGTCATCATTACCACATCACCTTGGGTTACTCTGAGTGTGGGACCAGGTACTTGACCACTAAAGGTCATTGCCTGATAGGTATTTCCACCCATAATTGGCAGCTCTACTGATTCACCAGTCAAATTGAACTCTACCACTGTACGTCCGGTGGTATCTATGTTATCACATGTGACATCCGCAAATGCCTCGGGCATAACCAGTTGGAGTCCGCCCATTGCGCGAATTTGATCCATAACATGAGGATCAGAGGTCGCGGTGGACAATTGAGACTGAGTAAAAGTACTACCAATTAGTGCAGCGCCCACAACAGCAACAACTGCCGCAGTGAGCACCATGCTAACTCGTTTTTTCATTACAGTAAAGAAAATTACACGATACATATAACTTAACCGCCGTTTATCTATAATCTCAATAGTACGAAAAGTAAGTCCGCTTAGGATCCGGCGTACAGTAGTTCAGATTGCACAAGCCAGATGGTAAAGAGAATAACAGAGGAATCAAGACAAAAGAGGCGTTGCCACAACCAATATAGCTCAAGACCCGAAACAAGACACGTACGAAGATTGTGAACCAGAGGACGGGAACGACTCGAGTAAAGATGGGCAGGCCCATGATACCAATCACCGCCACCCAGATACGAATGGTAACTGAAGCATACAGCAAGGATCCCGCCGGAGTAGTACGTATTGCAAAGAGGCTTAGACATAATACATATCGCGCAGTATATCGCATAATGAAAAAGAACGGCACGACAGTCTCATCACAAATCAGAGTGGGTACGCTATGAGCGTAAATATTCCAATGCAATGTGGCACTGCCATGTCATGAAAAGATGAGCGCTTCAGGGGACTGAATCTCATAGATGATGCATCCAGGTGTATAGTCGGAGCTGCACTATTCTAGCATGCAACCTCAGAGAACGCCACTCTATTACTGAGACTGTCAATGAAACGATTCGGCGCCCCTGCATCTCGGATAACGGCGCGTGTTTCGTAGGACAATAAAAGGGCAAAAAGAACTGGAAACCCACTATTCTAGGAAGAACTGCTGAATCAAGACATCATACTAATCAATTCCAGACCATACCACCCGTAGACAAATGGCAAACTGGAGGTATGAGTTCACGTCTTCCGGAATCTTATGCACAAAAGAACCGGTTCTTTAACTGTCGCGATCAGTTATGCGTAAATTTAGACACAGGTGAACTCATACAACTGGAGCGCTTCCATGGAATGATTGAGGACGAGGGGACTCTTATTTAAGAGTCCAATGAGATATGGCATTATGACAGTCTCCGGGATTATGTTGACTACTACAATGAGAGAAGATTGCACTTCTCACTAGATATAGATAACGACGAAACATCGCTTCAGGAATAAAAAGGCGACCCAGGCAATTAGGGCAAATAATGTAAAATGGATGGAGCGGGATGCCAATGACTAGCGGACCGACTTTTCATACATTACAAGTCGGTTGGCGTAGCATTGATTTTTCACATGAATGACTCTGCCTGTATTTCTGAATTCATATGCGGCATCATGAAATGGCGTATTCCTTGTACTGCAAGCCATCGTATGAGTTAACCGGCGTTTACACGGCTGATCGCGATTGGGAATGAACTTGTACCTGGTATATTCTGTGCGGTTACAGAATGACGCATGTATGCAGGGTCGCTCATAATGGGTGATATTTGCCAAAGCCGGTGGGCGCAGTCACGTACTGTTTGTGTGGTTCTTACGCGCCTACTATTATGATGCCTTGATCTACCAAGTACTGAATGAGATTGACATATGTGCTATTGTCTATTAGATCCTGTAACCATAACACAGTAGGTATCATAACCCATGCAGGTATGGTTCCCTGCAACTGCGTATCCGGAATAGTCAGGATACCCTGATCCGACAATTCTGCCAAAATATCAGTATACACCTCCCCGGATACCTGGCCACTAATCCAGTAAATGGCGACCTGCCGAATTAGGTTGGGAATCACTATGCCATCGGTCTCTACAAGCTCAAAGACTGTCTCTGCCGTGTAACCAGAATACTCTGCCTGTATCCTGTACTGGCCTGCGGGATACTCAAGATCAAAGGGGAATGTTGCGGGAAATGTGGTATTCAGCCCTTGCAGTGGTACCTGTATGGGCGCACTGGGTTTGCCCTCCATATCCTGTATGGTTAGTATGGCAACAGGTTCGCTTATCTCCTCCACCTGTATGATTATATTCAGATATTCTCCGTACGTATATGTCTCCTGCGTTGTATGCACCTCCAGGGGATCCCCGTATGCCGCAGATACAACTGCCGCTAGCGCCATACAGCATATCTTGATGAGCATGCATGTGGTGTATACTGCCGCCTTAAATCGATTGGGTTTGTCTTGTCCTGCGGTTTATAGGTTTAATACATGATGGCGGAATTGTATTACAAAATGTAAGATATATGACAACATTAAAATCTACTATGCCATAAATTAGTAATGATGAGCGTTGCGTATGACCAAGCCAGACCTAGGGCAGAGCGTAAAACTACATACTTTTGCAGACTGTGCCGGGAGTATGGTATTAAATCCCGCAAGGCGCATCTCAAAAACCGGCATAATACCAGCTATGACACAATAAACAAGCGTAGTAGCAGGGATCTATTAAGCGTCATATTTGTGGAATCACACGATGCTGTTGCGGCGTGATATGTGGTGTGGGCGTTTACCTTACCCCAAGGAGGGATGCTATGGTGACCTTTCCTCATTATGATATTTTATAGCGCCCTAACCCCGAACAATACTCATTGTATAGCGCCCACCATAAGTCTTTGCCGGGTATAGGACCGTACTATATAGAACCACTACTAGAGTAGAATCGCCAGATGATGGATGACATAATTCAGACCGTCATTATACCGTTGAAGAATGATAAGGAGTTCTCCCGGCGCGCCAAGATGTTTGGTTACACATCCGATTATGTCTATAATAGAGCGGTGTCCGAGATCACGCTGGGCGGTTACTACATACCTGGAACCACTCTTGAATTGAAGCATGATCCGGCCAAGGTCAAGAATAAGAACGAGTCCGCCAAGTCACCATATGGTCTGTGATTCATTATACGTGAATCATATGAGTTCACGTCTTCCGGAATCTTGTGCACAAATCACATTAACTAGAACAACCTGTTCCATCAGTTATGCGTAAATTTAGACACAGGTGAACTCATACCGTGAATCAGCTACCGCGTTCTAGAACGGTCATCAAGAGACGGTTTACCCGTCCAACAAGAATGGTTTGTTCCTGGAATTGACAAATTGGCGCCGTGATCTGGAGTGGGTGCGCGAGTTACCCTCTAACTATGGTCTGGACGCCATACTACAGGCGTCTGTCGCGTGCAGGCGGGCGTACGAGGATCATTCTAATTACATACCACACCGGCGTGACAATGATAGAGTAATACTGTCTTATGTAAGTCCGCCGATAAGGCGCGGTTCTCACGAACTATACCTGCCGGGTATTGGTGTGGTGAGAACAACCAAACCAATCGATCGTTCCTTGAACATGCGCCCATTCAGTATAGTGGAACGAGTTGACAAGAACAGGGAACGTTAATTCGAGATTCACATCAATATACGGGAGACACCACCTACCGACCGGCGTTGTTTGCTGCGTGGATGTCGGCGGGAAACATCTAGCTGTAACAGCTGACACGAATGGCATAACGATTATTCATAACATGAGACATTGTTCCATATTGCGGGAGATTAGCGCATTCCAGAGTATTAGAACGCGAAAGGGTAAGCGCAGGAAGCGAAAGATTGAGAAACAAATCACTCGACTAAGACAGAAAGCGAATAATATCGCGAACGACTCCACGAATAGAATGGTCCACGCGATCATCAAAGGTGTGGACAAGGTAGTACTAGAGGATTTATCACCGAAAGCAATGACCAGTCATGGCGGGAACCGGAAAAGAGCAATGAACCGTTCCATGCGCGAGAACCGGGTAGGCGAGTTCCGCCGGAAAGTAGTACAAAAGTGCGAGGCACTGGGGATTGAATTGGAGGCTGTGCCAGTGAAATACACAAGCCAGACCTGTCACGTGTGTGGACACGTTGACGACAAATCACGATCAACTAGGGACACTTTCAATATGTAACCAGGAATTTCACGCCTATATCAACGCGGCATGGAACATCCTGTATGGGGCGGCAGAGCGTGTCGTCCGGAGGCGTCAGGGCGGGAATAATGGTGACAAGCCAAAGCCAGGTACTGTCCAGGAACGAGGTGCCATGAAAATCAAAGACTTATGGTGACCGCTATATTCATGGAACTTTAGATTTTGGTCCCGGGAACATATGGGATGACCATGCCTGACTTTTTGGAACTTGCTGTACCTGTCGCCGGAAGCATGAATTAATAATGGGACTAGAGTCGATATACCATCATGGTGAGTTACCAGGATTCCACTTGGGCCAAGTTGTGGCGCACAAATGCTCCCGAGCTGAGACAGCGGATAGTAGAATGGCGAAAGCAGAATGCCATAACCCGTATAGAGCGACCCAGCAGACTGCAACGTGCAAGACGGCTGGGATACAAGGCAAAGAACGGCATCGTAGTTATACGCATGCGTGTTGGCGTAGGCGGAATGAGAAAGCAGAGACCTAGGGGAGGAAGGCGTCCAAAACACCTAGGTGTAACCAAGATAAAGGCAGACATAAACATGCAAAAAGTGGCGGAGAACCGGGTCTTGGAGAGATATCCAAATATGAGCCTGCTGGGATCATACTTTGTATACCGGGACGGCATTCATCAGTGGTTCGAGGTTATACTGGCCGATACGTCTCATCCACGAATATACAAGGATGCTAGTATGAAGAAGCGATTTGCCCTATAGCTACAAGTTTACTTCTAAATTCACGCACGACCTATTGTAATAATTACACGTTGTTGGAAAGGACGCGCGCTAGTCCCTTAAGAGGACCTTGATCTTTGACTCTATGCTACCGGTCTGGCCGAACGTAACATCTCTGAGTATGCCCTGCCGGTCCACCACTATAGTTGAGGGTGTCCCCTGCAACCCATATGTCTCAAAGGTCTGGGCCGAATACTCCTTGGAGAGCATGTAATTTCTAACCCGCTGAATCAGCTGCCTCTGCCTGTCCGGACTCTCCGAGTCAAATCCCGGCAGCTGACTCTTGATGAATGATATGACCTTGCCGTCATCTATGTTACCTTCTGTCTTTATGAGATTGTCCGCAGCCAGTGGAAATGGTATCTTGTATGGGAGAATGCCATTTTGCAGCTGCCCATACTGCTGCAGGGCGCGTTCGGTTTCCCCAATGACCTTGCCGCTCTCTGCCAGGGCCCGGAGATTCTCCGGCGTATTCTTGTCAAAATCCTCAAATGCCGTTGCTATGCCCAGCACCCTGATCCCCTCGTCCTTGTACTGGTTGTAGATGTTTATGGCCTCGGGTATTCCGTACAAAAAGCATCCGGGACAGTTCACCTGGAATACCTCAATCAGCACTATCCTGTCTTTCTCCTGCGCCAGTGTGGTGGGTATACCCTGGACCCATTGGGACACCTGTATCTCTGGCGCCTTTTGGCCTATTATGGCAGACAATGCTTGTGCTTATTTCAGCAGGTACTAAATACCTAATGACTTATGGCAGGGCACCCGGGGACATGGCTATCAGCCCCAGTATGGCCGCAACAAGTACGCCTACTGCCGCAATTATGCCAACTGAAAAGTCCACCTTATCCCCCCGTAAGTTTAGCAAACTGTTCGTTGCGACTGATATCTCTCATGAATGCAATATTGGACAGTGCCACAATGGCTGATTCTGAGACCGGCTTGTCAGGATCATCCAGCGCCTTAACTAAAGCCTCCTGGGATGCATCTGATCCTATAACACCCAGTGCAATGGCCGCCTCGTGCCTCACAAACATGCTTTCATCATTCAATGTAGCATCCACTAGCGCCTCCACCCCACTGGAGTAAGACATCTGCCCCAGCGAGAATGCCGCCTCGTGCCTCACCAGCTCGTTGTCATCATTCTTTAACACTCGTGCTATGTGGGGCACCTTGTCCTCACCGCCAAAGTCTACCAGTATGCATGTGGCTCGTGTCCTCACCACAAAATCTTCATGATCCAGCAAGCCTACAAAGTACTGGGATTCCTTCTCCTCGTACTTTTTCTCCATCTCTGCGAACAGTGCAAGACGATCCTCGGTAACAGCTTGCATGATTGGTGCATTATTTTCCTGTTATATTAGGATACGTAGTAAACAGCAGTCCGTCCCTGCATTACCGGTGAGCCTGCCATACGTGGTGTACGGGAAAAGTCTGACTTGTTTGCGGTTCTAGCGTATTCTTTGCACGGATGATACACCCTCATTCTTGGTGATCTGGAACACGTGATCTACATACCCTTCCAGTTCCTTTTCGTGGGATACCATGATTACCTGCTGTGACTTTAGGGACTCCAGTATTACCCGGACCTTGTTCATTTGTTCCCGGGAAAAGCCGTCGGTGGGCTCGTCCAGTATGATTAGATTGGATTTCAGGGCTTGGGTCTGCCGTCTCATTGTACTGTTTATGGCCAGCCTGTATGCCAGCGCCACGCTTGTCTTCTCGCCACCACTCAGATAATCCACATTCTGTTGATACCCGTCCTGCTCCAGTACCGGCGCAAACTTTTCGTTTATGTACGAGTTCTTGGTGGGATCATCCACCAGTGTGGCGTACCATTCGCTATATGAGTCGTTAAAGTCATAGCGTAATGACTCCATTACCCTGCTCTCTATTGCCGCCACCGTGGGAACAAAGTACATGTTCAGCCATTCCACATAATCCTGGCACTTGTCGTGCTCTGCCTTGTACACTCTGGCCTCCTGTATGTCTGTGTCCAGCTTGTCCAGTACTGACTTTGTATTACTGATTCGCTCATTGATGCGGGATTCCTCGTCCCTCTCTTTTTCCAGGCTGGTCATGACCTCATCCATCTCTTTTTCGTTTTCATCAATATCCTTCTGCAGTGTATCGCGTCCCTGCAGTTGGCGTTCTGCCTCTATCAGGGAACCCTGCAGTTTTTCATCCTCTTGCCTGTACTGTACCAGATTTGTCTCCTCCTTGTCAATGTCCGATTCCAGGCTCTCTTTTCTCTCTTCCTGCTCTTTTACGTATCTAATGTCTGTTTCATAACTCTGTAGCAGGCTCTGCAGTCTGCGTACATACGCCGTACTACTCTCGTTCTCCTCCCTCGCTATAGGCTGCTCCTGGGGTACGTACTTTTCCGCGTCCAGCTGCTCCAGCTCTTTGGTGATTCCCTCCAGCATCTTTTCCTGTTCGTCCTTTTGCTGCAATAGACTGTTCTTCTTCTCTGACTTGGTTTCATAACTCTGTAGCAGGCTCTGCAGTCTGCGTACATACGCCGTACTACTCTCGTTCTCCTCCCTCGCTATAGGCTGCTCCTGGGGTACGTACTTTTCCGCGTCCAGCTGCTCCAGCTCTTTGGTGATTCCCTCCAGCATCTTTTCCTGTTCGTCCTTTTGCTGCAATAGACTGTTCTTCTTCTCTGACTTGGTTTCATAACTCTGTAGCAGGCTCTGCAGTCTGCGTACATACGCCGTACTACTCTCGTTCTCCTCCCTCGCTATAGGCTGCTCCTGGGGTACGTACTTTTCCGCGTCCAGCTGCTCCAGCTCTTTGGTGATTCCCTCCAGCATCTTTTCCTGTTCGTCCTTTTGCTGCAATAGACTGTTCTTCTTCTCTGACTTGGTTTCATAACTCTGTAGCAGGCTCTGCAGTCTGCGTACATACGCCGTACTACTCTCGTTCTCCTCCCTCGCTATAGGCTGCTCCTGGGGTACGTACTTTTCCGCGTCCAGCTGCTCCAGCTCTTTGGTGATTCCCTCCAGCATCTTTTCCTGTTCGTCCTTTTGCTGCAATAGACTGTTCTTCTTCTCTGACTTGGTTTCATAACTCTGTAGCAGGCTCTGCAGTCTGCGTACATACGCCGTACTACTCTCGTTCTCCTCCCTCGCTATAGGCTGCTCCTGGGGTACGTACTTTTCCGCGTCCAGCTGCTCCAGCTCTTTGGTGATTCCCTCCAGCATCTTTTCCTGTTCGTCCTTTTGCTGCAATAGACTGTTCTTCTTCTCTGACTTGGTTTCATAACTCTGTAGCAGGCTCTGCAGTCTGCGTACATACGCCGTACTACTCTCGTTCTCCTCCCTCGCTATAGGCTGCTCCTGGGGTACGTACTTTTCCGCGTCCAGCTGCTCCAGCTCTTTGGTGATTCCCTCCAGCATCTTTTCCTGTTCGTCCTTTTGCTGCAATAGACTGTTCTTCTTCTCTGACTTGGTTTCATAACTCTGTAGCAGGCTCTGCAGTCTGCGTACATACGCCGTACTACTCTCGTTCTCCTCCCTCGCTATAGGCTGCTCCTGGGGTACGTACTTTTCCGCGTCCAGCTGCTCCAGCTCTTTGGTGATTCCCTCCAGCATCTTTTCCTGTTCGTCCTTTTGCTGCAATAGACTGTTCTTCTTCTCTGACTTGGTTTCATAACTCTGTAGCAGGCTCTGCAGTCTGCGTACATACGCCGTACTACTCTCGTTCTCCTCCCTCGCTATAGGCTGCTCCTGGGGTACGTACTTTTCCGCGTCCAGCTGCTCCAGCTCTTTGGTGATTCCCTCCAGCATCCATCCCTGATCCCTCTTTTGCATGGCGTGTACTTGGGCTTCCTGGCACTCTTTTAGCGTGATACGATGGCGGTTCAGCTGTAGCATGGCATCCTCGCGACTCTTTGTATTTTGGGATATCTTGCGAGCAATGCTCTCTTTTTCTTGCCTGGCCTCGTTTAGTTTATCCCTGCGTTTACTTTGCAGCTCTGCTACATATTTTTCATCAAGTGTACTGTCACAATAATCACAGCGCCCCCCAAGGTCCTTGGTCTTGTCCAGAATGTCTTCGAGTGTATGTATCGTATTACTGATTGATCCCATTAGAACACTGTGGTTTCTGAGATTCCCCTCATACATGGACATATTTCGTTCATGATTCTCTATGCCCTTCTCCAAAGATGATATTTCATTAAGTATTGATTCAAGTGTTCTTTCTCCAATCTTGCCGGATAGCTGCTTTATCTTTACTACACATGCTCTTGCCTCAGACTCCTTGCTCAGTATGTTCCTCTCAACTCTCTCTATATCCTCCAATCTTGCCTGAAGCTCACCGGCGCTCACACTGGTGGGACACTCCAAGATACCAATTTCGCCCAGCTCCTCCTCAATGTCCGATATCCTGCTCCTGCAATTCTTGTCATCAGCCTCCTTACTGAGTATACTCTTCTCCTCACTCTCTATCTTCTCCAGGCTCTCCTGAAGCTCACCGGCGCTCACACTGGTGGGACACTCCAAGATACCAATTTCGCCCAGCTCCTCCTCAATGTCCGATATCCTGCTCCTGCAATTCTTGTCATCAGCCTCCTTACTGAGTATACTCTTCTCCTCACTCTCTATCTTCTCCAGGCTCTCCTGAAGCTCACCGGCGCTCACACTGGTGGGACACTCCAAGATACCAATTTCGCCCAGCTCCTCCTCAATGTCCGATATCCTGCTCCTGCAATTCTTGTCATCAGCCTCCTTACTGAGTATACTCTTCTCCTCACTCTCTATCTTCTCCAGGCTCTCCTGAAGCTCACCGGCGCTCACACTGGTGGGACACTCCAAGATACCAATTTCGCCCAGCTCCTCCTCAATGTCCGATATCCTGCTCCTGCAATTCTTGTCATCAGCCTCCTTACTGAGTATACTCTTCTCCTCACTCTCTATCTTCTCCAGGCTCTCCTGAAGCTCACCGGCGCTCACACTGGTGGGACACTCCAAGATACCAATTTCGCCCAGCTCCTCCTCAATGTCCGATATCCTGCTCCTGCAATTCTTGTCATCAGCCTCCTTACTGAGTATACTCTTCTCCTCACTCTCTATCTTCTCCAGGCTCTCCTGAAGCTCACCGGCGCTCACACTGGTGGGACACTCCAAGATACCAATTTCGCCCAGCTCCTCCTCAATGTCCGATATCCTGCTCCTGCAATTCTTGTCATCAGCCTCCTTACTGAGTATACTCTTCTCCTCACTCTCTATCTTCTCCAGGCTCTCCTGAAGCTCACCGGCGCTCACACTGGTGGGACACTCCAAGATACCAATTTCGCCCAGCTCCTCCTCAATGTCCGATATCCTGCTCCTGCAATTCTTGTCATCAGCCTCCTTACTGAGTATACTCTTCTCCTCACTCTCTATCTTCTCCAGGCTCTCCTGAAGCTCACCGGCGCTCACACTGGTAGGGCACTGTGGACTGCCCCGCTGATCAAGCTCCTGGTTCACATGGACCAAATCCGCCCTGTCTTTTTCCAGCCTGTCCTTGCAGTCATCTATCATGCCATTGTAGCGCCCAATCTCTCTTTTGGTGTGATTCCTTTCTGCGTCTATGCGTGTCATGTCATCCATCTGTTGGGAAAGAATGGATTGTCGTGCCTTTGCCTGGGCAATCTGGGCGGCATAGATGTTCTTGTTCTTGAATATTTCCTCAAGGCTATCCTCCATCTCCACCAGTGCCGTTTTTTGCGATTCCTGCTCGCCACAATACTCTTCCAGCTTGGCGAACCTGCCTGAGAGTTCAGCCCTGTCAGTTGAGAATTTTTGCCGCAGTGTCTTTGCGTTATTCACTACTGTTTCATAATCCTCTATACCAAAGGCACGCCGAATGGCTTCTTCCCGGCTGGCATCATTGCCTAGGATTGCCTTTATCTCTTCTTGTGGTGTGTATACGGCGTACCTGTATACCCTGCTGTGGGAGCGCGGGCCCGACGGTTCACGGAAGTTTAGTACCTGTAGGATACGACTCTTTAGATCAGAGGCAGTGAGCGGCTCCCGCTGCCCATCCACTGACAGGTATGCGCCTTTGGGATCCTGGTTTATCTTGCCATTCTTGCTGAGCAGTGTTCTGCCCACTTCGTACTGGATTCCGTCTACCTCGAAGGTAAGTGCCACCTCGCCGCGACTCTTTCCCTTGGATATCAGACTGTCCGGCTTCATCTCGCCCAACCCGAACAGGGCAAACTCTATGGCCATCAGAATGGTAGACTTGCCCGCCCCGACATCCCCTTCCAAAAGAACGTATCCTGTGGGCATATCCAGGTGAAGTTTGGGGTAACTGCGTATATTCTCAAGCGCTATCTTTTTTATCAGCATTTACTGTCCCTCCATTCTGGCTGCCCCGTCCCTTGTCATACGTGTATCGTAATCTGACTTTGTCTCGTTGTCTGGACGTAATTGCCTGAGGGTACCAAGCAGATCCTTGGAGAGCTGGACGCCACTGGAATCTATTAAATTTGTCCGCTTCATGCGGACCTGTCCTATGTTCTCCTGGAATGTACTATGCTCAATCTGCTCGCTGCTTCCGGCAGACTGACCTTCTATCTTGTATTCGCGCGAAGAGAGGCCGCTACGATTTATCAGTACATCATAGGCGCCATTCTGCAATAACTGCCTGTAAATACCCTGAAAATCTATATCGGATGTGCGTCCCTCTCCCATCTCGCCCCATGCCTTTAGTATGACCACCTTTTCTCTCACGTCCATACCGCTCATGCGGTCGTGAATTTCCGCACTTACTGACGCGGAGGATTTGTTCTCGCCGTTTATCTCTAGCATCTTGTACTGGCAACCGGTTATCACCTCGTGCCGTACATCTTTTACCTTGTCCTCAAAGTCCACCATGGCAAAGCCGCGCATTACCCCCTTGGCACTATTCTCAATATCGGAGTGGTAGCCTGCAAACATCGTTCCTGGATACACTACATTGTCGTATCCGGGAAAACTGTGGTGCTGATATGTGTGCATGTGCCCACCAGCATAGTAGTCCATTCCCCTTGGCATATTTGATATTGCCATGCTATCGCCGCTCTCCTCGTGCAACATTTCTGTAATGGCACCATGAAACATGAATATCTTGAAGCCGTCCTGCGATTCCAAATATTCCCGGTCCAGTCTTTCATGATATTCTATGTCCCTGCCTGCCTTGAGACCGGACAAGCCTGCAAGACGGGCGCCTGTATTCTTGTCCTCAAGAAAATCCAGGCGAATGAGTTCCTCGTGGGGTAATTGTACAGTCACCTTGGTCAGAAAGCCTGCGGACTCTAGCAAATCAATGGTGGAGCTGGATGTGGGCGAAAAGTCGTGGCTCCCATATACGGCGTATACGGGGATCTTGGCCTTGTGTATCTCGGAAAACTTTTTCATGGCAATCTTTTGTACGCGCATGTCGGGGATATTTGTGTGGAATAAATCACCACACATTAGTATGAAATCGACATTTTTCTCCATGCACCTGTCCATGGCCTCCTCAAAGACCTGCTGCTCTATCTTTTGTAATGGCTCCTGCTTTTGGAATCCCAGATGCGTATCGGCAAAGTGTGCGAATCTCAAGTCTATCATCAACTAATAATTGACTTGTATTTATTGCATTCTTGTATGATTCGACAAATGATGCCTGCTCTTTGTTGCAGTTTGACTATTTTGAATTCTCATACCGTAGAATTCCTTGTGGATTGAGACGTTTTATGGCGACAATCATAAGTCTTTGACTATGATCTTAACGGCGCCTTGCGATTGGTCAGTACATGGTTTTGGCTTGTCACTATGCGCTCCGTCCTGACATCTCTAGCTGGGCGACTCTGACGCCCTCTAGACGACCAGCTTGGTGCAGGGAAACCTGTTAGTAACCATTTAGGTCACCCTAGACAATCGCTCAAAACACACCGCGGACATATCCATTCTTTGTATGAGTTCACGTCTTCCGGAATCTCGTGTACAAATCACACTTGCTGTCACGATAAGTCATGCGTAAATTTAGACATAGATGAACCCACACCTTGCTTTTTCTATCATGATGCCTCACATATACCCATGAATTTACCGTCTAGATGTCTGATTTTTACTCGACTGTAATGTACGAAAAGTCGGTCCGCTAGTCATTGGTATCTCGCTCCATCCATTTTGCATCATTTGCCCTAATTGTCTGGGTCGCCTTTTTATTCCTGGAGTGGTGTCTCGCCGTTATCTATATCCAGTGAGAAGTGCAATCTTCTCTCATTATAGTAGTCTATATAATCCCGGAGACTGTCATAATGCCATATCTCGTTGGACTCTTAAATAAGAGTCCCCTCGTCCTCAATCATTCCATGGAAGCGCTCCAGTTTGCCATTTGTCTGCGGGTGGTATGGTCTGGAATTGATTAGTATGATGTCTTGATCCAGCAGTTCTTCCTAGAATAGTGTGGGTTTCCAGTTCTTTTTGCCCTTTTATTGTCCTACGAAACACGCGCCGTTATCCGAGATGCAGGGGCGCCGAATCGTTCTATCGCCAATCTCAGTAATAGAGCGGCGTTCTCAGGTTGCATGCTAGAATAGTGCCGCTCCGACTATACACCTGGATGCATCATCTATGAGATTCAGTCCCCTGAAGCGCTCATCTTTTCATGACATGCCAGTGCCACATTGCATTGGAATATTTACGCTCATAGCGTACCCACTCTGACTTTGCAGGTGATGAGACTGTCGTGCCGTTCTTTTTCATTATGCGATATACTACGCGATATATTGTAATTCTGTCTAAGCCTCTTTGCAATACGTACTACTCCGGCGGGATCCTTGTGATATGCTTCAGTTACCATTCGTATCTGGGTAGCGGTGATTGGTATCATAGGCCTGCCCATCTTTACTCGAGTCGTTCCCGTTCTCTGGTTCACAATCTTCGTACGTGTCTTGTTTCGGGTCTTGAGCTATTTTGGTTGTGGCAACGCCTCTTTTGTCTTGATTCCTCTGTTGTTCTCTTTACCATCTGGCTTGTGCAATCTGAGCTACTGTACGCCGGATCCTAAGCGGACTTACTTTTCGTACTATTGACATAGCTGTTATATCAATACATGATATATGACCGGGTTTCCAATCTTCGATTCTGCCCTATGAGTACATGAACAAGGGTTTTTACAACACATTACAGATACGGCTACGTGGAATCGGTCAAGGCTTACCTGGATGACATAGAACGACAGGTTGCCGCAATACACTCCTTTGAGCCACCAGGACAACTACCTGATCACGTGATTGGCAGTACGGTATTTGCCGGAAGCGGAGATTCATTAGCCGCGGCCATGTTGGCAGAGGCATTCTCCAATTACAAGGCAAGGGCCATGGATCCCCTGGAGATATGCCACAATCCTAGTATCCTGGACGGGCGAAGACTGTACGTGATATCTGTGTCCGGCAGAACCGTGGCCAACATACAGTTGGCGCGTAACCATAAGTGTACCGCAATAACGGCCAAGCTCGATAGCCCCTTGGGTATTGCCGCAAGTAACATCATAAGGCTCTCATTTCCAAACTCCGACACACTCACCGCCGGCAGCATCAGTTTTCTGAACAGCGCTCTTGCATGTATCTCGCTGGTGTACCCGGTATCGCTGGGTGATGTACAAGATCTCTATGACAGGGCCAAACTTGATGCGGCAGGAACCGAAACTGGCGGACGCGTATTCTTTGTTGGCGATCAGTACACATATCCTATAGCCATATATGCAGCAGCCAAGATGTACGAGATATTGGGTTCGGACGCACACTATTCTAGAATGGAGCAATTCTCTCACATGGAACTGTTCAGCGCAAAACCCGGCGACTGCGTCATACTATTATGTAATAGTGATTCGTACACACAAAGCCTGGCATCACAATTGCGAGCACAAAACATACACTGTACCGTTACGGATCCAAACCTGGATATGTTGCACTCTGTCATATACCACACATTTTATGCGCAGCTCCTGCCATTGAACCTGGCCACGGGGAAGGAGGTATACTTTATGGATGCCAAAGAACTTCGAGGTCTCAGTGACTACATGATATACTAGAGTTTTGGTGAACTCACACAAAGCCTGAACGGCTACGATCCTAGTGCTGTAACGTTTAATATGGCAAATTCATCGAAATGACTCATGCCAAAGTACAAGTCCACCGACCAGGTGTTAAAGATAATCAAGCAGAAGGAGCAAATTCGCAATTTCGGTGTCATTGCACATGTAGATCATGGCAAGACCACCATGAGCGACAGTCTCCTGGCAAACTCTGGCATTATAGCTCCCTCCACCGCGGGCAAGGCTTTGGCCATGGACTATGACAAGGAGGAACAGGAGAGGGGTATTACCATATACCAGGCTAATGTAACATTACACTTTACCCAAAATGACAAAGAGTACGTCATAAACATGATAGATACCCCGGGACACGTGGACTTTAGCGGCCGGGTCATACGCAGTTTGCGCGCCATAGACGGGGCGGTCGTGGTATGCGATGCCGTAGAGGGAATTATGACCCAGACCGAGACCGTTACCCGCATGGCACTAGAGGAGAGGGTCAAACCTGTACTATTCATAAACAAGGTGGACCGGCTGATAAAGGAGCTGCGTCTCACCCCTGAAAAGATGCAGGAATCACTGGCTGGCGTGGTGGCCAACTTTAACCAGCTCATCGATACATATGCCGAGGACGAATACAAGGAGAAGTGGAAGGTATCAATACAGAATGCCAGCGTAACCTTTGGCTCCGCCAAGGATCGCTGGGCTATAAACTTGGATGTCATGAAGGAGAAGGGTATTACCTTTAAGCAGGTCATGGAGTCCTATAATACGGGAAATGTGGATGACTTGGTTTCCCGAGCCCCCTTGGCCAACGCAGTATTGGGCATGGTTGTAAAGCATCACCCTCCCCCTCACGAAGCTCAAAAATACCGCATTCCCAAAATATGGCATGGTGACCTGACCTCGGATATAGGTAAGGCATTGCTTGAATGCAAGGATGATGGCCCCGCCATAATGATGGTGGTAAATATGGTCCTGGACAAGGCCGCGGGGCCCGTAGCTATAGGGCGATTATTCTCCGGAACCGTGCATGATGGCCAGACCATAAATATCATAGATGCGCACAAACCAGGACGAATACAGTCTGTAAACTTCTTCATGGGAAACCAGCGGGAGCAGGTAGGGGAGCTTGGCGCGGGCAATATTCCTGCACTGCTGGGTATGACTGAATCTAGGGCAGGCAACACACTGTCTTCGGTCAAGAACATTCATGTATTTGAGGGAATAAAGTACGTCTCAGAGCCTGTGGTGCAGGTTGCGGTAGAGCCCAAGCATCCCAAGGATCTACCAAAGCTGGTAGAGGTATTGCGACAGCTAACCATTGAGGATCCAAACTTGGTGGTAAAGATTGACGAGGAGAGCGGGGAGACCATTATAGCGGGTATGGGTGTGCTGCACCTGGATGTGGCCACCCACAGGATTCAGGATGCCAAGGTGGATATAGTAACCTCAGAGCCGTTGATAAATTACCGGGAAACCGTAAGGGGCAGCTGCGAGGCGGTGATGTCCAAGTCTCCCAACCGTCACAACAAGATATTCATGCGGGTAGAGCCGCTGGAGCCTGCCATTGCCAACATGCTTCGTACCGGCGAGATCAGTGACCTCAAGGACAAGGCCGAGGTTACAGCACTGCTAAAGGCCCAGGGCTGGGATACCGATACCATAAAGCGAGTAATGAAGTTCGACTCTAGGGGAAATGTTATCATAAACGGTACCAAGGGTGTACAGTTTGTCCAGGAATCTACCGACTCCATAAACTCGGGATTTGAAGAAGTTATGAAGGAGGGTCCACTATGTCGGGAACAGATGCGGGACTGCAAGTTCATATTCACGCACTTTGTTCCCCACGAGGATACTGCCCATAGGGGTCTCTCACAGCTAGGGCCTGCATCCCGGCGCGCATGTATGGGCTCACTCCTCACTGCGGGTACGGTTCTGCTAGAGCCCATGTTGGCCATAGAGGTGAGGGTACCGACGGATCTTGTGGGAAACGTGGCCACCGTACTCTCAGGTAAGCGGGGCAAGGTGCTGGATATGAACCAGAATGGTCCCGCGAGCATTGTAACGGGTGAGATACCTGCCTCTGAGACATTCACACTATCCGAGGAAATGCGGGGTCAGACCGCGGGCAGGGCCATGTGGAATACGCATTTCAAGTCGTGGTCCGAGGTTCCAAAGTCCATGCTTGAGAGTACCATCTCCACCATAAGAAAGCGAAAGGGAGTTGCACCGGAGCCACCATCGGCTTCCGAATTCATTGACAAGGAATAGTTGCGCTATCTGGGTACACATGTTTCCAGTCCGGTAAATCATGGTCCGGGTTTTATCGCGATTAGTACAGGTGGCTCGGGCACGTGGTTGTCCATATCAGTATGTATGTGCCGGTATATGGTATGAGTTCACCTGTGTCTAAATTTACGCACAACTGATCGCGACAGTTAATGTAATTTGTGCACAAGATTCCGGAAGACGTGAACTCATACGGTATATGAGTGGCATGATTTGTATCCGTCCAGTATTCCCATAAAAAAGCCGGATAGCTGCAGGTATTTCATATTTAATGCCATGCGCATTGCCGCGATAACCATTGTCTGGGAATCCGGATGGCGCATCATCCTGACTTTCTAGCGTCATCATACTATGAGGGATCGGACCTAAATGCAAGATTCATTCCTCGCCTGATGTACTCTACGTTGTCGGCGGATACCATATTCCGATATTGATGCTTGGATCTAATGGCTGTCGGCATATGATTGCGTAATGGAAACGCACAAATTATTTCCATGTTGGCCGGGACCCCATAAAATTGAGAATAGATCTCAACTCACACTTTTTAGATTCAAGAGCGGAGTCTGCCATGGTTGACAAAAAACACCAATGGAGTCGGGAAGAGATCATTAGAGACATTAGACTCGACAGTGGTCACCGCAGAGATCTGCAGGCGGTACAACATATCGCCCCGCACACACATGGAGGGAGAGATTCCCAAAGGCCGGTTCTGAGGGATTGGACAGGAACCCAAGATTCCAAAACTCAGACGAAAAAGATGCTACAAGAGAACGATAATCTCAGTGTGTGAGCTGACGTTTGCTAATAACGTATTTAAAAAAAAAATGATGATGGGAGGGGGCCAAACTGAAGGTACTCAAGGAGATCAAGGATGCCACCGGTATAGCCCGTACACTGGAGCTCTGCGGGGTGTCCAGGAACAAGCTGTACTACAAAAAGAAGCCGGGAACATGTAATGTATGAAAAGTGGGTCCGCTAGTAATTGGCATCCCGCTCCATCCATTTTGCATCATTTGCCCTAAATTGTCTGGGTCGCATTTTTATTCCTGAAGCGGTGTTTCGCCGTTATCTATCCAGTGAGAAGTGCAATCTTCTCTCATTGTAGTAGTCTAAATAATCCCGGAGACTGTCATAAGTATGAGTTCACGTCTTCCGGAATCTTATGCACAAATTACATTAACTAGAACAACCTGTTCCATCAGTTGTGCGTAAATTTAGACATAGGTGAACTCATACTGTCATAATACCATATCTCATCCTCAATCATTCCATGGAAGCGCTCCAGTTTGCCATTTGTCTGCGGGTGGTATGGTCTGGAATTGATTAGTATGATGTCTTGATCCAGCAGTTCTTCCTAGAATAGTGGGTTTACAGCTTTTCTTGCCCTTTTATTGTCCTACGAAACACGCGCCGTTATCCAAGATGCAGGGGCGCCGAATCGTTTCATTGCCAGTCTCAGTAATAGTATTACAGCCAACATAACAACCTCATTAGATGACGCGGCGCCGAATCGTTTCATTGCCAGTCTCAGTAATAGAGTGGCGTTCTCTGAGGTTGTATGCTAGAATAGTGCCGCTCCGACGATGCACCTGGATGCATCATCTATGAGATTCAGTCCCCTGAAGCGCTCATCTTTTCATGACATGCCAGTGCCACATTGCATTGGAATATTTACGCTCATAGCGTACCCACTCTGACTTTGCAGGTGATGAGACTGTCGTGCCGTTCTTTTTAATTATGCGATATACTGCGCGATATGATATATTGTAATTCTATCTAAGACTCTTTGCAATACGTACTACTCCGGCGGGATCCTTGTTGCATGCTTCAGTTACCATTCGTATCTGGGTGGCGGTGATTGGTATCATGGACCTGCCCATCTTTAGTATGAATTCACCTATGTCTAAATTTACGCACAACTGATCGCGACAGTTAATGTGATTTGTGAATAAGATTCCGGAAGACGTGAACTCATACCATCTTTACTCGAGTCGTTCCCGTTCTCTGGTTCACAATCTTCGTAAGTGTCTTGTTTCAGGTCTTGAGCTATTTTGGCGGCAGCAACGCCTCTTTTGTCTTGATTCCTCTGTTATTCTCTTTACCATAGCCTTCCGTAGCATATGCAAACTGAACGTATGAGTTCACGTGTTTAGATTGGCGTAATGCATTCTACTACAGAAAGGCCCGGTGTGGACTTTAACTGGCCGGGAATCATTCCCGGAACACATCCAAGAATGATTCAATCCCCTCAGTAATTTGCGCGGACGACCCACAACGATTCAGGGATGATCCGGGCGTCCTGATAGCGCCCAGGTGCTGATACACGCCATTCTGTGACTCATTCCATGGTAGCCGTCCATATGAACTACTTACATCATCCAAATCTAGCCACTGTTCTCCGCTATTCCACATGTACCATGAATTGTTCCCAGGCATAATTGGCCCTGGAATGGTCGCCCCTTTATTTACCGCACCCAATTGGAATCATTCCCGCTCACTGCTACCGCACATTCTAGCTGGCATTAATTCCGTTATGTGTACTCTGTCGGGACAGGATATACGCCAGCCTTACTGTCTTTTGGCTATTGGGCGGCTAGAACAGTACCATAGCTATGCCGTCCCGTGGTTGGGCGGCTAGAACAATTTCGTGGCTATGCCACACTCTCATACAAGCCGGGTTGGCATCTGAACGCGTGAGACAACTTAAACTGAGAAAAAAATTAACTAGTGATGGTAAAGGTTACAGTGTTGGACATGGTATGAGTTCCTGAGGGTCCAGGGGTTCTCACAAATGCCGTATATGTGTCAGCATCTAGGTCATTGAGGGTATAGGAGTTAGGTGATACGCGTGCTGCTCCGCCTTCAATGACTCGATCTCCGTCCCCATCAAATACCGCCACGATATAGATAGTATCTGCCAAGTCGTTCCAGCTTAGAGTAACATCATTGCCACTTATGGTTCTACTTAGTACTAATGTCTGACTGTTATCAGGTGATGTCTGACTGTTATCAGGTGATGTCTGACTGTTATCAGGTGATGTCTGACTGTTATCAGGTGATGTCTGATCTTCACTGCTACTAGATGATGTAGTGAACTTTAGGGTTCCCAGAAGTCCAGTGGGATCACAGTATTTATACACATTTATGGTGTATGCAGTATCAGGTGTGAGGCCCGTAATTGTCAAGGGGTTTGATTCGAAATCCTCTATTTCAGCACCTAAAAACCCGGAGGAGGTTTCGAAGATACCGGCGGTTGTACAGGTTGCGTCTTGTGGATTATAGTCCTCTGAGGCGACCTCTATAGTTACAGAGGTGCTATTTTGAGTTTTGATTTGGGGTGGATCAATACCAGGATCACTTACGGTAAGTACAAATTCATCACGTATGATGTCGCTACCAGCAGTTGCTGTGACACGTAGAGTGTATTCTCCTGCTGCTGTTCTATCAGGCTCCAAAACGAGGTAACCATTTGATGTTCCTTCAGACCCAGGTAATGTCTTGTCGTTCAGGACCTCTACATTATATGTGATGGCTCTATCATTATAATCAGTTGCATTTAGCTTTATTTGACGTGATGTACCCTCGTCCATGGTAATGTCTGGTATAGTATTAGTGAATCTGAGGGGGTTAGTATTGACATTGAAGGTTGCTAAACTTAGCGCTTTGCATTCGTTGACCACACTGATGGTGTAATCAGTATTAGGTAAGAGGTTTGTGATTGTCATGTTACCATGAATAGTCAGAGATTCGGTCCAAATAAGCTTCCATGGGGAAGATTCAAAGACATCAGCTACTACACAAAGAGGTGAGTCTTTATCATTTGTTGGTTCAGTTCCAGGTACTTCGATAGTTATAGAATTTGCCGTTCTTTTTGAGATTATAGGTGGATCTATATTGTCGTCATTTACGGTAAGTACAAAGTCCTCATGTATGGTGTCGCTACCAATAGTTGCTGTGACACGCAGTGAATATTGTCCACTATCGGTTCTGGCAGGAAGCAAAACAATGTGGTCTGTAATTGCACCGTCAGAAGATATGGGAGCTATGAATACAAAACTGGGTGCAGCCGTGCCGTCCTGTTTGGTTATTGCATATGTGACAGAATCACTCGCAGGGGTTACACTGAGTGGTATGGTTTTCTTCTCGGTCTCATCCATGGTAATGTCTGGTATAGTATTAATGGAACTAGAGGGAGCGACTTTTGTCTTAAACTGTACAATGTTGGACTTGACAAAGCCGTCTCCAATGGTTCTGACAAATACCCTATAGTCGGTGTCAGGAGTCAGTCCGGTAATATCATGTGTGGTTCCGGTAACGCGTGTTGCCCCAAGTCTATTTCCATCTCCATCACGTAACGCCACGACATAATCGTTATGGTTTGAGTACTGATTCCATGTAACGGTGGCACCAGTGGAGGTGGTGCTAGATACAGATATGGTGATAGACTCGCTTGATTGAGCAAACGCAAGATCAGTGGCCGGTACTAATACTAGTAAAAGTGCAAGGAGGAGACCCCCCCCCCCCGATTAAAGCTTTAAGTACGATATTGCTACGGTTCGTAGATTGTAACATTTTGTTAAAATATGGTCTACAGTAATATAACTATTGTCATCACATGGTCATGCCTGATTCGGCTCACACGGTCACATCATACTAGGAGTGGATATTCTGTATCAGTTCTGCTGATGTAATGGCACCCTTGGTGGGCTGAGGCCTGCGAGGCTGTTTCAGCTTTTCCAGTATGATATCATATAACCTGTACACGTCTCCATGCGTGTAGCCTGCCCTCATGGCATTGTCCTCCTGCTCAAAGTGTCCTGATATTGGTATAAAGACGCCGTGCGTCCCATATACTGATGACTCGTCCATGGTGGAGCGGCCCGCCAATGATACTACAACATCCGCGGCACATATCATGTGGTGCAGGTCCTGCACCATGTTGCCGTGTATTGGTCCCCCCGATACTACAACATCAGCATGGGGCCTCAATTGGGTGGCCACCGGCTCCATGGCATCCAGCAGGAACTGCCCCGCGCGGGTCCCTCCTACCGTAACCAGTACTGTTGGGCGGTGCATCCCGTACCTTTTTCGTAACTCCTCCCTGGAATGACGCATATCCCGGACTATTGGCCCCACATGTACTATGTTACCTTGATCTTGTCCGGCATCGGGCATTATCACATGATTGCACTCTTCCATTATGCGCTTCATGGAAACATTCATGCGCCTCTCTATGATTCCGCCAATTCCTGATGTGAACCTGCTATTCAGTATGTCGGTAATGAGTACCGTCTTGATTTGTCTTTTCTGGGCTTGGACCAGCGCGGCAAAATCCTCGTCTGATACTACCAGTCGCGGTTTGTGTCTTTCAATTAGGGTTGCAGCCACCTTTTTGCATCTATTATAATACCTGTAATAATGGAACAGCCACGAGGTCTGTCCTACCAGGTGACCGCCCCGTACGTCAAAGGCCGGTGGCCTGTAGACATCCGCTGTCACATATCCATATCCCTCCAGCAGCCTGGCAGCGGCTCCCCCTGTCACAAAGCGGACGTCACCCAGATGATTTGCGACGGCCGCGTCCCGGCTAGCATGCCCCAATCCTATGGGACTGACAAAGAAGAGTATGTCTGTCACGGTTCATCAAAAAACACATGACTATCTTATGTGTTGGTCGTGGCAAGTCCTGTCATTGAGTAGACTTTGCCTGGACTGGTATGCCATACGAGTCTGCATTGAAAAACTATCCAATTCTGCTTTATACATTTAGGTAGCCCCGGGCAAAGATCATGTGAATCTGCCATTTCATGATACCTTAGAGATGAGCAACATGTCTGACATGGGTACGCACTGGTATTCTATGTGAACAGGCGCCTATGGCAAACCAATCACGTCTTCCGGAATCTTGTGCACAAGTCACGATCAGTTGTGTGTAACTTAGACACGAGTTATCTCATACTTTCTCAAGCCATCCGTCGGATAGTATTTTCTCCCCAATGAGGGTATCAACTTTTTAATTATTTCCTCATTTGTGCCTCCTTCTGTTTTCTTGGCCTCGGCCATTATTCTTCTAAATTCTTTTTCGTCATACTTTTCTTTATTCATGATTAATAATTTATTCACTTCCATAGTATAATAACGATTACCTGGGACGATCAGAGAATCACATTCTATATTTTTCCCGACATGGGTATGAGTTCATTTTTGTCTAAATTTACGCGCGACGAATATTGATAGTTATGATTTGTGCACAGGATTGAAAAATATACGAATTCATGCTTACATGACTGGGCTCTTGCGTACCATGGTGGGGACCATTCCTGTATTGACATAGATTTGGGACTACTTGATGCCGCGGAGAATTGATGAGTCTCAATCCTGGCGGACAATATGCTCAAGCAGTTATAACTGTGTAGCGCCACCTTCTGGCATGGTGGGTTCTACCATGGGTCATCGCCTTACTATAACCAGCTATGGCGAGAGTCATGGCAGCCGTGTCGGATGCCTGCTGGCCGGCTGCCCCGCGGGCCTTGCCGTAAGTGAGGCAGACATCCAGTACATGCTGGATATGCGGCGGCCGGGACAGTCTCTTGTATCCACACAGAGGAAGGAGTCTGACAGGATCAGAATACTGTCCGGTATATACCGGGGCAGGACTACCGGCGCCCCCATAGCCATGGAGATACAGAATGAGAACCAGAGATCCGAGGACTATTCCATCATGGAGCGACTTCCAAGACCCGGCCACTCGGACTATCCTGCCAGTATTCGATATGGTGGGTACAACGACCCACGGGGAGGGGGCATATTCTCCGGCCGCCTGACGGCCACCCAGGTCATGGCGGGAGCGGTGGCGCGCAAGCTATTACTTGAGACACTGAATATACAAATCAACTCATATACCCTCTCAGTTGGCAACATACGGGCAGACATAACTCATGACATGATTAATCATAATTCCATATACTCCAATATTGTACGGTGCCCCAACAGGGATACTGCCGGTATAATGGAGGATGCAATCCTGGAGGCGCGCCGCAAGGGAGATACGCTGGGCGGCGTGATAGAGTCTATAACCACCAATGTGCCGCCGGGAATAGGCGAGCCCATATACCACTCCCTGGAATCGGACATATCCGCGGCGCTCTTCTCCATACCCTCGGTGAAGGGTGTGGAGTTTGGATCCGGCTTTGCCGGATCCGGTACGCGGGGATCCCAGAACAATGACTCTTACCACATACTGGATAATCATATCCGTACAAAGACCAATAATGCAGGTGGCATACTGGGGGGGCTAGCCACGGGGATGCCCATTCATGTGAGGGCAGCCTTCAAGCCCGCCTCGTCCATAGCCATAAAGCAGGATACGGTAAACACCAGCACCATGGAACCGGCCATACTGCAGGTAGGTGGCCGCCATGACCCCTGCGTGGTGCCCCGTGCCCCGCCGGTCGTTGATTCCATGCTGGCACTGGTCCTGGCGGATCACTGTATAATGTCCGGCCAGATTGGGCAGGTGATATCATGACTGACGTACTGGATGACTTGCGCATGAGTATGGACCATATTACGCTGGACATGATACGCCTGCTCAAGGAGCGTACGGACATATCTGTACAGATTGGCAACATAAAGCGGGAACGGGGCCTTGATGTAACGAGCAATTCCCGGGAGACGCAGCTCCGAAATACCGTACTGCAGACCGCCTCGGAGATAGGCCTCTCCTCAGACACGGCAAACCGCTTCCTGAACTATCTATTCTATGACTCAATACAAAAGCAGTCCGATGATACACCGACCCATCTCTCCATATTCAGGCGCGCAAAAGAGATGGAGATGCGCGGCCAAAAAGTGATACACATGGAGGTGGGTGAGCCGGACTTTGGTCCGCCCCCCATGGCCGGTCACTGGCTTAAGGAGGGATTTGAGGCAGGGCATACAAGGTACGGGTTGCCTGCTGGAATGCCACAGTTACGGGACGCCCTGGCAAGTCATATCGGTTATGGTACCGGTGGCAACATATTGGTAACTCCCGGGGCGCGCTTTGGAGTATTTGCCGCCATAACATCACTATTGGGACCTGGTGATGAAATTATAATCATGGAGCCTGCCTGGCCTGCATACAAGGAGATGGCACGATACTGTGGAGCCAAACCCAGAATCATATCCACTACACTGGAGGGCCGGTGGGAACCTCCCATGTCCGATATAGAGGGAGCCATAACGGCACAGACAAAGATGATAGTTCTGTGCTATCCGTCCAATCCTACCGGTACCATTCTGCCCCATAATATCATGGATGACATTATGGATATTGCAATGCAAAATAACATCTATGTGCTTAGTGACGAGATATACCATCAGTACCACACTACACAGTCCGCCCCCAAGAGCATCCTGGAGTACCAGTATGAGCGGGGTATAGCCACACAGTCCTTTTCAAAGTCCCATGCCATGATGGGCTTCCGTATAGGCTATGCGGTATCCTCTCCTAGTGTGATATCCCGCATGAGCCGGGCATCTGCCCTGTGCCTGACAGGAGTATCCGGAGTGGTGCAGTATGCCGCCCTACAATCGATTAACCATGATACCTCGTCCAATACCAGCACCATGCTGGAGCGCCTGGATATAATGAGCCGGGAGGCACAAAAGATGGGCCTGCAATTTGTGCCACCCCAGGGAGCCATGTACCTGTTTGTCCGGTATCCCGGCATCATTGGCATGGATCTCATAGAGAGGTGCCTGCAGAAGGGTCTGGCCCTGGCTCCGGGGATGGGCTTTGGACACTATCCGGAATTTGTCCGTCTCTCCGCGGGTACCGGACAGGTGACTGAGGGGATGCACATATTACGTACCACATTACATGATATGACATGGAAAAGATAACTATCATTGGTGCAGGAGGCCAGATGGGAAGATGGTTCTCTAGATACTTTGTAGATTCCGGCTTTGCGGTTACCGGCTTTGATACCAATGCCGAGGTAGCAACAGAGGGCGTTACTGTAGCCAAATCCCTTGTAGGCGGAATACTGGGTGCCGACTATGTCCTGATGTGCACGCCCACCCGCCGTACCCCGGAAGTCATACGCCTTATATCAAAAGAGATGAAGCGCGGCTCCTATCTGATAGATATATCATCGGAGAAATCCAAGGTGGTGAGCTCCCTGTCTAGAGTGCCTGCCAAGATAAATCCCATATGCATACATCCGATGTTTGGGCCCGGAATAGACTCGCTGAAAAAGCGCAACATAATATCGGTTCCCATACGGGATGCCAAGGCCGAACTGGGCATGGCAAAGAAACTCTTCAAGGGTGCCAACTTTGTCGCCATAGACGCCTCGGAGCATGACAAAAAGATAGCAATTATACTGGGATTGCCGCACCTGGTTAACCTCTGCTTTGCCAGTGTCATATCAAAAGACGGTCATGGCCACCTTGTAGACAAAATGTCCGGCCCCACTTATCGCGCACAGCGCGTAGTGGCCGAGAGCATAATGTCTGAGTCACCGGACTTGATCGAGATTATAATATCAAATCCGGATCTCAGAAAATATGCCGAGGAAGTGTGGAAGGATATGGGACGACTGCTTACATCGACTCAGGAATCAAAGACCGAGGAGGTTCTGGCATACATAAATTCCTGCAAGGAGAGACTGTCCGAGAATGTGAACCTTGATGAGTCATATGGCAAGATGCTGAATATGGTCGGCTCGCTGGACTCCTGATGCGGGCGGTCACCTCCTTTGTGTGGTGGAATGGTAGAGTTTTGTTGTTGCGGAGAAGTAACGACATGCCAACATTTCCCGGAAGATGGGCTGCTGTTAGCGGCATGATTGAGGGTAGTGAGAGTGCATTAAGCCGGGCCGTGACCGAGATTTACGAGGAGACCGGTATGACTCATGTAAGGCCTGTCACCTGTGCCATGCCCGTGCATGTGCCGGTAGGGCGCGGCGTCCTATGGGTGTACCCGTTCCTGTTTTATAGCGATACCGGTATGGTGCGTCTGAACTCCGAGAACGTGTCATATGTGTGGGTGCGCCCCGGTGACATGATAAAATATGACATGGTGCCGTACCTGGATGTAATGCTATTCGGACTTGTAAGAGCGCTGCTGGGGGAGCATCAGGTATACGCAGGCGCCACCGCACATGGTGCAGGGTACGTTGTTGCCGGGATGCTGGCCAGTCCGGGAGTGTATGAGGGCAGCCTTCTCGGGATCAATTGACAGCGCTATCTGCGTTTCCCAGTCCAGTGCGCGCCTGGCGCGACTCATCTTCATGTCCCACTTTATGGCCTTCTCTCGCATCTTGGAGAGGTCCGCAACATGCCCCGCTATGCGATATGCTATGAGACCCTCCTTTACCTCGTCGGCGTTGGGTAATGCCAGGTGCTCTGATGGTGTCAGATAACAGAGCAGATCTACTCCCTGGGATGCGGATATGGCTGCCCCTATGGCACTGGCTATGTGGTCGTAGCCTGATGCAATGTCTGTAACCAGCGGTCCCAGTACGTAATATGGGACCTCGCCAATGAGCGCCTTGGCCAGCTTGACATTGGCATCTACCTCGTTTAGCGGTACGTGTCCTGGTCCCTCCACCATAACCTGGATGTCCTTTTGGTGTGCCCTTTTAGTCAGGCGGGATACGTTTATCATCTCCTGTACCTGAAGTTCGTCATGGGAGTCCAGTATGGAGCCCGGCCGTAACGCGTCTCCCAGGCTGAATGTGACATCATACTTGCGGGCCACCTCCATCATGTAGTCATAGTGTGTATAGTATGGGTTCTCCTTTTGGTGTTGCAACATCCATGCCGCGGTTATGGTGCCTCCCTTGCTTACAACACCCGCGTGGCGTCGCACATCCATGATGCGCTTTGCTATATCCATGGTGATTCCGCAGTGTATTGTAGTGTAATCTACCCCGTCCTTGGCATTATTCTCAAAGGCGTTAAGGTAGTCATCCTCGGTAAGCGCAAGCGGATTCTTGTATTTGTTTATGGCATAGTTGTATGCCTCGTATATGGGTACGGTCCCAAATGTTATGGGCGCCTCGCCCATTAGGGTGCGCCGTATGTGGCCTATGTCACCGCCATCACTGAGATCCATGATGGTATCCGCGTGATACTTGACCGCCACTTGCGCCTTTTCAATCTCTTCCTGTATGTCTGCGTGTATGGTGGACGTCCCTATGTTGACGTTAACCTTTGTCTTGAGGCCGGCGCCTATTCCCACGTTATGGATGGTCTGGGGGCGGACATTGTTTGAGGGTATTATTATGCTACCGGCGGCCATGCGCTTCATGAGCCACTGTATGTCGACATCCTCGTCCTTGGCCACCTGTATCATCTGGGGCGTGGGCTTTCCCTGCCTGGCCTCGTACATTTGGGTCATGTATGTTGTGTATGTGTCACCAAATTTAAACATGATATGTAACCGCGCTCATGGTTCTATCTATCATGGGTGACTGTAATCGTTATGCTGTGTGAACTTGCGATGTTATTTGGCATATGTTTCTGACGTAGAAATGACTCGCAACATTGGTATCATTCAGGACCAGGTGTATGGCAGTTAGCGTAATGTGGTAACCGCTTAGCCCGCACAGAATACAAGTTCGGGCGCAAGCTTGCAGAGGTCACTGCGATAACGCAGACCAGTGTTCCTGACTACCCGGAATAGGAAGTCACATATCCATGACGGGAGTAACACAAACGATTACGTGACAATGTATAGCTGGCGTAATCATATCGCTGGCGCGGCAAGAAAATTGTATAGCGCCCACCATAAGTCTTTGCCGGGTATGGGACCGTACTTTTATAGAACAACTACTAGAGTAGAATCGCCAGATGATGGATGACATAATTCGGACCGTCATTATACCGTTGAAGAATGATAAGGAGTTCTCCCGGCGCGCCAAGATATTTGGTAACACATCCGATTATGTCTATAATAGAGCGGTGCCCGAGATCACGCTGGGCGGTCACTACATACCTGGAACCACTCTTGAATTGAAGCATGATCCGGCCAAGGTCAAGAATAAGAACGAGTCCGCCAAGTCACCATATGACCTAAAGAAGGGTGATTCATTATACGTGAATCAGCTACCGCGTTCTAGAACGGCTATCAGGGGACGGTTTACCCGTCCAACAAGAATGGTTTGTTCCTGGAATTGACAAAGTGGCGCCCTGATCTGGAGTGGGTGCGCGAGTTACTCTCTAACTATGGCCTGGACGCCATACTACAGGCGTCTGTCGAGTGCAGGCGGGCGTACGAGGATCATTCTAATTACATACCACACCGGCGTGACAATGATAGAGTAATACTGTCTTGTGTGTGTCCACCGATAAGGCGCGGTTCTCGCGAACTATACCTGCCGGGTATTGGTGTGGTGAGAACAACCAAACCAATCGATCGTTCCTTGGACATGCGCTCATTCAAGATAGTGGAACGAGTAACCAATAGTATGGAGCGTCAATTCGAGATTCACATCAATATACGGGAGAAACCACCAAAACATGTACCAACCGGCGCTGTTCGCTGTGTGGATGTTGGCAGGTAGCTGTAACAGCTTACACGAATGGCAGAACGATGATCCATAACATGAGACATCGTTCCATATTGCGGGAGATTAGCGCACTCCAGAGTATTAGAACGCGAAAGGGTAAGCGCAGGAAGCGAAAGATTGGTATGAGTTCACCTGTGTCTAAATTTACGCACAACTGATAGAACCGGTTACCAGTTAATGTGATTTGTGCACAAGATTCCGGAAGACGTGAACTCATACCTTAACTTTTCTGTTTCACACGAGTCTGTGTGTGAAAACCCATGATACTCGGTCAATTACTCGTATCTAACAACTTGGTTTAGACGTGCAGGGTGAGAGAAGTGATTCTGCGCATACGGTCTATTGACAGGGCGTTGGGCACATACAGTGCTTAACGCGTATGAGTTCACCTGTGTCTAAATTTACGCATAACTGATGGAACAGGTTGTTCTAGTTAATGTGATTTGTGCATAAGATTCCGGAAGACGTGAACTCATACCTTAACGCAGCCAGTTAGTGCAGTTTTCGCAGTATTATGGCCGTATTGGTATCCTGAATTCCCGGCGTCTCCCGCATCATGTCTATGATGCGATTCATCTCCGATATGTCTGGGGCATGTACTATGGCCACGATATCATGCTGCCCGGTTATCTCGTATACGGTCCTTACGCCATCCATGCCATTTATCCTCTCGGACAGGGCGGCCGTATCTGAGCCTGACTCTGCCGTAACCAATACAATGGCGCTGGTACCGGCGTCTCCCCGCTCTACGGTGAACCGCTTTATGGTGCCCTCTGATACCATTTGGGCTATGCGGCGGCGCACCGACGGCGCAGACATGTTAGTCTCACTTGCTATACTGGCAAGTGATACGCGGGAGTTCTCTGCCAACATGTCCAGGATTGTGTCATTGATATCTTGTGCCATCTCACTCATTCTCCGAGAGGATTGTCTCCAGGGCGTCCAGGGCAATATCTGCCTCTTTGGTGGTTATTACTAGTGGCGGCAGCATCCTCAACACGTTCCTGCCAGAGTACAGCATAAGGACGCCTCGTTTTATCAGGCTCATCAGTATGTCTCTGACCTCCATGCGCATCTCTACTCCTATCATTAAGCCCCTGCCCCGAATCTCCCGTATTACACGATGCCCACTTTTCATGTCCTGCAGTCGCGTCATGATATGCTTGCCCACCGTATCTGCGTTCTCTATCAGTCCGTCCTGTGTCAGTGCCTTTAGTGTGCCTATACCCGCGGCACAGGAGAGCGGATTGCCCCCAAAGGTGGAGGAGTGCTCGCCCTTTGATATGCATGATAAAATGTCCTGGCGGGTCAGAGTGGCGCTCATGGGAACGCCGCCTGCCATCCCCTTTGCTATGCATAGTATGTCAGGAGCCACTCCCCAGTGCGAGGCCGCCCACATTTTGCCGGTACGCCCCAAACCCGACTGTATCTCGTCCAGGACTAGTAGTATGTTCTTGCCGTCACAAATCTCCCGGACCTCCTGCAAAAAGCAGTCCGGAGGCACGTGTATGCCGCTCTCCCCCTGTATGGGCTCTATTATTATCATTCCCGTATCCTCGTTTACGGCCGACCTTAATGCCTCCATGTCGCCAAACTTGGAGAATGATACGCCATCCAGTAATGGCTGAAATGACCGCCTATACTTGGGGTTAAAGGTAAGTGACAAGGCCCCCATGGACTTGCCATGATATGAACCCCGCATGGCTATCATGCCCTTCTTGCCGGTATACTTGCGGCATATCTTGATGGCCGCCTCGACTGATTCGGCGCCACTATTTCCAAAATGTATGGCATCAAGACCAGGGGGCGCCACCCCTGCCAGCATTCCCAGAAACTCCTCCCTGGTCTTGCTGTACAGGGAGCTGTGAATAGTAATGATTTTTTGAGCCTGCTCCACTATGGCATCTGAGACCCTGCTGTTACAGTGGCCTACAAGGGCCACGCCATAGCCTCCCATCATGTCCACGTATGTCCTGCCATTCTCGTCCTGGATTGAGGCACCATTCCCGCTCTTCACGGTGACGGGAAACTTTTGGTACAGGTTCCCCGTGTACTGATCCTCACCCATTCTGAATCACCGTACAATTCTTCTGTGACAGCGCCCTCTTTAGGGGATTCTCGTGCATTCCGGACGCTATTATGGCCCGGCGTACACCCATGTCCAGGGCCTCAGTAGCTGCCAGTATCTTCTTTTCCATGCCGGCACCGACCTTTGGCCGTATGCTCTTTGCCTCCTCGAGTGTCAGGCTCGAAACCAGGGAGTCATCCATCATCAGTCCATCAACATTAGTAACGAATATGACGGTGTCCGCATTGGTGGCGCCCGCCACATAGGCCGCGGCCCTGTCGCCGTCCACATTCAGTGACTGGTACTCCTCACTAAGGGCTACCGGCGAGACTACCGGTATCATGCCGTTATCCATTATTACGCGGAGAAACTGGTTATTCACCTCTGTAATGCGACCGGTATACCCGCCGTCTATGGCCTGAGGGCGGCCCCTCTCATTCATTATTAAGAGACGCTTTTTGCGTGTAGCCCTTATTATGGCCGCATCTGCGCCCGCCATTCCAACTGCATTTATGCCGCTCTTTTGCAGCATGCGCACGATGCGCTGGTTGATACGCCCTGACATAACCATGGTGAATATCTCTGCTGTCTCCATGTCCGTATAGCGGCTGCGTATGCCGCTGGGTGATGTCACAAAGCGGGGCTCCTTGCCCAGCTCCCCGCACACTTTTGTGACCTCCTTGCCCCCGCCGTGCACTATGATAAGGCCGCTTTCGGCCATGTCACTAATGTCATTCACAAAAGAGGGGTGAAGGCCATCTACAATACTGCCCCCCACCTTTATGACGTACATGTCACACCGGCGTTAGCGGGGTATACTGTAGCCCATCACTCTCGTCAAACCCGCACATGACGTTGAGATTCTGTATGGCTGAACCAGCGGCGCCCTTCATCAGGTTGTCTGATGCCGATAACAGTATGAGACGGTTATTATCAGGATCAATATCAAAGCCAATGTCACAAAAGTTGGAGCCTACCAGGAACTTGGGGTCAGGGAATTTGTACAGCCCATTCTTGTCCCGTATGAGACGCACAAACCTTTCATTACTGTATGCACCCCTGTACATGCGCCAAAGCGCCTTTTCATCTATACTGTCATCTTTTAAGAATGTGTGATTAGTGCATAATATGCCCCGTACCACATCTACGGCATGGGGACTCATGGATACCCGTATGTCCGAGCCCGCTATCTGGCTGAGCTCCTGCTCTATCTCGCCAGTGTGCCTGTGCTTTGAGGGCTTGTAGGGCCGAATGACACCGGCACGCATGGCGTGAGCCGTACCGGAACCTGATCCCGCACCGGACGAGCCAATCTTTGAGTCTACGACAATATGCTCCTTGTCTATGACATCATTCCGTATGAGGGGGGCAAGTGCCAGTATGGATGTGACAGCCATGCATCCGGGACAGGATACCATGCTGGCATTCTTGATATCGTCCCTGTGCAGTTCCGGTATGCCAAATACCGACTTTTCCAGATACTCAGGATATGGGTGCTTCCATCCGTACCATTTCTGGTATGCCTCAGGATTGTGCAGACGATAGTCGGCACTGAGATCTATTACCTTTACGCCCCTGTCATAGAACGCCTTTGATATGTCCGTCGCGGAGCCGTGGGGGACTGCCACAATAACCAGGTCGCACCGGTCACTCATGCGGTCATAGTCAAGAACCGAGAAGGTCAAATCCGTGAATCCCTTGAGGCTGGGCTGTATGCGGTGCAGGTACTGGCCCACGTGCTGCCGGGACGTGACCATGGTTATGTCCACCTTGGGGTGATTCACCAACAGTCTTAATGTCTCGCCGCCTACATATCCGGACGCTCCCACTACACCAACATTCATGATACCAAGAGTACGCTATGGGTATAATTTATTTCCTAACATGACTCAGTGCGTATTGAACCATTTCTTGCGCAATGTCGGTCTTGGCCACCTTGGATATGCCCCGGAATTCTACCGTATTGTTTATCTCGTGAACTACGATGCCCCGGTCCGAATCCTCCATCATGTCTATGCCCAGTATGCCCCCCCCAACGGCCCGGGACGCGCGCGCGGCTATCTCGCCAATCTCACCTGTATGATCACATGGTTGGGGGTCTCCTCCCGCGGAGACATTTGTACGAAAGCCCTTGGATGAGCGGTACATGGCGGCTATTGGTGTGTCGCCTACCGTTATGACACGAATGTCCCGGTCCGGCCTCTTTATCATGTCCTGCAAGTAGTATATGCGGTCCAGGGGCGTGTCAGTTACCTTGCGTATCTCGATTATGGCATCCAGTGTATCTACATCCCGGAGTGGCATGACTCCCCGGCCCCAGCTGCCTACCACGGGCTTGATTACCTTGGGGTAACCATGCTGGTCCATGACTGATTTTGCAGTATCGCCGGAGAATGCAAAGCTGGTTTCAGGCGTCGGTATGTTGTGCTTCTTTAGTTTTAGCGTGACAAACATCTTGTTGCCACATAGTATGGCTACGTCAAACCGGTTTATGACCGGTACATCCATGAATTCCAGATACGCCGTAAAGTGCAGGCCACGGTAATAACTGACGCAGCGTTCCAGTACTACATGACCTATGTTTGGCGTTCTATCCAGTGTGCTGGTCTGCCTCTCCTTGACATCCAGCATGTGTATGTCATGGCCAAGAGCGGTAACTGCCTTGCTTAGCATCTTTTCTTCGGCCCGCATCATGTCATATGCTATGCACAGTCGTGACAATTACTCCACCCTGTTCTGTATGCGATTGGCTTCTGCGGATTGTGCGCCCCACAACTCTACAAAACCGGTGGCCATTCTCTGATCAAAGGTGGAGTCAGAGCCATACGTGGCCACACTCCTGTTGTACATGGAGTATGGTGACTGGCGGCCCACTACTCTTAGTGCCCCGCAGTACATCTTGAGTCTGACTTTTCCTGAGACTACATTCTGCATGTCATGGATACAGGCATCAATGTTGCGGCGCAGTGGCTCATCCCATAACCCCAGGTATACTAATCGTGCCCACTCATCGTCCATCATTCTCTTCATTCTACTCTGGTGTATTGTATGAACCATCTTTTCCAGATCAGAATGCGCCTCTATAAGGCAGGTGGCCGCGGGTGTCTCGTATACCTCCCTGGACTTGAGGCCGACGGCGCGGTCCTCGATGTGGTCTATAATGCCAATGCCCGCTTCCCCTGCCATTCTATTCAGGTACTCGATGATATGTACGGGGTCCATGTCCTGGTTATCCACCGCTATGGGAATGCCCTCACGGAATGTTATCTCGGTATATGTGGGCGTGTCAGGAAAATTACCTGTTTTTGTCCAGATGAATGCGTCCTGGGGTGGCTCTGCAAAGGCATCCTCCAGGACACCGCCCTCTATGGCGCGGCCCCACAGGTTCTGATCAATACTGAACTGTCTTGCTACCGTATCCAGGTGTATGCCGTGCTTTTCGGCATAGGTTATTTCGGCGGGGCGGTCCAGGTTCTTGCTGCGTATGGGCGCTATTATGGGCAAGTCCGAGCCTGACCTGAATGTTAGGTCAAATCGTACCTGGTCATTGCCCTTGCCCGAACAGCCGTGAGCCAGTGCCGTCGCCCCCTCTTTTTTTGCTATTTCCAGAACCTTGTGCGCTATGAGGGGTCTGGCCAGTGCCGTCGCAAGACAGTATTTGCCTTGGTACAGGGCGTTGGCGCGTATGGCCGGATGAATGTAATTGGTGACAAACTCTTTTCGAGCATCAATGGTGTAATGTTTTATGGTACCAAGAGCCCTGGATTTGGCATCTATATCCTTGTAATCCTCGCCCTGCCCTACGTCTACGGTTACGGTAATTACGTCCATGCCGTGCTCTTCTTGTAGATACTTGACTACCACTGATGTGTCCAGTCCGCCGGAGAAGGCCAATACTCCTATTGTCATGTGTGGTATGGTTTTCTGGCTGAATTAATATTTTAGTGTGGGAACGGTTTTAGGTTGTCATTCATTGAGGCAATGATTTGCCTTACCGGCAACTGTGATACCAATCTTATATGAGAGTAACATGACCGTAGTCCATTCGATGGGGTAGATTCGATGGGAGATTTACTAAATTTTGTAATTCATCATATACGCGCCTCAAACTGGAATAACCATGATTGTAACCGTTTAGGTCGCGTAAATCTAGACGATAAATCCGCGGGCATATGTAAGATAGAAAAGCAAGAATGGATGTGTTCGCGGTGTATTTTGAGCGGTTGTCTAGGAGTGTCCTAAACGGTTATGATTGCCTAGAAGAATTATATTGTAGCCACCGTGTGACTAGGTATGAAATATGCTACGCCAGAAATACTTGTAGATACACAATGGGTCGCCACCCAGACACTAGGCGAGAACCTACGGATAGTCGAGGTGGATTATGACCCACAAGCTGCCTATGACAAAGGTCATGTGCCGGGAGCCAGTCTGATTTCATGGAAAGATGATATCAATGATAATGCTACTAGAGATATAGTTGGTCAGGAACAGTTTGAAGCGCTCATGTCCAAGTGTGGCATTACGCCCGATACTACTGTTATACTGTATGGGGACTTTCACAACTGGTTTGCAACCTTTGCGTTGTGGGTATTCAAGATATATGGCCACAAGGATGTCCGTATAATGAATGGCGGACGAACGAAGTGGGAACTGGAAGGAAGGTCATATGATACTGTTTCACCACAGATTAGCCCCACAGAGTATGAAGTGACTAATCCATCACCGGAGCTGAGGGTATTACGCAAGGATATCACAGAGTCACTAAGTAACGAGTACATGCAATTGGTGGATGTGCGGTCCCCGCCGGAGTTTCAGGGTTTGATATCGGCGCCGGGTGAGTATCCTACGGAGAGCGCCCAGAGGGCAGGCCACATACCTGGAGCTACCAACATTCCTTGGCTAAAGGCGGTAAACGAGAAAGATGGCACATTCAAGAGTGCCGATGATCTCTCCAAACTGTATCGTGATGCAGGAGTGACTCCCGACAAGAATGTCATAACGTACTGTAGGATAGGTGAGAGATCATCTCATACCTGGCTTGTTCTCAAGTATTTGTTGGGCTATCCAACAGTAGTGAACTATGACGGTTCATGGACCGAGTGGGGAAACGCCATTGGCGCTCCCATAGAGAGATAAAGATATTTTTCATAATTTGCAGGGAACTAGTTTCCCTATGCCTGTTTTGTCACCATGATTGGCCATGTTGTTTTTGGCTACTGTCCAAATTTAATCTGATAGACTTTGATTATGGGGATTGATTTTTCTATATCTTGTGGGTTTTTTATGTAGTGCCAGTAGGAATCCCTGGGTATGAGTTCACGTGTTTTGATCATTCACTAAGATATAGATTGGTATGACAATATTTTGCTTAAATACCAAATTTGCAATAAGAATCTAATAAGAAGGCGCCGGTCCTATAAGGAATTGGAACTGGAAAATCAGATTCTTCAGGATACCCTTGCGGCTACCAAGAAAGATCTTGTACATCACAAGGAACGTGTGAGGTATGAGTTCACCTGTGTCTAAATTTACGCATAACTGATGGAACAGGTTGTTCTAGTTAATGTGATTTGTGCATAAGATTCCGGAAGACGTGAACTCATACTGTTTGACTGGTTTATCTTGAGTATTGCAGCAAGAAGCTCCTGCTTTGTGTTGCAGCGCAGGCGTATCAGTGTAACTAAGAGTACATGCCTGACCGGAAATTTGTTCACATGGCCGCGATCATTTGTAAGTTCTAAGAATCGCCGTGCATCATCGCCTTCCAGGGACTCTACGTATTCTGTGAATCTGATTAGTATCCATTTGAACTCTTCCGGGGTGCATCCGGTCAGGGAATGAAGCTGATCCTTGCGTTCTATGATATCATCAAGATTTGAAACGAGGGCATTCTTTGTTTGAGCTTCAAGTTTGGCGTGCAGGTTTGTTACTTCGGCCTCAGACTCGGTGTGTATCCGGTTGTACTCTGACTAACTGCTCCTTGGTGAGTTCTGCTTTTAGCATACCTGGTACTACAAAATTAGATCTTAACTTTTCTGTTTCACACGAGTCTGTGTGGGATAACCCATGATATTAGGTCAATTGCTCGTATCTAACAATATGGTTTAGATGTGCAGGGTGGGAGAAGTGATTCTGCGCATACGGTCTACTATTCCATTACCAAATACACAACCATTCAGTAAATTTAGGCGCAGGAGAACTAGTTGTGCATACCAAAGCCGGACATACACTACAGGGCTTATCATGTATCAAGTAAAAATATCATATTCATATACAACATGTAACAGAAAACATACGTAATGTCCCCAATTCCCCGTATTGGAATAGGCGGGCCGGTCGGTTCCGGAAAGAGCATGATAATAGAGCGGCTGGTACCAGTCCTTGTACGGAAGGGTTTCCGCGCAGGCATCATATCCAATGACGTAGTATCAAAGGAAGACGCGGACCGTATTAGAACCAATCTGGCAGGGAACCAGGGCATAGTATCTGAGGATTTGGTGATAGGCGTTGCTACAGGAGGATGTCCCCATACGGCCATTCGGGAGGATCCCTCCATGAATATTGCTGTAATAGAGCAGATGGAGTCGGATCACCCGGAGATAGATATCATAATAATAGAGAGCGGCGGCGACAATATTACCACAACCTTTAGCCCATTATTAGCGGACTATTTCATTTATGTCATTGATGTGGCCGGTGGAGACAAGTACCCCCGAAAGGGCGGGCTGGGAATACAGAGCTGTGACTTGCTTGTAATAAACAAGATTGACCTGGCGCCACATGTGGGAGCCAGCTTGAACGTAATGAAAGATGATGCTCATAAAATGAGGGGGGAGCGGCCATTTCTCATGACCAACTGCAAAAATGACACCGGCATAAATGACATGGCACGATACATAATACAGGACGTCCTGTTTGATAAACACTAGTCCAGCAGTGCAATGGGCCGGGGAGACATTTGTATCACCTTCATGGTTACATGGCCCAGCGGATTTATAGTGTTCCCCAGCCCGCGCCTGCCCATGACTATCAAGTCCACATTGAGGTTGTTCGCGACCTCGGTAATCTTTGTGGGTGGGTCTCCCATCTTTACTATCCTTCGGACTCCTGCGGCCTCCTGCGGAACGGTAACACTGCCAAGAATCATCTTTCCCTCCTTTAGCATACGCATACTCAGGACGTCATCATTCTGGGAGTCATCACTGTCCGGCCACTCCAGGACATGTAACAGGTATAGTCGCACGCCAATCGAGCCCCGCAAAAGATAGTGCGCCCCATTCAGGGCCTGCAGGGATCTTGTAGAGCCGTCAACTGGGACCAGTACCTTGATGATTGGCTGCCCGTCCAGATCCGAGTCATCATGACTGGTATCGCCAGCCTGTTCTGCAGGATGATTGAATATCGCTTTAATGCTGTGGCGCGCCTCCCAGGCGGGCAGTATTATAACGGCCCCGGCGGCGCTAACAATCCATGTTATGGCGAGCCATACCCATATCATAAATGACTGTAACGTAAAGACATAGCCGCTCAGAAACAATGGCATGGGCCACACTATCACCAGTATTATGGCAATACTCAGTCCCCTCTGCTTGCATACGCGGGACGCTTGACTGAGCATCTTCTCGTCGCTGTCCTGCTCTAATAGGGAACGTATCTTGTCATCTACCACTAGTATTCTCTGTTTCAGGGCGCGGTAATCGAACTTGTCCGGCCTTGAAATACTGCCGCCCACCGTTATCGCTAAACTGGCCATAATGGATGTAATATTTCCCACCAGCAATGGTATGATAGAGCCGGTACTGGCTATGGTTATCTCCCCGAACAGAATCATTGCAGTCATGATCCATGATATGATGCCGCCCACCAGTCCTGTGATGGCCCCGCCGGTAGCTGCGTATCTGTTTGTCTTTGACCACAATATGGACAGTGATATGGGCGCTACCGCGGAGCCGATAAGCACGCCCATCATTAAATAGACATACTGTAATGAGACGCCCAGCTGGAATAGTATGGATGCCAGGCCGCCCATGCCAAGCCCGAATACCAGTATGGCATATCGTGATACTTGTATGAGCTGGCGGCCCGTGGCCGAGGGCTTGATGTACGTCCTGAATATGTCATAAGTTACCAGCGATGAGACGCTGATTAGTTGTGATGAGCCGGCGGCCGTTACGGCAGTAAATACGATCGATATGATAAGAATTGCTCCCAAGTCCCCCATGAGTATGGCCGCCGCGGTTGGTGCCACCAATCCCTGGCCAATCTGGTCCTGTGTTAGCGGGACATCAATGGCTATGGCCGCCAGTCCCAGTGTTGTAGCTAATGCAAAGGGAATGGCAAACCATGCCAGGCCTCCGATTATAAAACCGCCCGTGGCAGACTTGGGCCGGGTGGCAATTGCCCTCTGCCAGTAGGACTGATCAACAAAGACCGTGCCGAAATTGCCCACAATATTTATCACGCCAAATACCAGGGCTCCTACCGACGCCAGTGTAAGGAAACTTCCCATTGCATTGCCCGCGACCGGGTTCAGTATGGCCGCGGTACTAAGTCGCTCGTACATGCCCGTGACGCCCCCTATCTCGGGACTCTGGAAGTAAATGACCGATACAAATACCAGTATTACGACAAATATGAAACCGGCGTTAATGTATTCGGCAAAGAATGTGGCCTTGAGCCCGCCGAATATGGTATAGGCTATAACACCTACGGGTAGTAGAAATGCCGCCAGGAATATGTCGATACCGGTGAGCGAGCTTACCACCGCTGCCCCTCCCAGTGCCAACATGGCGGTGACTATGGTATTTGTCATGAGCGCAAAGAAGAGAAAGACCTTGTGGGAGTGTCTCCCGTATCTGACGTATAGCATCTCCGGAAATGTATGTGTCATGGGCGCTTTTCGTTTCAGTTCTATGGCCAGTATGGAGAACAGTATTACCTGTATGCTGGCCCCGGCCGCATACCAGAAGGAGCCTGCAATGCCGAACTCGTATGTTACAGTCGATGACTGCAGTAATGTGGCCGCCCAGGTCCATGCAGATACTACTGATGACGCGATTAAACCGGTCTTTATTGTCCTGCCCGCGGTATAGAACCACTCGGATGTCTTTCTGGTTCCCAGCCACTTTGTCTCTATTTTTACCAGTAGCGTGACGGCTACCACCATGAGTAGGCCCATCCCTACTAGAACAAGATACCCAATACTCTCCGGGAGTATTGTGGACATGACATTTTGTTACTCCCATGTTATAGTTAAGTTGCGCGGGTTAAATAATGGAAATAATGATAGAATGATGAAATGGACAAGATAGACGATTTAATACTGTCTGCGCTAAGTCAGGATTCCCGGCAGAAACCCTTTGCTATATGGGACTTTCTCCGGGGCTATGGATATAATATACCACAGGACGAGATAGAGTCCCGCATAAAAGGAATGGAGGATGACGGGGTGATTCGCGGTTATACCATATCTGTCGATACAAAGAAGGTGAAGGGGAGAGTGGTGTACATTGACTTGGTGAAGTTTCGCAGCTCCCAGGCACTGCCCAAAAGGCTGGAGGGGCTCAAGAAATATCTGAATGACGCCCCCTTTGTAGTGTTCTCGGGAAAGACCTTGGGTGGCTATGACTGGATAACGGTAAAGTCATTTCTGAGCCGGGAGATGGCCTTTGAGGAGAATGATATTTACCGGAATCTGTTTGGCGACATATTGCAGACGTATGAGGTCTATGACTTTGTCCCGCAGACTGATGCATCCATGTATGCGTTATCATATACGGAGGCCGAGTACAAGCGATTCCTGGCGGAGTGGAGTCCGCCCTTCCTAAGATAGGGTTATGCTCTTTTGGGGCGACTCTTTTCGAATCGTATGGTCTCATCTATCATGGTATGAAGCTGCCTGCGGGTGTTCATGAGGAATTCGATGATTGGCGCCTTTTCGTTATCTTTGGCGCCGTGGGCATCCTCGATTAAGTCATCCACTCTTGATAGGGCTATCTTTAGGGCGAAAATGTTGCGCTTTGTTATTTGAGATTCCAGTGATACTGATTCCCGGCTGCGGCGCGCCACACTGTTATCATTGTCATCATTTTTTACCGCATTCATGTCACTCTTTAGCTTGCGTATCTGGCTTATGGTAAGCTTGTTTTGGACTATATTGTCCACTAATTCTTCCTTGGGACCGGGCGCCCCCACAATTTCCAAGGCCTGGCTGACGCTCATTCTCTTGTCGACAACATGAGTCTTGACACTGTCCGGGAGCTTTAGTAGTTGCATTCGGTGGTAGACGTACTCTTGGCTCTTTGCTATTTTCTTGCTCAGGTCCTTGATGCCGCCCCACCCAAAGTCCAGGACATACTTCTGGTATGCCTCGGCTTCCTCAATGGGGTCCAGGGTCTTGCGCTGTAGGTTTTCTATGATTTGTATCTCGTAGGCGTGCTGGTCGCTGAGGTCGCATATCTTGCACTGGATGAACTGGTGCCGTAATGAGCGGCAGGCGGCCAGCCTGCGATGTCCTGCCACTACCTCGAAGCCGTGATCCAGTGGGCGCACTACAATGGGTTGGAGCAGGCCGTGCTCTCTAATGCTCTCTTTTAGTGATAGTTTCTCATCAGAATCCTTGGGGTCCGCGTATCTTACGGGGAACTTGGAGGGGCGTATCATGCGTATTTCGATAAGCTCGATAATGGAACCATCGTACTCGTTTATGGGCATAGTGTGTTCTGAGCGTGTTACTTGTATTTATGTTGGATGTTTTGGCTAGTTTGATCTAATTTTCCAATGTCACCGCCGCGTCCGCTCACTGGTTGTATTTGCCGTTGTCAATGAATACCATACTCGGGTATTAATGATAGAATCCAAGACTGTAACAAAATGCCCAAACCGTTTCTCATGTACACTTTTTGCTTGTTTGGAGTTGCGCAACAAACTCCGTAATTTTAAATCTTCATACAATTTTATGTTGTACAATTTATTGTCATCTTTCATGTATGGTAGGTACATGAATATGTCTAATTTGCTATACAAGCGGTGATTACGGATAATCAAGAAATAGTATGAGTTCACCTGTGTCTAAATTTACGCATAACTGATGGAACAGGTTGTTCTAGTTAATGTGATTTGTACATAAGATTCCGGAAGACGTGAACTCATACGAATACGTAGCTTTGCGCCCATAAACGGGCCCTCTCCAGCTGTTCTCGCTTTATTTTCGTGGGGCGACCTGATCGTATGAGTTCAGGTGTTTTGATCATATAATAATATAGAAAGAGCGTTTTTGGCTTGGTAGGAGATATCCAAGTTTTTTTAGTTAGATATTATCGTAATTATTCGTATGAGTTCACGTCTTCCGGAATCTTATGCACAAATCACATTAACTGTCGCGATCAGTTATGCGTAAATTTAGACACAGGTGAACTAATACTATTGGTGGGCTCCACACTGTCATATTCTAGGAATACGAACATGCCTGGTATGGCCTTATTCAATCCTTTTACCTTCTTTTGCAGTTCAGTACCATCAACATCAGAATACTGATGCAGAATGGATTCTGCTCCTGCCTCAAAGGAGTGTCGTAATTGCGCGGACGGCCCGCGTGTGAGTTCACCTATGTCTAAATTTACGCATAACTGATGGAACAGGTTGTTCTAGTTAATGTGATTTGTACATAAGATTCCGGAAGACGTGAACTCATACGTTGATTCTTCTAGGGACTTGCCGCCAAGGGGAATGTCATTCTTGAATATGCCATAATCGTGTCTTTTTCCCTCATATACTCCACTTACGTGAATTATCAGTCTTTTCTTGTTTGATGTTATCTGTACGTTATACGTGTGGGTTTTTTGTTTACCAGAATACATTGCCTCCTGATTTTTTTCAGGACGCTGTACGCGTACATGTGTCCCGTCAGTCTTTATCTCCCCTCCGGCTCGGCCTGGAACAATTTCCTTAAAGTCCGATGCTGACTTGATTTGCGATATTGCTTTTGCAACGGTATCGGCCGTTGGAAGTATCTTGATCAGTCCCTGCTTTGTAAACTGGATGTAACTACATATGTTTGACTGGTTTATCTTGAGTATTGCTGCCAGCAGCTCCTGCTTTGTATTGCAGCGCAGGCGTATCAGTGTAACTAAGAGTACATGCCTGACCGGAAATTTGTTCACGTGCCCGCGATCATTTGTAAGTTCTAAGAATCGCCGTGCATCATCGCCTTCCAGGGACTCTACGTATTCTGTGAATCTGGTTAGTATCCATTTGAACTCTTCCGGGGTGCATCCGGTCAGGGAATGAAGCTGATCCTTGCGTTCTATGATGTCATCAAGATTTGAAACGAGGGCATTCTTTGTGAGCTTCAAGTTTTCCACGCAGGTTTGTTACTTCGGCCTCAGACTCGGTGTGTATCCGGTTGTACTCTGACTAACTGCTCCTTGGTGAGTTCTTCTGCTTTTAGCATACCTGGTACTACAAAATTAGGTCTTAACTTTTCTGTTTCACACGAGTCTGTGTGGGAAAACCCATGATACTAAGTCAATTGCCCGTATCTAAAAACTTGGTTTAGACGTGCAGGGTGGGAGAAGTGATTCTGCGCATACGGTCTACTGGTTGATGTGGTGCAGACAAACAAATATGGGACACACGATTGAAGAATGTGTGAACTCATACCTTGTTATTAAATAGTCTTTTTGTATAATTATGACACTCATGTCATCGATTAATGTATCCAATTGGTGGTATCCGGGTATTGCTCTGTTGGGTTTGACCGCCGGACTTGCATTTTACGTCCTTTACAAGGAACATGATTACGCTGTAGCCAGAAAATTCCTCATAATGTCAATATGGCTTCCCATTGTTATTTGGGGTATATTTTATGCAGTAGTCATGTTATCTGTTGCATCAAGCGTGCCAAGAGGTTTTTTCTAAGAGTAGGTTACAACTTATTTTTCGTAGATTATAATAACAAACTGGAACACATTTTGGTATGAGTTCACCTGTGTCTAAATTTACGCACAACTGATCGCGACAGTTAATGTGATTTGTGCACAAGATTCCGGAAGACGTGAACTCATACCGCTGCGTTGCTGTGACATCCTGCATGTATGATGTAATAGAGAATATGTAGAATCAAACAAATAATCAGTTCTCTAAAACATAAAATGTACAGAATCTACTGCCAATATCTAGGAATAAATTCATCTACATAATTTTCATTATAAAACAGTCGTTTTTAGTCTAAAAGCCGGAAAAACATGTGGGGAATCACAATAATGTGCCCCGCATGAAACTGTTAACGACTATCTGAGGAATAGGGAAACATACACCCGACGACATCAGAACATGACGGATCTTATTCCGGTGCTGGTAGCAGTCCGAAGGGATCCTGATCCCGACTAATATATGACCATTGTGTTTACTATGGCACAAGCCATCTGAAACTCTTCATATCTATGGTTCCAAGATATATGTCGGACATTCTAGTTGACATTTTGATCTTCCCTAGTATGAGTTCACGTGTTTTGATCACATAATAATATAGAATACATCCCAGTTTTTTTAATTATAACTGCATTCTGGCAGCAACCTCGTTCATTACAGAAAGGCCCTGAGCCCTCCATGTCTGAACACATGATACAAATGTAGACATGCGGCGCATTGCCCTTTCGCCACCCTTTATCTGACCACTGATCTTGCGGAATACCACTGCGTATCGCAAAGCCTGCTCCGCTGGATTGTTGGTAGGCTCTACACTGTCATATTCTAAGAATACGAACATGCCGGGTATGGCCTTATTCAATCCTTTTACCTTCTTTTGTAGTTCAGTATCATCAACATCACAGTACTGATGCAGAATGGATTCTGCTCCTGTCTCAAATGAGTGTCGTAATTGCGCGGACGGCCCGCAGTGATTCAGGGATTCCCGTGCGCTCCGGAACAATCCTTTCAGGTCGTTGTCAAGTTTGATCCGGGTGTCCTGAGCACCGGGATCGATATAGAATCCTGCATGTAATGCCTGGGTATCGCGCAATAAATGCGCCCAACACAACTGGTGCTTCCCACCGTCATCAAACCGGCGGTACACAACGTACCTGTCTGTGACTATCGCACCATGGTAACCGTTCAGGTATTTGTTCACTACATTTGAACTCCTACTTTTGTCATATATGGACATCATCCACTCTTCGGCTCGCATCCCCCATACCCAGCCACGCCTACCCGCCAGTGATATACCAGTTTCGTCCACATGAATGCTGGGTGATTTTATTATATTCTCATGAATTGTTTCCATAAATGATTCACATGCATCGGCGGCCCTGGCAATTATGTTGTTTACTGCACCCACCGATATATTTAGGCCGAAGAGATCCCTCGAAATTACAGGTATGCGTTTTATTGGAATCTTTTCCGCACGCAATGCAGTGATGGCACCGCATAATTTAACCCCAAAACTACCACTCTTTGGGACGCCCGCTGCTGGGGCCAGTTGTTTTTTGCCGCACTTGCATGCAGCCATTTCTATCATATGGTGGGTCTCCTCTATTTTGGCTGGTATTAATTCCGTTATGTGTCGTTGTTTCCAACCAATTTTTGTCATCATATTGCCGCACTCACATAGTGGAGTATGCTCAAAGGTGTGATGCACTATTCTGCCGGGGTTGTGGGAACGGGAAACCCCCTTGTGTCCCTTTTGAGCGCCAGCCTTTTTGGCTGATTTAGTACTGGCTTCTTTCTGTTTCTTATTATCTCCCTGTTTTCGCTTCTGCTCCTCCTGTTTTCGCTTCTTGTACTGGAGGGATTGAAGGGATGGTGGCGAGTGAGCATTCTCATAATATTTAAGTCGCGTTGTGAGTACCGCAATTTTCCTGTCTTTTTCTACTAATTTCTCATTCAATTCATTTACATAATTCCTAATAATTTGGAAATCTTGTGTGAGATTTCGTATTTCTTTTATGGTGCGGGACACATATGCTTCCAATACTCTCATACGTTCCTTGTAATGTGCAAGATCTTTCTCGGTAGACGCAAGGGTATCCTGAAGAAGTTTATTTTCCAGTTCCAATTCCTTATAGGACCGGCGTCTTCTCATTAGATTCTTATTGCAAATTTGGTATTTAAGTAAAATATTGCCATACCAATCTATATCTTAGTGAATGATCAAAACACGTGAACTCATACCTTCCCTATACTTTGCTCTACCTTTATTCTGGTCTTGTTTATACGCGCGTTGTGTTTCCTCTGCTCTTCTGTTGTATGAGTTCACCTGTGTCTAAATTTACGCATAACTGATCGCGACAGTTAATGTGATTTGTGCACAAGATTCCGGAAGACGTGAACTCATACCTTCTGTTAGTTTCTCATGTTTTGATCTCTTGAGCGGCTGGATGGATATTATTCCCGGTAATATCTTTTCTATACCCACAAATCCCAGATCCGTGTACAGTTTTACCTTCAATCCGGAGTTCTTTTTGATCATGGCCTCAAATAGTAATCCTAGACCATTTAGCTTTGCCATGGACTGCTTTAGAATACTAAAATCATGCGTACTGCCATCAAAGGCGTCGCTGGTCCATATTGTGGCCCCGTGAATATCGGTCAGTATTAGTATGGTGTATCCGTGTGATTTCTTTTTTCCGGAGTATTGACTTTTTTGTTTCCGGGGGTCTATGGGACGCACCGTCCGTACTGCAGTACCATCCAGTATCAAAGGTATGACGCCATCCTCCTCTGCCAGCATGTTCGTGATATCCTCGTTGGTTTTTGCCGCACCTATGGCCTCAGTTATCTTCACCGGTGATACCAGTGCTTCCTGTACAGGTTTTGATAAGACGCTGACATAGCGACTCACCGTGGACTGGTTCACCCCGCTACTATTTCAGCTTCGGTCATTTTTGATCTGGCTCTAGTAGCATGATGAAAGAGCAGCTTGCGTCTGGACCCCGGTTCGGCTGAATTCGCATCTAGATCCTTGAATAGTAGAGTCTTTTCGTGATTGCCTATGTTTTTTGACACACGACTGCAAATGTACCAGAATGCCTCGATTGTCAACAATGCAGTGTCATGCATCTTTTTGTGATCCTTTACTGTGTTTTCCAAATTTACGTAATGGCGTACATCATCCGGATCAGCTTTCTCTTTGATCATCTTGTGAAGATATGCATCATCTTTCATGTGTGGTTAAGTTTGCAGGTGACTCTTCCAGTTCCTTGATCTTCCTATCTCTCTCTTCCAGCTTTTTATCCCTCTTTTTTATCCCCTTATGTGCGCGTTCAAGACTCACTTGAAGACGCTTCATTTCTTCAGGGAGTGTCTTAAATTTGGGCATCATATTTACTGGAATAATTCCACTTAGAAATGTTTTGTTTTGGAAATTGATGATTTGTCTGATTCTGCATATTCTCCAATAATTGACGAGTCCACTAGGCGCGGGTTGTGGAATGGTTAGTTGACACGACTGGCAGATTTACAAAATATCATACAGATACTCTCAAAGTGACTAATATACCACCACGCGCATCATAATACCATGACATCCACAGAGTTGGCCGATTTACCACCTCCAAATATAATGACTACCAAGCATCATTCTATCACGTTGCCGCCCTCATTGGTAGCAATGTTATTGCCAGAGCAGGCAAGCATAATACAACTTGTCTGTAAGAGAATAGTGCGTGACTTGAAACCATTATCGGTCATATTATTCGGATCCATGGCCCGGGGCGACTACAGCAAGTACAGCGATATTGATATCATGATTGTAATGCCCGAGGGCACCAATACGAGGGTGGCTAGTCTAAGCACATCATACCTTGACAGTGGTTTGGGAATGGATGTCAATAAAATAGTGGAAACACCATCATCCATGGAAAAGTATTCCCATTTGCGCGGCTCGGTGCAAAGAATGGCCCTACTGGAAGGAGTGGAATTATACGGCAATCAGATACTAAAATACGACCTATATTATACCGATGACATGGAGTCCGGCTCACAATTCATGGAACATACGCTTAAGGATCTTTTGTTGGCAAAAAAAGTTTATTCCAATGAACAATATGAAATAGACTACCGTGCATACGCCTCCCAACAGGCGGCTGAAAAAGCCCTGAAAGCGGTGCTGGCATGGTCGGGAATCGAGCCCATTCATACGCATAAGCTGGTAGACCTTTACAGCATGGTTCCGACTGACTGGGGGATTAAAGCATCCAAATCTGATCTGGACACTCTAACAGTGATGAACCAGGCGCCAAGGTATGGTAAGATTCCCGTAGCCAAGGAACTGGCTGACCAATGTTTTGATGTGGCATCCGGCATATATGACACCATAATTGGCGAGGCCACCAGGCGCGGGTTGTGGAATCCAGATATGATTGGGTCGGACTAAACTTATGTAATGCACCGGATACTCGGATACCAAATCATTCTTGTGTCCTAGCTTTACCGATAGAATTCACTACAGTCTGCATGATAACTGATTGTGTGAGTTCGCCTGTGTCTAAATTTACGCATAACTGATGGAATAGGTTGTTCTAGTTAATGTGATTTGTGCACAAGATTCCGGAAGACGTGAACTCATACTGAAATTGTGCAGTGATAATCGAATCCGGACAACCATTCCACTTCAGCTAAATTCCACCAAACGAAAGGTAACTCATGGGGACTTGCAGTCTTGTAGGAAGTCCGGAATCGCCCATTTTCCGCCTTTCTGATGAGGAAAAGGCCGAAAACAAGCAGTACTGGAAGGCGGCAAAAGGGTACAACAGGCGATGGATAATCGAGATAATCATAGAGCTGGTTCCCGTTCAAACGATTATTCGGGCGCGGATTAATGGCGCGGAAATGGGATAACATACGAGTACAACAAGTTGGTGGACGCGGCAGCAACGTAGATCACGACATGGGGAACCTGTATTCTGTCAAAGTCAGTTATGCAACAAACTCGCGGGTTTTGATATTTTGTCAGGGTATAGATAACTGCATACCCGGGTAGTTCTACCGTGCGCTAGATTCTCGTCACAGGTACTGCAATCACTTAGTCTATATACGAAATATACTGTATCACATCACCATGCAGGCCAAGATAAAATGCTCCCACATACTGGTAAAGAAGAAGGGCGAGGCACTACAAGTACTGGAGCGCCTCAAGAATGGCGAGAAGTTCGGGGTACTGGCCAAAGAGCTATCCATTGATGCGCCCAGCGCCAAGCGTAATGGCAACCTGGGATACTTTGCACGGGGTCGCATGGTGAAACCGTTCGAGGATGCCGCGTTCAGTCTTGGTATAGGACAGGTATCAGAGCCGATAAAGACCCAGTATGGATATCATGTAATCAAGCGCTTTTCATGATACTCGGACTACGGTATACCGGTTACAATCCACCGGTCCCCGACATATGTCAGAATATTATATTCTGTAGCCATTATGTCACCGAACTCATCAAGAGGCAGGGGCGCTTGATCAACGCTGCCAGCTATTGCGGGGATTATTTCAGAAAGTATGGAGCCGGTGCCCACATTCACTATTTCAGCGGCGGCGCCCACCAGAATAACGGCGCCATACGTTGCAATATCGGCCTGCTGGGACGGATATACCACTACAAAGTTTATGGAACCGGATACATTATCGGGCAGTATAGAGTCCTTGGTTATCCCATACCATTTTGCCCCGGCCAAGTCCGGCGATACGCTAGCCAGATTCATTATATCGCGGGCGCCATTTGTATCTGTTAGAATAATACCGGCTGGCGTCTCCCGGGAGACTCGCTCCCATTGCTCAATTGTATTTATGGTCCACTGCTCGTCCGTAGATGCCACATCATACACGTCAAATGTATCCTGCATGGCACCTATCAGGTGTGTATCCCGGGGGTCATTATCATGAACTATTACCAGTTGTGATACACTGTCCTGTAGTATAGCCTGCTGCAGGGCCCGTACCTGCTCATCAAAGGACGGCTGTAAGCGGTATATGGAATCAGGCAATGCCAGTTCAGGTGAGTCCGAGCAGCAGCTCAGGACTAGTATGTTATTGTCATTCACGTATGATGATATATGCTCCAGCGAGGCGCTATCCGGTATACCTATTATGGTAGTTATCCCCCGCTCGTGTAGCGTCTCTATCGCGGATAGGGCGTGCCGCGGCTCACCCTGCGTGTCTGCAAGGACAAGACGCAGTGAACCGCCATACACTGATGAGGCCTGCTGGGCCGCCTGCAACTGGTTATGGCCGTCACCATTTTTTTCGCCGGTAACGGGAATGGCTAGCCCCACCGATACACTTGTTACTATATTCCCATCTGCGTCCCGTGTGTGATCATGAATCCACGCTGACTGTTCTGCCCTCCATATATCGTGAGTGGTGTCGTTGAGATCGCCGTTAACATCCAGTCTTGTTGATTCCAGTAACAGCGGCGACATCTGCGAGGAAGCTCTCAGTATGGACAGGTATGGCGAATCATTATCATCTGACAGTGCCCAGGCGGCCAGCCGTACTGACTCTAATGTGGCCATATCCTGCGGTGTAACTACTCCATGCAGTGATGATATTGAATTCATTACAAGCTGTGTATGGGGCGAGCCGGATACTGCCTGGCCTATCATGGTATATGTTATGCCGTACGTATTGGGTAGTGCCCCGGCCACCCCATACCAGGGTGCAGATACCATATCAACGTATGGTACGGCAAAATCCAGCATACCCGGGATGTCATCTCCCAGAGCGAGTATTCCGGTGTACTCTTGGCCATACTGCTGGTTCAGCGATATCACGATATCATTTGCGTCGCGGATATCACCAGTCAGTACTGCACCCTCGCCGAACTGAAGAGCCACCTGTTCGGCCATATCCAAAGTCCCGGCGTCATGTACTATGAGAAGGCCCAGTATGCCATCATCTCTCATGGTTCCCGTTATTACATTGTAAAGGGCAGGATCCGGAGGAGTCAGCCTGAATATGTTATCGGCAGCCCGGCCCAGGTTATCGGAGCTGGATATGGGACTTATCAGTATCATGTCGTTGGCGTTAACAAATATGGCCGCGGCTTGTGTCTGTGGCTCAGTGGAGTATTGTACTATGGTATCTATCCCGGCTGTATAATAGTCTGCCAGTATTCCCAGCGTGTCATTGCCCGTACGCGTGATAATATCCGGTACCACATCCGCTAATTCTGGCATGACACTGGCGATTCCCATGTGCGATATTGTTCTCATACGCGATACGTCGCCATCCTGCACTAGCAATCCTATGTTTATGGTATCTGTGACTGTACCCTGTCGCGGGCTGTACAGATTCCCGTGTGTTGTAGTGTCGCCCAGCATGGACCAGCCCACAAATTCCATGGCTGGCATTCCATATACGGCGGATCGTACCCACCAGGGACCCCGTACTTCCATCATGTCCAGTGTGGGCGCCATCAGCGCTCCGGCCTCGTCCATGCCCAGGTATCCGGAGACGCCACCATACTCCTGTGTCACATACCGGAGGTTCCGGGATAGAGTAGCTGGTTCCAGTTCCGTGCGGGACAATACCTCGCCAGATGCTGGATAACCGGGATACGGGGACTGCTCAACTCCGGCTATGGCGTATCCTAGTACCTGTATGGCATCATATGCATTATACGCATGGTGTGGCACATGGGGGAACTCCTCGTGTAATATAGCGTCTATTGTAGCGCTAAGTGCCCCCCTGGTGACACTGTGTACTGGTATGGTGTAGTGGCCTACATTGGCCATGTATGCAGCATTCTCGTTGTCCAGTATGTCAGTATTATTTCCCAGTCCATACCAGCGCGCAGCACCAAGATGAGGTTCGGCCGCGGCCGCGGCCAGTATGCCTGTAGAGTCAGATACATCCATGAGCAATATTCCGATGGACGCATCGATGTTATTTCGTACTATATCAGACATGTGAAGCACAATGTGTTCAGGCAGTATTGTCGATGAGTATCGTATTCCCGTATCCACACTAACCTGGGAGTTATTTGTCACGTAATCATATGCCAGCCTGCCCTGCACGGTGTCCGGGTATACTGGTATGATGAATGTTATGCCTTGGTGAACCATGGTATTTAGCGTGGCCGATAGGCTGTGGGTGTCATCAGGTGCCAGCGAGTGCATACTAGAGTATGCGGGCAATAGTGTACCGTCCACATCCTGCGTGCAGCATGCCAATACTATGGTGTCGCCGCCCACTATTATCTTGGCATCCAATATGGAACTGTCTCCTATAACGGCAATAGCTCCCTCCTGCTGGAGTAATCGCAAGGACTCAACGGTATCAGAGTTGTCACCATATATGATATCAAGGTGCCAGGGGGCGCCCTGCTGAACCAGCATGTCGTTAAAGTGACTCGCCGAGAGCCCAAAGACGGCAGCGGTTGCATCATCAGGCGGAATCACGCCCAATCGTATGGTGCTGGCCAGGACTATCTCCTGAGCCACGCTGGGTCCGCGATTGGAGTTAAAAGCCCCCGGCTCCAGGTGTAGTGTGGGCCGGTCCATGGATAGTAGTATGTCCAAGGTATCGTCATCCAGGTCCAGTACAAGGCCGCGCTCCGACACGCTGACAAGATCTCTCCCGACAATGTCTATCCGTTGATTCCCGTCCTGGATTGATATGTAGTTGATGTATACGTTGAATTGATCAATATCATAACTGGTATTTATGGTAACCAGTCCCTCGTCCGGCGTATACTGGGCGGTCTCCACTACCTGGGCATAGGCCATAGGTACAGCCAGTACCGCCACAAAGACAATCCACCAGAGCAAACCAGAGTCATATCAAAGAATTATTATTTAAGAGCAACAGTATTACACCTTGAAAATATGACGGCATTCTCCACCTTGTATAATAACGCCATTCTTGAATGACCCGGGAGTGACTTGCGCGTGACACTCACCTGGCATTTCAGACACATGACACGAATTCACGCCATACTTGAATCACTGCCGCTCCGATACAATTTATAGTAAACATGAACAGGATTGTACCTCCCGCTTTTGTGTTTGTATACATATTGGCCAAATGGTATCCCTTGGGGGATCGTGTTTTTTGTAGGGCAGTGGTGAATGAGCGGAAAATATGGTCGCTCCCGGAAACATAGCCATGTCATGGATTCTGCCACAAACCAGTACATGTAAGCAGGAAACTGTGTCCCCGTGGTAATTATCTTGAGAGAAATAAAAAATGATTACAGAACCGGTGGCTCCTTTCCTTCCAGTATGGCCGGACCGTGCCGGCGTATCATTTCAAGATGAAACGCGTTGCGTGACCGGATCTTCTTTTCGTCCACAAGCTTGTTCATTATGTTGTATTCTTTTATAGTCATGTTAAATGCTCCCGAGTATCGCGCTGTTGCCATTCTATATTATTAAGATATTGTGGTATAAATGTATATAGGTAAATTTGTCGGTAGTCGCTTAGATCATACAAGATGACAATCTGGCGCCTGTCAAGTTGGCCTTTTATGACCGGGACTTGTGATTCATACTCCATGACCGCCCAGATGATGGCGCGGCGCCTGTCACTGGATTGTAAATGACATGAATCTTGGTGGACCCCGTTATCGACCATTATGCGAGGGACCTTTAATTCTGGTACCATATGACACTACCATGGTGGCGCCCCGGTTCTGGCAAGTTGATCATTGTACTGCCTGCACAGATTTCTTGCGTTGAATATGTGCCATATGAATATGATAAAGGCCACGATTAGCAGTACAATCCCTACAAACAATGGAATGGTGGCCACGCCAACCACCGCTAGTAAGAAGGACCCAACCAGTATGCACAATCCTCTTTGAAGCTTGCCAAGATAGATGTGACCTATGCCACTCAGTCCAAATAATCCCAGCACCACTGCCAGAACCAGCGTGGCTCTCTCACTTTTGTGGTTATACCCTCTCGGTCTCCTGCCTTGCGTATTGTAACTCCCACTTTCCGGTCCGGAGTAGTTGTTCTCATCATGAAATCTGGCGTTGCACTTTAGGCATGCTCTGGTATTTTGGCTTGCACCGGCATCTGGTAGTGTGTCCCGGCTACCGCAGTTCGGACACACAATCATTCGTGATGATATCTAGAAATAATATAAAACTCATTGGATAAGTTCGCCTGCATCGTCGTTAAGAATGAATTGTCCCCGCTACACATGAATGATTCTCTCATAACGCGGATACGGCTCCCTGTCACTTTTCAAGTCTGGGAATCATTATCACATGAGAGAACAGGACATAATGCAGGCAGCCATACGAGCAGTTCATGGCCTGATTATATCCAACGTATGATTCATGCCAATCTGGCGCAATGTTATTGCTTTGTGGCAGAATCTTGCAGACGTAATTAAATGGTTCCGGGAATCATTAAACAAACTAATATTTCTCGTATGTATTAATGGTAATATTGGTACAACAGGGAGGCGCCAATGAATTCACGTCTTGTAACCATTAGGGGGCTCATACAATGACAATACTGGTATCCGGCTGTACGGGATTCGTGGGATCCCGGCTGGTAAGAAAACTTGCCTTGCTAAATTATCAGGTACGGGGCATGAGCCGCCAGGATATGAATGATAGTAACGTGGAATATATGCAAGCCGACGCCTTTGATGTGGATTCGCTGAAACGCGCCATGAAGGGCATAGATGTGGCATACTACTTGTTACACTCCATGGAAGGAAGCAAGAGGGAATGGAATAACTTTGCCGAAAGGGAGAAGCAGCAGGCCAGGAATTTTCTGGAGGCAGCAGAGGCATCAAATGTCAGGAGAATCATCTACCTTGGCGGGCTAACCGACGAGAATGAGACGTCACTGTCCCCTCACATGAAGAGTAGAAAGAGTGTGGGAGAGATTCTTGCATCCGGGAGTATACCCGTAACTGAGCTGCGCGCCTCCATAATTATCGGCGCGCAAGGGGGCTCCTTTAACATGTTGCGCTACCTGGTGGAGAGACTGCGAGTGATGATCTGTCCCTCGTGGGTGGGCTCATACGCACAACCCATTGCAATAGACGATGTGGTGGAGTATTTGGCAGGATGCCTCAAAAAGAGCGAGACTGTGGGGCGGATATTCGAGATTGGCGGCCCCGACATTGTCACATATGAGCAATTAATGAGGACTTACTCGGCATACCTGAACCGCAGGCTGATTATTCTGCGTATACCATTCATGAGTACACGCCTGTCGTCATTGTGGGTTGACTTGATAACGCCGGTAAAGGCATCACTGGCAAGGCCGCTGATTGATAGCTTGGTGCACGATACGGTTGTGTCCGATGACTCCATTAATCACATCATGCCATTGCAGTTAAAGACCATCACCCAGTCTATCGATATTGTAGTAAAGGAGACTGATCACCTGCCCCCCTATGAATCGCTGCCCCGTAACGAGAGAACCGGGTTCCGGCTGAATCAGAGGATTCTCATGATATCCTTGTTCATACTGGGAATATGTGGAACCACGTATTACTGGCTAGACGACAGGCCAGATGTATACGGAGTGCCGTGGCTTCCGGTCTCCATCATATGGTATGGAGTGATAGTGTTTGCCACTCTCATGGTACATAACAGGACTAGGCTGGGCTATATGATTGCTGGAATACTGTCCTGGGTGACCCTGACATTCTGGCTGGTTGATAATTTTCATACAGTCTTTGAGGAGCCCATAATCTCTGCGGAGCTAAATCCTGAAATGGTAATACGCAATTTTGTGGGGGTTCTTGCCAGTATGACTGCCATAGGCGCATCCCATAACCTGTTCCACAAGATACTTCGATACCAGTACAAGGGCGTACCTGTATAGCATTACTCACACATCAAGTGTATCAAAATTAGGTCGCACTAAGATTAAAGCGCTAATGAATGAGTGTTTAGCAAAGTCCAAAAACGGCTAACAGAGATTCTACAAATCAAAGAAAAACATGGTCAAGTACCTGAGATGAAAAAGTTCTCCGATACGTCATCAGTAAGGGAAAGAGCACCTCGAACATATCCGGGAAGTGGGTGTCTTGCAAAGGCACATTCAGACCGAATTCCACAGGACCGGCAAGTATCCGGTTCCCGGACGCGCCAGCCGTCCCAGTATGGAGATCACACTTCAAGAAATACGACAGGTTCTGGATACTCACAAAAAGGAGCCTGTTGGTGTATTGCGTACAGCTGTCAGGCTCAGAGGAAAGATCAGTACCGGCGCATATATTGTATCATGAAAAATAACAATCTGGTGACCGCATCCCCCGCAAAATCTAAAAAACGCAAGTGGGTGCGATATGAAAGAAAGTATTCCAATGCCCTGTGGCATGTTGACCGGTATGTCATGAAAGAACCGCGGTTTGAGGGCCTGAATCGCATAGATGACTCCTCGCGCCGCATAGTTGCCGCTCAACTGTTCCGGGAGGCCACGTCAGAAAACGCCATTACGGTATTACGCAAGGCGATAGAGCAGTTCTGAACCCCGGCAGCTATACTGTCGGATAATGGATCATGCCTCGTTGGAGTGTGTAGCGGGATGTTCATTTCGAAAGATGCCACCAAAATATACAGGTCGGATAATGGATCATGCCTCGTTGGAGTGTGTAGCAAGGCTCCAAAGAAGAAATGGAGGCCTGCAATATTCGAAAAAGAGCTGCTCAATCGGGGTATTGAGCTCATCAATAGCCGTCCCAGCCCAGCCCCAGACCAATGGTAAGCTGGAGCGATTTCACCGGAGCATCGAGGATGAGATATTCCATTATGAAAGCTTGTCAGATTATGTAGAGTACTACAATGAGATACGGCTTCACTTTGCTCTTTACATGTATAATCTGGAGACCTCGCTCAGGGCATTTCATAGTAGGCGCGCATCAAGATAGAACGACCCAAAATGGATGGAGAGGGATACGGATGACTAAGCGACATAATTTCGGTATGAAACAGTCAGGATTTGAATGACGCGTACATAAATAACAAATCATTATACACATCCGTAAATGGTGTTACCGGAAAAATACAGGAATGCCGTACTTAACGAGAATGTATTTGGGGTAATGAATGACATGCCAGATAATTCTCTAGACATGATATACGGAGACCCTGACTATAATGTAGGTATAAAGTATGACGGGGAATCATTCACAACATCATTTCAGGATTACATAGAATGGTATGTGAGTTTAGCCAAGGAGTGCTTACGTATTCTGAAACCTGACGGAAACTTATTCTTCATTAACTACCCAAAGCAGAATGCCCACTTGCGCGTCAAGTACTTGGATGATAATGCCCACTCAGTACATGACTATGTATGGGTGTATAATACCAATGTAGGGCATTCTCCGCGAAGATTCACCACGGCTCACCGCTCCATATTACATGTTACAAAATCAAGGAACAATAAATTCTACAAGGAACAGGTGGCGCAGCCGTACCAGAATCCAACAGATAGCCGAATACAACAGCGTATAAAAGACGGCCACATGGGCAGAATGCCCTATTCCTGGATTAACATGAATTTAATCAAGAACGTATCCAGGACTAAAACCATACACCCATGCCAGATACCTGAAAGTTTATCCGGGCTGTTAATGCGCTCGTGCACCATTCCCGGCGATACCATTTTCATATTATTCGGGGGGAGCGGCTCGGAGGTCATTCAGGCAAAGAGTATGGGATTAACATACATGACGTGCGAGCTGCAATCACGATACGTAGAGATGATAAAGAGTCGATTATCCGAGGGCAGAATAGGGCAAAAGTATGCATGGCAGGGCCGCTACAAATGAACTGGAAGACTATTACCGGATAGTGACATACCTAGTCATAACTGGTATGCGGCGAAATGTGCCTCAATGGTAATGGGGCGCGTAATCGGGAACCTGCGAATTATTACGGGTTCATGAATTTACCAATTACACACACCTTGTGAATCTAGTTCATGATTCGTATGAGTTCACGTGTTTTGATCATTCACTAAGATATAGATTGGTATGACAATATTTTGCTTAAATACCAAATTTACAATAAGAATCTAATGAGAAGACGCCGGTCCTATAAGGAATTGGAGCTGAAAAATAGTATGAGTTCACCTGTGTCTAAATTTACGCATAACTGATCGCGACAGTTAATGTGATTTGTGCATAAGATTCCGGAAGACGTGAACTCATACGATGAGGCTGCCGTACCGTTCTTTTTCATTATGCGATATACTGCGCGATATGTATCATGTCTAAGCCTCTTTGCAATACGTACTACTCCGGCGGGATCCTTGCTGTGTGCTTCAGTTACCATTCGTATCTGGGTGGCGGTGATTGGTATCATAGGCATGCCCATCTTTACTCAAGTCGTTCCCGTTCTCTGGTTCACAATCTTCGTACGTGTCTTGTTTCAGGTCTTGAGATGTTGGTTGTGGCAACGCCTCTTTTGTCTTGATTCCTCTGTTATTCTCTTTACCATCTGGCTTGTGCAATCTGAGCTACTGTACGCTGGATCCTAAGTGGACTTACTTTTCGTACTATTGATGAGTCGGTTATGATGGTCAGTAAGTTGCGTCCAAATTGTGTGCCCTGGATTACGTCGGGATCATGCACCGTATCGATAATGGTATTGCATTCCCGGCACCGACACTTATTCGTCATATGTGCGGTAACCTCCGCTTTCGGAATGGCGGGTATGTCTGTTGTTGTGTTGCCGGTCTTTTCCAGATTTTGGGTACTTGTCAGGGTATGAGTTCACCTGTGTCTAAATTTACGCATAACTGATGGAACAGGTTGTTCTAGTTAATGTGATTTGTGCATAAGATTCCGGAAGACGTGAACTCATACAAACTTGAAGCTCAAACAAAGAATGCCCTCGTTTCAAATCTTGATGATATCATAGAACGCAAGGATCAGCTTCATTCCCTGACCGGATGCACCCCGGAAGAGTTCAAATGGATACTAATCAGATTCACAGAATACGTAGAGTCCCTGGAAGGCGATGATGCACGGCGATTCTTAGAACTTACAAATGATCGCGGGCACGTGAACAAATTTCCGGTCAGGCATGTACCATTAGTTACACTGATACGCCTGCGCTGCAATACAAAGCAAGAGCTTCTTGCTGCAATACTCAAGATAAACCAGTCAAACATATGTCGTTACATCCAGTTTACAAAGCAGGGACTGATCAAGATACTCCCAACGGCCGATACCGTTGCAAAAGCAATAGACCTTATGCGCATGATTGACAGGAATAGCCCATGTTGCTTCAAACTGGGGTGTATTTTATGGCACACAATCAGGCAAGCATGAACAATGTTAATGGCACCTGTCAGCACTAACGTATGCCGTGATTACAAATGTCGTGTAGTGGGGTGACCGGATCTTGATGACGTATATCATGAGTGAGCTAAATGGTTACCACAAAACCCATTAATTTAGTGGATTTTCTGATGAGTAATATTCGAATTATAATAACACGGAAATTATGGACAGATATTTTTCAAAAATTTCTTGTACCTGGTATGCTTGTGCATAATGTGTAAATTATGCAACCCGGATACTACGAGTAGATCTTCCCGGAATTCCTCACGACTACCATCATATACCTGACTTAATCTACGATATACCTTTAGCATTCGAATTACATTCTCGATTAATATGCGCCTTTTTGATACATATTGGTTGTATTTCCTTTCAGTTTTAGTGAGTGATTCCCTACCCCTGTATGGAATTATGACCTTTGCGCCGGGTAGGAAGTCTTTCATACCCTGGTATCCTGCATCTGCTATTACTGTTATCTTCTCAGATGGCAGCGTGGTTGATTCTTTTAGGGACTTGCCCCATTTGCCTCCAAGGGGAATATCATTCTTGAATATACCATAATCGTGTCTTTTTCCCTCATATACTCCACTGACGTGAATTATCAGTCTTTTCTTGTTTGATGTTATCTGTACGTTATACGTGTGGGTTTTTTGTTTACCAGAGTACATTGCCTCCTGATTTTTTTCAGGACGTTGTACGCGTACATGTGTCCCGTCAGTCTTTATCTCCCCTCCGGCTCGGCCTGGAACAATTTCCTTAAAGTCGGGTGTTGACTTGATTTGCGATATTAGACCGTATGCGCAGAATCACTTCTCCCACCCTGCACGTCTAAACCAAGTTGTTAGATACGAGCAATTGACCTAATATCATGGGTTTTCCCACACAGACTCGTGTGAAACAGAAAAGTTAAGGTATGAGTTCACGTCTTCCGGAATCTTGTGCACAAATCACATTAACTGTCGCGATCAGTTATGCGTAAATTTAGACACAGGTGAACTCATACCTCTATTCTGGTATGAGTTCACGTGTTTTGATCACATAATAAGATAGAATGCATCCCAGTTTTTTAATTATAATTGCATTCTGGTAGCAACCTCGCTCATTACAGAAAGGCCCTGAGCCCGCCATCTCTGAACACATGTGGACATGCGGCGCATGGCCCTTTCACCACCCTTTATCTGGCCACTAATCTTGCGGAATACCACTGCGTATCGCAGAGCCTGCTACGCTGGATTGTTGTATGAGTTCACCTGTGTCTAAATTTACGCATAACTGATGGAACAGGTTGTTCTAGTTAATGTGATTTGTGTATAAGATTCCGGAAGACGTGAACTCATACGAAAAATAAGCTTCTTCAGGATACCCTTGCGTCTACCAAGAAAGATCTTGCACATTACAAGGAACGTCTGAGAGTATTGGAAGCACATATGTCACACGCACCATAGAAGAAATACGAAATCACATACAAGATTTCCAAATTATTAGAAATTATGTAAATGAATTGGAAGAGAAATTAGAAGAAAAACAGTGTGAGTTCACCTGTGTCTAAATTTACGCATAACTGATGGAACAGGTTGTTCTAGTTAATGTGATTTGTGCATAAGATTCCGGAAGACGTGAACTCATACGATGAGGCTGCCGTACCGTTCTTTTTCATTATGCGACATACTGCGCGATATGTATCATGTCTAAGCCTCTTTGCAATACGTACTACTCCGGCGGGATCCTTGCTGTGTGCTTCAGTTACCATTCGTATCTGGGTGGCGGTGATTGGTATCATAGGCATGCCCATCTTAAGTCGTTCCCGTTCTCTGGTTCACAATCTTCGTACGTGTCTTGTTTCAGGTCTTGAGATGTTGGTTGTGGCAACGCCTCTTTTGTCTTGATTCCTCTGTTATTCTCTTTACCATCTGGCTTGTGCAATCTGAGCTACTGTACGCTGGATCCTAAGTGGACTTACTTTTCGTACTATTGATGAGTCGGTTATGATGGTCAGTAAGTTGCGTCCAAATTGCGTGCCCTGGATTACGTCGGGATCATGCACCGTATCGATAATGGTATTGCATTCCCGGCACCGACACTTATTCGTCATGTGTGCGGTAACCTCCGCTTTCGGAATGGCGGGTATGTCTGTTGTTGTGTTGCCGGTCTTTTCCAGATTTTGGGTACTTGTCAGGTGTCTTGAGCACTATTGTGTCCGGCTTTCTGCTGTGGGATTTTCCAGTGTCCATTCTTCCGGCCACATTTGCCGGTATTTTTTGCGGCATTAGCCCTTCTTTGTGCAGCCCTTTTTGACTTCGGTGGAATGGAGTTCTAGGATGAAGGGGTATGCGAGTTTTCATAATACCGGAGATTCTTCCTTATTAACTTTATCCCTTGCTGCAAGGAGTATCTTCAACGTTGTCTCTAACCTTGTAATTTCGTCTGACTGTATCTCGATGATAATTTCTTTCCCACGAATTATTCTTATCAGTTTACCATTCACGCCTATGGCCTTGGTCAGATTGTCCCGCAGTATTTTGATTTCCGGATATATCATCCGGCAGCCTTTCAACAGTTATGCTTACGGTTGTATTCTTCCATTAGTCGAGCTAAACACTCCCGCAATTCCAATTCTTTACGCATATTGGCATTGACTGATTCGAGATCCTTCTCATATAATCTGCGGATAGTCACATCTTTTTCTTCATTGATCTTGATGTTTCTTTTGTATTCAGCCATGGCTAGCTTGTCCCCCAGAATCTCAACCTCTGGGTCTTCCATATGACATGTATTGGATTAATCAGAACATATGGTTAAGGTGTCGTGTGACCTAAACGGTTACACGGCCATGAAAGCATATCTAAAAATCAGGGTGTGCCAGCTTGTGTGCACACCAACATACACGGATGAAACTTATGCAAGCCACAGTCCGTTCTTTCGAAGCCATTCTTTGCTAGTTGCAAGGTTTTTGTCATATCCTTTTACCAGTTCCCAAAATGCCGGGGAGTGATTATGGTGTACCAAGTGGCACAGCTCGTGAATTATGACAGAGTCTATTACCGGATCAGGGGCCAGTGTCAGTTTCTCGTTTAACGTGATATTACCATTTTTACCTGCACTACCCCAGCGCGTCTTCATCACTCTTATGGTAACCTTGGCGGGATTCACGCCCATCACTTTGGCCAATTCATGGACTCTTGTAACCAATAATGACACCGGCTTGGCCTTTACGGTGGGAATCACCATATCTTCAAACACCTTGAGCCTTTTGTTAATCCACTCTCTGTCGTTGATAACAATTTTTCTAATCGTTGTGTTAGGTGTGGATAATGGTGTCCGCACTTCCACACCCTCCCTTTCAACATGAATCGCCATAGTTTTTCGCCTGCTGGTCCTTCTTATGTTTATGACAAGGTCGCCAACCCTGATTTGTTCTCTCTCCTTGCGCCTCACAGACTGACAATTACGCGTTATTAAGATAAATGTGTCGCGTTAAACAGGAGCCTCCCAAAAAGGCGGCACAAGTCACCGGGAGTCACCCATACCAGGGCATAATTTTTCATGCTTCCCTCAATAGGCACGGCCGCTGCGGTGGTCACTCCCGTGGTGGGTCCCATACCAGGGCATAATTTTTCATGCTTCCCTCAATCCCGCGTGCCTCTCCGCGGCAGAATGCGGGTATAGCAGGTCACACAAGTCTGTTGCACACAAGACGGAAACTGTATGTATATTCAGAGACTTAGTTGCCATAGAATCATAATCATTCGTGCAAGACGCCGATAAACACGATCTACGCCACAAGGGTGTCGTGAACCGGCTACTGTGGCTTTATTCCCAGCGTGCTGTAATCGCCCGTATAACAGGTAAAGCACATGGAGTCATGGGGTATCCCTACTGCGCGCGCAAGATTCTCTGAGTCATTATGTCCCAAAAAGTCCGCGCCGATATCTTTTCGCACCATCTCGATAGTCTCGGTCTCGCTCAAATCCTTATCAGAGTACGTTGCCAATTCCTCCCGGGACGGAAAGTCAATACCCGCGTAGCACGGGAATCGGACTGGTGGATACGTGATTAACATGCTTATCTTGCGGGCGCCCGCGTCCCGCAGGGCCTTTATTATAGCGCGAGAGCTTGTGCCCCGGACCAGACTATCATCTATGACTACTACATGACGGTTATTTACAATCTCCTGGATTGGTATTATCCAGCGGTTTATCTCCATGCGGTCCCTCTGTTGCGGCTCAATGAAACTGCGCAAGGGGCCCTTCTTGCTGTATCTATCTTTTAGCAGTCCCTCATCAAATGGTATGGAGAGCTCCTGAGCATAACCTAGGGCCGCGGGCCTGGCAGAGTCCGGGACCGGGATTACCAAATCCGCGTCATATATGGGAAACTTGCGCGCCAATCTCCTGCCTATTCTTTTGCGCGTCAGGTATATGTTGGCCCCCTCCATGCGGCTAGCCGGATGCGCAAAATACGTAAACTCAAAGGAGCAGTGCGCGTGGCGCTCACCCTCTGAGAACATCTCGCTCTTGAGGCCGTTTTTACTTATTTGTAATAGCTCGCCGGGACGCACATCTCTCACCAGATCGGCCCTTATGGAACCCAAGGCCGCGGATTCTGAGGCCACAATATGCACTCTATCATTATTCCTATACCCAAGAACCATGGGCCGAAAGCCCCTAGAATCACGTGCCGCATAAACGGAGCCGTCATCGGCTATGAACGTGAAACAGTAGGAGCCCATCATCTCGCCCTTTAGTATCTGTAATGCCTTACTCATACTGCCACCACCACCCATTAAATCCACAAGGCGTTTGGCGCCCATGAGCGTATCGCTAGTGGTCTGGGGACTAAAGGTGCACCCGCCCACCAGATTCTTCATCTGGTGCACATCGGTAATGGTACCATTATGCGCGACACACAGGTCTTGTACTCTCAGTGGTTGCGCGTTCTCCAGGTTGCTCCTGCCTATTGTGGAATATCTTACATGGCCGATGGCGCAGGATGACTGGTAATCGCGGGCCATATCCTGAAAGTCCGAGGCAGAATCAGAGACCAGTCCCATGCGTCTTAGCGGCTCGCGATTGGGTATGGCTAGCCCCCATGCCTCCTGACCCCGATGCTGCATGGCGCGGAGGGCATCTATAACTAATGGTATGACATTGGCATTATCATCACTGAATACCCCAACGACTCCACAATTCTCCCTAACCATTGTGCATCATGCACTCCAATGATTCATGCCACATATTCTTCACCTTATCAACCATGACATTTGCTATTATTCCATTTGAATGAAATACTATAGAGTCACCGCCGAAATGGCCCAAGACTTGTAAGCCGTATCGCCCCAGTACATCTGGTGTGGAATGTTTCTCCGGTATTACGGCCAGGTACCTGCAATGACTCTCCGAGAATAGCATGTGATTTGTAAGGCACGACTCCTGTAACATGTCGCCCAGATTCACGCTACAGCCTATATCACCACCCATGCATAAACGGGCAAGCGCTACTGCCAACCCCCCGCCGGAGCAGTCATGAATACGTGATGCCACAGAGTCGTGTATCATGTGCCTTGCCGTATCGCCATTCTTTATTGATTCAGTTATATCAACTGCAGGACAGGTACCACCAGCGTAATTATTCATGCTGTAATATATGGAGCCGCCCAGCTCCGGTTTGGTGCTGCCTATCATTACTAATGAGTCGCCCTCTTTGGGTTCCCATATGGCCGGTATTGATTTTGACATACCCAGTACCATAATGACCGGTGTCGGCTTGATGGGGCCGTGAGCAGTCTCGTTGTACAAGCTGACCTTGCCGCCTATGCAGGGTATGTCTGTTCCTTTTCCGTATGCGGCCAGTCCGGATACACTGTCTGTGAATGTGCGGAATATTTTGGGATCCTCCGGACTCCCAAACTGTAAATGATCCAGCATGGCCACGGGCGTGGCACCCACACAGGTGACATTCCGGTATCCCTCCTCAAAGCACCCCATGGCACCCTTGTATGGATTGGAGTAACAATGGCCGGGGTTTCCACTCATCGATACCGCCAGATACATGTCGTTATCCATTCGTAGTAATGATGCATCCTGGCCCGGTCCTATCATGGTACGGACACCTACCTCGTAGTCATATTGCCGATATATGGAATGCCTGCTGGAGCAGTGCATGCCGGCAAGCATCTCATATATTACATCGGTGTAATCATTCAGTGGTCCCATGTCATTGTGGCTTTCATGTGTTATGGGAATGTCGGATGCAGGCCATTTCAGGACTGGTGCTATAGCCAACAGGGATGCAGGCATGTTGGCCCGGATACCATTACGGTCATGAACGGTAATCACTCCGGAATCGTTAACGGTGCCAATGAGCGAGCACATAACACGGAACTTGGAACATGCTTTATTGACGGCCCCCATACCTGCATCATCAGTTATGACTAGCATCCTCTCCTGCGACTCGGATACCATAATGTCATGAGTCTCCATGGACTCCCGTGTATGTACGGAATCCGCGTTTATCATCATGCCTACATTATGTGAGTGTGCAGTTTCGGATATGGCACAGGCCAATCCCCCGCCGCCCAAATCCTTTATGGCGTGGATGTGGGGGAGTGCCTCGAATATTGCCTCCATCGTAATCTTTTCTATAAAGGGATCCGGTATCTGGACCGCGTCCCTGTCATGTGAATCCAAAGAGTCGGACGCGAACTGGGCGCCGCCGACGCCATCATGGCCGGTCAACCCCCCAATCAATAATATATTGTCGCCGGGGGATGCCCGGTTCCGGATAATGGTATCTTTTTTGCCTAGACCTATGGCGCCCACATCCACAAGCGCATAGTCGGTGTAGCATGAGTCAAAGCCGGTCTCCCCGGATACGGTGGGTATGCCCATGCAGTTGCCATAGTCCGATATGCCTCGCACGGCCTCCTTGAGTCTCCATGCAGAGTGCCTGTCGACAGATATGTCACCAAAGCGCAACCCGTCCAGTACGGCTATGGGTCTTGTGCCCGCGGATATTATGTCCCGCAGTACGCCCCCAACCCCCGTGGCCGCGCCGCCATAAGGTTCAACCGCGGAAGGGTGGTTGTGACTCTCTATGTGGGCAGTCACCACATATCCGTCCCCTATGTCAAGAACCCCAGAGTCCAGGCCGCCCTGGGAAGATGCACTTTTCCGGTACAGTTGTTTAATATAAATGCGGGACGACTTGTATGAGCAATGCTCCGACCACTGCGCAGAGACCATTGCCAGCTCCGTCTTGGTGGGCTTTCGCTCCAGTGACTCTATCAGGTATGACATCTCAGATGGAAATAGTGTCATTTTGAATTCACCAGGGATTTGAATATGGACGCGGCAGCATCATTTTGGTGTATCTCCGCGGCTCGTTCCGGATGGGGCATCATGCCCAGAATATTACCGGCATGGTTGCAGACTCCCGCTATATCATGAATAGAGCCGTTCAGGCCGCTGGTGTACCGGAATATTATCTGGCCCCTTTGTTCCATGTCATGAATGGTAGCATGATCAGCATAGTAGCGCCCCTGCCCGTTGGCTACAGGTATGTGCACGATACCGCCCGGCTCCACGTATTTCGTGAAGGGTGTTCTCATACCGTCATATATGATATCAGTCCATTGGCACATAAAGCCGGTCTTGTCATTATGTATCAAGGCGCCCGGGAGCAAGTCAGCTTCTGTGAGTATCTGGAATCCGTTGCATATACCCAGTACGGGCATTCCGTTATGAGCCATATCTTTAACTGACTTTATTGCAGGACTCCGGGATGCTATAATTCCCGCGCGCAGGCGGTCCCCGTAAGAGAACCCGCCGGGCAGTACTAAGGCATCCGTATCAGGTATGGTATCCTCGTGCCAGATATAATGGGCGTCCGCACCCTCTCTCTCCAGAGCCCTGTGTACGTCCCTGTCGCAGTTGCTGCCCGGAAAGACAATAATGCCCACACGCACGATTCCACTACTTTCATACTACATTAAAAACCGTTGTCAGTGTAACCGTTTGTATGATTTCACCTGTGTCTAAATTTACGCATAACTGATCGCGACAGTTAAAGAACCGGTTCTTTTGTGCATAAGATTCCGGAAGACGTGAACTCATACAACCGTTTAGGTCGCCCCGAATTGTGGCGTGTTTTCAGGGTACAAAATCCGGTATGGAATTACCTCCCGCCAGTCCTGACGTGTCCGGCGCTGCCTTGTCATACTAGTAGAATAGCAGGATTCAGTCTATGCCATATATGGAAGAGTGAGCCGGGCGGTTACCTCATGAATGGTAACCGTTTAGGTCGCGTTAACCATAAACATCCAGACGGTAAAATCATAGGCATATTTGAGACATTATGAAAAAGAATGGGCATACCCGCGGTGTATTTTAGGCGGTTGTCCAGGGGTGACCTGAGCGGTTACCCCATGATAGTTGCAATGCTTTAAAATAGCCTCATGAAAAGACCTATTCCTGATGAAGCCGGTCTATTTTTATGACGAGGGTCACGGTGTAAGCCGCAAGATACTTGGCGGCAAGGGTGCCGGGCTTTGTGAGATGACATCCCTGAACCTGCCTGTTCCTCCGGGTTTTGTCATAACCACCACCGTATGCAAGGAATATTACAATAATGGTCGCGTCCTGCCACCACAAATTATGGATTCAGTACTGGAGATGATAACCCGCATAGCTCAAAAGACCGGCAAGGAATGGAAGTCTGATACAAATCCGTTACTGGTTTCTGTAAGATCCGGCGCCGCCATATCAATGCCCGGCATGATGGATACAATACTGAATCTGGGCTTAAATGATTATACCGTACAGGGATTGGCCTCGCAGAGCGGCAACATGCGCTTTGCCCTGGACTCGTATCGCAGATTCGTGCAGCTCTTCGGCAAGGTGGTCTTTGGCGTAGACGATACTCTGTTCGATGAGATACTGGACGGGCAAAAGAGGCGCCAGGGCGTCACACTGGACGGGGACCTGAACGAGGCATCCCTGCATATCATAATAGAGCAGTACAAGGAAGTGTGCAAAAAACACACAGGCCAGGACTTTCCCGATGATCCGGATACCCAGCTGGAGCTGGCCATAAAGTCAGTCTTTGACAGCTGGATGGGTGAGCGTGCCATAGTGTACCGGGAAAAGAACAACATAACCCCGGACATAGCCGATGGTACGGGCGTCAATGTTGTATCCATGGTATTTGGAAATATGGGAAATGACTCGGCCACCGGTGTGGTATTCACCAGAAATCCCGGAGATGGATCCAACCAGATATTTGGCGACTATCTTGTAAACGCGCAGGGCGAGGATGTAGTGGCCGGTACCCGGACACCAAAGCCCATATCCAACATGGAGCAGGAGCTGCCCTCCGCATATACCCAGCTGAGTAATGTCTGTGACATACTGGAGAAGCACTACAAGGAACCACAGGATATAGAGTTCACCCTGGAGCGGGGCAAGTTCTACCTGCTCCAGACACGCAATGCCAAGATGAACGCGGCGTCCATGATACGAACATCAGTGGAGATGGTCAAGGAGGGACTCATAGACAGGGATCAGGCAATCCGCCGACTGCATCCCGCGCAGCTGGAGCAACTATTACATCCCAGCATAAATACAGAAGCCTCCAAAAAGCACACACTTTTGGCTCAGGGAATAGCAGCCTCACCCGGAGCCGCATCCGGAATTGCCGTATTTGACGTTAAGCGGGCCCTGGCATACGGCGAGGAGGGCAAGAATATAATTCTGGTACGGGAGGAGACCAAGCCGGAGGATGTACCTGCATTCTTTGCATCAGTGGGCATACTTACCAGCCGGGGGGGCAAGACATCCCATGCTGCGGTAGTGGCCAGGGGACAGGGATTACCCTGCATAGTGGGGTGCACCAGCATTCACATTGATTACAAGGCGCAACAGTTCACCAACGGAAGCCTCACCATAAAAGAGGGCGAATACATAACCATAGACGGGGCCACCGGTAACATATTCCAGGGCGTTGTGCCCACCATTCAGCCGGAGATAACCAGCGACTTTCAGACCGTGTTGCAGTGGGCCAGAGGATCCAAGAGGCTCGGAATACGCGCCAACGCGGACACCCCCCAGGCTGCAAAACTGGCCCGCCAGTATGGCGCCGAAGGCATAGGGTTGTGCCGTACCGAGCGCATGTTCAACGCGGAGGACCGCATAGGTCTGTTTGTTGATATGATAATGGCCAGAAATGATAACGAGCGCCAAACCATTCTGGCATCACTACAGAAGCTTCAGCGGGACGACTTTGTACAGATACTGGAAGCCATGGAAGGATACCCCGTTACCATACGGCTACTTGATCCGCCACTACACGAATTCCTGCCGGAGCCCCAGCCGCCGTATGATGATCCCGTTGCCACCAGGGCCAAGGAGTTAGCAGAGGTAAACCCCATGATGGGCCACCGGGGCGTCAGGGTGGGAATAACATATCCACAAATTTATGAAACCCAGATTCGTGCAGTATTCGAGGCGGCATCCATCCTCAAGGGGCGGGGCATAAAGGCCATACCCCAGATAATGATACCTCAGGTAGGCAGCATACAGGAGCTGGACCATATCAAGGCCATATACGACTCTGTAAAGTCGCAGTATGACACCATTACCGTGAACTTTGGAACCATGATAGAGGTAGTGCGAGGAGCCCTCACCGCGAATGAGCTGGCAGGAACCGCCGAGTTCTTTAGTTTTGGTACCAATGATTTGACGCAAGCCACATACTCTTTCAGCAGAGAGGATGCGGAAGGTAAGTTCCTTCCCGAATACATGGAAAAACACATACTGGAACGAAACCCCTTCCAGACCCTAGATATATCCGGGGTGGGCCAGTTAATGAAGATGGGCACATCCAGCGGTAGAACGGTGAGGCCGGATATGGAGATAGGAATATGCGGCGAGCATGGCGGGGACCCGGACTCGGTACGCTTCTGCCACGGACTGGACCTGAATTATGTTAGCGCATCACCTCATCGAATACCAATAGCTACGGTAGCCGCGGCACAGGCGGCACTGCAATAACCGCATGTACGGCGATTATTTGTCCGTATGATTTCGCCCATGTCAAAATGATTTGTGTACAAGACCGGGGAAGGCGCGAATGCACACAATGCTTGCCTTGCTTAAAATCTGCACATCACAGGGCATTTGTATGAGTTCACCTGTGTCTAAATTTACGCACAACTGATGGAACAGGTTGTTCTAGTTAATGTGATTTGTGCACAAGATTCCGGAAGACGTGAACTCATACCCTTGATGAGCGATGACTTTTTGTTGGAGCAACCACACTTTTTGGCGTAACGCTTGAGCCTGATTTGCGCTCAGTCTTATTCCGGATATCTCTTCGAGGTAATCCTGGTGATGAATACGTGGCTTTGCGCCCATAAACGGGCCCTCTCCAGCTGTTCTCGCTTTATTTTCGTGGGGCGAGCTGATCTGGGCTTGTCAGTCTCTGATTCCCGCTGTATCATTACCACCCTGCCGTAACCGGTTATACCACGTTATGACAGTGCGTATCACACTGATACTTTATGGCGGCTTCCGCAAAATTAAGCTGCATATTCAGCAATAATATCGTATGAGTTCACGTCTTCCGGAATCTTGTGCACAAATCACATTAACTAGAACAACCTGTTCCATCAGTTGTGCTTAAATTTAGACACAGGTGAACTCATACATAATATCAGCATACCCAGTCGGCGCGCAATTTGCCCGGATCCCTAGCTTGCCTGAATTTGGTGTAATTGTTGGGCGCGATCCATTATACTAGTATATAAGATCCAAGTTTTTAACTTTTATCTTGCTTCAAAGTACCATATTTAGCTGTACATAATACCATATTAACATGCCAAATTAACCACCCCCTGGGGGCGCGCAAATAAGCCTGTGATAATTGTGATATTTTGATCAAATTAGTCGCCCAAAGACTTATGGTGGCCGCTATAGGTCGCGTAGACATCCATACATGAGGTATTATGATAGAAAGGACAATAATTGTATGCTAGTGATGCATTTGTATGAGTTCACGTCTTCCGGAATCTTATGCACAAATCACATTAACTAGAACAACCTGTTCCATCAGTTATGCGTAAATTTAGACACAGGTGAACTCATACATGTATTTTAAACGGCTATCCACGTATAACCTAAGCTGTTACTCATTTGTAGGCAAACCCATATGTGTAGATTTTGTGCATGATCATTTAACTTGGTTATTTTACAAGCCTATTTGTACAATATCCAGTATTTTTGGTATAACGTGTCCAAAAATTAATTGCTCATCACAAAGTAATATTTTTGTGTGAGTTCACCTATGTCTAAATTTACGCATAACTGATCGCGACAGTTAATGTGATTTGTGCATAAAATTCCGGAAGACGTGAACTCATACATATTTTTTGCTTTTATTACTTAATTGCATTTTATCAATTTAAAATTGTGGTTATGTTAATATACAAATTATATTCAGGCGGTGTTTAATGATTAAAGTAACATTAGCAATAATTGCAGCAATTACGCTCATGGGTGCACCGCTAGCCATGCAATCCGCTGAAGCCGCAATACCGGACTGGATAAGGGTTATCGCCGGAGAGTGGGCAAGTGGCAGTGCTACGGACGAGGAATTCACCGGAGCCATAGAGTATCTTGTAAATGCCAACATAATCCAGTATCCGCTAGTAGATGCGGACGCAATAACCATCGGGTTCATACCCGTAGAGAAGGCCGATGATCTAGCGGCAGGAGCTGCCGCGCTTCAGGAATACCTGGAGGCGGATCTGGGTGTAGAGGTGGACGTAATCATACCAAGCAACTATGAAACCATTATAGAGGGATTACGATTCGGGCACGTTGATGCGGCATTCATGGATACAGGACCCGGATGGATTGCACATACCAGAACAGGAGCCGATGTGGTCATGGCAGAGGTCAAGAGGGATGGCAGTATCAGTTATGATGCAACAGTCTGGGTAAGAGCCGACAACACGGATATCAATTCCATCGAGGATACGCTGGGCAAGAAAGTGGCTTTCACCAGCCAGACTGGATCATCGGGATTTGTTAGACCCTTTGGTACACTGGTAAGCGAGGGTCATGTAACCATAAATGGTGATGACGTTATAGCATTGAACGAGGCAGTAAATGATGCTTTTGAGCAGCATACCTTTGCTGGTGGCTATTCGCAGGCATTGGCACTTTTGATAGCAGGGAATGTGGATGTGGCCTTTGGTTCAGACATCGCACCCCAACTGTATCTGGAACCAGAAGAGCAGGGAATGGTGCGGAAAGCGGCAGTTCTGGGCCCTGTTCCATCGCACGTATTTGTTGTAAGTGACGAGATGAGTAGTGGTACGCGCCAGGCCCTTGTAGATGCCATGATAGGTCTCAACAATGATGATTACAACCAGATACTTCGTGACCTCTATGGTGCACAGGCACTATTGCCCACAACTACATCACTGCACATTGGCAACTTTGGTGAATACATTGACAACTTGATCGGTCTTGATCAACTTATCCTGGACAAAAAGGACTTTAGATAGTGTTTTTTTTTGTGCCTCGTTAACATAATTATAAAATATAATTCTACAATTGTGGAATACAAATAGAGTTCACGTCTTTCCAATTACTATATGAATAGTTGTAATACATTGCGCGAACATTGCGCAAATTAATTACGCAACATTATGACAGGCATATCTCAGAAAATTTAATTCTCCATGAAACATTTGTTATATATTTAGCCACTCTAGTCCCAAGATATGCCGGATAGCATAATTCGCATGAATGATGTCTGGGCATCTTACAACAAGAAAAGCATAATACTGCAGGAGATAAATATGGATATAAAGAAAAATTCCAACTATGCCATAGTGGGTACTTCAGGATCCGGCAAATCCACCCTCCTCAAGCTTATGAACGGACTCATGATGCCGTACAAGGGCAGTATAGCGGTGGACGGTCACACTCCGGACCAGGGCAGTCGCAGGTTTAGATCGGTGATGTCCCACATAGGATACATACCACAACACCTGGGCTTGGTGCGCAATTCCACCGTCTTTGATAACGTAATGATAGGGGCGCTGCCCCGCATGAAAAAGTTAGACTCGCTTATCAAGCGCTATCCGGCAGAGGAGACTGAACGCGCACTGGAGATACTGGAGCAGGTTGGATTGTCAGGCAAGGAGTATCGCAAGGTGTACATGCTCAGTGGCGGCGAGAAGAGAAGGGTCGCTATTGCCAGGGCATTCATGCAGAGGCCGACTATTCTGCTCGCCGACGAGATGCTTTCTGAACTGGACGACAAGACCGCCCGGGAAGTGATGAGTCTAGTAGCGGAGATCCAGAAGGGGAGCGAGCTTACAGCCGTCATGATACACCATAACGTGGATCTGGCTCTGGAGTTTGCGGACCATGTTGCGCTCATACAGCATGGCAAGAAGGTTATGGAGCTTGGATTGTGTGACAGGAGAATAACATCATTTCATACAGGCAACTGTACCACTCAAGAGATAATGGAAATGTACAATGACCCCCAAGACTAACATCACCATAGCAGTCATAGTCGCAGCAGTAATTGCCATATCATGGAACATGGAGGCCAGTCCCCAGGAGTTTGTGGAAGGCCTGCCCAATTTGGCATTGGTCATGGACGAGATAGTAGAAGAGCTACAGGAAGTAGACCAAAGAATGCTGGAGCGCGCACTGTGGTCCATGCTGGAGACCGTACAGATGGCATTTGTAGGAACCGTGGTGGGATATGGCATAGCACTGCCCATGGGTCTCTTGGCATCCCGCAACGTTATGGGCAAGTGGGTGTACGCCCCCATGCGCATGTTGCTGGCCGCCCTCCGAATGTTTCCCGCCATACTGTGGGCGCTGCTATTCGTCATAATGGTGGGCCCCAGCCCCTTTGCTGGGATACTTGCAATAATCATGTATACGGTAGGCTTTGTGGCAAAGATGCAGTATGAGTCAATAGAGTCCATAGATGTGGAACCAATGGATGCAGCAGGTTCCATCGGACTGTCGAAACTGCAGATGATAAGGCACGTGGTAATACCCGAGTCCGCGTCCCACCTTTTAGGCCACCTGTTGTACATGTTCGACTATAACGTCAGGCAGTCCAGTATACTGGGAATCGTGGGGGCAGGGGGGATTGGATTCTACATAATTACGCATATCAGGTTCTTTGAGTATGGCAAGGCAGCATTCTTTATGCTTGTGGTGCTGGTTCTGGTACTTGTGATAGATTTCATTAGTACGAAACTTCGTGACCTATACGTAGTAAAGTCGCAGCGCGGTATAGATAAGCAGACTGCCTCAGGTGGTCACCATATCTAGCTGGCCACGGTCATTGGCGTTTTTTATCTCCCGGGCTATGCGCCTTCCCATACTCAGTGGCTGGCCAAAGAGCATCGTATAGTACGGGGAGCCATCCATGTGGATGCTGGTACCTGCCACTATACGGGCGGAAAACTCGAATGATGAAAACCTGCCATCCCCGTCATAGACGCCCTCTATGCAGAAGGGGCCGTTCATACCCGGCGGGGCAAGATCTTTGGCAGCTTTTACGAAACGATCAGCCATCTTGTAGGCCTCATCAAGAAGGGACTCCCTTAGGAAGAGTGGACTATTCCCTATGACATTGAATGAGGGTACCCAGTCCCGGTTCTGGCTGGATGATGGTATCCTGGCAAGACCCTCAATATCGGACTCGTGACGCTGGTCGCATCCGTAAAATTCCACCTCGCCCCTGAGAGGGGAATAAAAGAACTGCAAGTATGCCAGTACGCCAGCTATATACTCCTGTATGTATAACTGCTCGTCATCAGATATTACTCCGCTGGCCACCAACGAGTCGCGCCGGTCCCGGAACTGCTGCGGGGAGGATGCCATGAAATACCCCTTGCCACCAGCAGCGCCCTGTCGCTTTACTATTACCTGTGATGCTATGTCATCCGGTGATGCCACGGCGTTTGGTACGGGCAGGCGCGCCTGGATCATCATTCTCTCTTTCAGTGCGCGATCCGACTCCCACCGGAGTATGTACTTGTTACCAAATACCGGTACAGAAATGGACTCGATAGTATCCGGCTCCATCTGGGCCACCAGCGTGCCATGGGGTATCAGTACGGAGTCCTGCAAGGCAGTCATGTACGAGTCGGTCATTATCTCCGCAAAGGAGTCAACGGGAATTATCTTGTCAATGAACGGGAAACGGCCATACAGGGAGAGGCGGCGCTTCTCGCAGACCAGTATGGTATCTAGGCCCTCGTCCTTGGCACCCTTGAGCACCTGCAGGGCGCAATGCGAACCCAGCGTAGAGATGGCAACCATACCAAAATATTGCATTTGGGCGCTATTTATGAACCGTTTGGATAGCTGCAAATATCTCGTCTATCAAGTCCGCACCAAGATTGGGCCGGAATTTCTCCGGAATGGAATCATAGACAAACTGGTGCGGTGTGGTATGGACCGGTATGCGATTCTCCGCGCGGCCTATAGCATATACGGTTAGCGCGTTTGATATGTGCACCAGTATTATCTCCCTATCGGTTAGAGGCAATTACAATACCAGTATGTGACCCGTCATATAGTACAAGCTGCTGTTCCGGCCCTATTGCGTGCGCCTCACCGGAGTCATAACCTTCCTCCATGGAATGCTGCCATGAATGGTATCCAACCCAGCCTCCCGCCAGTATTATGGTTACAATTACCAAGCCCATCAATACGTCCATGCTATTCGCTCTAGTGCATGTAAATATTAACTATTGTGTACTTTGTTGTATAACTCCAAACAAGTTAGATCAAAAATGTATGTGAGAAACGGTTTGAGTATTTTCGTTTATTCTGTCATAGTGATTACTAACTTGGATCCAAGCATTAATATCTGAGATATTTTAAACAAACTTGATGGTATTCACCGACAATGCAAGTACGTCCAGCGGAAGGCTATTTGGCTTTGATCATGTATGGGATTGAAAAGGCCAACCATAAAGGAGGGTGCTCCCTACCGGTATGTCGTGGACATGTTACATGACACTGAGAACGGCATTAGGTATGAGATACAGGCAGGTATCCGGATTCCTTGCAGGACTACTGGAAGGACACCAAACCCCGCACTACTCCACTACAGACGCGGAAAAGATCTTGACATAGAAGGGGAATGGTATGATTGTCGGCACAGACAAAAAGCTAACTAGAACCATGATTGTTAACTCGACCGGCCTTGAATCGTGGCGAGTGGATTAGAACCAAATGGAAAAAGAGGCGCGGATTCATCAATGCTCGCGGACTGGGAGAGCATATGCATTTACGGTTACCGGCGAGTGGGTTGGGGATACGCGCATGTTAAACAATGCAGTACTGGACTCGTATGCAGAAGAGCCACAACTGGACAGGGAGCACACCCTGGAATTGGAAAGTTCCGGACCCATTGCAACATTATGGCCCGCTGTAATAACACACCTATACTTGATCACCCTGGAATTGGAAAGTTCCGGACCCATTGCAACAGTTGCCATCCCTGGCAGGACCAACAGATAAGCCACAACCCGGAAAGGCGCTGACTAACGGTGTGTCCCTCTTACTGAATAATGATGAGAAGCGCGCATGCAACCTCGAGTTGCTTGCAGATGGCGCATACGCGTCCAGGGATAACATGAAATTGTGCAGTGATAATCGAATCCGGACAACCATTCCACTTCAGCTAAATTCCACCAAAGGAAAGGCGACTCATGGGGACTTGCAGTCTTGGAGGAAGCCCGGAATCGCCCATTTTCCGCCTTTCTGATGAGGAAAAGGCCGAAAACAAGCAGTACTGGAAGGCGGCAAAAGGGTACAACAGGCGATGGATAATCGAGATAATCAGAGCCGGTTCCCGTTCAAACGATTATTCGGGCACGGATTAATGGCGCGGAAATGGGATAACATACGAGTGCAACGAGTGGGCGGACGCGGCAGTAACGTAGATTACGACATGGGGAACCTGTATTCTGTCAAAGTCAGTTATGCAACAAACTCCTATTGTGTGGAAGTTGGCATACAGTGGTCACCATAAGTCTTTGAGAACATGGCATCTCGTTCCCGGACAGTACATGGCTTTGGCTTGTCACCATTATTCCCGCCCTGACGCCTCCGGTTGGGCGGGGAACTGTTCCCCGCCTCCCGGACGACACGCTCTGCCGCCCCACACAGGGAAACCGGTTACTAAACGCCGCGTTGATATCGGCGTGAAATTACTGGTTACATATTGAAAGTGTCCCTGGTTAATCTAGAATCCTTGGAATGGTGCCCGCACGCATGACAGGTCTGGCTCGTTGGGCGTATGAGTTCACGTCTTCCGGAATCTTATGCACAAATCACATTAACGGTCGCGATCAGTTATGCGTAAATTTAGACACAGGTGAACTCATACCGTTGGGCGGGTAAACCGCCCCCTCGTGTATTTCGCTGGCACAAATATCAATTCAATCCCCAGTGCCTCGCACTTTTGTACTACTTTCCGGCGGAACTCGCCTACCCGGTTCTCGCGCATGGAACGGTTCATTGGTATGAGTTCATCTCCGTCTAAATTTATGCACGGCGGATCGCAGAGATTCAGGCACTGATTGGCGAAGGCATGAACTCATACATTGATTCTGTTGCTCCCACATCTCCTCCCGGTGTATGAAGTATCAAGTCAAGCCCTTTGGAAGTATTGAGACCATTTACTGTTGTCATGAACCCATTTTCATCGTCGTTAATTGACACGAGCTGTTTGATCGGTATGCTTGGTTTCTGCAACCATCCGGAACAGTATTGTGTTTCGTCCTGTGATTTTGGATAATTTTGCGACATATTTTCGTCTAACTTTGTAAACAGGACTGCCCTTTGCCGCTTCTTTATCAATCTCCTTTTCTATCCCGGATAAGTTTGGTAATTCACGAATTGGTACCCAAGCCTATACCATTCACGTCAAACTCTTCATCTTTTTGTGTAAAAGTGGAAACTATTTCTTTCATCTTCAGTCCCCCAGTATCATTTCATCGAACATATCATCTATACTTTTTTCCACACCATTACTATCTCCCGGCACATGCATAAAAATCGTCCCCATAACCGTTTAAGGCGCCCTCGAGCAACCGTTTGAGGACACCACAAATCTTGCGTTTTCCACCATGGTATTCCCTGCATGAGTGACCTAAACTGTTACCATGAGCACCCCTTGTGGGTAACCGTTTAGGTTGCGCCGAATTGAGACGCGTTTTCATGGCACAAAATCCGGTAAGCATAAGCAAACCATATCCTAAAACGGTAGGGAATGGTTCCTGCAAGCCTAATGCTGGGATACCTTGTTATGCAAATGTCACGAACGAAATGAATTACAGGATTTGGTCTCTGCCTTGGTAGCATATACAGAAAATTACTTGAGCGACCTAAACGATTGTATGAGTTCACCTGTGTCTAAATTTACGCATAACTGATGGAACAGGTTGTTCTAGTTAATGTGATTTGTGCATAAGATTCCGGAAGACGTGAACTCATACAAACGATTACCAACATATCCTGCCAAAGTTTTAAAATCCCGCGGATTTATTCCAGTACCATGAACCTTACCGAGAAGATACTTGCACGCGCATCCGGAAAGGACAGGGTATCACCGGGAGACGTGGTATTCGCGAACGTGGACAAGGCAATGATTCATGACGTGTCAGGACCGGGAGTCATGAAGGTCTTTGAGAAGCTGAGAAAACAGGGCATACCCACAGACAGGCTGTGGGACCCCACCAAGGTATGGGTTGCCGAGGACCACTTTGTGCCCTCCGCGGAGAAGATATCGGCGCAGAATATCATAAAACTGTCCAAATTCACCAAGTCCCACGGTATAGAAAGGCACTTCAAGTATGGCATGGGCCAGTATGGTATATGCCACTCGCTCTCTCATGAGGAGGCCCTTGTATTACCAGGAGAGGTATACGTCGGCGGCGACTCTCATACAAATACCACGGGTGCCCTGGGCGCCTTTGCCTGTGGCTTGGGACACACGGACATGGCATACGTACTGCTAAAGGGACGCATTTGGTTCCGCATTCCGGAGACCATTCACATAAAGATTGACGGGACCCTGCCCCGTGATGTCATGGCCAAAGATGTCATACTTAGTATAATTGGCGACATGGGAACTGAGGGCGCCGCATACAGGGCCATGGAGTTTGACGGGAGCACCATAAGGAGCATGTCCGTAGAGGACAGACTCACCATATGCAACATGACTACGGAGGCAGGAGCCAAGAACGGGATAATGCCCGCGGATGAAAAAACTGTATCATACCTGGAGGGACGGGGTGCCCACAACGTGAAAACCATGGAACGGAATAATACCGCATCATATCATGATACCAGAGAGTATGATGCGGAAACCCTGGTACCGGTAGTGGCCAAGCCATACTCGCCTGATAATGTGGTCCCCGTCTCCGAGGCTCCATCCGAAGAACTGGACAAGGCATACATTGGCTCCTGTACCGGTGCAAAGTACGAGGATCTGGAGGCGGCAGCCCGCATACTCAAGGGCAGGAGTGTCAGGATAAGAACAGAGGTACTGCCCGCTACAATATCCATATACCGGCGAGCAATAAAGGGCGGGCTGGTAGACATAATGATAGACGCGGGAGCCACCGTAGGGCCGCCCACATGCGGCGCCTGCTGTGGTGCCCACATGGGAGTACTGGCAGACGGCGAGGTCTGCATAAGTACCACTAATCGTAACTTTCCCGGCCGCATGGGACATGCAGGTTCCCGCACCTATCTGGCATCCCCGGCAGTGGCCGCGGCCTCCGCCATAACGGGCCGCATAACTAACCCCGGTGACATATGATATGAGTGGCAAAGTCATAAAGTATGACAGGGACAATATAGATACGGATGTCATAATACCCGGCCAGTACCTAAAGATACACGATTACAACGAGCTGGCGACTCACGCCATGGAGGGACTGGATGATAAATTTCATGCAAAAAATGGAACATACATACTGGCGGGAAGGAATTTCGGGTGCGGCTCGTCCCGGGAGCACGCCCCCATTGCCTTATCGCAGTCGGGCATCAAGGCGGTACTGGCACCCTCCTTTGCCAGAATATTCTACCGCAACTGTGTTGATGGTGCCTTTCTGTTACCGGTTGAGATAGACAATGACGCGTATAACGGCATATCGGACGGCGATACCATAGACCTGGACATTGAGACAAATACGGTCACCAATCACACTACAAACAAGACATATGACACAAAACCGTTCCCCGGTATAATACTAGACATAATAAGGGCTGGTGGTATATTCAAATACAAGCCCGAGTGAAATGGACAGAACGCTCTTTGAAAAGATATGGGATTCTCACGTTATAACAACCCGTGACAACCAGTCCCTCATATATGTAGACAGGCACATGGTACACGAGGTGACATCACCGCAGGCATTTGACGGATTAAGGCTGGTGGGCAGGTCTGTGCGCAGACCCGACCTGACCTTTGCTACGGTAGACCATAACATACCGACAGAGAAGCGGGGCCTGCCCATAATAGACAGGACATCGGCAACCCAGATACACGCACTGGAGCGGAACTGCCAGGAATACGGCATCAAACTGTTTGGCATGGACAGCCCGAATCAGGGCATAGTCCACGTTATAGGACCGCAGATGGGAATAACTCTCCCCGGCACTACAATAGCCTGCGGTGACTCTCATACATCCACCCACGGGGCCTTTGGCGCATATGCACTAGGAATAGGCACCAGCGAGGTAGAGCATGTCCTGGCAACCCAGACACTGTGGCTGGAGAAGCCTGAATCATACAGCATTATCATGGATGGCGTACTAAAGAAGGGGATAACTGCCAAGGACCTCATACTATACCTCATACGCAGCATCGGAACGGCGGGCGGTACCGGATTCGTATTCCAGTACATGGGGGAGGCAGTGAGTAACATGACCATGGAGCAGAGAATGACCATATGCAACATGTCCATAGAGGGTGGAGCCCGGGCGGGAATGGTGGCGCCCGATGATACCACCTATGATTACCTGAGGGACAGGCAGTTTACCCCGAATAACTATGATGAAATGGTGGAGCATTGGAAGGATACGTTATACAGTGACAGAATGGCCCACTTTGCCAGGTCATACACGATAGATGTGGGCATGGTGGCGCCCCAGGTATCATGGGGGACCAACCCGGCCATGACCTGTGATGTAACCGAGACCATCCCGCACCCGGAAGAGTACGGGAAGGATAACCTGAACGCGGAGAAAGGCGCCACAAGGGCATTGCAGTATATGGACCTGGAACCGGGGACCCATGTAACCGATATAATGATAGACAGGGTATTCATTGGCTCCTGCACTAATGCAAGATTAGAGGACTTGCAGGAGGCCGCCGGTATAATTCAGGGGAATCGCGTGGCGCAAAACGTCAGGGCCATGGTGGTGCCGGGCTCGCAGATGGTAAAGCACGAGGCCGAGAAGCTTGGGCTGGACGATATATTTACAAAGGCGGGCTTTGAATGGCGCAACTCCGGATGCAGCATGTGTCTGGGTATGAACCCGGACATACTAGAGCCCGGACAGCGGTGCGCCAGTACGTCCAATCGCAACTTTGAGGGCAGGCAGGGAACAGGCGGCCGTACTCACCTAGTGAGTCCGGCAATGGCTGCGGCCGCAGCAATACACGGACGCTTTGTGGACATACGGGAATTATGATGGAACCATTCCGGACTGTGCAATCAATTGTGACGCCCCTGCCGGAGCCCAACATAGACACGGATCAAATAATACCAAAGCAGTTCCTGAAACTGGTTACACGCAGCGGATTTGGCCGATACCTGTTCTATGACAGGATGAAAAGTACTGCCTTTGTACTGAATGACTCCCGGTACCGTGGCTCGCGCATACTGGTGGCCGGGGACAACTTTGGGTGCGGCTCGTCCCGGGAGCACGCAGTCTGGGCTCTAAAAGATTACGGCTTCGATGTGATAATCTCCACATCCTTTGCGGAGATATTTTACAGCAATTGTATCAAGAATGGCGTCTTGCCTATACGACTTGACGATACCAACGATATGATGGACGAGAGGGGCCCCGTTACGGTGAATCTGGAGAAACAGGTGATAACATTACCTGCTAGAACGATACCATTCCGGATTGATCCGTACAAACGCACCATTCTACTGGAAGGGCTAGACGAGATTGCCCAGACTATGAAGTACGAGTCTGTGATTGAGAACTATGAGAGGAATGATCGCTCATGGAACGTATAATGTGAGAGACGTACTTTTGATTCCGTTCTATAATGGCGGGCGACTCGGCGTCAATCCAGCGGGAATCACCAATGTCATGAGCGGATATGCTACCCAGGGGCAGGTTTTGCAAGATATCATATGAGAGATTAACAGGACCCCCCTTTTGCCTTATCATGTCTAGGAGGGAGCCATTAAGGATGTACATGCCCAGGCACTCATGGAATGGTAACTCCAGGATTGGCTTTTCCCGGAAACTGGTTATTATTCCGTCAGAGACATCTGCGAAGCCGGTCTCCTCCTGGCGATGTTTACGGGTAGCGATGCATGCCAGCGAATGCTTGTCACGATACCGCTCCAGCATTGCAACAATGTCCAGGCTGCACAGGTTGTCGCAGAACCACAAAAGGAACTCTGACTCGTTCTGGAGTGGAGCGTGCAGCAAGTCTCCGCCGGTCCCCTGACCCGAGTCCTGGATGAATGTTATTTTTTTGCCAGTGTAGCCAGAATAGTGGTGCTCTATCTGTCCACCCAGTCCAGACAGATCACAGATTATTATGATATCAGATATGATGTCACATCGCTCCAGATGGTCAATAATGTATTCTATCATGGGGCGGCCCAGAATTGGCATCATGGCCTTGGGAAAATGATTTGTAAATGGACGCGCTCTCGTACCCTGGCCACCGGCCATTATGACCGCCCTCATCGGTATGATTTCTGTTTTCGCCTGCGTGCACCGGGGCCGCCAAACTTTTTGGGCTCCTTGCGCCGGGCATCGCCGCTTATCAGGTACTTGTCATACTCGGTTATGAGTTTCCGCAAGTCGTCACGAACGGGTTTTTGTAGTGGGTGATCCCGGGGTTCCTTGCGGGACTTTGTCCAGCCTACCAAGGCTCTGGATATGGCAATGGCTGCCGCACCTGCCTGGCCCATGTAGCCGCCTCCCCTGACGCGGACAGAAATATCCACCTTGTTCCGTATCTCGCCCGCTACCTCGACGGGGGCCAGTATGGTCTCCCTGGCTATCTCTATGGGAATCATTTCTACCGGAATGTTGTTTACGCGAATGCTACCGCTTCCCCGCTTTATGTGAACAAAGGCGCTGGCGGTCTTGCGGGTGGCAAAGTATATCTCGGTTTTGGTCATTCTGTCCACCCTATGGTCCTGCCAATGTCGGCCATGGTAGTATACGTGTAGGCTGCCCGCCTTATGCGCGCGTTTTCAACCTGTATCTTTTTGAGAGACTTTACCTCTTTTGGTACGCCGATATACGTACGAAGCCGTTTGTGGGCGGCGCGGCCGGACGGCTTCTTTCGCGGAAGCATGCCCCGGACCATCCTCTCCATTATGGTATCCGGTCGGCGGGGGTGGAATGGGCCGTGTTTCGGGTTGAGTATACTAGCGACTTCAAGAAATTTCCGATGCTCACCTATTATGTTACTACGGGATCCGCTGACCATTATTCTTTCACAGTTCACCAGTGTGACACGATTACCTTTCAGTAGCATCTTGGCTGTATATGATGCCAACCGACCGGCCACGTGATCCGTAGAATCCACCACAATGTGTAGCATGTCCTCAGCCAAGTAATAGCACCCCTGACCCCGCGGGTCTCTCGGACAGAATGGTATCATGACTCACGATACGTCCGCCAGCCTGAGTTATCTTTGATGCGGCCGACTGTGAGATGCCAAAGGAGAATAGAGTTATGCTGTGGGATATACTTCCGGTACCCAAAACCTTACCGGCAAAAGCCACCGTGTCGCCATTCTTTGTAAGCTTTGCAAGCTTGTTTATGTTAATGGTACGCCTGGCAATGGATGGCTTTAGAGCCTCGCTTGACAATCGCTTCCATATAGGCGCCTTTTGTGATGTGGAGGCCTTTCTGAGTTGGCGCGCCATACGTACCCTCTGCTCGTTCAACGGGATTCACCCTATACACTCCAATATTAACGGTTAGTAATATGATGTGATAATCGTTAAAGTCGCACCACATACCCAGACAACATAGTCTTTCCTGTTCCGGGTAGCCATTGACATGGATTCAATGTATTTGAGACGGACTAATCTTCCTGTATGGCCACAGCATGATCGTGCCGGAACTTGTCCCATATGATGGTGAATGGTTTTTGTGCATTCCAAACGACTACGATAACCACGATCAGTACGATTCATACATTTGATTGAAGGAATGATGTACTACTCAGACTGCCTTTGATACGGCTATAGCGAACGCCATAACTCTGACATGCAAGACGGGGATTGTCTGTGTCAAATGTAGGATTTGTTACCCAGACACTTATGGTGGCCGCCATAAGCAGTGATTGGTAGTCAGGCTACTGATTTATTGTAATTGATAAAACGTACAGTTCTTTGGCACGGCTTGTATGTACAGTATCTAGCGAGAGGATATAGTTTCCTGGAACTGCTCCAGCCTATGCGTCAGTTCATCCATACCCGCTAACAGAATATCCTTGGGTGTCATGGAACCGGCGGATTCGACAGTAAGAACAAGACCCTCTTCCTCGGTTCCTGTAAGAGTCGCTATATTGGAAGTGTTCCACTTGGCGTGCTCAGATCCCCGGCCCAGTATGGCATAGCACTCGGCAATTACCTTTTGTCCCGGAGCCAGCTCCACTATGGGTATATCATCAGATACAGGTTTTATTACAGAGTCCTCGGAGGATAGGCTGCCAGTGGTAACGGTAGTGGTCTCCAAGGCGTTGCCCGAATCCAGTATGAGCATGACACGGTTATCAGGAGTGTGTATTTCGTCACGGGGCGTAATCAGTGGAATCAGGGCCAGTCTGTGTGCCAGTCCCTCATCGGCCAGAACCGATGTATTTTCCACTACATCCACGGCATGTATGGCATATGTTGATATCCCGTTGAGGCATATGCGCCTCAGTGCGTTGGCATATTGTATGGGAAAGCCCACCAGCCTGACGCTGATTCTGCTATCCTCGCTTGACAGTATCTCCACTGAATACAACAGGAAACAACTTTATGGCATACATAAAAATCTAGTGATGTAAAGTGGCGCCGGGGTCACATATGGGTTGCCGGAATCTCCGGAGATACCCACAACCTAATGGACATGGATGCAGGATAGCAGACTGTGCGTATGAGTTCACGCCTTCCGGAATCTTATGCACAAATCACATTAACTAGAACAACCTGTTCCATCAGTTATGCGTAAATTTAGACACAGGTGAACTCATACGACTGCGCTGAGCATGCAGACAGCAAGTAAATCCCCCATCGATACAGTCATAATGGTACATCACAGTATACCAGATGCAATTGGGAAAACATGAAACACCAGAAAAGATGCGACAGGATTTAGAGATACTGCACGCCAAGCTTAACGCGCTGGAGATATACGCCAAGGACGAGTTTCAGAAGGGCATCATTGCCATACTCCGGCACCTAGTACAGGGTCAGAGCCACAGCATCAACGAGTTTGGGCATCTCAAGAAGGCCATTGATCTACTAACTGTAGAAATGTTCAAGATCAGCCAAAAATAACAAGGTAATCGTAGTTACCCACATCATAGCATGTTACATAACTCCTTGTAGCAATACCATTCTAGAGCATAAGGCAGAAGTCATGATGTGTCCTTATAGATAAATACCGGGCGCATAAGAGCACCATGATGGTAGATTATACCGTGGCACGATACGCTCATGGTGATACAAAGTTTGAGATATTGGTAAAACCGGATCCGGCACTAGCATATCGCACCGGCAAGAAGATAGCCATCTCATCCATTCTAGTCTCCGAGGATGTGTATACTGACTCGGGGCAGGGAACCCGGGCCTCCTCTGAGAGTCTTCAAAATGCCTTCGGGACTACCGATGCGGTGATCGCGGCCGATGCAATACTCAAGAAGGGTATTCTGAATCTCACCACGGCACAGCGTCGCAAGATGACAGAGGCCAAGCGCCTTCAGATAATAGAGCGCATATCAAAGACTTACGTGGACCCGCGCACACACCTTCCCCACCCGCCATTGCGCATAGAGCAGGCCATCCGGGATGCGCGCGTCACCATTGATCCTCAAAAATCAGCGCAGGATCAAATACCAGACATTGTTGACAAGGTACGCGCCATAATACCAATGAAGACTGAAAGTACCGCCCTGGCAGTAATGATACCGGCCCAGTTTGCTGCCCAGTCATACTCGGCACTCAAGTCCCTGGGAGAATTGAGCGCCGCGGACTGGCAGGCAAACGGATCCCTCAAAGCAATACTAGAAATATCAGCAGCTGCAAGACAGACAGTGATAGAGAGATTGAATCAGATTACCCGTGGGACCGCCACCGTGGAGGCAGTCCAATGAATGACAGTAAGCGAAAGTATGTGATACCGGGCGACGTAATAGTCAGTGGTACATACAGAGCGGAGGAGAATACAATCATGGATGGTCGCTTGGTGGTGGCCACTACTGTAGGTATCTCAGAGATTAACGATCAATCGGTCAGGGTCATACCCCTCAACGGCAAATACATGCCGCGCATAGATGATTTGGTTGTAGGCAAGGTAATCAGCCATACGTCACTGTCATGGGAGCTGGACATCAACTCGTGTTATGTTGGGTTCCTGCCCGCCACAGACGTATTTGGTCGCGACTTCTCGGCCCGCTCCGATGAGCTTGCTACCCGCCTAAGGCGAGGTGATATGGTGGCCGCGCGTGTGGCCAACTCGGATCGTAGCAGGGATCCACTACTTACCATAACTGACAGGGATCTTGGCAGAATAGAGTCAGGGGAGCTGATAGAGATAGCGCCAAGCAAGATACCGCGTCTGATAGGAAAGCGCGGCACCATGATACAGATGATTGAGACCATAACAGACTCCCTAATTACGGTAGGCCAAAACGGCTGGATAGTGGCGAGTTGTGACGATCCAGAGGGGTTATTAAAGGCTAAAAAAGCCATCCAAATGGTAGATAATATGGCTCATACCCCAAACCTCACAGAGAAGGTTCGCTTGATGCTGGAGGGACGAAGCTAATGGGTGGCCGAGACACAGACATGATACTGCTGGACGAGAACGGAATACGTTGTGACGGCCGCAAGATAGACGAACCTCGCCGAATAGTGATAAAGGCAGGCGTACTGAATAATGCGGACGGATCCGCGTCCATAGAGTTTGGTGACAACAAGATAGTGGCAGGTGTTTATGGACCCCGGGATGTCCATCCAAAGCACATGTCCGACGCTGACACCGGCATACTGCGCTGTCGCTATCACATGGCATCATTCTCGGTGACCGAGCGCAAGAACCCAGCACCCAGCAGGAGGGAGATAGAGATATCCAAGGTCATAAAGGAGGCCCTGGAAGCAGCAGTAATGTTGGAGAGATTCCCCAGAACGGCAGTGGATGTATACATAGAGATACTGCAGGCAGATGGAGGGAGTCGTTGTGCCGCACTGGATGCCGCGGCCGTGGCGCTAGCCGACGCAGGCATACCCATGCGGGACATGGTATCCGCGTGCGCAGCAGGAAAGGTAGCAGATACCATAGTATTAGACATAAACAACGAGGAAGACCAAGCGGGACAGGCTGATATGCCCGTGGCATATATGCCCAACCTCAACAAAGTAACACTATTACAGCTGGATGGCGTAATGTCCCTAGACGAGTACAAGAAATGCATACAGACCGGCATAGAGGGCTGCAAAGTTGTCTACGAACTGCAAAAGCAGGCGCTTATGGAGAGATACTTCTCAGAGGATTCACAATGACTGTCTTTTCGACCATGGACGAACTCAAGCGCCGTCGCATACTGAACTTGTTACAGGAAGACAAGAGAATAGACGGTAGGACCATGGACGAATACCGCCCCCTCAACATAGAGACAGGCGTAATACCAAAAGCAAACGGTTCGGCACGGGTTCGGCTGGGCAAATCCGAGGTGATCTGCGGGGTAAAGGTACAATCGGACAGGCCATTCTCCGATGTAGGAGACAAGGGCATACTCATTTGTACCGCAGAGATGCTTCCCATATCACACCCCACCGTAGAGACCGGGCCACCCAACGAGAGAGTTATAGAACTGGCCCGGGTAGTAGACAGGGGAATACGGGAGAGTCACATGGTAGACTTGTCACAGCTGGTGATAAAGAGGAATGAGTCAGTGGTAGGCGTCTTTGCTGACAATGTGGTAGTGGACCACGATGGAAACTTATTTGATGCATGCTCCTATGCGGCAACTACTGCCATACTCTCGGCACAGATGCCACAATGGGAGTTTGGTGAAAATGGCCTTACGCGACTGGAAGGGACGCAAGCAGTACCTACAACCACCATACCGGTATCCACCACCATGGCCAAGATAGGCGAACACATAGTGGTAGACCCGAATCTGGACGAGTGGAACTGTATGGACGCGCGCATAACCATAACTACCGATTCTGATCAGAATATCTGCGCCCTGCAAAAGGGGGGCAAGAACGGCTTTACCCTAGACGAATTACTATACTGTGGCGAGACGGCCCTAAAGGTATCCCAGACCATACGTGATATCCTAGAGGCGACCACAAAATGAAGAAGCAAAAGCCCCTGAAAGGCCTTGGTGCAAGATACGGTATCAAAATAAGAAAGCAGTACAGTAAGGTTCACCGTGTACTCAAGGCCCGGCGTCTCTGCCCCAAATGCGGTTCTCCCAGCTTTGGGCGTGTAGCGGTAGGAATATGGACCTGCAAAAAGTGTGCCTACAAGGTTACCGGCACTGCCTATGACATCAAGATTTAGTGTTACCATAAACATGCGCTCGGGAGACCGGACCCGCGCCCTCTATGACGCCATACGCATAGACAACGAGTACTATACCGGCCCGGATACTGCAAGCATGTCATGTAATGATCAAGCAATAACAGTAACAGTCTCCGCTGCGCGCCTAGCCCATCTGCGCGCGGGCATAAACAGTATACTACGCCTAGCCAAGGCTGCCGATGCTGCCATGACATCGACTGATACACGGACATAAGATACCAGTAACCGAGACAATGTCTGGCTCGTGGTAAAATTGACGGTACCCATAATACGCATCGTCTCTCCCCTAAAATTTGATCGTGTAAGATGTCATGATTGATCGTCGCCCCCTGTAAAGCCAGCAGTAGTATAGCCGTTTAGAACACTCCGGCAAATAGCATTCCCGTATTCTGATTGCGTATTCGCCATTGTACCAGCTATACAACCCCCCATAACATATTCCACAAGTCTGTGGCATGCAAGAATAGATTGTGTGAGATAAATGTGTGACTTAGAGATTTATGATAGACGCTAGCAGAACAGCACCAATCTCACTCCGTTATCACGCGACACTGGCATTGACGAAGTGACGCCGTAACCGTTTAGGCTGCTCCGAATTGAGGTGTATTTTTATGGTACAAAATCTAGTATGAAATGATCCCCCGCCGGCCCTACACTGGTATGAGTTCACGTCTTCCGGAATCTTATGCACAAATCACATTAACTAGAACAACCTGTTCCATCAGTTATGCGTAAATTTAGACACAGGTGAACTCATACCTACACTGTGCTACCTTGTAGTGTAGTGAAATAACAGGAGTTAATCCCCCCACATGGCAGCACATATGGAAGAGTGATCTAAACGGTTACAGCAATAGGATAACCGTTTAGGTCTCTCCTAATTGCTTTCATGACACAAAATTCGGTAACAACAAGCCCTAAGCGGTAGGTGATAAACCCCGCTAGCCCTAACGTATGCTGTGATTGTAAATGTCGCGCAGTGGGATAACAGGATTTAGTCCCTACCTTGGTGGCGCATTAGGAAAAATACTTGGGTGACCTAAACGATTACCAGTATGATTAAACCTGTGGTTGATCTTGGAGTCGACCCCGATCTTTTTGAGCAAAGATGTCTATGAGTGTGTCGAACTGCTTTGAGTGATGCTTTACGTAGTCAATTAGCGTATTTAGCCGAGAAACGCTGGTATTCAATGCGTTGAGCATTTCTAATTGCATGTCTCCCAAGATTATCTTGAATATGGTGAATTCTCCAGTGGCAGCAGTATATTTCACTTGCATATCATCTATTTGTACAGGTTCTTCCAATTTGTTGATGGCAGCAATGAGTGACTCTATGTACTGTCTTTCACCCTCGCATATGATTAATACGGATTCGTCCTCTCAAGGTTCTTCACACTACCTTTCAGCCCAATTTCTTTCGCCACATTTTTAACACTATTGCGGAGTCCCACCCCCTGAACCTTTCCGGAGACTTGGATTGTGGCTCTTTCTTGTGTCATCGTGTTATGATTCTCGCTCATTCAATTTAAGCTAAGAGGAGGGAGTAGTAACCGTTTAGGTCACTCTTGGGTAACTGTTCAAAATACACCGCCAACATATCTGTTCTTGCTTTTTCAATCATGATACCTCACACATACCCATGAATTTACCATCCAGATATATGATCTTTAACGTGGCCTAAACGGTTACAGCAATAGCTGTCGATAGGGTTATAATCACGAAGTCAATCAATCAGTATAGTGAGCGCCAAAATACCACCATGGCTGGAGGAGCAAATCAATACGTACAGGCAGACCCAGGGCAACCTGAACAACATCATGTCACAGATACAGCAGATAGAAATGGAAAGAGTCGATGCAGAAAGGGCCATTGACGAGTTGCAAAAGGCATCAGATGAGGACACAGTGTACAGGCAGACCGGTCCCATACTGGTACGGGGTGACCGCAAGGCAATCACCGATGATCTGGACGAGGTAATACAGCTAGCCAAGACCCGCATTACCATAATGGACAAGCAGAAAGACAAGCTTGCCACCACCCTCAAGGAGCAGGAAGCCAAGATAAACGAGGCTCTCAGGGGCGGCGCCGCAAATCCCGTATGATGGACCTTCAAAACCTGCGCATAGTGGCCGATGAGCGGGAACGAAAATGTGGTATACCAAATCTTCTAAAACAGGTAGGACTGACACTAGAGATAGAGGTGCTACCCGTGGGCGATTACATAGTTGCCAGCGAGACCATCGTAGAGCGCAAGAGTATATCGGACTTTGTTGCGTCCGTATTTGATGGCAGGCTGTTTGATCAGTGTGCGCGACTGAAAGAGCACTTTGATCATCCAGTTCTGGCACTGGAGGGAAATACCAACGAGTTATCAAACATAACCGAGAATCCGCTGGTATTCTATGGTGCCCTAAGCCGCATAGTACTGGAGTATGGCATACCCGTAATACCCACCCCCAACGCGGCGCATACAGCCAAACTGCTGATATCCATGGCAGTCCGGAAGCGCTCTCACCCAGGCCCATTACTCAAAAAGATACGCAAGTACCAGGACACAGAGAGACAGCAGCTCACAATATTATGCAGTCTACCAGGAGTTGGTACCGTATTGGGCAATAAGCTTCTGCAACGCTTTGAGACGCCCATGGCAGCACTGGGAGCTACCTCGGCGGATCTGGCTAAGGTCCTGGGCCGCGCCAAGGCCACCCAAATCAGGCATATGCTGGACAACAGGCAGTACAAGGAGGCTGAGGGAGGACAACAAAAACTCTCCTAGATATTCAGAGAATCTATCACATGAGCGAACCGCCATATACCGCACTGGGCATCATCCAGCTTATTCCGGTATAATCCCTTGGAATGAATCATGTGCGCTATGTGCGCGGCAAAGGGAAGGGCACCGGTAGCGCCAGGCGAGTTGTAATTTAGTATGTGAAGGGAGTCTGCGCCTTCCCGTATTATAACATCCGGTACAAAAGACCCCCTCCTGTCTATTAGTGATGAGCGTATTCCCGCGGTTCCCCGGTACCTGAACCGTTCAGGCCGGAGTCGCGGCAGAAAGCGGCGCACCCGGGATATCATGGCATGCTTTGATACTGCAGAGTTTACCTCCGATATGGCCATGGACTGGAAGCGGGCATCAAGCAGCGTCATTCGGGCCCCGGAGGAGAGCATCTCTAGAAGCTTGGGGAGTAGTTGCCGCGCATTCTCTGCTGCACCATACCCGTATGGACTGAATACCGGAACCGCGTTGGGACCTACCTCACAGGTATCATCCACCCGGCGTATCCAGTGGGGATCCAGAAAGGGATAATCACCATACCGGGGGACCGAGTATATGCTAGTATTCGTTAGAGAGTAATACTCCGGGGGTGCACGCCAGTATTCACCGCGAAAATGCACATCCGTATACTCTTTGGCCACGCCCATCCGATGGGCCACGTCAACGGCCTGGCCGCCTGCGGTATTTATCAGGAACTTGGCCCGGACAGTCTTTGCACCGTTTACCCTCACATGTATATGACCTGATACAGAGTTGACATGAGTGGCATTCTGGCCCAGCAAAAAAGTGACTCCGGCATTTTGTGATTCGCGCTTTAGTGATTCGGTCATTACGCGATAATTTACTGCAGCATCCCGCTTGCACAGCAGGGCGCCGTGGCAGCGCACCTCAGGCTCCATGTTTGACACCTGCCGGGAGTCCAGCATAACCATATCGGATTCGTCCAAACCGTTACGATTACCCCATCTATAGTACTTGTCAAGAACCTTGTTATGGCCAGACTCGGTGGCCACCTCCAGTACGCCATCCCTCTTAAAGGGGAGATCGTGCTCTGCTGCATACTCCCTCCACATGTCGTATCCAATCAGTGCCGAGCGCGCAAACAGTCTCTTTTTGTGGGGATCATACAGATATGGTGCATGTACCTTGCCCGTGTTCCGGCCGCTGGTATGACGCGCCACCCCGGTCTCGCGCTCTATTACCGCGATATGGGCACCGGGGTTTAAGCACCCCATATAGTATGATACAGATACACCCAGTATGCCCCCGCCCACAATGACTACATCATACTCCACAATATCATATTGAACCACACCCCTATTATAGCGACTGCCGCAAGTCTCCGGACAACAAATCATACACTTGTCACACAATAATTCCCGTCTTGTATGCCACAAACTTGGTGGGAATATGTAGGGATTGCCACAACATTATCTATTCGTCCAGTATGCGGCGACCACAATAGTGTGATAGGATATATTCGCCAATCTCGTGCACAAATTACACAGCAGGACTGTTATCACTACGTGATGACCATCTGTAGTACATAAATGCGGGTAGAATTTGAATAATTTTTATTGGAATAATTTGTGTATGAGTTCACGTGTTTTGATCACATAATAAGATAGAATGCATCCCAGTTTTTTAATTATAACTGCATTCTGGCAACAACCTCGTTCATTACAGAAAGGCCCTGAGCCCTCCATGTCTGAACGCATGTGGACATTCTGCGCATGGCCCTTTCACCACCCTTTATCTGGCCACTAATCTTGCGGAATACCACTGCGTATCAGAACCGGTTCCACTGCTCCGCTGGATTGTTGGTGGGCTCTACACAGTCATATTCTAAGAATACGAACATACATGGTATGGCCTTATTCAATCCTTTTACCTTCTTTTGTAGTTCAGTATCATCAACATCACAGTACTGATGCATCTGCTCCTGTCTCAAATGAGTGTCGTAATTGCGCGGACGGCCCGCAGCGATTCACGTGCGCTCCGGATCAAATCGTTGTCAAGTTTGATCCGGGCGTCCTGAGCACCGGGATCAATATAGAATCCTGCATGTAAATACTGGTATCGCGCAATAAATGCGCCCAGATGGTGCTTCCCACCGTCATCAAACCGGCGATACACAACGTACCTGTCCGTTACTATCGCTCCCTGGTAACCGTTAAGGTATTTGTTCACTACATTTGAACTCCTACTTTTGTATATCATCCACTCTTCGGCCCGCATCCCCCATACCCAACCACGCCTACCCGCCAGTGATATACCAGTTTCGTCCACATGAATGCTGGGTGATTTTATTATATTTTCATGAATTGTTTCCATAAATGATTCACATGCATCGGCGTATGAGTTCACGTCTTCCGGAATCTTATGCACAAATCACATTAACTGTCGCGATCAGTTATGCGTAAATTTAGACGCAGGTGAACTCATACATGCATTCTACTACAGAAAGGGCCGGTGTGGACTTTATCTGGCCGAGAATCGTCCCCGGAACACGTCCATGAATGATTCAATCCCTTCTGCAGAATGGCGCCGGCCTCAATTTGAGCGAACGGCTTTGATCCGGGCGTGATCGGGGTATGAGTTCACGTGTTTTGTTCATTCACTAAGATATAGATTGGTATGACAATATTTGTATGAGTTCATCTGTGTCTAAATTTACGCATAACTGATCGCGACAGTTAATGTGATTTGCGCATAAGATTCCGGCAGACGTGAACTCATACGCATCGGCGGCCCTGGCAATTATGTTGTTTACCGCACCCACCGATATATTCAGGCCGAAGAGATCCCTCGAAATTACAGGTATGCGTTTTATTGGAATCTTTTCCGCACGCAATGCAGTGATGGCACCGCATAATTGAACCCCAAAATCACCACTCTTTGGGACGCCCGCTGCTGGGGCTAGTTGTTTTTTGCCGCACTTGCATGCAGCCATCTCTATCACATGAAGGGTCTCCTCTATTCTTGCTGGTATTAATTCTGTTATGCGTCGTTGTTTCCAACCACTTTTTGTGTATGAGTTCACGTGTTTTGATCATTCACTAAGATATAGATTGGTATGGCAATATTTTACTTAAATACCAAATTTGCAATAAGAATCTAATGAGAAGACGCCGGTCCTATAAGGAATTGGAACTGGAAAATAAACTTCTTCAGGATACCCTTGCGTCTATCAAGAAAGATATTGAGGATTACAAGAAAGATCTTGCACATTACAAGGAACGTGTGAGAGTATTGGAAGCATATGTGTCACACACCACAAAAGAAATACGAAATCTCACACAAGATTTCCAAATTATTAGGAATTATGTAAGTGAATTGAATGAGAAATTAGAAGAAAAAGACAGGAAAATTGCGGTACTCACAACGCGACTTAAATATTATGAGAATGCTCACTCGCCACCATCCCTTCAATCCCTCCAGTACAAGAAGCGAAAACAGGAGGAGCAGAAGCGAAAACAGGGAGATAATAAGCAACAGACAGAAGCCAGTACGAAATCAGCCAAAAAGGCTGGCGCTCAAAAGGGACACAAGGGGGTTTCCCGTTCCCACAACCCCGGCAGAGTAGTGCATCACACCTTTGAGTACACACCAATATGTGAGTGCGGCAATATGATGACAAAAATTGGTTGGAAACAACGACACATAACGGAATTAATACCAGCCAAAATAGAGGAGACCCTTCATGTGATAGAAATGGCTGCATGCAAGTGCGGCAAAAAACAACTGGCCCCAGCAGCGGGCGTCCCAAAGAGTGGTAGTTTTGGGGTTCAATTATGCGGTGCCATCACTGCATTACGCGCAGAAAAGATTCCAATAAAACGCATACCTGTAATTTCGAAGGATCTCTTCGGCCTGAATATATCTGTGGGTGCGGTAAACAACATAATTGCCAGGGCCGCCGATGCATGTGAATCATTTATGGAAACAATTCATGAAAATATAATAAAATCACCCAGCATTCATGTGGACGAAACTGGTATATCACTGGCGGGTAGGCGTGGCTGGGTATGGGGGATGCGAGCCGAAGAGTGGATGATGTCCATATATGACAAAAGTAGGAGTTCAAATGTAGTGAACAAATACCTGAACGGTTACCAGGGAGCGATAGTAACGGACAGGTACGTTGTGTACCGCCGGTTTGATGACGGTGGGAAGCACCAGTTGTGTTGGGCGCATTTATTGCGCGATACCCAGGCATTACATGCAGGATTCTATATCGATCCCGGTGCTCAGGACGCCCGGATCAAACTTGACAACGACCTGAAAGGATTGTTCCGGAGCGCACGGGAATCCCTGAATCACTGCGGGCCGTCCGCGCAATTACGACACTCATTTGAGACAGGAGCAGAATCCATTCTGCATCAGTACTGTGATGTTGATGATACTGAACTACAAAAGAAGGTAAAAGGATTGAATAAGGCCATACCAGGCATGTTCGTATTCTTAGAATATGACAGTGTAGAGCCCACCAACAATCCAGCGGAGCAGGCTTTGCGATACGCAGTGGTATTCCGCAAGATTAGTGGTCAGATAAAGGGTGGCGAAAGGGCAATGCGCCGCATGTCTACATTTGTATCATGTGTTCAGACATGGAGGGCTCAAGGCCTTTCTGTAATGAACGAGGTTGCTGCCAGAATGCAGTTATAATTAAAAAAACTGGGATGTATTCTATATTATTATGTGATCAAAACACGTGAACTCATACGATTCTTTTAGGGACTTGCCCCATTTGCCACCGAGGGGAATATCATTCTTGAATATACCATAATCGTGTCTTTGTATGAGTTCACGTCTTCCGGAATCTTGTGCATAAATCACATTAACTGTCGCGATCAGTTGTGCATAAATTTAGACATAGGTGAACTCATACGTGTCTTTTTCCCTCATATACTCCACTGATGTGAATTATCAGTCTTGTTTGATGTTATCTGTACGTTGTATGGGTGGGTTTTTTGTTTACCAGTGTACATTGCCTCCTGATTTTTTTCAGGATGCTGTACGCGTACATGTGTCCCGTCAGTCTTTATCTCCACTCCGGCTCGACCGGGAACAATTTCCTTAAAGTCGGGTGTTGACTTGATTTGTGATATTGCTTTTGCAACGGTATCGGCCGTTGGGAGTATCTTGATCAGTCCCTGCTTTGTAAACTGGATGTAACGGCATATGTTTGACTGGTTTATCTTGAGTATAGATGCCAGCAGCTCCTGCTTTGTATTGCAGCGCAGGCGTATCAGTGTAACTAAGAGTACATGCCTGACCGGAAATTTGTTCACGTGCCCGCGTTCATTTGTAAGTTCTAAGAATCGCCGTGCATCATCGCCTTCCAGGGACTCTACGTATTCTGTGAATCTGGTTAGTATCCATTTGAACTCTTCCGGGGTGCATCCGGTCAGGAAATGAAGCTGATCCTTGCGTTCTATGATGTCATCGAGATTTGAAACGAGGGCATTCTTTGTTTGAGCTTCAAGTTTGGCGTGCAGGCTGTCATTTTTGCCACGCAGGTTTGTTACTTCGGCCTCAGACTCGGTGCGTAGCCGGTAGTACTCTGTGACTAACTGCTCCTTGGTGAGTTCTTCTGCTTTTAGCATACCTGGTACTACAAAATTAGGTCTTAACTTGTATGAGTTCACCTGTGTCTAAATTTACGCACAACTGATCGCGACAGTTAATGTGATTTGTGCACAAGATTCCGGAAGACGTGAACTCATACCTTAACTTTTCTGTTTCACACGAGTCTGTGTGGGAAAACCCATGATATTAGGTCAATTGCTCGTATCTAACAACTTGGTTTAGACGTGCAGGGTGGGAGAAGTGATTCTGCGCATACGGTCTACTATTTGCCAGCGCCACGAGCATGGAATGGGTATCATATGTCGTGCAGCACAGACTAACTTGTTTCATTATACTACCTACTATTGACCTGTTAAAGACCATATCGGTTTATTTTCTGAAAAATTCTATATACAAACTTGGACGGCTTAACGCGAATATTACAGCTATGTGATTCAAATTGACCCTGTGGGCAAGGACTTATGCACAAAATAAACTAATGATTAACATGAACTTATGCACATAGATTTCTGAGTTGAAATTTTTTTCCAGCGCGATCCATACATACACCTAGTATATTCCCCTCTTTACTGCTTATACCAATTTGCAATTTGTGCTTACTATTACCTAGATCCTTCCCATTGAACCAATTTTGTTATACATCTTAGATAAAATGGCCATTCCTTGTCATGCGTGGTCTTGATTCCTTTTTGGGCGGTTCTTTAACCTCCTTAGTTACCTGCACTTCTATTGACTCTATAAGAAACCTGAGATATTCGCTTATGGACATGTTACATATCTGGCGCATGTCATCCAGTCGCTGTCTTTGCCACTTAGTACATCTCAGTGCAATACACTCCTTATACTCATTTGACCGCCTGAACGGTAACTTCTGCCTGCCCATACTACATATCTGATATTATATGCTATATTAGTACTACCTGCTCTTATGATGATATCCATATGTCATACGCCCCTGGGCTTACTATTGATCAGTATGAGTTCACGTCTTCCGGAATCTTATGCACAAATCACATTAACTGTCGCGATCAGTTATGCGTAAATTTAGACACAGGTGAACTCACACATTGATCACATATCCGCCATGCTCCTTATGACGCCCCGCCCCACTGTCACTGCTCCTTATGACTATCCAGAATGCCGCGACTCCTTATGCCGGTTACCTAGTGAGTTAAATTTTCAAGTGCCTTACTATAATACGGAACGCTTCAAAAGACTGATCATTCCAACTCATGTTAACACTATTCTCTATGTACTGACTTCTTAACAGCGCCCCATATACGCTAGACAAATATTCTAGGGAATAGGCGCCTTGTAGTACTTATCCAGGCCGGTTGGTTCTGGTTGCAATGATGATTCCATTTCGAACTGTTCTGGTAGTTGGTCTATGATCCTGTCTGACGCTATTCCCACATAGACCAACCGCTCTATTATGGCGCGTACCATGTCACCATTCACACCCTCTAGTGGATAATTCGTGATGCCACTCTCTGCATTGGAACGATACTTGTATCTGTCAACGAACCATCCTACAGGCGTTCTACCATTGACTGAGTAATGGATTGTTGGTATGTTATCGTATACTAACACGTTATCCAGTAGTAGTTTGGATTGATCAACTATTCCCTTTGGTCCGGGACCGTCATTAGGTTTCTTACCAAAGGCTATTTTTTCGGGAGCGTCAGGTATTGGAACCAGCGGCTCGCCCAGGTTGTAACGGGGGCCGGTCTCATAATTGAGATGCAAGTCAGCTAGCTGTCTACCTGCTTTCATGAATGAGTGGAAATCGGGCGCCATAGGAATATTCGGCAATCCTCTAACTAGGAATACTTGATACTTGGAACGATAACCATTATGATGTAGGATGCCATAGGTATAGTAGAAGATGTCCTCTTTAGTTATGGAGTCATCATTATATCGTTTCTGGTATAGTTCCAGGGAGTAGTCAGTGATGTTGTCCTTCATCTCGTCACCTCCGGTGACTGTGTGAACATGGGGAATACCTGCCCGTTGGTTATCACTTGTAGATCCGGTGGTGCATTGGTTATGAATACTGAGAATTCGCCCTTGATCTTGTAGGGAACTATTATCGCCAGGTTCTCGATGGCTGACTGGCTGACTGGCTGACTGGCTGACTGGCTGACTGGCTACCTACCACATGTCTATTCTTGTCCTTTTGTTTCTTGACTCTCATGGGAAAGCATTGGGATGCCTCGTGGATGTGAAGGTCAGGCGTGATATCCGTGATGAACGTAGAGAACTCGTCCTTGATCTTGTCCGGCACCATAATAGAATGATTCTTTGAGTCGGGGTGTGGGTAGAATGATGGGATGTGGTAATCAGCCTCAATGAATATTGGATCAGAGTATAGGTACTGCTTGAAAAATGGTCTATACAATGCTGTACGTATTTTATTCTTATCAAAGTCCACCTTTCTGCCCAACTTTTTCATACGTTCTATCATGGAGCTATTCTTTTTCGCCTGTTTTGGATCAACCAAAAAATTATCCAAGTCCTGTTTATTACAATAGTTGATGTGTCGCTTCATATTATTTCCCAATTTTTCAATGTGTGAGTTATATGCCCATGGATCTCTGGATGAAACGATCCCCCGGGAATACATCTCAAACATTACATCATTGGTCTTACCACGTTTTCCCTCTTTACTTCCCATTGAAGTCATGGAATCCCATCGTTCACTGGTATCACCACGCTGTTCCAACCAGTCATGATAACGGTCTGGTGTTATAATTTGCCAGTCTTGTATTCCGGCGATGGAGCCGTATTCTTTTATCTTTTCTAGTTTCTTATCTCTGTCCAGATAATCACCAATGTCGTGGTAGTGGATGGTGCAAGATTGTTTGGCCGGGTTCTTGACTAGTATGGTTATAGCGGTGCCCACAGTTGAGCCACTCCCAAATATCTTGCCGCCCTCTCGTCTCCAATCCTGTTTACCCTTTACATCACCTCGTAAATTGAAACAGTAGACATCCGTGAACTCCATTCCAAGACAGGCGCGTATACCAGCTTCACTATTCCCAGTGATATATGCGGATGGTGTGATTAAACCGATAACTCCGGAATCACCTATTCTTTCTGATACCCAGCGGAGGGCCTTGATGTAGGAGTTGTATAACCCTCTAGTGTTCCCTTTGGGCGCGTTTTTGATGTATGTCTTTGACACACTATCTCCCAGATACGGATGCGAGACATTCTTGTTATCCTCATTGGCCGTCTTCTGACCGCCACTATATGGCGGATTCCCCACTATGACATTGACGTAATCCATGTTCTGCCGTTTCACCCTAGTCATGGCTTCCTCCAGGGAATCATCTGTAATCTTGATCTGCTCCTTACGCTGTTCGGCATCCAGCCTGTATGAGGGGTGCTGTGTGAATGTATCCAGGTATGATATCCCGCCAAATGGTGTGTATTCACCCATCATTTTCTGATATGATGCCTCAATATTGGACATGGCAACATAGAATGCCGGCAACATTATTTCATTCGCGTAAATATCATTCTGGTACTTGTCAGGTAGTGCATCATCACTGATCATTCCTCGCTCTATTAACTGGGCAAGGAATATCCCGGTACCGGTGAACGGGTCCAGCACCTTTACTGCTCTATCATTGAATGTCTTTCCGAACTCCGATTCTAGTACATGTCTAACTGATTCCAGTATGAAGTTAACGATTTCAACTGGTGTGTGTACGATTCCATGTTTGTCCGCGGACTTTTTATCCGAGCCAATGAAGAATGCGTCATATATGGCGCGCAGGAAATCCTGCTTGGCATCCGGCTCCTTGAATAGTTCAATGTCCGCCTGTATACCAGTATAGAATGCCTCGAACTGTTCTAGTTGTCCCTGTATGTTTAATCGTTGCATGGTATTATCGAATGCTGATGCCACCGGGTTAGCATTCTTGGGGAACATTACATTGAATACTCTGGACATTACAGCGTGCTGTGATAATGCACGAATGGTCTGCTCATATGTCAACGTGAATCCGACTATATGTTTCAGGTTCTCGTGTAATTGTTCAATGATGGGCGCAGTTTCCGGCTCAATTTTGATTCGCTGTTTCAGTTTGGTCTCTATTATTACGGCTTGCTCCCCTAGTCGCTTGCCCATGTTGGCGTGGTAACTGGCATCGCCAAGACTCAGTATGACATTCTGTACATCCTTTAACAACTTGTCACTGAGTCCTGCCCCTAGTGTACGAATAATCCAGTCATTCAGTCTTGGTGGTATTTCTGACGGATCCGGTGGCTCATGTTTACCACTCTTTCCTGACTTGGACAGTATATACTGATTCAGTAGCTTTTGCAGTCCATCATCATGTGCTGTGATCGCACGTAATATCTTGCTTATCTGCTCGTACCGTGTGTTCCTTTTCAACACATGATGTGGATCATCACCCTTCAAGACTGGGATGGGGACTATAACGTAACCTGTTTTCTTTCCCTCTGATTTTCGCATTACTCTACCAATACTTTGTATTATGTCGATGGGTGAGTTCTTGGGCTCCATGAATACAACAGCATCCAAGGCTGGAACGTCCACGCCCTCCTGCAAGCACCTGGCATTACTGAGTATACGAATCTCCTTTGGATCACTATCACTATTTCGTAACCAGTCTATCCGCGCTCCCCTGTCCAGTGAGTTGGTAGAGCCATCAACATGCCTCGTTACAGTCTTGTAACCGTCCAGATCGGGATCAGTCTTTAGTAGTCTCTCGCTTAAATTATCAAAGCTTAATGTTTCCTTTGTGATTTTATCAAGCTTGAGTTGTTTCTTTGCCTTGTCCATGTTCCTGCCATGATTGGAGAACAACTTTGACGCTTTTATGGTGTTGAAGAATACCATCACCCGTTGTAAGGGCCGGAATTCATTACTATCACCATCATATGTGATCGCCTTACAGATACTGTTCACTTTTGACATGTAGTCTATGTCCATATCCTCGTAATCCTTGAGATCATCACCATGTTCCCTTGCAGCCTTGATGATTTCACCATACGCATCAGTCTCATCAACCTCTGGTAGTATTATTTTGAAAGGTGTGAGTAGTCCAATATCGACCGCTTTTGAGAATGGTAAGTCATATAGTACATCGCCATATTTCTCATTATCCATGGAGTATACTTCCAGTCCTTGATCCGTGGCATCCTTTCTACCCTTTCCTGTATATACACGTGGGGTGGCAGTCATGTAGAGTCGCTTCTTGGCTGGAACCTCGCTATTCTTGTGTGCAGTCAAGTAATAGGATTCCTTGATTTTCTCGGCGCCAGTGGTGCGGTGGGCCTCATCGAATAGAATTAGATCAAATATATCATTTCTGTCCCGTATGGCTTTTCCCACACGCTCCACTGAATTATACGTGGAAAATATGACATGCATACCTTTTCGGTTCTCCATAGAATGTAGTTGCTCCTTTATCGTTTCCACATCTGTGGATGGTTGTATGGGACACTCAGTGATGGAACCTGCCTCATCTGTACCGGACGACTTGTCAGAGCACACTGCCATGTACTGATGTTCTATGGAACGGTTATCTGCCCACTCTCTCATCGCCTGCGGTATCAGTGATATTGACGGTACCAAGTATAGAACAAGACCATCTTTCCCTGGAATGGTTTCTGCGATATGGAGTGATGTTATGGTCTTGCCAGTTCCACATGCCATGATGAGCTGACCACGATCTGCACCCTGTAGTCCGGTGACTACTCTTTGAACTGCTTCCTTCTGGTGATCTTGTAATGTCTTTGGTTTCACTACTCTCTCTATTCCACTCCAGTCAATCCCACTCTGGCGGAGATCAGCCTTCATGAGTATTGGGTAACCGGATTCTTCGAACGGTTTTACAATATTCCTGCTTACGTGCGCCCCTGTGAATACAAGAATGAGTCTGTCCATCTTTTTGCTCTCCTTTACGACAAACATGTTTGAGATCTGATTCTCGTGGATACTGGAATCATCATTCCAGCACTTGCACTGAATGCCAACTAACTTGTCATCCTTGTCTCTGGCAACCAGATCAATTCCAATGTCCGGTTCACGATACCAGTCATGGAATAGTTTTACTTCCTTGAACTCATTCTTGTATATGCTGTCATTCTTGAAGTAGTGTAGCATTAGTTTCTCAAATCGGACACCGCGTTCAGTCTTGCTAACTTTACTGCCCTTGCGGCTGATATCCTTTTCATCATCGGTCTCCGCACGTAGCCTTGCTAATGCTTGATCAAAAGTTTCCACTATTCCTGGGATGATTCCCACCCAAGTATTAGTATATTGTATTGGCTGAGCGACTCTTCAATAGTACGAAAAGTAAGTCCGCTTAGGATCCGGTGTACAGCTGTATGAGTTCACGTCTTGGAACCGGTTCCAATCTTGTGCACAAAAGAACCGGTTACTCTTTAACTGTCGCGATCAGTTATAGAATGACCCGTTCCATTTAGACACAGGTGAACTCATACGTCTCAGTAATAGGGCGGCGTTCTCATGTTGCATGCTCAAATAGTGCCGCTCCGACTATACACCTGGATGCATCATCTATGAGATTCAGTCCCCTGAAGCGCTCATCTTTCATGGCATGCCAGTGCCACATTGCATTGGAATATTTACGCTCATATCGTACTCACTCTGACTTTGCAGGTGATGATCCTGCTGTACCGTTCTTTTTCATTATGCGATATACTGCGCGATATATATCATGTCTAAGCCTCTTTGCAATATGTACTACTCCGGCGGGATCCTTGCTTTATGCTTCAGTCACCATTCGTATCTGGATGGCGGTGATTGGTATCATGGGCCTGCCATCTTTACTCGAGTCGTCCCCGTTCTCTGGTTCACAATCTTCGTACGTGTCTTGTTTCAGGTCTTGAGCTATGTTGGTTGTGGCAACGCCTCTTTTGTCTTGATTCCTCTGTTATTCTCTTTACCATATGGCTTGTGCAATGAAATAGTCAGCTACTGTACACCGGATCCTGAGCGGACTTACTTTTCGTACTATTGAGCGGACTCACACAAGACAGTATTATTCTATTATAGTCACGCCGGTGTGGTATGTAATTAGAATGATCCTCGTACGCCCGCCTGCACGCGATAGACGCCTGTGGTATGACACCCCGGTCATAGTTAGCTGATAACTCGCGCGCCCACTCCAGATCAGGGTGCCACTTTGTCAATTCCGGGAGCAAGCCATTCTTGTTGGACGGGTAAAACGTCCCTTGATAACCGTTCTAGAACGTGGTAGCTAATTCAAGGTATGAGTTCACGTCTTCCAGAATCATATGCACAAATCACATTAACTAGAACAACCTGTTCCATCAGTTATGCGTAAATTTAGACACAGGTGAACTCATACAATTCAAGTATAATCACCCTTCTTTAGACCATATGGTAACTTGGCGGACTCGTTCCTATTCTTGATCTTGGCCGGATCATGCTTCAATTCAAGAGTGGTTCCGGGTATGTAGTAGCTACCAAGACTGATCTCGGATACCGCCCTGTTATACACGTAATCGGATGTGTGACCAAATATCTTGGCGCGCCGGGAGAACTCCCTATTATTTTTCAACGGTATAATGATGGTCCGAATCATGTCATCCATCATCTGGCGATTCTACTCGTATGAGTTCACGTCTTCCGGAATCTTATGCACAAATCACATTAACTAGAACAACCTGTTCCATCAGTTATGCGTAAATTTAGACACAGGTGAACTCACACCTAGTAGTGGTTCTATAAAAGTACGGTCCTATACCCGGCAAAGACTTGTGGTGGGCGCTATACAATCGTGAAAATGGGATAGCATACAAGATAGCCGAGTACAACGAGAGGGTGAAAGTGGCAAACACAGGAGCACTGGATCGCGGCACGGGAACCTGAATTAGATCAAAATTCAGTTATACAACAAACTCTCACAATACAACGTTTTAAATGATGTGCCATGCCAACACTTTCATGGAGGACGAGGAGAGTTTCCTCATTTGTGTAGAATGCGGACACCCACTGGAGGTATGTCAGTGCGTATGTCCCTATTGCGGCGAGCGTGACAAGTGCGAGTGTGCCTTGTCTGACTCCTCGATCGGAGGCGATTAGATAGTGATCGATTTCACATGGCAGGTAGGTGGACCGCAGGGAAGTGGGGTGGAGACCGCATCGGTGATATTTACCAAGGTAGCAGCCATCGCGGGTTACCAGGTATTTGGTAAACGGGAATTTCACTCCAACATAAAGGGCGAGCACAGCTACTTTGAGGTGCGGGTCTCCGATAATATAGTGCGCTCCAATACCGGACAAATCAATGTCATGGCAGCGTATGACGCGGAGACCATATTTCGGCACTATACAGAGGTGATTTCAGGCGGGGCCATCATTTATGATCGTGACACAGTAGACATAGAGGCCACGGATGTGCATACACTGGATGCCAACTGTAGGGAACGCATTCATGCAGACCTGCATTATCACAAGATGCCACCCACCGTGCGGGGAGCCCTTGATGTGGCCACCAAGAACGGCGTGGTACTGTATCCTGTATCATTCAAGGAGATACTCTCGGATTTGGCCGAGATACAACAAAACCCCCGACTGAAAATGCTCAAACGCATGTACAATGTACTCAGCGTATCGCTATCAGCGGGATTAGTGGACATGCCCCGGGACATATTGGTAGATTCCGTCCGGGAGGTATTCGCGGGCAAGGAATCCATAGCCAAAATCAACGCAGAAGCGGCAGCATACACCTATGACAGGGCCGTCAAGGAACTGGGCACAGGAGCACACGGTACCCTGTCCCCCATAGACAAGAGAGCAGGTAATGCCCTTGTACACGGTCACCAGGGTACCGCCATAGGCAAGATAGTGGCCGGTTGCAGATTCCAGTCATATTATCCCATTACCCCAGCTTCTGATGAAAGTACATACATAGAGGCCAACAGTACGTTACAAACAAAGGACGGCAAGAACTTCTCCGTAATGGTAGTGCAAACAGAGGATGAGATATCAGCCATAGGAATGATGATTGGCTCCGCGCTTACAGGCACCCGCTCATCCACATCCACGTCCGGTCCCGGTTTCTCGCTCATGGCCGAAGCCATAGGCTGGGCTGGCATAAACGAGGTACCCGTAGTCATAACACTATACCAGAGAAGCGGCCCCTCTACCGGCTTGCCCACCCGCCACGGCCAGGATGATCTACTATTCGCCATATATGCCGGTCATGGGGAATTCCCCCGCATCGTATACGCTTCAGGAGACATAGAGGAGTCCTTTTATGATACTGCCCTGTGTTTCAACTACTCGGACATATACCAAATCCCCGTAATCCACATGATGGACAAGCTTCTCTCCAGTACTACTACCACCTGTCCGGTGTTTGACCCCTCACAGATAACCATAGACAGGGGCAAATTACTGGAGAAGGGCGAGGAAGGATACAAGCGATTTCGCCTGGGCGGTGACGGTATATCCCCCCGTTCATACTTGGGGCTAAAGAACGGCATATTCTGGAACACAGGAGATGAATCAGACGAGACCGGCCATATAACGGAGGACCCGGTAGTACGTCTCAGGATGATGGACAAGCGATATGAGAGGCTGGACTTGGTACTGCAAAGGACACCGCCAAAAGAGCTTGCCATAACCCATGCCACTGGAAAATACACCATCATATCATGGGGCTCCACAAAGGGCGCCATTCTAGACGCATTATCCCTGCTAAGAGATGACGGCGTAGAGGTGGGCTTTGTGCAGATTAAGATGTTACATCCCTTCCCCTCAGAGCACGTATCCACTCTTCTAAAAGATGTCCAGGTCATAATAGACATAGAGTCCAACCAGACAGGGCAGTTGGGCAAACTGCTACAGCAGAACACCGGCGCAAAGATAGATCACTACATACTAAAGTACACGGGAAGAGCCATGACATGCATAGAGATACGTGATGCCTTGCTGAACATAATAAAAGGGGGTGCCTCCCATAGAGTGGTGTTAACACATGGCGCTTAAGGTAGCAGACTACAAGACAGATGTTCACAACGACTGGTGTCCCGGTTGTGGCGACTTTGGTATCGTAAATGCCATTCAGATGGCGCTGGCAGACATGGGGATAGAGCGGGATCAGACTGCCATATTCTCCGGAGTGGGCTGTTCCGGCAAGACATCCCACTATATCAACACAAATGGCATACACACGCTGCACGGGCGCGTCATGACATTTGCGCAGGGGGCCAAGGTGGCGAATCCGGATCTTACCGTAATCGCGGTGGGCGGTGACGGCGACGGTTTGGGCATAGGGGCAGGGCACTTTGTGGCCGCAGGCCGCCGGGACATTGACATGACATATATAATATTTAACAACGGCGTATACGGCCTGACCAAGGGCCAAGCATCGCCCACACTTAGACTGTGGGAGAAACCAAAATCCCTACCCAACCCCAATACAAACTACAACGTAAACCCCATAGGACTGGCCATAACCTCCGGTTACACCTTTGTAGCCAGAGCATACTCCTATGACATTCGGCACCTCAAAAGCATGATAACAAAGGCAATAAGACACCAGGGTACCGCATTCCTGGATGTCTTGCAACCCTGTCCCACGTATAATGACATAAACACAAGAGACTGGTACGCGGGCATGGACATGAAGGATGCCGCCAGCCGCCACTCCCGTATATACAAGCTGGAGGACACCGGATATGATCCCGTAGTCCATTATAATGATGACAGCGAGCTGGACGAAAAGCTATCCCAGGCCCTCATCAGATCTCTTGACTGGGGCAACAAGATACCCATAGGCGTATTCTACGATAACGAGCTCATATCCACATTCTCCGAAAGGGTTGTATCCCAGACGCCAAGCTACATTGAGAATCCGCCCTACAAACAGCACGTATCCGCAGGTGAGACGCCAAGCGTTGATGTATCACCATTGATAGACTCCTTGCGCATATAACGCCATACAGTTATTTTATGGCGCGACGTATTCACCCCATGCTAGAGGAGTATGTACGTGCAGGCAAGATTGCCGGTGAGGTACGGGAGATGGTACGCAACAGAGACTGGGTCGGCAAGAGTGTATATGACATATGCGAATGGACAGAGGGCGAGATCAAGTCACGGGGGGCGCAATGCGCCTTTCCAGTAAACACCAGCATAAACGAGGTAGCCGCCCACTATACTGCCGAACCCCAGGACGACACAATTATCCAGCCCGGCGACATAGTCAAGATAGATCTGGGAGCCCACATAAACGGCCACATCGCGGATACCGCGGTGACCGTATCATATAATGAGAGCCATGATGCACTAGTAGAGGCAGCTGAGTCCGCCCTGCGCAAGGCAATGAGTATGTGCAGGGCAGGCACCAAGGCCAGCAACATAGGCAGGGCCATCGAGCATGTCATAAAGGATGCCGGTTTTCGCCCCATAGCTAATCTCAGCGGGCACTCGCTGGATCAGTACACCATACATGCAGGCAAGACCATACCCAACATGTGGACTTTCGGTGGATTCTCCCTGGCGCAGGGTTCCGCGTACGCATGTGAGCCATTCTGCACGTACAAGAACGGCAATGGCGTAGTCCGGAATGGTACTATAAAAAACATATTCTCCCTAAGTAGCAGACGGCGTACAAAAGACGCCCGCGCGGATACCATGCTGGACTATATCTGGAACAACTTTAACATGCTTCCCTTTGCCGTGCGGTGGCTGACCGGAGAGTTTGGCAGTTCCGCGGCCGAGACCCTAAATTTCCTAATCCGCAAGAGGGCCGTAAAGGCATACCCTGTCTTGGTCGAGGGTAGCGGCAAGGTGGTAGCCCAAGCCGAGCACACGTTCATTCCTGGACCGGACGGGCCTACCATAACCACGCTCTAGTCCTGCTTTTCGCCATATATTCCCGTAACCACGCATGCCTTCTCACACCTAGGACAGGGAAACGAGTCATACACATAGTCTCCTTCCCGAAATGGTCTTCTCTGCCTGTCCCCGCACCCATCACATACGGATTCGGTATAAGGTACGGAGGGCAGCTCCTTTTTGCGAAACATCATTGCCCAATGCCCCCGGTATTTCCCACACCTATAACCATAATACTGCCCTCTCCGGGAGCATCCTGTATCATATCCAGCAGGGCGCCGTGGGCATCACTGACTCGCTTGTGTATTGTATCAGTCATGAGAGTAACCGACTCTTTCACCGACTGTTTCACCACTACGCAAAATACCGGCACACCCTTCTGCGTGGCCAACTCCTCAATCCGGAAACGCTCCGCCCCGCTACCGCCAATGGCCGCGCCAAACCCCACAGATACAGTTCCGGACGCCTCGCCCTCCAGTCTCAGGGCCGCATCCACCATTATTATCGCGTCCATTGCAGAGTCCTGCAGTATATGTTGTACCGCCTCATCCGGCCTTCCCACAACAGGGGCCGGTCCCTGCGCCTTCACCAATAGTACGTCTCTCCCCCGCACAGTCGTACGAGCCATCACAGTCTGGTATGCTATATCCTCTTTTTTCAGGCCGCGCATCAAGAGTCCCACCACCGCAGGCCCCACCCCGTCACCTACTGGCTGACCCCTGCCAAAGGGTTCCAGGGCGCCGCGCATGGCCTCGGCTTCCTCCATTACCGTAGGCAACATCATCTGCAAGGGCAGTATTAGTGGATAGTTGTTCTGCTTCTTGGCGGTAAGATACATGTGATTGACTATACGGTGTATCATGCGCAGTGACGCGGTAACCTCAAGGAGTGTCTGCACCCTGGAAACCTGCAGGGCATCTGAGTCCCGAAGTACCGACTCCAGCTGCCGCCTGGTATGATTCTCCCTGGTACGTATCACGTGCCGTACCTTGGTTACCACTCCCGCGGGATCCATGTCCATGGGCGGTATGGTGAAATAGTCCGCCATGATGCCAAGCTTGTTTTCATAATCACCACTGACTCCGGGAATGCTCTTCACGTGTAATAGTGTCTTCTTCATTGACTCGTTCCCGTACTGGTCTAGCTGGCGTATCTTCTTTTTTATCTCCGATGATGAGACCATAAGCTGTATCCTCTGGCCGTAGAATACGAACAGTATGATTGGAAGTATCCATATCAGCATCATTAGTGGACTGGTATCGTCCTCGAATGCAAAGAGCTCGCCTAGTTCCATGATATGCTCAGCTGTATATCATGAGATCCTTCTCTTCGAGCATGGAGTGAAGATTATTCACGGATCTATAAACATCAGGTTCTTTCTTGGCGCCCGTACATACCAGCTTGCCCGAGGAGAACAGCAGTATCACGGTCTTGGGATCCAGCATGCGGTGTATGAGTCCCGGAAACTGCTCCGGCTCGTACATGCTGCGGGGCAGGGTTCGGGCCGCCTGTTCTAGGTGTATCCTGCCGCCCAGGTTTATGGATGCCACTATATTCTGTATCTCCACTATGGCATCCTGTCTCACTTCCACACCGCCTGAGCGCAACCTGTCCACCACTGTCTTGACCGCATGGCGGGCCATGGCCTCGGACTTGGAACCGGTGCATACCATCTTGCCGGACGTAAATATCAGGGTGGCAGTCTTGGGAGTGGCTAACCGAAACACCAGTCCGGGAAACTGATCCGGATGATACTCCACGTTGGTGAACTTTCTGGTTATCTCGTTGAGATCCATCTTTTGCTCCACCGAAGCCGAGGCGACAACATTCTCCACACTAACAATTGGCTTGGTTTGAGGCAATATGGTGGAGTTTTTTATATGGGTTATATAAATACAATAGAAGTTTGTATAATTCAATCAAGTTAGATAGAAAAATCGCACTGATGTGAAATAGTTTGTGCATTTCTATCACACAACCGTATGTTGACAGCAATTAGATTCAGGCATTAATATCAGGAAATATTCTAATAAATTTGATAATTTTTATCGACAACGCCAGATACCCCCAACGGGAAGATATTTGACTTCAACTGTGAATGGAAGAATGGCTAACATTCATTCCAAAGAAGTCAAAAAGTGGCATAGACCGGTACCCCTTCAGGGTATTCACTGGAGAACAAATTCGCTCCATAATAGAGCGACTGGTCTATGTTGGAATAGAATCAGACAGAATCATTAAACAATTACCAAAACAATTTGAAGTGGACATGATATCCAATACAATGTGGACCGGTCAGACAACACTAACAGGTGAAGTGTAGATGCGCTTCAGGAGATGAGATGGATCTGACTGTTCCGGTGATGAGTGTCACTGTTACTATTTGTTGGTATGAGTTCACGTCTTCCGGAATCTTGTGCACAAATCACATTAACTAGAACAACCTGTTCCATCAGTTGTGCGTAAATTTAGACACAGGTGAACTCATACCAAAAAACAGGCAATTGGAAGGTGGTAAAAGGACACAACAGACGATGGACAGATGATATCATAATAGAACCGTGTTCTCGTTCAAGCGAATGCCCAGGCACGGATTGTAGACTGGAACGTGTGATAACATAGTTCAGATGAGGATAGCCAAGTGTAACAAGTGTGTGGACGCGGCGGCAACATAGAACACAGCAGAGGGAATCTGCATTTGGTGCCAGCTCTTTAGTATATTAGAAATATCATCGACAAGACCGCAAACCAAATGGCAAATTGAAATAGTTCCCCAGTCCTAAGACTACAGTATTGCAACGAGCGGACGATACGCTGGTAGCCCTGCATGGCGATACCAACAGATAGGAGTGCATGATCTCCGTACAATACATGGCACAGGGTTAAATACGCACAATAAAAAATCACTCAATGGCTACAGCCAAGATACACGGCGGTATACTTCAGGACATTGTAATGATGGGCCTCAGTGCCGCAGTGGGAGTTGTGTTTATAGTACACGGATATGGCAAGCTGATAAATCCGGGCTTTGCCTTCGCATTAGAGAATTGGGGCATACCCAGCGCTATGCACATACCAGTAGCCCTGGGGGAGCTGGTCCCCGGTATACTGTTGCTAATAGGCGTACTTACTCGCATATCATCGGCACTTTTGGCCGTATACATGCTGGGCGCAATATTCCTGGTAAAGGGGGCACAGGTATTTGCCGGTGACGGCCCTGCAACAGAGTTTGATGTCGTACTACTGGCAGCGGCGTTGGTGATCATGGTGCTAGGTCCAGGACGCATATCACTGGCTCACGTGATAAAGAAACTGCCACGATTCATTCACTAAATCTTTGCATTATTTTCATCATTGTTTCTGACGTATTCTACAGCAGATCTATGCGCGTATTCATCCAGCGAGTGTATATTGGAATGTATGTGAGTGCCGCCGACCAGCACAAAAGGGGCCCCCAGTTCCTTGAAGAAATACCAGACAGGACCGGTCTCCGGGTATATTATACTCAGTACGTGACTGCCATACACATCATTCACCGCTCCCCGGACCACCCCCACAAAGGGATCATCTGGACTTGTCCTGGCACCGGGTTCGGTGTGCAACACTGTAACTTCTATATCATCATACCCGCACGCACTCAGATGATCCCGCAGGCGGCGCCTCTGTATGTGGGGAATCATGCCGGGAATTAGTCGCATATCCAGCTTGGCCGAGGCCCACGCTGGCAGAATAGTCTTGGCGCCCTCTCCAGTATAGCCAGACCAGATACCCGCTAGATCCCTCTTGGCCTGTATCAAGTCCTGGCCCTTAACGAATCGCTCCACGCCCAGACTGCGTTTCATGCCAGAGTCGTCATAAGGCATGGCATCAAGAATACCCTTCTCTGCATCATTTAGTGGCAGAGCATCATCATACCAGTGTGGTACAAGTATGCGCCCGTCATTACCCGCCAGTACGGACAGGGCGCCCACCAGGCGCCAGGCGGGGTTCTGTATTATTGGTGCCATACCCGAGTGCAAGTCCCGTCCAGATCCCCTGGCTGTAAGTTCCGCGTACATGAGGCCCTTGGTGCCCAGTCCTATGATGGACCTGTCTGAGTCATCCACGTATCCAAACTCTCACACAACGGCATCACATGATAACAAGTCCCGGTACTGCTCCAGATATTTTGGGACACCAGCACTGCCGTTCTCCTCCTCACCCTCGATAAAGAATTTTACGTTGCATGGAATATCACCGCTCTCTGCCATACGGCGCACCGCCTCTATGCGGGACACCAGATCACCCTTGTCGTCGGTGGCACCCCGGCCATACACTCTATTATTTTCCACCACACCTTCAAAGGGCGGATGAGTCCACAAATCCAGCTCGGCAGGCTGTACGTCATAGAATAGAAGGGTACGGCTGTTCCTTGCTTTCGAGATGACATGACCACATACTACCGGAGCGTGACCCGGTATACGCAGTATCCGAGTCTGTATACCGCTCCCCTCCAGCATGTCCTAGACTATACCCGCGCACTCCTCTATGCCATGCCCGGTGGCCGAGACACTGGGCTGCCTTATCAACCTCTGCAGATCCCGTATCATTCCCTGCGTATCCACCTTCATGGGGCGATTACCTCCAGGGGCATCATTATACGCGGTATCACATCAAGTAAGTCCGAGGCAATCATGTGGCAGCCCATCCTGCCCTGCAAGTATACGCCAGCCTGCTTGTTTATGTACGAGGCGCATATGGCAGCCTCCAGTGCGTTCCTGTTCCTGGCCAGCATGCCAGCGGCAAGCCCGGCCAAGACATCGCCGGTGCCACCCACAGACATGGCCGGTGCCACACCAGCATTCTGGTACGTACGGTCCCCGTCAGATATTATATCGGCATGACCTTTCAGCAGTATTACGGTTCCATACTCTCTGGCCTTGCTTGATACCACACGGGCGCGCTCGGTCTCATCCTGCGGCGGCGCCGTTCCAAATATGCGCCGAAACTCGCCCCCATGGGGAGTAAGTATGCAGTTCTTGTTCTGTATTATATCCGGGATTCCAGCCTTCAGGGCTCCCGCGTCCAGGACCAGACGTATATCCATATTTACCATCTTTTCTACCAAAATGTTCAGGCCATCGGTGGAATCAAGTCCCACCCCTATCACTCCGGAATCAAGGCCCAGGGGCAGAGTACCGGCCAGTTTCAGCGCCGCGCCCCGGGTCATCTTTTGATCCTGTGTGGGTATGACTATAACATCAGGCGAGAGTGCCCTGGTGGATGTGGCATTCATTTTTGGGACGGCAACATATGCCAAGTCGGTACCGGATCGCAATGCCGCCAAGGCCGCCAACACCGGAGCACCGTGATATATACGGCTCCCCCCCACTATCACAACCTTGCCGTTCTGGCCTTTCCGGGAGTGTATGATACGGGAGGGAATAAAGCCCTTGACTAGATGCGCGTCCACCTTTTGTATGGTCACGGCCGTGTGGTATGTCTAGGACATTGAGGACACATGATCCCGGCACACCTCCGAGGAGCAACGACAGGTAGTATCACACAGACAAGAGTACTGCATTTGGCAATCACACTCGGAGCTCATCAACTCGGACGCGGCACATGAGCATGTAATTTCATCAGTGGTATCTGGTACCGGCGCTGTTGTTTCAGCCGTGGACTCGGTCTGCTCATAGTAGCTTCTAGTCTGCTGGTAGTCATCGTTACTTTTGAGCTGGGCCTCACCCCGATTGGTCTGGTAACCGCCAGAAGCAGTACTGGTCTGGTAACCCACCAAGTCATGGGGGTCTATGCCCTGCTGACCCTGCTTTTCGTTCTTTAGTGCCCTGTTACTCACAAAGAAGAAGAGTAAGCCACCTACTGCTGCCAGTCCTGCCATGCCATATATTATGAATACCGGAAAGTCTCCCGTTGCCGTATTGGCCGAGTCCGGGGCAGACGGAGTCACACCGGCAATCTCTATACCATCCAATTGGTCAAGCGCTCCAAATCCTATAATATTCAAATTGCCCTGATCCGGTGCCTGGCGGGCCCGTACCTCGAAGCTGATATCGCCGGGTATGGTAGGATGTGTATGTCCGGTAACGGCGGCATCCCAGTCCAGTACCTCCTGGATACCTTCACGAATGCTACTCTCACCCATGGTCCATGAGGAGAGCACCTTGCCTGCAAGTTCATCACTCATGCCAAAGAGTCCTGCATCAGAGCTGATGCCGGTGGGATCAAACAGAAAGTGCCAATTAGTCATTGGTTGCTCTAGTATAAAGTCCGCGTTTATCAAGGGCATTGAAAATATATCCTCCGCGGCAGTGCCCTGCACCAAGTGGTAAATGTCAGGATGATGGACCTCCATTAGGTTCAGAAGTATGTTAATGTCAGTATCGCCCACAGGCACCGGGTCGCTTGTGCCTACTGCACGCCAACCCAGCTCCACCAGTTTTCTTAGCTGGTCCTCAATAATTACATATTCTGCTACGTGACCCTGTAGTATAACGGTAAGATCCACATCCACACGGTTATCCCTGCCGGTAAGCTGGAACTTGTAGTCTACCGTCAAATCTTCCACGGATGCGGCGCTACCATCGGCCCGTATCTTGGAGTTTATGGATTCGGCCAGCTGCAACATGGAAGGATCCCCAACCTCTGTCTGTCCTTCCAGTATGGAGTCCAGACCCTGCAACCGTTCTGCAATGTTACCATTCTCCTCATAGTACAGCTGTACTGTTCTCTGGTATGTCATCTTGAATGGCGATGACTCAGATTCGGGGTCAATTGTAACATCAAGCTGCGCTCCCAAGGCGGGGCTTATACCTGCAACTAATACCAGAACGGCCAGCAGCGGTAAGCTAAGCAGGGCTTTCAACAGCAGTGGCTAACCCACTATAGTAATAAACCATTCTCTAATCATATTGTAACCGTTTAGGTCACGTTAAAGATCACACATCTAGACGGTGAATTCATGGGCATACAGCGAACACCACAATTCTTTGACATGTAAGACAGGGGTTGTATATGACAAATGTAGATTTGTTGCACAAGGACTTATGGTGGCCACCATATGTGAGGTATCATGATTGAAAAGACAGAAATGGGTATGTTAGCGCTGTATTTTAAGCGGTTGCACAGAGGTGATCTAAACGGTTACATCTAGAATGTAACTACCTGTATGATATGGTGTGGAGAAAGCGCGGACTCAACACAGATGCTATCCATACCGGGGGCAAGGTAGACGGCTATCACAAGAACAATCGAAGCAACGCACTTTTCTTAGCTTGGGGCAACCTAAACGGTTACGATCCTCAAAGTACGTCTCCATATTGTGCAGACTGCGATAGAATTATGGCACATCAAGTGACATGAAGAAAAGTATGAACCAAATGCGCCAAGCGTCGACTGTCTCTGCTTGAAGTGACATGAATGGTTCCTGCTCCCTCCTCTTAGCTTAAATTGAATGAGCGAGAATCATAACACGATGACACAAGAAAGGTATGAGTTCACCTGTGTCTAAATTTACGCACAACTGATCGCGACAGTTAAAGAACCGGTTCTTTTGTGCACAAGATTCCGGAAGACGTGAACTCATACCAAGAAAGAGCCACAATCCAAGTCTCCGGAAAGGTTCAGGGGGTGGGACTCCGCAATAGGTATGAGTTCACCTGTGTCTAAATTTACGCATAACTGATCGCTACAGTTAATGTGATTTGTGCATAAGATTCCGGAAGACGTGAACTCATACCGCAATAGTGTTAAAAATGTGGCGAAAGAAATTGGGCTGAAAGGTAGTGTGAAGAACCTTGAGGACGAATCCGTATTAATCATATGCGAGGGTGAAAGACAGTACATAGAGTCACTCATTGCTGCCATAAACAAATTGGAAGAACCTGTACAAATAGATGATATGCAAGTGAAATATACTGCTGCCACTGGAGAATTCACCATATTCAAGATAATCTTGGGAGACATGCAATTAGAAATGCTCAACGCATTGAATACCAGCGCTTCTCGGCTAAATACGCTAATTGACTATGCAAAGCATCACTCAAAGCAGAACGACACGCTAATTGAGCAGAACGATGACATACTTGCTCAAAAAGATCGGGATCGACTCCAAGAACAACCACTGGTTTAATCATACTGGTAATCGTTTAGGTCACCCAAGTATTTTTCCTAATGTGCCACCAAGGTAGTGACTAAATCCTGTTATCCCACTGCGCGACATTTACAATCACAGCATACGTTAGGGCTGGTGGGGTTTATCACCTACCGCTTCGAGCTTGTGGTTACCGAATTTTGTGTCATGAAAGCAATTCGGAGCGACACAAACGGTTACATCATATTATGACAGGGCATTTTATTCATTCAGAGCCTGTTCCAAAGTATACCTTGCGCGCATGACACAGGTACGCAGTATGCCCTATTCCCTGGAATGAGTGACGGGTCTTGCCTTCCCGTGCCTCTATGGTACGCAGTATACGCTCAGAGCACTCAATGTCGGTGAACTGGTTCTCCACAAGTGCGGCTCCAAGTTTCTCCAGCTGGTTCATGGTAGGGCATATGGCGAACAGTATCCCGCTATCGGTAAGCATCTTTCTTACCTGTGGCAATACGCTCCAGGGGTCACCCAAATCTATTATGGCCAAGTCCGCGTCAAGCGCGGGTACATCCTCCAGCGTTCTAATATCCAGGTTCTCCTGCACCACATACTTTGAGAGTCCGGCGCGGCTTATGTTCTTCTCTGCAATTTTGATGAACTTTTCATCCACATCATACGTATGGACCCGGCCCCGGGGCCTCACTACACCGGCCAGCGCCGTTGTCAGGGCGCCGCTTCCTGTTCCAATCTCCAGCACGGTCTGGCCGCCCTGCAAGCCCGACCGGGCAAGTATGTATCCTATATCCTTGGGGTACACAATCTGTGTGCCATGCTGTATCTTCATGATATAGTCATACGTGGTAGGTTTCAGCAGGTAGACGTATTTTTCCTTGTTTGTAAGAATACGGGAACCATATGGCTTGCCCAGGGCATCGGCATGGCGTATCACCCCGATGTGCGTATGCAGCGACTGATCCCCGGAGATGGTAGTAAGCCACTTTTTTGTCTGGTTATACTGGAATAGTACAGGGGACCCCTGTGTTATGACACTCATTGTATATTTCCTCTTGGTGCCATGACATGGTTTGGTTCGATGTACCAAATTTAAACCAAAAGCACTGAATGGTAACCGTAGGTTGAACAAGATTTACAAGCTCGGGTACGATCTTGCCAGTGACAGCAGAAGACTGAACAGTTTCAAAATGCATTCAGTCTATTGCTGATCATGTCATAGACACTGACTATCTGGAACAGAAAGTATGCAGGTGACCTAAACTGTTACATTATTCACGCTCATAATTCCGTTTAAATAATACTCGTGAAATTTAGCGGCATGGAATACAGGACCCGATACCCAAAGACCGTCTCTCTGGCAGACGGCATAAGACGAATAACACACATAGACGCCCGGGAGGGCCTGGAGCAATTACACGTGGTGGTTCGGAACAGCATTGATGAGATATCCAACATACTGGTCCGGGAGGGCTTTACCAGGGTAAAGTTTGAACACAAGCAGCCCAACCAGATAGGGCGCGGCTACAACCTCAAGCTGAAAAAACCATGGGAGATGCACGTGCGAATGGTAGATCTCAAGGAGGGCCTCATCGGAATACATGCAGAAGTGGAAGTGTCTAGGGACTACATACAACACCTGTTCAGCCAGCGAACACCGGTAATATACGAGATACAGGATATACTGAACAAATACCACATAGAGTGCAGAATATGGAATGACGGGTTAAAACGGTACGTACGGGATATTTACAACGACTACAAGGTGAAGCTGTCAACGCCCAGTATACCGGTTCTGGCATGGAAGCCCATGCTCTTTGTCATTGGTACGGTGGGATCCCTTTATCTGTGGAAGTACATCAACACCGTTTAAATTCCCAGAGACTCGGCCCTAGTAAGCTCCAGATATACCCTGTCGCCCACGGAGAGATTCATGTCCTTGTACTCACGCATGTCCATTTTGAGCTGTGTGATACCGGTGTTATTGCCCATACCGCCCAGCATACGATTCAGGTCCTTCATCATATCACCCATATTGGTAAATCCCATCATCTTTGGCTGGCCAAATGGCGATGAGGGTGCCACGTTACCCTCCCCCACATCTTTCAGTGATGAGAGTGACACTACAACGTATGGAGCCCCGTCAGGAGCTGCATCTATGCTCTTTACAACATACTCTTTCTTCACGACACAAAATATTATGATGAGCCATATATATTTGCCATACAGATATTGTATAATGGCTCAGGTACTCTTCCGCTACTACGGCATATCGCCCTGGGAGATAGAAGTTCTGTATGGATACTTTAGATCCAGATTCAACATACAGCAGAGCGAGATCGAACAGGAGGAACCGGAATTTGTAAGTAGGCTGGACATATACGTACCCGTGGATTTTAGCGACGAATTCTTTGAGTGGTTTGATTACAGAAGATGGGAGAAGGTAAAGAGTCTCTTCAAGGAGATGAAGCGGCGCCGGGGCTCGGGTAACGCGGTAAAGATACGGATAGTATTTCGGGGCACGCCAAACATCACCTTTGTCATAGATGCCGGAGACAGGCAGTGGTTTGACAACTCCATAGAAAAGATAGACTTTGTACTGGAGTTGCTCCCATACCACATAGAGAAGCTGCCCGCAGGCTGTACCGGCGTAATCTATACATTTGACGCCAAGACTACCAGGTGGCGCCTGTATGAGGCGCATGCAGAGAACCGGAGATACCGCTTTACCGGCGGTGGCTGGGCAGCCCCGCTGGAATGATACACAAATTATAGATTAAACAAGACAATACATGATTCCTATGCACATACTGGATGCCAGCGGATTCTATGCGGGAGTACCCTTTGGATCAACTACCCCATACTGCACTACACCAGAAGTATACCTCGAGATTCAGCACATAAAGGGCAGACAAAAGGCAATACAGGCGCTCAAAGATGCCGGAAGATTACTTGTACTATCACCGGACAAAGAGTCCGTGAACGCGGCCACCGGCGCCGCCCAAAAGACAGGGGATATTACTGAGCTCTCGGCCCAGGACGTATCCATACTGGCTCTTGCCATACAGACCGGGAACGAAATAGTGACAGATGACTATGCCCTATCCAATGTCGCAAAGCATATCGGCATAGTAGTGCACCCCGTAATGACTAGGGGAATACGCGCAACAGTAGTATGGTCTTATACGTGTCCTGCATGTAAAATCACCAGCAGACCGGCCAAGACATGCACGATTTGCGGGACACCATTGCGCAGACGCATGCGCCCCATTTAGTGGTTGTTCATAATATGGGAATTATATTAGAACCCCATCTTGGTCATCTGCCGGAGTCCCCGCTTCTTTAGCCTTACAAAGACCGCCCTGTGACGGTATTTCTTGATGGTAATAGTCTCCCCGTATCCGGCTGATGTTACTACCTGCGCATCTACCACTATACTGCAGTTATGCGAGGGAATAATCTCTATCATATCGTCAGGTACCACTATGGAAGCCAGCCGGTATACGGGCGCTACCGGCGTAATGATAAGGACATTAAGGCTCTCGTGCATTATGGGACCACCCAGCGAGAACGAGTGTCCCGTAGAGCCGCTGGGCGTCGATACCATTACTCCATCCATCTTTTGTTTTATAGTATCATTCTGGAATTTTATCATCATATTTGCGGTGCGAGTAAGATTGGAGCGCGTTATGTAAATCTCGTTGAGAGCAGGGGGAAACTCCTCGCCATTATATGATGCCACCACCCTTATGCGCTTTTCAAGTATGATATCATCAGATAACATCTGTTTTATTGCCTGATCCAGTTGTGCCATGGTAATCTCCGATAATATGCCGCGGTTCCCGCCGACATTTATGGTAAGTACGGGCGTCTCATCTGCAAGATGCCGCAGTGTGCGCAGAGTTGTACCATCTCCACCCAGGGTTACGGCCAAGTCCGGCCTGAATCCGGCCATGTCCTCCAGCGTTTCCACCGTGATGGCGCCACCTGTAGATACAGGTGACACCACCCGGACCTCGCAACCGCACCCTAAGAATCGCTGGGCAGCGTCCCTGGCTGCCTTCTCGGCCGCTACCGAGCCAAACTTGGCGCCTATAACCACCCTTTCCAGTTTCATGCGAGTATATGGTTAACAATTAGGCTTTTTATAGTTGAAAGCTTCGAGCGGGATCCGGACCCGCGACCTTTACCTTACCAAGGTAACGCTCTACCAGGCTGAGCTATCGAAGCGTGATATAAAGTGGGATTGAAAATCCTTATAACTCTTGCACTATTTGGAGCGTGACCGTTTAGGTCGCGTTAAAGATCATACATCTATGCATGGACATATGAGATATCAGGATAGACAAACATGTTCGTGATGTATTTTAGACGGTTGTCAGGGTGTGACCTAAGCGGTTACTTTGGAGCAGTAACCATCCAGGTCGCTCCGAATTGAGAGTGTTTTCATGGTACAAAATCCGATAAGCGCAAGCAAAGCATCCCGAATTGGTAGGGGAATGGTCCTCACTGCCACTAAAGTATGCTAGATACCTTTACGCAAATGTAGTGAAATAACAGGATTTAGCCACTGCCTTGGTATCAATATAGGAAAAATTACTTGAGTGACCTAATCGGTTACAATATGACCCAATGGATAGCATACTCCTGGTATGAGTTCACGTGTTTTGATCATTCACTAAGATATAGATTGGTATGGCAATATTTTACTTAAATACCAAATTTGCAATAAGAATCTAATGAGAAGACGCCGGTCCTATAAGGAATTGGAACTGGAAAATAAACTTCTTCAGGATACCCTTGCGTCTACCGAGAAAGATCTTGCACATTACAAGGAACGTGTGAGAGTATTGGAAGCATATGTGTCCCGCACCACAAAAGAAATACGAAATCTCACACAAGATTTCCAAATTATTAGGAATTATGTAAATGAATTGAATGAGAAATTAGAAGAAAAACAGGGGAAAATTGCGGTACTCACAACGCGACTTAAATATTATGAGAATGCTCACTCGCCACCATCCCTTCAATCCCTCCAGTACAAGAAGCGAAAACAGGAGGAGCAGAAGCGAAAACAGGGAGATAATAAGAAACAGAAAGAAGCCAGTACTAAATCAGCCAAAAAGGCTGGCGCTCAAAAGGGACACAAGGGGGTTTCCCGTTCCCACAACCCCGGCAGAATAGTGCATCACACCTTTGAGCATACTCCACTATGTGAGTGCGGCAATATGATGACAAAAATTGGTTGGAAACAACGACACATAACGGAATTAATACCAGCCAAAATAGAGGAGACCCACCATATGATAGAAATGGCTGCATGCAAGTGCGGCAAAAAACAACTGGCCCCAGCAGCGGGCGTCCCAAAGAGTGGTAGTTTTGGGGTTAAATTATGCGGTGCCATCACTGCATTGCGTGCGGAAAAGATTCCAATAAAACGCATACCTGTAATTTCGAGGGATCTCTTCGGCCTAAATATATCGGTGGGTGCAGTAAACAACATAATTGCCAGGGCCGCCGATGCATGTGAATCATTTATGGAAACAATTCATGAGAATATAATAAAATCACCCAGCATTCATGTGGACGAAACTGGTATATCACTGGCGGGTAGGCGTGGCTGGGTATGGGGGATGCGAGCCGAAGAGTGGATGATGTCCATATATGACAAAAGTAGGAGTTCAAATGTAGTGAACAAATACCTGAACGGTTACCATGGTGCGATAGTCACAGACAGGTACGTTGTGTATCGCCGGTTTGATGACGGTGGGAAGCACCAGTTGTGTTGGGCGCATTTATTGCGCGATACCCAGGCATTACATGCAGGATTCTATATCGATCCCGGTGCTCAGGACACCCGGATCAAACTTGACAACGACCTGAAAGGATTGTTCCGGAGCGCACGGGAATCCCTGAATCGCTGCGGGCCGTCCGCGCAATTACGACACTCATTTGAGACAGGAGCAGATGCATCAGTACTGTGATGTTGATGATACTGAACTACAAAAGAAGGTAAAAGGATTGAATAAGGCCATACCAGGCATGTTCGTATTCTTAGAATATGACAGTGTAGAGCCCACCAACAATCCAGCGGAGCAGGCTTTGCGATACGCAGTGGTATTCCGCAAGATTAGTGGCCAGATAAAGGGTGGCGAAAGGGCAATGCGCCGCATGTCTACATTCGTATCATGCGTTCAGACATGGAGGGCTCAAGGCCTTTCTGTAATGAACGAGGTTGCTGCCAGAATGCAGTTATAATTAAAAAAACTGGGATGTATTCTATCTTATTATGTGATCAAAACACGTGAACTCATACTACTCCTGTTCATTGTTCCAGCATCGAAGTGAACCGGATGCGCGCGTGTCATCGGCAGCTACTGTAACAATACAATATTCGTACTGGTCCCGGAACTCCCAGCCATCAGATATAGAATCACGACATACTAAGAGGTGCCCCTCATCATACGATGAGTAAGCTATACCGGTGATATTCACGCGATTATCCAGTCTAAGTTGGCAGTCTTCCCCGAACATTACCACATCCTGGTGAAACGTGGCATCTGCCCAAAAGCCGCCTCCCCAACCGGCCGCAATCACTGCCACAGCTACTACAGGTACCAACATATTCATGACTGTATTTGATATGATTCCCCGCTATATTATTTTTGAAAATCCGGGCATGACCACACATCAGGACACAGTCATTGTAGAAGAACACATGTATCAATCCACTTCTACCACGCGCTAAAATCATGCTAATTACAACTATCCGTCATTCTTGAAATCATACCACCACCCATGCAGTACCGGTCGCACATGCAGGTATACTAGATAACAGTATTTCATTATAACAATGTTCCCCGGCACTGACTCTTCCGGTTTCACAGGGTATAGCCATTATCCTCGCCGAACTCTCTAACCGGGGTTTGCCCCCTGTAGCACACCTGGGTGAATCGTGGATCAACGCGATCTGCACGATCTACTCATCACGATCCGTCTGCGTGCCTGCTCTATGGGGCAGATTTGAAACCGCACAACTCAAATATTAATCCAAGATCAACCTCAAAGGCCGCAACGGATATTCCCTCCCGTATCTTAAATGCATCCCGCACCGCACCGTATACCTCACCTATCGAGCCAACTACACACTCCCCCACACACACATGTGCGGCACACCCTACCTGGAACATCTCTTTCAGGAACATTCCTTCATCACCGGATGGTGTCTGTACATCCACACCCAAGTCCCGGCACATACCCGACAATATGGATTTTATCTCCGAGTACGATGCGTCCTTGTGCGCCACGATACACCCCAAGTGTAACCTCTCATCTCTTGGAATGAATATGGTACCAATCTCGTATAACTTGTGAGGATATGGCTCGTGTATATTGCTAGATAAATTACCCAAAAGTCCCGGCAACAAAATGTCTCGCAGCATAGTATGACTCTGGCTCTTGGGATTAGATACCATCATGTCACTACCGCTACGGCCACAATTCCGTTGTATTTGCTCACCCACTAGGCTGGAGTTCATCACCTCCATGTACCCAAGCCCGGTCATGATATCATTTACGTATCGTATATTCCTGGATTGCATGCTTGCCTGCCCCGGTACCGGTGACGGGGGCAGCGCCGGTTCCATATTATATATGCCATACCCTAGGGCTACCTCTTCTACCAAATCCATCTCGCCCAGTATATCAAAGCGGTACGGCGGAATGGTGCACTTTATGATACCGGAATCAGCATAACCATCAAGGCGCGACTTTCTAATACAGTCTATCACAGATTGCTCATTCATGTCCAGCCCCAGTACGCTATTCGACATATTCACATCCATGTCAATGACTCTATCATTAAGTGGAGGAGTACTGTTCCCCGCCCCGGATATATTCAGCCGTTGTATTGTGAACCCGGCGGCCTGCAGTGTAACACATACAACGGACAGGGCATTCTCAATATGCGTCCTGTCATTACCGGTTATATCCACCAGAATATTCCTCGTGCCCGCTGTGACAGTGGTATGACCGGAATTTATTACCGGAGGCATGGACGCCACTGTTCCTCTTTCATCATGTATTATGGGGACCGGCCCCGGCGGCAGTAATGCCCCATATGCGCGACCCTGCTCGGTATTACTCAGTATGTCATTAATAGACATGGACTCATCATGACCCAAGGGCACAAACTCAAACTCCCTATTCTTCACCGTATACGTGAGGGGAAACTGCAGCGCATCCATGTCATGCAGTCCTATGGCCAGCTTGGCCCTCCGGCGGCCCAGCCCCTGGTGCAAGTCCTCCTGCATGGATATTATCTGCCGTATGGAATGATCATCCAGGACGCCCCCCATCGCGGCTATCCCCGTTATGCACGACCTTACCGCACTTACAGAATCGTGCGCCACCAAATGCCTGTCCGAGTCATGTACGTTAATCCGGTACAGTCCTGTTGTAATACCCAATATGCCCTGCAGTCCTATGGATACCCCAAACTCGGTAGAATAGTCCGGACGGTTGGGGCTGTACTCTATCCTTACCGTGTCATTATCCTCATATTCTATATCCAGTCCCAGATATGGCAAAAAGTCACGAATTTTCTGCACGGGGGCGCCAACCATACTTGATAATCTATCATAAGATAAGGTAACTACCGGCATCTCTTCTGGCTCCTCAACCATTCCATACTATTCTCATAGAACTCCCGCACATCATCCATCATGTATAGTAACATGGCCATGCGCTCTATCCCCCCACCCCAGGCCAGAACCGGTGTACGTATCCCCAGGGGTCGTGTCACTTCTGGACGGAACATCCCCATGCCGAATAACTCCACCCACTTGCCCAGGGTCTCGTTATACACCATGGACTGCAATGAGGGCTCCGTATACGGAAAGAACGTGGGCCAGAACTTTATTCTCTTGATTCCCATCATGGAATAGAACCGTTTCTGTATCCCCATGAGATCCCGCAACGAGACCCGGGATCCTGCAACCACCCCCTCTATCTGGTTAAACTCCACCAAGTGCTTGTAGCTGGGTTTTTCATTCCGGAATACCCGGCCCACCGAGAATACTCGTGAGTCGCCACCATCATGATTCTTTGCCAGGTGTCGTATGGTAACACACGTAGTATGAGTACGCAGTACGGCCTTCCGGGCTGGTGCCTCATCCCATTCATAGTTCCAGCCGGTACGATGCATATCTTCAACACTTTTCACCTGTTTATGCGTGGCATCCATATCCATGTCATTAATCAGGTAAAATGTATCCTGCATCTCCCTGGCAGGATGATCCTGCGGCGTGAATAGTGCGTCAAAATTCCAGAATCCCGATTGCACCATGTCGCCGTGAATCTCGGTGAATCCCAGCGTAACAAAGGCCTCCCGTATCTTAGATATGACATCATTCAGGGGGTGCGTCCGGGATATGGTTACAGCCGAGACCGGCGCCTCCACATCAAGGCCGGTACGTATTGTCATTGTATCATATGAGGATGATAACGAATATGTGGCAGCAGTGGTATGCCATGTTACATAGCCAGGCCGCTTTTGCAGTATGGTATCACCACTTATCATGCCAGTTTGAATCTCGTCCTCGCCCGGTATCGTATCAGGGTATGACAGAATATTCGGTATTCCGGATTTTACGCTTATCCAGCGATTCTTTGCGCAAATGCCAAGGGCGGCGCCATAATCGCTGCCCAGCGCCTCTTTTATTTTTGGTACCGGTGTACCAACCTTAAGCATGTCCAGGAATCGCCGCTCCGGCAGTCCGTGGCGCGCGGCTTCCAGGCCCGCGGGCCCCAAGCGCCCCACCTTGCGGGGTTCCCCATCCATTATCAGAATATTCTTGCCAAGAAGCCATTCGATGCCCCGGCGGGTCTGATCAATAGTGAGGCCGCTCATTTTAGATATGGAGTGGATATCCGCGGGTTGGGCATTTTTCATTGATCTTGCTATCCTGTCCTCAATCCAGTGTAAGGCCCGGGACAATACTGTGTAATATCGCGAATACTTTTTTTAAAGCTTGGCGGAGGGTTTGCTTTATGGTGGACGAGGATTTTGTGGTTACCCCCTGGGAGTCCCGTGGTGATATAGACTATGAAAGACTTAGTAGCATGTTCGGGACCAAATTACTGGATGATGAACTGCTAAAGCGGTTCATTAACATGGCGGGCCAGGACCACCATATGATTCGCCGGGGAATATTCTTCTCCCACCGGGATTTGGATGTAATATTAGAGTCACAGCGGCAGGGACGGGGCTTCTTTTTGTATACGGGACGGGGTCCCTCCGGAAGTACGCACATTGGGCATCTTGTCCCCTGGGTCTTTGCAAGGTGGCTTCAGGAGAGATTCAATGTCACCATGTACTTTCAGCTTACAGATGATGAGAAATTCTATCACTCCAGGGGTAATCTGTCCCTGGAAAAGACAAGGAGTCTTGCATATGAGAATGCTCGGGACTTTGCCGCATTGGGCTTTGATCCCGCCAAGACACACATCATAATAGATACAAAACACATAGGAACACTGTACCCGCTGGCCGCCCAGGTAGCGGGACATATAACGTATTCTAGCGCCAAGGCCACCTTCGGATTCGATGACTCTACCAATATTGGAATGATATTTTATACAGCCATGCAGTCTGCACCGTGCTTTCTAGAAGAGAAACCTGTACTCATACCCATGGGGATAGACCAGGACCCGCACTTTAGGCTGACCAGGGATGTGGCACCCATAATCGAGCGACCCAAACCGGCTATATTACATAATATAATGACGCCGGGGCTTCGTGGTCCCGGTGGCAAAATGTCCGCGTCCGATCCCAACTCTGCCATATACACAACAGATACACCTGCCCAGATAAAAAAGAAGATAAACCGTTATGCATACTCCGGTGGGCAGGCCGATGCGGATCAGCATCGCAGGATGGGCGGCAACACAAGTGTGGATGTCCCGTTCCAGTATCTGCGCATATTCTTTGAGCCGGACGATACCCGGCTTTCCCGCATAAAGGAGCAGTACGAATCCGGTTCCATGCTAAGTGGAGAGCTAAAACAGATACTCATAGAGAAGGCCACATCATACATGGAGGAGCATCAGCGCCGCCGGGATGCCGTAAATTTGGGGGAGTTTCTATACAATGAGAGCGAGCATAAGGGTGCGCTGCGCCGATAAGTACGAGGCCCAGAAGCTGGCCAGCATGATACTGATCAAAAAGAGCCTCCAGACGTATATTACATCAGTGCTGGATATAATTGACAACGAGATGATAGTGATGCTGCAGGACAAGTCTGCGCACAGCCTGGTATTACATGACGGGAGCGAGGCAGAAGCCCTGGCGGGGTACCTGCAGGATGTACTGGAAGGTGACAAGAGGATTACCCAAGCGGACATTATAGAGCAAGATGTTGTGTATATCAGTAAGGCATGAGACTAGACCAATGAACTATCCATGCTCTCGGTCAGGACCTCGCAGACTCTCAGAAAGTATAGCCTGGTAGAGTGTGGCATGAATGGCATGTTCTTGTCTATGGCCATCATGTAATATTTGGTGGCGCGCCTCGATATATCCAGGTTAAACTTCATGGGCAGATGCTCATCCTGTCTCACCTTTATCAGTCCTTCCAGCCAGGGCGGTGCCAGTTCCTGGGCGTCCCGCACTACACGGTTATGCCAGTACAGTAATGATGCTGGCTGTATGCCCTCCTGTAGTCGGAGTACGCGCTCATTTATCACATCCAGCATTCCCATGATACGAAGTACTCAGAAAAATGTTATAACCACTTTGCTGTATTGCAGGGATCAATATACAGGCGGTCAATGATGAAATGTAAAATATATGTAAAAATTATCTAGTTATTGGGAGTCTACAATCGTACATCCTGCGTTAGGAACACTTAGGTACTCTATCTCTACAAGCAGGTTATCAACTATCGGGAAGCTGCCGCTTATCTGAAGATCTGCATTAGCATATATCGGGTATTCACCGTCTTTTATTGTCGCCTCATCATTCTGCATTAGCTGGAATATTACATCAGGTATGTCGTCGTTGCGGTTATCCAGAACCTCCATGTTCATGGTGGCAAACTTGTCCAGTCCATCTTCCCATGATCCGGCAATGGCGGTACTGACACCGGTTATCTCTACCGGGTTACCACCACAGTCCATAACATTGGAATACTCGTTTATTACTTTGCCATCATTAGTGACATTTACGCTATACTGGAGTGTGCCCGCGGCGTCCGCGTTAGGCAAGGAGCCGCTAGTTCCAACACCTACCGTACAGCTGGTGCCGGTATAGTATGTGATCCAGTCGACCTCAATGTAGTATAGGTCTCTTTCCAGCTTGTCATTGTCACGGGTGTTTCGTTCAGAGTCTGCTATCATGGTAGTGTTAGAAGCAACAGAGACGTAAGGTTGCTTACTACCTGACTGTATTAATGGCCCCAGTTCTCCGTTTTCTCTTAAAACAAAGAGGCCCTCGTGTATTTGGGATGTGAATGGCAAGGTACTGCCAGCTAGCAATGGTTTGTTGTTGTAATTATGGGCTCGCTCAATCTTCACATACTGATCTGTAGATTGGTTTACGAGAACCTTGTTGTTGAACAGGTCTATGCCATCCACTCTTACAAAGTTGTTCGGAGTAGACTCTTCTATATCGAATTTCTCAAGATTATTCCCTCTTACATAATCAAGAGCGTCCTCATGGGAGGCCGCAATGAATCTAACCTGATCTATGAATGCATCCTGGTTACAGGAGAATCTCAGTTCCAGCTCGTGGAACGTGTTACCGTTGATTGTGGTTCCATTCTTGTCGTACGTCTTGTAATCATATGCAGTTACAAGGGCACTGGTGGTAGCATCGATAATTGTGGTCGGATCATCAGGGTTGGTTATTTGTGAAGATAATACCGAGACATCGGCACGCAATGTTATAAGATTATCCTGTATCTGCTTCAGTACAGTGTCCAGGGCGTCCAGTCGTGCATTGCTCGCGGCGACGCTGACTGCCACATCACCGGTTGCGCCCAGCTGTTGCTGTGAGATGGTGTCTTCCACTCCCATTATTCTCTTGTTGAGTAGTGCAAGATCATTTTGTATGTCTTGCAGTGAGGCAGCATTGTCTGAAACAGCATCGGTCAACATCATGGTGCTAGTTGTTAATGAGGATACATCAGATCTCATTGAATTTACTGCATCACTGTTAGCAGTGATTGTGCTGTCTATCAATGATATGCTCGAGTCTATTGAGGATACGGTGCTACTTACTGAGTTCAGGGTACCTCTCATGGTGTTTATGTTTGAGCTTATGGTTGCTATACTATCAAAGTTGGACATCATGGAGTCTATCTTGGCATCGACTGAGTCAACAGATGTTTGTACACCAGCTATGGCGGTAAGTGCATCGGCTATATCAGAAGCCACGTTTGCAAGCGCGCCAAATAGTCCGGTTTCATCAGATGAGTTACCAATGGTATCGGATATTTCCTGGGTTCGGTCATCTATACTCTCCAGTCTCTCGGTGTTTGTCTGTGCGTATACGTCAGATACTGTAATTCCAGCTGCCGCTACGAGCGACAGCATGAGTACGAATGTCGTCTTTTTTTCCATTGCAAGCATTTCCGTTTTTTTTATTTAAGCACACAGTGTTGATTCCAACAATAGTTGTATGAATTCATAGTGTATTGCCTTCTCGGTCTATGATATCATTGCGTATACGCGTCGTTGAGATAGGAATGCCGTCACACCCGGGCACCATATGCACCACCACTACATCTACCGGTTTTAATCCACGACGCGCCCTCATCTTGTTCAGGGTGTCTCCACTTTTGTAGGTCTCATCACTCGCCACCAGCGCATCAATGTCACCGCGCAAGACAGCAGGTCCAAATTCGCTTTTCAGTGGTGTAATCTCGTAGCTTCTACCTGGAAATTCATGTTGTAGTAGACGGTGCATGGAGATTAGTCGTTGTTTGTATTTGTAAAGCGGTTTTTTCCCCAATTGTATAGCAAAATCGTCTGTGACCAATCCTATTATGGTATGATCATACTTCTCAAGTGCCGCGGCCAGCAAAGCATGATGACCACGATGTAGTATGTCAAAAGTGCCACCGGTGGCAGCAATTGTACCCAATTACTCCACCGTAAATAACATGGTCGGCCCCGGCCTGGCTACCGGACTTGGTCCTCCCCAAACAAACGACTCCACAACATACTGTCCAGACTCGATTGGTGTATAATTAGCAGATACTATACCGGTAGTACTTGTTATGTTCGCGCCGCCCAAAAATACAATTCCACCCCCCTCACGGGTTACTTGGAAATTTAGATGATATTCCCCTCTCCCGGGCCGGACATCTGCGTTGATGCTAGCCTCCTGGTCCGCCGTCAGTACGGTTACAGGATGGGTAACATTTCCCACCCAAATATTAGCAATGTGGGGCGGCAAAAGAGGTTCCAGAAGGGTTGTGGATGTCGGTATTCGGTCACTCTTCATATTGCTACTGAAAAAATCAGACTCGGCAAATATCATAAACCCACCAGTCCCATATGGAATGGCATCTTGTATGTCTACGCTTAGTGTATGGCCCGCCTCCAGATCACCCAGATTATGCTCACTCACTGAGAGTATGCGTGGGGGATCAAATGTATCATGATATGCAACATACATACGAACATTTGTGTGCGGGGCCTCAATACTGTCGGTCACGTTGAGTGTTATGATACCATTATCATACTGTATGTGATTCATCTCCAGACCGGTCAGTTTGGGGTTTGTGGAATCAAAGAATTGTAGTGATGAGATAGCCCAAACATAACTAAAGTCAGGGGAGGGCGATTTTATTACAAAGGGGGATGATGACTTGGGTGGCAGTACATCCAAGCTGATGGAAGATACATTGACGGCTAGTGGCTCCTCATTGGCGTTATCATAAAATCGAGTAAGCACCTGTACGTTTCCGATGTATGAGTGATCCGAGTTGTTCTCTACAATGCCAGTTACGGTGGCATATCCATCAGAGTCCACATATAGGTATGAGGGGTTAGGCAAAACCACAACCAGTGATGACGGGGTGTCATACGTTTGTGCCATTGCATAAGTAGGAACCAGCAATCCCATGCATGCTATTACCGCCAGTAAAATCCACATGTCATATGTATGCCACATGCGTATATAATTAACACGCATAATTGAGGCACATTTAGCACTCAGTCCACACATATTTCAGATCCATACACGAATTGTGCCAATCGTCGCGATTCTGTTGTGCCTAAGTGCAAGCATATGACATACTCCAAAAAGTCTGTGTATTATACAAAAATTAGGTCGCACTAATTTTAAGGTCCTTGCAAAGGATTATGATTCATCATTCAACGCGAGTTTCAAGGAAACTTACAGATGAGTAACGGCTCTGCAAGAAAGGAGAGTCAAGCAGGAACATTACAGCAAGTACGAAGGTCTCACAGAGACATATTCAGCGCCTGTATGCAGAGTATCGTAATGCCGGTACAATATACACGCACAATCAGAACCAGGCCGTCCAATCCAAAACCCGACTCAGATACAATTGATGTGGTACTGCGCCAGTGCAAGAATGATCCAGTAGGAGTGTTACAAACAGCAAAGGTACTCCGCATCACCCAAATACAATACAGTGTACAAAATCATGAAAGACCATGATTTAATGGCACCGCCGACACGGAAGGGACGGCGCAAATGGGTTAGTTTTGAGAGAATGTGCTCAAACGCCATGTGGCACGTGGACTTGCACATCATGAAGAGCAAAAAATGGGCAGGAATGAAACCTTGTAGTATACCTGGATGACGCCTCACGATGCGTTGTTACGGCCAGACTATTCTAGCATGTCACCTCAGAACTCGGTCCTGGCTCTGCATGATGCAATCAGTATGTTTGGTCACCCTGCCACCATACTATCCGATAACGGTTCATGCTTTGTAGGCCCAATGACACGTAAAAGAGAGAAACCGAAAAGGTACCTGGAAGCCTACAGTCTTTGAGGCGGCTCTCATTGATCTTGGAATCCCCATGATAAACTCAATACCACAGACTAATGGTAAGCTGGAGCGGTTCTTCAGGAGTCTTGAGGAAGGTATGGAATACTATGGTGGCATGTCCAAGTACATCGAGTATTGTAATGAGCGCAGACTGTACTGGTCCCTTGACATTGATAACCTGGAGACTCCGCTCAAGGCGTTTCACAACAAAAGAGATACACAGTCAATAGTTTGCTGCATAACTCCAAACAAGTTAGATTAAAAATGTATGTGAGAAACGGTTTGAGTATTTTCGTTTATTCTGTCATAGTGATTACTAACTTGGATCCAAGCATTAATATCAGATTTTTTAAACAAACTTGATGGTATTCACCGACAATGCCAAGTACGTCCAGCGTAAGGCTATTTGGCTTTAACCATGCATGGGATTGAAAAGGCTAACCATAACAAGGAGGGTGCTCCCTACCAGTATGCCGTGGGCATGTTACATGACACTGAGAACGGCATTAGGTATGAGATACAGGCAGGTATCCGAATTCCTTGCAGGACTACTGGAAGGACACCAAACCCCGCACTACTCCACAATATACAGACGCAGAAGAGATTGGCATGGACAAGGGGAATGGCGTGATTGTCGGCACAGACAAAAAGCTGACTAGAACCATGATTGTGGACTCGCCCGGCCTTGAATCGCGGTGAGTGGATTAGGGCCAAATGGAAAAAGAGGCGCGGATTCATCAATGCTCGCGGACTGGGAGAGCATATGCATTTACGGTTACCGGCTAGTGGGTTGGGGATACACACATGTTAAACAATGCAGTACTGGACTCGTATGCAGAAGAGCCACAACTGGACAGGGAGCACACCCTGGAATTGGAAAGTTCCGGACCCATTGCAACAGTTGCCATCTCTGGCAGGACCAACAGATAAGCCACAACCCGGAAAGGCGCTGACTAACGGTGTGTCCCCCTTGCCGAATAATGATGACAAGCGCGCATGCAACCTCGAGTTGCTTGCAGATGGCGCATACGCGTCCAGGGATAACATGAAATTGTGCAGTAATAATCGAATCCGGACAACCATTCCACTTCAGCTAAATTCCACCAAAGGAAAGGCGACTCATGGGGACTTGCAGTCTTGGAGGAAGCCCGGAATTGCCCATTTTCCGCCTTTCTGATGAGGAAAAGGCCGAAAACAAGCAGTACTGGAAGGCGGCAAAAGGGTACAACAGGCGATGGATAATCGAGATAATCATAGAGCCGGTTCCCGTTCAAACGATTATTCGGGCACGGATTAATGGCGCGGAAATGGGATAACATACGAGTGCAACGAGTGGGCGGACGCGGCAGTAACGTAGATTACGACATGGGGGAATCCGTATTCTGTCAAAGTCAGTTATGCAACAAACTCCCAGTCAATCAGGAAGAGTGACCCAAAATGGATGGAGCGTGGTGCCAATGACTAAGCGACATGATTTTCGTATAATACATACTCCAAAAAGCCTGCAATATACAAGACGGGCCAAATATGCAAATGTAGAATTTGTTACCAAAGACTTTTGGTAATTGCTATGCGGGCATACATAATTTTTAAAACAGTCAAGGCACCAATCATACCATCATGAAAGAAAGGGGAATCATACGAGTTTGTGGCAAAGTCCAAGACGTAGGGTTCCAGCATTTGATAAAACAGGCATCAAATCACATTGGCGTAACCGGTATAATGAAAAAATACGATAATGGTTCTGTGAATATCATATGCGAGGGTGAGCGTCAGGATATAGAATTGCTCATGGGCCATATACGCAACCTAGAAGGCATCATGGAATTAAGTGGCATAGAAATTGAATATACCTATGCCACCGGTGAATATTCTACATTTGAGATAGTACCCGAAGATGTTCAACTAGAGATACTCAGTATGATGAGAGTCAGTACAGCAGTAATGATGGACATGGCAAAGGATGTAAAGACAATTGCCAGGAACACAAGTACAATAATAGACCAAGGGGAGACTATGATCAAGCAGAATCACATACTCATAGACTGTGCAAACCATCACACCAAGCAGAATAGCGCTATCGATAAGCAGGGCCAGATCATACTTAAACAAAATGACACCATCATAGGCTATGCAAGTCACCACACCAAGCAGAATGATGTAATCATAAAGCAGAATGAGTGAGCATTACATATGTGAATGGAAATACTATAGAGTATGATGCCATAACGCCCAGATTTTGTAATGACGTTTCAAGTCAAAACTGTTACACCAACATAGTATTATAACGAATACGCGCAATGAACCGATATTGAGTATAAGGACCGAGCTTCATTGCCATAATGTATATTCCAATTTTCATGTTGGGGCAGAGGAGCCGCCATATGACTGTGGGATATCTGTGCGTTCTCAGCTAGAACAGGCCCGCATCAGGGGTCTGGATGCAATATTTGTAACCAATCACAATACATTATCAGGATACAGACACATATTGCAATATAGAGACGATCATCCAAAGTTTCACAAAATACAGGTTTACCCTGCAGAAGAGGTAACCACAGATGCTGGAGCCCATGTGCTAGCATATGGCATATACCAAGAGATACCGGCCAACTTGCCACTACATGTGGTACTAGATATGATCCGGGATCAGGATGCAGTATCATCAGCGCCGCATCCATTTAGTGTGTTAGATGCCCTACGCGATGATGCCAAACACTGCGATATCATTGAAGTGTTTAACAGCAACAATGTGGATGTAATATCGAATATGCGCGCCGCGGAGTTTGCGAGATCTCACGGCATGACAGGAGTTGCAGGGAGTGACTCCCATGTATTATCCACAGTGGGTCGTTGTATCAATTCCATTGACGCAAACAACAACCTAGATGACGTGCTACTTTCCATGAAGCAGGGTCGTATTACAATAGACAAGTCCGAGTATGCTAGCCCACAGGAGACACTGGAGCATCTACGATACAAGATACGAAACTCTACCGAGTACCTAGAGAAGTATATCAACAATAATTATCCCCAAGCCGCATGGTTGTTGCGCTTTCTTCTACATACATACAATGCCAAACCCGACAGTATTCTGTGGACCATTTCCTACAAACTTGGCGTCTGCTTGATGAATCGCGTATCTCAAAAAATAAACGTAAACAACATGGATCCTGCCTTTATGAAACAGCGAGACCTATCTACAATGATGAGAATGGCACTTTAGAGAGCGGTAGCCGTTTAAGCAAGAGAACAATGGCAAATCCAGAAATTATATAATAAACTAGCCACGAATATATACAAGAATAGGAGACTGACAATATCAAAATATGTTGACCCCAGCCATCCAGAACAGAACCACGAAGTGGCTTAAACGGTTACCATTAGATGACCGCGTAGATTTTAATATGTAAACACATTCCACAAATGTCATGTCTGATGTAACCCTAGATGCCACGGGACTCTTTTGTCCTGAGCCTGTCTTCCGCACTAAAATAGCGATAGAAAGAATGCAGGCGGGACAGACAATCACGGTGAGCGCGGATGATCCCGCGGCCGAGGATGACATATCTCGCTGGGTCAACCGTAGCGGGCACCAGTTGGTGGAGATTAGTAGAGACGGCAACACGCTAACATTTCTCATAAAGAAGGTAAAGTAAGCCTTGGCTACAGTGACCCAAGCAGACACACTGTCCCGCATAGGCAAGACACCGCTGGTATCACTAGAGTCGCTTTCGTCTCACAGTACAACATACTGGGCAAAACTGGAAGGTAACAATCCCTTTGGCTCGGTAAAGGATCGCGCCGCATACTGGATGATTCATGACGCTCAGGAGAGAGGAATCCTGAAGGGCAAGAGTATCATAGTAGAGCCCACCTCGGGCAATACCGGTATTGCCCTGGTAGGCATAGCCCGCATACTGGGATTTGGTACTGAGATAGTCATACCCGAGAAGGCCAGTGACGAGACAAAGCAGATACTGCAAAAGATGGGAGCCAAAATGTACGAGACCACTGACGATCTCTGTCCAAAGGTGGGAGCCGGTACCGAGCAAAGTATAGCCCTGGCTACATCCATCGCAGCCTCACGGCCGGATATCTACCACACCCTAAACCAGTATGGGAATGAGGCTAACTTTCATGGTCACTATACTACCACAGGTCCGGAGATATGGGAACAGACAGGTGGCAGGATAACCCACTTCTTTGCAGGAGTGGGTACTGGTGGCACCATTACCGGCGTAGGCGCCTATCTCAAGGAGCAGAATCCACAAATCAGGATAATAGGATGTAGACCCCAGAGGAATCACAACATACAAGGGTGGCGGAATTTTGAGGAGTCCGCCAAGCCGGACCTATTTCTGCGACGGGAGAATGTAGTAGATGATTGGGTTGACGTTACGGACAAGGAGGCATTTGACGTTGTACAGACTGTGTACAAGAAAGACTCACTCCTCACAAGTCCCTCTGCCGCCGCAGTCTATGCCTGTATGAAGAAATACCCCATCAAGAAAGGTATGGTAGTGGGCATATTTGCTGATGATGGGCGCAAATTCCGTAGCATTTATGAGAGAAGGGGCATATTCACCAGCAACCAGTTCCACGAAGCGATGAATACCGCCAAACACTTGAAGGAACCGGTATACGAGCAGGCAAATATGACCTAAGTCAGGATTCCGGTATACGATGCCATACCCGGGGCAATAGAGCCCACTTTACCACCAAGGCGGTAGCTACCAGATATATGGTTATACCAATTGGTTCCACCCAGTTGGGATTGTTAGTCTCCGGAACCACCCCCAAGGCAGGCTCCACTACATATACAAAGACCATACCCACCATTAATGGGGCCATTCCCACAAAGAATAGCATTAGTGTTATGGTATCCCGCAGGGCATGCGCCAAATCCCTGTAGGTTCCATGGGGCTTTTTCCATGTGTTAGGGCCCAGCCATACCGGCATGCCCGCAATATACCAGTATATCATTCCCTGAAATATCATGGCGCCTATAATATTGCCCAAGGTCACCGGGACCAGGTTATTCATCCATGCCTCACCCCAAGTGTAGTCGCCACCGGCCCATATTCCGGCAGATAACGCAAAGTGATTCACTACGCTGTGCTCAAAGCCTATGGCAAAGAATATTGAGACAGGGATGCCAATCAATAGTATCTTGCCCACCATATCCTTGGTGCGATATGCCCCCCATACACCCATGGCGACCAACCAGTTCGCGAGTATTCCCCGATAAAAGAGCTGATCCCATTCTTGGCCTACCTTGTAGTTGCCTATGTCTGCCAGTATGCCCAGCATAGTGGAGCCCGTGGATCCGGCCTGGCTCGCACCAATCACGATCATCCACCCAACGGTAAAGCCGGCAATCCAGTGTCCCGAGTGGGTTATGGACCACTCCCAGAGAACTTCACGCCACCGGGAGCGGCGAGTCATCATGGCTATACCGCCGGTCATGTAGTCACCGGTTACAAGATTGGATCCGTACAATATTACCAATACCAAGGCCGAGACCCCGAATACCGCAAATGCCAGGAATCGTCCCAGTCCCTCGGAGATATCATCAGTTACCATGAACATTATCATCCATGCCAAGAACGCCGCAAATGCAAGATAGCCGGTGGCCTGCCAACCCATAAGAATACCCTGCGCGGGATTTACCTTGGTCTTTGCCACACCCAAGTTGGCCAGGGACTTTATCGTGTCGGCTATGTTGAACAGTCCCAGAGCAAGACGGGGCGGAATCTCATCTGACTCATCCCTGTCCTTTTCGGATTCATTTACGGCCAACGTATTCTGTATTGATATATAATTTAAAAATAAATGGCTCAAGTCCGCCCATACAGGCATGGTGTTTATATGGTACGGCTAACGGCAAAACGGGTATGGGAGTAGTTTCAAAGGGAGCAACCTGTAATGTGGAAGACTGTCAAGAAAAAGGAGTGCGCTCGATAAACACGACCAAGATAGAAGAGGCAGGACTTCGATTGTCCGTACGAAACAAAAAATCTATACTGTGCAGGGAACACTACAAGGAGTACAAAAAGGAGACCAAAGAGGACAGAGAGTTGGAGCGCGCACGGTGGTCTAGGTAACAGTTTTGCAATCATCGGCTAGACGCCGATAGAACTGGCCTAGTTGGTCGTGTAACCTCCTAGACTTACGCGGAGTGTTATTACTCAATACGTATAGTGCAAGAATTGGAAATGCTATGGTGGCATCAGCATAGACTGTAGCAATACCATGTCGGGGATCCTGAATCTTGCCCCAGCTCTTTCCTTCTTGCAGTGTGGCTCCAGAGAGTCCCCCGGTATCCGGTCGCGCATCAGTTATTTGTATAATGTAATCTTGTCCACCGTCTTGTCGCCGCAGTATCTGATCCAGCAATGGCCCTGTTTGCTGAGCAGTATTCTTTGGCACACCGCCCCCCAGCTCCACTATACCCGATGATTCGGAGTTGTACACTATTGCAGCTTGTTCCAGTATCTCCCGAGCAATATCCAAATTATAAGACTGCCCTGCCAAGCGGTGCATGGCCAAGTTCAGCGCCAGTGATGAATCCTTCAGGGTGGATATGTATACCGGAACACCATACTTATATGCGCTGCATAGAAAGCTTCTATCAGGATACTCTGCGTTCTCCAGACTCATTTTACCCATCCGGTTACAGAATTCCGCAGTGGTAAAGGGTGTATCCTGGAAATCATCAAAGTATCTTTGTATGACCTGATCTTGTGCCTCCAGTGTTTCATAGAACTTGATATACACATCCCGGATACGGACGATCTCGTTCTTGTATAATATGGAGTCATCCACATTATGATGGCCCTGTTTTACAGGGAGGCCCCAAGCAAAGTGATCCTCATGATACACGTTGGCGCCTGTAGTTATTATCCAATCTACAAAGCCGCGCTCTATGAGCGACTTTATTATTCCGCCAAAACCCACCGGTGTGAGCGCCCCAGAAACGGTAAGACAAATGGTGGCGCCTGTTTTTATCATGTCTGAATATATTCGGGCAGCTTCGCCCAAGCTTCGCCCGTTGAACCCTGATGCCGCGTATATGTCAACTAAATCCGATATGGTCATGTCAGGATCCAGTTGTATGTGCGGAATATCGTGTCCGGTAAAATTGTGGGAATTCATGTAGATTCACCCTTCATGGTTTCTATAAACCTGTATATTTCATACCATCCCCATACCTGTCAAAAACGGTAAGCTAACGTATTTATCGATCCCGTGCATAAATTATGTCAATCGTTGGTATTCGGCCATGTGTAAATGTGTGCACAGTGGAATACATGCCAAAAACTTACTTGTGCGAGTTAGGCATATTTTGAGTATGAGTTCACGTCTTCCGGAATATTATGTCAATAGTACGAAAAGTAAGTCCGCTTAGGATCCGGCGTACAGTAGCTGACTATTTCATTGCACAAGCCGGATGGTAAAGAGAATAACAGAGGAATCAAGGCAAAAGAGGCGTTGCTGCCACCAAAATAGCTCAAGACCTGAAACAAGACACGTACGAATATTGTAAACCAGAGAACGGGAACGACTCGAGTAAAGATGGGCAGGCCCATGATACCAATCACCGCTACCCAGATACGAATGGTAACTGAAGCATACAGCAAGGATCCCGCCGGAGTAGTACGTATTGCAAAGAGGCTTAGACATAATACATATCGCGCAGTATATCACATAATGAAAAAGAACGGTACTGCAGGATCATCACCTGCAAAGTCAGAGTGGGTACGCTATGAGCGTAAATATTCCAATGCAATGTGGCACTGGCATGTCATGAAAGATGAGCGCTTCAAGGGACTGAATCTCATAGATGATGCATCCAGGTGTATAGTCGGAGCGGCACTATTTGAGCATGCAACCTGAGAACGCCGTTCTATTACTGAGACTGGCAATGAAACGATTCGGCGCCAGATAATCTGCTGGCCATACGCAATCATGGAAATACCGGGTTCTATTACTGAGACTGGCAATGAAACGATTCGGCGCCCCTGCATCTCGGATAACGGCGCGTGTTTCGTAGGACAATAAAAGGGCAAAAAGAACTGGAAACCCACTATTCTAGGAAGAACTGCTGGATCAAGACATCATACTAATCAATTCCAGACCATACCACCCGCAGACAAATGGCAAACTGGAGCGCTTCCATGGAATGATTGAGGACGAGGGGACTCTTATTTAAGAGTCCAATGAGATATGGTATTATGACAGTCTCCGGGATTATGTGGACTACTACAATGAGAGAAGATTGCACTTCTCACTGGATATAGATAACGGCGAAACACCACTCCAGGAATAAAAAGGCGACCCAGACAATTAGGGCAAATGATGCAAAATGGATGGAGCGGGATGCCAATGACTAGCGGACCGACTTTTCATACATTACAAATGCCACCGATTAGTTATTTGATCAGAGGGAACGTGAACTCATACTCAAGAAATGATCAAAACACATTGGACATAGTCATAATTTTCTAAAATATATGTAAAAATTATCTAGTTATTGGGAGTCTACAATCGTACATCCTGCGTTAGGAACACTTAGGTACTCTATCTCTACAAGCAGGTTATCAACTATCGGGAAGCTGCCGCTTATCTGAAGATCTGCATTAGCATATATCGGGTATTCACCGTCTTTTATTGTCGCCTCATCATTCTGCATTAGCTGGAATATTACATCAGGTATGTCGTCGTTGCGGTTATCCAGAACCTCCATGTTCATGGTGGCAAACTTGTCCAGTCCATCTTCCCATGATCCGGCAATGGCGGTACTGACACCGGTTATCTCTACCGGGTTACCACCACAGTCCATAACATTGGAATACTCGTTTATTACTTTGCCATCATTAGTGACATTTACGCTATACTGGAGTGTGCCCGCGGCGTCCGCGTTAGGCAAGGAGCCGCTAGTTCCAACACCTACCGTACAGCTGGTGCCGGTATAGTATGTGATCCAGTCGACCTCAATGTAGTATAGGTCTCTTTCCAGCTTGTCATTGTCACGGGTGTTTCGTTCAGAGTCTGCTATCATGGTAGTGTTAGAAGCAACAGAGACGTAAGGTTGCTTACTACCTGACTGTATTAATGGCCCCAGTTCTCCGTTTTCTCTTAAAACAAAGAGGCCCTCGTGTATTTGGGATGTGAATGGCAAGGTACTGCCAGCTAGCAATGGTTTGTTGTTGTAATTATGGGCTCGCTCAATCTTCACATACTGATCTGTAGATTGGTTTACGAGAACCTTGTTGTTGAACAGGTCTATGCCATCCACTCTTACAAAGTTGTTCGGAGTAGACTCTTCTATATCGAATTTCTCAAGATTATTCCCTCTTACATAATCAAGAGCGTCCTCATGGGAGGCCGCAATGAATCTAACCTGATCTATGAATGCATCCTGGTTACAGGAGAATCTCAGTTCCAGCTCGTGGAACGTGTTACCGTTGATTGTGGTTCCATTCTTGTCGTACGTCTTGTAATCATATGCAGTTACAAGGGCACTGGTGGTAGCATCGATAATTGTGGTCGGATCATCAGGGTTGGTTATTTGTGAAGATAATACCGAGACATCGGCACGCAATGTTATAAGATTATCCTGTATCTGCTTCAGTACAGTGTCCAGGGCGTCCAGTCGTGCATTGCTCGCGGCGACGCTGACTGCCACATCACCGGTTGCGCCCAGCTGTTGCTGTGAGATGGTGTCTTCCACTCCCATTATTCTCTTGTTGAGTAGTGCAAGATCATTTTGTATGTCTTGCAGTGAGGCAGCATTGTCTGAAACAGCATCGGTCAACATCATGGTGCTAGTTGTTAATGAGGATACATCAGATCTCATTGAATTTACTGCATCACTGTTAGCAGTGATTGTGCTGTCTATCAATGATATGCTCGAGTCTATTGAGGATACGGTGCTACTTACTGAGTTCAGGGTACCTCTCATGGTGTTTATGTTTGAGCTTATGGTTGCTATACTATCAAAGTTGGACATCATGGAGTCTATCTTGGCATCGACTGAGTCAACAGATGTTTGTACACCAGCTATGGCGGTAAGTGCATCGGCCATATCAGAAGCCACGTTTGCAAGCGCGCCAAATAGTCCGGTTTCATCAGATGAGTTACCAATGGTATCGGATATTTCCTGGGTTCGGTCATCTATACTCTCCAGTCTCTCGGTGTTTGTCTGTGCGTATACGTCAGATACTGTAATTCCAGCTGCCGCTACGAGCGACAGCATGAGTACGAATGTCGTCTTTTTTTCCATTGCAAGCATTTCCGTTTTTTTTATTTAAGCACATGGGATAATTAATACGTAAGAACACCACTCATAGTCAAAAAGACATACGCTTTCTAGTGTTGGAATACTTTTCACGCGTAAATTTAGAATATTCAGATATAACTTTGTGAGGTTTGGAATTTGTATAACGAACGCCATAATTCTTTGGCATACACGACGGGGATTGTATGTGAGAAATGTGGGATTTGTTACCCAGAGACTTATGGTGGCCGCTATACAATACAAAAATCAGGTCACATTAATTTGAAGATACTCACAAAGGATTATTTTCGTATGAGTTCACGTCTTCCGGAATCTTATGCACAAAAGAACCGGTTCTTTAACTGTCGCGATCAGTTATGCGTAAATTTAGACACAGGTGAACTCATACTTATTTTCTGCTACGCGGATTTCAAAGAAACTCACAGACATGGAAACATAATACGGGTATGCAAAAAAAAAAGAATCATAATACATTCCACAAGTCTGTAACAAGACGGGTATCGTATGACAGGTATGAAATTTGTTACCCAAGGGACTATGGCAACCACTAAGCGACGTCAGCAGGATACACGCATTTTTCATCTGGAAATATTACCCACGGGGTGCAAGCCACATGTTACAATAATCACAGAGTTTACTAATACTTCCCATTCGTATACGAACATGGAGATATGCGAGGCACCAAGACCCCGGCAGTCCCCGGATCGCTCCATCACCATAATGAAAGGCTCCTATATGATACAGGGTAGCTGTATTACATTAGTGGAGATCCGGGAATACGCGAGTACTGCAGGGAATAAGCCTCTCATTACAGCGTACATTCGTACAGAAAAGCACGGCATAGAGATGACATACCAGCACGGATACATTCACAATGAGACCTTGCAGGATGTAGCATCGCTTCTTACCAATATGCTGGGTGTCTCCGCGCTTGTAACTAGGGCGCAGCTCGCCCTACAAGAGCATATACATGATGTATAGTGCCATAAATATACTGCAATCCTGTTACACACGCAGTAATATGGCGCTCCACGACATCGATAATACACCCACATCCCGAAGAGATGTCAGGTATTACACGGGTACTTTCAAAAGATTTAATTCGATTACACCATTCCGCTACCTTATGCGCATCTTGCACCTACACTGCGATCATATAGAGTACACCCCCACCAAGAGGGAGATACCCGCAGCCGAAGATATAGTGCCGGAGACGGTGCGTCTGGAAGAGGTGCTGGTAGCCTTTGTGGCAGTGGAGAAGGGCGACGACATTTCCACCGCATCAAAAGCCATATCTCAGGTAACCGCCGTTATGGAGAGGCTGGGCTGTACCAGGCTTCTCATATACCCGTACGCGCATCTCAGCGCCGATTTGGCCCCGGCACGCCTTGCCATGAATGTTATAAATGACATGTATGATCACGCTGAAGGCACCGAGGTGTACAAATCTGCCTTTGGCTGGACAAAGTCATACTCCATAAAGGTAAAGAGCCACCCCCTGGCAGAGGGTCTCAAAATAATACGCAGCAAGGGCCAGGATGGCTCCGAGTCCAAGGCCGTCCAGGCAGAGTCCAAGATTGCCTCGCAGTGGTATATTATGGTGCCGGACGGCACCATGACACCCGTAAGCGACTTTGACTTCTCCAATCACAGGGACTTGGAGGTACTGGCACGATACGAGGCGGCAAAGAAGCGGAGCGAGGACAAGCCGCCACCCCACGTTGGACTCATGAAGAGGCTTGCCATAGCCGATTACGAGCCAGCATCGGATCAGGGCAACATGAGATACTACCCCAACGGCCGCCTCATAAAATCCCTCATAGAGAGATATGTGACAAAACGTGTCCGGGAGTATGGCGGATATGAAGTGGAGACGCCAATAATGTATGACTCGGATCATCCCAGCATGACCAAATATTTCAACCGGTTCCCCGCCCGGCAGTACAGTATAGACTCGGAAGGCAAACAGTTATTCCTGAGATTTGCCGCGTGTTTCGGGCAATTCCTCATGGCAAATGACTTTCAAATGTCCTATCGCAACCTGCCGTACCGGTTATACGAGCTTACAAGATACAGCTTCCGCCGGGAGCAGTCCGGGGAGTTGGTGGGACTGCGGCGACTGCGCGCCTTTACCATGCCGGACTGCCACGCGTTCTGCGCCGACATGGAACAGGCCATAAGGGAGTTAGACCTGCGCTTTGATCTCTCAAGGGATGTACTAAGGGAACTGGGCGTAAAGGACTATGAGATGGCCATACGTATTACGCAGGACTTTTACAAAAATAACCGCCAGGACGTGATAGACCTGGTTCACCACCACAACAAGCCGGTATTAGTGGAGATGTGGAAGGAGAGATTCTTTTACTTTGTACTAAAGTGGGAATTCAATTACATAGATACCGCGGGCAAGGCCTCGGCGCTCTCCACGGATCAGATAGACGTGGAGAACGGCAACCATTACGGCATACAGTTCGTGGACAGCTCAAATAATCTTAGAAATCCCATCATACTGCACAACTCACCCAGCGGCGCCATAGAGCGTATCATGTACGCGTTACTGGAGGGCGCCGCCCGGGACATGAAACACGGCCTCAAGGCCATACTCCCCCTGTGGCTTGCCCCCACCCAGATACGAATAATACCGGTACACGAGGATGCCAACGGCTACGCGACGGAGATAGCCGACACCCTATCGGGAAAGTCCATACGGGTGGATATAGATGAGCGCAACGAGAGCCTGGGCAAGCGTGTACGGGAGGCAGAGAGGGAGTGGGTACCATACGTGGCCGTGATAGGGGCTAATGAGGTGCAAAAAGGGCCAGAGGGAACCATACCCATACGGGGCAGAAAGAGTGGAAAGACCACAGGCATGACTATACCGGACTTGATCCACATGATAAAGGGGCAGACCAAGGGCAAACCATATGCCATGCTGAACCAGCCAAGACTGCTCTCCCGACGGCCACAGATTATGGTATGAGTCACACCAGGCTATACGCAAACCCTCCGGGAATTTTGTCAGGCGAGGGCGATAATATAGCCACCATTATAGGAGTGCCCTTTGACTCCACTCATTCATACAGGCCAGGCTGCCGGTTTGCGCCCGACTACATCAGGGAGATGCTCAATAACATAGAGGTCTTTCATCCGGACTTGGGCATAGATTTGGAGCAATATAGTATATCGGACATGGGCAACCTGGCTCATACGGTAGACGCCCAGCGCATGTTATACATGACAGAGAAGGTCACAGCCGAGTTAATGACCAGGGACTGGCCCCTCATACTGCTGGGAGGCGAGCACCTGATAACGCTGGGTTCGTACATGGCGTATCCGGAAAATACCGCCCTGATCATTTTAGACGCGCACTATGACTTGAGGGACAGCTACGCCGGGGCAAGTCTCAGTCACGCGTCATTCCTTCGGAGGATAATAGAGAGAAAAGGGAAAAGTGATGACGTGATTCACCTGGGAGGCCGCGCCTTTGTGGCCGAGGAGCTGGCTTATGTAATGGAGAATGACGTGAATGTGGTGACCGATTCGCAGATACGCCAGGGAATGGGGGTGACAAGACTGCAAGAGTTCTGTAATAATCATGACTCTGTATACGTCAGTATTGACATGGACGTGCTGGATCCCGCCTACTGTCCCGGGGTGGGAAATCCGGAGGCCTGCGGACTGACGTCAACGCAGGTAATGGAAATAGTGAACGCCATACCAGGATCACGCATAGCAGGATGTGATATAGTGGAGCTCAACCCCACTTATGACACGGGGGCAGGGGGGGCAATGGCGGCCAAGATTATATCAACCATAATGGCAAAACACCTGTCGGCCCGGGGAACTCATGGTACTCAATAAGACGCGGGGCAGCCTGGCGCCCGTACTACAGGGAGTGGGGAAAGTATTTGCTAGAACTGGGCTGTCGGCAAACTTTTGGACGGGTCTTGGATTGGCATTGGCGCTGGGCGCCGCAGTAATGTATGGTAGCGGAATGGAGTACTCCTTTGTGTGGGGCGGCATACTGTTACTGGCATCAGGATTCTTTGATGTAGTGGACGGGCAGGTTGCCAGGATTACCGGGAGCTCATCAAAACGTGGCGCCTTTCTTGATTCAATATCAGACAAGATAGCCGAGGTTGCCATATTTGTGGGGCTGGGATCAGCAGGATTGATGCCCCCCGAGATAGCCGCGCTGGCGCTGGGCATGTCATTGCTGGTGAGCTATGCGCGCGCAAAGGCGGATGCCCTGAATATACAGGTTCAGGGACTTGGAATTGGCGAGCGTGCAGAGCGGCTACTCGTAATTGCCATACTGGGCATGATACCGGGCATTATGGGAATGGCCGGAATTATAGTAGCCGTTATAGCTGGCATAACGCTGGCACAGCGAATCCGGTTCATCTACAGGGCCATAGGACAGACTTAACGCAGGCGGCCGCGCTTGCGGCGGTTATCCGCGGAGCGTATCTTGAGTATCTTGAAGTGGATGGCGCAGGATATGCAGTACCATTTTAGAACGGTAGGCGTTGCAATATAGGCACCCTGCGAGCGCAGCTCCTTGGCTAGCGTGTGCTCCACTAGGTTTAGTCTGGAGGTAACCTTCTTGGCCTTGTCTTTTGGGACTGTCTGGCCGCAGTTTGTGCACTGGACTACACCGGTTGATCCCTTGCCGCCCTTGGTCCGGCCCCGGCTTGCTCGTTTTAGTGGCATAATGGTATCAATGATAGTACTTCTTTATAATTCGATAAGTTCGCTGGCACGATTTTGGGGCGAATGGGACCCCCACAGTCACACGCAAAATAAGAAAAAGCTACACCTGATTACTTTGATCTGCGAGCGGTGATCGCCAACCAGTACACAAAGCCTGGCGCCAAACCCACTATAAGAGGAATCCACACGGGCCAACCATCGGTTACACTAGCCATGTCTTATTGTGGTTGATGCAGGATATTTAAGTTAATCTATCTACTTTGTAGGGACATGTTTACCTATGCTGGGCATATTGTGGAGCACGCGGTCCTGACACACCACGCAGTTGAGTATTAGTAATCTGCCACCTGCAACAAGATTGATCTCTGTTAGTGATCATGCCAGCGGACACCGGGTTTCTGTTAAATATGCCATTTCATGAAATTACAGTCATGGAAGAGTCCAGACAATACTTTGGGTTTACCTTCTTTCGGGTTGATCCCAAATGGAGATGGCTGGCAGATATGGGCAAGCGCGAGTCGGCTATGGAGGTAAAACAGGTACTGAATAGTACCGGCATCAGGTATCGCACATACTCTACGCTGGGAACAAGAGCCGAGTGTGATTTCATGATATGGACCGGGTCCACCAACATTGAGGATATACAGAGAGTCATGTCAAAATTGTATACCACCATATTTGGTAAGTATATCACGCCCGTCCTGAACTATATATCGTGTACCAGATCCTCCGTATACGCTACCGAGAACAAGGAGACCGCGTTCTTCAAGGACGAGGAGAAAAAGTATTCTGTAGTGTACCCTTTCACAAAGACCAGGGAGTGGTATCTGTTATCGCGGGAGGAGAGGCAGGAAATGATGAACGAACACATAGCCGTTAGCAGGAAGCATCCTGGCATAACACTGAATACCACATACTCTTTTGGCCTGGACGACAATGATTTCATGCTGGCCTTTGATACGGATGACTTGGGGGACTTTCAGGACTTGATAATGGAGCTCCGTGCTACCAAGGTCTCCCGATACGTAAAGTTAGACACCCCCATGATTGTGTGCGTAAAAAAGGATATTATTCCCATTATAGCCAGTATGGGATAGCAATGATGCTCAAGGAGTGGTCTACGGTAGTTGGGGCTCTAGAGGCCGGAGAGCAGTCCGTTCTGCTTAGAAAGGGTGGCATAATGGAGGCGGCCTCAGGATTCGTTCTACAGGCAGAAAAGTTCATCCTGTATCCCACATGGGAGCACCAGGACGCAGAGAGCATACGGGAGCCGTTCAGGTATCATTTGGAGAGGCCCCACCCCTCGCCGGGCACAAATAGCGTAAAATCATATGCAACAGTACTAGAGCAGGCAGATGTGATATCAGAGGATGTGGTGAATGATCTGGAGCCGTTCCACATATGGAGCAAGTCATATGTGGAGTCTCGCAGACAATGGCAGCCCCAGAGGCCCCTAAAGGCCATTTACGTACAGGTATTTGAGATGGAGTCGGTATCAACAAAGGAGTATGCAGGCTGCAAGTCCTGGCTGGATACTGATATGGAGATAGCTGGCGGGACGCCAGTCCTAGATAATGAGATAGTACAGAAAGGGTTGGAGAAGTTCAGGGGAATAGTGTCATGAAGTATCGCAGGCTTGGCCGGAATGGCCCCAAGGTATCAGAGATAGGTTTTGGCGCGTGGACCATAGCGCTGGACTGGTGGGGCAAAAAGATTGGCGAGGAGGAGGCAAGGAGCATGATCAGAAAAGCCCATGACTGCGGCATAAACTTTATCGAGACCGCGGACATGTACGGCAAGGGAAAGAGCGAGAGAATAATAGGCGAGGCCTTGGGCGAGATTCGCAATGATGTCGTGATATCTACAAAGTACGGGTACGACTTTAGTAGTGTAGAGCAGATAGGGCATGCGGAGCTGCCGCAACACTTTGATCCGGAATTCACGCAGAGAGCGCTGGATGCCTCGCTGGAGAGGATTGGGACTGACTACATTGACATGTACGGACTGCATAACCCAAAGATAGACCACATTCGTGATGATGAGTCATTCGCATTCCTGGATGGTTTGGTGGAGAAGGGAATGGTGGGCGCCCTGCAGGTCGCCTTGGGACCGGCAATAGGATGGCTTCAGGAGGGAATGGAGGGAATGGCCCGGGATAATGTATGCGCCATACAGACAGTCTATAACATATTAGAGCAGATACCGGGAAACCATCTCATGGACGGGGCGCATGATAACGACTGTAGCGTACTGGTACGGGTTCCTGATGCATCTGGTATATTGACGGGCAAGATTACAGCGGATACAAAGATACCAAAGAATGATCACCGCCGGGACCGCAAGATGGAGTGGCGCCGGGAAGCACTAGATAAGGTGGAGCAGTTAAGGCACATAGCGGTTAGGAACGACCTGAGCATCACCGAGATGGCCATAAAGTTCATTCTCTCCAAGGAGGGGGTGGGATCAGTACTGCCAACAGTTACCAGTATTCAGGAGATAGAGGAGTTTGCCGCCATGTCTGATGGGAATTATTTATCGCGCGCGGACATGGATGAGATAGACAGGATATACTCATCGTGGCCTGAGTACAAACTAAAGGCCTCTGTGTGCTAGGCCGGAATAGCCGATTCCATAAAGTATTCCACGCGGCTCTTTTTGAACTCACGCTCGCTGAATAGTATGCGGTATTCCGGTATATTGATATGTGATTGTATGGTTTTTGCCACATCACCGGCCTCCTCTCTAGTGCGGCAGTGTATCATTGAGAAGACAGTGTAAGGCCAGTCCGGATATGCGGGTCTCTGGTAGCAGTGGCTGACCTGCGGGAATGATCCCAGTTTCTCGCCTATTGAGGGTATTTGGTCGTCCGGTACCTTCCAGACTATCATGCCATTGGCTATGAATCCGGCATCCCGGTGCCGCAGTATGGCTGCATATCTTCGCATGATGCCTGTTTCCTCGTAGGTCCTTGCCTGGCTGAATAATTCCTCCTCGGTAATGCCCAGACGTGTAGCCATATCCAAAAATGGTCTCTCTGAAACTTGCAGGTCCTTTTGTAGTTCCCGTACGAATTGCCTGTCGCGCTTGGTTCCCGCAAAGGGAACATCCCGGATGCTCTTTTTCTTCTCGCTGGGAGTAATGTCCCGCTTCTTTTTCTCGTTCATGTCCAGTTTTACCCCTATCTTGAACATGCGTAAAGTGGGAAGCATTCTTGTAGCTTGTACGCCGGAGAGCTTGGAGAATCGTGTTACCTCATCTTGTATGCTGGAGCCAGGCGGTACCGCAATGGTGAACCACAAGTTGAAATCGTGGTTTCGTTCATAGTTGTGGCTAACGCCGGGGTGGCGGCTTATCTCGTTGGCCACATCCAGCAGACGGTTTGGTGTAACGCGCATTGCTACTAGTGAGCTCTTGTAGCCCAGTCGACGAGTATCAAATATGGCACTGAGCTGCCGAATTATACCCAAATCCTTGAGCCGTTGTATTTTTTCCATTATGGTTTGTACATCCGTGTTCATGCGGGCGGCCAGTTCGTGGTAGGGACGGGGTACCAGTGGAAAGCTCCACTGTATCTCGTTAAGAATGTCCTTTTCGGTATCATCAAGGGATGCCAATTGAATCGTATGTGTGTTGTTATGATTAAAAAGCTATGCAATAGCTTGTTTGTACTATAGCGCGTTCCATAAGTCCGCGACATGTAAGACAGGGATTGTGTGAGTTCACCTGTGTCTAAATTTACGCATAACTGATCGCGACAGTTAAAGAACCGGTTCTTTTGTGCATAAGATTCCGGAAGACGTGAACTCATACCAGGGATTGTGTGAAACAAATGCCGAATTTATTACCCAAGACTTAGGATATCCACCATATTTCTATATGAACAACATGAAAAAGTTGTATGTACCAATAACCATGAGGCAACCCTGTTCTAGTCCTGTAGCATCGCATCAATAGTACGAAAAGTAAGTCCGCTTAGGATCCGGCGTACAGTAGCTGACTATTTCATTGCACAAGCCAGATGGTAAAGAGAACAACAGAGGAATCAAGACAAAAGAGGCGTTGCCACAACCAAAATAGCTCAAGACCCGAAACAAGACACGTACGAAGATTGTGAACCAGAGAACGGGAACGACTCGAGTAAAGATGGGCAGGCCTATGATACCAATCACCGCTACCCAGATACGAATGGTAACTGAAGCATATCACAAGGATCCCGCCGGAGTAGTACGTATTGCAAAGAGGCTTAGACAGAATTACAATATATCGCGTAGTATATCGCATAATGAAAAAGAACGGCACGACAGTCTCATCACCTGCAAAGTCAGAGTGGGTACGCTATGAGCGTAAATATTCCAATGCAATGTGGCACTGGCATGTCATGAAAAGATGAGCGCTTCAGGGGACTGAATCTCATAGATGATGCATCCAGGTGTATAGTCGGAGCGGCACTATTCTAGCATGCAACCTCAGAGAACGCCACTCTATTACTGAGATTGGCGATAGAACGATTCGGCGCCCCTGCATCTCGGATAACGGCGCGTGTTTCGTAGGACAATAAAAGGGCAAGAAAAGCTGGAAACCAACACTATTCAAGGAAGAACTGCTGGATCAAGACATCATACTAATCAATTCCAGACCATACCACCCGCAGACAAATAGCAAACTGGAGCGCTTCCATAGAACGATTGAGGACGAGGGGACTCTTATTTAAGAGTCCAATGAGATATGGCATTATGACAGTCTCCGGGATTATTTAGACTACTACAATGAGAGAAGGTTGCACTTCTCACTGGATAGATAACGGCGAAACGCCGCTTCAGGAATAAAAAAGCGACCCAGACAATTAGGGCAAATGATGCAAAATGGACGGAGCGGGATGCCAATGACTAGCGGACCGACTTTTCATACATTACAGATATAACAGCTATGGACAGGCGGGCAGTATCGCCAGTGCGAGCCATGGACAGCAGGCTGCCGGATATTCTAGTTGTACCTGATTTGTGACGGGCCAATATAGTCAGTCCGCCAAAGGTAGGGTTGGGGCCTAACATGGTATCAGAGAGAGACAAGGCAATACCCGCATGTACGTTGCCTGATATGCGGTACGACCGGGACTCCTCTACGTAGACATTTCCCCTGGCCATGGACCCCCGTACGGGAGTTTCTGTCTCCTGTATGGTCACATCATTTATGTCACAAGTCCCGGCATCAGACTGGAGAGTGTACTGTACATCCTGCCCAGCCAGTGCGGCCAGAACACTGTTTGTGTCAAGCACCAAGGATTACTAGATTATTATTTCAAATTTAATCTTTCGGAGTTATGGAGTTTGTTGCATAACTCCAAACAAGTTAGATCAAAAATGTATGTAAAAACGGTTTGAGTATTTTCGTTCATTCTGTCAGTGATTACTAACTTGGATCCAAGCATTAATATCTGAGATTTTTTAAACAAACTTGATGGCATTCACCGACAATGCCAAGTACGTCCAGCGGAAGGCTATTTGGCTTTAACCATGCATGGGATTGAAAAGGCCAACCATAACAAGGAGGGTGCTCCCTACCAGTATGCCATGGGCATGTTACATGACACTGAGAACGGCATTAGGTATGAGATACAGGCAGGTATCCGGATTCCTTGCAGGACTACTAGAGTATGAGTTCACCTGTGTCTAAATTTACGCATAACTGATGGAACAGGTTGTTCTAGTTAATGTGATTTGTGTATAAGATTCCGGAAGACGTGAACTCATACTGATTGTCGGCACGGACAAAAAGCTGACTAGAACCATGATTGTTGACTCGACCGGCCTTTAAAAGTGCAGTCGTGGAGAGTGGATTAGGACCAAATGGAAAAAGAGGCGCGGATTCATCAGTGCTCGCGGACTGGGTGAGCATATGCATTTACGGTTACCGGCGAGTAGGTGGGGGATAGTATGAGTTCACGTCTTCCGGAATCTTATGCACAAATCACATTAACTAGAACAACCTGTTCCATCAGTTATGCGTAAATTTAGACACAGGTGAACTCATACCTATTGTCTTGTATGTGGGAAATGGTAATGGTGCACTGGATATCATTAATGCAATGGTATTAGAGCCAGGTATAGCAGGGTATGTTATAGATGCGGACACCAATAGGGTTGTAGCTCACACAACATTGCCAGAATATGTGGGGCTTGATATTGCACCTGTACTTGGTAATGGGTTCTTATCGTTGGATGTGTTTAAGCAAATAGTTGCAGAATATGATGGTGCCTGGCTTAGATATCCGTTTCCGGATCAGTCCGGTAACATAATTGTCCATGAGCGCGGCTGGTTTAAGCAGTATGATAACTACATCTTTGGCTCCCACTATACTGTTACCGATGATGTAAGGGTACAGAGTGTGATTGATGAGATGATTCGACTGTACCAGCTGAATTCCGATGGCGCCTTTGATATCATAAACTCGTTCATGTCCTATGATCTCCACCATCCGTTTGTGATTGATCTGGATACGTTGGCTTCGGTAGCCAAGGGCTCGGATCCATCCTTTGTAGGTGATCCAGAAGTTGCCGCCGTTCTATTATATGAATCCGCAGTGACTCTTGAGGAGTTCCGTAGCCTCGACGAGGACGAGGGCATTTGGGCTGAGTACTCATTCGTAGATCCGGTAACACATGAGGTATCTACAAAGATTTCTTGGCTGGTAATGTATGACGGCTATCTGTTCTGTTCCGGTTACTATTCGTAATAGTCAATGTCCAGTTTTTTTTACAAAGTATAATTCATCCCTTGTTCCCTGTCAGTGGTTGCAAAAACCAGGACTATTCATCCCGCGCGTCTTGTGTATAATCTCTGGTGTGATTCACAGCGCCAGAGTCTACAGGTTATGGCATACTGGGCCGCGTTGCTGTTACACTTGATTGCATTATGCACCATTCCTTCCCAGAATGGTTCTATTCCCACTCCAGTATGTCACGTATGCGCAGCCGGTTGGCGGGGTCCGGATCCGATACTGCACCAATGAGGGCTTTCGTATATGGGTGTGAGGGATTGTCCAGCACATTATCTATTAACCCCTCCTCCATTATGCGGCCCCTGTTCAATATGATTATTCTTTGACCAAAGTAGCGGGCTGTAGCCAAGTCGTGCGTTATGTAAAGAAACGACATGTCATACTTTCTCTGCAAATCCCGCATCAGTTCCAGCATCTCTGCGCGTATGGATACGTCCAGCATGGATACGGGTTCATCGGCAATTATTATTCTGGGCTTTACCGCTAGTGCGCGCGCCAGTACCACTCTCTGCCTCTGACCGCCGGATAACATGTGGGGGTACTTGGACATGACCTGGTTCGGATCCATCCTTACTTCATCAATAACCTGTCTTACCCTGTCCAGCCTGGACTGGCTGTTGCCAATATGGTGTATGTTCAGGGCTTCTGCTACTATGTCGCGCACTTTCATGCGGGGATTAATAGAGTCATAGGGGTCCTGGTGTACCATCTGGCAGGCCTTGCGAATCACGGTGTACGATTTCTGGATGGGTTTCCCATCGAACAGGATAGTACCGGAGTCTGCACTTATGGTTCCCAGTATCATTCTGGCTATAGTGGATTTTCCTGATCCGGACTCGCCAGCTAGTACCAGTACCTCACCCCTGTTCAGATCAAAAGTGACACCGTCTATGGCCTTGGTATATGATGCGGCGCCAAAAAGGCGCTTGCGTACAAAGGTCTTTGTCACGTCCTTGACTTGCAGTACGGCTTCCACGATTGCATCATTATATGGGTGCCAATATGTGTTATTTGATAGGCAGATTCGCCAGTCGTTAGTATTCTTGTCATAACTGCATGCGTGGTCTTTTTGTGTTTGTTATTTACCTAACTTTAATCTAACTTGTAATCGTTTATGTCACGCCTGAGCAACAGTCTGAAATATACGCGAACATGTCCGTTCTTGTTTTTTCTATCATGCTATTCCACAATTTCCATGAATTCGCCGTCTAGATGTATAATCATTAACTCGACCTAAACGGTTACCCAGTCAACATACCATAAGGCGTTGGTTCCATAACCCACCTGCTTACGTTCTTTGGATTTTGAGGGGGATGCAGTCACCAGGTTGTCCTTTATTATGCCATATATGCGCCTGTAGCTGCTCTTTCCTCGTAGATTGGCAGCTGTGCGCAATACCCAGACTGGTTCCTTTTAGTGAGTCTCCAGAACCTACCGTATCTCTGCCAGCGTGAGTTTTATAGTGGGCTGCCAGCTTGGCCGGGAACGGGACACCTGCCGGTCCTGCGGAATTCGGCGTATATTCGCTGAATGTGCCTTTGAGAGACGCCCACTTCTCCGGATATGAATGAGGTACTCTTTCCCTTACTGCATGATGTTATGACGTATCGGAGGAATTTTTCATCCAGGTGCTTGGCCATGTTTTTCTTTGATTTGTAGAGTCTCTGTTAGTCGTTTTTGAACTTTGTTAGGCACCTCCACACTAGTGACTTAATCTTAGTGCGACCTAATTTTGATAAACTTGATCAGTGTAACCTCTTGAGATGATATATACAGCAGTGAATCTAATCCGTGCGAGTAATGAAAATCATCGAGCGCCAAATATGCCGCATTGGGGACTGATACAACTATGGATACTCAGGAGGACGTATCATGTGCGGATAGGCAGCAAGCAGAGCAGCATTCTGCAAGATCAAAGATAGCGTACCAGAGAAACAGGCTACGGGAGCTTGCCACTAATTATACCAAAACAGATACGGCTACCGAACTAAAAACCAACTGTATACTCAATGCCGATGCACTGCAAACAATGCGTGACATGCCCGGCAATAGCATACACATGACAATCACATCTCCGCCATATAATGTAGGATTACCATACACAAAACATAATGACAGCATGACATATGATGGGTATCTGGGCTGGCTGGAAACTGTATTCCGGGAATTATACAGAGTATTGGTGAATGGTGGTCGCTTTGCGCTTAATATCGCGCCCACAGGAATATCTGATTTCACCCTGACCCATCATGACATATCGGAGAGACTACGGGATATCGGATTTATTCCAAGAACGGAAATTCTCTGGTACAAGCAGAATATACGGAAAAGAACTGCCTGGGGTTCCTGGAAGAGCCCGTCCAACCCGCATATCATGCCGTCCTGGGAGTATGTTCTTGTATACTCAAAGGGTACAATGAAACTTGATGGAAACCTTGACAAGGCCGATATCACTGATAGCGAGTTTAAGCAATATTCCGATGGATTCTGGCATATACACCCTGAGGGCAAAAGAAAGGGGCACCCGGCACCATTCCCGGAGGAACTGATATACCGATTAATCAAGTACTATACGTACAAGGATAATGTGGTGCTCGATATGTTCGGAGGTACTGGTACTACGGCACTTGTGGCGCACAAGACCGGCCGGAAATTTATTCACATAGACACATCAAAAGAGTATTGTGAAGTGGCACAGGCACGAATAAACAGCCTCATGAAAGTTCAAAAAACTAAATGATGTATAACCGTAGCTCTTCCAAGTATTGTGCCCAAACACTATGAGGGCTCCTGAGATCTCTTTAGCAGCTTTTTCATGTCATAATCAACACTAATTGCCTCGGGATCCGGCTCCCAGCTGAATGGCTCCCTTATGTATCGTACACGGCTATCATTATTTTTTAACTCAACAATGGCCAAAATGGAGTTCGCTCTTTCATTCACTAATGTCTCTATCACGTTCCTGGTGACCGTAATGTATTGTGCTCCCTCTTTCCTGCACTTGACCTCAATGTAGCGTGTCTCTCCTATCTTGGGATTATGGCTCTCTATGTCATACCCTACCTTCTCTGGTTCGCGATTTTTTGGTACATACCCAAGCTGGCGTTCGGTATGAGTTCACCTGTGTCTAAATTTACGCATAACTGATGGAACAGGTTGTTCTAGTTAATGTGATTTGTGCACAAGATTCCGAAAGACGTGAACTCATACGTATGGTTGGGTTATCTGTAATGTATGAAAAGTCGGTCCGCTAGTAATTGGTATCTCGCTCCATCCATTTTGCATCATTTGCCCTAATTGTTTGGGTCGCCTTTTTATTCCTGAAGCGGCGTTTCGCCGTTATCTATCCAGTGAGAAGTGCAACCTTCTCTCATTGTAGTAGTCAACATAATCCCGGAGACTGTCATAATGCCATATCTCGTTGGACTCTTAAATAAGAGTCCCCTCGTCCTCAATCGTTCTGTAGAAGCGCTCCAGTTTGACATTTGTCTGCGGGTGGTATGGCCTGGAATTGATTAGTATGATGTCTTGATCCAGCAGTTCTTCCTAGAATAGTGGGTTTCCAGTTCTTTTTGCCCTTTTATTGTCCTACGAAACACGCGCCGTTATCCAAGATGCAGGGGCGCCGAATCGTTTCATTGCCAGTCTCAGTAATAGAGCGACATTCTCTGAGGTTGCATGCTCAAATAGTGCCGCCCCGACGATGCACCTAGATGCATCATCTATGAGATTCAGTCCCTTGAAGCGCCGTTCTACCATGGCTCGGATCTGTTCTCCTGTAAAGAGATGCATCATCTATGAGATTCAGTCCCTTGAAGCGCTCATCTTTTCATGACATGCCAGTGCCACATTGCATTGGAATATTTACGCTCATAGCGTACCCACTCTGACTTTGCAGGTGATGATCCTGCCGTACCGTTCTTTTTCATTATGCGATATACTGCGCGATATATTGTAATTCTGTCTAAGCCTCTTTGCAATACGTACTACTCCGGCGGGATCCTTGCTGTATGCTTCAGTTACCATTCGTATCTGGGTGGCGGTGATTGGTATCATGGGCCTGCCCATCTTGAGTCGTTCCCGTTCTCTGGTTCACAATCTTCGTACGTGCCTTGTTTCAGGTCTTGAGCTATGTTGGTTGTGGCAACGCCTCTTTTGTCTTGATTTCTCTGTTATTCTCTTTACCATCTGGCTTGTGCAATGAAATAGTCAGCTACTGTACGCCGGATCCTAAGCGGACTTACTTTTTGTACTATTGACTGACATATAATTCGGCAAGAGTCCGGTAATTTATTCCGGCATTTCATGAAAAATCATAATCGGCCAGTTACCCTCTAGCTACCGCAGTGTTGGCAGCTCCATGTTGTCATTCCCGATGGCGGCCTTATCATAAGAGACCACCTTGGAGACGCCCTTCTTGTGGTATATGCCGCACACCAGATTGGCCTTTTGTACCACGAACTCTTTTAGTGATACAATGATGAACTGGCCGGTACGGGCGCGTTCATGCAGTATGTTTGCCAGTCTCTGGGAGTTAAGCGCGTCCAGGTGCGCGTCCACCTCATCGAACAAATAGAATGCAGAGGGCCTCAGCTTTTGCAGTGCCAGGACAAATACCACTGCAGCCAGGGTCTTTTCACCGCCACTAAGCGAGACCGATACCCGCCGAGGCTTGTCGGGGAACTGTACCATATACCGGATTCCGGACTCGAATATGTCATCCTCGCTCTCCAGTTCCAGCCATGCGTTGGCCCCGGACATGCGCCCAAAGATGTCCTGTATCTCGCGGTTCACTATATCAAAGGCGTCCAGGTATTTCTGGCGCTTCTCCTTCTCCACATCATCTATTAGTGATACGATTCTGTTGCGCTCCTGTTCCAGAATGTTCCGGCGCTCTGACGATTTCCGGTATCCCTCAGATACCTCGTTATATGATGTAATGGCGCCACCGTTCAATGGAGGTAGTGATTCAATCTCTGCCTGCAATGACTCAATGAAGGGCTCCGGGTTCACGTCCACATCGGTAACAACGCTAGTACTGGCGTCTATATCTGCCTGCAGTTTATCACAAGTGAGACTGGCTTGGGACATGTCCCTAGTCATGGTATTCTGGCGTATTTGCAGCTTGGATAATATGTTATGCTGTTCCCGCTCCCTGGCACGCAGGCGTGTCAACTCCTTGTCGCACTTTTGTATGTATTCCCGGGACGAGTTGGACTCCTGCATCGACTCTTGCTGCTTTTGCCTGATATCCTCTACCATTATACGGCTGGAATGGAATGACTCTGCCAGGGACGGTATCTTTTCTGACAGGGCGTGATTCTCCTGCATTATTCTATGCTGCTCCCTGGCCAGTTTCATGGCTTCATGCATTAGATCCACGGAATTACTGTCATGCTGATTATACCGCTCTTTCACATTCTGGTAATGGGAGATAATTTCGGTGCGGCGCCTTTCCACTGACTCTCTCTCCTGAGAGACCTTCTGTAGTATAGTATTATCATGATTGGCAGGAATGGAATGTTTTAGCGCAACAATCTTGCCCTGTATCTGCCCTATCATGTCATTAGTCTTACCCAGCTCCGCCAGTATTACGGGGAGACGCTGCCTGCTCTTTTGCAATTCCGACTCTGTGTCGTTGTGGCGGTGTCGCGCCCCTTCCAGGCGGGCATTCAGCTGCTTCATATTATCATTGGCCGATGCAACAGAGCTGCCCAGACGGGACAGGTTACCAGACATTTCATCATGGTTGGCGCGCATTATAATGACTTTGGAGCGGAGTCTCCTTCGTATCACTTGTAACGATTTCACCGAGGACTCCAGGCTCTCCGCATATGAGCGGGACGCTATCATGCCCGTGATATCAGATATATCAGAGCCCCAGTCCATTATGTGCAGTCCGGTCCCGATACAGTGACCATCCATGGTGACGGCGCGCATCCCATTCTGCGCAAGAGTCATGGCGTCATGACTGGACTTTGCCATCATGACACCACCGAACAGCAATGACCGGAGCGGATAGAATCTTTCCTCGCAGGATACATGAGCCGCCAGTGTATTACCAGTACTCACAGAACCAGCAAGGGCATCCATCGGAATCACTCTTATGCGTGGCAGTTCCAGGGAGCGGGCAGCCTGATATATGGCTTCCATTGTCTCTGAATCCTGGACCACTAGCGCCCGCAAATGATCCGAGGCCGATGCCATTACCGCACGCTCATACTCCGGCTCCCAGTGGAGCAGCTCAGATGCCAGTCCCAGAACGCCCAGATTCGGAGCATCCAGTCTCAGCCGCCCTATGGCATAATCCTCGTGCATTACTTTTTTTACCATTTCCAGCTTGGTGTTGTACCTGGACAGCGCCTGGCCAACCGTGTCGCACAGTGAGTCTATCTGCGATATTCGCGTGTCCAGCGAGTCTATCTTTTTCTGTAATTCATTAATTTTGGTACTCTGGGATTGCATGGAGTCATTATGTCGCTCCAGCCATTCTTCAAGAGTGTCCCGGTTTTTCTGGCCGGAAATCATTAAATCGTGTAGTTGGGAAAGTTTGTCCTCCCCTTTCGTTATGGTTTGGCGAATGTGCCGGATATCGGTATCCAGGCGATATTGACCATTCCGGTGTTCCAGAATTTCGTCATTCAGGATGGCCAGCTGCCTCTCACGGTCCGCCCTGGCTGCCTCCACCTCATTATGCTGGGCCATGGCGTCATTGTATCTTTGTGTCACGTCACGGAATTGTACAGCCACATCGTTGCGCCGGAACTCTGCGGCCGCCATGTCAGAGCGTAACCGTTCCCGCTCAGGACGTATATTCAGACGCTCACCATATATGGCTTGTAGTCGCTTCCGTATGTCACCAAGACGATTCTCGTTTAATGTTTTGTCCCGTTTTGCCACTTTAAGATCGCTTTCCGCGGCATGGTATTGAGCCTGGGAACGATCAAGCTCATCTCGCAGCGACATGGCAGCCCTGTTACTCTCAGTTATCATGGTGTCGTGCTGTATCTTTGCTGATTCAATGTCTGATATGTCATTTTGTATGGTTCCCAGAGTGGCATTTCGGCTTTTTATTTCACGATCCAGGTCCCGTAGTAGTTTTTCCATGTCATGTATGCGGCTCGCCTCCCGTTCCAGTTTTTGCATTTTTTGAATTGTTACGTAGCGGTCCAGCTCCCGCTGTAATGAGTAATGCCGCATCATGTAATTTCGCTCCCCCTCCAGGGTAGCTATGCGGCTCAGTACTTCGTCTAGACGCGCCACCGCTATCTCCAGGCGGCGATCCGCGGCCTCCAGCTGCCCGTTGGCCTGCGCCTTTTTTTCATCAAAATATGAGAGCCCCAGCAACTCCTCGATGGACTGCCGCCTCTCGTCAGGGGTGAACTCCGATATGCGGGTTATTGTTCCCTGCTGAACTATATTGAGTTGGCTTATTCCTGAGTTGCCCATCTCTAGAACGTCATGGATGCGGGAGCGCGTAACTTTCTTTTGGTTCAAAAAGTACGAGCTCTCATTATTCCGGTCTACCGTTCTGGTTACTGTTATCTTGTCCGCGTCCACGGGAATTATGCGCTCCCTGTTGCTTATACGAACGGTAACCCTAGCTTGGGGGGAGCGGTCAGTATCATATTTGTCTATATCATGGATTACAGAGCGTATCTTGTCCACCCGCAGTATACGGGGACTCTTCTCGCCCAGGGCGAATATGATGGCATCCAGTACACTACTCTTGCCGGAACCGTTGGGGCCGGATATGGACACAAGGCCCGGCTCCATCCTTATTGCCGTATTCCGGAAATCAAAGGACTTGAAGCCGTATATGTCCACCCTATCTATATGAACCATCTTATCCCCACTATATTTACTATAAAGTGTTATAAATTAGGATTCTTGTACGGGGCAGTCCTGCACGAATTGGTTGCACGCGTCCCGTGCCTCCGTATCCGACATTTGTTTTATGGGATGCTTCATGAGATAGGCCGAGGCAGATATTATGGGTCCACCCTGTCCCCGGTCCAGTGCTATCTTGGCCAACCGTATAGCGTCAATCACTATTCCCGCAGAGTTGGCCTTGTCGTCCACCTCTAATCGTACCTCCATGTTGTATGGTATGTTGGCCCACTGCCTGCCCTCGATACGCATGAACATTAGCTTTGTGTTGCCAAGGAAGGGTATAAAGTCCGAGGGACCCACGTATATGTCGTCATCATGCAGTGGGGAGTCCAGCTGGCTCTGGACGCTCTGGGTCTTTGATATCTTCTTGGATACCAATCGGTCCTGCTCCTTCATGTTCAGAAAATCGGTATTGCCGCCAACGTTAATCTGGTATGTACGGGTTATCTTGGTGCCCCTATCATTGCAGAGCCGTGCCAGCGTACGATGAACGATAGTGGCCCCCACCTGGCCCTTTATGTCATCACCTATGATTGGGATGCCCTTTTCCTTGAACTTGGAGGCCCATCCAGGGTCCGAGGCAATAAAGGAGGGAATACAGTTGACAAAGGCCGTAGAGGTATCAAGGCACATCTGGGCCCAGAACCGGGTAGCCTTCTCGGAGCCCACAGGCAGGTATGAGACTATTACCTGAGTATCGGTCTCCTTAATGGTAGTAATGATGTCCTCTCGCAGCTGTTCCGGCGTCTTTGTGCTGTTTATGGGCTTTATGCGGTTCTCCACCCATATGCCCACACCGTCCAGGGCCGGGCTCTCATGGACCAATGCAGCGGTGTGCGGCATTGATTCCGGGGGTATCCAGGACACCATGTTCGGGTAAGAGTAGATGGCCTCGTTTATGGTGCGGCCCACCTTGTTCTCGCCTACATCAAAGCCGCAGACAAAGTCTATGTCATGAATGCCATATCCGGCCAGCGTGTCATGTATTATGCCAATGATTTTTTGATCCGGGTTGCGACGATAGTACTCCATGCCCTGTATGAGGCCGGCAAAACAGTTTCCTATGCCCACCAAGCCTACGCGAATACGCTCTGACATGTCATGGCTTTTTTGTGCGTGTTGTTTATAGTTTGTTAGCTTGTACGTAGACTGCAGGCCCCCCGGATTCTCAGGGATAATTTCCCGTACCCGGTACAGGCATCACTGTGCCTTCACGACCTCGCGTGGGTATGGATGGACGAGGATCGCGGTAGCCACTTTCCGGTAAATGTGTATGGTGAAATGACAGGATAACGGCTTTGGGATGGACACCAGTCATACCACTTCCGAACCATAATTCCAGTTGTTCAAGTTACCCCGATTGATGCACATATAGCGATCACCATAAGTCTTTGAGAACATGGCACCTCGTTCCTGGACAGTGCATAGCTTTGGCTTGTCACCATTATTCCCGCCCTGACGCCTCCGGTTGAGCGGGAAATGGTTCCCCACCCCCCGGACGACACGCTCTGCCGCCCCATACAGGGAAACCGGTTACTAAACGCCGCGTTGATATCGGCGTGAAATTCCTGGTTACATATTGAATGTGTCCCTAGTTGATCGTGATTTGTTGTCAACGTGTCCACACACGTGATAGGTCTGGCTCGTTGGGCGGGTAAATCGCCCCCTCGTGTATCTCGCTGGCACAGCCACCAATTCAATCCCCAGTGCATCGCACTTTTGTACTACTTTCCGGCGGAACTCGCCTACCCGGTTCTCGCGCATCGTTCTATTTATTCCACGTTTCATGTTCCCGCCATGACTGGTCATTGATATCGGCGATAAATCCTCTAGTACTACCTTGTCCACACCTTTGGTGACCGCGTGGACTACTCTATTCATGGAGTCGTTCGCTATGTTTGTCGTAGTCGAGTGATTTGTTTCTCAATCTTTCGCTTCCTGCGCTTACCCTTTCGCGTTCTAATACTCTGGAGTGCGCTAATCTCCCGCAATATGGAACGATGTCTCATGTCATGGATCATCGTTCTGCCATTCGTGTAAGCTGTTACAGCTAGATGTTTCCTGCCGACATCCACGCCGCAAACAACGCCGGTCGGTAGGTGGCTTCTCCCGTATATTGATGTGAATCTCAAATTGACGTTCCCTGCTCTTGTCAACTCGTTCCACTATCTTGAATGAGCGCATGTCCAAGGAACGATCGATTGGTTTGGTTGTTCTCACCACACCAAAACCGCACAGGCCCAACTCGAACTCACCACGACGGATTGGTGGCCCTACACATGATAGTATGATTCTGTCATTGTCACGCCGGTGTAGTATGTAATTAGAATGATCCTCGTACGCCCGCCTGCACGCGATAGACGCCTGTAGTATGGCGCCCCGGCCATAGTTAGAGAGTAACTCGCGCACCCATTTAATATCACGGCGCCACTTGTCAATTCCAGGAACAAACCATTCTTGTTGGACGGGTAAACCGTCCCCTGATAGCCGTTCTAGAACGCGGTAGCTGATTCACGTATAATGAATCACCCTTCTTTAGGTCATATGGTGACTTGGCGGACTCGTTCTTATTCTTGACCTTGGCCGGATCATGCTTCAATTCAAGAGTGGTTCCGGGTATGTAGTAACCGCCCAACGTGATCTCGGACACCGCCCTGTTACACACGTAATCGGAGGTGTGACCAAATATCTTGGCGCGCGGGGAGAATTCCCTATTATTTTTCAACGGTATAATGACTGTCCGAATTATGTTATCCATCATCTGGCGATTCTACTCCAGTAGTGGTTCTATATAAGTACGGTTCTATACCTGGCAAAGACTTATGGTGGGCGCTAGACAAAAGGAATGACAGATTCTACTGCACAATCACCCCGACCCTGCGCTTGAGTTCCAGAATAGTCGTCAATCACCTGATGCTACGCTGCTCTGTCACAGTGATAGCACTGATCCCTGCCCTGATGGACTACACGGTAATGGAAGGACTGTGACCGACCAAAACGGTGACCACTAATATCACTTCTCTGCCAGGAGCGACCTAAACGGTTACGTAGAATCAGTAGGTAACCGATTTATAAGGAAAAAGTGGTCAATATAACGACATAAGGTGCCACAATCCGGATATTCCAGTATAACTGTAGCAGCCACTGTATACGACAGGTTTGTGTACATGTATAAACGTGATCAAGAACATTTAGCAAGAATTGGGATACGTAGCTTTTCGGCATACGTATCACACAGAATAAAAGATTGTGTATACAGGATTGACGCGCACGTAAATGGCAAGACTCCCATGAAGATCGTATACTCAGACAATAGACGCACTATACTTATAGAAAAGGAACAAGACCGCGCCGTAGACATGGTATTAAAAGACGATAGATTGCGTTGTACTGTATGTGAAAGATATGACTGCATCCACATAGGATACGCCTTGGGTACACAAGATGCAGACCGATGGGCAGTATTTCATAAATTGTAATCCGGCCAGAATTAATTGTGTATTGTCCAAATGTGAACAAATTATGGGGTTCATAATTACGTGCTCAAACGGTACTAGTGTAGCATGATCAATAATGATCATCCGTCATTACATGAAATTATTTTCGCGATTTTTCTGCGTTACATAAATTTCCCTGTTTTCAAATACATCCATCTTGTAAACATTTAGATCGCACAGAGGATTGCAAGTTCGGGCGCGAGCTTGCAAAGGTCATTGTGGTGACACGGACCGGTATTCAATTACTGACGGGCCATAATCGGGAGTGACCTAAACGATTATGCCCATCTCAGTGGATTTAATTGTAGTACAAGACGCATCATGGATAATTTTTACTATGCTATGCCAGACATTATTTTAAGCTTGAAATATTTCACTAAAAATGATTAATTTATTATGGTTAAAGTTTAGACAGATGTGTAATTACCAACATTTAAAATAATATTTAAAACAACTATTCGCATGAATATGATAGGAGATGTACCATAGTGTTGAGTTTTGCAGACCACCTGGATAATGGACCGATTCTGGTGTTTGATGGAGCCATGGGTACCCAGATACAGGAGCTTGGCCTGACCGCTGCCGATTTTCCTGACGGACGAGCAGGCTTTAATGACGGCCTGACCGTATCTCGCCCCGACGCCATAGCTGCCATACATCGCGCCTACCTAAAGGCCGGAGCTGACTGCGTCCAGACCAACACTTTTGGCTCTAACCGGATAAAGCTTGATGAATACGGGTTTGGCAAGCAGTGTATAGAGATAAATGCCACTGCCGCAAGACTTGCCAGGCGCGAGTGCGATGAGTGCGGAAGAGATGCTTATGCCATAGGCAGCGTGGGACCTACCGGCTACCTACCCAGCACCAATGATGCAGATTTAGGCCAGATTCCGCTGGATAAGATAGTGGAGGCGTACAAAACCCAGGCGATTGGCCTGGTACAGGGAGGTATTGATGCCATTCTGATAGAGACATCTCAGGACATACTTGAAGTGAAGCTTGCCATAGAGGGAATACTTGATGTAACCGATGGTAGCATACCGCTACTGGTAAATGTTACACTAGCTGGTAGCAACGTCATGCTTCTAGGAACATCCATCGAGGCAGCATACGTGACAGCCAGCGGTATGGATATTGACGCATTTGGCATCAACTGTTCCACGGGCCCCAAGGAGATGGAGCAGAGTGTGCGATGGCTTGCAGAGAACTCCGAGGTACCCGTTCTTGTGGAACCCAATGCAGGCATGCCCATTAATGTGGACGGCGTGGCATCATACAAGCTAAAGCCGGATTCTATGGCTCAGTCATTGGACAAGTTCATAGAAATCTCCAACAAGATACGCATGGTAGGCGGGTGTTGTGGTACCACGCCGGCGCATACCACGGCCATGAGACAAATGGTAGACAAAAAGGCCAGGAAATAGTATGAGTTCAGGTGTTTATCATATGATAATATAGAAACCGCGTTTTTGGCTTGGTAGGAGATATCCAAGTTTTTTTAGTTAGATATTATCGTAATTATTCTGGAGCAATGGTGAGTTAAACTATAACTGCGTTCTAGCGGCAACCTCTGCCATTATCGAGAGTTTCTGGGCCCTCCATGTCTGGATGCATGATACGAATACGGACATACGGCGCATGGCTTTTTCAGCACCCTTTATGTGGCCGCTAATCTTGCGGAATATGACAGGATTATCGTAATGTCGTATGAGTTCACGTCTTCCGGAATCTTATGCATAAATCACATTAACTGTCGCGATCAGTTATGCGTAAATTTAGACACAGGTGAACTCATACAATATCTGGATAACAATACAATGCTGGAAGAGAACTCTGAACTTTTTGTGGAATTTTAGAGACCTGCGCTTAATTATTGTGAATTATGACTAATAGACCTTATGCGCAGAATCACTTGTCCAACATTACACGTTTAAACCAAGTTTATGGATGCAAATGATTGGTATGAGTTCACGTGTTTTGATCACATAATAAGATAGAATGCATCCCAGTTTTTTTAATTATAACTGCATTCTGGCAGCAACCTCGTTCATTACAGAAAGGCCCTGAGCCCTCCATGTCTGAACGCATGATACGAATGTAGACATGCGGCGCATTGCCCTTTCACCACCTTTTATCTGGCCACTAATCTTGCGGAATACCACTGCGTATCAGAACCGGTTCCACTGCTCCGCTGGATTGTTGGTGGGCTCTACACAGTCATATTCTAAGAATACGAACATGCATGGTATGGCCTTATTCAATCCTTTTACCTTCTTTTGTAGTTCAGTATCATTAACATCACAGTACTGATGCATCTGCTCCTGTCTCAAATGAGTGTCGTAATTGCGCGGACGGCCCGCAGTGATTCAGGGATTCCCGTGCGCTCCGGAACAATCCTTTCAGGTCGTTGTCAAGTTTGATCCGGGCGTCCTGAGCACCGGGATCAATATAGAATCCTGCATGTAATGCCTGGGTATCGCGCAATAAATGCGCCCAACACAACTGGTGCTTCCCACCGTCATCAAACCGGCGGTACACAACGTACCTGTCCGTTACTATCGCTCCCTGGTAACCGTTCAGGTATTTGTTCACTACATTTGAACTCCTACTTTTGTCATATATGGACATCATCCACTCTTCGGCTCGCATCCCCCATACCCAGCCACGCCTACCCGCCAGTGATATACCAGTTTCGTCCACATGAATGCTGGGTGATTTTATTATATTTTCATGAATTGTTTCCATAAATGATTCACATGCATCGGCGGCCCTGGCAATTATGTTGTTTACCGCACCCACAGATATATTCAGGCCGAAGAGATCCTTCGAAATTACAGGTATGCGTTTTATTGGAATCTTTTCTGCGCGTAATGCAGTGATGGCACCGCATAATTGAACCCCAAAACTACCACTCTTTGGGACGCCCGCTGCTGGGGCCAGTTGTTTTTTGCCGCACCCACACGCAGCCATTTCTATCACATGAAGGGTCTCCTCTATTTTGGCTGGTATTAATTCCGTTATGTGTCGTTGTTTCCAACCAATTTTTGTCATCATATTGCCGCACTCACATATTGGTGTGTACTCAAAGGTGTGATGCACTACTCTGCCGGGGTTGTGGGAACGGGAAACCCCCTTGTGTCCCTTTTGAGCGCCAGCCTTTTTGGCTGATTTCGTACTGGCTTCTGTCTGTTGCTTATTATCTCCCTGTTTTCGCTTCTGTTCCTCCTGTTTTCGCTTCTTGTACTGGAGGGATTGAAGGGATGGTGGCGAGTGAGCATTTTCATAATATTTAAGTCGCGTTGTGAGTACCGCAATTTTCCTGTCTTTTTCTTCTAATTTCTCATTCAATTCACTTACATAATTCCTAATAATTTGGAAATCTTGTGTGAGATTTCGTATTTCTTTTGTGGTGTGTGACACATATGCTTCCAATACTCTCACACGTTCCTTGTAATGTGCAAGATCTTTCTTGTAATCCTCAATATCTTTCTTGATAGACGCAAGGGTATCCTGAAGAAGTTTATTTTCCAGTTCCAATTCCTTATAGGACCGGCGTCTTCTCATTAGATTCTTATTGCAAATTTGGTATTTAAGTAAAATATTGCCATACCAATCTATATCTTAGTGAATGATCAAAACACGTGAACTCATACAAATTGCGGTAATCACAACGCGACTTAAATATTATCAGAATTCTCACTCGCCACCATCCCTTCAATCCCTCCAGTACAAGAAGCGGAAACAGAAGCGAAAACAGGGTATGAGTTCACCTGTGTCTAAATTTACGCATAACTGATCGCGACAGTTAATGTGATTTGTGCACAAGATTCCGGAAGACGTGAACTCATACCATAATTGAACTCCAAAATCACCACTCTTTGGGACGCCCGCTGCTGGGGCCAGTTGTTTTTTGCCGCACTTGCATGCAGCCATTTCTATCACATGAAGGGTCTCCTCTATTCTGGCTGGTATTAATTCCGTTATGTGTCGTTGTTTCCAACCAATTTTTGTCATTATATTGCCGCACTCACATATTGGTGTGTACTCAAAGGTGTGATGCACTACTCTGCCGGGGTTGTGGGAACGGGAAACCCCCTTGTGTCCCTTTTGAGCGCCAGCCTTTTTGGCTGATTTCGTACTGGCTTCTGTCTGTTGCTTATTATCTCCCTGTTTTCGCTTCTTGTACTGGAGGGATTGAAGGGATGGTGGCGAGTGAGCATTCTCATAATATTTAAGTCGCGTTGTGAGTACCGCAATTTTCCCCTGTTTTTCTTTTAATTTCTCATTCAATTCATTTACATAATTCCTAATAATTTGGAAATCTTGTGTGAGATTTCGTATTTCTTTTATGGTGTGTGACATATATGCTTCCAATACTCTCACACGTTCCTTGTAATGTGCAAGATCTTTCTTGGTAGACGCAAGGGTATCCTGAAGAAGTTTATTTTCCAGTTCCAATTCCTTATAGGACCGGCGTCTTCTCATTAGATTCTTATTCCAAATTTGGTATTTAAGTAAAATATTGCCATACCGATCTATATCTTAGTGAATGATCAAAACACGTGAACTCATACATCATTTATGCCACTCAAGCAATCACAGCAGGACATTTGTAACACACGCTGGGGCTGGTGGGCACCATTTCCACTGGTCAGGACCATTATTCCAATAGTCCTCTGGTTGGACTGTTACGTAACAATCCCTTGTTTGTTCATGTTTACCGGATTGTGTCATAAAATATACCTCAATTTGAAGCAACCTAAACAATTACTGTCAATCATGCGCATAAGGTCTATTGCTCCCTGATTTTTTTCGGGACGCTGTACACGTACATGTGTTCCGTCAGTCTTTATCTCCCCTCCAGCACGGCCTGGAACAATTTCCTTAAAGTCAGATGTTGACTTGATCCGCGATAGCGCATACGCAATTGTATCTGCTGTTGGAAGTATCTTGATCATACCCCGCTTTGTAAACTGCATATATATGCATATGTTTGATTGGTTTATCTTGAGTATTGCTGCAAGCAGCTCCTGTTTTGTATTGCAGCGCAGGTGTATCAATGTGACTAGGAGTAGGTGTCTAATGGTAACGTGTCCACGATCATTTGTAGTATGAGTTCACCTGTGTCTAAATTTACGCATAACTGATCGCGACAGTTAATGTGATTTGTGCATAAGATTCCGGAAGACGTGAACTCATACCATTTGTAAGCTCTAGGAATCGTCGTACATCATCACCTTCCAGAGATTCTACATATTCCTTGAATCTGGTCAGTATCCCGGAGAGCATCCGGTCAGCGAATCCTTGCGTTCTATGACGTCATCAAGATTTGAAACAAGGGAATTGTGTGCTTCAAGTTTGGCGTGCAGGATGTCATTTTTTCCACGCAATTGTTACTTCGGCCTCAGGCTCGGTGCGTAGCCGGTTGTACTATTCTGCTCCTTGGTGAGTTCTTCTACTTTTAGCACTACAAGATTAGACCTTTTCTGTTTCACACACGTGTTTGTGTTAGGCCAATCATTTGCATCCATAAACTTGGTTTAAACGTATAATGCTGGACAAGTGATTCTACGCATAAGGTCTATTGTGTGACAAATGTATACCCAGAGACTTGTGATGCCGGTATATGTTCTGGGTAGCCAATGCCTAGACTACCGTAACTGGTCGGTATTATGTTATCACAGCAAACTTGCAATATTGTTGTGCAACCTGAATGGTTACCGCCATCTGTATGTTATTATAATGCCCAAAAGTAACCAATTATGTGCAATGTCATACCCCTGGCAGTCATACAGTGCACCATGCTCTAACTAGGCTCGGGGGGGGGCGTAAATGCAATGTCATACTACCGGTAATCATAGCGCTTGCCATAATGCCCATGGCAGCTTTTGCACAGAGTGATTTTGAAATTTTAGATGCAGATGTTGTGATAGAAAATTTTGACCGAATATCTTATGGAGATGATGATCTTATAATGATAACATTTACTGTAACCAATAATGACAATATTTCAAAACCAATAAATGCAATTCTGTTCACCATAGAGGACTTTTATTCATCGATAGTATCCTTTGATTTGTATTTATATTTTGATATTGATGTGGATAGCGATGATTGCCCCAGTTATGGTATAGTGGATATACGACCAGGAATTCCAATAACATTCAATGTGTGCTACATTGTACCACCAGGTGAAGAAGAATCTTTTTTAGTCGTTGGAAGTGGTAAGGAGGTAACAACCGTATGGTTACCACCTACCAAATTTTTAGATATTGATGTTGAGATAGAAAATTTTGACCGAATATCTTATGGAGATGATGATCTTATAATGATGACACTTACTGTGACTAATAATGCGAATGTAATAAAAGAAGTATTAATAAATTTAACCGACGATGTAGTTGAACCTTATTACCAGATAGGCTATATTGACTTGTATTACTATTTTGATATTGATGTAGATGACAATGATTGTCCTCGGCGTTTAATAGAGGATATACAACCAGGAATTCCAAGAACATTCAATGTGTGTTTTGTTATACCACCTGATGTTGTAGAAGACGCTTTGTTCATTTTAGGAAGATATAATGAATTGGCCATCATACCATTGGTGGGTGATTCTATTAATTGTGAGACACGGCCGCATCTTTGTGTAGACCTACAAGCCTCACCTACATCTGAGTCTGAACTAGCCATTGAATATGCAATCTACAACCCACATATACCACAGTTGATACTAGTTATGAATCAGGATGTAGTACTGCTAGACAGCTCCAAGATACAATTACAGATACGAGGTGTCCCGACTTCATTAGCTTATGCAACCATCCATTCGGGCGGTCCGGTACTATCATTCAGTTTGCATGATTATATGATATCATTTGCTGGTGATTTAACAGTGATAATGGAGCCAAGGGCTATTGCAAGTTCTGTTACGTTCGAATATAATTCTCAATTGGAACATGAAGTTATTAGAGTGCTCATAACACCAAAATTGCCACCTCCACTACAAACGTGATATGGCCTGTGTCATGGAGTATTATCTACCGCCTGATGAGTTTGTACAGTTTGAGCGTACGCTGCACAGAATAATCGACGACTCTCACAATGATGGTGCCGTTCCCCGTAACCTGAAAGCGCGAATAAAGTGATTGATCTCCAAGGATTATACGGACAAGGACTGCATACGTTACGTCAAGCGATTAAATCGAGAGAAGAACATGCTGCTTACATTCATTGACTTGGGAATACCATGGCATAATAATACGGCAGAGCGTGCCATAAGGAAACTGGTGGGCAAGCGCAAGATATCCGGCGGTAGTAAATCACTAGAGGGTCACAAGACTATTCCAGACTGGAAATTCTACGGGAGACGTGTAGGATGAGGGATATAGATTTCTACCACTACATCCGTGAATATATGCTGAATTTCACTTCAAAAATCTAGACAGATACTAGACATAGATGAACTCATGCAATTTATCACTTCAGAAACGTAGACAGATACCACCATGGTTCCAGGGTGCCCATGAATCCGATACTATAGCAGTCACCATAAGTCTTGGCGGTGATTTTCCATGAAATGTCACAACAAGGATGGCGGACAGGCTAAATCAGCAGATGTACCATACAGGACATGAAATGCTTCATGATGGTATGAGTTCACGTCTTCCGGAATCTTATGCACAAATCACATTAACGGTCGCGATCAGTTATGCGTAAATTTAGACACAGGTAAACTCATACCAAAATGTGTTCTAGTTTGTTATTATAATCTACGAAAAATAAGGTATGAGTTCACGTCTTCCGGAATCTTATGCACAAATCACATTAACGGTCGCGATCAGTTATGTATGAGTTCACGTCTTCCGGAATCTTATGCACAAATCACATTAACTAGAACAACCTGTTCCATCAGTTATGCGTAAATTTAGACACAGGTGAACTCACACTCAGTTATGCGTAAATTTAGACACAGGTAAACTCATACTGTTTTTCTTCTAATGTCTCTTCCAATTCATTTACATATTTTCTAATAATTTGGAAATCTTGTATGTGATTTCGTATTTCTTCTATGGTGCGTGACATGTATGCTTCCAATACTCTCACACGGTATGAGTTCACGTCTTTCGGAATCTTATGCACAAATTGCATTAACTGTCGCGATCAGTTATGCGTAAATTTAGACACAGGTGAACTCATACTCATGATGAGTTTGGCGTCTGGTCATGACTACATACGTGTGCAAATAGGTCTGCAAAATAATCACGCACAAAACTTAGTGGCGTGAAATGATGAGGGGTAGCCGGGTTTGGCCCCTTGTGCTGGCAGGGCTGATGCGTTTCACACCGCCTGCACTTTTTGAACCGCCTCGTCTGTCTTGGGTCACACGGCTCCCCATCACTTCATTAGACTTTATGCGCAGAATCACTTGCCCAACATTACACGTTTAAACCAAGTTTATAGGTGCAAATGATTGGCCTAACACAAACACGTGTGTGAAACAGAAAAGTTAAGGTCTAATCTTGTGGTATCCAGTATGCTAAAAGTAGAAGAACTCACCAAGGAGCAGTTAATAGCAGAGTACAACCCTCTACGCACCGAGTCTGAGGCCGAAGTAACAAACCTGTGTGGAAAAGTTGACAGCTTGTGTGGAAAAAATGACAGCCTGCACGCCAAACTTGAAGCACACAATTCCCTTGTTTCAAATCTTGATGTTGTCATAGAACGCAAGGATCAGCTGCATTCACTGACCGGATGCTCTCCGGAAGAGTTTACTTGGATACTGACCAGATTCAAGGAATACGTAGAATCTCTGGAAGGTGATGATGCACGACGATTCCCAGAGCTTACAAATGATCGTGGACATGTTACCATTCGGCATCTACTCTTAGTTACACTGATACACCTGCGCTGCAATACGAAACAGGAGATGTTACCAGCAATACTCAAGATACCCAAACGTATGCAGATATATCCAATTTACAAAGCGGGGTATGATCCAGCAGCAGATACCATTGCGGATGCACTATCGCGGATCAAGTCTACATCTGACTTTTTTCCAGGCCGGGCTGGTGGGGAGATAAAGACTGACGGGACACATGTTCAGCGTCCCGAAAAAAATCAGGGAGCAATGTACTCTGGCAATACAACGTGCAGATAACATCGAACAAAAAAAGACTGATAATTCATGTCAGTGAGTATATGAAGGGAAAACACACGATTATAACATATTTAAAAATGATATTCCCCTTGGCGGCAAGTGGGGTAAATCCCTAACAGAATCAACCACACCGCCATCTGATAGTAGTTGCGGATGCAGGATACCAGGGATTGTTAACCGGCGCAAGGGTCATAATTCCAAACAAGGGCAGGGAATCACTCACTAGCACTGAAAAGAAATACAACCAATATGTCCGCGCATATTAATCGAGCATGTCATCCGCATGCTAAAGGTGTACCGTAGATTAAGTCAGGTATATGATGGTAGTCGTGATGAATTCCGGGAAGATCTAATTGTAGTATCCGGATTGCATAACCTGCACATTATGCAAACCAGATACAAGAAATTTCTAAAAAATATATGTCCATAGGCTTCTATAATACGAATAAGTTTTATGGTAATCATTTATGCCGCTCAAGCAATCACAGCAGGACTTGTAACACACGCTGGGGCTGTTGGGTACCATTTCCACTGGTCAGGACCATCATTCCAATAGTCCTCTGGTTGGACTGTTACGTAACAGTCCCTTGTTTGTTCATGTTTACCGGATTGTGTCATAAAATATACCTCAATTTGAAGCGACCTAAACAATTACTGTCAATCATGCGCATAAGGTCTAATATTATTCCAAATATTCCGGACAAATCATATTATACGAACACCATTCACAGTGCTTGCCGGGCGTGGCATCAAACTTTCCCGCAATAATATCATTACCACAAGTCTTTATTATATTCAAACCGTTCTCCAATACTTCCTCACTCATTTCACACTCCCTTTTGTTGTTATTCTTTCCCACATACAGCAATGATACCTTGGCAGGCAGAGAGCCGTACTTTTCCCTTACGGCATACGCGTAAATAATAACCTGTGGCGCTTGCATAACCTCCTTCTTGGAGATGACTGTTTTCCCGGTCTTGTAATCAATAACCTCATACTTGCCATCAGGATTTTTTTCTATCCTGTCTACCCTTCCTGTATACTTTATCCCGTCTATGTAAACCTCAAATCTGACCTCCATGTCTACTGGTATGTTATCAGACTGTTTCTCCCATTTTTCATAATTATACATAATGTTCGGTAACGTTGATTCTTCCCTTGCATAATCCCTGTTCTCATAATTATTCCTGTATACCTTTAGCTCATTAATTGCATCTTGTATCGCTTTTTTTATATCCGGGACACGACCATCCTTGCTCTCATTCCCAAGCCGTTCCAATGCATTATGAATGACACTGCCTTTCCTTAGTGCAAGACCCTCTCCTTCCGGAATTTCAAGTATATTCTTGTACTTGTATTGCAATGGGCACTTTTGATAAGTCTCTATTTTGGTAGCCGAGAGCCTCAAATCACTCTTTTTTATGACAAGGGTTTTCGGTTTCGTATCGACCTCGACATTCCCGGGCACATCAAGATTCGATATATCTACTCCCATCATCCTTGCCAGTTTCATGATATGATTGATGGCGGCCACCGGACGGGACTCCCGTACCGCCTTACACGCATCCTCCTGTATCTGTGTCTTTTCATTCTCAATAACACTCTCACTGAAATGGGCAATATTGGTAGCCCGGTATTCATCTAGCACCGGGATGCCGGAATTCCTCTTTAACTCGTGCAAAAACTTGTCCTGCCCCTTTTTGGCATCCATGTCATCATGATACGTCAGGTATACCTGCTTTCTTGCCCGGGTCATTGCCACGAATAGCAGTTTGCGCGCCTCTAGTTCATAGTCTGATTCCTCGTCCAACATTTCGGCAGGAATGTACGTCGTTCCCTTTCTGAATTTATGTAACATGTCATGAATGCCGGTCACAAATACGGTATGAAACTCCTTTCCCTTACTGTTGTGAATGGTCATTATATCCACGGTATCACCATGAACGGTTTCCGGCTCTTTGTGTTTCCCCGTGTCATTATTAGCAGCTATACCCAAATACTCCACAAAATCAGAAAGTATCCTGTCGGGATAGTGATTCTCATACTCTTCCGCTATCTCGTATAGCCTGTTCAGGACCGCTATGTTTCTTATTTCCTCATCATTGCGGGCACCGGCGTTCTTTTTGTACACATCCGTATACTTCATCATTATATTTCGCAATATCCCAAGGAGATCATTATTTCTGCCCTCCTCGATAAGCCTCTCCAGCTGCTGTGTTATTTCTACAATCTCATCATGCTGATCCGGCCCAGAATACTGTTTCAGTGTTGAGAATATACAGTCATTCAGCGACGCCTCATTCTTGTCTCTTTCCGCCCTCCTAGCCCTATCGGCCATCCTGTCTATGGCCTTTATGTTGTAATCCCGTATGCCTCGCCGACTGAGTATGTATGTTATGGATGTGCTAGCTGTTTCCGGCGACGCCGCGATGGATAACAGGTGCCTGACCTCGGCTATTAGCGGATTGCGCATGATATTGCCTGCGTCCACTATAGTAACGTGGATGCGGTGCGCCGAGAGAGTTTGCGCGAATGCCTGGCAACTCCTGTTGGAACGGCATAGAACCGCCGTTCTGTCATTAGAGTAATCCATCTTGGATATCATTTCCGCAACGAACTCACGCTCGGACTTCTCGTCTGTAGCGGGCGCCATTATGACACTCTGATCTTTCTTGATCGGGATTATACCATCATCGGGGCGCACTATGGCCGAGGCGACATGGGGTATGTTTACGTCACAGCGATGATTTTCCGTCAGTGACATGCAGATACATGCCGGAAACGCCTCCTCGAACCTGCCAAATACGTTAGCTAGCGCTCCTTGAAAACCCATTATGGCCTGATCAACATCTCCCACAACCATTACATTGCCGTGCCCGGCTAGTAGCTTGATCAGCTGAAACTGTGCATGGTTAATGTCCTGGAACTCATCCACCATTATGTAGCGATACCTTTTCTGATATGCCTCGCGTATCACTCTATTATTCCCCAGTAACTGTACGGCCTTGGTTACCATAACATCAAAGTCGTACAAATCATTCTCTTCTATGTGTGCATCATACGCGCGGTATATCTTT
>CBDATR010000033.1:0-10971 GCA_965200155.1 Nitrosopumilaceae archaeon | reverse complement strand
CCATGAATTACTTGTATGTAATGATTACTTTATGTCATATCTTGTACATAATAATTTTTATTGTTATAGCTAATTATAAAGGACTAGAACTTTGTACAATCTGACTTAGGGAGCCATAAAGGATTTCATTGCCATTTTTTTCTCTTTTTTTTTTTTACATCTGCTCATAATATTATCCTATACTTTGTCCTAGAAAGTTGATTGTACATTAAGTTAGCCTGCAAACTATTACTCAACACCACATTGTCCTAGATGCAAAAAAAAAAAAAAAAAAAAAATTTCTGAAAGCTCTTTTCCTGCTCTTTCATTTGAATAGAAGGAATTGGTTTATGAAACATTGGAGGGGAGTTATGACATGCTGACTCATATCTCCCCTCCAATGTTTCAAAAAAATTTTTTTGCATCTAGGACAAAATGGTGTTGAGTTATAGTCGAAAGTAGTCAAATATAGTGAATGAAAGTTTGCAGGCTAACTTCAACTAGGTTGTAGTAAAGTAAAAACTTAATATACTATCACAAGCTCTTTTAAATCACAAACATTTTGAGAAAAAAATCAACTTTCTAGGACAAAGTATTAAGCAGATATTAAAAAAGTGAAAAACGGAAATGAAATGGTTTACAACCCCCTTACACTAGCAACTAAAGTCTGTCCAAGCTGACGAGAGCTACGGAAGCAACCCGAAAGTGCTTTAATATTATTCATAGATACCTCGAAATAATAACATTCGTGATGCATTTGCCCAGAGCAGCTGACTCTCCATGCAGCAATTTTTTTATTGGGATCCAGCAGTCTTTTCACCCAATCCCATGTGGCTCACGTGCACGATACAATATGCGTTCGAATTTTCCAAGTTATCGTTTTTCTTACTCTACAAAAACTCATAGCCAAATTTTGAACTACCGTATTTGCGTAATGGGCTTTAAAACTCTTAATAATACCTAAATCTAAAGGCTGTAACTTTGATGTAGTATTAGCAGGTAAAAAAAAGATTTTTATATTGCTATACTTGTCTTCAAGTTCCTGTGGGTGGCACCCAGTATTATCCATTAGCAATAGAATGTGTCTATTCTTACTTGATAGCTGTCTATTCAGTTTAGTTAATATAGTATCCAAAATTTCCCCAGTCATCCAAGCCTTCTTCTGGCTAAAATATGTTACAGGTAGAGCTGCCTTGTATCTTTTAAGACATCTGGGGTTCTCAGATTTCCATATGACAATGGGTTTAAGTTCTGTTTTACCAGAAGCTGAAACAAATGCAATGGTAATTCTTCGTTTACTCTGCTTCCCCCCCATGGCATTGCTTCCCCCTCTGGCCAAATCCACTATCAGGCAAAGCCTGCCAAAATACACCGGTTTCGTCCATATTATCAGTAGAATATTTACCAACAATTTCGGGGAGTCATTCCTTCCATGAAGTGACTGTTTCCCCAGACACTTCACCCGATTCACCACAAATTTTCACTCTCCTTATATTATACCTCTTCTTCCATTTTTCTAACCATCCCCTTGAACCTTTAAAGTTGGTAACCTTTAGATGCTCAGCTATTTCTATTGCCTTTTCAGTTAGCTGTGGGCCTCCGGGATAAATATTCTTTGAGCAAGCAATTACATACCACTCATATAGGGCCTTGTTTACCTCTGAAAACTCTGAAACACGTGGGACACCAGTGTGTATCCTAGTCATGGATTTGTTTGACTCAAACATCTCTTACAATCTCTCCTTATTCTTCAACACACATCCAACTTGGGTCTTTCCACACTTGAAAACCTCTCCCAACTCTCTAATACCAGCTATTGGGTGCTTCTCTGCATATTTAATTAATTCCACCTTCTTCTCTAGGGTCAAATAGTTCCTCTTCACTCTTGCAGAAGCCATAATTATTGCTCTAGAACATGAACAGCTGCTTGTGGCCACATGGTCAGTATTACTAAACGCCCAGGTTACGCCCACAAAAATAGAAGCATTTTGGGAATGTTGCATAATGTTACATTAAAAAATTTTTATGTAAGCATGTCATTATCACCACATGACACATCTAAGCACAATCAGCAATTCACATAGCCAGCTTTGAAAATGGCTGAGTGTCCAATGGATACCTATTCTGATAGTTTTGTTGCACAACAAACCTCTTTACTGGAAGAGATTATTGAAACATCGATTATGCTACAGGAAGTGATGAACCTTTTGTTTGTTTTATTGACTTTTGTTCAATAAAAGTGCTGAATCATGAGCATTATAGGCAAAATCGAAAGCATTATGGGCTAAATCGAAAGCATTATGGGTGGTGTGAGTGAGAATTTGAGAATAGCATTATAGGCAAAATTTGGGGAATAATTAATTATCAAGCCCTAGTGGGGGCTAGAGCCCCCCCCATTTGCCTACAATGTATATACACAAACACAACTTGTTGGAATGTTCACAACTTGTCAGAATGTGCAAGGCTCTATAAACACAATAATAGTAATGTAGCACCATCTTATTAAAAATTTGCAGCTTCCGCATTGACTTATACTGTCTGTCTGAGCTCGACGTTATAGTTTCTCTATACTTCGCAGCCACTACAACTTCACCTCACTAGGGGTTGCCCAATTATGCTAATTTTTTTGCCTATTACAATATTCTCCTATGCCACCTATTCTCACAGTTTCCACCTATTATTCTTAAAATTTTTTTATCTATAGTCTTATTGTAATGTTATGCTAAGTTGTATAATTAGAAAGAAATTATCATGTGAACAAGGGAGGCATTTTGTAAAAAATATGAAAAAAAAATAATTTTTTTTTTTTTTTTTTTTTTTTTTTACTTGAATTGTATAGATAATAATATAAACATTATGAATCTCAAGTTTGAAAGCATTTGGAGGTTCCTGTCCAAAGATATAGCTAGTTTTATACAGACCGTTTACTAATTAGTTTACTAATTAGCTCATTGTCGATGAAGAAGAATGCGATCACTTGACTGTTTTGGAAGCTGTTCATCACCCCCGCCCCCCCCCCCCCCCCCCCCCCGCCCCCCACCTTCTTTTTGTTATCAAATTGTAGCTTATTGCATAGGGTTTACTTTAACATACACTGAGCACGTGCTACTAGTCCTGAAAAGTACTGCATACCATGTGCTGAGCAAGTGAACTGAATCTGTTGGTTTTCTACTCCACTTCTCTTGGCAACACCTCTTCAAAATGGCCAAGAAGTTTAGCTTGAAGATGTCATCCAGAAAAGCAAGACTAGTCAGAGCTATAAAAGCTTGTCAGCCTGAGTAAGAACTGTACTAGCTAGTTAACTGGGTTGCTGTATACTAGATTGCTTTTGTTGCCTTTCCTTGACATAGGCCCATAATATTTTCTAAAGTCAAAATAAGCAAGTCTGATAGGATATCAGATGTAGTGGTAAAGAGCTAAAGGAAAAGTAAATCAAGGCAGAGAGTAGCAGCAGAAGAACAGGTTGTGGTAGCTGAAGGAACACCATATTGTGCAGGGAGATATTAAAACTGCTGTTTTCTAAAAATGTTTTTTGGACTATAATTTAAACTTTTTTTCATCTTTCTTTTATCATTAATATAACAATATATATATCATTTGAAAGCATATTTAATGTAGAATACCCTCCCAGAGTCCTTTTTACTTGGAGCAATGTGCACGAGTGCTGTGAAGATTTTTTTGTGTATCAGGACCTCTTGCAGTGTTATAGTTCTAATGCAACCTCTGCCACAACTCTCTCTGTGGTGGTGCTGTAGAAGCCCTAGTCTAACCACAGAACCATTTATGGGTATATTGCATTAAGTATGTCTGAGAAAAAAATTTAACTAGGCTGAAAAATGACCTATACTAGGAGTGTCAGTACTCCATTCTGTATTGAGCTACCCCCCTCTTAAAATATACTGTTAAAAAGCTCATTTCAAGATCTATAAAATGGTATCAAAATCAAGTTTGTAGGTGGTACTGAAGTTGAGTTATGGGCAAGTCAATGCAACTTGTTATTTCGTGGTTAATACCTCCCTTAATTCTAGAGTTATATTGTAACAATTGAGTTTTCAATTAGATCTACACTGTTGTTCTTTAAATGAGTTAAGCTGCAGAAGAAGGTTGTATAAATAGATTTAGTCCAGAATTAATGAAAGCTCATGTACGTATATGGTATCTCCACCCACTTCCTCCTGAAATTTACCTAGCATATTTGGGCAATCCCTACGACCTCACCCTTAGCCCCTCCAAAACTAAAATGCCTCAACCGCCTCTGTCAGGTGTGGAGTAGGGTAGGTATTATTAATGAACAAACAGCACACTGGGTGACCTTTAAGTCCTTCAGCTGAGTTCCGACACATCTTGACCTGTTGTCATAAGTAATAAATTATCATTCTATTTACCAAAATCTTCAAACATGACCCCTAAAGCATGATAGAAAAATAATGTTAAGAGCCAGCTAATGTAATTTTTACAAAGCAGTATGTTGTAGCTACTACACATTCCAAATATTTAGACACTTTAAATTAAATAGTGTTGCCAGGGATACAAAATGGTCACGGATGGATAAAAACCGATGTTTCTAATTAGCTACTGGTTTTTATGTTCACTATTTGGAGTTCGGAGGTATTCGCTTTAAGAGGTGACCTGCTCTGCATTTTCTATGGGAGTTGCTGGGGGGGGGGGAGGCATTCTGAAAGTTAGCTGGTGGGAGGTAATTCACTCCTTAGAGGGTTCCCTTTTAGAGGTTCCACTGTAATGTGACCAATTTGGACAGGACAGTGGTCATTATAGACAGGTATATATCCAAAGACCACCTTTCTATTAAGGTGACCAAAGGGTGGTCAGATTAGACAGGTTTCACTGTAATACAGTAGCTTTAGCCTGTGAGCTACAGTCATACATACATATGCTCTGGGTGTCATAACATTACTCATTTATCATAATCAGCTAATCAACACTCCAATTATGAAGAGCATGTATTAGCCTAGGTCACCCGTGTGATGTTTGTTTATTAAAGGGAATTAAACATTAAATTTTGTACAGTGATCAATTTCTAAACAGAATTTCTTATTTTCCAAGTGGCTTACACACCTTCTCTCTTTGGGTTGCTTCAAGATACCATGGCCACAATTTAATCATGTAGTCTCTATTATACAACATTCCTCACCTCAGGGACACTCGTCCTTCTGCACAATGGAGTGGATTCCCACACTTCTATAACATAACTCTGTAACTTGACTCTTAAACAGGTAATTTTTAAATAATAATAATAATAACAACATAATAATGTCAATAATAATTAATTGTCATGACAACATCATGAAGTGGCTACATTCGTAGTCTTATTGTCTGGAACTGCAAAAGTCCTCTCACTGCATAAATAAATAAATAAATAAATAAATAAATAAATAAATAAATAAATAAATAAATAAATAAATAAATAATCTTTCCTTACTAGCTAGTCTAGTAGCCAGATCATATGATACCAAAACACCCACACAGTGTAATATCCCCATTAGGGAGAACTCAATGCAATGTCCCATATAACACCTATTAAGAACGCAATGTAGCAATACCCAACACTACTCCAGCAACACAGTGCAGTAATGTTCCTTTCAGGTTAACCTGATACACTCACACCCAAAATCAGTCATTGATGGAGCATCACAATAATGAGTCTTTCCTCCCATCAAACAACTAGTGTAGCTACTTCATCATTCATTGTTATAATGAAAATTATTACTAGTCAATTTTATTTTTATCACATCATGGTTAACAATTATTCACAGTTTATACAGTATTTGTCAACATGAAGTATGGTACTTGATGAATGTACTCTGCTGTACCACTTCACTGTATAAAGCATGTGATTCTAACACAAGAGTTTTTAGAGTGGAAACCTTCTCTGGACATTGTGATAATACAGAGCATTCAGATTATAGGGGTAGCCTTATTTCAGAAATTAAAAGACATATTAAAGTGTCCATAATAATCAGGAGTTCCACTGTATACAGAGGTGTCCTCATTTCAGGGGGTGAGAATAGAGGTATTCCATGTACTTATCTATGAAGTGGGTGGAAAGGACCAGGTCTATATTTAGGAAGCTATAGGATAGTAATATGAACACACTATAGGAATCAACATTTACCTGATGTGTGTTGAGGGTTTCCAGGATAAAGATGCCTTGTTAGGAAATCGTGATGGCCTTATCCGAGGAGATGTGTTAAAGGAGTACTATATGTGAAATGAATAGAACATCACACACCTACCACCCACCACAGGGTGAAGAGAATTGACACTATGAAACCTCATGCACAACTGTTACCTCTGTATAACAGTCAACTGGTTGTGTCTCAAGGATGACCATTATATACAGGTTCCACTGTATAAGCAGACCACCTCTGTATAACACCCAACTGGTTGTGTCCCAAGGGTGACCACTATATATAGGTTCCACTGTATAAGCAGACCACCTCTGTATAACACCCAACTGGTTGTGTCCCAAGGGTGACCACTATATACAGGTTCCACTGTGTAAGCAGACCACCTCTGTATAACACCCAACTGGTTGTGTCCCAAGGGTGACCACTATATACAGGTTCCACTGTGTAAGCAGACCACTTCTCATGCCAGGTTAATTATATAATTATTACTCACAGAAGGATTAAATGCTGGTCTAAAGATCTGTGGGATTGGAATAGGCACAGGTGCTGGAAACATCTGTGGAATAACTGTATGGAAATAAGAACAAGAGAATGAAGACACAAATAACTAGAAAAAGATTTGGTATTCAGAGGATGGTCACGTCATACAGGAGATGATGTCATACAGGAGAAGGAAGGGGTCTGGTCAGAACTGTGAGCATGTGCTATTTTTAAGTATCTAATTAACTAGCTTATGAAGAGTTAATCAGCTAGCTTATGAAGAGTTAATTAGCTGGCGTTGAAGTGACAAGAGACCAGACCCCACCAAGAGTGAAACATCAATAGCTTACTTCTCGGTTTGGCCACCAAGTGTCTCGGTGCTGTGTGCAGATAAGGACAGTCTACCCTCGTACATCTATAGAGATAGATAAAAAGAATAACATACTACTATCATATAGCTACCACAGAGTTGAAATTTCAATTAATTAGAGAAGGGAAGGAGAGGGGGAGGAGAGGGAGAGGGGAGGGAGGGGTCTCACCTGGAGTTGAACTTGCACTGAGGATGAACAAACAAGCATTTTTTGCCAAACTTGCAGTCTGGGAATAGCTTACAGGGGACGGTGGGATGGTAGTAAGGACAACTGTCACCATTCTTACAGTTGGGCCAGAACCTGCACCTCTTGGGAATGTCTCCAATAACATCTGCAGAACACAACACATCATACCAATAGTGCTTCTCTGTGGCTGTGATCTGGTTTGAGTCTCTAGACAGTTCATGAAGAATTAAGATGTACTTTCAAACTTGAAATCATATTTATGTTTTGGTGGTATTAAATTTGACTGACCCCCAGAAAAATGGCTATAGATCCCAAACAAGACCAGCCAAGTCAAATCATAGCTTGTTCAAACGGTGATAAATCTATAATTATTTATCATAAAAGTGTATAATGTTAGCTTCAAATGGAAGAAAATGCCAGTAAGTCCCCCCCAATGTAGCAGCAGAGAGAGCGAGAGGGTGTGGCATTGGTGTCAGGGGGTTACAGACATTATCAGTAGATGGTAAGATTTAAAGAGCATGAAATACAGGAGGACATCTCTAAAGTGTCCAAATTAGAGGTGTGTCCTCATTTCAGGGTGAAATGCTATTATAGAAGTTTGTTTAAGTACAGAGGAATTCCACCTTATAAACATTTCCCCCACCCTCTGACCTTCTTCTGCTTCGACTTCTTCTTCCTTGTGTGCCACCACCTCCTGCTCGGCGACTTTGAGGCCTAATCTCTCCTTTGCACTCTTCTTCCCTCCCTCTTCTTCCAGTACAGCTCTGTCCTTGGACTCAGGGTTAGTAAGACTCTCGGTCTGCCCACTCCCAGCTCCACCCAGTGTGACCACAAATCTAAGAGTAAAGCATTGCTCTCATTTATCCAGAGTGGGTGGGGTTAGAGGGATTGGTAAGACTATTCATCTACCCACCTCCAACTCTGCCCAAAGAGAAAGTATTATTCCCGTGAATTGAGATTTATCCAGAGTGGGTGGGGTTAGAAGGGAACTTTCCCTTCAAAATTTAAAAAAAAAAAACTTTCACGAGAGAGAAAACTTCTTCTCCTTCATTGATGACTCTAACTACCTCATGTTTCTGTCTCCTCTCCCTAAAACTTTGGTACAAAGCTACTTAATATGAGAGATAACATCTCATTCCAACATTATTTCCGACTCTAAATTAACCCCCTCCCACCAAATGAAGAATTCAGTCTCTAGAGACCAATGAGAGTTAATGAGAGTTAATGATAAGGATAAAGGTCTTGGCTAGGAGAGGAAAAAATGGGGTGCTTCTATGTGTAAATTCCTTACATTACATCATTATTATTACATCTGTAATTTACCTGTAATATTCAATAATATATACAGTGGAACCTCTCTAACTTGAACCTCTCTAACTTGAACCTCTCTAACTTGAACTATCCAGTAACTCGAACACCTGCCAAAACTACACCCATCACACTGTAGTTTTTAATTAGCCCAGAAGAATTGAAGATTGCTGCTCCTCAGATGAAGAAACATCAACACACAGTGAAGATGAAATCACTCACAAGGCTACAGCAGAAGCCTTTGAGATTTGCATTAAATATGTACTAAGAACAGCAACCAGACACCAACAGTTCTAGTTTAATGTTATTGCACAGACTTCATTCTGCTGCAGCCCTTAGAAGAAGCACTAACTTGAAACAAAAGACTTCTTTAATGTGGAAGATACCATTTAAATAGTTAAATAGTGTGTATACAATGTACACATCAAGCTAATTACATCATGTGTTCTATAACTCGAACATTTCACTAACTCAAACACCCTCTGGTCCCAAAGTGTTTGAGTTAGAGAGGTTCCACTGTAATAAGATTACTGTAATATACTATAATATACAATAAGAATACTGTAAGGAAATTTACACAGAAGCACCCAAAAGATGTGTTTTTTGATTAGAAAAATGATTATGTCCCTAATTAACACAGAACTCCTTATACTTGAACACCTCAAACATTATAACACACCTTGTTTCTTTCTTATCTTCTCGACTCTTATTGATGATCTCCCTCAGGTCCACTGTACGTTCACTTCCACTCCTCACGGCATTAGAAGATGTTACTACTTTTATCATGTTGCCACGGTGGACTACATTTTTTACATCAGCGATCTCTGCTTCCTCCTCACCTTCAAGGAAAGAATATCCTTATAAGAGGCCAATAACCTATACTATACACTAAACCCGACACGCACCTACTTAGGTCACATGCTAGCCCTAGGGGTGTGGTCTAACCTCAGAGACATATCCCTTTGATCCAGTATCCACATGCTATCCTAGTTACAGAGGGATAAATTGCCAGAGAGACTGGGGTGGGCAGGGACAAATAGGGTGAAAGTACAAATCTTATATTGAAAGGTTTTGTTGAATAGTGTGTGGACTATAGTGGCAACTTTTTAAGGAGCAAACCAACTCCTGGAGAGGGTAGGGGAGGGTTTCTAGGGACACTCCCCCTTCCTCCCCCCAAAACTCTGCTCAGTGATTTGACATTGTATTACCTTCCAGAATTCTTTCTGTCACAAAGTCAGCATACTCACCAGTCTCTCCCTCTTCCACCTCCACTATCACATCATCTTCTTCCTCTTCCTCTGCTTCCTCTACTTCCTCCACATCTTCCTCTTGGGAATATACTGCATAAAGTTTTAGTATCAAGATTAATAAACCACAGAGTTCATAATTATTAAGGGAATTCACAAGAGATTCAACCACAGCCACCATTATCACTCAACCAGCTTACAGTGAATGTTGTTACAAAGTTACAAATAACTCCTGTGTCAGATGTTTTCCTATCTAAGCTAAAGGTCTAAGACCAGGTTATCCCCAGCTGTTTAAGTGTAGAGAAGTTAAGGTTACCTGGAGTCTGGACTGGTTTCTTTGCCAACACTATCTTCTTTGATGTGTGGTCACTGAGAACAGATGCTGGCAGAATAATAACCTTTTCTCTTCCATGGATCCTCTTTGCTACACGCCCCTCTGCAGGGGTGGGCGTGGTCCTGGCTCTCTTGTGTGAAGATGAGAGTCCCAGAATAGCCTTTCGGAGAAGTCTACTCCCACCTTCATCAGTTCTTTTAGGTCTAAAAGGGGAGAGATTCCTATAGACTGATTGCTAGAAAAGCAAGTATTGTGTTCACTGGTCACCCAGGGAATTAGACAGGAATGTGATAAGGGTGCCCCCCCCCAATTTCCATTATTGTAAGATAAATGGTTACAAGATTATTCAGATTATTCAGTGAATGTGTTCTTTGTATGTATAGTAATATGTAAAACTTTATTGAAGCCCACAGTCTAGAGATCAGGTTCTTGTACTTTCAACAAGATCAATGTCACCACATGCAAGTGTCATGTGATCAGGCAAAAATTTCCCTAGAGCTCTGTACACATGTCCTACAACCCCCTCTCCTGCCCTCTTCCTCTCCCTCTCCTGCTCTCCTCTCCACAACAAAATAATCCCACATTGTGTTTCCCATCCGAGTAACTTCACACCTAACTCTTAGGGCCTGCTAGAGCTGTAAGTAGTTCCAGGACAACACCCGGCAGTACAACAGTGCCTTCTCTTTTGCTTCATTTAAATTGATTTGTTTCTCGGGATTATTAACTACATTATACACCAAGTGCCACTGTGTGACAGATACTTGCTAGCAATAATAACTAAATACAATGCATTATAATGACTATTATTCATATTACATCCTCAGAACATTTGGCTCCTTCTCTGAGTAACAAATCATTCAGATTACATCATTGTCAATTGTACTATTGCTATGGGCTTTAGGATTAGATACAGTACA
>CBDATR010000032.1:0-7418 GCA_965200155.1 Nitrosopumilaceae archaeon | reverse complement strand
GAAATTTAACTTCTCCATAAAGAGGACAGCCTCCACACAAATGAGCTGGTCCCAATTTGCCCCTTATTTGGAGGTTTCACTGGCTATCAACACATGAATTGTGGCTTTTAATGTAGTACCTTATTACTTGCTCCTGTAATGCTATCAGCATCTTCTCCACCACTGACATCATTGCTGGTGCTCGTTGAGGGTACACTTTTCTTCACCACAATAGAAGCTTTCTAAGATTTAAAGAATATTACATGATGAAGATCTCTATTCTGCTGGAGCCTTAATCATAGGATTGTGACATCCCTTAATCCATCCTCCATTATACCCTCCTTTTCAACCCCCCTAAAGTTAACTAGGTCCCCCCCTTCCCACGGTCAGGTGCCAGTTATGTTTGGTATCCACATATTGGGATAGTGGGTGGGTGTTGAGTAGTAACTTGGCACAAGTGTAAAGAGCAAGGTACAAGATGATAGGAGGCAACGTGATGAAGTATGAAAGAGTAGTGTTACCTTTGGTGGAGGTGGATTATCCTCTTCAATGACACTATCTTCTGAATAACGTTCTTTTTTGGGTATACATAGAGGCCTTTCTTCACCTAGAATACAAAAAGAGTATTTCCACCATAATTTTCTGATTGCACCTAAACTTACCATGGACCTCTTTCACTACTACAGTGTGAGGACAACCTATACAATGCCATACCACCTCATTGCCAACACATAGATCATCAGTAACATAATCATATGATTCTATTTCAAGATTTTTAGCAACCTCCTCATCTTCTGAACAAACAATTCTGCACCACTCTATAGAGCACCACAAAATTATCAGTTTCTAATTCACATTAACAATAAATAAATAAACTTACTTTTAGACTTTCTAGAAATATGTTCTCCGTTATCCCTCAGTCTCAGAGGGACTTTCTTAGTTCTTTCACTAGTTGGTTTTTTAGAAGACATGGCTATTTTCACTAAGAGAAAGCTTTACAGAAAATAACTCAAGCACAAGGTCTTGAAAAAATAAGTCCCTACATGTGGACAGCTATGACTTGACCACAAAATATTTCACCTCTGAATGAAAGAAGTGCGATTCACACATGTCAGGTCAGCAATTTGAGTAATGAAGTACCTCACTGGATGACTTCATAATGAAGTGGGTGGGGTTTTATAAGATACTGCAACAGTTAACGTTTATGACCTTGCAGTATGCAGATGATATAAGTTACTACACATTAACTTGGTTATTCACATTGAGTGGACTGCAAGGCAATTGTAATACGAATAAGAATAGCCACATGTTGGATTTAGTAATAGTTAACGAGGTAAAAAAGTTGGAATTCACCAACTCCTACGTTTTGGTATGTCATGTTTACAAGTAATAATGAAAATAACAATTTTCCAACTTTAAAATAGTGTTACTGAATGTTTGATCAAAGGCTGCAAGGTGTGTTGACGTGTATATCTACAAAGTGAAGAAACTTTGCTTGTTGCTGTTTCAGCAGACAGTATGCTTCAAAAGTGTGTTCATATTCCAGTAAAGCATGCATTGAAATACAATTGAATATCATCCTTAAAATACGTATCAAAAACTTTTTCAGCCATTTTCTGATACAGCTCTGGCTGCAACACAACACATCATTGACTATTCTAACATCATTGACTATTCTAACATCATTGACTATTCTAACATCATTGACTATTCTAACATCATTGACTATTCTAACATCATTGACTATTCTAACATCATTGACTATTCTAACATCATTGATAGCACCTACAATTTGGCCATTGCAGATAGGTATTTTCCTGAGCAGATTGTTCCACTCCAGCAAATGGAAAGATCTTAACTGACCCAATGTCGTAAGATCTCAACCTCATCTTAATATAGGCTGTTTTACACACAGATCTTATGCATACATTGATGCAGATCTGACATATCATTTACAAAAATTTCAAGTTGGTTGCTAGTAGCTACTTACTCAATACTATTAAGAAGAAACCACAAGTTGTATTTGCATCTGACAACCAACTTGCTGGACGAGACCCTGTTAAGATATTGTCCTTGCTTTTATGCAGATCTTGCTAGAAGTGTACTGAGAGATTCTAACAAGATCATGCTTAGATTATGCTAAGATCTTATCCTGATCTTATACAGCTTTATGCAAAGGTAATTCAAGATCATGCTAAAATATTAGAGTGATTAAAAATGATCTTATCATGATCTTAAATCGTCTTACATAAGATTTTTCATCAGCCAAGATCTAATTAAGATCTTTCAACATCTTACATCATTAAAACAGATCTTGTAGAGATTTTCTTGCTTATACCTACCCCAAAAAACCCTCTTAATAGGATGACTACAGCCGTCATTACAATTAGCTCAGTTCTCATAAACTACAGCCGTAGTTAGATACTTACGTGAATAATATGGTCAGTAATGGTGACGCCACCTTGAGGCTACAATATAACAATCACATCATAACCATCACTAGAGGTAGGATTCCATTAAGACTGGAATATATTTCCACAGTAGCTAGCTATATCTATTATGTCCTAGTGAAGGAGTAACTCCATTCATGTGAATGGAGTTACTTCAATCCTTGACCTTGAACAATGGCTAATATAAAGTTCTTGGTTTAATTGCCAAGTAGTTTTTTCTAGCTTAAAGAATGGGTAGCATTCTCTATTGGTACCAATAGAGGGCTACATGGCCTGCCTCTACATGCAACCTAACACACATGTTCTCTATTGGTACTAATAGAGGGCTACTTGGTCTGCCTCTACATGCAACCTAACACACATGTTCTCTATTGGTACTAATAGAGGGCTACTTGGCCTGCTTCTGCATGCAACCTAACACACATGAGCTTGTTATGCTACCCACTATCCCTAACATTTGCATTGACTTCATACCTCTTCCTTCCCATTATTAATATCTGAGAGAAATCGATTAATACTTCCATCTGAAATACTTCCTCTCTTTTCTCCAGGCTAGTCAGATGTGTACAGAAGATGTTACAAAGGCGTACACACATGAGAGTATAATGTACATACCTGGAATAGGTAGTAGTATCCTGTGTATGGTTCAAACACAAAGAAAAACGGGAATTCTCCTAGTGAACTGTGTTAGTATTAGATTTAGTACAGACTGGAAGAGATGATTTTACCTTCTCAATAGTAACTCTGGAATCACTCCACCTTCAAGAAGACAATATTGGAACTTTCTAGTGTGAACAATATTCATGAATAATATTATTATTTGCACCAAAATAATAGTTTCCCAGGTTTCAAAGAGCAGGTTGCCAACTATTTGACCATCACATTTCCTATTATTACACCATATTATAGAGCAAGACTGGACCCCTGAATCACAACAACCAAACTACAGAGAGTAGAGATACGTAACCATACGTGGTCTTACTGATGTAGTTGCCTGCCATATGCCTGTTTCTTGATCACTTCAATTGCTCTAAACAACAGAATATTTCAATGTAAATATTTCTCTATAAAGTTTTTCAAATTGCATGATGTACTCTACCAAAGAACCAACCAAATCTGTTAATGTCTGAACCTACAGGAAATCTGGTAATGTCTGAAACTACAGGAAATAACCTTATAGTTTATGCTTCCATTTAAAATGATTGGGACCATTGCACCCCAAACTATAAGTTGTTTAGTTTGCATACATATTATATGCTTACTTCTTCTCAACTGAAGTGCGATGATTTGGATCCTCAGTCACAGCAAGAAGAGCTAACCTCCGACCTAAATGTGCAGGGAACATTATATAATGTAGCCTACAACGAAACACTCTGCAAGTACTGGCTAATTAGGCACCATTATTTCTCTCTGTGTAACAGACAAATGAAAACTTTTAGGATGAGAGTGCAATAGCACTCTTTATGTAAGGGATTGTAATAGTCCTCCATAGCAAAAAAATATTCTCCATCATTCTTCATTTTCAATAAATTGTTTTCATCTCCTCATCTTTAAACATATTATTCTTCAAGGTCTAAGCTATGTAGGAATCCATCACTAATGGGTGCAACTAGGGAAGTAGCTTTACACATTACAAAACAGATTCACTGAGCATGTCATATTTTAGATAAAGGGTAGTCATGTGTATGTTTTAACATTAGGTGAGGGATAAACACTGGTAATGTTGGACCAAAGACTGACATATGGGGTACCAGAATCCTGGACTGGATTATGGATGGAATACCAATGATCATGATCAAGAATTGAGAAAATCTACAGAGTAGAAGACCCAAGTGATACCTTTAGACAATGAGGATGACAGAGAGAGAGAGCCACTGCAGTGGTGGGTAACAAGGAATTGATAAAGACAACCTTGACTAAGATTCTCTAAAAAATTCTAGCATACAGGGAGTTTGTCTCCAGCAAGCAAGCAACCAGGTCATCAGGCCTAGCACATCAGGGAACAGAGCCAACCACAGCCAGGGAACCACAGAGCTAGCACATCTAGGTAACAGCAAACCATAGCCAAGGAACCACAGAGGTAGCACATCTAGCAAGCCACAGCCAGGGAACCACAGAACAGGGAATGCAGAGTAGGGGTTGGGGAAATATGCCGGCATAATTTTGGGAATAATAGGAGTACCAAAGCATCAGGCATAATTTGAGAATAATAGACAAAATTTTGAGAATAATGGACTTGACTCGGTGAGTTTGAGCTACAATGCTGCCAGCTCAGCTGCCCTGATAGCACTGCTGGCAGTGGCAGATGAGATAGGTATAGGCCTATACCCTACCACTAGCTTGTTAATATCCATTATACATGAATCACATGATCATTAAGTCCTCAGTCCAATCAGAGCGAGTTTATTCATTACTTAAGAACTCATTTAATGAACAACAAGAAGCCAGTCTTCAAGATTATATAGAAGCATCGATTATGTTGCAATATAACTATCGCTAATTTACAATTAAATTTTGTGAGCATAACTTGAGAATAATGGGCAGGACTCAGGGAATAATAGGCAGGTTTTGGGAGAATTTAGGAATAGAATAATAGGTAGATTTTGGAGCACATTTCCCCAACCCCTAATGCAGAGCCAACCACAGCTGGGGAGCAGAGCCAACCCCAGACTCACATCAATTAAGTACACACTAACATGATGTACCATAGAGATCCAATTAACTTTCACTGTTTTCAATAGGTAAAGGGACATAGAAAAAAAATTCACTTCAATATTTTCATTGGATTCCTCCTATGGACTTATGGATATACATAGACACTATTTCTAATAATATGCACTAGAATCACTCCTTCCACTATAAACTGTTTTGCAGGCAATCATACTGCCATTTTGATGAGTGGGTGGATCAATAATTACATGTGAAGACCCTTTACCATGTACTGATTAATATCTAACATCCACTGCATCCACTTGGTCCCTACCAGAAATATTAACAACGCAGAGATAAACTAACAAACACTAACAGACTCTTGATCACAAGGACATTATCTACACACCCATACACCATACTACTGTAAAGTTAGCTGCATGTCCCATAAACAAGTACAGAGTGTGCCTCTGAACCATGTGTTCAATGACCTTCAAATTACTGGGATAAAAGCCCCAACCTTCAAATTACCGTCAAATTACCCGAATAAAAATCACCAAATGTTATAGTCTCATAATACGCTAAAAATGCCACACCCAATCACCAGTCATGCAGCTGCTCTATCGCAGCTGTCAACTTAAAGATAGAGACATGTGACTGGAATGTCAAGACAAGCACACCTCTGTAATCTCAAGCACACCTCTGTAATCTTAAGCATACATCTAGTATCGCCCTGTGCTTACCTAACACTGGATGAAGGTACTTTCGGAGATTAGACATATTTACTGTTGGGAAAGCTACATCCCTGTTATAAAATAATAAACAGAAAAATTAATTAATATTCTTCAGCAACATATTATACGAAATAAGAATATCTAGTGTACAGTAGTAATAATAATAATATTAACAACAACAAAAACAACAACAATAATAGCTACTTATTCATTCATTTCATGAAATAGGTCCTGATTTGTGAAGCCTCAGAAAAGGATTATCATGATAATTATAGTAACAGATTCAGTCACATACTTTTCCAGAAGAATCCATTTCGATAGAGCATAAGGAGATAGAGTATCTGAAATAAATTCAATCATGATGCAGCATCAATAATCAATAGAGTAACTAGAATACTCTATATCACACTCTGACTACAACACACACCACCACCACCACCACCACCACCACCACCACCACCACCACCACCACAACCACCAGGTCTTAGAGTGAGGGAGATCTCTTTCTATAAATAGAAGTCAATGTATGGAAAAGAATCTCCCTCTTTTGAAAACACTGTATGAGTTAGAACAATATGCACATAAATACATACCTTTGAAATTAAAAACACTTGCATCCTTCAACACTATTATTGATGGAAGCATCGTGAAATTGTATTCCTGTAATGATAAGTAAAAAAATGCAGGTTACGTCAGGTCATGTCAGGTCACATCAGGTCATATCAGGTCATATCAGGTCATATCAGGTCATGTCAGGACATATCAGGTCACGTCAGGTCATATCAGGTCACGTCAGGTCATATCAGGTCACGTCAGGTCACATCAGGTCACGTCAGGTCATGTTAGGTCATGTTAGGTCATTGGTATAATGTGGTACATACTTGCATCCTTGCTACACAATTCAAAGAACTAATAATAATGTAACTGTTTAAAATATCTTTAGCAATTTCCAGAAACCTTCTGGAAAGGGGGAGGGGGGGAGGGGAGAGGGGCTGGTATGATACTTGAGTAGTACCTTTACCAAGTTCAAGACATTAGAATAAGAGGAAAAGTAAGTGAACTAGTATCTTACCCAGTGTCAATTAATACTTAGAATCTCTTGCCACCAATATTATATTAGGACTCAACTTGCCCTCTTAGCTGTTAGCTAGTGCTTATGAGTATCGCATACTGTTCTAGTGTGTCAGTAAGGCGAGCACTATGCACACTGTTCTAGAGTTCTGCAGTGTGTCTCAAGTGCTGGCTCAGTAAGGTGAGCTCTATGCACACTGTTCTAGAGTTCTGCAGTGTGTCTCAAGTGCTGGCTCAGTAAGGCGAGCTCTATGCACACTGTTCTAGAGTTCTGCAGTGTGTCTCAAGTGCTGGCTCAGTAAGGCGAGGTCTATGCACACTGTTCTAGAGTTCTACAGTGTCTCAAGTGCTGGCTCAGTAAGGCGAGCTCTATGCACACTGTTCTAGAGTTCTATGGTGTCTCAAGTGCTGGCTCAGTAAGGTGAGCTCTATTTTCAGTTTTAGTGATGTACAAACTATGTTAGTTTCTGGTTTACTATTTAGTAAGATTAGTAAGAGTGAGTGTTGGTCTCTGAGTTACTCACGTACAGAACAA
>CBDATR010000031.1:0-63340 GCA_965200155.1 Nitrosopumilaceae archaeon | reverse complement strand
TTTTCTTCATGTCACTTGATGTGCCATAATTCTATCGCAGTCTGCACAATATGGAGACGTACTTTGAGGATCGTAACCGTTTAGGTTGCCCCAAGCTAAGAAAAGTGCGTTGCTTCGATTGTTCTTGTGATAGCCGTCTACCTTACCCACGGTATGGGCAGCATCTGTGTTGTATGAGTTCACCTGTGTCTAAATTTATGCACAACTGATCGCGACAGTTAATGTGATTTATGCACAAGATTCCGGAAGACGTGAACTCATACAACCGTTTAGGTCACCCCTGGGTAACTGTTCAAAACACACCGCTAACATGCCCATTCTTGCCTTTTCTATCATGTTGCCTCACACATGCCTATGAATTTACCATCTAGGCGTTGATCTTTAACGCGACCTAAACGGTTGTATGAGTTCACCTGTGTCTAAATTTACGCACAACTGATCGCGACAGTTAATGTGATTTGTGCACAAGATTCCGGAAGACGTGAACTCATACAACCGTTTAGGTCACCCCTGGGCAACTGTTCAAAACACACCGCTAACATGCCCATTCTTGCCTTTTCTATCATGTTGCCTCACACATGCCTATGAATTTACCATCTAGGCGTTGATCTTTAACGCGACCTAAACGGTTGTATGAGTTCACCTGTGTCTAAATTTACGCACAACTGATCGCGACAGTTAATGTGATTTGTGCACAAGATTCCGGAAGACGTGAACTCATACAACCGTTTAGGTCACCCCTGGGCAACTGTTCAAAACACACCGCTAACATGCCCATTCTTGCCTTTTCTATCATGTTGCCTCACACATGCCTATGAATTTACCATCTAGGCGTTGATCTTTAACGCGACCTAAACGGTTGTATGAGTTCACCTGTGTCTAAATTTACGCACAACTGATCGCGACAGTTAATGTGATTTGTGCACAAGATTCCGGAAGACGTGAACTCATACAAACGGTTACCTTCTAAAGTAGATGTGTATGTAATGTGCATCTAAACGATACTTGATATAACTGCGGAGCAGTCGGTTATGTCCTTAAAAGAGTCAATGGAATACCACTGGGCATTTACAAATTTTGCTGCCTTTAACCTACGGGAGCGTGCCCATTGTGGGAATAGCGTATCTTCTATATTGCCTATGGCTGGAAGCTGATCCAGCGCGTCTCGGCTAAGTATGTAAATTCCCGCATTAATCCATCGGTCCTGCACGGCAACTTTTTCGTTAAAACTTGATATGTAGTCGTCATCCAGACTGAGTATTCCAAACTTTGTACGTAAGGGTACTGCCGCAATACCGTCTGTGGGAATTTTTGTTACGTCTATGTCAGTTATTATGTCCCCATTCATCACTAGGAATTTTTCGCCATATATGACACTTGATGCATTTTTTATTGCACCACCAGTTCCCAATGGACTGTGTTCTCTAGAAATTGTTACATTATTCCAACCATGCCATTTAACAAAATGTTCTATCATCTCTGTCTTATATCCTGAACATACTACAATGTCTGTAATACCAAATTTCTGTAGATATCTAATTTGCCATTCGAGAAGTGGCGTGTTGGATAAATCAGTTAGAGGCTTGGGAACATAATCCGTAATGGGGCGTAATCGTGATCCTCTGCCTCCTGCTAGTATAATTGCTTGCATAGCGTATGTATGTTGTATGTATTTTTAATCATATGTATCTATCTGAATTTTCTAAAATGTTAAATTAATTATTAGACCGTATGCGCAGAATCACTTCTCCCACCCTGCACGTCTAAAACAAGTTGTTAGATACGAACAATCGACCTAGTATCATGGGTTTTCCCACACAGACTCATGTGAAACAGAAAAGTTAAGACCTAATTTTGTAATACCAGGTATGCTAAAAGCGGAAGAACTCACCAAGGAGCAGTTAGTCACAGTATACAACCGGCTACGCACCGAGTCCGAGACCAAAGTAACAAACCTGCACGCCAAACTTGAAGCTCAAACAAAGAATGCCCTCGTTTCAAATCTTGATGATATCATAGAACGCAAGGATCAGCTTCATTCCCTGACCGGATGCACCCCGGAAGGTATGAGTTCACGTCTTCCGGAATCTTATGCACAAATCACATTAACTGTCGCGATCAGTTATGCGTAAATTTAGACACAGGTGAACTCATACCCCGGAAGAGTTCAAATGGATACTAATCAGATTCACAGAATACGTAGAGTCCCTGGAAGGCGATGATGCACGGCGATTCTTAGAACTTACAAATGATCGCGGCCATGTGAACAAATTGTATGAGTTCACGTCTTCCGGAATCTTGTGCACAAATCACATTAACTGTCGCGCAGTTATGCGTAAATTTAGACACAGGTGAACTCATACAACAAATTTCCGGTCAGGCATGTACTCTTAGTTACACTGATACGCCTGCGCTGCAATACAAAGCAGGAGCTGCTGGCAGCAATACTCAAGATAAACCAGTCAAACATATACCGTTACATCCAGTTTACAAAGCAGGGACTGATCAAGATACTCCCAACGGCCGATACCGTTGCAAAAGCAATATCGCAAATCAAGTCAGCATCGGACTTTAAGGAAATTGTTCCCGGTCGAGCCGGAGGGGAAATAAAGACTGACGGGACACATGTACGCGTACAACGTCCTGAAAAAAATCAGGAGGCAATGTACTCTGGTAAACAAAAAACCTACACGTATAACGTACAAATAACATCAAACAAGAAAAGACTGATAATTCATATCAGTGGAGTATATGAGGGAAAAAGACACGATTATGGCATATTCAAGAATGATATTCCCCTCGGTGGCAAATGGGGCAAGTCCCTAAAAGAATCAACCACGCCGCCATCCGATAAGATAACGTATGAGTTCACGTGTTTTGATCACATAATAAGATAGAATACATCCCAGTTTTTTTAATTATAACTGCATTCTGGCAGCAACCTCGTTCATTACAGAAAGGCCCTGAGCCCTCCATGTCTGAACACATGATACGAATGTGGACATGCGGCGCATTGCCCTTTCGCCACCCTTTATCTGGCCACTAATCTTGCGGAATACCACTGCGTATCGCAAAGCCTGCTCCGCTGGATTGTTGGTGGGCTCTACACTGTCATATTCTAAGAATACGAACATGCATGGTATGGCCTTATTCAATCCTTTTACCTTCTTTTGTAGTTCAGTATCATCAACATCACAGTACTGATGCATCTGCTCCTGTCTCAAATGAGTGTCGTAATTGCGCGGACGGCCCGCAGTGATTCAGGGATTCCCGTGCGCTCCGGAACAATCCTTTCAGGTCGTTGTCAAGTTTGATCCGGGCGTCCTGAGCACCGGGATCAATATAGAATCCTGCATGTAATGCCTGGGTATCGCGCAATAAATGCGCCCAACACAACTGGTGCTTCCCACCGTCATCAAACCGGCGATACACAACGTACCTGTCCGTTACTATCGCTCCCTGGTAACCGTTCAGGTATTTGTTCACTACATTTGAACTCCTACTTTTGTCATATATGGACATCATCCACTCTTCGGCTCGCATCCCCCATACCCAGCCACGCCTACCCGCCAGTGATATACCAGTTTCGTCCACATGAATGCTGGGTGATTTTATTATATTTTCATGAATTGTTTCCATAAATGATTCACATGCATCGGCGGCCCTGGCAATTATGTTGTTTACTGCACCCACCGATATATTTAGGCCGAAGAGATCCTTCGAAATTACAGGTATGCGTTTTATTGGAATCTTTTCTGCGCGTAATGCGGTGATGGCACCACATAATTGAACCCCAAAACTACCACTCTTTGGGACGCCCGCTGCTGGGGCCAGTTGTTTTTTGCCGCACCCACACGCAGCCATTTCTATCACATGAAGGGTCTCCTCTATTTTGGCTGGTATTAATTCCGTTATGTGTCGTTGTTTCCAACCAATTTTTGTCATCATATTGCCGCACTCACATATTGGTGTGTACTCAAAGGTGTGATGCACTACTCTGCCGGGGTTGTGGGAACGGGAAACCCCCTTGTGTCCCTTTTGCGCGCCAGCCTTTTTGGCTGATTTCGTACTGGCTTCTGTCTGTTGCTTATTATCTCCCTGTTTTCGCTTCTGTTCCTCCTGTTTTCGCTTCTTGTACTGGAGGGATTGAAGGGATGGTGGCGAGTGGTATGAGTTCACCTGTGTCTAAATTTACGCACAACTGATCGCTACAGTTAATGTGATTTGTGCACAAGATTCCGGAAGACGTGAACTCATACGGCGAGTGAGCATTCTCATAATATTTAAGTCGCGTTGTGAGTACCGCAATTTTCCTGTCTTTTTCTACTAATTCCTCTTTTAATTCACTTACATAATTTCTAATAATTTGGAAATCTTGTATATGATTTCGTATTTCTTTTATGGTGTGTGACATATATGCTTCCAATACTCTCACACGTTCCTTGTAATGTGCAAGATCTTTCTCGGTAGCCGCAAGACGTAGGACAAGGCGGCCCATGGCCCCTGCCTTGTAATGTGCAAGTTCTTTCTTGGTAGACGCAAGGGTATCCTGAAGAAGCTTATTTTTCAGTTCTAATTCCTTATAGGACAGGCGTCTTCTCATTAGATTCTTATTGCAAATTTGGTATTTAAGCAAAATATTGTCATACCAATCTATATCTTAGTGAATGATCAAAACACGTGAACTCATACAAATTAGGTGCTCGTTTGGATGATTCTCGTGAGCAATTACTTGGTTACATGAAAGATGAAAAAGAACTCCAATATGGTATACTCACCAATGGTAATTACTGGCGAATATTCACACCCAATTCGACCTCTATAAGTTGTGAATGTGAAATTAAAAGTAGTGATGTTGGAAATACATTGTCTGTGTTATCAAAATTCTACAAACAATTAATTCAATTACCGTCAAATAACATGCATTCATCACAAGTTACGGATTCGAATCAATCATCAGAAGAGCAAGTGGATAAACAAAAAATTGTATGCTTGGACAAGGTTGTTGTAAAGAAACATACTAAGCCACTTAAGATAATATTCCCAGACAACAATAGTGTACAGTTGAATACTTGGATTGGTGTACTGGAATATATTGTAGAGTATTTAATAGACCTTATGCGCATGATTGACAGGAATAGCCCATGTTGCTTCAAACTGGGGTGTATTTTATGGCACACAATCAGTCAAGCATGAACAATGTGAATGGCACCTGCCAGCACTAACGTATGCCGTGATTACAAATGTCGTGTAGTGGGGTGACCGGATCTTGATGACGTATATCATGAGTGAGCTAAATGGTTACCACAAAACCCATTAATTTAGTGGATTTTCTGATGAGTAATATTCGAATTATAATATCACGGAAATTATGGACAGATATTTTTCAAGAATTTCTTGTACCTGGTATGCTTGTGCATAATAGACCTTATGCGCATGATTGACAGGAATAGCCCATGTTGCTTCAAACTGGGGTGTATTTTATGGCACACAATCAGTCAAGCATGAACAATGTGAATGGCACCTGCCAGCACTAACGTATGCCGTGATTACAAATGTCGTGTAGTGGGGTGACCGGATCTTGATGACGTATATCATGAGTGAGCTAAATGGTTACCACAAAACCCATTAATTTAGTGGATTTTCTGATGAGTAATATTCGAATTATAATATCACGGAAATTATGGACAGATATTTTTCAAGAATTTCTTGTACCTGGTATGCTTGTGCATAATGTGTAAATTATGCAACCCGGATACTACGAGTAGATCTTCCCGGAATTCCTCACGACTACCATCATATACCTGACTTAATCTACGATATACCTTTAGCATTCGAATTACATTCTCGATTAATATGCGCCTTTTTGATACATATTGGTTGTATTTCCTTTCAGTTTTAGTGAGTGATTCCCTACCCCTGTATGGAATCATGACCTTTGCGCCGGGTAGGAAGTCTTTCATACCCTGGTATCCTGCATCTGCTATTACTGTTATCTTATCGGATGGCGGCGTGGTTGATTCTTTTAGGGACTTGCCCCATTTGCCACCGAGGGGAATATCATTCTTGAATATACCATAATCGTGTCTTTTTCCCTCATATACTCCACTTACGTGAATTATCAGTCTTTTCTTGTTTGATGTTATCTGTACGTTATACGTGTGGGTTTTTTGTTTACCAGAGTACATTGCCTCCTGATTTTTTTCAGGACGTTGTACGCGTACATGTGTCCCGTCAGTCTTTATTTCCCCTCCGGCTCGACCGGGAACAATTTCCTTAAAGTCCGATGCTGACTTGATTTGCGATATTGCTTTTGCAACGGTATCGGCCGTTGGGAGTATCTTGATCAGTCCCTGCTTTGTAAACTGGATGTAACGGCATATGTTTGACTGGTTTATCTTGAGTATTGCTGCCAGCAGCTCCTGCTTTGTATTGCAGCGCAGGCGTATCAGTGTAACTAAGAGTACATGCCTGACCGGAAATTTGTTCACGTGCCCGCGATCATTTGTAAGTTCTAAGAATCGCCGTGCATCATCGCCTTCCAGGGACTCTACGTATTCTGTGAATCTGATTAATATCCATTTGAACTCTTCCGGGGTGCACCCGGTCAGGGAATGAAGCTGATCCTTGCGTTCTATGATGCCATCGAGATTTGAAACGAGGGCATTCTTTGTTTGAGCTTCAAGTTTGGCGTGCAGGCTGTCATTTTTCCCACGTAAACTGTCAACTTTGCCACGCAGGTTTGTTACTTCGGCCTCGGACCTGGTGCGTAGCCGGTAGTACTCTGTGACTAACTGCTCCCTGGTGAGTTCTTCTGCTTTTAGCATACCTGGTATTACAAAATTAGGTCTTAACTTTTCTGTTTCACACGAGTCTGTGGGAAAACCCATGATACTAGGTCAATTGTTCGTATCTAACAACTTGGTTTAGACGTGCAGGGTGGGAGAAGTGATTCTGCGCATACGGTCTAATAAAAAATAATAAACTAAAGAAAGAAGATCTTCCAATTCCACCAGAAGCACGGACGTATATCATAAATACCGAACCGAAACATAAAGCGAGAAATTTTATACGTCATAAGGAAATATGTGGTATGTATATAGATGTAAATATTAGTGGTCAGTGTTGTGTACAAAATGCAATTAACTTAATTAAAGCTACAAATACACGTCTCCCTGATTTTAAATTAGTATTAGCTACTAGTTAATGATACGATATGTCTAATTTTACACACGACGTATCACAATAATTAGTGTGATTTAAGCACGTAAATATAAGATGTAAACTCGTACGATTATCCACTATTCCACATAATGATGATGAACCAAATCATCATAGAATCTGACCGATTTTATATTAACAAACTCCAGCATTCCATACCTTGATAGCTCCCTCCCAAATCCACTATGCTTTATCCCACCAAAGGGAATTCTGGGATCTGATACGACCACATTATTCACGCTAACTATTCCTGATTCAATGCGCCTCGATATCTTTTCTGCCTTCTGTAAGTTCTTTGTCCATATACTGGCACCCAGACCAAACTCAATATCATTGGCAAGTCTTATGGCCTCGTTTTCATCCTCGACTATAGTTATGGGTGCAACAGGTCCAAAGGTCTCCTCACTGGTAATCCTCATATTTGATTCTATATTGGTAAGTATGGTCGGCTTGTAAAAGAACCCGTCCCTGTCCATTTGCGAGCCTCCCAAAAGTATCTCTGCTCCCTTCTCCTTTGCATCCTCCACAATCCCAGAAATGGTATCAAGGCTATCTTTGCTTGAGAGGGAGCCAATATCTGTCTCCAATGATGCAGGATCCCCAACTCTCAACTGTGACGTCTTTTTAACAAACATCTCTATGAAATCCTTGGCAACACTCTTACTCACAAAGAACCGCTTTGATGCCACACAGCTCTGCCCGCAATTGATAAATCTGCCCTTTACGGCTCCTTCGGCTGCCTTCTCTACTATTGCATCATCTAATACTATGAAGGGATCACTACCTCCCAGCTCCAGGACACATTTTTTCAGGTTCCTGGCTGCTCTTTGGCCCACCTTTGCCCCTGCATTTGTACTTCCAGTAAAAGTGACAGCATTCACGTCCGAGTCAATCAGGTGATTCGCCGAGTCCACACTACCGACGACTGTCTGAAATATTCCCTCGGGTATACCTGATTCAGTAAACGCCTTTTCTATCTCCAATCCAGATTGCAATGTAACCCTGGACGTATGAGTTCACCTGTGTCTAAATTTACGCATAACTGATCGCGACAGTTAATGTGATTTGTGCATAAGATTCCGGAAGACGTGAACTCATACCATTTGTAAGCTCCATGAAGTATGAGTTCACCTGTGTCTAAATTTACGCATAACTGATCGCGACAGTTAATGTGATTTGTGCATAAGATTCCGGAAGACGTGAACTCATACTCCATGAATCGCCGTGCATCATCGCCTTCCAGGGACTCTACGTATCTGTGAATCTGGTTAGTATCCATTTGAACTCTTCCGGAGTGCATCCGGTCAGGGAATGAAGCTGATCCTTGCGTTCTATGATGTCATCAAGATTTGAAACGAGTGCATTCTTTGTTTGAGCTTCAAGTTTGCCACGCAGGTTTGTTACTTCGGCCTCGGACTCGGTGTGTAGACGGTTGTACTCTGTGACTAACTGCTCCTTGGTGAGTTCTTCTGCTTTTAGCATACCTGGTACTACAAAATTAGGTCTTAACTTTTCTGTTTCACACTAGTCTGTGTGTGAAAACCCATGATACTGGGTCAATTGTTCGTATCTAACAACTTGGTTTAGACGTGCAGGGTGGGAGAAGTGATTCTGTGCATACGGTTTATTTTAGTATGGGATTACCTTCTGCGTCGCTAGCTCTCTCTGCATCAAACGTCTCCATGTGATCTGGATCCCTGTGCATATAGCTATGGAATTTACCCTGCTCTTTTCTACAGAATTTCTTGTGTATGGCAACCTCCACTTTGAGTGTGGCCTCATTTTCGTGGTACAGTCGCACTCCGCAAGCCTTACAATAAAATTCCGCCATATGTATTGAGATCAGCTTTGTATATTTAGGTATTGGGAATTATATATAATCACTCATAACATGGATAATTTTCTCCATATTCACGTGTAGCAAAACGATGACGCCGGGTGATTAAAAGAGAAATATTTGTATGAGTTCACCTGTGTCTAAATTTACGCACAACTGATCGCGACAGTTAATGTGATTTGTGCATAAGATTCGGAAGACGTGAACTCATACAAGATTCCAATAAAGCGCATACCTGTAATTTCGAGGGATCTCTTCGGCCTGAATATATCGGTGGGTGAGGTAAACAACATAATTGCCAGGGCCGCCGATGCATGCGAATCATTTATGGAAACAATTTATGAGAATATAATAAAATCACCCAGCATTCATGTGGACGAAACTGGTATATCACTGGCGGGTAAGCGTGGCTGGATATGGGGGATGCGGGCCGAAGAGTGGATGATATACAAAAGTAGGAGTTCATATGTAGTGGGCAAATACCTGAACGGTTACCAGGGCGCGATAGTCACAGACAGGTACGTTGTGTATCGCCGGTTTGATGACGGTGGGAAGCACCAGTTGTGTTGGGCGCATTTATTGCGCGATACCAGTATATTACATGCAGGATTCTATATCGATCCCGGTGATCAGGACGCCCGGATCAAACTTGACAACGATTTGAAAGAATTGTTCCGGAGCGCACGTGAATCGCTGCGGGCCGTCCGCGCAATTACGACACTCATTTGAGACAGGAGCAGATGCATCAGTATTATGATGTTGAGGATACTGAACTGCAAAAGAAGGTAAAAGGATTGAATAAGGCCATACCAGGCATGTTCGTATTCCTAGAATATGACAGTGTGGAGCCCACCAACAATCCAGCGGAGCAGTGTAACCGGTTCTGATACGCAGTGGTATTCCGCAAGATTAGTGGCTAGATAAAGGGTGGTGAAAGGGCCATGCGCCGCATGTCCATATGTGTTCAGACATGGCGGGCTCAGGGCCTTTCTGTAATGAACGAGGTTGCTGCCAGAATGCAATTATAATTAAAAAACTGGGATGCATTCTATCTTATTATGTGATCAAAACACGTGAACTCATACATGAGGGTAGCCAAGTACAACGAGTGGGTGGACGCGGCAGCAACGTAGATCACGACATGGGGGAACCTGTATTCTGTCAAAGTCAGTTATGCAACAAACTCTGAAGATGTGAACTAATACAAGATATTAACAGTAAAAGTATGGAACCACAGGGGATATGTTTATATTTTTTGTCACTATTGTTTAAAATTCAAATTATAAACATTCATCCTAATCTGCTTATACATCACTATTCTTTATGGTTACACTAATCATGTTACCTGTACCCTTCCCTTCATTTTCCATTGTTAACTGACCATTCAATTTCTTAGCCAACTTGTCACACATAAGTAATGCCATATCTGCATAATTTATGGTCTGTTTGGTATCTTGGTTGTAATAAGATTTTTTAAATAGTTTTTTTGCTTTTTTCTCTGGCATTCTGACACCATTATCCGACACAGAAAATTTAACATAATCTCCATCTTGTGTTATCTTTACAGATATTTTGCCATCATCTGGAGCGACAGACATGGCATTGTAAATTAGGTTAAGGAGTATAGCTTGCAGTGTCTCATAATCACTCACAACAGTAATTTCTGGCTCTCTCTGCACAATAAGCTCTTGTTTTTTCATATCTAATTGCATTTTTAGCATGCCAGCTACATTATCACATAGTTCTACTATACTAAATTTGCCGGCTTCTACAGTTTGTTTATCTAACACATATTTACTTAGTAAACTGTTTATGATATGATCTAAAGATAAGGAATTCTTTTTGATCGTGTCTACGGCGGATTGTTGCCCTGCCGAATCTATCTGACTGTCTGATATGGCCCCAGTATTAGACATCACTAACGTTGCATGTTTCTTGAGATCCTGAATCATATTGATGGTAAGTTTGTGTTTTTCCTCTTCTTTTTCCTGATATTGCTGCAGTTTTCTTTGTGTTTCTTCCTCGGCAGTTATATCTTGCAATATAAAATTTCTACCCAAAAGTAAACCTTTTTCATCACGGAGATTTGTGGCTGATATTTTGACAGGAATTGTCTCACCATTTTTGGCCTTTAATCTTATTGCTATTGGTTGAGATTCGGCATTAAGGCGCCATTTTGCCATGTTGATTAGGATATCTGATACATTTGAGTCGGCAGTGTGTTTTACCAGACTTCGTCCTATTACCTCTGCTTTGGTATACCCCAGCCGTGTATGGTATGTTTTGTTACAGTCGACTATTATTCCATTTATATTTACAGTACGGTACATAAACTTTGATTCTTCATACAAGCTTTTGTATTTGTTTGTTCTCACTAATTCTTGAAAATCGGCCACCTCTCCATAGTCCAGCATGGAATTGTTACTCCGTATAACCTTGCCCTTGCGGTTCACTTCGTTCTCTATGGTTAGATACACATCAAACACATTGCCATGTTTTGTAATCAGCGAAATTATTTCATTATTAACACTCTGCCCATCCTTCCATAACTCAAATATCTCATTGAGTTTGGCATGGCTTGATTCGGGCGTATGATTATGCATATCCATTCCTATAATCTCGTTGCGTGTATGCCCCATCATTCTGGCGTATTTTTGGTTACAGTCTACTATGAGTCCATCATTGTCAATGGATCTGGTCATGGGTTCCAATGAATTACGTAGATCTATTACTGTCATTGTTGGCATTAAGTGACAATATAGCTATATTTGTTTTTGGCGTTTGTCCATATGGCGTAATGTATGAAAAGTTGGTCCACTAGTCATTGATATCTCTCTCCATCCATTTTGTATCCTTTGCACTAATCGTCTAGGTCGCCTTTTTATTCCTGAAGCGGTGTCTCGTAGTTGTTGATGTCTAGCGAGAAGTGTAGTCTTCGCTAATTATAGTAGTTCACATAATCCCGGAGGCTGTCATAGTACCATATCTTGTCCTCAATCGTTCTGTTGAAGTATGAGTGTATGAGTTCACCTGTGTCTAAATTTACGCATAACTGATCGCGACAGTTAATGTGATTTGTGCATAAGATTCCGGAAGACGTGAACTCATACGTATGAGTTCACCTGTGTCTAAATTTACGCACAACTGATCGCGACAGTTAATGTGATTTGTGCATAAGATTCCGGAAGACGTGAACTCATACACAATCACGGCATACGTTAGTGTTGGCAGATGTTATTCACATTGTTCATGCTTGACTGATTGTGTGCCATAAAACACCCCAGTTTGAAGCAACATGAGATGTTGCTGTCAATCAGTATGAGTTCACCTGTGTCTAAATTTACGCATAACTGATCGCGACAGTTAATGTGATTTGTGCATAAGATTCCGGAAGACGTGAACTCATACGTCAATCATGCGCATAAGGTCTATTATGTGTTGTATGCCTACTCATTAGATTCTATTTCAAACTTGGTATTTAAGCGCAATATTGTCGTACCAAGTCAATTACAATCTTATCATATGATCAAAACACGTGAACTCATACCTGTTGAAGCGCTCCAGCTTACCATTTGTTTGCGGGTGGTGTGGTCTGGAATTGATTAGTATGATGTCACGTGCTGGCAGTTTCTCCTAGAATGGTGTGTGGGTTTCCGGCCCTTCTTGTGACTATTTTGCCCACGAAGCATGAGTCGCTATCGGATAGTATGGGTACGGGAGGCGCCGGCTCTCTTTATGTATGAGTTCACGTCTTCCGGAATATTATGCACAAATCACATTAACTGTCGCGATCAGTTATGCGTAAATTTAGACACAGGTGAACTCATACCTCTTTATTGCTTGTCTCAGTAATAGAATGGCATTTTTCTGATGTGGCATGTGAGAGGCGTACATCTCTGGTGATGCATCTGGAAGCGTAATCAAGATGTGTGATAAGATTTGGACCCTTGTAGAGCGAATCCCTAATGAGATGACAGTTTATGTGCCGTATTGTGTTAGAATATTTAAGTTCATAGCGTACCCACTCTGACTTTGCTGGGGATGATATCGCCGTATCGTTCTTCTGTGATATATGGTGTGATATGGAATTTTGTAATCGCGCCGCAGTCCCTTTGCAGTGTGTATCGCGCCAGCAGTATTCCTGCTGTATTCTTCGATCACTACTCGCATCTGTGCAACGGTAATTGGCATTATCGGCCTGTCCATCCTTGTACAAGTTGTTCTTGTTCTCTGTAATCTGGCTCACAATCTTCGTACGTGTCTTGAACTGATGCTCAGGTCTTGAGATATTTGCATGGCGGCTAAGCCTCTTTTTGCGTTGCCTTACGATATGTTGTCTTGATTCCTTGGCTTATCACGCCCTTTCGCGGCTTGTGCGGCCTAGGATGGTTGGCAATTGTACGCCGGATCCTAAGCGGACTTTTTTCGCACTACTGAATGACTACAAAAAAATTTATCTCTGCAAAGTGCTTGGACCTTGTGAAACTTGTGCTGATAAGCGTAATAGTTGCTGTAGTGGTGGGTGCGGTATCCGGATTAGTCATAGTTTATCTGATTGAGTCTGATGATTCTAGTCCATACAGTATAAGATCCTTAGAAACTGGCGGCTCACCTTCATTGGGTTCTACAAATGCGCCGCTTACGATGATAGAGTGGGGTGACTATCAATGCACTTACTGTTACCGGTTTCACCAAACCACTCTGGACACGCTGAAAGAGGAGTATGTTGATACGGGGCTTCTCCGTATAATATTCCGCGACTTTCCGTTGAATGGGCCAGAGTCAGTCTTGGCTGCACATGCATCTCGTTGTGCAGAGGAGCAGAATATGTTCTGGTCATACCATGATATACTATACGAGAACTGGGGTGGTGAGAGAACCGGCTGGATAACTCGTGCTGCACTGTACGGCTTTGCTTTGGACACGAACTTGAATACCTCACACTTTACGGAGTGTATGGATTCAGGCAGACACACTGACAGTATAAATGCAGAATACACTCGTAGCCAGGATATGGGAATAAGTGCCACTCCGTCGTTTATAATACACAATGGAGAAAAAGCGGTAAGGGTGGTTGGAAATCAACCCTACAGCGTATTTGAATCGATATTGGACGAAATGTTACAATAAACCTCATATTGAAGACAATTCTAACCTCCACATGAGCAAGATATCTGTTACTAAGCAGAATTCGGTTAAAATGTACCGAATACGTAAACTACTGGATGACCTATCCCGTAAAAGCGGTCATGGCACCGAACTAATCACAGTATACATACCTAAAAACAGGCAACTCCACGAGGTTATTGGTGTATTACAAGAAGAGCAAGGTACGGCATCCAACATAAAGTCTGATTTCACACGAAACCATGTAATCGACTCTCTTGGCAAAGTTATTCAGCGTCTTAAAATGTACAAAAAGACACCAGAACGCGGACTGGCTATATTTTGCGGCGTATTGCCGCCTGATGGCGGTGGACCTCTGGGTAGCGAAGTTTTGCAAATATATGAGATTGATCCGCCCAAGGATCTAAAACAGTATCTGTATAGGTGCGATGATCATTTTCACGTCGATATACTCAAAAATATGCTTAAAGACGATAACCTGATTGGGTTTCTGGCAATAGATACCAAAGATGCTGGTTGGGGATTGCTACGCGGGGACATCTTGGATGTCCTATCACATACTGGTTCTGGAGTTGCAGGCAAACATCGACAGGGAGGTCAGTCAGCCAAACGGTTCCAAAAACTCCGGGAGATGGAGCTTACATACTACTTTAATCGTGTGGCCAAGATCACCAGAGAATTGTTTCTTGACATACATCAAGTCCGGGGGCTCATAGTATCTGGTCCCGGTCCCACCAAGGACGAATTTATTAACGGAGGCTATCTGGAGTATAGGCTTCAGAATAACATAATATCCACCATTGATTCCTCATATTCCGGCGCTGAGGGTATACGTGAAGCATTTTCAAAGTCTACCGATATACTATCTGACTTTAGAATGGTGGAAGAAAAGAAATTGGTGGAGCGCCTGTTTCGTGAGATAAACAACTCCTCCGGTCTTGGCGCGTACGGATTAAGCGAGGTCACAAACTACATAAAAAATAATGTGGCCCAGACAGTAATAATAACTGATGACACAAATTTACATTATGTTGCTGGTAAGTGTAGGCGGTGTGGCCACATACGAGAACTTATAACTGAGCGACCCAACGTTATATCTACAAAGAGCTCCTACGAATCCGAACCGTGTCCTTCGTGTGACTCTATGGATGCAGAAGTTATGGAGCAGGATTTGGTGGACTATCTCCACCTGTTATCTTCTAAAGTGGGTACTGCCTTGGAGGTTGTATCAGGAAAGACTGAGCATGGTTCGATGCTGGGTAGCTTGGGCAAGATCGGCGCAATTCTTAGATACAATCCTAATCACTAGCTGGCTGTGAAGTGTTTATCTATAAAAAATAAATACATGATTCTGGCGTAAATACGAATTCGCATATTTTTGGAAGTAGCGGTTCAGATTATTCTGTAATAATATTGACATTTGGTACGTACGTCCATGCACAACTGCATAATGTGGTGCTAATTCTAGTTATAATCTTGAATGCGTCCCCGCAAATATGCTTACACGGACTCCCAGAATAGCCACTGTTGCCCTAACAGTGCTCCGTCGCTCCAGCACAATATCTGTAATGTCTATTTTTATACAAGACAGGACGCGAATGATTAGTTATGTGAGTGGGGAATGTGAGTTCATACCAAAGACTCGAGCGTCTATGCCGGACAAATTTTACAACCAATATGTATAATATTCACAGCCTGTAATATTTTCTTGTATGTTTTCCCAGATCGCACAAAATTTTTGTCACCTAAAACGTACCTTTTATCATGAATATGATGGTGGATCTCACATACAGGAAATTATTCCGCAACAAGATTGGGGCGGATTGAACCGGAAACATATTGGGATTCTACATAAACTCTGCAATTCCAATCCAATATATCATGATACATACACACAATCTATATCCGGCGTCCACTGTACTGTATATGAGGGGGATATTAATCAGTACTGGCTGGATAGCATAAAGAACCCGGGTAGCACACAACCCTTTTACCCCACATGGGTGCTGTCTGCATACATTCTGGTCCTCAGATTACAACAAATGGGTTATTCGCAGGTAATTGACATAGGATCCGGTGATGGGCGAATCTCTTTCTGCGCCAAAATATTGAACATGAATGCGTGCTCCATTGATGTAGATCCAAACTTGGTAGAACTACAACGGATATTGGCAGATCACATGGGTGTGTCACTGGACATAAGGTGTACAGATGCCGCTCACTTTGACTATGCATCTTTGGGATATGACAACCCCGTCCTCTTCACCGGCGGTCTTCCTCAAATGGGAGATGTTCTTGCCATGGATATACTGCGAATCCTGAGCCGCTCACATGTAAAGTATGGGATAATTTTGGCGGGTAGCCACCCTAGGAAGATGATGGACACGACAGATTCCTTGTACGGGTGGGGTCCTATCATAGATAAATTTCATCTGAGGGTCCAGTGGACTATGGATCTGCCTACGGTGTGGACATTTGATCAGAATTTCGAGACTCCTTACATGTGCGTCACGATGTAGTTTTTATCACATACTGGCGTCTTTGAATTCATAGAACGGTCCGGCCTCGTTTATGCCGCATCGTGACACAACTACACTCATGCCAACAAAACAGGATTTGGACGTTATTTCGCCCATAATGCTCATCTTGCCAAAGCGGCATATGCCAAACTTTATGTGTTCACGAATCGAGAACTCCACCAAAGTTCCCTTGTCACGACACGGTACTGTAACAGTATTACTCATACATACACTACAGTATCTGGATGGTGGCCATACCATATCTTTACATGTATTGCACCATACCATGCAGAACGTACCAAGTCTGAGATTCTGCTCATACGTCATGATTGCACCACCATTACCACTGATGTTGTTCCTGCTGCAGACATTCCATGAGTTAGGCCGATGGTGGGGTTGTCCACTTGTCTACTTCCTGCCTTGTTCTGGAGCTGTAGCAGTATCTCTGTGGCTTGGGCAACTCCGGTGGCGCCCAAAGCATGACCTGCTCCCAGAATGCCTCCTCGAGGATTTATGCGGTGACTACCATTACCATACAGATCGTAGCACATTTGTGCTCCCTTTCCGGCAGCGGTTATGCCCAGTGACTCTATCGCCATGGGCTCGCAGACGGCAAATGCATCGTGTACCTCTGCAACATCTATGTCTCTGGGTTCTACATCGGCCATCCTATATGCCTCGCTAGCGGCATGGTGTGCGGCAGGCAATGAGTAGTAATTATTAGATGAACTAAATCCAGCTCGCATAGTATACGATGAGATCCCCTCTATCCACACGGGTGTGTCTGTTATATCGCGATACATGTCCTCCGCTGTTAGTAGGACCGCGGCAGAACCGGCGCATGTACGTGAACACTCCAAAAGTCGTAGATCCTCAGTTATTACCCTAGATTGTAGTATGTCTGGTATAGTGTATCTGTTGCCATCAATTGCGTACCGGTTATCCTGTGCTATAGTGCGGTTCTTGGCAGCTACTGCGGCTATCTTCTCCGGCGATACATGATACTGGCGTTTGTATGCTTTACTCATTATGGATCCCCAATATACGGGACTACGAAACTGGCCGCGTGATATGTCCCACTCTAATATACTACCGGGACTGCCCATCACCTCCGCGCCCACTACCAGGACCATCTTTGCAAGTCCCGATCGTATGTATGAGTATGCAGATACAAGGGCGCTTCCTCCGGAACTGCACATACTCTCTATGGTGTTGGATATGCGCGGCCTAATGCCCGCCAGCTCAGAGAGTATGGCGCCCAGATACCTTTTGGTATCATTAGTGGATACCAATACACAGTCTATATCGCTGTTGTCAACGTTGTTTTCCAAAAACATATCTCGTACTGCGTCAAGTAGTAAATCCTCAATTCTATTATTACTCATGGTAAATTGCGTGTGACCTGATGCCACCATTGCGACTCTCAGTTACACATCGCCGTTAGTAACCTAAATGAGTCGTGTATGTCTCCCGTAGGGTTGAATTGCAAAATGGGTTCATCAACTCCCGCCTTTCGAAAAGCGTCTAGTGTGGCCTTACACTCTGAGGGAGTGCCACATGCGGTAAGCGCATGTAACATGTCATCGGGCACAAGTTTGGCAACATTTCTAAGACCAAACGTCTTGTATTCGTCAAATATTCGTTCGGTTTGGTCTTTGTATCCATTACTGGCAAGAAACTCACGATATACTTGGCCTACTGATATGTAAAAAGCGAGTGTACGTCGAGCGCGTTGATATGCCATTTCTGCATCCTCGGATATTGCTGTTATGATTTGGCATGCCACATGTATGTGACGGCCTTGTTGCATAGTCTTTATTATATGGGCCATTTCTGCTATTGGTCTTAGATAGAATATTATGCCATCTGCAATCTCCCAAGTTAGATCCACCATGCGCTGATTAACCGCTGCTAAGTATATCGGAACTCGTATACGGGGAGGCTTCACCATAAGGGAAAATCCCTGCAGCTGATATATGTCGCCGTCATAGTCTATCCTATCTCCACTCAAATATTGCCGTATTATCTGGACGTGCTCCCGTACACGTTGTACGGGCTGAACATACTTGGAGCCATGTAAGCCTGTAACAATAGCTGGACTACTGGCACCTAGGCCCAGTATGAATCGACCACCAGATAAGGTATCTAGTGTCGCCGTTCCCATGGCCAATACGGCAGGGCTCCTGGAATACACGTTAAGTATGGATGAGCCTATGGTGTGGCATCTGCTACGCTGTGATACAGCTGCCAGTACTGCAAAGCCCTCCATGCCCCATGTCTCGGGAATCCAAACTGAGTCCTCTGATGAAAGCGAAGATGCGCACCAAATAAGGTCGTCTATACTAAGGAGAGAACCGAGGCCGTATGAGGCACCCATTATAACTTGAAATGTTGTCTACTATTATAGTGTAATGACAAAATCCATGTCGACGCTAAACTATACCTAAATTCATGCATGATGGACCGCGATATCTAGTTATATGATTGTGGAAGACATGAACTTATAGATAAATACACGATGGATGGTATGAGTTCACCTGTGTCTAAATTTACGCATAACTGATCGCGACAGTTAATGTGATTTGTGTATAAGATTCCGGAAGACGTGAACTCATACACTTGTCCAAGAATACAGTTTTTGGTTTATCCACTTGCTCTTCGGATGTTTGATTCGAATCCATAACTTGTGGAGATTGATACTGTTTTTTTTGACATGATGAATCGAAGACTTGTTTATGGTATGAGTTCACGTGTTTTGATCACATAATAAGATAGAATGCATCCCAGTTTTTTTAATTATAATTGCATTCTGGCAGCAACCTCGTTCATTACAGAAAGGCCCTGAGCCCTCCATGTCTGAACACATATGGACATGCGGCGCATGGCACTTTCACCACCCTTTATCTGACCACTAATCTTACGGAATACCACTGCGTATCAGAACCGGTTACACTGCTCCGCTGGATTGTTGGTGGGCTCCACACTGTCATATTCTAAGAATACGAACATGCCTGGTATGGCCTTATTCAATCCTTTTACCTTCTTTTGCAGTTCAGTATCATCAACATCACAATACTGATGCATCTGCTCCTGTCTCAAATGAGTGTCGTAATTGCGCGGACGGCCCGCAGCGATTCACGTGCGCTCCGGAACAATTCTTTCAAATCGTTGTCAAGTTTGATCCGGGCGTCCTGATCACCGGGATCAATATAGAATCCTGCATGTAATATACTGGTATCGCGCAATAGATGCGCCCAACACAACTGGTGCTTCCCACCGTCATCAAACCGGCGATACACAACGTACCTGTCTGTGACTATCGCGCCCTGGTAACCGTTCAGGTATTTGTCCACTACATATGAACTCCTACCTATATCTTAGTGAATGATCAAAACACGTGAACTCATACGTGGATTTTTGTGCGTGATCGTTCTGGAGACCCATACATATGCACAGTCATTATACGCCGCTAAACTCATCATGAAGTATTGCATGTCCATAAAGTATGGTAGGGTACATTACTTGCATCTGCTGATTCAGCCTGTCTGCCATCCCGGTTGGGATATTTTATGGAAAAACACCGCCAAGACTTATGGTGACAGCTATAGAGATGCAGAATTCGCTAAAAAGGTCGCGGTAATTAAGCCATACATACCATGGCGAGAATGATCCAAGATACCAATGGTATGCCGGATCAATACACCAAAGGAACAATGATGTAAGACAGGAGCACACGAGAATTATTTTGCGGACTCTAGTGTACAGCACAGTCAGGCGAAAAATACAAAATCTACGTATTGTACTGATGTATTGTGGCCGAAGTCGACATCGTATCACTAGCAGTATGGAGTGCCATAACACTTGCAGTAATGGCTAGCAGTATGTTGGTCTACACAATATATAGACGACGTAAAGTGTACACGTAATCGATTAGGTTACCCATGGACAACCGTTTAAAAAACACCATGAGCATATACATTATCGCCATTTCCATCATAATACCTCACATATGATCATGTATTTATCGTCTAGATGTCTGGTATGAGTTCACCTGTGTCTAAATTTACGCATAACTGATCGCGACAGTTAATGTGATTTGTGCATAAGATTCCGGAAGACGTGAACTCATACGATGTCTGAGCTTTTACGCTGTATGAGTTCACCTGTGTCTAAATTTACGCATAACTGATCGCGACAGTTAATGTGATTTGTGCATAAGATTCCGGAAGACGTGAACTCATACTTTACGCTACCTAAACGGTTACGACTGGAGTGGCTATATTTTTATGTCGCACAGACTATATTTTGGTATGGGTATATGGGAAAAAATCAGAAATAAAAAAGATGATGACATTCCGCAAGATCCAGACGTAGTAGAGGAAGAAGACGCCGCGCAAGAGGATGAACCTATAGAGGACAAAGTTTACGAGGAGCCAGATATAATTGAAGATACACCCCGTAACGACGTGCAAAGCATTCTAGAAACAGTATCCAGCACAGGATCAGCACGCCATCGAACCAGCTTTGAGGAGTTTGTTGACGAGAGGTTGTTGATTAGTAGTGATGCTCTAGGTACCAAACAAATGAAGATCAAGGTACTTGAAGTCTCAGACGAACACCCTCCCGTTCAATGGAGGTTTGGTGATCGTATAAAGATAACCAAGATACTGGTAACAATACGGCATATAGCTACCCAAGAAGTAGAAGAAGCCGAGTTTGATATAGAATCCATTGAGCGGGAGTTAGCAGAGAAACGCCACTATACCTCTACGAATAGATGGGTCCCTACCTCTGACATAAAAAACGGTTACGTAATAGGAGCAAGGCACACATCACTAATAAGCGACGCTGTGGCGTTAGACTATATTGTGTTCTAGCATTACATGCGTGTTTTTATTTTATACGCGAATTTAAAATTCAAGTATTAGCAGCATGTGTTGTAGAATTGTACGAGTTTATATCCACTTAGATTACACTAGTTAGTTGCATAACTCCAAACAAGTTAGATTAAAAATGTATGTGAGAAACGGTTTGAGTATTCTCGTTTATTCTGGTATGAGTTCACCTGTGTCTAAATTTACGCATAACTGATCGCGACAGTTAATGTGATTTGTGTATAAGATTCCGGAAGACGTGAACTCATACTTATTCTGTCGTAGTGATTACTAACTTGGATCCAAGTATTACATCTGAGATTTTTTAAACAAACTTGATGGTATTCACCGACAATGCCAAGTACGTCCAGCGGGAGGCTATTTGGCTTCAACCATGCGTGGGATTGAAAAGGCCAACCATAACAAGGAGGGTGCTCCCTACCAGTATACCGTGGACATGTTAGATGACACTGAGAACGGCATTAAGTATGAGATACAGGCAGGTATCCGGATTCCTTGCAGGACTACTGGAAGGGCACCAAACCCCGCACTACTCCACAATATACAGACGCGGAAGAGATTGGCATAGACAAGGGGAATGGCATGATTGTGGGCACAGACAAAAAGCTGACTAGGGCCAATAGACCTTATGCGCATGATTGACAGTAACAGCCTAGGTTGCTTCAAACTGGGGTGTATTTTATGGCACACAATCCGTCAAGCATGAACAAACCAATGTTAATGGCATCTGCCAGCACTAACGTATGCCGTGATTGCAAATATCGTGTAGTGTGGCGACCGGATCTTGGTGACGTATATCATGAGTAAGCTAAATGGTTACCACAAAACCCATTAATTTGTATGAGTTCACCTATGTCTAAATTTACGCATAACTGATCGCGACAGTTAATGTGATTTGTGTACAAGATTCCGGAAGACGTGAACTCATACATTAATTTAGTGGATTTTCTGATGAGTAATATCCGAATTATAATAGACCTTATGCGCATGATTGACAGGAATAGCCCATGTTGCTTCAAACTGGGGTGTATTTTATGGCACACAATCAGTCAAGCATGAACAATGTTAATGGCACCTGCCAGCACTAACGTATGCCGTGATTGCAAATGTCATGTAGTGGGGTGACCGGATCTTGATGACGTATATCATGAGTGAGCTAAATGGTTACCACAAAACCCATTAATTTAGTGGATTTTCTGATGAGTAATATTCGAATTATAATAACACGGAAATTATGGACAGATATTTTTCAAGAATTTCTTGTACCTGGTATGCTTGTGCATAATGTGTAAATTATGCAACCCAGATACTACGAGATCTTCCCGGAATTCCTCACGACTACCATCATATACCTGACTTAATCTACGATATACCTTTAGCATTCGAATTACATTCTCGATTAATATGCGCCTTTTTGATACATATTGGTTGTATTTCCTTTCAGTTTTAGTGAGTGATTCCCTACCCCTGTATGGAATCATGACCTTTGCGCCGGGTAGGAAGTCTTTCATACCCTGGTATCCTGCATCTGCTATTACTGTTATCTTATCAGATGGTGGCGTGGTTGATTCTTTTAGGGACTTGTCCCATTTGCCGCCAAGGGGAATATCATTCTTGAATATGCCATAATCGTGTCTTTTTCCCTCATATACTCCACTTACGTGAATTATCAGTCTTTTCTTGTTTGATGTTATCTGTACGTTATACGTGTGGGTTTTTTGTTTACCAGAGTACATTGCCTCCTGATTTTTTTCAGGACGTTGTACGCGTACATGTGTCCCGTCAGTCTTTATCTGTATGAGTTCACCTGTGTCTAAATTTACGCACAACTGATCGCGACAGTTAATGTGATTTGTGCACAAGATTCCGGAAGACGTGAACTCATACCTTAACTTTTCTGTTTTACACGAGTCTGTGTGGGAAAACCCATGATACTGTATGAGTTCACGTGTTTTGATCATTCACTAAGATATAGATTGGTATGACAATATTTTACTTAAATACCAAATTTGCAATAAGAATCTAATGAGAAGACGCCGGTCCTATAAGGAATTGGAACTGGAAAATAAACTTCTTCAGGATACCCTTGCGTCTACCGAGAAAGATCTTGCACATTACAAGGAACGTGTGAGAGTATTGGAAGCACATACGTCACACACCACAAAAGAAATACGAAATCTCACACAAGATTTCCAAATTATTAGGTATTATGTAAATGAATTGAATGAGAAACTAAAAGAAAAACAGGGGAAAATTGCGGTACTCACAACGCGACTTAGATATTATGAGAATGCTCACTCGCCACCATCCCTTCAATCCCTCCAGTACAAGAAGCGAAAACAGGAGGAGCAGAAGCGAAAACAGGGAGATAATAAGCAACAGACAGAAGCCAGTACGAAATCAGCCAAAAAGGCTGGCGCGCAAAAGGGACACAAGGGGGGTATGAGTTCACGTGTTTTGATCATTCACTAAGATATAGATTGGTATGGCAATATTTTACTTAAATACCAAATTTGCAATAAGAATCTAATGAGAAGACGCCGGTCCTATAAGGAATTGGAACTGGAAAATAAACTTCTTCAGGATACCCTTGCGTCTATCAAGAAAGATATTGAGGATTACAAGAAAGATCTTGCACATTACAAGGAACGTGTGAGAGTATTGGAAGCATATATGTCACACACCATAAAAGAAATACGAAATCATATACAAGATTTCCAAATTATTAGAAATTATGTAAGTGAATTAAAAGAGGAATTAGTAGAAAAAGACAGGAAAATTGCGGTACTCACAACGCGACTTAGATATTATGAGAATGCTCACTCGCCACCATCCCTTCAATCCCTCCAGTACAAGAAGCGAAAACAGGAGGAGCAGAAGCGAAAACAGGGAGATAATAAGCAACAGACAGAAGCCAGTACGAAATCAGCCAAAAAGGCTGGCGCGCAAAAGGGACACAAGGGGGTTTCCCGTTCCCACAACCCCGACAGAGTAATGCGCCACACCTTTGAGTGTGCTCCAATATGTGAGTGCGGCAATATAATGACAAAAATTGGTTGGAAACAACGACACATAACGGAATTAATACCCGCCAAAATAGAGGAGACCCTTCATGTGATAGAAATGGCTGCATGCAAGTGCGGCAAAAAACAACTGGCCCCAGCAGCTGGCGTCCCAAAGAGTGGTAGTTTTGGGGTTCAATTATGCGGTGCCATCACTGCATTACGCGCAGAAAAGATTCCAATAAAACGCATACCTGTAATTTCGAAGGATCTCTTCGGCCTGAATATATCTGTGGGTGCGGTAAACAACATAATTGCCAGGGCCGCCGATGCATGTGAATCATTTATGGAAACAATTCATGAAAATATAATAAAATCACCCAGCATTCATGTGGACGAAACTGGTATATCACTGGCGGGTAGGCGTGGCTGGGTATGGGGGATGCGAGCCGAAGAGTGGATGATGTCCATATATGACAAAAGTAGGAGTTCAAATGTAGTGAACAAATACCTGAACGGTTACCAGGGAGCGATAGTAACGGACAGGTACGTTGTGTACCGCCGGTTTGATGACGGTGGGAAGCACCAGTTGTGTTGGGCGCATTTATTGCGCGATACCCAGGCATTACATGCAGGATTCTATATTGATCCCGGTGCTCAGGACGCCCGGATCAAACTTGACAACGACCTGAAAGGATTGTTCCGGAGCGCACGGGAATCCCTGAATCACTGCGGGCCGTCCGCGCAATTACGACACTCATTTGAGACAGGAGCAGATGCATCAGTACTGTGATGTTGATGATACTGAACTACAAAAGAAGGTAAAAGGATTGAATAAGGCCATACCAGGCATGTTCGTATTCTTAGAATATGACAGTGTAGAGCCCACCAACAATCCAGCGGAGCAGTGGAACCGGTTCTGATACGCAGTGGTATTCCGCAAGATTAGTGGCCAGATAAAGGGTGGTGAAAGGGCAATGCGCCGCATGTCTACATTTGTATCATGTGTTCAGACATGGAGGGCTCAAGGCCTTTCTGTTATGAACGAGGTTGCTGCCAGAATGCAGTTATAATTAAAAAAAACTGGGATGCATTCTATCTTATTATGTGATCAAAACACGTGAACTCATACATGATACTAGGTCAATTGTTCGTATCTAACAACTTGGTTTAGAGGTGCAGGGTGGGAGAAGTGATTCTGCGCATACGGTCTATTATGCACAAGCATAACAGGTACAAGAAATTTTTGAAAAATATCTACCCATAATTTCCGTGATATTATAATTCGAATATTACTCATCAGAAAATCCACTAAATTAATGGGTTTTGTGGTTACCATTTAGCTCACTCATGATATACGTCAAGATCCGGTCACCCCACTATACGACATTTGCAATCATGGCATACGTTAGTGCTGGCAGGTGCCACTCACATTGTTCATGCTTGACTGATTGTGTGTCATAAAATACACCCCAGTTTGAAGCAACATGGGCTGTTACTGTCAATCATGCGCATAATGTCTAATCTATGTAGACATAAACTCATACTTCAAGTCTTGTATAAATTCACCAATCTCTAAAGATATACCCTGCTACTAGCAACAGTGGTATGATTTGTACACGATAAGCGAATGCCTAACCCTCGGATGCTGATCGTCCGCCATCTACATTGAGGATGGTTCCGGTAATCCATGAAGATTCATCTGATGCAAAGAACAATGTTGCGTTTGCGACATCTGATGGCTCGCCTATGCGACCCATGGGTAGCCTTTCCTCTAGTACACTTCTTGCCGCAGGATCATTCAAGTATGGTTTTATCACGCCCGATTTAATTATTCCAGGATTTATGCAATTACACCTGATGTTACGACGGGCGTACTCCACTGCTATGGACTTTGTAAACATGGATATGGCTGCCTTGGTTGAACTGTAGGCCGCTAAATGTACCTTGGGCGTAGCTCTTTCTGATGATACGGATCCTATGTTTACTATACTACCTTGCCGCATCTCTGACATGTTACGTAGTACTGCCCCTGTAATCTTGAACGTGCCTAGCATGTTTACATTGATAAGCGAATCTATTATTGATTGTGACATGGTATGAAAGTGTACTGGCTCATTAATCATACCCGCATTATTCACAAGTACATCTATTTTGCTATACTCTGAAACTATGCGATCTATTGCATGTAATACTTGGGAGTCATCGGTAAGATCACATACCATAGATACAGTTCTCTCCATACCGCCCACGCGAGTGCGTACATCCTCCATTGCCTTGTGATTGCGTGAGATCAGTACTACCTTTGCACCCTCTTCCACCAAACGCTTGACTATCCCCTCGCCTATGTCACTGGACGCACCTGTCACAACACAAACCTTGTCCTTTAATTGCACACTTATTGATACACATTGTATCTTAAATGACTTTGCATGTGAACTAGTTTACTGCATAACTCAATCAGGTTACGTAAAAGTCATGCCCCTAAGAAACAGTTTGTGCGCCCTCATTGCATAGTTGTGGTCTTAGATTAAAGTATTAATATATTATAATATTACAATAAATTTGATTAGAACTACAGACAACGAATACATCAGGCGAGAATGCATTTGGGCCTGATCCCCCATGGGATGATGATATCAGTTTATCCAGCAAAAACAAGGAGGGTGTACCATTCCAATACGCGGACACCTCGATAATGATTGCCGTCGATGTACACAACAACAAATATGAGATACCGACAACTATCTGACTTTTTATGTGGATGCTGAACTGATACAAATCCACGTACTATTCCACGATATACCAGCGTATGCAAGATCTTGATATTGACATAGATAACGGTGATGGCCTGGTTGCCTGCATCAATCGTAATAAAACCCGGATCATGATTTACTGAACTGGAAACGTACAGTCGCGGCGGATGGATTGACTACAAACGGAAGGTAAAACGTAGATTTATCAAGCTAAATAGCGGTATGAGTTCACCTGTGTCTAAATTTACACACAACTGATCGCGACAGTTAATGTGATTTGTGCACAAGATTCCGGAATGTAATGTATGAAAAGTCGGTCCGCTAGTCATTGGCATCCCGCTCCACCCATTTTGTATCATTTGCTCTAATTGTCTGGGTCGCCTTTTTATTCTTGGAGTGGTGTTTCGCCGTTATCTATATCCAGTGAGAAGTGCAACCTTCTCTCATTGTAGTAGTCTACATAATCCCGGAGACTGTCATAATGCCATATCTCGTCCTCAATCATTCCATGGAAGCGCTCCAGTTTGCCATTTGTCTGCGGGTAGTATGGTCTGGAATTGATTAGTATGATGTCTTGATCCAGTTCTTCCTAGAATAGTGTGGGTTTCCAGCTTTTCTTGCCCTTTTATTGTCCTACGAAACACGCGCCGTTATCCTAGATGCAGGGGCACCGAATCGTTTCATTGCCAGTCTCAGTAATAGAGCGGCGTTCTCTGAGGTTGCATGCTAGAATAGTGCCACTCCGACTATACACCTGGATACATCATCTATGAGATTCAGTCCCCTGAAGCGCTCATCTTTCATGACATGCCAGTGCCACATTGCATTGGAATATTTACGCTCATAGCGTACCCACTCTGACTTTGCAGGTGATGAGCCTGCCGTACCATTCTTTTTCATTATGCGATATACTGCGCGATATATTGTAATTCTGTCTAAGCCTCTTTGCAATACGTACTACTCCGGCGGGGTCCTTGCTTTATGCTTCAGTTACCATTCGTATCTGGGTGGCGGTGATTGGTATCATGGGCCTGCCCATATTTACTCGAGTCGTTCCCGTTCTCTGGTTAACAATCTTCGTACGTGTCTTGTTTCAGGTCTTGAGCTATTTTGGTGTATGAGTTCACCTGTGTCTAAATTTACGCATAACTGATCGCGACAGTTAATGTGATTTGTGCATAAGATTCCGGAAGACGTGAACTCATACATTTTGGTGGCGGCAACGCCTCTTTTGCGCTGCCTTACTATTGATTCCTCTGTTATTCTCTTTACCATAGCCTTTCGTGGTTTGTGCAATCTGAACTACTGTACGCCGGATCCTAAGCGGACTTACTTTTCGTACTATTGACACAAGATTCCGGAAGACGTGAACTCATACAAATAGCGACCACCATAAGTCTCTGGACAACATATCCTATATTCGTCACACAATCCCCGTCTTGCATGTCATAGACTTATGGAGCACACTATAGTTTAGGAGAACTAGATCGCGGCAGGGGGACCTAAGTTAGAGCAAGCTCAGTTATTCAACAAACTACACATAAACACAGTGCAAATATGTAGGATATGCTAGCATATAGCAGTCACCATAAGTCTTGGCAGTGATTTTCCATAAAATATCACAACAGGGATGGCAGACAGGCTAAATCAGCAGATGTAAGTAATGTACCCTACCATACTTTATGGACATGGAATACTTCATGACGAGTTTAGTGGCGTATAATGACTGTGTACATGTATGGGCCTCCAGAACGATCACGCACAAAAATCCACCACTTATTCCCTGATCAGAGTGGCATGAAATAGTGTACCAACTACTTTGTAGGTAACCTAGTTTGACCTTTTGTACTATACCGGCCGACACGGATGTGCTTTCCACACCGCCTGCACTTTTTGAACCGTTTTTTCTGTTTTTGGATCACTGGGTTCCCCCTTGCGTACTGATTCCATGATTGGTAGTATTAATCCATCAGCTGGTTTTCTGTTTCAGAATTTGTTAAAATCATAATCGAGCTTATGGCCATCTTTGAAATCATACACTGCCTACTTGTGGTAATTGATATCCGAATATCGTAGGGAGTGATCCATCCCCCTCTTGAGTACGCTACAGAATTCCTTGACTGGATTCAGGTATGGATGTCCAACCGGATACTCTATTACGATTATGTCCCGATCAGCAAAGAATTCCTTGGCCTTCCTTGAGGTGTGCCATGTCCACGAATAGTACCATCTTACCCACCTTGTTATGCATGTGATCCAGGAAATTCTCTGTATCTATGACCGTATAATCATCAAGGAATACCCTACCGTCATTAATCATGGTACAGGCCATGGAGAACCAGTATCGCCTGCCGGTTCATACCATGAGTACGCGCCTGCCTGCAGGGGCCCAGAATCGCGCAGATAATCTCTCGGTCTTGAAATGGGATTCATCCTGGGTAACAATGGCATAATCCATCTTTATGTAACGTGCAACCTTTTCTGACATTTCTTGCCTCCATTTTTTCACGTCTTCCATTGAATCATAATTCAGTATGAGTTCACGTCTTCCGGAATCTTGTGCACAAATCACATTAACTGTCGCGATCAGTTATACGTAAATTTAGACACAGGTGAACTCATACATAATTCATGTGGATGGGGGATGACTTTTTGTTGGAGCAACCCCACTGTATGAGTTAACGTCTTCCGGAATCTTGTGCACAAATCACATTAACTGTCGCGATCAGTTATGCGTAAATTTAGACACAGGTGAACTCATACGCCATATCATTACAATACCTTCACGCGTTTCATCACATCTGCAAGATTCCTCTTGGTGGACGCAAGGGTGTCCCGGAGCAGCCGGTTTTCCTGCTCCCATTTATTATTGTGTTGTACGCCTACTCATTAGATTCTATTTCAAACTTGGTGTTTAAGCGCAATATTGTCGTACCAAGTCAATTACAATCTTATCATATGATCAAAACACGTGAACTCATACGAATCAAGAGGACACAGCTGCAGCAACAATTAGTACATTGGATCGAGCATGCACAAACTTATCCATGACCGCAATGGTCCACCATAATGTTATAATCCCCATCATGGCAACCACAAACATGGTCATGCCTCTAGTAGATGAAGACCGGCCAAGATGCTACATGTGTGGCAAGATGTTTGCTGATCTTGATGCTCTAAGAGAGCATATCAAGGAGCAGCACGGTAGCATGCAGGTACCGCAGGGTCGCGAGCCCGCGCCTGGCGATGTCACCGTTTTCTGACTAGAATGAGAGAGACGCCCAAGGAATATATCAACGGCGCCAATGATATCACACATTGACACAGGCTATAGAGCACGATGTGTTGTGGGAGCGCATAGCCAAGGGCGAGGAGATGTCATATGATGAGGGAATTAACCTAATGTCCGCGGACTTGCACATGCTAGGATCTGCTGCAGACATGGTGCGGCAGCGACAGGTAGGCAACCGTGTCAGCTTTACCTCATCATACTACATGAATTATACCAACGTCTGTGCCGCTAGCTGCCAGATGTGCGCCTTTTACCGCAAAAAGGGCGACGAGGACGCATACACACTGACGCCACAGCAGATAGAGGAGAACGTATCGATGGCAGAACGCATGGGCGCTACAGAAGTTCACATAGTGGGCGGGTTCCACCCCAGTCTGCCGCTGGACTATTACGAGGACATGATGCGTATAATAAAAAAGAATCATCCCAACATGAATATCAAGGCATTTACGGCCGCAGAGATATTCTACCTCTCCAAACTTACAAAGAATTCCGTCACCGAAATACTGTCCAGACTCAAAGCGGCGGGCCTGGATACAATGCCCGGCGGAGGGGCGGAGCTGTTTCACCCGGAGGTACGGGACAAGGTGGTCCGGGGCAAGTGCACCGGCCAGGAGTGGCTGGATACAATACGGGAGGCACACCTGCTGGGCATACAAAGTAATGTCACCATGCTATACGGACATATTGAACAGCCCCACCACATAATAGACCACCTCATACGTATACGGGACCTGCAAAAGGAGACCGGCGGCTTTATCACGTTCATACCGCTAAAGTTTAGCCTGGACAACACCCAGCTGGAAAAGGACGGACTGGTCACTCAGGAGTGCTCTGCCATGTACGACTTGAGGGTACTTGCCGTATCCCGCATAATGCTATCAGGCATACTGGACAACATATCGGTATACTGGGTAGCGTATGGTAAGAAGCTGGCTCAGGTATCACTATCATATGGTGGCAACGACTTGGTGGGAACCGCATTCTCCGAGGAGATTTACCGGGCAGCAGGCAAGCCCACAGACACCACCATAACTGAGCTGGCAGACATAGTGCGCGAGATAAGCAGGGAACCCGTACAGAGAGATACGAAATTCAACGTTATACAAAAACTCTAGCCCATATGCCTGTACACTGACTTGACCTTATCGGACATGGTATCGTGCTTGTCCTGCCGGGAGTCTATCTTCATTATAACACTCACCCTGGCCACACCCAGATTATGCAGTACTGTAACCATAAGCTTGGCGGCATCCAGAACATGTTCTATGTCATCGGCCTCCAGAACCGTCCCCATGGGGTTAAGCTCATACCGTACATGAGGCATGCTCGATACTGCCTCCAAGGCCCGGGCAACATAGAACGATACTCCGGTCTGGCCCGTACCCACCGGAGTCACGCTAATCTCGGCCATTACCATATGATACAATCACCATGGACTATGCGGGCTTTTTGATGCTCTCTTTGGCGCCGCCCCGGCGTCGTCGCCGGGCACCAAAACTTACCAGTATTAACAGAAATCCCACACCGGCCAGTATGCCTGCCAGCATCCTCATATCCTCGTTCTGTCGCTCCTGCTCCAGCAAATCCAGTATCTGCTCCTCGGTCATGCCCGACTGGCCCGCAGGCTGCATCATGCCCAGTACCCCCGTAAGAACAAGTCCTGCAACCAGCATGGAACCGCCACCGGCCAACAGCCTCATGTCTACCAGCATCACAAAAGAATAAGAGTTCATGATATATAGACTCTAGGAACATGTCCAGTACTCACGTATTATAACAGCAAGTAAGTATGAGTTCACGTCTTCCGGAATCTTGTGCACAAATCACATTAACTGTCGCGATCAGTTGTGCGTAAATTTAGACACAGGTGAACTCATACGCAAGTAACAAGTCACATGCAAAATATCAAATTATGCCCCATCATAACACATGATACCAATGATAAGGCGCAACGAAATGGCAAATATTGCAGCACCATATGACAATCCCCGGATAGCCGTTCTGGGAAGCCACTCGGCTTTAGAGATAGCGGACGGCGCCAAGGACGAGAATTTTCAGACCTCAATATACTGCCAAAAGAGCCGCCAGACACCATACCGGCGATTCTCCCGCATAGCAGACGAGATACGCGTACTTGAGCGATTCCAAGACATGGCAACAGTGGAGGAGCAAAAATACATGACCGACACTCAGTGCATACTGGTCCCCCACAGGTCACTGGCAGTATACCTTGGATATGACATACTGGAAGATGAACTGGCTGTACCCATATTCGGAAATAGGCGCCTCTTCCGGGCCGAGGAGCGCTCAGAAGAAAAAGGGCAATACTACATGCTGAGGCGGGCAGGCCTGCGGCTGCCACGGGTATATGAGAATCCCAGGGACATTGACGGACCATGTATAGTAAAGGTGCAGGAGAAGAGTCGCCAGCTGGAACGGGCCTTCTTTACCGTATCATCATATCAGGATTACACGAAAAAATCCCATGATGCCATTGATAAGGGAACCATAGACCGCGAAGGCCTGGAGCGGGCCAGCATTGAGGAGTTGGTAATTGGCACGTACATGAATTTCAACTATTTTGTCTCGCCACTTACTGGAATGGTAGACTTTATGGGCATTGAGCGGCGGCTGCAGACCAACATAATGGACTATAATGCATTACCGGCGGCCCAGCAGGCCCAGATAGACATAAAGCTGCAGAATATAGAGGTGGGCCATACCCCCGCGTCCGTACGGGAGTCATTACTGGAGACCATATTTGACATGGGAGACAAGTTTGCCAGTGCCGCCAGGAATGACTTTGATCCCGGAATCATAGGCCCGTTCTCCCTGCAAAGCGTGATAACCAAGGATTTGGAGATGGTAGTGTATGATGTGTCCCTGCGGGTACCGGGCAATCCCATACTGGCCACCACCACCCCATACACAAAGTATCAGTACGGCCGCACCTTCGGAGTGGGACGCCGCATAGCCATGGAGATAAGGCAGGCGGCATCACAGGACAGGTTGGGCGACATAGTCACCTAGCACAGAAGGGATAGCCACGATGGCATATTGCATGCCGGGGCCTGACCAATAGACAATCTTAGTATCATGTCGTCATGCGATGACGGGGAGCCGCGCCCGTCAGTGTTACTGGTTATGGCATATATGGTACCATTATCATGCTGGAATACGTGCCGTATACGGCCCAGGTCCCCCTCAAATGCCCTGTCATATGAGCTCCCATTCAATGATACTATACCAATATGCTGGCCGCGCAGGGCGCCATACAGTATCTTGTCATCCCATGAAGGAATGGTACTATTACTTACGTATGCCATGCCCGAGGGAGCCCATGTATCCTGCCCGGAGTGTATCAGGGGCGGTATCATGTCAGGCATAATATCGGATCCTATGGCATGGGGCCAGCCATAGTTTCCCTGTGGTACTATAGCGTTTATCTCGTCATGGGCGCGGCCATAAAAACCGGATGGGCCATGATCCGTCACGAACATGGTGCCATTAAAATCCCAGGCCATGCCCTGGGGGTTGCGAAGACCGTACGCGTATACCAGCGAGCCAGGTATCGGGTTGTCATCGGGGACACCCCCCTCAGGAGTCATGCGCAGTATCTTGCCGGATAATGATGCCACATCCTGTGAGAGTGCGGCGTTGCCGGCATCACCAGTAGTGACATATAGCATGTCATCGGGGCCAAAGGCTACCCGGCCGCCATTGTGATTTGATGCCGCGGATATTCCCTGTATTATTACGGAGTCATGGACTAGCGTGCCGTTCCCGTAGACGTATCGTACCACCCTGTTATCTGTGCCGGTATAGTACACGTAAAGCAGACTGTTCTCGGCAAAGTCCGGATGCAGCGCCAGTCCCAGCATGCCGCCCTCGCCGCCGCCCACATCCAGCTGTAATATCACATTAGTGGTCTGGTTCTCCAGGACGTACAGGGTACCGTGCCGAGTGGTGAAGAATAGTGTGTCATCTGCGAATTCCGCATCCCACGGTATATCCAGGTTAGTCAGAACAGGTTCTGCCACAATACCCCATTTCGTATCATGATATGATATGGCATATACGGAGGATAATCCCGCACAGATGCACAATAACAGGATAATGCCAGATCTCATAACTATGGATCCGGCATTCCAATTATGTCATCATTTATTGCATCATATATGCCCACATCAACCCAGGTGCCGTTCATCAATGATACTATTGATAGGTTATCAACATCCAGATCACCGGCATCGTTAAGTCGCAGGTTTCCCAGGGCGCCCTGATACTGGGCAGATATGTCGGGTATGCGGGACTTGACACTCATCGCGTCCGTGGCACCGGCATCCAGCATGGTCAGGCCCACCATCCATACGCTGTCATAGTTACCGTGCATGAATGATGAGGGAGTGTCACCGGTCTTTTCGGCCACATAGTCGGCAACCATGTCAAACTTGGGGCCCTTGTTTGCCGCCACATCAGTGGAGAGAAATCCCACCTCTTCCACAAATTTTCCGCTGACTGGATCCTCGGCCAGTACCTGGGATTTGGAAAGGGACTGGGAGCCAAACCAGCGCACCTCGTGCAGTATGTCATATTGCGAGGCTGCCTGGAATACCAGAATGGCATCCTCAAAGGCCACCAATAATATGCCCACTCTATCCGGGCCATACTGATCTACCAGTATCTCCACTTTCTCGTTCAGCAGGGATATCTCGGCGCTAAAATCATGCGTGTCAGGATTGTAGCTTATTCCGGGGTCCGCCACGCCACCCCTAGCTACAAAGTTCTCCAGCGTGTCATCCCGGAAACTCTGGCCATACGAGTCTGCTCGCCAGACCGGTATCAGCACATCGGCATTATCCCGAATTATCTTGCCCATGGCGACGCCGTGCTTCTTGTTGTCCAGCGAGATACGGAATATGTTGTCATCCGGTATGGCTAGGGCAGAGGAGGAAGAGCAGCAGCTAAACATTATGATATCGTTGGCATCCGCGTACCCCTTTGTGTTCTGTATATTGGCGCTGGTAACCGGCCCTATCACTATATCGATGCCCCTGGAATGCAGGGTCTGCAGCTTGTCTAGGGCGACCGCAGGGGTGGTAGCGGTGTCCTCGCTTATGAGACTCATCCTCCAGTCTTCTCCCTGCTCCTCCAGGTACTGGTTAAAGTCATGTACGGCCAGCTCCGTGGCATGAATGGTCTCCACTCCCAGTGTGCTTAAAGAACCGGTCAATGGATGCAGGGAGCCTATGAGTATGGTGCGGGTAGGCGGAATTGTATCATCCCCGGACTGGGCAACATTAGCGGGCTGGCCCCCAAATGTGATAATACCCGCGATGGCAACCGACAAGGCCACCGCAACCACGACTAGTATGGTTCGCACTAGAACACGCGATATGATGGGCCTAATAAACGTGGAGTTTTGGATTAATCAGAAGAATTCACGTGTGTCCAATTTTATCCACGACGGATTGGAATTATTAGTACATATGATTAAGACACAAACTCATACCATCAGGCATCCAGACTTTGTAGCAGGCTACTGCGTACCAGTATGGGAACGCCCGTATAGGAGGCCATGGCCAGCGCGTCCGATGCACGATAGTTGCGCAGTATCATGTCTTTTTTGCCGGTAAAGTACAGGTTTGCCCTCAGCGCCTGACCGGACTCGTATATTTTCACCTTGACCAGCGTAAGGCCGTTGGTCTCGCAGATATCCCCTATCATACTGTATACGGAGGGTACCGGATCCGCTCCGCCAGCGTTATACCTGGCTATGAAGCGCGCCACCTCGCCGGAGAAGGCTCTCATGTGAAACTCCCTACCATCGGCGGCCTGAAGTATGCTTATCCCCTCCAAAGCATGAGGATCCGCAAGGCCCACATATCTTATGCATACCGAGTCATAATCGGGATCCTGGGGCTGGTCTATCTCCACAAGAAAAGTTACCGCTTAGTGGTATAAAACACCCCATTTGTGTGAGCCATATCCTGCGGTAATAGGATTTGGAAATAGGGCAGTTATGCAACAAACTTCATGCCAGACATTATAATTGATCAATTTCAAGAAAATGTTATAGATGGACATTATACAAGCAGCGTTTAATCTCAAGGGCGTACCACGGCAGGGCTGGCTCAATGCCGGTGTGGAAAACCCGGAGTCTGTTGCGGCACATTCGTACGGAACGGCCATTTTATCCATGATTATGGCGGATATGGAGGGCCTTGATGTTTGCAAAGCCGTTCGGATGGCGCTGCTGCATGACCTGGCAGAGTCCATAATCGGCGATATAATACCCGGCCATATGCCACATGAGTGCAAAAGGGAAATGGAGCAAAAGGCCATGGATGAGATACTGGGCCACCTACCGGAACCGTTGCGGGAGCAATATGCCAGTGTGTGGCGCGAGTATGCACGTCAGGACAGCCCCGAGGCAGCAATTGTTAGGGATGCAGATCGTCTGGATATGGCATTGCAGGCAAAAAGATACAAGGACATTATGAAACCGGAAGACTTCCAGTCATTTATGGAATCCTACAGAAAAGACATAACTGGCAGGCGCGTAATGAGTGTTGGACAGGATGCAGGATTATGAGTGAGAAGGATGACCTGATACAGGCGCAGAATCAGCTGATCGGGGTTCTATTCGAGATTATCAAAAGGTATAGCGAGAACAGTACGCTGGACGAGGAGTATTTTTCACTGGTAATGGCAGGCCGGGATAAGCACAAGATAGAAGATATACGGAAACAGCGCCGAGAGAATTCGCGTATAATAGTCAGACTGCTGGCTCAGCTGGAGAATTGATCCCGCTTCTCTGATGCCGCCAGTTTTTGCTTGAGATCCTGGTTCTCCTGTTGTAGTCGCTGGTTCTCCGCCACAAGGGCCCGGAGGCGATGCTTTTTGTTACTCAGTGGATGGCCGGCAGGCAGGAACCCGTCCCCGGAAACTAGCGCGGCAGTCCTTTCCCTGAACTCTTCGGCAAACCCGTCCATATCCGCGCGTGCCACATCCCTGGGCGAGCCCAGTCTCTCGGTCATGGAGCTGCCCGGGCCCAAAAGCCTCTTGTGTGCCAAGGGTGGCAGTCGGGGAAACCCCAGTGCCATGTGTGGAGCATCAGGATTTAGTCCATACAAGTTTTGCATATGCTGCAGTATGTGGGGGTCCATATCATCAATCAATAAGAAGCATATTTCTGTGTTACGAAACGCGGCGGTCAGGATTGCAACGCCAAATCTTTATTCGCGGTAAACCGTATATTCATCAAGTCCGGGCCAAATTCACAGGCATATCCAGACAGCATAAATATCCAACATGAGAGAATATATCAAATGTCTCACAGTGAGGAGAAATGGAAACACACAGTCACAGAGTCCGGCAAGATATGCAAGAGTATAATGAACCTGTCCCAAAGCATAAGATATGTGGGCGCCATAAACAAGTACGGCCGCACACTAGCAGGATTCATACGAACCGGAGCTAGCCCACTGCTCAACAAGGAGAAGGCAAGAGATGTCTTCTTTTTAATGTCCACACTAGCTCACACCAGCATAGATACCGAGGATAGTATAGGCAAATTGCAACACATGTTACTGCGTCATGAAAAGGTAAAGTTAGTACTCATTCCTAGCGGAAAGGTATCATTTATAATTACCATAGACGCCGAGGAGCAACAATACATGGATCTTGTACGACAGGCAAAGACTGTGATTTCAAATTAGATATGTCATTATATTTTACTTATACTGGCGTAAAACCGTGGTAGCCACCGGTCTGCTGATCTTTGTCCTTGAAGTTTGGTTCAAATAGTGATACCAAGTATTCGTCAGGGTCATATACAATAGCATTTTTGCCTGCATCTCTTATCACTATCTCGCGATATACGCGTACGCCCTGAGAGCGCAGCTCCTCTAGCGCGGATTTCACATCACCAACAAGGAAACCTATGGTTATGCCATTGTCGATGGAACCACCCGTGTGCTCAGCTGCCAACGAAGCGGGATGAAGACTTAGAAGTGCTCCGGTAGTACCAAGATCAACCCATGCCCGCCGCTCCATACGAACGGGGAGACCTATCAGATTATGATAAAAGTACTTGGATTTGTCAATATCCTTTACTGCCAGTATGACATTGCCAACCCGTCTAACGTTCACTACTTATAATATTGCGTATCCCCGTTAAATGTATTCGCACACGACTTTAGGTAACCGTTTAGGTCGCGTTAAAGATTAACACCCAGATGGTAAATTCATGGGCATATGTAAGATAGAAAAAGCGAGAACAGGCATGTTAGCAGTGTATTTTATTCAGGGGTGACCTAAACGGTTACATCACATCGAACACAATACATATATAGAAATATAGTGTCTTATTGATAGTAGTGTATCCTCACAATGACGACATTTTAGTTCGCAATGCGTTTATCGACTTTTTAAATAGTTAAGCAGATAGCGTTACGACCAGAATAGATCTCTATGTCAGCCATATTCGACAGTATTTTTATCACGTGCATATTGTGTGCCCGCATAAATGAAAACATCACCATCTTTGACAATACCCACGTCGTCCCGCGCGAACAGTTTCACACATCCATTATTTTTGTATGCGTACTTTAGAGCAGTTTGATAGAGGCCGGTTTGCCGTGAGTGCGTATTAGACTTTTGTTGGTCACTCTTACCTTGTATGAGTTCACCTGTGTCTAAATTTACGCACAACTGATCGCGACAGTTAATGTGATTTGTGCACAAGATTCCGGAAGACGTGAACTCATACCTTACCTTGTCAATAGTACGAAAAGTAAGTCCGCTTAGGATCCGGCGTACAGTAGTTCAGATTGCACAAGCCACGAAAGGCTATGGTAAAGAGAATAACAGAGGAATCAATAGTAAGACAACGCAAAAGAGGCGTTGCCACCACCAAAATAGCTCAAGACCTGAAACAAGACACGTACGAAGATTGTGGGCCCGATTCCAGAGGACGGGAACGACTCGAGTAAAGATGGGCAGGCCCATGATACCAATCACCGCCACCCAGATACGAATGGTAACTGAAGCATACAGCAAGGATCCCGCCGGAGTAGTACGTATTGCAAAGAGGCTTAGACAGAATTACAATATATCATATCGCGCAGTATATCGCATAATGAAAAAGAACGGTACGACAGTCTCATCACCTGCAAAGTCAGAGTGGGTACGCTATGAGCGTAAATATTCCAATGCAATGTGGCACTGGCATGTCATGAAAGATGAGCGCTTCAGGGAACTGAATCTCATAGATGATGCATCCAGGTGCATAGTCGGAGCGGCACTATTTGAGCATGCAACCTCAGAGAACGCCACTCTATTACTGAGACTGGCAATGAAACGATTCGGCGCCCCTGCATCTCGGATAACGGCGCGTGTTTCGTAGGACAATAAAAGGGCAAGAAAAGCTGGAAACCAACACTATTCAAGGAAGAACTGCTGGATCAAGACATCATACTAATCAATTCCAGACATACCACCCGCAGACAAATGGCAAACTGGAGCGCTTCCATGGAATGATTGAGGACGAGATTTGGCATTATGACAGTCTCCGGGATTATGTGGACTACTACAATGAGAGAAGGTTGCACTTCTCACGGGATATAGATAACGGCGAGACACCACTCCAGGAATAAAAAGGCGACCCAGACAATTAGGGCAAATGATGCAAAATGGATGGAGCGAGATACCAATGACTAGCGGACCGACTTTTCATACATTACACCGGGAGGCCACGTCCGAGAACGCCATTACGCAAGGCCATAGAGCAGTTCGGAACCCCGGCATATATACTGTCCGATAATGGATCATGCCTCGTTGGAGCGCGTAGCAAGGCTCCAAAGAAGAAATGGAAGCCCACCATATTCTAGAATGAGCTGCTCAATCGGGGTATTGAGCTCATCAATAGCCATCCCCGCCACCCCCAGACCAATGGTAAGATGGAGCAATTTCACCGGAGCATCTAGGATGAGATATTCCATTATGAAAGCCTGTCAGATTATGTAGAATACTACAATGAGATACGGCTTCACTTTGCTCTTGACATGCATAACCTGGAGACCCCGCTCAGGGCATTTCGTAACAGGCGCGCATCAAGATAGAACGACCCAAAATGGATGGAAAGGATACGGATGACTAAGCGATATAATTTCGGTATGAAACATCACTCACATAACATCAATGTCATACTCCTGCATATAGCAAGGCCGGATGATCAACCCAGAACTTGCAGTGCGCCGGAATGACCACCCCCATGCCGCGCCGTTTCCAGACATGTATCGTGTAACATCATGGCGAATACGGTTTCCGGTATGGTGATCTTTGTAGGACATTATGCAAATAGGTCTGCAGGCAACAATGCTCAAAACGATCACGTACAAAATCCATCACTATCCTGGATTCTCTAACCTTTATGCATAATCTCCGTAGTATTGCATGATCGGCTACAATGATTCTGAGGCGTAAAGGCGAGAATATGCAAAGCGTACTAGTCCTGTCGTTTCCCGACTAAAAACAGCGTACCTTCATCCCTTTTCCACTTTACGGGATGGCCGGGATTGCGCAGACGGGTGGCACGTACCCCAAAACCGGCATCCTCAAAGAGTGACACCCACTGACTCTCAGAGAGCAGGTGCATGGTATCATCTACGAGATCACCCCACACCTGCGTTTCCTGGTTCTCCGCGTAATAATCAGTCCCGCATATGAATATGCCACCGGGAACCAGCAGCGAGTGTATCTTGGCAATGGCATCACTCATGGACTCCATGTAATATAGGGACTCCATGGAGAATATGATATCAAAGGGAACCATGTCCCACTCCTCCAGTGGTGTGGCAAAGTATTCCTCCTTGTGTCCATGAATGCGGCGGCGCGCGTTATTTATCATGCCAGCGCTCTTGTCAATGCCCACGGCCCTGTGACACCCATCATACCGGGACATCATGCGTACCACCCAGCCATTACCGCACCCCACATCCAGAAACGAGAACCGCTCCGGCAGTATCGTGCTGCGTAGATACATCCGGACGCTGTATCCGTGGCCTTCCTCCAGCCTCTCGTCAAGTCCAGTCATGGCCCATTTATCAAAGAAGGAAGGTACATTTATCGGGCAGTCATGTTTGATATCCCAGGCAGGTGTCACGTTCACACATGCAACACAAGGCGGCATAATATATTCCTGAACCGGCACGAGCAAGTTTCACAGTATAATAATTGGTAATGCACACACAACCCATGATTCCTCTAGTGAGCTCGGCTATGCGCACCATATCGCTGCGCCAGAGACCGGCCCCACTCATAATAGGTGAGCGGGTAAATGCGGCAGGCTCCCGCAAGGCCAAGCGCCTCATTCTGGCAGATGATTACGAGGGATTAGTGGATATAGCCCGCGACCAAGCCCAGGGCGGGGCCCACTGTCTTGATGTGTGTGTCGCCGTTACTGAGCGCGCAGACGAGAAGGAGTTCATGGTGAAACTGGTAAAGCAGCTAAGCCTGGAGGTGGAGACACCATTAGTCATAGACTCGACAGATCCAGTAGTTATAGAGGCCGCGGTACGTCATATACCCGGCAAGCCCATCATAAACTCGATTAATCTGGAGGGGGACGGGAGCCGATTCTCCGGCATTGCCCCGGTAATGAAAAAGTACGGACTGCCCGCCATAGCCATGTGTATAGGACCGCAGGGCATGACCAAGACCGCAAGGCAGAAGATGAGTACGGCAGAATTACTGGTAGAGACAGGCAAAAAGTATGATTTACAAGAGTGGCAGTACATATTTGATCCACTCACATTCACCCTGGCTACAGGCGAGGATGAGTTTCTTGACTCGGCCAACCAGACCATAGAAGGAATACGGCTCATCAAGGAGAGATTTCCCCAGTCATATACGGTTCTGGGCCTGAGCAATGTCAGTTTCGGACTGGATCCCTATCCCCGCAAAGTGATAAACTCCGTATTCTTTTATCATGCAGTTCAGGCTGGCCTGGACTGCGTAATAGTGAACCCCACAGATATCATACCATACGCCAACATACCGCTAACGCAGAAACGTGCTGCCGATGATTTGGTACTGAACAGGCGGCCGGACGCCCTGGCCAAACTCCTGGACGTATTTGAGGGACTAAGCTCCGAGGGACCTGGCGCAGCAAAGCCCACAATCGACCCCGCATGGCCCGCATCCAAGAAGGCCAACTATATGATTGTAAATCGCATACTGGAGGGAATCGAGAGGGAGGTAGTGCAGGCCATACACGCCAACATGGACGGGGATACAGTAATTCAGGACGGCCAAATACAGGCGCCATTACAGCAAACGCATCCCGCAGCCATCCAGGTATTGAACGAGTCACTCCTCCCCGCCATGAAGACGGTAGGGGACAGATTCGGCGCAGGTGAGATAATACTGCCCTTTGTACTGAAATCCGCGGAATGTATGAAGAGTGCGGTATCGGAGCTGGAAAAGTATCTGCTAAAGAAGGAGGGTGCCAGCAAGGGCAAGCTGGTTCTGGGTACCGTATACGGCGATGTGCACGACATAGGAAAGAACCTTGTAAAGACAATATTCCAGAACAATGGGTATGCAGTATACGACTTGGGCAAGCAGGTGCCCATGCAGAGATTCCTGGACAAGATACAGGAGGTTGATGCAGATGCTGTAGGACTCTCGGCGCTCTTGGTGAATACGTCCAGGGAGATGAAGCACTTTGTGGATCATGCCAGGGATAACGATTTGAGCATACCCATACTGTGCGGCGGCGCGGCCATAAACACCAGTTTCGTGAACCGCATATCCACCGATAACGGTATCTATGATCCCGGCGTCTTTTATTGTAATACCATGTTCGACGGACTGAAGGTTATGGACAGGCTCATGTCCGAGCCGGATATTTTGAGAAAGGAGTGGCGCAACAAGCTGGAAAAGTATGTCCCGCCTACTAGGGCTGCCCCGGCTGCCCAGGTATCCAAGAGCGATGTCAGAGCGGTAAAGCCCCCCCGCCCCCCGTTCATGGGACGGACCATACTGCAGGATGTGATAGACTATCAGCAGGTCTGGTCACTGGTGGACCAGAGATCTCTCTTCAAGTTGTCCTGGGGTCTGCGGGGCATGGCCGGTCGTGAACAGGCAGAGGAGCACCAGAGACTGTACCTGCAATGGCAGGAAAAGATAAGAGCGGAGTCCCTCTTTGCGCCCACAGTTACGTATGGGTACTTTCAGTGCCATAGTCGCGGCAACTGGCTGGTAATCCGCAGTGATGACAGGGACACAAGACTTGCATTTCCCCGCTCTCAGAAAGCTAGGAGACTGTGCATGGCAGACTACTTTGGAAAGGAACAGTATAGCGACGTGGTGATATTTCAGGCAGTAAGTGCAGGTAGTAGGGCAGAGGAGATTATATCGAAATGGAACGAGGAAGGCAGAATAACGGACGCATACTACCTGCACGGCCTAGCCGTGGAGTTTGTGGAGGCCCTGGCAGAGTGGAATAACAGAAGAATACGCACTGAGCTGGGACTGGATACCGGTTGTCTCAGATACAGCTGGGGATACCCCAGCTGTCCAAACATAGAGCAGCATGAGCTTGTATGGAGGCTGCTGCATCCGGACAAGGCCGGCATGACGCTGTCCGCATCAGGGCAGATAATTCCGGACCAGTCTACTGCTGCCATAATATTGCATCATCCGGATGCGGAATATTTCCTGATATGAGGGGTCCCGCTCCAAAAGGGCAGGAATATAATGGTCACTAACAATTACTGGTACAGTAATGGCACAAAATTATGCTACGGCTCAGGGCACAAGATCATTTCAGGAGAGATCCACTGCGCATATGCTCAATTATCGCCAGTTTGATGGTTTAACACTCTCCAATGTAGGGGTTGGAACGTACCTTGGGGAGCCGGATGCCACTACCGATGAAATGATGACGCAGGCGGTGATAGATTCTGTGAGAGCGGGCATAAATGTAATTGATACGGCAATAAACTATCGGGCACAAAAATCCGAGCGCGCGGTGGGCGCGGCCATATCCAGGATGATACAGGATGGCATGGTATCGCGGGATCAGATATTTCTATGCACCAAGCACGGCTATGTAACAAATGATGCGGATTCCCCCCTGGATTTTTGGGCATATATCAGGGAGAATTATGTTAAGCGCGGAATAATACAAGATAACGACATTTCGTCCGGTTATCACTGCATGAGTATACCTTTTCTCCGGGCGCAGCTGGAGCAGAGCCTGCAGAACCTGGGGGTAGACTGTATAGACCTGATGTACCTGCATAATGTTGTAGAGGGTCAGCACAAGGATGTCTCAGGAAAAGAGCTGCGTGCCAGACTCCGGGACATAATTGGATGGTACGAGGAGCAGCGTCGCGCCGGCCACATTAAGTATTATGGCATGGCTACATGGGACTGCTTTCGGGTGGAGGCCGGGGATCCACAATACCTTTCCATAGAGGAGGTACTTGGGATGGCCAGGGAGGCAGCAGGAATAAATCATGGGTTCCGTTTTGTGCAGCTTCCTTATAATATGTACCTGGACGAGGCACTGCGCAAGCCCACACAGGCAATTAATGGTGATATAGTGCCATTCCTGGAGGCGGCAAGAAAGATGGATTTGGGAGTGTTTACTAGCGTTCCGTTCATGCAGGGTCGTCTGTTGGCACCAAACGTGTTGCCGCAGTTTGGAACGGGTACTGCCGCCATGCGGGCATTGCAATTTGTCCGCTCCACTCCCGGTGTTCTAGCACCGCTGGCAGGCCACAAAAGCTCCGCACACGTACAGGAGAATACCCGGATCATGAATGAGCCCCCACTCTTCGAGCAGGAGTTTGACGCACTCCTAAAAAGACTGACGCAGTAAATGCTGAGCCTTTGCCGACGGTATAGTCTGACTTATGGATGACACCATTCTCTCAGTACAATATGTCTGGGCAGTACGTATGATTTCATATTCCTTGTACGAACTCATGGTGCCTAGTTTGAAGCATATTGTGATGCACCGTAATGCTTGCGCGTAGTGTGAGCTGCCACCAGTATGAGGGCTAACGTAACCGTTTAGGTCACTTCCGACGTAACCGTTTAGGTCGCGTAAAAATCAGACATCTAGACGATAAATACGGGGGCATATGTGAGACATTATGATAGAAAAGGCAAGAATGGATATGTTCGCGGTGTATTTTGAGCGGTTGTCTAGGAGTGACCTAAACTGTTACACCAAGATCCGGTCGCCTCACTGCACGGCATTTGTAATCACGGCATACGTTAGTGCTGGCAGGTACCATTCACATTGTTCATGCTTGACTGATTGTGTGCAATAAAATACACCCCAGTTTGAAGCAACATGGGCTGTTACTGTCAATCATGCGCATAAGGTCTATTCATAAGTCTGAGCATGCGACGGGTTTTTTCTTCAAATTCTTTCAACACGCTTTGTGTTTTTTTGTAGTCGGATCTAAATACGTGACACATCCTGCACAAGTTTTTTAGACATTCTAACGTATGAGTTCACGTCTTCCGGAATCTTATGCACAAATCACATTAACTGTCGCGATCAGTTATGCGTAAATTTAGACACAGGTGAACTCATACATTCTAACAGTGTCTTTACCACACATACTTTGACTACACTCAAACAATCTGCGGATAGTCACATCTTTCTCTTCATTGATCTTGATGTTTCTTTTGTATTCAGCCATGGCCTTGGCTAACTTGTCCCGCAGAATCTCAACCTCTGGGTCTTCCATATGGCATGTATTGGATTAATCAGGACATATGGTTAAGGCATGGTGCGACCTAAACGGTTACCGGCCACAACTCAGTTAAATCTAATAATAGGATGTCCTCAGAACGGTTTGGTTTGGCAGCAAAATTGTCCCAACATTCGGGTTTGTGCAACAAGGTTATGGATTTAGACCCAGACATACGCTTTGCCGGAGTGATAAATGAGCGCGGGCGACTGGTTGCAGGAGGTATGCGGAAAGGCGTAAAACCACTCGAAACCGAGAAGGATGATGAGGTACTGTTCATGGAGCTGGCCCTCCGCGTGCGCATGCGACGGGAGTTCGACAGGCAACTGGGCCCGGTCAACTTTGCCATGGCATCACGGCGCTTTGCGGTTACAATCAGTTTTCGACTCGATGATGACATACTGTACGTGGTAGCAGAACCCGGAGCAGACTACTGTTCCCTACCCAAAAAGATACTGGATATACTGAATGATCACGGTTACCCTCCACAATCAACACCTGTCAGCAAGTAACTGCACGAGTCACCCTATGACGAGTCATAATAATTTGAGTAAGAGACACAAATCGCAATTATGAGCGGCAAACCCTGTTAACATATTTTAGGAGTCACAAATAGTCTCACTTATGACACGTGTTCGGGATATAATGGGCCAAAATGTAGTTACCATATCGGCAGACAGTTCTGCACTGGACGCGGCCCGCTTGTTGCGGGATAAGGATATCAGTTTTGTAGTTACAATATCAGACAAGGATATACCGCTGGGAATAGTCACCGAGCGGGACATAGTTCGAAAGATAGCCGCGGAAGACAGACAGGCTTCAGAGTTTTCGGTATCAGAAATTCAGTCAACCACATTTCTCTCTGCGGAACCCTCCACAAAGATAGAGGTGGCAGTCCAAAAGATGATGAATGCGCGCATAAGACGGCTGGTGGTGCTGGAGAATGGTAGACTAGTGGGCGTCATAACCCAGACGGACCTAGCGGGCTTCCTGCGAAACAAGCTTCTCATTGATGGGACCATAGCCAAATCTGACTAGACTTTTACCACATGTATATGACTCACCAGCGGGTTGTATATGCGCATTTCCTCACATATGCGGCGCACCTCTTCCATAGCGGCATCATGGCTCTCAGAAGATATGGTAAACTTGAGGTTCTTGGAACACCGTATCTGTGTAATGTTAGTGGTACCCTCCCGCTGAACAAGGTCATTGAGAATGGTCTGTCCCTCGGGGTCACTTATGGAAGGCTTGTTCTCTATTGTTACCAGTACATCAAAGGTTTCCACAAGCAAAAATAACCATGATTCAATATTTGTATTGTGCCATGGATTTTATATGCACGAACTTGTATACCAACATATGGCAAGGGCACGATACTGGAAGATGACACCGGATGATATGGACAATCTCACATATGATCCAGGCAAACTGCTAAACTGGGACATAAAATGCGTAAGAATGCCTGAGGATGAGGCCATATTCATAGGAATCTTTACTTATCGCCACGGTACACCCCTGGACTATACTCCGGTTCACGGACTCGTATACTATCACAATCACATATCCTCCAAGGAACTGCCAAAGATAACACGACACCTTCGGGAACGGTATGGTGGAAAGGAGACCGTCAAGGGAGATCGTGTCTTTCTGGCAGACTCCAAGGTATTCTTTGATCCCGCAGGTATAGCGGAGCTGGCACGCTCCATGGCAGAGACCTTTGATACCGTACCTACAATAACGTTGGAGTTTGAGGGCATGAGCCAGGATGACATGCGCGCCGCGGGACTGCCAGACTCCAAATTGTTGCCAATTCCGGGCAAATAATAAAGACAAGATTCCAGACATCAGCAGATCATGTCCATTGACAGTTTTGGTACACACTTTGAGGAGTTGCGGCGTCGTATACTCCGGGTAGCCGTGGCAGTGGCAGCCATCACCATCTTTACCATGAGCGTGCACCTAGAACCCATCTCGCTGTGGGGCATTCCCCTGTACTATCCGGTCATGGATCCCCTGGACAATGTGGCCGCACAGCTAACCGTGCATATGAGTGCACAGCTGGTGCCGCCAGGCGTTGATCTTATACAGACGGCACCGGGCCAAGCCTTCTTCTCTCAGGTGTATATCGCCATATTACTGGGTATAGTAGCCAGCATACCAGTAATTATACGGGAAGCAGTGGCATTCATTACACCTGCCCTGAGAGACGCGGAGATTCACGCGACCCGCTCCATCACCCTGCCTGCATTGGGACTCTTTGTTGTGGGGTGCGTCTTTTCGTATATCGTGGTGGTGCCATTCATACTGCAATTCTTCTACCAATTTGGCGATGCTGCGGGTCTGATTACATTCCTTAACATAATGGACTTTGTGACCTTTGTACTACAGTTTCTCCTGGCTTTTGGCCTGTCCTTTCAGCTGCCACTCGTAATGTATGCCATTACATACGCGGGCTTTACCGATGCCAAATTTTGGCGCAAGAATATCAGGTATGCAGTAGTGATAATAGTGATATTTGGTGCCGCGGTGACGCCGGATGGTAGCGGCATAACCATGTGGTTTGTCGCACTGCCCATGTTAGCATTGTATGGAATTGGGCTAGCAGTAATAGAGCGAAAATCAAAGATTTAAATTCAATGAGACGTCTATGATAGATTGATGCTTGGTGCCTTGGCGCAGTTTATTGCCGGTCAGGAGTGGATAATACTCATTGTTGTAGTAGTGGTACTCATATTTGGCGCCCGCAAGATACCGGAGCTGGCCCGCACCTTTGGTAAGGCCAAGGGAGAGTTTGAAAAGGGCAAGATAGAAGGCGAGAAGGAACTCAAGGACTACAAGGACAAGTCATAGTAGCCACATACGAGTCCCTATCCCGGCGCAATCCAATCATGCTCTGTCGTTACGCATCTATGATAAGGTGGTGCTGTAAAGAAGTAGGTACATGGATTCAAGTGAAAAAAATGGGTATGAGTTCACCTGTGTCTAAATTTACGCACAACTGATCGCGACAGTTAATGTGATTTGTGCACAAGATTCCGGAAGACGTGAACTCATACAAAAATGGTGCATTAGACCGTATGCGCAGAATCACTTCTCCCACACTGCACGTCTAAACCAAGTTGTTAGATACGAGTAATTGACCTAGTATCATGGGTTTTCCCACACAGACTCGTGTGAAACAGAAAAGTTAAGACCTAATTTTGTAATACCAGATATGCTAAAAGCAGAACTCACCAAGGAGCAGTTAGTCACAGAGTACAACCGGCTACACCGAGTACAACCGGCTACACACCGAGTCCGAGGCCGAAGTAACAAACCTGCGTGGCAAACTTGAAGCTCAAACAAAGAATGCCCTCGTTTCAAATCTTGATGACATCATAGAACGCAAGGATCAGCTTCATTCCCTGACCGGATGCACCCCGGAAGAGTTCAAATGGATACTAACCACATTCACAGAATACGTAGAGTCCCTGGAAGGCGATGATGCACGGCGATTCTTAGAACTTACAAATGATCGTGGCCACATGAACAAATTTCCCATTAGGCATGTACTCTTAGTTACACTGATACGCCTGCGCTGCAACACAAAGCAGGAGCTTCTTGCTACAATACTCAAGATAAACCAGTCAAACATATGCCGTTACATCCAGTTTACAAAGCAGGGACTGATCAAGATACTTCCAACGGCCGATACCGTTGCAAAAGCAATATCACAAATCAAGTCAACACCCGACTTTAAGGAAATTGTTCCCGGTCGAGCCGGAGGGGAGATAAAGACTGACGGGACACATGTACGCGTACAACGTCCTGAAAAAAATCAGGAGGCAATGTACTCTGGTAAACAAAAAACCCACACGTATAACGTACAGATAACATCAAACAAGAAAAGACTGATAATTCACGTCAGTGGAGTATATGAGGGAAAAAGACACGATTATGGTATATTCAAGAATGATATTCCCCTCGGTGGCAAGTCCCTAAAAGAATCAACCACGCTGCCATCTGAGAAGATAACAGTAATAGCAGATGCAGGATACCAGGGTATGAAAGACTTCCTACCCGGCGCAAAGGTCATAATTCCATACAGGGGTAGGGAATCACTCACTAAAACTGAAAGGAAATACAACCAATATGTATCAAAAAGGCGCATATTAATCGAGCATGTAATTCGAATGCCAAAGGTATATCGTAGATTAAGTCAGGTATATGATGGTAGTCGTGAGGAATTCCGGGAAGATCTCGTAGTATCCGGGTTGCATAATTTACACATTATACACAAGCATACCAGGTACAAGAAATTCTTGAAAAATATCTGTCCATAATTTCCGTGTTATTATAATTCGAATATTACTTATCAGAAAATCCACTAAATTAATGTATGAGTTCATGTCTTCCGGAATCTTGTACACAAATCACATTAACTGTCGCGATCAGTTATGCGTAAATTTAGACATAGGTGAACTCATACAAATTAATGGGTTTTGTGGTAACCATTTGTATGAGTTCACGTGTTTTGATCACATAATAAGATAGAATGCATCCCAGTTTTTTAATTATAATTGCATTCTGGCAGCAACCTCGTTCATTACAGAAAGGCCCTGAGCCCGCCATCTCTGAACACATGTGGACATGCGGCGCATTACACCCTTTATCTGGCCACTAATCTTACGGAATACCACTGCGTATCAGAACCGGTTCCACTGCTCCGCTGGATTGTTGGTCGGCTCCACACCGTCATATTCTAGGAATACGAACATGCCTGGTATGGCCTTATTCAATCCTTTTACCTTCTTTTGTAGTTCAGCATCATCAACATCATAATACTGATGCATCTGCTCCTGCCTCAAATGAGTGTCGTAATTGCGCGGACGGCCCGCAGCGATTCACGTGCGCTCCGGAACAATCCTTTCAGGTCGTTGTCAAGTTTGATCCGGGCGTCCTGAGCACCGGGATCAATATAGAATCCTGCATGTAATATACTGGTATCGCGCAATAAATGCGCCCAGATGGTGCTTCCCACCGTCATCAAACCGGCGATACACAACGTACCTGTCCGTTACTATCGCTCCATTGTGACCGTTCAGGTATTTGTCCACTACATATGAACTCCTACTTTTGTATATCATCCACTCTTCGGCCCGCATCCCCCATATCCAGCCACGCTTACCCGCCAGTGATATACCAGTTTCGTCCACATGAATGCTGGGTGATTTTATTATATTCTCATAAATTGTTTCCATAAATGATTCACATGCATCGGCGGCCCTGGCAATTATGTTGTTTACCGCACCCACCGATATATTCAGGCCGAAGAGATCCCTCGAAATTACAGGTACGCATTTTATTGGAATCTTTTCCGCACGCAATGCAGTGATGGCACCACATCTCAAAACCACCACTCTCTGGGACGCCCGCTGCTGAAGCCAGTTGTTTTTTGCCGCACATACATGTGGCCATTTCTATCACATGAAGGGTCTCCTCTATTCTGGCTGGTATTAATTCGTATGAGTTCACGTCTTCCGGAATCTTATACACAAATTACATTAACTGTCGCGATCAGTTGTGCGTAAATTTAGACACAGGTGAACTCATACTCCTGATCACCGGGATCAATATAGAATCCTGCATGTAATATACTGGTATCGCGCAATAAATGCGCCCAGATGGTGCTTCCCACCGTCATCAAACCGGCGATACACAACGTACCTGTCCGTTACTATCGCTCCCTGGTAACCGTTCAGGTATTTGTTCACTACATTTGAACTCCTACTTTTGTATATCGTCTACTCTTCGGCTCGCATCCCCCATACCCAGCCACGCCTACCCGCCAGTGATATACCAGTTTCGTCCACATGAATGCTGGGTGATTTTATTATATTTTCATGAATTGTTTCCATAAATGATTCACATGCATCGGCGGCCCTGGCAATTATGTTGTTTACCGCACCCACAGATATATTCAGGCCGAAGAGATCCTTCGAAATTACAGGTATGCGTTTTATTGGAATCTTTTCTGCGCGTAATGCAGTGATGGCACCGCATAATTGAACCCCAAAACTACCACTCTTTGGGACGCCCGCTGCTGGGGCCAGTTGTTTTTTGCCGCACCCACACGCAGCCATTTCTATCACATGAAGGGTCTCCTCTATTTTGGCTGGTATTAATTCCGTTATGTGTCGTTGTTTCCAACCAATTTTTGTCATCATATTGCCGCACTCACATATTGGTGTGTACTCAAAGGTATGATGCACTACTCTGCCGGGGTTGTGGGAACGGGAAACCCCCTTGTGTCCCTTTTGAGCGCCAGCCTTTTTGGCTGATTTAGTACTGGCTTCTTTCTGTTTCTTATTATCTCCCTGTTTTCGCTTCTGTTCCTCCTGTTTTCGCTTCTTGTACTGGAGGGATTGAAGGGATGGTGGCGAGTGAGCATTCTCATAATATTTAAGTCGCGTTGTGAGTACCGCAATTTTCCTGTCTTTTTCTACTAATTCCTCTTTTAATTCACTTACATAATTTCTAATAATTTGGAAATCTTGCATATGATTTCATATTTCTTTTATGGTGTGTGACGTATGTGCTTCCAATACTCTCACACGTTCCTTGTAATGTGCAATATCTTTCTTGGTAGACGCAAGGGTATCCTGAAGAAGTTTATTTTCCAGTTCCAATTCCTTATAGGACCGGCGTCTTCTCATTAGATTCTTATTGTAAATTTGGTATTTAAGTAAAATATTGCCATACCGATCTATATCTTAGTGAATGATCAAAACACGTGAACTCATACCATTTTTAAGTTCCAATTCCTTATAGGACCGGCGTCTTCTCATTAGATTCTTATTGCAAATTTGATATTTAAGCAAAATATTGTCATGCCAATCTATATCTTAGTGAATGATCAAAACACGTGAACTCATACATGTCATTTCATGTCCCCCTCACTCGGCAGCCATAATCGTAAATCCTTGGCAATATCCTGCAATTTCTTTTGTGCATCCGGGGATGATATACCATAACTATTTGCCAGCGCCACGAGCATGGAATGGGTATCATATGGTATGAGTTCACCTGTGTCTAAATTTACGCATAACTGATCGCGACAGTTAATGTGATTTGTGCATAAGATTCCGGAAGACGTGAACTCATACGAAGAGTGGATGATATACAAAAGTAGGAGTTCAAATGTAGTGAACAAATACCTGAACGGTTACCAGGGAGCGATAGTAACGGACAGGTACGTTGTGTATCGCCGGTTTGATGACGGTGGGAAGCACCAGTTGTGTTGGGCGCATTTACTGCGTGATACTCAGGCATTACATGCAGGATTCTATATTGATCCCGGTGCTCAGTACGCCCGGATCAAACTTGACAACGACCTGAAAGGATTGTTCCGGAGCGCACGGGAATCCCTGAATCACTGCGGGCCGTCCGCGCAATTACGACACTCATTTGAGACAGGAGCAGATGCATCAGTACTGTGATGTTGATGATACTGAACTACAAAAGAAGGTAAAAGGATTGAATAAGGCCATACCCGGCATGTTCGTATTCTTAGAATATGACAGTGTAGAGCCCACCAACAATCCAGCGGAGCAGGCTTTGCGATACGCAGTGATATTCCGCAAGATTAGTGGCCAGATAAAAGGTGGTGAAAGGGCAATGCGCCGCATGTCCACATTCGTATCATGCGTTCAGACATGGAGGGCTCAGGGCCTTTCTGTAATGAACGAGGTTGCTGCCAGAATGCAGTTATAATTAAAAAACTGGGATGCATTCTATCTTATTATGTGATCAAAACACGTGAACTCATACAATCCAAGAACATACTCTCAAACCACTTGTGGAATACCTATAGCGTTTTTACGGTGCTGTGTACAATTATATTCAACATAATTAGACTCATTTGGATGCTTTTATCCAAATTTCACAAGGGTACGGTTCCACGGGATGGTCAGAAATACATACTGACCAAGATGGAGGAGCTTCTCAAGTCTGGATACAAGAGAATCATAATCTCGGCGCCCACCGGCATTGGTAAGAGCTATGTGGCAAAGGCAATAGCGGACTCCCTGGGAACGTCATTTGTTGTTACCTCTACCAAACAACTACAGAACCAGTACCTGCATGACTTTCCTGAGCTCCGCTCCATAAAGGGCAAATCAAACTTTGAGTGCTACCAGCTTATGGAAAAAGGTAACATAGGCGGCCGTACCCGGGCCTTGGCCAGACGATACACCTGTGATCGTGGTCAGTGTATAACAAAAGTGGGCAATCGTGTCACTACCACCTGTCCGTACAAAAAGCCTGAGGGGCGCAGCAAGCAGTGTGTGTACTACAAACAAAAGGAAGACGGACTAGAGTTTCACCAAACAATTCTTAATTATGCCATGTACTTTCATCTAAAAAAATTCCAGCCCGAGGCACCCGGCGTACAGCGAGATGTGGTAATATTTGATGAGGCACACACCATCGAAAACGAGGTAGTCAGGTTAATCGGGTTTGATATATTGGCAAGTTATCTAGATGATGCCCATCTGGAGCAGAGCCGGTATGATTTAGAGTCTGTGGGAGGCGTATTGAACCTGCTGGATCATCTTCGTGTTGCATACGGGGAACTGGCCCGGAAAATGGATGAGAGTACAAGTCCTGATGCCATCATGAGAGCCAGACGCATAAACACCCGTTTTGAAAGTATTGTAAATGTACGCAAGGATATCAATGAGAATACCGATAATTTCATTGTACAGGAGCCCGAGTTTGATGGGAGCAGTTTCCACAAACTCTCCGTGGTCCCGCTGGATATCTCAAACTACGCATCCAGTCTATTTGACTCTGATATCCAGGTCTTTATGTCTGCCACTATTGACAAGAATAATTTTGAAAAAACCCTGGGAATTGGCGATTGCGGTTTCATAGACGTACCCAAGTCCCCTTTTCCACTAGAGAATCGCAGGGTCATATTCCAGAACATATCTTGGCTGAACAACCGCTCCCCTCCGGAGGCTGAGGAGTCTGTAGCTCAGGTGATAAACTCCATAATGTCTACCCACCAGAATGACCGGGGCCTCATACTCACATCTTCCAGGGCCCGCTGCGATAGACTGCTAAGGAGACTCAGCCCCGAGCAAGCCCGGCGAGTCCAGCTTGCACATAGCGTAAACGAGGATCACTCCACCATAGATGAAGTGCTGGAAGCCCATCAATACACGGAGAATGGCGTACTGCTATCGTCGTCCCTGTGGCAGGGGGTAGACCTGAAAGGGGATCTCTCACGCTTTCAGATCGTGGAAAAGTGTCCTTACCCATACCTTGGGGACAACCGCATATCTGCCAAGAACAAGATTGACCGGCAGTGGTATGTATACCAGACCATAGTAAAACTGCTACAGGGGTTTGGCCGTAGCATACGGGATTATGGTGATTATGCCACCACATACGTCATGGACAGTTCAGTACAGCACCTCCTAAAGCGCAACAGAAGCATGGTGCCCGCAGCATACCATGATGTACTGTTCCCGGATGCACTTTACGCGCGCAACTAATGTGTCTGACTTCACCTGTGTACAAATCCACAAACTACTACTGTCCACAATTCGAACATAAGGTCAAGACGTGAACTGTTACCTTCCACTAAATTGGGGAACCAAGGTTTACATGCGCTAGACTCGTATTGCATCTGTGAGCCTCAATATCATAGTGGGCATAACAGGAAGTACTGGGGCCATATACGGGGTTCGTATATTGGAGGAGCTGCAGCGCCTGAACCACAGGGCGCATCTTGTAATCAGCAAGTGGGGTGAGCAGTGCATACGGATGGAGACGGATTTTGACATGTCCTATGTGCGTGGACTGGCCACCGAGACATTCTCAGAGCAAAACATGGCGGCTAGCATATCCAGCGGTACTAACATGATAGACGGCATGGTAGTAGCCCCCTGTAGCATGAAGACCCTTTCGGCAATTGCCAACGGATATGATGACACCCTTGTTGCAAGGGCTGCCGGGGTAACCATAAAGGAGTCGCGCAAACTAATACTTCTGGCCCGCGAGTCCCCACTCTCCGCAATTCATCTGGAGAACATGTTAAAGCTTGCCCGACTGGGTGTGGTCATACTTCCGCCCATGACAGAGTTCTATACCAGGCCACGGACAATCTCTGATATCATAAACCATGCCGTGGGCAAGTGCCTGGACCAGTTTGGCATTATTCACGGTCTGTATACTCCCTGGGACGGGCCCTAGTTGAGCACCATATCTATCCATATGAAATCGGACTTAAACTGTGTGTATGAAATACTCTCTGATCATGCTGGTCTCCAGCGTATAGTGCCTGATGTAATTCTGTCATTTCATATGCGTTCTACCCGGCCCCGGACATATGTGGCCGAAGAGATGCTGCGTCTTGGTGGTCGTACATACCTGTCCATGGTACGCCATCAGCTCAATCCACCGTCCAGTCACTCATACTATGTGATAGGCGGAGATGCAAAGGGCAGCCACATAGATGAGAGCATGCGGGAAGACCAGAACGGTACGCTAGTGACGGTGACCATAAACTGGAAGAGGGGAATTAAGGGAATACTGGGCGACTCGGTGGACAAGGACTATTTGTCCATGCTACAGGTAGTGTCTAGTAATGTGGTGGACTCATGATTGATCGTCATGTTACCTCTTCTACCTGCCACTGATCATTTACCCATACTCCCACTACATTAACGTCCAGGTTCCATGATTTGATCACGTCCATACTATTCCTTATGTGCTCAACATGCGTATCCCTGGATACAGGGTTTCCTGCACAGTCGTGGTGCCCTGATACTACAACTGTGCGAGAGCCGTGTTTGATGATGGATATTTTGGCCATATCCAAAACAAGTTTCACATCCTGATTGTCCTGTATTATCTTGTCAATTCCCGGTTGCGTGACTGTATCCACATATTCTACATTGTACCTGTCTACTATCCATCGACGTAATGGTTCCTGTACACGCCCGTCCATGCATGATAATGATGTGGCAAAAGTAGCCATAATAACCACATAATGCCACTTTTTTATATGTGTATCAACTTTCTTGTATGTATCCGTTTAAGTCACTCCCGGCATGACTCTCAGCAACTTTTGATTCGTATGAGTTCACCTATGTCTAAATTTACGCATAACTGATCGCGACAGTTAATGTGATTTGTGTATAAGATTACTGAAGACGTGAACTCGTACAGGTCAATTGTTCGTATCTAACAACTTGTTTTAGACGTGCAGGGCGGGAGAAGTGATTCTGCGCATATGGTCTAATTAATGCTGTTTACATCAGGTAATCATGAAATTAATTTATGGCTAAATTTGCTCATGACGATCACTACAATTTAAACGTATGAGTTCACCTGTGTCTAAATTTACGCACAACTGATCGCGACAGTTAATGTGATTTGTGCACAAGATTCCGGAAGACGTGAACTCACATTTAAACATGTGCGCGTTAATTATGGGAATTATATATCTGAGTTACATCATTCATGGGAGCCATTCTCTGGGTATGAGTTCACCTGTGTCTAAATTTACGCATAACTGATCGCGACAGTTAATGTGATTTGTGCATAAGATTCCGGAAGACGTGAACTCATACATATAATTCCCTTAATTATCTTTAAAAGAATGATTTTAATTATTACAATGATACCATACTTTAGAATCATACTATTTCACCAAACTGTACATGATGCTACAGGTTTTTATTCTAATATAACACAAAGATATATCAAATGTTGTAATATCATTAATGAATAATAGGAGAAGAAATGTTATGCAGGATCAATCAGTGCCCAGTTATGAAAAGCTTAGACAAATAATAAAAGACACTGTTATTCAATATTCGGAAAAACCATTCACGCTAGCATCCGGTAAGAAGAGTCACCAATATTTTGACATGAGAATTCTAAGCGGGAATCCCGAAGGATTGCATGAAGCGGCCACCATATTACACGATATGGTGAAAAATACAGGAGCGAGATCCGTGGGCGGTCTTGCGGCCGGTGCCATACCCATAGCTACAATGGTCTCATCGATTAGTTTTTGCCGGGGCGATACACCTCCACTAAATATGTTTTTTGTACGCAAGACTACCAAGGATCATGGTACCGGCCAACAGATAGAGGGAGTAACTCAGACCCCGGTAGCTATATTGGATGATGTTATTACATCAGGTGGCTCAGCATTGCAGGCAGCCCGTGTTGCCCAAAAAAATGGGCTGGAAGTGGTAGGCATATTTTGTATATTATTTCGCGGTTCCGAGCAAAATAGAAGGGAGCTGGAACGGATAAGCCCACTTCGTCATGTATTTACACAGGACGATTTTGTGCAAAATTGATTGGATTTCCATGTCTCCCAGAGGGAGCTGTGAATAAACGGCCAGATGGTTCCAAGGGGGTTATGTATACAGGTCAGTAAACCCACGATGATGAGTTTTGTGATCATTTTGTACTTTATTATTTTGTGTGCCTATTTACATAATGTCCGATGAATTACTCCAAAATCTAGACATAAGCGTTAAACTCCAATAATCCCATGTGAATTATGTAGGGCATACCAGAATCCCTGCTTGTGCGTAATGGCACAAGTGGTGAGAAAAGATAATGTACGCATATCTTGTAAACCGCACCCGGACAGCGCCAGCAGATATGGAGCAGAGATCAAGATGTTATATACTAATGGCTCGATTAAAAACAAATGATAGCATTTCAGGGCGAGCGGGGATCATACAGCGAAGAGGCCGCCGGTACCACCAATACAAAACAGTGCGGTACCTTTACTGAGGCACTAGAGTCTGTTTTAGACGGTACTGCCGACCAAGCCATAATACCAATAGAGAATAGTACCGAAGGATCAGTAGGCGAGGCCAATGATGCCATATATGATATGAGGAAACACATACACATAATCCGGGAACTATACCACCCCATAAACCACTGCCTAATAGGACTAGGCAACGTATCAGAGATAGATACGATATACTCACATCCACAGGCCCTCGGGCAGTGTCGCAAGATTACATCATTATACAAAACAATACCCGCGCACGATACGGCAGGTGGTGTACGGATAATAAAGGAGAAAAACGACCGGAGTATGGCGGGAATAGCAAGCCGGCGTGCTGCAGAATTCTATAATATGAACATACTAAAATACGATATAAATGACATTTCGGATAACTATACTCGATTTTTGTTGGTTGAGCAGGGACCACACAATACCAGCCCCCAGCCAAACATGAAAACTGCCATTACATTTACTCTGTCACACAAACCCGGTAGCCTGTGCGATATTTTGGAGCTGTTACGTAGTACAAACATCACTAGAATAGAGTCCCGCTCCGGCCGAACGGGCTCGTGGGAGTATGTGTTTTTCGTGGATTTTGTTGGAGAATTAGGTGACTTGGTTATCAATAGTATCCGGCAGAGATGCAGATCCCTTGACGTATTGGGCACATATCCGTTGGTAACAAGACCGCATAATGAGACATGATATTACAAACTATATCTGCCACCATAAGTCGTTGGGCGACTAATTTGATCAAAATATCACAATTATCACAGGCTTATTTGCGCGCCCCCAAGAGGGTGGTTAATTTGGCATGTCAATATGGTATTGTGCGCAGCTAAATATGGTACTCTGAAGCAAGATAAAAGTCGAAAACTTCGATCTTATATACTAGTATAATGAATCGCGCCCAACAATTACACCAAATTCAGGCAAGCGAGGGATCCGGACAAATTGCGCGCCTACTGGGCAGTATGAGTTCACCTGTGTCTAAATTTACGCATAACTGATCGCGACAGTTAATGTGATTTGTGCATAAGATTCCGGAAGACGTGAACTCATACCAAGGCGGCCCATGGCCTCTGCCTTGTAATGTGCAAGTTCTTTCTTGGTAAACGCAAGTATTATGTCTCCACGTTTTATCTCTCACTCATTCTCCTTGTAATGTGCAAGTTCTTTCTTGGTAAACGCAAGTATTATGTCTCCACGTTTTATCTCTCACTCATTCTCCTTGTAATGTGCAAGTTCTTTCTTGGTAGACGCAAGGGTATCCTGAAGAAGCTTATTTTTTAGTTCCAATTCCTTATAGGACAGGCGTCTTCTCATTAGATTCTTATTGCAAATTTGATATTTAAGCAAAATATTGTCATACCAATCTATATCTTAGTGAATGATCAAAACACGTGAACTCATACGAAAAGTTTCCTATCCGGTGCAAAGGTCATAATTCCATACAGGGGTGCGGAATCACTCACTAAAACTGAAAGGAAATACAACCAATATGTATCAAAAAGGCGCATATTAATCGAGCATGTAATTCGAATGCCAAAGGTATATCGTAGATTAAGTCAGGTATATGATGGTAGTCGTGAGGAATTCCGGGAAGATCTCGTAGTATCCGGGTTGCATAATTTACACATTATACACAAGCATACCAGGTACAAGAAATTCTTGAAAAATATCTGTATGAGTTCACCTGTGTCTAAATTTACGCACAACTGATCGCGACAGTTAATGTGATTTGTACACAAGATTCCGGAAGACGTGAACTCATACTACGTTAGTGCTGGCAGATGCCATTAACATTGGTTTGTTCATGCTTGACTGATTGTGTGCCATAAAATACACCCCAGTTTGAAGCAATATGGGATGTTACTGTCAATCATGCGCATAAGGTCTAATTAAGCGCGAGAAAGGCATAGTGTAATCATTTTAGATCGGATGGTCACGGATCATGTGGACATTGTTGAGTGCCTATTGTAGACACACACGTAATATAAAAATGAGAAATTATGTTCCCTTGATTCTGTTAATCTCTTCTATTTTCCTGTCAATTTGGTGCCTCACCACACTTTTCATGAACGTCATAATTGCAGCAGCTTCCGGTTCGGAAGTATTTCGTAAATAATTCTCTGCCTCCGTATAGTCTTCACACTGTTCCTCTAACTGTCTTAGTTCTCTGTAATGCTCTTCAAGACTTTTCATAATAAAATGATGTTTTGAGACAGGTAAATGACATGTCATGAAATGTTGTTGTGTGGAAGTATTACAGACCGTATATGGAATGCCTAATTTATATAGAAAGTTCGACAAAACAAATCATGGAAGACTTTAGCCAGATAGAGGAATGCATTACCAAGCTCGAGTCCATGTACGATGACGTGAAACCGGAGGCGCGGCCGATAATACGTGAACGTATCGAATATACACGTCATGCATGTAACGTGATCAGAGAAGCTGGCGAGGCCATAGACGAATACAAGCGCGAGCGCGGTATAGCGTAATCATTTTCATGTTTTAGAATGGAACCGGTTGCCGGGTATATTTCAGTCCTGGAATAATTCCATGTAAGTTCATAAGATTATTCAATTACTACCCTATAGCGGTCACCCTAACTCTTTGTTATGATGTTCGTGGCGCCTCGCTTCTGGACAGTACATTGCCTTTGTTCTCGGCTCTGCGTTCCGTCCTGGCGCCTCTGGACGACACGCTCTGCCGCCCCATGCAGGGAAACCGGTTACTAAACGCGGCATCGATATCCGCGTGGAACTCCTGGTTACAGTTGAATGTGTCCCTAGTTAAACGTGTTAACATGTCCACACATGTTACAAGTCTGGCTGGTATTCTTGGCCGGTACCACCTCCAATTCAATCCCCTTACTTTTGTCCCAGCTTGTGTAAGAATCCACCAACGCGATTTTCACGCATCGTTCTATTCATGGAACGTTTCCGGTTCCCACCATGTACTTGACTGACAAGTTGTATGAGTTCACCTGTGTCTAAATTTACGCATAACTGATCGCGACAGTTAATGTGATTTGTGCACAAGATTCCGGAAGACGTGAACTCATACGACAAGTTCTCGACCGCGACCTTGTCTACGCCTTTGGTGACAATATGGACTATCCTGTTCATGGAATCGTTCGCGATATTATTCGCCTTCTGTTGTAATCGTGATATTTTCTTCTCGATTTTCCTCTTGCGGTTCTTGCCCTTTCTTGTTCTAATACCCTGGAGTGCGCGTATTATGGAACGATGTCTCATGTTATGGATTGCTGTGTTTCCATTCGTGTCAGCTGTAACGGCCAGATGCTTCCCGCCTACCTCGTATCACACCAGTCTTGACATGCTGGAGTGGTTTCTCCCGTTTGTTGATATGAATCTCGAATTCGCGCTCTCCTGGAACGGTTCTCTTACGCTCGACTATTTTGAATGAGCGCATGTTCCAGGAATGGTCAATCGGCTTTGTCGTCCTCACGACACCAATGCCCGGCAAGTGTAATTCACGAGGTCCGCGCCGTTTTGGAGGCTTTGGACACGACAGAATGATTCTGTTTACGGCGGCGCGGGACATTATCAGAATTATCCTCATAAACACGCCTGCACGTGACTGATGCATTCATACCGGAATGGCAGCTCACTCGTATGAGTTCACGTCTTCCGGAATCTTGTGCACAAATCACATTAACTGTCGCGATCAGTTGTGCATAAATTTAGACACAGGTGAACTCATACGAACTCATACCATTAATTTAGTGGATTTTCGTATGAGTTCACGTGTTTTGATCACATAATAAGATAGAATGCATCCCAGTTTTTTTAATTATAACTGCATTCTGGCAGCAACCTCGTTCATAACAGAAAGGCCTTGAGCCCTCCATGTCTGAACACATGATACAAATGTAGACATGCGGCGCATTGCCCTTTCGCCACCCTTTATCTGACCACTAATCTTGCGGAATACCACTGCGTATCGCAAAGCCTGCTCCGCTGGATTGTTGGTGGGCTCTACACAGTCATATTCTAAGAATACGAACATGCATGGTATGGCCTTATTCAATCCTTTTACCTTCTTTTGTAGTTCAGTATCATCAAC
>CBDATR010000030.1:0-16422 GCA_965200155.1 Nitrosopumilaceae archaeon | reverse complement strand
CAAGCTGTGAGCAAGACTGTGAATAGATACGACTACAAGATGTTTGATGATGATGGACGACAGACTATATGGAATGCATCATCAATCACTGCCCTTCAAAAATGCAAACGCTACTACTATTATACAATCCTGCAGGGCTGGAGGTCCAAGACTGCGAGCGCCGACTTGGCCTTCGGTGGACTGTTCGCCTCATCCATCGAATACTTCTACAAGCATCGTGATCCAGACTACGAGTCAACACTGAACAACACTATCATGTTCGCCATGCGCAACAGTAAGTATTATAGCAAGCAGTTCCCCTCTGAAGAAGTGAAGACTCGCAAGGCATTGATCACTGCGCTCGTCGAATACTTCGACCAGTACTATGAGCTGGACGGTCCGAGTGTATGGCGTACGGAACAATCTTTCCTCTTCGACACCAACAACCTCACCTTCTGTGGCCGCCTTGACCTCGTCCTCAAGCGAGACGACGAGCTTATCCTGCTCGATCAGAAGACAACGAAGTCATCGCTGAGTCCCATGTACTTCAAGACATGGACTCCCAATAACCAGATGAGTCTATACATGCTCGCCGCCTACATTGTCTTCAACAAGCCGGCGGCTCGCTTCCTCATCGATGCAGTGCAGGTGATGAAGAGCGGGAGCGTGAAGATGATGCGCGGCGTGGTCTCACGCACCAAGGATCAGCTAGACGAATGGTTGAATGGCGTCACGCTCGAGATCGAGGCAGTCAAAGACAAAGATCCCCACAATGAAGCGGACTGGCCGCAGAACCCGAGCGCATGTGGTTACTTCCAAGGCTGCGAGTTCCGTGAGGTGTGCAGCATATCACCAGCCATGCGCAAGGCCTACCTGACTGAGGCCTTGCCTCCATCACAGCAAACCTTCGTGAGAGAGGTGAGAGACTGATGGACAAGAACCATCTCCTCCTGCTAGGTGATACAGGCACCGGTAAGACTGGCAGTCTCATATCCCTCATACACGCAGGTTACACCCTCCGTCTCCTAGACCTCGAAAATGGCTCAAAAATACTACGAAACTTTATAAAGGATGAGTGCCCCGAGCGAGCTGGACAACTGATCATTGAGAGCATGGCCCCCAAGTTCAGCATTGGTGTGGGTGGGGCCAAACCTTTGAAGGGACAACATACGCTGACGCAGATTGGGATGACGCTGGAGAAGTGGCAGAAGGAAGCCGCGCCCGATGATGTGATAGTGGTGGACAGCCTGACTGCACTAGGCAGGGCGTGCCTGATCTGGGCGAAGGCACAGAACCCAGGCCTCAAGGACAACCGAGCGCATTACATGAATGCGCAGGAGGTGGTCGAGCCATTCATCGAGGTCCTCACACATAGCGAATTCCCCTGCCACTCAATAACAATAACACACATAGACTACCGTGAAGTATCCGAAGATATGGTGCGGGGCTATGCATCCAGTGTAGGCAAAGCACTGGGTGATAAGATACCTCGACATTTCAACGAGGTATTTAGGTATGACAAGCTAGGATCTGGTAGACAGGTGAAGCATGTCATTTCTACCATTAGTGACGCTGTTACTAATGTTAAGAATTCAGCCCCTAAAAGGCTGAAGCCTAGTTACCCAATCTCTACAGGATTGGTCGACATTTTCAACACACTTAAAGGATAAACATAGATGGTTGGTATACTAGAAAGACTCGAAGCAAAGAAAGCAGACATCAAGCGCCCTCCACATCCTCCAGCTGGACACTATAGGTTTGTCGTATCAAGAAAACACACTACACGAGAATCACGAGATGGCGCTTGGGCCTTCCTTGAAGTCCCTTGCAAGGCACTGGCAGCACAGGTCGATGTCGATGATAGGGAGCTGGACGACTACGGGGCGAGCGTTGAGACAATCAATGTGAGGCACACCTTCATCTTCAATCAGTCTGATGATCCAGATGCGGAAAGGAGCAATCAGCAGACGAGCTTCCAGCTTCAGAACTTCATCAACCTCCTTGGGATCGAGGCAGAGGATGATGAGTCTTTGCTGTCACAGCTCGACAGGATCGAGGGCATGGAGTTCATAGGACAGTTGACGATTGAGCCTCGTAAGGACAACCCAGAGGCTATGAATGTACGCATCAGCCGTACGCTTTCACTCGCACAGATGGGTGAGGATATTCGCTAGCATTTTCTGGAGGGAGCTTCGGCTCCCTCCCTTTCCTTTCATAATTGAGAGCCGGAGTAACTGAGAGTGATACCAATTGAAGAGGTGAGAGTGCTGCCAGAAAGGCAGCGTTCTGATATGGGCGACATCGAGGAGCTGGCTAAGTCCATCGCAAACGCTGGCCTCATAAACCCTATCGTAGTCGATGAGAATAATGTACTGATCGCGGGGGAACGCAGGCTGCGTGCATGCAAAGCACTCGGCATGGATATGATCGAGACCCGCCTCCTATCTAACTTGACGGAGATTGAGAAGGAACTGATTGAGCTCGAGGAGAACGCAAAGCGTAAGAACCTGACATGGCAAGAGCATACGGATGCTGTGTACCGGTACTGCGAGATGCGTCGCAACGAGGAACCCGGCATCAGTGTCGTCGAACTAGCCCTCGAACTGGGTGTGAGTAAGTCCAAGCTAAGTGAAGATCTCAATATCGCGCAAGCGGTGAAGGATGACAACAACATCGCGGGTCTGGATAAGCGTGGATCCGCACTCAAGGCCATGGCCAAGAATAAGATGCGGGATCAGCGTGAGGCTCTAAATGCACTCGACCTATCCAGCAGTCCTGCACCGACGCAGAGTAAGGAGGTGGTTCGTGGACCCTGTGAGCTCCTCAATGAGGATTTCCTCAAGTGGATACATACCTATGAAGGCCTGCCGTTTGACTTCATCCATTGCGATTTCCCCTACGGTATCGAAATCGACAAGTCAGGCGATCAGCTATCATCAGAACATCAGTCCCAATACAGTGATAGCTTCGACATATTCACGCGTCTCATCCTCGGTCTATCAGAGGCTCGGGACATGGGTATCATAGCCCCGAACTCGCACCTGATGTTCTGGTGTGCCACCAAATACTTACAAGAAACGCGTGTGCTGCTGCAGGACGCTGGGTTCACAGTCAAACACACACCCCTGATCTGGCACAAGTCAGATGGCAAGGGCGTGTCACCAAACCCATACTACGATGCGAGGCATGTGTATGAGACTGCGCTCATCGCCACGGTAGGTGACCGTCACATAAGGAGAGTGGTGGACGATGTATACGCTGGCCCTGTGTCTAATAAGTGGCATCGCAATGAGAAGCCTTTCTATATACTGATGCACTTCTTCAACATGTTTGTTAAGCGTGGCGAGACTAGGATGCTCGACCCCACCTGCGGCAGTGCATCGTCCGTCAAGGCAGCGCGTATCAACCAGTCCAAGTATGCTCTCGGTCTCGAGATTGACCCAGCCATCTACAAAGACGCACGCCTACATCTCGGCTCCATATTGGAAAGAGGTGAATAGTGCTGGTGGTGGGGGAGGCGTGGGGTGAGCAGGAGGAACTGCAAGGCCTGCCTTTCGTAGGTCCCAGTGGCTGGCTCCTCAAACAGGTCATGCAAAAGGTAGGCATCGCTCCACAGGATGTCAGCCACATGACCAATGTGTTTAACCTGCGGCCTGAACGCAACAACATCGAGAGCCTTTGCGCGAGTAAAGAGGAGGGCATTAAGGGGTACGGACCGCTGGCGCCCGGCAAATATGTGCGAGCAGAATATGAGCAGGAGCTGGTGAGGCTTAAAGAGGAACTGCACGCCTACAAATCAGATCTGGTGCTAGCACTAGGTAGCACAGCATTGTGGGCATTAACGGGGAATGCAGGCATAGCGAAGAGGCGAGGCTATCTCTTCGAGACGAAGGACGGACAGAAGTGCTTGGCGACCTGGCACCCTGCCATGGTCCTGCGCAACTACAAACTCATGCCCACCTTCATGATGGACCTAGCCAAAGCACGGCAGGAGATGGGCAGCCCTCACATCCACAAGACAACCAGTCAGCTGTTCGTCCCGTCGCCAGATGATAGGGGTATAGAAGAGCTAATGCTATACTACTTGGTACGCATCGCACCGGCGCCGTATGTAGTGTGCGATATCGAGACCGAGGGTGGCACCATCACAGAAATAGGCTTCGCCATCTCATCCACAGAGGCAGTGTGCATCCCATTCTTTAAGCGCCCCAACGAATCATACTGGCCCAACGCAGGGCTCGAGGCTGAAGCATGGCGCATAGTGAAGCAGGTGTGTGAGAGCAAGAGACTGATCGGCCAAAACTTCGCCTATGATATGAAGTATTTGTGGCAGGCGATGGGCATTGCGTGCAACAACTGGGCACACGACACAATGCTGATGCACCACACCCTCGAGCCCGAGCTTGAGAAAGGCCTCGGCTATCTCGCGAGTATGTACACCAATCGCCCTGCGTGGAAGTTCATGCGACAAGAGAGCAAGACAGATAAGAAAGGAGACTGATGATGACAGTGTTGAGTGACAGATGCCTGACACCGTATCTGGAGGATCATATGGTACGCCCCGCTTACTTGGAGAAGATGAAAGCCTACGGTAAGAGCTACGGGCTGTCAAGCGCAGGGTATGACATCCGCAATGGTGAAGATACTCCCATCAGTGCGGGTGGCTTTGCATTGCTGGTGTCATGGGAGCGCTTCGTGATGCCCAATAATCTGATCGCATTCGTACACGACAAGTCCACATGGGCACGCCTTGGTCTCGCCCTGCAGAACACAGTGATCGAACCAGGTTGGGAAGGATGGCTCACCCTTGAGGCGACGAATCATAGTGAGTTGGATGTGCTGGTACACGCTGGCGAACCCATAGCGCAGATCGTGTTCCATCAACTATCATCACCTCCTCTCAACACATACACCGGCAAGTATCAGATGCAAGGACGCAAGCCTCAAAAGGCTATCTTTGAATGACCGTCTATGATTTAACGAGGGCTGTGCCACGCAACAAGGACGAGGTTGCGTGGTTCTACAACGGCATTGATTGTCTTGTCACCTATGAGCTCTTCACTGACTTGCATGAACAGATAGAGCGTGCCCCTAGTGAGGTTGGCTGGACCTATCGGTTCGCGCTGCAAAAGCAGGTGCCTATCATGGAGATGGAGCTGCGAGGTGTTCGCATGTCCCCCGCCCAGGTAGCCCGGCTATTGAAGCGGCTCACCGCAGATCACGCCAACCTACTTAGTAAATATGAGATGCTCTGTGATGGCGTCTTTAACCGAAGGTTTAATTATCGGAGCCCTAAGCAAGTAAAGGAACTGTTCTACGAATACTTGGCGCTGCCAACGGTAAAGAAGCGCAATACCAAGGGTGTGTGGGCTCCTTCTGTTGACCTCGAGGCCCTCGAGAAATTGAAACAACACTACACAGCCATTCCCTTCGCCATCCTCATAGCGGCGATGCGAGACATCTGGAAGCAGATCGGCTTCCTCAACAAGACAACGGGAGGCGATCGTCTCTACACCAGCTTTAATGTAGCCGGTACTAATACTGGGAGACTTGCAAGCAGGGCTTCTGATTTTGGTTCGGGGACGAACCTGCAAAACGTTGATCGAAGGTTGCGCACATGCTTTGTAGCTGACAAGGGCCATGTGTTGGTGAATGTGGATCTTGAACAGGCTGATAGCCGTAATGTAGGAGCTAAATGTTATGAACTCTTCGTGGAAGAATTTGGCAAAGATACTGCTGGAAGGTACCTTGACGCTTGTGAAAGCAGCGATCTACATACCTCTGTTTGTCTTCTTGTGTGGCCCGGGATTACTGATGTGTTGGACACCTACTATCGTAATGAATCTTATAGACAAACGGCGAAGAAATTGGGCCATGCTACCAACTACTTTGCGTCTCCTGTATCACTTGGAAAGCGAGTCAGCATACCGACGCAGATTGTCAAGAACTTCCAAAGACTCTACTTCCAAAGCTTCCCCTGCATCAAGATGTGGCACCAGTGGGTCGCCGCACAAATGAACGATTACCCCGCCACACTCACCACCTTGTACGGTCGAAGGCGGAGGTTCTGGGGACGCAGCAAAGAGGACGCGACGCTTCGTGAGATGCTAGCCTACGAGCCACAAAGCATGACAGGACATCAGATCGATGCCGCCCTAGAAGCAGTGTGGCGCACCTACCCTAGCGTCCAGCTACTAGTACAAGTACATGATAGCATCCTATTCCAACTACCCATCAAACACGAACATCTCATCCCCAAGATTAAACAGACCATGACCGACGCATATACTCTCATATTGAAGGGTGACAGGGAATTCTATGTTCCTGTCGAAGCTAAGACAGGAAGCAACTGGGGTGATTATGACGAAGAGCACAACCCAACCGGGCTCCAAAAAGTATGAACGGGACTTCGGGGACTGGGTTGATGCATTCATAGAAGCCACCAACCAGACCACTGCACCCCAGTGCTTTCGGCTATGGGGTGCCATTAGCTGCATCGCTGGAGTGCTGGAGCGCAAGGTCCATGTGCACACCCTCGGTTCAAACCTATACCCAAATCTCTATGTCATACTGTGTGCGAGACCTGGGGTGGGTAAGACAGAGGTGACGGACAGGGTGCGCCAAGCGTGGACTTCGGTCGACGGGCTGCACATAGCTTCGGCGAACATGTCCCGCGCCTCTCTTACGGACAGCTTGCAGGACGCCAAAGTAGTGTCGGGCGCGTACGAATACAATGCGCTGCTCGCCTCGGTTAACGAGCTAGGTGTCCTGCTGCCATCCTACGACCTCGAGTTCATGTCTCATCTAACCGACTTGTATGACTGCAAAGTGTATACGGAGAGGAAGCGCGGTGGTGGTCTGAAGATTAACATCCCAAATCCATACCTGAATATGCTATGCGGCACACAGCCTGGCTTCCTACACTCGCTGCTGCCTGAAGTGGCATGGGAACAGGGCTTCATGTCCCGGTGCATACTCGTATACAGTGGTGAGAAGATCCAACAGGACTTGTTTACAGTCTCCAACCTAAACCTTGAACGCCTGTACAAAGATTTGAATCTCATTAACAACATGTCAGGGAGATTTAAATGGGCCGATGATGCCAAGGATTACATCAACAGGTGGCACCTGTCGGGAGGTGAGCCGCGCCCCTCTCATCCCAAGCTTAGTAACTACAACGAGCGTCGCACAGCGCATGTGTTGAAGCTGTGTCAGGTGGCTAGTGCTAGCCAAGGCGGTTCGATGCTGATCGAGGAAGCGCATGTGAAGAGGTCGGTGCGCTGGTTGACTGAGGCCGAGGCGAATATGGAGGACATCTTCAAGACGATGTCTTCAGGCGGTGACAGCGCCACCATTAGTGAAGCGTTTCACTATCTGTGGACTACATTCGTACGCGAGGGTAAACGAGGCGTTGCTGCATCCAGGCTAAATGCATTCTTGATGGATAGGACTGATGCGTACAAAGTGAGACATGTCATTGAGATAATGGAGCGATCTGGTATGATTAAGACCACAGTTATTGAGGGTAAGACAGCCTACATTCCACAAGCCAAGGGAGGTGAGAAGAGATGAGATACATCTCTAATAATGTGCAGAATGGCTGGATGCTTAGACGCGGTCTGCGTGGCCGATGGTTGACTGTGTACCTGCACCACTACCCAGCAGGGTGCAGTGAGAAGACTGAGCGGATGCACAACCACCCATGGAAGTACAGCATTAGTCTGTTGTTGAAAGGAAGGATGACTGAACAAATCTTCAGTCGAACAAGACGCCGATTAGGCCCCAGCCTTAGGTTCTACACTCACGATACACATCATAGGGTTGTGTCTGGTTTAGGCTGGAGCCTATTTATCGGCATCGCGCGAATGCAGCATCGGAATCCTAGCTTCACCTGTCGGGTGCCGGAAGGTTACGCGCATTACACCGAGCTGACTCCTGAGGAAGTGGGATACAGGTTTGATGTAACCTCGTCCATAAAACGGACAGGGTTACGCTAGCGCTGCCACAATTCACATTCAGCCTGACGCCTCCTAACCAGCCCGGGCAGTTTCATACCACGGGCGTACACCCATCGCATTAATTGAGTAGGCGCCGCGTCGTATTCCTGACGGTTTACGACGCGGCGTAGCGTTGAGACCTGTAAGTTACCACTGCCACAGTTGAAACAGAAGTCTATTAACGCTGCTTCTTGTCCCGCTGTCAAGGGCACATTGATGAGTCGTGCCACGGCACCCACTGCCGTCATCATATCATCCTCGAGTAAGCTATGCGCTGCATCTATACTAATCGACTGCCATTGAGCAAGGGGAATGTGAGTATTACGTGAGAGCAGGTGCCCATACCCGATGGTAGGATACCCCACCGGATCTCTATAGGGGTCCAAGCTTAACCCTTCAAACTCCTTGGCACATTCCGCAGCCAGCCGCAAGGCCTCGCTCATTTTTCCATGACCCGGCGCCTCGTGCGATCGCCAAACCAGAACGCTACGATCAGCAGCATCAGCTCTTGGTCAAAGTCGGTGAACGCGAGCGGGTGTGACAAGGTAAGAACGAGGTCTTGTTTTTGCTCATAGATGAACAGCAGCGAGGCGAGCTTGACGCTGCCCCACACTCCGAAGATGAAGTAGCTGACTGTTGGACGTACGGAGCTGATGAACCAGTCCAGCGCACTGAACATAATAAAAGCGATACTAAATACCCAACCATTAATCAGACCCTCGTTATGCTGTGCCGCATTCAGGATTTGTACACCGTAAGACTGATGGGGCTTGCGTGCAGCAATCTGACTTTGCAACGCCGCCTGCTCATGTATCAAATCCATGCGCCAATCATGCTCTTGAGCAGCATGATCAAGGCGCAGCTTCATCATCTGCAATTCCTGCTTATGATCCACCCACCCTTTGCCCATACCTATAAGGTCGGGCAGGAAGGGGGCGAGGAAACCCAGGGCTGCGGCTATCATGACATCACCAGACGGATGCTTTCATCTACCAGTATACCCGTAGCAACGCCCATTATAAAGTAGAAAGCGGCGGCGGCCCAGATGCGAACCATGATCCCATGCGCCTTCCTATCTGTCTGCGCAGCTATCAAATCCCGGACAGGTTTGGGTGTCAAAAACATTACTTACTTCTCCCCAACTCAGTAATCTTAGCATAGATATCGCTGGAGCGAGCGCCCCATTTCTCTTCCAATCTTCGTATCTCCGAATGCACATAGTTGCGCATGTCAGCATGTTGCTGCGTCGATTCAGCTCGCATGTGTTCGATGCGATCATACACCTTCTGCAACATCTCAACCGAAGCCTTGTCACTACTCTCAACGCTAGCGATACGTTTCTCTAGCGAGTCTACTCTTTCACGCAGACTCTTGGTAATGAAATTGATGATACGCTCGGAGGCGAAGATCAGTGCGCCTATACCTATAACAATGGCGGCGATCTGGTTATGGGAACTATCTATCATCCTGAAGGTTCACTTTGAGTTTGTAGGGCAGCGGCCTTTGAATAATCTCGGCAAGCCACAATCATACCGCCTATCGACTGCAGCTCTTGCCTGTTAGGATCGATATCGAGGTTGAAAGCTATGGAGGTAGCCAGGTCTTCGGGTCTGATACCACCACGCCTCGCCACCACACCATTACTCCCGTCAATGGATTGATTGTCAGGGTGGAACACTGTGGCCTGCATCTCCGTGTTCACCTGTCCTGTGGCTAATGCGCGAAGCTTGTTGTTGGACTGGTTCATAACCAAGGTGCTCGAGGCGAAGTCAACAAAGTAAGTGGGCGATACGCCACCGAACGCTAGATATTTGAGACCATCGTTAGTAATAGCGCCTTCGGCTGCGGCCCTATAAGCATCGCGCGCCTGAATAGTCCCATCACCGATGTCAATTCTCAAGCCAACACTAGTGATGTCTGACACCATATAAGCTACGGTGCACAGTGAGTCAAGATCCTGTGTTGGGAACATATCAGTACCATCAGGCATCTTGTCCTTTTCAAGTGTGGGGAATGCTACGGTTATAACACCACCTGAGCTTGCGTCAATCGTCTGCACTTGCGCCTTGTACCCGGGACGTGCTGCCACTGCCTTAACCCCATCAACACTTTCAGTAAGTGACAAACCTGCACTAATACTACTAACGCCGGTAATTTTCTCCGTGCCCGTAGCTGTGAATAATGCTATATGGGCATTGCTATCAGCGCAAGTGACTGTGACCTGCGAAGTGGTACCGGTGCTATCAGCAACAACACCTGTCACTGGGAGATCATTGAGCGTGACAGCCGCAGTACCAGCGTTGATATTGCCAGTGAAAGAGGCACCCGCAACATTGCCATGCGCTGCCCCCACCTTAAACCACCACTGAGTGCCGTCCCACTCAATAGCAGGAGCGTATCTATATATAGTATTGGCTGGTATCGATACATCCTCTTGCACTGCCCACTCAAGAGCTGTGTCAACTGATGCTATCTGCGCTGTATGGCTAGAGAAGGTATATGTGGATCCACTCAGGTTTAGTGGTATCACCAAGTTGCCGGTGCCCCATGTAATACCAGTATCAATCGCCACCGTAAACCTATTACCAGTCCTAGCAGCAGTATATACCCTCTTGGTGGTACCATTTATGGTGACCAGTCTGCCAGCCACGAAGTATTCTGCGATCATATCTGCAGACCATGTAGAATTAGTTTCAAATACTACTTGGTCTATAGTGACCGCCGCCGATGGGATAGGACGCCTTGCGATAGGCTGGTTACCTGTAACCACACCATTATTCCAGGTGGGTCTGGGTACTGTCACTTCCGGGAAGTTAACCCAATGCGCAACCATTGCGTGATAGAGCCGGGCGCTAGTCGTAATCGAGGTGTAGGCATCAACATCCGCCTTATCCTCTGTGATGGCTGGATCCACATCAAGCTCAACATCAACGCGCTCGTCGACAGTGAAGTTACCGTGAATCTTACCTATAGGAGCAGCAATCGAAAAGTCCTGTCCGGCAATAGCAGGAAGAGGGAAGTGTTTAAATGACCGCACTTCATATCGCGGAGTGACATCTATCATATCATAGGTCCTGATAGTCGTGCCCGCACCTGTAATGCCACCGGGTGGATGCGCTCCACTCGTATTAATGTGGGACCGACCAGTGACGGCATACAGGGCGTCCATCGTTTCCGGCACGCTCAAAGACGTTATGTATGTGTCAGTCCTCGTATACCTAATACCCGCAGGCACACCGTCACTATTAGTATCGAAGATAGCGCGTAACGCCTGCGTATTCTCAGTCTCACGATCATCCCAGTAGGAAAGCCTGACACCTTCAGCATTCCCATTCGAGTCGATAAACCGCCAACATATAGTATACCCCTCGTAGTAGTGCGGATTGCTAGACCCAAACACTATCTTCGTGTTATCAAAGTTGGCGCCTTTGTTCCAATTATAAACTGAGTTATTACCAGAATTGCCGCTGCCAATCCAACCATGCGCGGCAGTGTTACTCATATTGGCGACATCGAAACCGACAAAGTCGAGCCTCGCTTGTCCCCAATTCAGGAACCCTGCCCCAACATTATCCACGACAACATCGCTGACTTGGGCAGGTACACCATCGATTTCCCATACCGCAATACCACGGAACAGCGTCTTGTCCAGAATGGCGCCAGTCTTGGTATAGACGAATAGCCTCTGGCGCTCATCGCGATCCGCTATAACACAACGCTTGAGATGACGCACGCGAATGTTCTGCCTAGTAGTAGAGCCACTAGCTAGGTCCTCATTGATTATAGAAGAGTTTTCTAAATCAACATTCCTAGTATTGGAGTGATAAGTTAGCGGGTCACTCCCTCCTATAGCGTTTTCTAGTATGCGAACTTGAGACTCATTAATAATAAGACCAGCACTGCTGGCTGCCCGCAAGGCACCGTCGTTCGATCGAATGATAACAGTCTCACCATCAATGGTACCATCAGCTGTGACCGTAGCATTGACATCAAGTATGCCATAGGTGGAATTGCGAGAGGCACCGGAAGCGCTAGTAATGGCGCTGCTAATAGACATTATTAGACTCCTTAAGCGTAGGTTAGGGTAGCACGGTGGGGCCACGCTTCGGCCAGCGTGGTGTAGCTTGAATTGTCACTGGCAGTAGCGTCGGCACGCGTGGCATCGGCTCGTGCGATCCTTCTCACAAGCCAACCGCCGTTAACGTCTGCCCACCCTAGGTAGAAGTATTCTGCGGCTGCCTCATCTCTATCAGGCGTCGGCAGGAAGTCGCCGCCAGCCACCACCACAGGCGCCGTACCTGTGCCTGTGCCTTTATTCTTAGACCCAACGGGGCTGTGGACAATCCCCAGCAACATCAGCTAATCTCCCAGTCGATAGTCTCGCCACTCTCAACAGCCGTACAGCGTAGCCTATACTGCCTCCCTTGACTACCACTAAAGATAACATCCTCGGCGTCGGCAGTCCACCTACCATCCGGCACATTCCGCCAACCACCGTTGATGTTGCGCTGCAATTGCACAGTACCAGTGCCACTAAAGTTTAGCGAGACATCTGCTCTCGTGTTGATGACGACAGTTGCACTCGTACCAGCCGCTGAAAAAGTTCCACTAGCCATTACTTGTATACCTCATCTTCCAGGGTGTTTAACACAGGGCGAATATAGGATACATTCGCCAATGGTGACAACCTCCGTATAGCCTTAAAGGTTGTTTGATTAGGTTCAGACGCTGTTCCAATTGCCTTCTGCAGGTCCTTCACAAAGCCAACCGAGGGACCACCCGCATCAATGATAGGATCATCGAATGGGCGATAACTCTTTGAGGTCGATTCGCCTGAGAACTGTACAAAATCCGCAACCCCGGGTATCTTAGATCCGATATTCAGTATTTCCTGCAACGGGCCAAGTAGACCACTGCGGTTGATAGACTCATCCATCCACTTATCATAGTCTGCATTCCGCATCCGGGCTGCTTGATCTTCCCCAGCAAGGATTGACCATGTATACCACGACGCGGCACCCAATGCAAGCGCCATTCCACTACCTGCCAAAATATTTAGGTTGCCGTACTTCAACTCTTGAGCGCTGTACAGTAGTGTCTTGGTAATGGAGGCGAATGCGAAGCTGCGAAACTGAAAGATTAGTTTGCCAAACATAGTCTCGTCCATGATGGCGGGACGCTCGAAACCCGGTGTAACGATGGTATCATCGACCATACGCACGATGGCTTGGCGAAACATTTGCGCAACCTGTGGATCCTTCCAATCCTCAGTATTGGGCACAAGCACGCCTTTATAATTGGAGGCGCCACCTTTGCTTGTATCTCATGCCCAGGATTGCCATTAGCCTCTTCCTCACCAATGTTAGTATGGGCGAGGAATCTTCTCCGCTACGGCCTTGTTACCCTTACCAGTCTGCAACACCATCGATGTCATGAATAATGCGCTGCATTGTGAGGGCGCCAACAGTCTGTTTCCAAAACGCATTCCAGAAATCAAACAGCGCAATCCTGCCCATGTTGTTGGTGCAAGTACTGCAAGATAGCGTTCACCCTTATTACCTAGACCATAATCGTCAACAGGTATCTGTTATAGCTTGCAGTCGTGCGTGCGTCAACAAGTCCAGTCCTGCTCCTGCATAGCGAGCTTCACGAGCCCCCGCCTCCAACGCCTTGAAGTTGGTAAACATGTGGCGCAGGCCGTCGCGGTAAATAGATTCTACACCCAGACGCTTAACTGAGGTTGCCGGGATCAGCCAACGAAGCGATCACGACGCCGCCCATCAACCTCAGCGTGTTGAGATTGAGCAGCGTTTTACCAGCCCTCCAAGGTATACTCTCCGGATCCTCGGGTATACCTCGCATGTCACGCGCCCGTTCTATAACCTCACGCAGCTCCTTAACGCCTCGTGTATATTCATTGTTGATACGAGCAAGTGCCTTTTCCGCTTCTTTTCCTTCAAGCTCCTCTTTCACCTTAGCCCGCATGTCTTCGACTTGTTTATTCACCTGCTCGATAAACTCAGATCCTTTACCCAAGGGATTGACGGAGCCGAATGACCTATATATCTCAAAGTCTGCACCCACCGTACGCGTGTAGATGCGTGCGAGATGGTCAAGATCGCGCTCCATAAAATCAATGTAGCGATAACCATTAGACCATACCCTCAGTGGGTCGATGTTAAGGGTGCGGTCTAACTCAGGGCCACGCTCCAACAGCGTTGACACAAGTGGAATCCTGCTAACATCTTTGAGGAACTTAGACGAGGTGACCTCGGCTTGTTTACGCGCTATCTTTCCTATATTAAACGCTGCCCCTGCAATATCCCCACCTTCATCCAACAGTCCTTGCTTGACAAGACGCGCATACACATTACCATAGTCGCGATCGATCTCTTTTTGAAATGCCTCTTGCCTCTTCGCTACAAGTTCAGGATCATATTTCTGCTTGTCCTCAATCAGCTCCATCAAGCGTCTCTCACGCCTTCTAACGATAGCCAACTTTGCATCATTGAGCTCTAGGAGGCGTGTCTCCAATGTGTCTGACCACTTGTTTGTCAGCTCGTTACGCTTATGCGTCCTATACCTTACATCACTTGCAAAATTATCAAGCGTGCTTTTTTCCTTCTCCATATAGTCAATTTTTTGTGTCTGTAGCTTTATTTCCTCCTCAAGGTTTTTAATCCTATTAGCTAGTTCCTTCTCTGATAGCTCCTCTCGAATAGGTTTACCCTCACCATCACGAACAACTTTGCCCTTACTATCTTTAACATAACCTACCTTACCCTTACGCAAATGACCCAGCCGACCTCGTGCAGATTGTCTTTGATATTTTAATTCACCGAGGTGAACCTCCGTTGCATTAATAAGTCTTGAAGAATATATAGCTTTGTTAGTTCTAGTAGGATTCTCATCAATAGTATCAATATAATGCTGATAGGAGGGAAAAATCTTAGCCAGCCTCTTGGCCTCAGCATGCACCTTCTTAATATCCGCGTCCAATTTTGTAAGATTGGCCTCTTTTATCTTCTTAGGCCTTCTCGTCTCAACATGATGCTTAGTTCCTTTTGACGCGAACATTCCTGCCTCTGGCAGAAGTTCCGAAACTTCCTCCATCAAAGAGGGACGAGAGATGAGATTTGACACCTTCGCTATCAGTCGGTTAATCTCTCTAACCTGCACATCCTCAACGCGCGAGATTTCCTCGTTCTGCTTCTGCATCCTCCGTTCAAGCGCAACCTTACCTTTGCGCAGGTTGGCAAGACGCTTCTTCATTCCGCGAATCTTCATAGGGTTCGACTTCAGCGTCTCAATTTGCGTCGTTAAGAACTCTTCCAGTTCATCAAACTCTTCCGGCGACGCCTCCAAATCCTTGATAGCCAGCTGTCTTCCTGTTGTCCGCTGTTCCAGTCTATTCAACGCGCTATTAACCTTGCCGCCTATTATCTCAGCAAAGTGCTCCGTCAATATCTCAACAAACTCTTCATGCTTCCCCGTGACCAATTGCCGACGCACTTTATGAGGCACATAAGTGTTGGGATCCATCCACTTATCCGCATCAGTAAACTCTAGCCGTTGTGCTTCTTCGAAGAAGGGAGCGGAACACATGTTTTTGATAAGCCTCTACCACCTCCTTAACAACGGACGGTCCGTCGAACTTCTCAAGTCCTCCGTCGATAGCATCAGAGGCACGCTCCATTATCTCCTTCTTGCCCATACGGCCCTCTGCGCGAGTCACCGACTTCTGGTATTCTTTGATGGCTGCCTTGCTAGCCTCATGCGCTCTCTTGTACTGTCCCTCCCAAGCCTTCTTCCTGCTAATCACATCACTAGTCGCAGCAATCTTGCCGTGGCCGTCACGGAATAGGAGGCCGCCACTGTCAAGGGCTCGCATGCTATCGCGTATCGATGGTATATCGTTCAAGTAGCCAGATACTGTGGGGCTATTGAGCGCCGCGTATCTGGATACCTTACCGAAGAAGGTGGCCGTACCCAGCGCACTATCTAGTCTGATATCTCCATCGGCTGCAGCTTTTGCTGCAGCGCTGCCGGTGGGATTAATCGGCGGCCCAGCTTCATCACTAACCACAATGCCAGGAGGAATAGCAGCGTCGTCCGCAGCCTCGACGGCAGGCGTGGGAACAGCCGATGGAGCCTCGTAAGGTACGATGACCTCCTCATCAAAGCTCCGCGGCGTGGGTATTCGACCAGCAAGGGCTCCCACCCCCGCGCCCAAAGCACCGCCAAGTAGTGCGCCCGCAGCCACATTAGTTGCACTCTCAAAGAGAGTCCTGTCATTAACATTCTCCTGCAGGATTGCTTCCTGTATGCCTACGGCGGCTGCGGCTGCCGCACTCGTCGTACCGGCCGTCTTTAATGCTGTCGTTCCCAGTCGCGCGCCTCTTACCACAGCGCCGCCCGGCAATAGCGTCGTTGGCGAGACTATACC
>CBDATR010000029.1:0-3468 GCA_965200155.1 Nitrosopumilaceae archaeon | reverse complement strand
TCATGGTTGCTTAGTTTATCACATGACCATGATACCAGGGTGTTACATTAATTTACACATGTATATCATGTTAACAGATTGAAGGGATGGACGGCTCCTTCTCCATGTAACAGGTTAAATCATTGTCAATTGTACTATTGCTATGGGCTATATACGTACTAGGGTTAGGTATAGTACAATAACAATACACAATTAACAATGATGTAATCTAATGTTACATGAAGAAAGAACCACAAGGACACAAGTCAACTGGAATAAACTTGAATAAAAATGAATAAAAGGGTGCTGTCAAAAAAAATGTATGCAATTGGTACAGCCACAAAAAACTAGGGGTGCTGCAGCATAAAAAACTAGGGGTGCTACAGCACCCTTTGAACCCCCCTTTCCTACCCCCCCTGACAATGACTCACTGTGTAGGCTGAACTATCTGTTCATACAGCAAGAACTGATGCACCTAGCTGACCTAGAGAAAATAGCTGAAGATTAGCTACATCTTAGTTTTATTTTGGAAAAATTTATTAACTATCTATAATTTGTAACTTCACCCTGAAACTGTAATCTCAGATGGCTGGGTAAGAAGGGGAGGGTCTTTAGCTTAAATGGTGCCCACCCACCTAAAATCATCTTCCTACCCCCCTGACTATGTATTAGACCTCCAAGAAAGGTCCTATGGTCCCATGTCATATAGCTGAAGACAGAACTTTACTGTTAAAGTCATTCCTCGAATTCTGTGTGGCTATTATGTGTACTTGATAGCTAATACAGCAAACTTTGCAGTGTGGTGATATGTAGGTTTTTAGAATGGCTTTCTCAAGGAACATGCAGGTGTTTGTAGTTATGAGTTGTTCTTGAGTTACTAATACTATAGAGTTCACAGAGGCGGTTGAGGCTTGGGGGGGGGGACTAAGGGTGAGGTCGTAGGGATTCAAATATGCTAGCATAATTTTGAGAATAATTTCAGGAGGAAGTAGGTGGAGATATATCATATACACGAGCTTCCATTCTGATCTAAATCTATTCTATTGATACAACCTTCTGTAGCTGCAGAACGTGTTTTTTTCACTCCTTGCTAACTCATTTAAAGCAGGGGGGGGGGGTAGGAAGATGATTTGAGGTAGGAATGCTGTATAATTCACAGTTGGGGGGAGGAGGGGGGGGGGAATTATGTAAAGCTATAAATTATTATCAAAAGCCAACAAACAACAAAAAATCCCTCTAATATTATTATGAAAACTTTCCAACTTTCCAAAGTAATTAGCTAACTCTTATCAGATCAGTGGAAACAAACATGTTGTTCCAACATGTTAAACAGCTTGAAGCAATGGATATGTTGTACACAAGTCAACTGGAACAGACTTAAATAAAGGGGTATTGTCAAAATAAAATAATGTATGCCATTGGCACAGCCACAAAAAAACTAGGGGTGCTGTAGTATCCTTTGAACCCCACTTTCTTACCCCCCTGTAAAGAACAATCTATATTGAAAACTCAATTGTTACAATATAACTCTAATGTTCACATGATAATTTATAGCATATGATAAGAGATAAGACCTAAGACCGTTAAATAAAGAATAATAGTCAAAATTTTAAGAATAATAGGTGGAAACTGTGAGAATAATAGGCAAATTTTGTTGGCATAGGAGAATAGAATAATAGGCAAAAAAATTTAGCATAATTGGGCACTGAGGTCAAGGTGTGCTTAGTGGCTGCAAAGTGTATAAGCAGTACGCTAACAACATCAAGCTCAGACAGACAGTATGACAGTATAAAGTCAATGCAGGAGCTATAAATTTTTAATAAGGTGGTGTTACATTGCTAATTGTTTTTACAGAGCCTTGCACAAGTTGTGTATCTGCATTGTAGGCAAATATTTGGGGGGGGGGGGGGGGGGGGGGGGGGCTCTAGCCCCTCTAGCCCCCACCCTCAGCCGTTACTGGTTCAAGTGAACTCAAATGGACTTTATTTCATATTACACCCTTAGCATCTAATTTTAATAGCACTTGGTCATGATCAGAGGCTACAACTTCCACAGAAGCTTTGGTATATACGTTGCAATCATTGAATTAATTGATCTGCTGTTTGTCATGTAAGTGCTGGTAGCTGAGGCTATAACTAGGTCTTGCTATGTAAGACAAATTACTGTGTACACACTGATGTACATGCACACAGCATGTCAGAAAGCCTTACTGGTAGCCTATTATTTGTATGAAATGTCAGTACAGCTATAAATATAAGGTCTTACAGCATTGAATTTATGCCTAGCTTGGAAGCAACTATTTAACTAGGTTATACAGTGGAACCTCCATTTGAGGACTCCCTAATCGGGACAGCTCCTTCAGGAACGGTTTATGCCCGTTGAAAACCATTATAATGCTACCCCTGAGTAGCGGACACCTCGCTATTCCGAAACCGGACAAGATTACTGCACACACATATTGCTATGTAATACAAATTTCTCTCAATTTACAGACACAATGTTTGTAGTTAGAAAATCAGGTAATAGTTGTTGTTTGCATTTGCTAGTCTTTCAGTTGCCAAAGCTATAGACACCTCATTCCCAGCAGGCAGGTAGGCCATACAGGCTGTACTTGCTAGTCTTTCAGCTGACAAAGCTATAGACTCCTCATTCCAGTTAATAGTTAGCAGGCAAGTGGGCCATACAGGCGGTACTTGCATGGTTGGTATCTTTGAGGCCATAGCCTGCACCAAGGATTGAGTCTTGAACCAGTAACTTAAGCTGTAGATTTGGTAAACACAGTTGCTTGGCTGCAATGTTCTACAACTAAGTACACTGTTCAATCAATGCTTAATCAATACTTTCCAGCTGAATCTTAGTAACAATAGGCTTTATATCATGGAAATGCGTAACTTTAGCTACACATCAGAATGTTTTTCATGAATACATTATACCAATAAATTAATAGTGCATGCAATGCTTATGCTCTAATCATAGACTCCAAGGTAGTGGTAGTGGGAACTTTCGGTAGAAACCTAGAGTGGGTTAACATACAAAATATAGGACTTTAACTAAAAACCCCTGAGATGAGGACACCTCACTAATCAGGACACTTTGTGTTGGTCCCAAAAGTGTCCGCAAATCGGGGTTCCACTGTATACCACACACAGTAGCTTCTTAAATTTACGATTCTCCCACTAAGCTAAAGTCACTCACATTTCATTGCTTATATATAATAACTTCTCCATGGACATATTATTTTGAGGAAGGGTTTTGTACTAATTGTAAACATACACTGTCAACCATATAATGGGTGTGACCATCATGATTAATTTTGTTGGTGTTTTCTGGGTGAGTAGTTAATGTATAATATTGGTGAGTGATGTAGTATTGAAAAGTTGGATTTGCTTGCCTTTCAGGTGTGGGTTTAAAAAGTGGGTGTGAATGTTCCCTTTCAGTTTCCCCCTCCATTTTCAGCACTGAGCACAAGAAGAAGCATATGATACTGAT
>CBDATR010000028.1:0-5349 GCA_965200155.1 Nitrosopumilaceae archaeon | reverse complement strand
CACAGGCATCTGACCGGGTTGGAGAATAGTATTTCGTGTAGTATCTCTCATTGACAGGTACTGGTGGTCCTTTATTAACCTCAATTGCCTCTAAGTCAGCCTATGAAATAAAGACAATGTAATAGCTCCATTATTTGTTATCTCTCAAGACCTCACCATCGTGTTCAGCCATTAGAGGTAATGAGCGTTACATCACTAGCGACCCTTTACCACGTGTGGAAGTGAAATAAAGAAGATTGACTGAGAAGTGATGTTTATCTATGGTCCTGAAATAACTTGTTGCAAAAAAGTCATTGCATACAAATTCTATAGCTACGTGTATCTTAGTTAGGAACTTGGAATCAAGTAGTGATGTCTAACACGAACATTTTAAGACCCAGTACCATAAAGAAACTACAGAAAGTGTTTAATGAAATTGATTTGGATCAGAGTGGAACTGTATCATTATCAGAGTTCCAACAGGCCTGTAAGAAGCTCTCAATTGATGTTGGTGTGGATGAATTAAGTGATTTTAAGACATCAGATATTTCTGGAGATGGTGAATTGAACTTTGGCGAGTTCTGTAACTTTTATGTTCACAGATTGAGAAGAAGCTTCAATCAAATTGATTCAGACAGAAGTGGGGGGATAAGTGCCACAGAATTAAAGGAAGCTTTTGATACATTGGGTATCAAATCTACAGCACGAGAAGTCAGGGCGCTGCTGTTAGAAGTGGATAAAGACAAAACTGAATCTGTGAATTTTGAAGAATTTTGTAACTTCTTTTGCTCCTTACCTTCACCGGATTTCAGGATTATTGTACAGCAGTGGGCTACAGGTTTATCTTTAGACACAGGTATGTATACTATAAACTGATAGCTACCAGACTCTATGGAGTGCTGGGTTTTGTGATGCATATGAATTTAAGGGATTAATATAAACTTCACACGAGTATTTATACCAATTTGATTTCTCTCATATTTTAGGGACGTATTTTAATTACTTTTTTTCATATTTTGCTTCATTCTACAGTATTCCTTCTTTATGTAAACTCTCTTTGTGTAGTAAGACACACTACACTTGATTGCTTCTTGGCTATCTTTTAACCACATACCTAATCTCTGCATGAGTGGAATCAGTGGCCTGTAATATCATAATATGAAATTTCCAACTCGTGTCTCCTTACTGATTCTAGTTCTTCTCCCCCTTTTTCCCCCTCTTCTTCATCCCATTCTCCTTCTCTGTTCTAATACTAGGTCAGGAAGTAACTTGGCTCCTCCCTATTTTCCTTCTCTGTTCTAATAATACGACTTCTTTTTAGGAAGTGATTGGGCTCCTATTCTCCTTCTCTGTTCTAATGATACGGCTTCTTTTTAGGAAGTGATTAGGCTCCTCTATTCTCCTTCTCTATTCTAATAATACAACTTTCTTATTAAGTAATTTCATTCCTCCATAATCTCCTTCTCTGTTCTATACAGTATTAAAACTTTCTTATTGCTTTTTTTAGGAAGTGATTTGGCTCCTCCACCAATCCCCCCAGCCTCATTGGTCATCTGGCGTGCTATATTAGCGGGAGGCATTGCAGGTGTTGTCTCTAGGACAGCTACTGCTCCACTGGAAAAAATCAAGATAATGGCACAGGTCAGTGTTGTATATCCACTGCTATTCCATGTGGTGCATGCTGGATGAAGAACTGTAGATATTGACAGGATTGCATTTTATGGCCAGGAAACAAAGTAATTGTGATAATGAAATATTATCATAGATGAAATATTTTGGCCCTGATATTAAGTAGTTTACCTTAAAGATAATATTGTGATGTTTTCTTTATTGATGTAATGTCAACTCCCTTTATCACAGACTAGTAACTCTGGCAGAGTTCCTATATTCAAATCCCTGCACTCTGTGTGGAGAACAGAGAGGTTTAGAGGACTGTTTGCCGGAAATGGAGCTAACTGTCTCAGAGTATTTCCCTTCTCTGGATTAGTTTGTTTGGCATACGCTAATTTGGCTAAGGTAATAGTATAATAATAATATAGGAGAAAAGACATTCTTAGAAATGAAGGGAATAATTATAGAGCTGGATGAGGCCGCAATGCAGTGAAGTATACAAGCTAGAGATGGACACTTTGATTAAGTGTAGATGAACAGTTCAGATTAACTTCTAGTAATGATTGTAAAATGATGATGGATTTGAGCTTGTAAAAACACAACCCTCTCTCTCTCATATATCGTTTGATTAGGATGGGAATTTGATAAACTTCTGGTAATCAGATAAGGATTTTAAAAAGTCCTCCACCCACTCCTATCCCCCGTTTAGGTATTTTGAGGTGAAATCATCAGAGTTTTGGAGTATAAGAACTTCACAGTGCATTGTTTGTACTTAACTATTGCATCAACTGCCCATCCAACTCAACAAAATGTTTGTAAGGAGAGGGAAGAGTTATGTTGTACAACTATAAACTATCATCATTCCAGAACCACTATTAGAAGATGAATGTCCATCTCTTTATTTTTTTTTTTTTTTGCATTAGTGACCTCAAGTATTTAATGATGACCATTACCAACTACCTTTTTATCCATGTAACTATAACTATAATCATAGTACACTCTTACAGTAAGTAGTGTTTTCAGGACTTATAATTACTGGATGGATGATTTGTTGATCAGTTAGTTTGAATTATTTTTCTTAACGTAGCAATTTCCATTGGATGATTCGTCACGTCCCTATAATGCTCTGTGGAGAATGGGTGCTGGGGCCTTTGCTGGGATGTTTGCCACTATCCTCACTCATCCTCTTGATGTAATTCGAGCTAAACTCACTGTACAGTCTCAGAAAAGCAAAGTTTATCAAGGCACTCTATGTATAATATTAGCTATAATTATGTGAATATCTATGCATCTTATTCCCCAGTTTTAAGGATACTCTGCTTGTAATATGATGTCAAGGTTATTTGCACTGATAAGTGCTATTATGTGTGCAGCAGACACCTGATAGCATACTTTGCATACATAAGTTCCTCTTTTGCTCTAGCAGGATACTGCATATGGGGTAGGTTAATTTCATTCCAAGTATGAATTCTATGGGGTAACTGTTAGGCTCTATGGAATAGGTGGTGATTTTTATGCAAACTTACAAGGTGGAACAAACTATTTTAGGTGTCAGTAGAGTGCCACATTATTCTTTGTTATAATAGCACAGGTATTTATATTGTATTGGTGCAAATATACCTCCTAATCTATACAACAAGTTACCTTAGCATTATACACTACCTGAATACATATTCTCTGTATTCTTGGGAGTATAAGTACTGCTACTTCTGTTTGAGGATTTTACTGGTCTGGATATTTTTTTATTCTACATGATGAAGCTAATAATAAACAGAACATTAGTTCAGAACCAACAGAATATTTTAACATCCTTCTGCTCTGCATCTTGGGGTCATTTGGTGTGTAGGTACAAGGTAGTTGTATTTCACCACCAATAGGCCTGTATTTCAGTTATTGCTGTTTGATAGAAGGGCCTGTAATTTGTACTGGTACCTTGTCACATCAATAGGTATAATTATCACAAATGGCAGCAGTTACCTCTGATTAGTAGTACTGGTAGGTCTCTATAATGTTAATAGGTATTTCTATTTATAGTACTGGCAGGTCTCTATAATGTTAATACGTATTTCTATTAGTAGTACTGGTAGGTCTCTATAATGTTAATAGGTATGGGTTGAATGGTTACAGATATTCATGGTCTACCACTAATTAATGGGTACTTATACTCCTGTCTCCTTAGAATGCTTTCAAAGATAAGTGAAAGTTTGTAAACACCAGCAAACAGGAAAACTTGTACCATAATGAAGGCTCTTTTTGGCACATTTCTCACTTTCTATACAGTAGAAATGCATACATCTTTCACTTCAACTTTTTATATTATAGCCTCTTATCTTTGAGGGTTGTTTTAATCCTCTTAATATATTGTCAACATATAGGACTTTTTCATGGTCTGAAGGAAATAGCTAGTACTGAGAAACTGCCAGGTCTCTACCGTGGAATAGGACCAACACTGCTAGCTATTGCACCGTTTATGGCAGTACAACAGTCGAGTTATGATATATTGAAGCAACAAGCAATGAACCACAATCTGGAGCCCAGTGCATCACTATTCTTCATTTGTGGGAGCCTAGCAGGAGCTATTGCTCAAACAGTAAGTATAAGAAGTTACCCTTATATGTCTTCATGGAGGAAGTTACCCTTATATGTCTTCATGGAGGTGGCTTCATTTCACATTCTATCATAATATTATTTACATTTGCTGTTGGCAATTGAATGTGAAAATTAGTGAATTATGGTCATAATACAACTATGTATTACAGAGATTACTGAAAATAATGCCTTGAAAATACTGTAAACCCATTTAATGTTAACGAATTTAACAAGTGACTCTTAATCTTTAAGCTAAAAGGTCACTAATTGAAATACCATTTCGCATTTGTTATTATTGCAATGATAATGCTAGTGTGTAGTTGCTGAAGTAATAATTACAGTTTTTATTAACAAAGACATTGAAATTAATGGACATTAACTTGACTGTCTTGTGAAAAAACATTATTTGGCTTTACAGTGACTTAATCTGTGATACTGGTATATTCTAAAATAGTATTGTAATATTCACAACTCACCCGAATGACATGTTGTATTGATACCTGAATGGCATTGTGTTAGGTGAAACATTACACCTCTCATAGATCATATTCCACTTATTTTCTGTACAATGTAAATATTTTGATGATCAGATTGAAGCTTGTAATTATCACTTCATGTGACTAGAGCTGTGTTAATAATGCACGCATGCAGATTTAGAAGACATTTATAACTGCCATTAGGTCTTTGATTATGGCTTGTTCATAGGGGCTTAATAAATTGTTTCAGTTATCAAGATCAGCAGTGACCTAGTCTATATCAACTAAATAGTGACTCTGTTCTGATAAGTATACCTTAAAGAAGTGGAAATTGGCAGTAAATCTTAAAAGCTAGTGAGCAGTATAATATTACAGTATAATATTACAGTATAATATTACAGTATAATAAGATTCTAGTACATTCACTCCCATAGACGGAAGGTGTATTATTAGTCATAATGCACTCCCCCGAGGCAAACGGTGCATTATGAGTTATAATTGCACTTTCCACTGCAGGCTATATACTTTGAGTTTTTGATAGTTGTCGCTCATTCTTATTACCCATAGCTTAGCCAGCGCTACCCCGAAAACTTCAGATAATAGTTAATCTAGAGTGTAATAGTTATTGCACAAAGATATTATGGCACCATGCAATAACTATTACATAATGTATATACTATAATAATATAATTAA
>CBDATR010000027.1:0-4970 GCA_965200155.1 Nitrosopumilaceae archaeon | reverse complement strand
TTATTATAACAATCTTAGACAATCTTTCAAACACAGTCTTACTCAAACATTAATAACTCTCTCTTAGTTACTCACAGACTTCTCTTTTATACTCATCACACACAGTGGCAGGATACCACCTGCATCAACTAACAACATAACTTGTCACAAAATAAGTGATAACTACAAATTAAACAACATAAGTAAGTCCAGATAATTAAAAATTACATAACTAAGTCCAGATAATTGGAAACTACATAACTAAGTCCAGATAATTGGAAACTACATAAGTAAGTCTAAAACTGCATAATGTGAGATCTCAACTGTATAAACAATAATTATTATTGTGACATTCAATCCATTACAGAGACACCACCAATAATTGAAGGTATGTTTAAGACTTAACCCTGACTACTATAGCTAGTACTGGGTTATGATATTCCATGTAGCATTAGCTAATATCTATAAATTTCTGTCTTTGTACTGATTACTTAATACTAGCTAGGTATACTTTCCTCAAGGTGGCTCAGAGATTTTATAGAATTCCACTCTGCACCGAGAAGCCCCCCTGACCCTTTACAATCGTCCAGTTCTCAATCACTCGACCTCAGAGTTTATGTCTGCTTGTGTATTAATATTAAGGATTTTACCCACCTCAACCACCCAGCTATTCGAATTCTAGGGACAGAACCAGAAGCCGCAAAGGTAAGCCTATTATTATTATCTTTATATAATATTTTTTAATGTATATGTTTATGATTTCTTTGGTCAGGGTCAGAGTGTTCTTTGTTTTTGTTCTCATGTCAAAAAGTATCTTTAGCAGCATGAACAATAGACAACATACAAAGCAGGATCTGCTTTTTGACAGAAGTGCACATGATATACCAGGCAGAATCATACCACAGATTCCTGCCAGCATTGGAATGGGAAAGTGGATAGAAATTGTACGTGTCAGTACTAACAACTTTGATGCCATTGAATGTCTGTTGTGAGACTGTGCATCCAGTTCTGCATGAACAATTTTTTTTACATGTTAGGCATAAAGTTGAACGAATACGTAGGCATTATTGCTCTCCTTATGACAAATTTTAGAGCAATTACTCTCACGTTTAATGGCAGCAGGTGGCTATTGCTACACCATAATTAGTGCTTTAATAGGACAGAACTTTATTTCCATGTAACAGATTCAGATTACATCATTGTCAATTGTTATTGTACTGTATAAATTGTATGGACTATGTTATAGTACAATTGACAATGATGTAATCTGATTCTGTTACATGAAGAAAGCTCTTTATTCTCAGTAACTATAATAATTATGATTCATGACATATCACACATGTAGTGATACCTTTCACATAACTATGTAGTGTAGGTGGCTTCTTCCCTCTCCTTTTAATTCTGGAATCCATTCATCAACAAAAGTAAGCTCCCTGACTCTGAGACAGGTTCAAAGGTCAAGGGAATTCTCGGTGCATAGTGCTTAAAATCCACAGAGTAAACAAGGACCTGATCATTGTATGGTCTAAGATTCATATCCCCACTTTTGCCCCCAGATATAGCTCACAAAATACTTTGGTTACTACTTCTACTCGCATTGAGCATTGCTAATCAAATTAATATTTGGACAAAATCAGCAATAAGCAGAAAAATCCCCAGAACTCTACTTTTGGCCTTGATCCATCCACAGACAATTTTCTGCTCCAAAAATCCACAGATTGTGGATAAATCCATGAACCTGGCAACACTGAAGTGGGATTCATTAATGTTATTTTAGGGTGGGAGTTGAGGAGGCTAAATGATTAGCTAATCTGCCATTGAGGTTTCTAGGATTTGTGTGAAGAATATTACACTACCAAAAATAAAGTGGAAAGTTGGTGTTCTACGACCATGTATCTTTGCTGTCATGTAATATCAGTGATTAGAGTCTGTGGATGGTACTGGATTATAATGTACAGTATAGTGGAATCCAGCTGAGTTTTAAGGTACTAATACATCCTTGTTCTAATACACATTGAAATCTGGTTCAGGCGTAGGCAAGTAGGTGTAAATGTCACAAACCCATGGTGAGAAACTGGGCTAATAAACCCACTAAAACAAAATGGTTGAATCCTGATAACTGCATTGCCTGGGGCAGGTCTTGAAATGACTTTTTATCTTGGTTGAAGCTAATAATGTAAACAGCTTATTGTTGCACCTAGCCATAGGCTATTAATATCAAGTGAGTTCCTCAGGTAGCTACAAGCTCCCTATTATTAACTAGGGTACTGAGTCCTTCAGGAAAGTGGGCAATTATAGTAATACCAAAAAACTATAGTTACTGAAGTTTGGTAGTTTTGTGACAACACATACTAGCTATGAGTGTAGCAGTCGATTAATACAACTCAAAGTATTACAGAGTGAATGTCTATTGCTTAAGGAATACTGAACACTAGTACTACTTTTTATACATGTATTCATATCAATGCTGACAGATATACAGCAAAGCTTTATACTGATAGACAAATTGAGTAAATATTATGCCTGTTAACAAGGGTACTTGGCTACTGCTACAATAATGGTAGCTAAGGTAAGAAAATTAGAAAATTCAGTTTCAGCCAAAAAGAAGAGTTGAACATTTACTGTGTCTCGTTTCGAGAATAAAACTGGTAGGCTGCCCTCAATCCAGTTTCTAGTGCCCCTTGAATCCAGCCTGCAGCAGTAGATATTCCCTCTCCTGCGAAGAACATGTTGGCGCAGGGATCTGTTTTAATGGTCACCACATTTTTAAATTGATTTGGTTTGAGTAAAGCATAAGCTCCTTGAGTAGTGGGATCACTATACCAAGCTTGAACTGCACCTACTTCAAAATTGTCTGTTATTTCAGGATGGATCTCAGCGATTTCGCGAACGGCTTCACGAATAGCTATTTGAGGTGGGAGAGACCCAAAGAAAAGAGCCTCAGCTTTCCAAGTATAGCAGAGGAGAATCCCCTTTTCACCTGGTATGGGGTCTTCAGGATCATTGGTAGGATAATGAAGCTGACCAATTGGGAGATTGGTTTTAGAAAATCCACCATTTATGGCATTATTTTCCCAGAATCTGGTCTTGGACTGAATCATTATTTTAGTAGAAGGGCCATACCATACATCCTCGATGGCTTGTTGCCTCTCAACAGGGAAGGGATTGGTTCCTTTGGTTGCTCCAATCTTGATCTGCCTTATGATGTGAAGTGGCACTGTAAAAATGATTGCGTCTCCTGTCATTGAAAATTCTTGCCCAGATGTAGTGAAAGTACCAGTTACGGTGACTTTATTTTCAGTGTTATTGCTTGGGTTGTAGGTATATTCTACATCCCTAACAGTACTGTTGAAAGTAATCTTTGGGTAAAGATTAGATGTACGTCCACAGCTGTCACTATATGGATTAATGAAAGCTTCAGGCAATTTTGACATGCCTCCTTTAATATGGTGCATGTTGTTGGACCACCATCGTCCAAGGTCATCACGCAGTAGCTGAACAATACTTTGGTCAAGCTGTTCGGTATAGTTATAGACAGAATATGCACGGATGGCTTCTTCAGGCCAAGGGAGAAGGTCCTTTAGTGGAGCAAGGTCATTCACATCTTGAACATCAACCACATTCAGTATGTTCTCATAAGTACTTCGAAGGAAAGCATCAAATGCAAACTGATCCCAATTTTTAATCCACTTGAGCCACTGCAAGCCCTGCTCTTGCCTTGTTGCTGAATTCTTAAGCCTCTTTCGAAGAAGATTCGTAATCACTCCAGTAGTTTTATCATAATAATCATCTATAACGAAACATAATTATTTTAAAATCTACAGAGAATACAGTTCTCTTCTGGAAACATTAAAAGTGAAAAACGGAAGGTATGAACTCTAGCACTTTAATAGAGTTCACTAGCACAAAGCCTCAAGTCTTGTGTAGGCCTAATGCATATAAACCCAAAACAAAGTGAATCAATAAAAAGGCATATACTCTACTGAAAATTAGCTATTAGCTACCTATTCAATACTGTCAATAATGTACATAGTTGATTCTTCACTAACTTATAAACATTAAACAAAAATTGTAATCCTTGGTACGGGGTTGTTCAAGTTAGTGAGGTTCTACTGTATTACAAAATGACCTCACTTACCCATAGTTTTCATGTCTGGGCAAGTGCTGTTCCATCCTGGCCACAGTCTATTAAAATTACTTGTAGCATTTTTTTCCCAATCTGTAAAGAAAGAAATATTAGTCAAGTGCATTGTGTTCAGAAATTCAGATCCAACTATGTATTATTTTTTAGCTATGTGTAGAGCTAGAAACTGAGCATGTTTTCTCCAACTACTTCCATAAAATGTCAGAGGTGTCAAAACCTACCTACTAATGAAACGGGTGAATCATTGTAGAACTTCAATAAGCAATTATCATTGCTATTTTTGAATGGAACTATACTCAATTTAAACTGCTTGATATAGAAGTTTGTGAGAAAATGAATCTTATCAGGATCATCCACTTTACCAGGCAAGCGCATTGCCCCACCTAAATGAAAATAATATAATCATGCATCTGTTAAGTCTTCATGGATTCACAAATACACAAATAGAAAGTAATGTTCAGTCATAAGACAGCCATACATCTCTGTAATGGTGCATGGTGTCTGAGAGTTACACTGAAATTGACTGATAACAAGATTCTGTTCATTTAAGGTGTGTTCATTGAAGTAGTGGAGGTTAAAGTTCACATCCCCAGACTGCATAATCCATTAACTTTAACTTCCAACTACTACACTGAACACTCTCAACTAAACACATTCCACTTTTGTTCCCCTACTATTACATGTCATCCCATTCATACCTTTTTAACTAATATTGTTACTTCTTGTTGTAGTGACATCACACTTGTGCATTAATTTTTCTGTTTTAGAGGCTGATAAGTAATGACATGAATGCAACTTCAAACTATATCTTGTAGAGCTAACTAATAGCTACAATTTAGTACAGTAT
>CBDATR010000026.1:0-8319 GCA_965200155.1 Nitrosopumilaceae archaeon | reverse complement strand
TACATTAGGATGAATTCAATAGGCATATTCCAATTATGCTAAAATTTTACATAGCGTGGACCGATGGGGGCAGTGGGGGCACTTGCCCCCATTCTAAAATCAATCACACATAACAATTTTACACAACAATAGGGCCATACAATAGGCAGTGCTACCACTCTTGTAGTTAATTAACAAGCCAGCTGTACATTTCTTATTATCTGTCATTCATCCTTGAAACACTAAATTAACGCTCCTGCTCTATTTTGATCACTACCGCCACCGGTGAACACCTGTTTTCAGTTTTATGACAAGTCAAGACATATCCCTGTTCCACATCTAAAACAATATCATGTTACTACATAGCTACACAAATTAAAAATAAACTCCCAGACACCTTTATATTATCAAACTCTCATAGACAAAATTATATTTTCTATTTTTTATGCCATCATTGAAACATGATGGTAGGAGTGTGATTATCAGAGAGTGTGACACTAGATCTAGTTGATCTGCCCCCATACTAAAATCATCTTCCTCCGCCTATGTTTTAGCATATTATTCTACATATTCTCATATTCCAAAAAAATTGCCTATTATTTTTTAACTGTGACCCTATTATTGCCCTAGTTATTCTCATACTATTTATTCCCCTAGTATTCTCATGATTCAGCATATTAGCTATTTTGAATTGTGCATGGATGATTAGGATATATGGGTGTTTCTAAGTAATGACCTTCTTTGTAAATAACTACTAAATATAAAGAGTGATTAACATGATAACTAGTAATCACCACATTTGCTTGCACTGGCTATTATCACTAGCTAGTTTGGAATTGTTACACTGCCTATTATTCTGGCGTAATTCCCTATGCTCACATACACCTATTATTCTCAAAATTATGCTAGCATAATTGGGATAAGCCTAGAATTCATACATGGTGTCCCTCTTATGCAGAATTCAAGTTTACTTACAAACAATTCCTGTGGCATAATTACCACCTCCCCCTTCCCACTACAAAATTTAGAAGTCTCTAGTACTTTAACAGTTTAGATTTTATCAAATTAAAATAAAAGTCTGTACTTAAGACTAAGATCAAATTCTCATTCAAAAGTTATGGATATTCCAAATGGAGCATTTTCACCCTCTTAAAAGACATAGCTAGCTAATTCCTAACTCAACAGGAACAGAGCCTAGCTAAAACAAATGTGTGCATTGACTCACTATATTAACAACTCACTGATGATTCTTGGATGCCAACAGTTTTTTGTAGCTATATAACAACATCTAAAGTATAGTTGTCCTCTGCCACAATAATATGTATCATGTTGTCCTGTATATTTTGGAATTTCTTCTTCCCAATAATTAGCTACCACCTTGTGGAATCTTGCAGAAAAAATGTGTATATATAATTATACTAATATCTCTGCCTAATTACCAGCTACCTATCACTAAACTCTCAGCCATGAAGGCATACATGCATAAGTAGTAGAACTATAGCATCTGGTGAAATCTTTGCTGTGAAGTATATTTTATTATGCAGAGGAGTGTGAAACCAAGTTCTGAGCTTTTTAATGACTAACTTACTTTCTCTAGCCACCCATAGCATCTTAGTTTTACTAATAGTTCAGCTACTAACAAACATTTAAATGAGTTAACTCAAAATTGGTGAGGAAAATATGAAATACAAGGTGGCTCACACACACTTACTTGGTATAATGGTTCTAAGCGGATCCCATATACTAAAGTTGAAATGAAAATTCGACCAATGTCAATGAACCAACCACTTGCAACAACTAGTCAAAGATTTCTACACTCATTAATGCTGAGAGAGAACTGACAGATAACTATGTTCATATACTTACACAACATCCCCACATGATATTGCAATAGATTTAAACACCATGTATGACAAATTTTGACTTTAAAAAATGAATTGTTGTGAAAAGGCTGACCCCTTTTGATATCTACTATTAGGGTAGCTAGTACTTGATCTACCTGGCGGCAGTCTTTGACTCTTGCAGTGTCACAAGTCTGCTAAATCTCCTAGTAAATTTTGATAAATCTCTACTGGAGTTCCTTCAGCATAAGCCACTAACATTGTCGTTAGAATGGTGCTTAGCACTGCCATGATAATTATCTACAGCAGTAATACTCTAGTTAGCTATTGCAAGTGTTGTTAGCTACTATCCAAGAATACTTTCTCATTATATATCTGCCCTTCAGCCACATCACATATTATGCTATTTACCACACAATAGTAAGTAAAATATCCACATCAATAGTGGTTGGCGGATTATGCTGGCATAATTTTGAGCATAATAAGTCACTACTCATTGGGTACTAGCATAAGGTGACCCATTAAGAGCATAATAAGTATATTCAGCCAAAAAATAAATATTATGCTGTAACATTAATGACAGTTCAATATAATCTTTTAGAGATTGGCTTTGTCCTTCACTAAATGAATTTTTAAGACCAATAAAACCCTCTCAACAGTTGCAGAGGATGACTGACATAACAAAACCTGCTGACAGGCTGCTCCCAGTCAAGTATTCAGGGGGTGGCTGAGGGTGCTGGAGCACCCCCCTGGAGGTTGACTGTAACAATTAGCCTATTCAGCTGAGGTGTCAAAAATACTAGAAGCCACTTAGCTGCAAACACCAATTTAGCTTGCTTCTAGTAGCTTTGTCAGCCTGCCACAAACAGCCTAGCTAGTCTTGTAATGTGATTCTTACTATTAGACAACCTGAAATGCTATCAGATTGAATCAAAAATACAAAAATTTCCTGGGGGCGGGCATGCCCCCAGGTCCCCCTAGATTCCTGCACTATGTGGTCAATCTTATAATATAATTTCAATAATTTCATTTAATTTTGCCAAATTTAAGTTTTAATTAAATGGGTGTGGTATGGGCATGTGGGTGTGGCATGAGTGTAGTCTGTGTCCAGCATGAAATCCTGGATACCCACTGGCTCCCTAATCACCAGAGTCAGCTGTGGCCACACTAAAAGATATGGGGGGGAGGGGGGGGTATTACCCCCCCCTCCCCCCCCCCCCCCCCCCCCCCCTCCTAAGATAACCATGATCCATGCCTAGTAGCTATTACAACTGTGAAACCACAATGAATGTGTCACATGCACAGCCCAAAATAGCTATACACATGGCTAAAGGAAAGAACGCTACCTTACTGATCTACCATGACTGATGAATAATACAAAAAAGAAACAGATAAACTTGATTTACAAGAAATTGCTTTGGCTATGTCATCTAAAAAAAGAAGATAATCCCACTCCCACCCCACTAAAACAAAAATGCTTCCTCGCCTATGCATGACTAACAGCTGTGTGATCATGTGACAGGATATTGTGGTTTCTTTGTGCACTGCCAGTGCCCACTTAGCTAGTGTCACATAATAGTGAGCATAATAGAAGCACTTTTCTAGCATAAATGCTGAAATGATGAGTATTGCTGGCATAGCATAATGACAAAAACATAATCTACCAACCCCTAATGTGTGCCCTATATGATTAGTACAACTCAAGGCAGTTTTGCAAGGTTGTACATCAGCTGTGTATGATGTACCACACATTCTAAGTACTTTAATATAGCTTCCCCTCTACCACATCACTATTAACCATAGCTACAATTATCCACATCAATGTGTGCCCTATGATAGTATAACCCAGGTCAAAGAGATAAGTAATTCTGCAAGGTGTAAACTGTTGTACACCAGCTGTGTGTCACATTTTACCTTTTTAGTTTGTTGTGGTAACTGATCAGACAGGTGGAATAGTGGTCAGTCTATCATAGCAAGGAGAGAGAATTAAGCACCCCTTTATTCAAGTTTGTTGACTTGTGTACATATGGTTTTTTTCTCCATGTAACAGTAGAAATTACATCATTCTGATTATCATTGTCAATTGTGTACTATTGTTATTGTACTGTATCTAACTCTAGCCCTAACCCTACCCCAACCCCTAGCCCATAGCAATAGTACAATTAACAATGATGGGATCTGAATAATCGTTTACATGAAGAAGGACCCATACATGTCCATCCCTTCAATCTGTTAACATGATGTACATGTGTACATTAATGTAACCCCATGGCATCATGGTCATGTGATAAACAAGCAACTGTGATTAGATGCCATGTCTATAAGTAGCTATGTCTCAGAAGAAGCTGACCAGCTTTTTGGCCAAGGTCACAGTAAATGAATCAAGTTCAGCCAACTGCGAAGCAACCAGTGTGTGTTTTGATGATCAAAATGTAGACAGCTTTCTGAGCAGTGAAACAGATTTGAATCCCCAGGGCCATGAAGTCAAAATTCCTAATTAAGGGAAAAAATCTGCTCCATGTGACTGTCCTTGTTGTATGTTCCCTATCATCCACTGCACTTACAATTGACCCCAAAGTGGCTTTCCTTTTAGATAATTTGAGAAAGGAAGTATCTATCCAAATACCATTAAAGATATTGCTAGCAATGGAGTAACATTTAATATCATTGACAGTTTCAAGGTAATGACATTGACTACACTCGTTTAAAGCACCAACTCTCAATGCTTCCCAATGATTAGAACAACATATAGTGACTCAGTTTCCATCTAGAAAATGACTAATAATTATTCAAACAGTTGCTGATGCAATGGGCAAGTGCAATGTCTAATGCTTACAGAAATTGACAAGTTACTGAGAATGTACTTTACTTTTCCTTTTACAATCGAAATAGCAGAGAGGTCCTTTTCTTCTAAATTATAACCTTAAAAAATTGCCCCCCACCCATTGTAACTACCATGCCCCTACCTAAAATCATCTTCTTACCCCCCTGTACTAGTCTAGTCTACAAAATAATAACCATACAGCTGTACACTAGTACATACAATGCTTGCATAAGTTACATTCATTTATATAGCTGCAGTTGTTCAACTGATTACTCTCTGGCTCTTCTCATTACCTGCTTATTTATCCAGTGTGCATTATGCTCAGTGCTCAGAAGTGCCTATCAGGGGCAGATCCAGTAATTTTGATGTGCATCATAATATACATTAAGACATCATACTTCACAATCCACAGTAATTCCATTTCTCCACTTCCCAAGGTGTGCATAGGTGTAGGAATGAGATTTTGATTGGGGGGGCACTCGTATGGAAAGGAATGGCTAAGTGTGTGTGTCGGCGAAAATATTGAGTGACCACACCCACTAGCCACACATTTTTAATACAATTTAATAAGAACCAAAAATGCTTATTTTCACCTATAAACTTCTCAGCAATACGTACCTGGCTCAAGTTAATACTGAGCAGCTGCTACATGCATCAAGAGAGACACCATAGGCCACAAATGTTGACACTAGGTATAGGGAGTCAATAAGAACTTATGTAAACTGATCAGCTAACTTTAAGTGGTTGCTTGAATAGGACCTTGATTCCTTCAAGCAACCTGTGTGCAATCCATTTTGTCAGATTGGGGGGGGCACTGGAATAATATTTGTATTGGGGGAGGGCACGTGCCCCCAGTGCCCCCCCCCGCCAGTTCCTACACCTATGGTGTGTCCCCCCCCCCTCACCTGCATCATAAATCTAGTTGTGGTAACCACTATAGATAGAGTAATGGTTACAGAATCTATCCCCAAGGAGAAGTGAAATTAAAGTTTGGCACATTAGCTTCTCATTGGCATGTGCTTTTAAGTGCTGTCACTTTATGAGTTATATAAGTGGCTATCCTGTTGCATGACTGCTAAACCACATGGTAGACAGCTTGTTATAAACAGACAAACAAAAAAAAAAAAAAAACAGACTATAGTTATTAACATTAGGATGAACACATGGTGTCCTTTAAAATGTTCCTCTTGTTTTTTGCTATTTTTATATCAAACTTTAAGTATTCCTACACAAAAGAATCTGACTTGGGTACACCCGACCCTACCCAGTACCCAGACTAGTTTATACCACAGGTCTGTTTACATAACCACAGAGTGCAGAGTGCAATTTTACTTACAAACAATTCCTGTGGGGGCGTGGCTGACCTCTCACCCAACCTAATTATCCCTCCTACTAAAAAATTTAGAAGTCTCTAAACTTATTAATGATGAAGCAATTTAGATTTCATTTATCCAAGTGAAAATTGTAACTGAAGTAAAAGTCTGCACAAGTTTACTTAAGACTAAGATCAAATCCATAGGATATATCATTCAAAGGTTATGGATGTTCCAAATGGCACCCTCTTAAAAGACATAGCTAATTCCTAACTCAATATGAACAGAGCCTATATATATAGCTACAGCAAACTTGTGCATTAGCTCACTATATTAGCAACTCACTGATTCTTGGATGCAACAGTATTTGTAGCTATATGAACGTCACCACAACCTCTAAAGTATAGTTGTCCTCTGCCACAATAATAATACGTATCATGTGGTCCTGTATAATTATGTGATCAGACTTTTGGAATTTCTTCTTCACAATAATTAGCTACCACAGCTTGTGGAATCTTGCAGAAAAAATGTAATATAACAATAAATTATACTAATGTTTCTGCCTAATTACCAGCTACCTATCACTAAACTCTCAGCCATGAAGGCAAACATACATAGGTAGAAGTATAGCATCTGGTGAAATCTTTGCTGTGAAGTATATATTATACAAAGGAGCGTGAGACCAAGTTCTGAGACACAGTTCATCTTAATGACTTAGAACATAAAGCATTTCTCTAGCCACCCATACTTCTAACAAAGCATCTTTAAAAAGTAGTTTTGCTAAAATTAGTTCAGCTACTAACAGTTAACTCAAAATTGGTGAGAGGGTTTTGCTATTGCAATCACCTTGCTGATGATACTTAGCTAGCTACATAGCACCAGCTAAAATACAAACTTCCTGCAGGATATGAGAGTGTAATGTTTTCCACTGTAGCTCCTCCTCCCAGATCCTCATCCATAAATTTCACTGTGGATAACTATTGATTGCATAGTGAGGATCTGGTCAGTGGGTGGGGCTCTGATCCCTACAATAACCATGCAAAATTATTACAATCCATCTCTTTTTTCCATTATAATCATGATTCTAATAGACAACAAAAAACAAAACAAACAACTGAAATTGTCCATGATAAATGAACTATGGGCACATAACTATAGAATAGTAAGTGATAATGCAATAGAGCTGAAGAGTGTTATGATACTGTGCTGTGTTCTGGGAGAATATTGGCTTAGTTATCGTCTGAATCAAACACCACACCGGTGGCTGCTTTCCGCCTAAGTGGAAAAATAACAGCAGGTAGAACCTCCTTTATTTGAGGGAGATGTCCCCCAAACTTAAAGGGTACAAGAATATTGATTTGTGGGGGGTGGGGTGGCGTGCATTAATAATATAGCTAAAGCTATGTGCCCATGCACTAAGTGCCTAGACCAGACAATTTATATATCTTATAACTACACTCTCCTGTAGCAGCTACAGTCTACAAAATTTTAAAGAATGGCCAATGCACACACATCATTTCCTTATTCATCACATGGCATCAAAAAAGCTAAAATCTTGCAATGATCACAATTAGTCTGGTGAATGGAACCCAGGCTATAGGACAGTGTCTTATATGCCCAGTGTCTAGCTAGCTTAGCATACATCAGATGATAGCACCACATAGTCACCTCTCTAACTAAAAAATAGTGTAACAAACTGGATTGGGCATACTATTGAAAAACAACAACAACAACAACAACAAAACTGTATACTAAAGTCCATTCAATTTCACCAGCTGAACACCACCACCAATAATAATAATAATATAACTATTTTAAAGCCCAATTTCTAGCTTCTGGGGTTCAAGTAAATAAGAATGGACTTTAGTACTGCTCACCTTTTAGTGTTAGGATTGACCAGACTTGCCCCCTTTGTTTTCTTTGGTCTGGTAGATGGAGCTGTCTTACCTATGCCTCCACTAGACACTGTGACTTCACCATGACTACCACCACTACCTGACCTGGACTTCACTGCTTCCAACAGATCTTTCCTACAGGCTGTGACAAGCATGACATTGACTTAATTTTCAGGTAAGAACAGCCTCTAAAAAAAGAAAACTGGACGTGTCACATAATTTAGAGCCTCCATCACTGAGTTCTGGGTAAGGCAGTTTGTTTAGACAAGTCAGTGAGGAAATACTACCTCAGTGTTTTAACAGAATCATGGCTAGGCTTAAAATTATACTATCTTGATGCTTGCCTTTAATTTTATTATTATCATTGTGTGTGTGTGTGTGTGTGTGTGTGTGTGTGTGTGTGTGTGCGTGTGCGTGTGCGTGTGTGTGTGTGTGTGTGTGTGTGTGTGTGTGTGTGTGCGCGCGTG
>CBDATR010000025.1:0-30461 GCA_965200155.1 Nitrosopumilaceae archaeon | reverse complement strand
TGCCAGGGCCGCCGATGCATGTGAATCATTTATGGAAACAATTCATGAAAATATAATAAAATCACCCAGCATTCATGTGGACGAAACTGGTATATCACTGGCGGGTAGGCGTGGCTGGGTATGGGGGATGCGAGCCGAAGAGTGGATGATATACAAAAGTAGGAGTTCAAATGTAGTGAACAAATACCTGAACGGTTACCATGGAGCGATAGTAACGGACAGGTACGTTGTGTATCGCCGGTTTGATGACGGTGGGAAGCACCAGTTGTGTTGGGCGCATTTATTGCGCGATACCCAGGCATTACATGCAGGATTCTATATCGATCCCGGTGCTCAGGACGCCCGGATCAAACTTGACAACGACCTGAAAGGATTGTTCCGGAGCGCACGGGAATCCCTGAATCGCTGCGGGCCGTCCGTGCAATTACGACACTCATTTGAGACAGGAGCAGATGCATCAGTACTGTGATGTTGATGATACTGAACTACAAAAGAAGGTAAAAGGATTGAATAAGGCCATACCAGGCATGTTCGTATTCTTAGAATATGACAGTGTAGAGCCCACCAACAATCCAGCGGAGCAGGCTTTGCGATACGCAGTGGTATTCCGCAAGATTAGTGGCCAGATAAAGGGTGGCGAAAGGGCAATGCGCCGCATGTCTACATTCGTATCATGCGTTCAGACATGGAGGGCTCAAGGCCTTTCTGTAATGAACGAGGTTGCTGCCAGAATGCAGTTATAATTAAAAAAACTGGGATGTATTCTATATTATTATGTGATCAAAACACGTGAACTCATACACAAGACTCAGTACCAAACCATCATTTCCTGAGGATACTCGGTCTTGGCGTCTCCTAGCAGTGTTCGTATGGTATCAATGTAATTTTGCAATCCAGATCCAGTGTCGCCTGTAATCTCCACTATTATGGATATTAACTGGTTAGTCTGTGAATCCACCATTCCTGGGTCTGCCAGTGAATTATACGAGTCATCCAATTCCGCATATAGACGGTCCATGTCCTGGGTATATTCCTGGTCTATGTTAGATTTTATTTCGTTGTATATTATCTGGGATCTCCATACAAAGGCCAAGCCATCCTGGAACTCTGTCCTCTCCTGTATGACTCCGTTATTTACTGCCTCGCCATACTCTGCTGTGGATGTCTCCAAGAGTATTCTCATAAGATTTAGCCTAAAGTTGCGATCATCACTAATATACGCACCCACTACCGTATTGCGTGTCTCCTCTACCAGATCCCTGGCAGAATCCAGTGCCACTTGTGCTGCAGCACGGGTCATGTCCGGGCCGGTTGCATAGCTGAGATTCACCAGTGTCTCCTGGAACCTCATGTCCAGTGCGGGGCTTGCGGCCTCCAGCTGTGGCTTCATGGAATCATAGAGTTCTGCAATGGGATGAGTAGCATGCACCGCTGCCAGCTGGGCATTAGACTCGTTCAGGTTGAGCTCGATGGCCCAAAAGTGTCCCAGAGTCTCCTCCAACCCGGCGGCAAAGTCCAGTCTCTCATCTACAATGGCGTTGTTTATGGTATCAATACTTAGTATGATGTCATTTGTAAGGGTGGTCACCTCAAAGGGATCTGCCAACCTGTCATAGGCATCATTTAGTATCATATACTGCTGTTCCACGGCTTGTGCATCTGCCGGGTCTAGATCAGATTTTATCTCCTCATATATGACCTGGGATCTCCATACAAAGGCTGATCCATCCTGGAACTCTGCCATCTCCTGCATGACTCCGTTACTTACCGCCTCGTCATACTCCGCGGCAGATGTCTCCAACAACGTCTTCATGAGCCGCAGCTTAAAGTCATGATCGTCACTAAGATTGGTGTATACCACCGCATTACGAACGGTCTCTACCAACTCTCGTGCAGAATCCAGTGCATATTGCGCATCCGCGCGACTTACACCGTGTCCAGTAGTATCCTTCAGATTCACCAGTGTCTCCTGGAACCTGGCGTCCAACTCGGGACTAGCTGACTCCAGCTGTGGCTTCATGGCGTCGTATAGTTCGGCAATGGGATGAGTAGCATGCACCGCTGCCAGCTGGGCATTAGACTCGTTCAGGTTGAGCTCGATGGCCCAAAAGTGTCCCAGAGTCTCCTCCAACCCGGCGGCAAAGTCCAGCATCTCCTCTCCATCTGCATAGACCACTCCATACAATGGAGCTGTCATAGTAATAATCAACAATGTTATAGTTATCGCTTTCATTTGGGCTTTGTTTTTTTCAATGCCATTTTAAGTAAACCGTAATTTACATAATATTATAATACAATACATTACTAGAATCTTGTTCTAATTTATGATCGTGTATTTTAATTCGATATTTTTGTCATACATTTTCATGTTGCTCTCTCATGATAAGTACGCCTGTAATGCGTGGAGGTGTCTTCAGCGAAGTTTTACAAATGTGTCAACGGCACTGTCATATTTCGCTTATGTCTAAATATGTACGGTGGACAAAGATTTGGGCACAGGATTGTGAACTCATACGCCTGAACTGTCACACAGATGACTACAGAATATCGCTCAAAACAACCCTGTAGTGGGGATGTTCTATGGATGGAGCGAGACTCTGACCAGGCTTTCTCTTGATATGCTTTTTATTCCCCGTATGTCATGTTATGGCAACGCCAGGGTAGCTCAGCCCGGGAGAGCACTCGGCTGAAGACCGAGCTGTCGCGCGTTCAAATCTCGCCCCTGGCATTATCATATATCTCCCGCCGTTCCCTGTCGGAGAGTACCTCGTACGCTAGGTTTATCTGCCTCATCTCCTGGGACTCTTGGCCGGTCTTGTCCGGATGATGTTCCTTGGCCAGTCGGCGATACTGCTGCTTTATCATATCGAGAGTAGCGTCTGTGGGAACGTCCAGTACGGCATAGTGGTCTTGATCGTTCAAGTCGGGATTCTCCTTTCGGTATTCATTATAGTCATCCAGCCAGTCGGAGTGATATTTTTCATAGTCCCGGTTCTGCTTGGACTCCATTGAGTCTTTGTCGTATTGTGTGCGCCGGCGCAATAGTATGTCCCGGGCCAAATACAGGAATAGCGCTATTACCGCCACTGTAAAGGTACCAAATATTATCAGCGTATCCTGAAATGTGGTGCCATCCTGCGCCATGACCGGCGTGATACCGGATGCCAACAATACGAGTACTGCACCAGGCATCATACCTGTCATCTGCACCATTCTCATATGCTAATGGATCAATATATTGTTCCATTAAAATACATCCCGCCCTGTACCATACATAATGAATAGAACATTTTTGGCTGTTATGATGGTTGCTGCACTATTCGCAGTAGGCGGCACTACTCTATTGACCAACGCAGATGATGATTACCAACATGATGATTATCGTGGCTATGATCACAAGAAAGGCAACATGACCGATCGTGGTGAATGGGGCGAGGACTGCCTAGAGTGGGGTCCATACATGTCCGATGACGAGGACTTTCCGGCACAAGGCGAGGACTGCCTAAAGGATCCCCATCAGGGGACCATAACTGTGACTGGTTCTGCCACCGCATACACTGATGCTGACAGGCTGATAGTGCGACTGGGTGTAGAGACCATGAATATGACAGTATCCCAGGCCCTGGGAGAGAACTCCCGGCTGCTGGATTCGGCCGTATCTGCAATACTGGAGGTAGGTATATCGGAGTCCGATATACATACATCACGAATCAACATATCCCCGGAATATACGGGCACTTATGACAATCAGGGTAACTACGAACAGGTCTTTGTGGGGTATCATGTGAGCAACATAATAACCGTTGATACGGCACAGACAGATTTGGCTGCGGATATAATAGATAACGCCGTATCTGCAGGGGCCAACAGGGTGGAATCCGTATCCTTTGGGCAGTCCCTTGAGACGGCACAGCAGGTACACGACTCCCTACTAGGATCTGCTGCTCTTGATGCCAAATATAGGGCCGGTTTGGTACTGGATCCCCTAGGTTATACAATACGCGGTGTAGAGAGTATATCAGTACTTGACTCGGCCGCTTATCCGGAACCATATCCAAGACTGAGCGCCATTGCATATGATGATGCGTTGGAATCTGTGTCCGCGCCCATATTCGCACAAGATCAGGAGAATACAGTACAGGTCAGTGTAACCTTTACCATAATGCCATCAAAAATCCTCTTTTTGGCCTGGACCCCATAGAATTGAGAATAGATCTCAATGCACACTTTTTAGATTCAAGAGGGGGAGTATGCCATGGTTGGCAAAAAGCACCAATGGATTCGGGAAGAGAAGGTACGGATTATTTTAGAGACATTAGACCTTATGCGCATGATTGACAGTAACAGCCCATGTTGCTTCAAACTGGGGTGTATTTTATGGCACACAATCCGTCAAGCATGAACAATGTGAATGGCATCTGCCGGGTATGAGTTCACCTGTGTCTAAATTTACGCATAACTGATCGCGACAGTTAATGTGATTTGTGCATAAGATTCCGGAAGACGTGAACTCATACACTGAAAGACGTGAATTCGTACTATTGGTAATGGTAATATCTGATCAAGAGTATGCCACAAGATGGCCGCCATATTACAAATGGCAAGGAGCCTCTAGCAAAATGAACCAAAGCCCGTTACCCAAACTTACAGAACCGAAACACGTACATAATACATGAGTGTAGAAAATATGGATATGGAGCTGACGCTGGACTCCAAGACCGAGATGGCTCGTACTACCAAGAGCCTGTGTATAGCCAAATTCAAGGAGTGGTGGGATATAAAGGAACTGACACAAGTACTATCCGAGCTAAGGATGGGCTCTGATGTATTATTGCAATTACAAGCACTGGGCCGACGCCGGGTAGACACCAATACCCTAGCCGAAGTACTATATGATGTGGTGGGACCGCGCTTTTTAAGAACCGTGGGAGATGACAAAGCTGCCCGCCGCACATTCCTTGCCCTAATCATAGTTACAGGCGTACAAAAGGGACTCTTCACCGAGGATCAGATACTACAAGCTGCCAGGGAGTCGGTGTCATCGGGTACAATACAATACATGAATGATGTCGTAAACATGAGGCCCACACAAAAGTGGTGCCTGAAACTTACCGAGATTCTGGGTTTGCCCTCCTCGGTCGCAGAAAAGGAGCGCGCCGAAGAACTACCATCAGTCGAGATTGTAGAACCATACATCCCCATGAATCCCTTATATGACTACCAATATGCCACCGGCAGATTCGTCCGTGATATGCTCATGGGTACGGTAAAGGAGAATGAGCGGGAGGTGAAACGCAAGCTGATAGCGGTGCCCACCGGATCCGGCAAGACTAGAATGATCACCGAGACCATAATAGAGTGGCTTAATGATGGCAAGCCGTCCAATAATGATCAGCAGAAAAAGTCGCGTTTTGTGCTTTGGGTTGCCCAGTCCCATGAATTATGTGAGCAGGCGCGCAGTACATTCAAGGACGTATTTCGCGCCATAGGCAAGCGCGGCACCCTTATACGCCTGTACAGATTCTGGGGGAAGGATAACGCCATGCCGGATTTGCAGCTGGAGGATTTAATGGACGAGCGGGGAATCATAGTGGCATCAATACAGTCGTTATACAGTATGGGCCGCTCAAAACCACAGGAACTGGAAGCCTTGGGTAATCACATTTCATGTATAGTGGTGGACGAGGCTCACCATTCGGTTGCACCCTCATACGCCTATGTACTGCGAAAGATGGGCTTCAACTGGGATAACCGCAAAAAGGAGATATCAGAAAAGGGCATAATACTGCTTGGTCTTACCGCTACGCCCTTCCGGGGCGCGGGAGACGAGGAGACCAGGCGCCTGCTCCGATGGTACAACGGAGTGTACTTTCCCACCATTCCTGATGTAGAATCCCAGACACGACCACACGCACTGGCAGACTGCCCTTCCACCGCTTATGTTGGTGACACCGTAAGAATGCTGGGTGAAAAGTCCTACGTACTGGACGGCTACATAAAGTCATATTCATGGAGCATACGCGGTGATACACTACAACAGGAATACAATCAAAAAAATGCTGCGCATATATTCCGGGAGGCTGGTACGTATGCCATAGAGCTTACAGTTACCGATAACGATGACAATACTGACGTGTCCTCAATTACGCTAGCAGTACATCCTACGACACACTCTGCGACAAAGAATTCCCAGATGCAGAAGCAACTGTACGGCAAACTCATAGACCGAAGAATACTCTGTGATGTCTTTCACAGAGTTATAGTGTCCAAGAAGGCCATAGACCTGACCATGAAGGATGCATCGGAAATAGAGTCTTACGGGGAATTCCAGGCAAAGACACTAAGACAGGTAGGTGATCTCCTGGAGAGGAACTCCCTCCTGCTAACGGAGATAGACCGAATGCGAAGTCTGGGCAGAAGAAAGATACTATTCTTTGGCTGCTCAGTGGAGCACTCTCGCAAGATCGCCATAGCCTTGCGTGCAGTGTATGGTATAAACGCGCGATATGTAGACTCGGCCATGGACATGGACTCTAGAATCGCCGTTATACAGGAGTTTGATAACGGGGATGTGGAGGTATTGTGTAATTTTGGCGTACTCACTACCGGTTTTGATGCACCATCCATAGACTGCGTCTTTATAGGGAGGCCTGTCCGCAGCGCTTTGCTGTACACCCAGATGATTGGCAGGGGTATGCGCGGAGTAAAGAACAGCGGCACCGAGGATATGGTAATTGTCGATGTGGATGACAATTTTCAGATAAACAATCTCAGGTATGCCCCACTATCTGATAACCTGGGCTGGAAGATATATCGGGAATACTGGAAGGTATGGGGTAGTCCCGCTCCGGAACATGATGAGTACAATGCCGACGATGATGACCCGGATGTGTCTCATACATGTACAGTGTGCGGTACTGAGGCTGTGGGTTCATCAAAGATAAAGAGCGTATTCGGCTTTGAGTGCCCCACCGAGATGCTGATAGAAATGTACAATGCCGGTGGCCTGCCCCCTTCATGCCAAAAGTGCCGGACCCAGTAACATTCTTGACAACATATTAATTGACACCGGCAGGATGCAATTTATACAGGTATCTGAGCCAGAAAAGATATTCACCGATGTTCCAGAGGCAGAAATTACCCGTGCAATAGCGGCAGAGTTTCATCAGGTACTTATGGACAGGAGCGTCTCTGATGTCATAATAATTGGAGCAGGACCAGCCGGTCTTATGGCCAGCCGGGAACTGGCAAGCATGGGCGTGTGAGTCCTTGTAATAGAGCAGAACAACTATCTGGGTGGCGGCTTTTGGCTTGGCGGCTACATGATGAATCCCGTTACAGTGCGGGAGCCTGCGCAAAGAATGTGGGACGAGCTCGGCATACCCTACAAGAAGGTGCGGGAGGGCCTGTACCTGACACCCGGTCCCCATGCCGTATCCAAGCTTATTGGTGCAGCATGCGACGCGGGAGTAAAATTCCTTAATCTGACAAAATTCGATGATCTCATACTAAAGAATGGCAAGGTTTCAGGCGTGGTGGTTAACTGGATGCCGGTCTCGGCGCTTCCCCGCAATATCACCTGTGTCGACCCCGTGGCACTGGAAGCCAAAGTTGTCATAGACGCGTCCGGACATGATTCTGTAGCCGTAAAGCGACTGGTAGACCGCGGCTTGGTGGAATGGAAGGGAATGAATCCCATGTATGTAGATGAGGGCGAGGAACATGTGGTGCACAAAACCGGGGAGGTATTTCCGGGATTGGTGGCCGCAGGCATGTCGGTAACGGAGACCCACGGACTGGCACGTATGGGGCCCACGTTTGGTTCCATGCTATTCTCCGGCAGGAAGGCCGCGGAAGTGGCAGTCACAAAGATGAAAGAGTATGCTTGAGAAGGATATCTGTTATTCGCCTATACGGTGATGCTGCAGAGGGTGTCCTGATAAGCAAAGTGGCAGATTTCATTCACAATACGTTTAACGTGAGTGTAAGTACATACCCTTCCGTACTGAATGGTATTACGCCCGGTATACTGGATACATGCGCAGTCCGGAATCTTTTCCAGCCATATGGGGCTCCGGGTGACACTATCACTCCTCCCGTATATGACGGGTATGTATTGGCAGATACACTGGGTGATATGCTATGCCAGGCGCCCGGACTATTCCACATACTGCTCTTGGATGTCCTGGTGGGTACATATGACTCCCAGTCCATGAGGTATCATGCCAATTTACTTGTTGCATCCAACCCCTGTATCATATCATTGCCGGGAATAGTGGAGGGTCCTGCCCGGCCAAAAGAGTACTGTATAGACATGATGTGCAGTGTGGTTACAGGGCAGGATGAGGATAACATAAGAAAGACTCATGCTGGAAGCTTTCTTGAGTATGGGGATCCCCGGCTACAGGAAGCCGTGCATGGTTCTATCATGCAGGGAATATTCTACTTTGAGAGCGGCGAGTCCTTTTGTGCGGATAAGAACTGCCGTTTGTATAATGCGCACTGGCAGTCGGATCTCATACACTGCCAGGTGGAATGCGCCAAACTCTGTGAGTACCATCAAAATGTACTGGCTAATATGGTGTAGTGGATTACGTAATACGAGGACGTCTTCTTTTTGTAATATATCCTGCTTTCATAGGAATGTGAAAATAGCATATCCTTGCGCCCAGTCTATCTAGGCGTGGTTGTCATAGTAGTGTATATTCTCTTGTGGCCAGCCACCAAGTAATTCTTAAAATCATTTAGGCAGGCATTATTCACATCCTGTGAGAAACTTGACGTATTCTATGTGTTAGCGTCTTTGCCACCAAGAGTAGTCAATGGCTGGTGCACCGGGATCCACTATCGGCGCGTACGGTTAGTTTTGGATATGTATTATGAGTCACTGGTGATGATATAACCCGTTATGGCCGCCCTCTGCAATGCCGCTTGGATACCTCCGCGGTAGTCACTGCCGAGTCCAACGTCTCCAGAATAATCTTGACCTTCTCCGTACTCCATTGAAGTTTTTTGTCAACCATGGTGTATTGCCTCTGTGGAATCTAAAATGTGTTCCATTCTAAATGATAGAATACATACCATTATCCTATACCGGCAGTATGACCTTGCCCTCGTACTGTTGTATGCCGTCTGCGCGCAACCTGGACTCTAGAGCCTCTCTCTGTGATGATACAACACCCTGTACCAGAGATTTGGAATACCCCTTTGCATCGACTAATGCCAGTATGTAACCACTGGTGTCAGTTAGCACAAATCCCGCGGACTCGTCCACAAATGCATACAGGGTCTCCTCGCCTACGGGATTCCATGAGTTATTCTCCGAGTCCGACAATGCCAATGCTGGCATTGCACGATCCTGTGCTATACCATTGAGGTACTCTCTGGCTTGGGCTACCCTCTTGCGTCCGACGCTTAGAGCCTTAAAATACTGCAACGTATCTTGCAAGATTCATTCGTATAAAGCGGTTCCCCTACTGCATGTTGCGCCGGTCGTGTCTCTGGTCCTTTAATAATGTCAGAATCTCGTGCAGTGTATTCAATATGCGGTCGTTCTGCTCCTTGATCTCCTGGGTATTGTAGTAGTTGTCTTGGGCATTGCGGAAGAGCAACCATCTGTACCAGTCATTTTCCTGTGAGTTTATGGAGTTCAGCATGGTGTTCACCTTGTTCTTGGTAAGACCGTTCTCTAGGAGGGTCTTGCGTATCTTTGATACAGTATTGTCCCCTCTAAGCAAGTCCTGTATGTACTGGCTGGTCATGTCCACTATACAGCGAAGCTGCTCCTGGTCTATGGAATACTTTTCCATTATGTCACTGTCGTCCATCTTCTCTTTCCACAGGGCATCCATTATGTCGTCGAATATGGACTCGAATTTTGCATCGGTCATGCGGTTAATCTGGCTTATCTGATATGGTATGGTGGGTGCGTGCTTTTTCATATTGGTCACTATAAGCCGGGCCCATGTCTCATCAAGACCCAGTCTCATCAGGCGATTTCCTATCTTGATGCCATCATGCACTGTGATGTCTTTTTGTACCCTGGATAGCAGGTGAACCAGGCTGTCATAGTATTGTGGTATCTTGAAGGTCTGTGGATTCAGGTCCGAGACTATGAGTGCCCGTTCCTCGTCGGTTAGTTCATTGAAAAAGTCTATGGCGGCCCTTGTTTCTTCTATATCCGAATCAAACAGACTCATATTCTTATTACCAATGAGTTTACCAGCGCATTAACCAACACTTCATGATCAAGATGCCACATATGTACAAGAGTTAATCATTTTGGTTATTTATTTTGAGCGGAAAGCCACCATTCCGGAATCGTGATTAAACCTGCACATTCAGTCACGAATTACTCTATCGTATATGTGTTCTAGCTGTTTAGCTACCCTATCGGGAGTATGCTGGCGTGGCAGTCCCTCGCATATGTTGTAATTCCAGTCAATCACCTTGAGTCCCATGGCCAATCCCTGCAGGCCAGTCAGGCTATGAAAGTGTGCCAGCGTATTGACGCCGGGCAGAATGGCCAAATCCACATAATACTCATACTGCCCCATGTGACCGGGCAGTTCTTGATATGGTATGTGACCGGTACTTCCCTCCAAGAAATCCAGCTCAAAATCAAACCCGTGTTCATGCAACATCTTTGTGGTTTGTTCTTTGGTCTGTCCCGGCTTTAATGATATCAAACCCTTCCTGTTATTCCATTCCTTGTTGGGAGAAAAGTGATTGGTATCCACTGGGTTTGGCAGGTAAATGGGATCTTGTGCATATTCATAATCCAGTAAATCCGGTGTAGCGACGATAATTGCATTAACCTTCTTTTCCATTGCGGCGCGCCTCTGCGGCGGTGTCATTCTGGTAAAGGAGCCATGATAATGCTGTACCAGTATCTTGTTACTGTATAATCTTTTGATTATATCAATGAGATCTTGGCGACCGTCATGAAAATGTATGACATCGTACTTGCGCGCCTCTGATAGAGCGGCCAGGCGAAATATACTCGCGGAAGGGTACATTCTGTTACCATAGAACCGGGCTATTCCGTATGGATCAAACTTGGCATTCTTGATAACCCTGGTCTTGTGTCCCATCATTTCCTGGTGCAAGGCCAAGACTGATGCTACGCCAGACTGATCCCACACATGCAGTATCCTCAATCCCAAAAATTTTCCAGTCCATTATGTATATCTGTACTGGAAATACTATAAACCACCGTATACGGTTTCTATATAATCCAGATTTGCCCTATGATCTCCTATATCTGCATGAAGAGAATGCGGCTCTCATAACATGAACTCGTACATGACTCTTGCGCGGCCTGAACGACCACTCGGGTCAGTTCCATCTTGTTACACCTAACATAGACATCTGCCAGAAACTGCTTGCGCGGCCTGAACGACCACTCGGGTCAGTTCCATACCATTAAAATATCCATTAATTACGCCGCGAGTTAGTGAGCGATACGGACATACGCATGGTGTATGTGTTGCTGGACGGCGTGGGCGATCTCCCGCACCCTGATCTTCATGACCGTACTCCATTGGAGGCGGCCAAGACTCCTAATCTTGATATGTTATCTCAAAAGGGTGTGCTGGGACAGGTAATATCGGTGGGCCGGGGAATAGCTCCGGAGTCCGATATAGCCGTGTTCAACATGCTGGGCTACAAGTTTTCCTATGCAGACTATGCTGGCCGGGGTGTTGTAGAGTCCGTTGGTGTGGGTATAGATTTCCGGGATGGTGATCTTGCCCTTCGGGGCAACTTTGCCACCATGAATGATGGGGGAATCATTACTGACAGGCGCGCCGGTCGTCACATAGAACCCAGTGATACCAAGGCAGTGACCAAGGAGATAGAGGAGGGGGTGCAGTTTTCCGTAAATGATGCCAGTGTTATGGTGGTTCCCACCATTGGCCATCGCGTCACTGTTGTTATCCGCGCACCACATCATCTCTCTCGCAGAATAACCAATACGGATCCTGCATACACCAACGTGGGGGGCATGGGTATAGCAAAGGCCGTTGGCGATGTATTACGGATAGAGAGGTGCCTGCCCATGTCTCAGGAGGCCACCCCCACCGCCACACTGGTAAACGAGTTTATGGAACAGTCGGTACGAATAATGGCCGAGAGTGACACAAACAGGCGCAGAGAGGCCCGGGGGGAGAAGAGATTAAGCTGCATACTGCTCCGGGATGCGGGAAGTCATTATCCTGCCGTGGAACCCATCAACAAAAAGTACGACATGAATTTTTCCTGCATCGTGGATATGCCCGTGGAGCAGGGTATAGCCAAGATACTGGGAATGAAGACCTTTGAGGCCGGTGACAACAGCGACTATAACAAAAAGGCGCAAGTGGCCGCGCATGCACTGGAGAGCCAGAATGCCATATACGTACACCTCAAGGGTCCCGACGAGTTCGGACATGATGGTGATGCCTCGGGCAAGACTAGCAGCATAGAGGACATTGATGGTAACTTCTTTGGACCACTACTGCAAGATATAGACCTGACAAAGACCGCGGTAGTGGTTTCGGCGGATCACTCTACCCCCTGCATCAGCAAGGCTCACAGCGACGACCCTGTCCCATTACTGGTATCGGGACTAAATACAAGGCCGGATTCCACTACGAGAATGACCGAGGTTCAGGCACGAAAGGGTCGTTTGGGACTGCTCTCCGGCTCCGATGTACTGAAATCTACCATAAGGGTCATGCAAGATCAAATGTAGATATCGTTCCCGTCCGCATCATATGATCCAGTCTGTCCCGTAACGAATCCACGTCTATGTCATAGTACATACCGGTACACGTAGACAGTTTCCGTTGTGCCCGGCCAAATATGGACAGGCAGATATCATCCCTATTCTTTTGATAATGCACAAGACCCGCGGCCACCAATATTACACCCTGTACTAAATCCTTCTCTCCCTCATAACACTCCTTCCATACTCCCTCCAGGGATTCGTGGCATTCCCAGAACCGCTCGCCATTAAAGTACTCTATGCCTTGCGCCATGGCCGTGTCTTTTGGTACCGCTTCCTCTACGACTAATCGCGCATCCCGCAGGCTACCAACCGGCACTAATGATGCAACTGTGCTGGAGAGGAGATCATCCGGTATGGTGATGTCCAGCTCTATGTGTCCGGATGCCACCCTGACATCCCGTACAGTCACGTCCGGCCCCGTCAGTGTACGGGCGCGCCGCAGTATGGAGGGCGCGTCCTGGCGTGTATATCCGGAATTGTTCAGGTGCAACATGTATCGCTCCATGGTAGTGCTGTACCCTCCCCTTGCCTTAAATCCTGTGGATGGTTCCTGTTTGCTGGCAAATTTAGGCTAGGCGCCCATCTTCTCAAAGTATCTCTGGTGATACTCTTCTGCTTCATAGAAAGTCTGTGCTGGCAGTATCTGGGTGGTGATGGGTTTTTTGTAGTTCCCTGACTTGGACGTCTTGGAGTCGCGCGCCTGTGTCATCTGTTCATCGCTATGGCAGAATATTGCGGATCGGTACTGCGTTCCTATATCTAGTCCCTGACGGTTTGGCGTGGTGGGATCATGGTTCTTCCAGAACATGTCCAACAGGCTGTCATAGGATATGCGAGCAGGATCATACTCCACCTGAACCGCCTCTGCATGTCCGGTAGTATCACTGCATACAACCTCGTAGGTAGGATTGGCAGTGGTGCCACCGGTATATCCCACCCTGGTAGATAGCACGCCCGGAGTCTTGGCAAAGAGGTGCTCCACATGCCAAAAGCATCCTGCCGCGAAAGTAGCCTTCATGTATTTCGTATGGTGTTGCTACCGATTAATATCTTGTGAGGATATGTGAGTTTGTTGCATAACTCAATCAAGTTAGGTAGGAAAATCGTATTGAAGGAAAAATTTGTGTGTTTTCGCCACACAACCGTATGTTGGCGGTCATTAGATTAAATGGTGTTCATCGACAATACCAAATACGTCCAGCAATTGTCTACAACCGTGCGTGGGATTGAAAAGGCCAACTACAAGAAAGAGGGTGCCCCCTACCTGAACATGACACTGAGAGCTGCATGAGATACCGGTTACTGGATGTATACCAAACCCCGCTACATACAGGCGCGGAAGTATACAAGGGGAACCAAATGCACGGACAAGAATCTAATACAGACCATGTTAGACCGGCCTTGAAAAGTGAGGTCATGGCGAGTGGATGATGGTCAAATGGAAAAAGAGGTGTGGATTCATTAGTACTCGTGGACGGGGAGAGCACATGATTTATGGTTACCGGCGCGTAGGCACGCGCATATTGCAGTACTGGGCACATACGCGAAAGAAATGCAACCAGAAGCGAAGCACACTCTGGAATTGGAAAATTCCGGACCCGTATGCCAGTTCTTGCAGGACCAACAGATAAGCCACCACCCGGAAACGCACTAACGAACGGTGTGCCCCCATTGCCGGCTGATGATGACAAGCGCGCATGCAACCTGAAATTGTTTGCGGATGGAGCATACGCGTCTAGGGATATGAAATTTTACTGTGATGATAGAATCAGGACAACCATTCCAATTCAGCTAAATTCCACCACAGGAAAGGTTACTCATGGGTCACTTGGAGGAAGCCCGGAATCGCCCATTTTCCGTATGAGTTCACGTCTTCTGGAATCTTGTGCACAAATCACATTAACTGTCGCGATCAGTTGTGCGTAAATTTAGACACAGGTGAACTAATACCTACCTGGAAGCGCTGGATCACATCAAAGCCGCACATCATGACTACAATCACTCCCGGATACACTCGGCACTGGGATACGTCCCTCCCGCAGAGTTCTCCGAATGAAGTAATATATCGTCCAAAATGGAGGCAGATATCTGTGCTTAGAAAACCGCAAAAAACGTTCTCAAAACATAGGGTCCACTCTACTGATCGCAATGTGGGTGTGAGATTGATGTGACTATTCCCGATCGCACTTTTTGTATAACAGGAGTTATTAGGCGGAAAATACTTTTTTTTCCTACCCACACGGCACTCATTATGATGTTAACGGCATATCGCTGGCCATTCTTAATCTCCACACTCTTGTTATTTGTATCGTCAGGTGGAATAACTATGGCGGACGGCGGAGATATACACATTCCAGAGTACATGCCCACACTGACAGAATATTTTACAACAGGGCAGATAACAGAGAAAGCGTGGATTGCATCCATCAAGTACTTGCATGACAATGAGATAATCAGGCTGGGGGAGCCTGATCTGAATAACCCGGACATGATAACAGGTATCATAACCAGTAATGTTGATGGTAATACCATCGAGGTTGACGGGACACGAATACGAATTCCACTGGTGGATGTGGAAGATAGTGGGGATAAGACCGCACCGCATGCGGTTCTTGTCCGACTGTTCTGTCCTGTAGGATCTCCAGCACAGTATGACATAGACGACCTTCAGGTGCAGGATAGATACGGGCGTACTGTGGCCACAGTATATTGTAATGGAGCAGTATCCCTAGGCGAGATTATGATTCATTTCGGGCTGGGCTGGATAAACCAGTGGTACTGTGACAAGTCCGAGTTTGAGATGGCTCCGTGGACACAAGGCTCGTGTTGGTAGGGCATGATAGATGGGTTTGTTATCCCATTATTCACCAAAACCGGATACCATTCCGGGACCATCGTGAGTAAATTATTACGAGGTAGACTATGCTCGTTACCGTTTAGGTTGCATCAGAATACGTATGAGCTCACGCCTTCTGTAATCCGTGTTCAAATCATATCAATCTGTACGATTAATCATTTAAGCATCGTGATCTCATATGAGTGCAAGGCAGTTATCCCTGTTTTGGGAGTTGTAAAATAATTATCATAGTGCCTCTCGAAAAATGTTCTCAGCTCATTCTTGGCGCGGTTATGCGAGAAACTACCTTGAATGACATCACTGCGGTGTTTGTTTATCCCGTTAAAGTCATGGAACGGATTAACATGAATTGGTCTATGCAGTTTGTTGCATAACTCCAAACAAGTTATATTAAAAATGTATGTGAGAAACGGTTTGAGTATTTTCGTTAATTCTGTCATAGTGATTACTAACTTGGATCCAAGCATTAATATCTGAGATTTTTTAAACAAACTTGATGGTATTCACCGACAATGCCAAGTACGTCCAGCGGAGTATGAGTTCACTTGTGTCTAAATTTACGCACAACTGATCGCGACAGTTAATGTGATTTGTGCACAAGATTCCGGAAGACGTGAACTCATACCCAGCGGAAGGCTATTTGGCTTTGATCATGCGTGGAATTGAAAAGGCCAACCATAACAAGGAGGGTGCCCCCTACCAGTATGCCGTGGGCATGTTACATGACACTGAGAATGGCATTAGGTATGAGATACAGGCAGGTATCCGGATTCCTTGCAGGACTACTGGAAGGGCGCCAAACCCCGTACTACACAATATACAGACGCGGAAAAGATCTTGACATAGAAGAGGAATGGCATGATTGTCGGCACAGACAAAAAGCTGACTAGAACCATGATTGTTGACTCGACCGGCCTTGAATCGTGGCGAGTGGATTAAGGACAAATGGAAAAAGAGGCGCGGATTCATCAGTGCTCGCGGACGGTGAAAGCAAGAGAATACTCACATTTACGGTTACCGGTGAGTGGGTTGGGGATACGCGCATGTTAAACAATGCAGTACTGGGCTCGTATGCAGGAGTCACAACTGGACAGGGAGCACACCCTGGAATTGGAAAGTTCCGGACCCGTATGCCAGTTCTGGCAGGACCAACAGATAAGCCACCACCCGGAAACGCGCTGACTAACGGTGTGTCCCCCTCACCGAATAATGATGACAAGCGCGCATTTAATCTGGAATTACTTGCGGATGGCGCATACGCGTCCAGGGATAACATGAAATTGTACAGGGATAATCGAATCCGGACAACCATTCCACTTTAGCTAAATTCCACCAAAGGAAAGGTGACTCATGGGGACTTGCAGTCTTGGAGGAAGCCCGGAATCGCCCATTTTCCGCCTTTCTGATGAGGAAAAGGCCGAAAACAAGCAGTACTGGAAGGCGGCAAAAGGATGCAACAGGCGATGGATAATCTAGATAATAATAGAACCGGTTCCCGTTCAAACGATTATCCGGGCACAGATTAATGGCGCGGAAATAGGATAACATAGTACAGGAAATCAATGAGGGTAGCCAAGTACAACGAGTTGGTGGACGCGGCAGCAATGATCACAACATGGGGAACCCAAGATATGCTGTGGGGAGTGGCTCTAGCTTGAACTGACGCGGCAGCAACGTTGATTACGACATGGGGAACCTATATTCTGTCAAAGTCAGTTATGCAACAAACTCCTGTCAGTCATAAGTGGATATGTCTGTATATATGGCAGTATTCTGGAAAATAGTGCTGTTGCAATCCAGATACCAGAGTGGACACTCATGAGTGTATCATCATACTCCGCGCCTGCCAAGGTTATACTCTTTGGGGAGCACTTTGTGGTGCACGGCGCCTCATCAGTATTGTGTGCCATAAACAGGCGCGTAACCGTATCGGTGCAGGGGCGCCACGATGATTCATTCTCCCTTACTTCGGACAAGACACATGCGGAATTCCCCATGAGTGAGCCATCCCCATACCCCATGCTGGCACCATTTCACCACATGGCCAGAGCCATGGACGCCGGGGGTATTAACATGTACATAAAATCACATATTCCATCGGGCGCGGGTCTGGGCTCTTCATCCGCGTGCTGCGTGGCCTCGGCCGGGGCGCTACTCCACATGATCAGAGTTCCTCGGACTCCGGACATACTGGAAATGGCCATGGACGCGGAGAGAGTAATGCAGCCAAACTCATCCGGAGCGGACTGTGCCGCCTGCACATATGGTGGAATCATAAAGTACACCAGGAATCCCTCCCCCAAGATTGAGCCGCAGTACCATGACCCGTCCCGTCTGGTGGTGGTCGTATCCAATTCCGGTATGGCGCATTCTACGGCGGCCATGGTGAATATGATATCCCGCATGGCACACAGTGCGCCACAGGAGTTTGCACCATTACTGGAACGGGCAGATACCATAACAGGTATGGCCATAGATGCAATACGAGAGGAGGATATCCCCCGGTTGGGCCGGTTGGCATCAGAAAACCAGAAACTGCTAGAGAGAATAGGCGTGTCAAATAGTACATTGCAGGACATGATACGCATAGCCGATGCCTACTCCTATGGCTCCAAGATTACCGGGGCCGGGGGCGGCGGGTGCATCATTGCAATAACGGATGACACCAATACAGATGAAACAATAGACGCTCTGTCTTCGGCTGGGTTTGATACGTTCGGGGCCAGCATAAGTGCCGGTGGCATAGTCGAATAGTCACACATGGTAGACTTTTTCGGTGTGCTGCCGGATGGCGCCGCATATCTGGTACAATATACGCGCCGTTGCCCCCCACACAATCTTGTCACCATATCTAAACGTGAACATGTCCTGATGCAGACCGTGCTCATGATCCGGTTCCAGTGTGCAAAGGAGCGGTTCTAGTGGTATGTCATAGACATTCTCCACCTCCATATTGGGATGCAGTTTGGGCAATATCTCGGTTACCGCCACAAAGGGCATAATGGAGTACCTGGAATTGAGGGTATGCACTACGTCCAGCTGCCCTATTACATCGCCTGTACCTATCTCAAAGCCCAGCTCCTCCTTGGTCTCCCGTAGGGCTGTATCGCAGAGATTACGATCACTGCTCTCCGGCTTTCCGCCGGGAAATGACATCTCGCCAGCATGTAATCGCATCTCTTTTGACTTTTCTGTCATTACTACATGCGGCCTCTCACCGTGTATGAATACCAGCACCGCCGCGGGCTTGTACGTACGGGACTCCAAAAATGGGTTCATCGGTCCTGCAAGGGTGGCCCGTACGGTATCAAGGTCCATTAGAATGGTACACATGTTTGGGAATTATATGCTTAAGTTTGGACGCATCACATTCAGGCAGTCATGGCGACCTTGTAACCGTTTAGATCGCTACGAATTGGTATGAGTTCACGTCTTCCGGAATTTTATGCACAAATCACATTAACTGTCGCGATCAGTTATGCGTAAATTTAGACGCAGGTGAACTCATACCTCTGATTTAGTAGACCTCATGCGCAGAATCTCCAGTAACCGTCAGGTAACATAAGGTTAGGCATCTAGACGGCAAATCCATGTATGAGTTCACCTGTGTCTAAATTTAGTATGAGTTCACGTGTTTTGATCACATAATAAGATAGAATGCATCCCAGTTTTTTTAATTATAACTGCATTCTGGCAGCAACCTCGTTCATAACAGAAAGGCCTTGAGCCCTCCATGTCTGAACACATGATACAAATGTAGACATGCGGCGCATTGCCCTTTCGCCACCCTTTATCTGGCCACTAATCTTGCGGAATACCACTGCGTATCAGAACCGGTTCCACTGCTCCGCTGGATTGTTGGTGGGCTCCACACTGTCATATTCTAAGAATACGAACATGCCTGGTATGGCCTTATTCAATCCTTTTACCTTCTTTTGTAGTTCAGTATCATTAACATCACAGTACTGATGCATCTGCTCCTGTCTCAAATGAGTGTCGTAATTGCGCGGACGGCCCGCAACGATTCACGTGCGCTCCGGAACAATTCTTTCAAATCGTTGTCAAGTTTGATCCGGGCGTCCTGATCACCGGGATCGATATAGAATCCTGGTATGAGTTCACCTGTGTCTAAATTTACGCATAACTGATCGCGACAGTTAATGTGATTTGTGCACAAGATTCCGGAAGACGTGAACTCATACTAAATTTACGCATAACTGATCGCGACAGTTAATGTGATTTGTGCATAAAATTCCGGAAGATGTGAACTCATACAAATCCATGGGTGTATGTGTGATATCATACGGGAAAACAAGTTCATTGTGCAGCTTAACGGTTGCTTGGGGGTGACCTAAACTGTCACTGCTCGCGTACTTTAAACAATTATCTAGGAGGTGACCTAAACGATTACGGCGGCTCCCAATTCAAGAATTTTATTTGCCAAACCCGCCATATTAGAAATGACCATACGGTACGAGGCCAATCCACCCAGAATTGATCCCCCAGGCAACATAGATGCATTCCTGTACAAGCTGGAGCGAATATCGACCGTATGTAACGGAATACACATCACCGAGAATGTACTTAGTATACCGCGCGTATCGCCCCTAAAGGTGGGCCGATCCATACACTCGCGCATACCGGACTGCTCTCTTACCGTCAGCATGAGGGTCAGGGACAAGACCGCGCCCCAGATAGACATATTCGCAAATGATGCCATCTCTGCCGGTTTTGAAGGTCTGCTGGCAGTAGCCGGAGACCGTTCCCCAGGATCTCGGGATTCCGGTCAAATTCCCAGCAAGGTTGTATCCAGGCTCCGGCAAAATCGGGAATATGACAAACTGGACCTGTATCTGTCTGTACCGGCTGGACCGGCATTTGGTCCCATAAGGGCCAAGATACAGGCCAAGCCCCGGGGATTCATGACACAGGTGATACAGACAGCAGAGCAGGTGGAGAATATTGTAGCCCTCTTGCCCGGTTTTGACATAATTCCCATAATACTATTCTGCTCGCCAAAGAACAGAAAGGCCGCAGAGTTTCTTGGTATAGATATGTTCGGATACGGGGACATGGCCCAGTTTGTAAGCCGAATTCACCGCATAACCGGCGATGTACTGATTACCTCCCCAGGAGACTATGACGGCGTGTATGGTTTTCTGTCGCAGAATACATTGTAGCCGGAATGCCAGACTGACACGACAGGCTTATACACAAGACCGGATTTTCCTTACGACATGGATAGCCTGGGCGATTTTATCGACATACTAGAGAAGCACGGGGAGATTCGGCGCGTAAGTGTTCAGGTGGATACGCACCTAGAGATAGCGGAGATTCTGCGGCGCACCATGTACGCCAAGGGGCCAGCCATACTCTTTGAGAACGTCAAGGGTTATGACATGCCCGTACTGGGAAACGCCTTTGGCTCCATGCGGCGGCTGGAGCTGGGCCTTAGCATGACCGACTTTACCGAGATAGGTGAGCGTATAGTATCCATTACAAAGATGGATGTTCCTGCAGGCCTCTTGGGCAAGCTGCGCAAACTGCCAGAGATCTCCAAAATGACAGAATCCTTCCCCAAGCCGCAAAAAACTGGACCCGCGGCCCAGGTTAAGGAGTCAAGCCCATCCTTTGCAAAGCTTCCCATATTACATACGTGGCCCAAGGATGCAGGCAAGTTCATCACGCTGGGACTGGTAGTTACAAAGCATCCTGAGACCGGAATCAGGAACCTGGGGGTATATCGCATCCAGATCATAGACGACACTCATGCCCTCATGCACTGGCAGAAACACAAGCGCGGGGCACAGCACAGCGAGATTAGCGCAGAGCAACACAAGAGCATACCCGCGGCCATAGTGATAGGGGCGGATCCCGCCACCGTATTTTCGGGAATAGCACCAGTCCCCGAGGGACTAGACAAGTACCTGTTTGCTGGAATAACCAGAAAGAAGGGTATTCGCACCATGCCATGCAGTACGATAGACTTGGAGGTTCCCGCGGATGCGGAGATAATACTGGAGGGACACGTGGATCCAGCCAACATGCAGGACGAGGGGCCCTTCGGGGATCACACCGGCTACTATACACCGCCTGAACCTTATCCGGCATTCACACTTACCGGCATGACACACCGCACCAATCCCATATACCTTACCACCATTGTGGGAAAACCCATACTGGAAGATGCATACGTGGGCAAGGTCATTGAGCGCTCATTTTTGCCCCTCATGCGCATGTTTCATCCTGAGATAGTGGACTTTGCCATGCCGCCCGCGGGCTGGTTCCAGGGCATGGGTATAGTATCCATAAAGAAGAGGTATCCGGGCCAGGCGCGCAAGGTCATGATGGGATTGTGGGGAACAGGCCAGCTATCCCTTACAAAGATCTTTGTCATTGTAGACTCGGACGTAAATGTGCACGATATGGATGATGTTATTTGGGCAATCACCACGCGCGCGGATCCCGCTCGAGACACCATGATAGTGCCCAATGCACCCACAGACACCCTGGATCCGGCATCACCACTAGTCAATTTGGGCTCAAAGATGGGCATAGACGCAACCCAAAAGACTGCTCAGGAAGGCTTTCGGAGAGTGATACAAGAGCAGGTAGCCCCGGATCCCCGCACATCAGATATGGTTGATTCCCGTTGGACGGACTACAAACTGGACTGAATATTGTAAAAGTTGTCTCTCTCCATGCACTCATACCCTGCTTGAGTGATTGCACGGCAAATCTTGGCATCAGTCAGCTCGGTGGAACGCGCCCCGGTGCAGGAGACTACCTCCTCGCCGATAAGAGTCCCGCCAAAGTCATCGGCCCCATACATTAGTGCCATCTGTGCCATACCCACACCATTGGTCAGCCATGAAGACTGTATGTGTGGTATGATATCATCGAATACCAATCTGGATATGGCGATCATCTTTAAGAGCGGTATACCTCCGGCGCTCTTCGTAACTGTCCCGTCTTTGTGTATCTGGGTATTGTTGGGCTCAAAGCTCCATGGTATGAATGCCATAAAGCCGTGGGTCTTTTCTTGTAGGCGCACGATTTTGTACATGTGTTCTGCTATATCGTGATGCGACTCTACGTGTCCATACATCAGGGTAGCCGAAGCGGGAATGCCAATCATGTGGGCCTCTTCCATGATACGCAACCACTGATCGCTGGATATCTTTTTTGGGCTGATTACATCCTTTACCTTGTCTACCAGTATTTCTGCACCGGCACCGGGTATGGATTGCAAACCGGCGTCTTTCAGTCTTGAGAGTATCTCCTGTGTGGTGCACTTTTCCACTCGCGCTATCACATCTATCTCGGAAGCCGAGAGGCCATGCACCCCCACCTTTGGGAACTTGGACCTAATCATGCGAAAGGCATCCTCGTAATACTCGATACCCAAGTTGGGGTTGTGACCGCCCTGTATGAGCACCTGTCTTATGCGGAACATATCCCAAGCTATCTTTACCCTGGTCTGTATCTCGTCCAGGCTTAGCGTGTACGCCTCATCATGCTTTGGGGGCCTGTAGAAGGCACAAAATTTGCAGTCGGTTATGCACACGTTGGTATAGTTGAGTATTATGTTATTCACGTAGGTGGCTCTCTTGCCAAACCGCCTCCGCGTAAGCATACCGGCAACTCTGCCCAAGGAGTGTATGTCATTTGATTTCAGTAAATCCAAGCACTCTTGCTGTGTGGGGCGTACTCCAGATACCGCCTTGTGCAGAATATCATCGGTGTCCAGAATCTCCATAATTCGGCTCAATATGTAAAAATGCCAAGAATATTATTTATAACTTGGTTGTTATAGCGGTCATCATAAGTCTTTGGGCGACTGATTTGATCAAAATATCACAATTATCACAGTATGAGTTCACGTCTTCCGGAATCTTATGCACAAATCACATTAACTGTCGCGATCAGTTATGCATAAATTTAGACCCAGGTGAACTCACACCCACCAACATCTCAGGACCTAAACATCAGTTCAAGACACGTACGAAGATTGTGAACCAGAGAACGGGAACGACTCGAGTAAAGATGGGCAGGCCTATGATACCAATCACCGCTACCCAGATACGAATGGTAACTGAAGCATACAGCAAGGACCCCGCCGGAGTAGTACGTATTGCAAAGAGGCTTAGACAGAATTACAATATATCGCTCAGTATATCGCATAATGAAAAAGAACGGTACGACAGTCTCATCACAAGTCAGAGTGGGTACGCTATGAGCGTAAATATTCCAATGCAATGTGGCACTGGCATGCCATGAAAGATGAGCGCTTCGAGGGACTGAATCTCATAGATGATGCATCCAGGTGTATAGTCGGGGCTGCACTATTCTAGCATGCAACCTCAGAGAACGCCACTCTATTACTGAGATTGGCGATAGAACGATTCGGCGCCCCTGCATCTCGGATAACGGCGCGTGTTTCGTAGGACAATAAAAGGGCAAAAAGAACTGGAAACTCACTATTCTAGGAAGAACTGCTGGATCAAGACATCATACTAATCAATTCCAGACCATACCACCCGCAGACAAATGGCAAACTGGAGCGCTTCCACGGAATGATTGAGGACGAGGGGACTCTTATTTAAGAGTCCAATGAGATATGACATTATGACAGTCTCCGGGATTATATCGACTACTACAATGAGAGAAGATTGCACTTCTCACTGGATATAGATAACGGCGAAACACCACTCCAGGAATAAAAAGGCGACCCAGACAATTAGAGCAAATGATACAAAATGGGTGGAGCGGGATGCCAATGACTAGCGAACCGACTTTTCATACATTACATTCCGGAATCTTGTGCACAAATCACATTAACTGTCGCGATCAGTTGTGTGTAAATTTAGACACAGGTGAACTCATACGAACTCACACAAATCGCATTGCAGGAAAAATTTGTGCATTTCCGTCACACAGTGGTGGCCATTAGATCCAAGCATTAATAACTGAACTGAGAATTTTTTTAACAAGTTTGATGGTATTCACCGACAATGCCAAGTACGTCCAGCGGGAGGCTATTTGGCTTCAACCATGCATGGAAGGATGACGTTGAAAAGGCCAGCTGCAAGAAAGAGGGTGTCCGCTACCGGTATGCCGTGGGCATGTTACATGACACTGAGAACGACATTAGGTATGAGATACAGGCAGGTATCCGGATTCCTTGCAGGACTACTGGAAGGACACCAAACCCCGCACTACTCCACTACAGACGCGGAAGAGATAGACATAGACAAGAAGAACAGTATTTGCCTGCACGGACAAAAAGCTGACTAGAACCATGATTGTTGACTCAACCGGCCTTGAAAAGTGCAGCCGCGGCGAATGGATAAGGGCTAAATGGAAAAATAGACGCGGATTCATCAGTGCTCGCGGACTGGGAGAGCATATGCATTGTATGAGTTCACGTCTTCCGGAATCTTATACACAAATCACATTAACTGTCGCGATCAGTTATGCATAAATTTAGACACAGGTGAACACATACTATGCATTTACGGTTACCGGCGAGTGGGTTGGGGACACGCGCATGTTAGACAATGCAGTACTGGGCTCGTATGCAGAAGAGCCACAACTGGACAGGGAGCACACCCTGGAATTGGAAAGTTCCGGACCCATTGCAACAGTTGCCATCTCTGACAGGACCAACAGATAAGCCACCACCCGGAAACGCGCTGACTAACGGTGTGTCCCCCTTACCGAATAATGATGACAAGCGCGCATTTGATCTGGAATTACTTGCGGATGGCGCATACGCGTCCAGGGATAACATGAAATTGTACAGGGATAATCGAATCCGGACAACCATTTCTCTTTAGCTAAATTCCACCAAAGGAAAGGCGACTCATGGGGACTTGCAGTCTTGGAGGAAGTCCGGAATCGCCCATTTTCCGCCTTTCTGATGAGGAAAAGGCCGAAAACAAGCAGTACTGGAAGACGGCAAAAGGATGCAACAGGCGATGGGTAATCGAGATAATCATAGATTATCAATATCCTTTAAAAGAGGTGCTTCATGGATGATGCAACAGGCGATGGGTAATCGAGATAATCATAGAGCCGGTTCCCGTTCAAACGATTATTCGGGCACGGATTAATGGCGCGGAAATGGGATAACATACAAGGGTAGCCGTATGAGTTCACCTGTGTCTAAATTTACGCATAACTGATCGCGACAGTTAATGTGATTTGTGCATAAGATTCCGGAAGACGTGAACTCATACGGGTAGCCAAGTACAACGAGTGGGTGGACGCGGCAGCAACGTAGATTACGACATGGGGAACCTGTATTCTGTCAAAGTCAGTTATGCAACAAACTCATCCTTTCGAAAATTTAAATAATTAGCAACGAGTAGCACCGTAAATGTCAACAAAAAAAGAGAATGTAACAAAAGACGATATTAACAATAGCATCAGCAGTATGGAGAGGCGTATAGCGGATCTTACTGCCAGATTGGAGGCAAGAGCAGCTGCACAGGAAGTGGAGGCAGCTCTTGAGGTAAAGGCAGAAGCAGCTCCCGAACCAAAACCGGAGCCAGCCAAAAAGTCACCCCGAGGCAGTCTACCAAAGGGTATGGCGGCACCAAAGCCGGAAGCAGCTCCCGAACCAAAACCGGAGCCAAAGCCGGAGCCAGCCAAAAAGTCACCCCGAGGCAGTCTACCAAAGGGTATGGCGGCACCAAAGCCGGAAGCAGCTCCCGAACCAAAACCGGAGCCAAAGCCGGAGCCAGCCAAAAAGTCACCCCGAGGCAGTCTACCAAAGGGTATGGCGGCACCAAAGCCGGAAGCAGCTCCCGAACCAAAACCGGAGCCAAAGCCGGAGCCAGCCAAAAAGTCACCCCGAGGCAGTCTACCAAAGGGTATGGCGGCACCAAAGCCGGAAGCAGCTCCCGAACCAAAACCGGAGCCAAAGCCGGAGCCAGCCAAAAAGTCACCCCGAGGCAGTCTACCAAAGGGTATGGCGGCACCAAAGCCGGAAGCAGCTCCCGAACCAAAACCGGAGCCAAAGCCGGAGCCAGCCAAAAAGTCACCCCGAGGCAGTCTACCAAAGGGTATGGCGGCACCAAAGCCGGAAGCAGCTCCCGAACCAAAACCGGAGCCAAAGCCGGAGCCAGCCAAAAAGTCACCCCGAGGCAGTCTACCAAAGGGTATGGGTACGGCAAAGCCTGAATCAAAACCGGCACCCCCACCAAAGGCAGCTCCTGCAAATATAGCAGAGTCACTAGAGATTGCCTATAACAATTCTGCAATGACAAGCTTTCATGATTATCGTGCCAAGGTAACCGGATACGCACCGGCACCAAACAGATACTTTGTAAGAAGAACAGCACCCACAGGACGTGTACCCACCGAACCCAGCTGGAATGATCAGAAGGCAAAAGTGACAGGTTACACACAACCATCCAACCAGTATTTTGCCACCCGAGCTCGCCTAGCATACCACCCCCCAGACAAGACTTTTGGTGGGTACAATCTACAGGACAACAGCGGCAAGGCAAAGCAAACTCAGGCTCCACCCCCACCCCAGCAAACTCAGGCTCCACCCCCACCACCGCCACAACAGACCCAGAACAGAAAAGATGATCTGGCCGAGTACGAGAAGGAATACCTGAGCAGACTGGAAAAGAAAAATGCTGAGCGTCAGTCAAGTACCACAAACACACAACAGGATGTTGTCCAGGCGCAAGAGGCTGCAAGGATAGCCCAGCAGAAGGCAGACGCGGCAGTAAGACAGGCGCAAGAGGCTGCAAGGATAGCCCAGCAGAAGGCAGACGCGGCGGCGAGTCAGGCTCAAAGTACGCAAGCCAAGAAGCCCACCAGAGGAACACTACCCAAAGGATTCTGACTTTTTTACTATTTTATTTTGTGAAACGATTCAAGGACTTTCTGCGCATGGCCGCGCGGCCGCACGTTCTTGAAGACTTTGAGGATGCGGCCATCTGTACCAACCAGAAAGGTGCTGCGAATTATGCCAATGTATTCGCGTCCCATGAATTTTTTGGTCCCCACCACACCAAAGGACTCTGCCATTGACTTGTCAGTATCTGAGAGGAGCGTGTATGGTATTTCCATCTTGCTGCAGAATTTATCATGCGATTCGGTGTTGTCAGGACTCACTCCTATAATGTCAATGCCAGCATCCTGGAATTCACCGTGTGATTTCGAGAATTCGTCTGCCTCGGTGGTACAACCGGGCGTAAAGTCTTTGGGGTAAAAGTACACCACATACTGCTTACCTATCATATCCGAGGAACTTAGTTCACCGCCACCACTCCGGGGGAGATTGAATTCCGGAACCCTGTCACCCTCTTGTACCAACAGTGCAAGACTGGCGGCACCATACTTATGTTTTGGCGCACTAGTGTACGTAACCGTTTAGGTCACCCTTGGACAACTGTTCAAAATACACCGCCAACATGTCCGATCTTGCTTTTTCTATCATATTGCCTCCCATATGACCATGAATTTATCGTCTAGATGTTGATCTTTAACGCGACCTAAACGGTTACCAAGTGCGCAACAGGGGGACTTGAATTAGATCAGTCAGTTATGCAACAAACTTGTATAGTTAAATATTGGTCTGAGTCAGTGATATAATGCACATTCTTGTCCATGTCTTGGTTCTAATAATAGCTGGGGCCGGACTTGCGCATGCAGAGGAAGTGACAATTGGAGGTATCTTTAACATACCCGGCTGGGACGATGGAGAGCTTAACCAATATGCGGCAGAGTTTGCCGTCGAGGACTTTAACCTGTATGCATCACAAATAGGAGCAAACCTTACTGTGAATATGGTTGCCAAGGATACCATGAATAGTGACGCCGTAGCCATACACCTACTACAGGACTTCCGCGAACAAGATGTAAACCTGATAGTGGGACTGCCATTTAGCAGCTACATCACCCTGTCATATGATTACATACACGACAATGACATGGTGGTATTATCTCATGCTGCCCAGGCGGCGGAAAAGGAGATAGATGATAACATATTTCGTATTATACCAAATGGTGGGAGAGAGATGGGTGCGGTGAGCTCAGTTGTAAGTAATGCGGGTATTGACACGTTGGTTATAGTCTCTGCCGGGAGCATATGGGGAGATTCTTTGGTGAGATCAATATCCTCCATCTTTGACGGCGAGGTTATAAGGGCCGTCCGGCACGACTACAGTTTAGAGTATGCAGCAGATATTGCCCTGCTGGATATAGTGATCAGTAATCTGGTTGACAAACATGGTGCAGATAAAGTGGGCATACTATTCATCTCCGATAACGAAATTATTCCGTTAATTCAAGAGATGGCCTCCTATGATAGTCTGAATAGCGTAAGATGGTTCGGAATTAACAACCACGCGAACCATGACTACATGCTGGCAGATCCCGTGGTGGTGGGTTTGGCAGATGCAGCCCAGTTTACAGCCGTCCAGTACATGTCTCCGGATAATAGTAAGACCCATTCGCTAAACGAGCGGTTCATGGAAGTGTACGGTGTTATGCCAGGCACCTATGGTCATGCCGCGTATGATGCGGTCTGGCTTTTAGCCACGACCATACTGCAGACGCAGAGTACCGACACGGCCACCCTGGTAAAGGCCATACCCCTCGTAGCGGATCATACCATGGGGGTTTCCGGACATTTGGAGCTCAGCGAGGGCGGCGATTTGAATGGCGGTTCATTTGAGACGTGGCATATAGTAAATAACAACTGGGTACTGCTTTCGGATCCCTAGCCCGCTTGTACTAAATACAGACAGTCCACTTGTAGTATGTATAGACTACAGAAATACCACGTATGGTATATTTGCCACGCGAAAGCTCCGCGTCGATGACACATCATAAAAAAGACATGCCTGTTAACACAGGCTGTGTGAGTTCACCTGTGTCTAAATTTACGCATAACTGATGGAACAGGCTGTTCTAGTTAATGTGATTTGTGCATAAGATTCAGGAATCAATAGTACGAAAAGTCCGCTTAGGATCCGGCGTACAGTAGTTCAGATTGCACAAGCCATATGGTAAAGAGAATAACAGAGGAATCAAGACAAGAGGCGTTGCCACAACCAACATAGCTCAAGACCTGAAACAAGACACGTACGAAGATTGTGAACCAGAGAACGGGAACGACTCGAGTAAAGATGGGCAGGCCCATGATAGCAATCACCGCCACCCAAATACGAATGGTAACTGAAGCATACAGCAAGGACCCCGCCGGAGTAGTACGTATTGCAAAGAGGCTTAGACATGATATATCGCTCAGTATATCACATAATGAAAAAGAACGGCACGACAGTCTCATCACCTGCAAAGTCAGAGTGGGTACGCTATGAGCGTAAATATTCCAATGCAATGTGGCACTGGCATGTCATGAAAAGATGAGCGCTTCAGGGGACTGAATCTCATAGATGATGCATCCAGGTGTATAGTCGGAGCTGCACTATTCTAGCATGCAACCTCAGAGAACGCCACTCTATTACTGAGATTGGCAATAAAACGATTCGGCGCCCCTGCATCTCGGATAACGGCGCGTGTTTCGTAGGACAATAAAAGGTCAAAAAGAACTGGAAACCCACTATTCAAGGAAGAACTGCTGAATCAAGATATCATACTAATCAATTCCAGACCATACCACCCGCAGACAAATGGCAAACTGGAGCGCTTCCATGGAATGATTGAGGACTAGGGGACTCTTATTTAAGAGTCCAACTAGGGGACTCTTATTTAAGAGTCCAATGAGATATGGCATTATGACAGTCTCCGGGATTATTTAGACTACTACAATGAGAGAAGATTGCACTTCTCACTGGATAGATAACGACG
>CBDATR010000024.1:0-512672 GCA_965200155.1 Nitrosopumilaceae archaeon | reverse complement strand
TCAATTACCTCCGATTGCCATTGTGCTACACTTAGATTTTCCATTGCAGATTACATTTTTCATACTATCTAAAAATGTTCACGCATGTCATGAGGTAGCCGTTTAGGTCACCCCCGGGCAACTGTTCAAACACACCGCTAACATGTCCGATCTTGCTTTTTATCATGGCGTCTCACATATAGCGGCCACCATAAGTCTTTGGGCGACTAATTTGATCAAAATATCACAATTATCACAGGCTTATTTGCGCGCCCCCAAGGGGGTGGTTAATTTGGCATGTCAATATGGTATTGTGTGCAGCTAAATATGGTACTTTGAAGCAAGATAAAAGTTAAAAACTTCGATCTTATATACTAGTATAATGAATCGCACCCAACAATTCAATAGTATGAAAAGTAAGTCCGCTTAGGATCCGGCGTACAGTAGTTCAGATTGCACAAGCCAGATGGTAAAGAGAATAACAGAGAAATCAATAGTAAGACAGCGCAAAAGAGGCGTTGCCACAAGCAAAATAGTCAATAGTATGAAAAGTAAGTCCGCTTAGGATCCGGCGTACAGTAGTTCAGATTGCGCAAGCCACGAAAGGCCATGGTAAAGAGAATAACAGAGAAATCAATAGTAAGACAGCGCAAAAGAGACGTTACCTCCACCAAAATAGCTCAAGACCTGAAACAAGACACGTACGAAGATTGTGAACCAGAGGACGGGAACGACTCGAGTAAAGATGGGCAGGCCCATGATACCAATCACCGCTGCCCAGATACGAATGGTAACGGAAGCATATCACAAGGATCCCGCCGGAGTAGTACGTATTGCAAAGAGGCTTAGACAGAATTACAATATATCATATCGCGCAGTATATTGCATAATGAAAAAGAACGGTACGGCAGGATCATCACCTGCAAAGTCAGAGTGGGTACGCTATGAGCGTAAATATTCCAATGCAATGTGGCACGTAGACTGACATGTCATGAAAGATGAGCGCTTCAAGGGACTGAATCTCATAGATGGTGCATCCGGGTGTATAGTCGGGGTGGCACTATTTGAGCATGTAACCTCAGAGAACGCCGTTCTATTACTGAGACTGGCGATAAAGAGATTCGGCGCCCCTGCATCCATACTATCTGATAACGGCGCGTGTTTCGTAGGACAATAAAAGGGCAAAAAGAACTGGAAACCCGTACTATTCGAGGAAGGTATGAGTTCACGTCTTCCGGAATCTTGTGCACAAATCACACTAACTGTCGCGATCAGTTATGCGTAAATTTAGACACAGGTGAACTCATACCGAGGAAGAACTACTGGATCAAGACATCATACTAATCAATTCCAGACCATACCACCCGCAGACAAATGGCAAACTGGACGCTTCCATAGAACAATTGAGGACGAGATATGGCATTATGACAGTCTCCGGGATTATGTTGACTACTACAATGAGAGAAGATTGCACTTCTCACTGGATATAGATAACGGCGAAACGCAGCTTCAGGAATAAAAAGGCGATCCAGACAATTAGGGTAAATGATGCAAAATGGATGGAGCGGGATGCCAATGACTAGCGGACCGACTTTTCATACATTACACCTGCTTGCCAACAAGAATGTATTCTCAAGTTAGATGTTAACAAACCTTTAAATCAAGATCTCAAGTCCTTGAACTTATGACAGTAGTCACAAAGTCCATAGATATCAAGACACCTGTGGACAGTGTGTTTACATATTTTGCACGCCCTGAGCATGTGTCAGACCAGATAAAGAATGACGCCGTAGGAATGGCCGTAGTTCCCATGGATATCAAAGAGGGAATGGGTGTAGGAACCACATTCCGTATCATTGGCAACTTCAACGGCAAGCAGCTGGAATGGGACTGTGAGACAACGAGATTTGATCGCAACCAGCTAATATCCGCAAAGCAGATAGATGGCCCCTTCAAGAAGTGGTCAATAACCAACCAGTTCGAATCCTTGGGCCCCAATCTCACTAGGGTTACCATGACCGTGGATTATGAGATGCCATTTGGACCCTTGGGCAGTATTATGGACAAGGCAAAATTTGCCAAGTCCGCTGAGCGAGGCATGGAGACTGCACTGTATAACGTTAGGGGCCTCCTAGAAGGGAATGGCTCTATTCCGGTGTACATAACGCTGGACGCATATCGCAAACTGTTGGACGAAAAGAAGAGGATGAATGACTTGCCTGTATCTACGGTATTGACTGCAATTCTGGAAAAGTACGATCAGGTACAAGCAAAAGCGGCCTGACTAATCTCAAGGTTAATAACGACACTTTATGAGTTCATTTCGGGTCTATGGCTCAGCCAGGTAGAGCACCGGACTCTTAATCCGGCTGTCGGGGGTTCGAATCCCCCTAGACCCGCTGTTCCCTAGCGACTTTTATGGTATGCATGTATGGCTGCGAATGAACTGAAGGCCAAGTATGAGTCTTGCATAAGGGAACTGGTGCAGGACAGGTGTCATGCAAGCCCATAAACGACTCCATCACCTAACTTTTCCGACACTTATGGCGACCGCCATAAGTCTTTGGGCGACTAATTTGATCAAAATATCACAATTATCACATGCTTATTTGCGCGTCCCCAAGGGGGTGGTTAATTTGGCATGTCAATATGGTATTGTGCGCAGCTAAAAATGGTACTTTGAAGCAAGATAAAAGTCGAAAACTTCGATCTTATATACTAGTATAATGGATCGCGCCCAACAATTGTAATGTATGAAAAGTCGGTCCGCTAGTCATTGGTATCCCGCTCCATCCATTTTGCATCATTTGCCCTAATTGTCTGGGTCGCCTTTTTATTCCTGAAGCGGCGTTTCGCCGTTATCTATATCCAGTGAGAAGTGCAATCTTCTCTCATTGTAGTAGTCCACATAATCCCGGAGACTGTCATAATGTCATATCTCGTCCTCAATCGTTCTGTGGAAGCGCTTCAGTTGTATGAGTTCACGTCTTCCGGAATCTTATGCACAAATCACATTAACTGTCGCGATCAGTTATGCGTAAATTTAGACACAGGTGAACTCATACCTTCAGTTTGTCATTTGTCTGCGGGTGGTATGGTCTGGAATTGATTAGTATGATGTCTTGATCCAGCAGTTCTTCCTCGAATAGTGTGGGTTTCCAGTTCTTTTTGCCCTTTTATTAGACTTTATGCGCAGAATCACTTGCCCCACCTTACACGTTTAAACCAAGTTTATAGATCCAAATGATTGGCCTAACACAAACACGTGTGCGAAACAGAAAAGTTAAGGTCTAATCTTGTGGTATCCAGTATGCTAAAAGTAGAAGAACTCAACAAGGAGCAGTTAATAGCAGAGTACAACCTTCTACGCACCGAGTCTGAGGCCGAAGTAACAAGCCTGCGTGGAAAAAATGACAGTTTGTGTGGAAAAGTTGACAGTCTGCACGCCAAACTTGAAGCTCAAACAAAGAATGCCCTCGTTTCAAATCTTGATGACATCATAGAACGCAAGGATCAGCTTCATTCCCTGACCGGATGCACCCCGGAAGAGTTCAAATGGATACTAACCAGATTCACAGAATACGTAGAGTCCCTGGAAGGCGATGATGCACGGCGATTCTTAGAACTTACAAATGATCGCGGCCATGTGAACAAATTTCCGGTCAGGCATGTACTCTTAGTTACACTGATACGCCTGCGCTGCAACACAAAGCAAGAGTTGCTGGCAGCAATACTCAAGATAAACCAGTCAAACATATGCCGTTACATCCAGTTTACAAAGCAGGGACTGATCAAGATACTTCCAACGGCCGATACAGTTGCAAAAGCAATTCGCAAATCAAGTCAGCATCGGACTTTAAGGAAATTGTTCCCGGTCGAGCCGGAGGGGAAATAAAGACTGACGGGACACATGTACGCGTACAGCGTCCTGAAAAAAATCAGGGGGCAATGTACTCTGATAAACAAAAAACCCACACGTATAACGTACAGATAACATCAAACAAGACTGATAATTCACATCAGTGGAGTATATGATGGAAAAAGACACGATTATGGCATATTCAAGAATGATATTCCCCTTGGCGGCAAATGGGACAAGTCCCTAAAAGAATCAACCACGCCACCATCCGATAAGATAACGTATGAGTTCACGTCTTCCGGAATCTTGTGCACAAATCACATTAACTAGACCGTATGCGCAGAATCACTTCTCCCACCCTGCACGTCTAAACCAAGTTGTTAGATACGAACAATTGACCTAGTATCATGGGTTTTCCCACAGACTCGTGTGAAACAGAAAAGTTAAGACCTAATTTTGTAATACCAGGTATGCTAAAAGCAGAAGAACTCACCAGGGAGCAGTTAGTCACAGAGTACTACCGGCTACGCACCAGGTCCGAGGCCGAAGTAACAAACCTGCACGCCAAACTTGAAGCTCAAACAAAGAATGCCCTCGTTTCAAATCTTGATGACATCATAGAACGCAAGGATCAGCTTCATTCCCTGACCGGATGCACCCCGGAAGAGTTCAAATGGATACTAACCAGATTCACAGAATACGTAGAGTCCCTGGAAGGCGATGATGCACGGCGATTCTTAGAACTTACAAATGATCGCGGCCATGTGAACAAATTTCCGGTCAGGCATGTACTCTTAGTTACACTGATACGCCTGCGCTGCAATACAAAGCAGGAGCTGCTGGCAGCAATACTCAAGATAAACCAGTCAAACATATGCCGTTACATCCAGTTTACAAAGCAGGGACTGATCAAGATACTTCCAACGGCAGATACCGTTGCAAAAGCAATATCACAAATCAAGTCAACACCCGACTTTAAGGAAATTGTTCCAGGCCGAGCCGGAGGGGAGATAAAGACTGACGGGACACATGTACGCGTACAACGTCCTAAAAAAAATCAGGAGGCAATGTACTCTGGTAAACAAAAAACCCACACGTATAACGTACAGATAACATCAAACAAGAAAAGACTGATAATTCACGTAAGTGGAGTATATGAGGGAAAAAGACACGATTATGGTATATTCAAGAATGATATTCCCCTCGGTGGCAAATGGGGCAAGTCCCTAAAAGAATCAACCACGCCACCATCCGATAAGATAACAGTAATAGCAGATGCAGGATACCAGGGTATGAAAGACTTCCTACCCGGCGCAAAGGTCATAATTCCATACAGGGGTAGGGAATCACTCACTAAAACTGAAAGGAAATACAACCAATATGTATCAAAAAGGCGCATATTAATCGAGAATGTAATTCGAATGCTAAAGGTATATCGTAGATTAAGTCAGGTATATGATGGCAGTCGTGAGGAATTCCGGGAAGATCTACTCGTAGTATCTGGGTTGCATAATTTACACATTATGCACAAGCATACCAGGTACAAGAAATTCTTGAAAAATATCTGTCCATAATTTCCGTGTTATTATAATTCGAATATTACTCATCAGAAAATCCACTAAATTAATGGTATGAGTTCATGTCTTCCGGAATCTTGTGCACAAATCACATTAACTGGTAACCGGTTCTATCAGTTGTGCGTAAATTTAGACACAGGTGAACTCATACAACCGTTTAGCTCACTTCCGATATACTTCATCAAGATCCGGTTACCCCACTACACGACATACGTTAGTGCTGGCAGGTGCCATTCACATTGTTCATGCTTGACGGATTGTGTGCCATAAAATACACCCCAGTTTGAAGCAACATGGGCTGTTACTGTCAATCATGCGCATAAGGTCTACTGTCGCGATCAGTTATGCGTAAATTTAGACACAGGTGAACTCATACCCTGTTTTCGCTTCTGTTTCCGCTTCTTGTACTGGAGGGATTGAAGGGATGGTGGCGAGTGAGAATTCTGATAATATTTAAGTCGCGTTGTGATTACCGCAATTTTCCCCTGTTTTTCTTCTAATTTCTCTTTCAATTCATTTACATAATTCCTAATAATTTGGAAATCTTGTGTGAGATTTCGTATTTCTTCTGTGGTGCGTGAAATATATGCTTCCAATACTCTCACACGTTCCTTGTAATGTGCAAGATCTGTATGAGTTCACCTATGTCTAAATTTACGCATAACTGATCGCGACAGTTAATGTGATTTGTGCATAAGATTCCGGAAGACGTGAACTCATACAAGATAACAGTAATAGCAGATGCAGGATACCAGGGTATGAAAGACTTCCTACCCGGCGCAAAGGTCATAATTCCATACAGGGGTAGGGAATCACTCACTAAAACTGAAAGGAAATACAACCAATATGTATCAAAAAGGCGCATATTAAGTATGAGTTCACCTGTGTCTAAATTTACGCATAACTGATCGCGACAGTTAATGTGATTTATGCATAAGATTCCGGAAGACGTGAACTCATACGGCATTACGATAATCCTGTCATATTCCGCAAGATTAGCGGCCACATAAAGGGTGGTGAAAAAGCCATGCGCCGTATGTCCGTATTCGTATCATGCATCCAGACATGGAGGGCCCAGAAACTCTCGATAATGGCAGAGGTTGCCGCTAGAACGCAGTTATAGTTTAACTCACCATTGCTCCAGAATAATTACGATAATATCTAACTAAAAAAACTTGGATATCTCCTACCAAGCCAAAAACGCGGTTTCTATATTATCATATGATAAACACCTGAACTCATACCATATTAATCGAGAATGTAATTCGAATGCTAAAGGTATATCGTAGATTAAGTCAGGTATATGATGGTAGTCGTGAGGAATTCCGGGAAGATCTCGTAGTATCCGGGTTGCATAATTTACACATTATGCACAAGCATACCAGGTACAAGAAATTCTTGAAAAATATCTGTCCATAATTTCCGTGTTATTATAATTCGAATATTACTCATCAGAAAATCCACTAAATTAATGGGTTTTGTGGTAACCATTTAGCTCACTCATGATATACGTCATCAAGATCCGGTCACCCCACTACATGACATTTGCAATCACGGCATACGTTAGTGCTGGCAGGGTATGAGTTCACGTCTTCCGGAATCTTATGCACAAATCACATTAACTAGAACAACCTGTTCCATCAGTTATGCGTAAATTTAGACACAGGTGAACTCACACACAATTATTGGACCACCAAGGAATATATAAAAAGACACCAAGAAGGGCGTGATGATGATAAGCCCCGCATACGATGCGCCGTTATATCGCCCCCCATCTGAGGGCAAATCATTAATATTTCAAGTCACGTTGGGCTGCTCCTTTAACGAGTGCTCATTTTGTGACATGTATCGTTCCAAAGAATACTCGGAAAGGCCATGGAATCAGATAAAGTCGGAGATAGATCTTATGGGGAAGCACCTGCCAAATACGCGCAGAATATTCCTAGCCGATGGGGATGCGATGAATCTAGATACTCAGTATATCATCAAAATAATTACTCATTTAAAAGAGAAATTTCCCCATCTAGACAGAATATCCTGCTACGCCATGCCCATGAACCTGCTTAAAAAAACACCACAGGAGTTGTCCGATATGCACAAGGCAGGATTAGATATGCTATATCTAGGCATAGAAAGTGGATCAGATACCGTTCTCAAAAAGGTCACAAAAGGCGCGCTGGGATCAACCATAATCAAAGCAGTCAACAAGGCCAAAGCTGCGGGTTACAAAATGTCGTGCATGGTAATAATAGGACTAGGCGGTAAGAAATACTCACAAGAACACATATCAGACACTGCCAAGGTGATTAATTCCTGCTCACCCAATTATCTAGGTGCTTTAACACTATACCTGGAAAATGGTATAAAACAGGAATTTATCGATAAGTATGAGGGTAACTTTAAGCGACTTAATGATGCAGAAACCCTAGAAGAATTAGGCCGGTTAATATCTCAGATCGAGGTTCAGGACGACATGGTTTTTCGCGCAAATCATGGTTCTAATGCATATACCATAAAGGGAACATTCCCTCATGACAAGGAAGAGATGTTGCAACAGATAGAATGGTTTAAAGATCATCCGGAGACAGCTAGGCCACAGGGATTGCGCGGATTTTAGTCATTTATACGCACTCATTAGATATGTCTTGGCAATCGCCACCCAAGTTATAGACAACCTTGTATATGACCACTTGATAGATGCCGTCGAATATACGGGTCACCACACCGTCACTTACATCCAAAGCTCTAAACCGGTACTCATATTCGCCGCCGTCCAGAACATTCACCTGGGCAAAATGAACTGGATGCTCATGTTGAAAAATTTGTATTATTACGGGATAACCGCTTGCTGGATTTTCTACTGTTCCACGTATGTAACCCCAAGGGAAGGGGTTATCAGATGGAACATCTAAGGTGATTGTGGTTTTTTGTAACATAATGGTATCACTTATTGGAATATATTGATTCATGGTTTCTCCAGCGGCCAAGGGCACGAATGCAAAGACCACCATTACTACTGAAAGGGCTGCAACAGAGAAGTGGCGTAGTTTCATAATACAAAATATATGTACAAACTAATAGACCTTATGCGCATGATTGACAGTAACATCCCATATTGCTTCAAACTGGGGTGTATTTTATGGCACACAATCAGGCAAGCATGAACAAACCAATGTTAATGGCACCTACCAGCACTAACGTATGCCGTGTAGTGAGGGGACCGGATCTTGATGACGTATATCATGGTATGAGTCACGTGTTTTGATCACATAATAAGATAGAATGCATCCCAGTTTTTTAATTATAATTGCATTCTGGCAGCAACCTCGTTCATTACAGAAATGCCCTGAGCCCTCCATGTCTGAACACATATGGACATTCTGCGCATGACCCTTTCACCACCCTTTATCTGGCCACTAATTTTGCGGAATACCACTGCGTATCAGAACCGGTTCCACTGCTCCGCTGGATTGTTGGTGGGCTCCACACCGTCATATTCTAAGAATACGAACATGCCTGGTATGGCCTTATTCAATCCTTTTACCTTCTTTTGCAGTTCAGTATCAACATCACAGTACTGATGCATCTGCTCCTGTCTCAAATGAGTGTCGTAATTGCGCGGACGGCCCGCAGCGATTCACGTGCGCTCCGGAACAATTCTTTCAAATCGTTGTCAAGTTTGATCCGGGCGTCCTGATCACCGGGATCGATATAGAATCCTGCATGTAATATACTGGTATCGCGCAATAAATGCGCCCAACACAACTGGTGCTTCCCACCGTCATCAAACCGGCGATACACAACGTACCTGTCTGTAACTATCGCGCCCTGGTAACCGTTCAGGTATTTGTCCACTACATATGAACTCCTACTTTTGTATATCATCCACTCTTCGGCCCGCATCCCCCATATCCAACCACGCTTACCCGCCAGTGATATACCAGTTTCGTCCACATGAATGCTGGGTGATTTTATTATATTCTCATAAATTGTTTCCATAAATGATTCGCATGCATCGGCGGCCCTGGCAATTATGTTGTTTACCGCACCCACCGATATATTCAGGCCGAAGAGATCCCTCGAAATTACAGGTACGCGTTTTATTGGAATCTTTTCCGTACGTAACGCAGTGATGGCACCACATCTCAAAACCACCACTCTCTGGGACGTCCGCTGCTGGGGCCAGTTGTTTTTTGCCGCACATGCGTATGAGTTCACCTGTGTCTAAATTTACGCATAACTGATCGCGACAGTTAATGTGATTTGTGCATAAGATTCCAGAAGACGTGAACTCATACCTGGCAGGTGCCATTCACATTGTTCATGCTTGACTGATTGTGTGTATGAGTTCGCCTGTGTCTAAATTTACGCACAACTGATCGCGACAGTTAATGTGATTTTTGCACAAGATTCCGGAAGACGTGAACTCATACGCAACATGGGCTGTTACTGTCAATCATGCGCATAAGGTCTAATGACCTCCCATAGGTTACTTTCTTGTTATCTGTAGGGTTTCAGACATATTTTATTAAATAATATTTTCAGCTATAACTGTTACGCTTAAAATAATTAATTAAACACTTCAAAAATGTAGACAGGAACACATTATCGAAAAAACGTAATGTATGAGTTCACGTCTTCCGGAATCTTATGCACAAATCACATTAACTGTAGCGATCAGTTGTGCGTAAATTTAGACACAGGTGAACTCATACAACGTAATTGCTATCTCTGCACAGTGATCTAATCAATCACACGGATCCCAACTGTAAATAATACGGGAGAGTGAGGAAACGTGAAATACTGCCGGGAAGGAAAACTGTTATACTGTAAATATTGCAAATACAACCATGGAGCTATTTGATGGCAGAAAGGCATCTACAGATTATATGTCCGCGCATACACTAGCGTTCTCTACGCCAGAAATGACACTTACACGCTTCGCGTTCTGGCTTGGTGACACCATACCTGATCCAAGTGACAAGACCAAGAACATATCAAGAGCCATGACCTATATGACTGATCAGGACCTAGAGCCCATGGTCATAGATGATGATACGTATGTTCCAACAGGCGCTGTAAAAAATACAAGCGTACACAGCGGCTCGGCAGCAGCCGCACGATATTGTTTTGAGTGTGGGGCAAAGCTTAGTGCGGTAGCAAAGTTCTGTGGCCAATGCGGTACCACACAATCCTAAATACGTGAACCACAGGATGTGCAGAATTTTGCGTTTTGTTTTAGTGGAGCGCCACATGATGGGCACCCGCCGCTCTTGACAACCAGTGCAGGGTCCGGCGAGGGCAGTGTCCCGGGCGTGTTAAAGGCATCTTTTGCAGAGACAATACCAGGTGGGCCACCCACAGGATTTGATGTCGTGCCCGGTCGATTAGTCGTCATTGGGCCTGGTTGACCCATACCGGGCATTAATCCCGGAGACTGAGTCGTACCGTGTCCAGACTGTAATGATTTTTTTACCTCAAAGAGCACCTTTATCGCAAGAAACTCCAATGCCGAATATGCAACTACATAGTCTCCTAGTTTCTGAAAGAACTCCTTGTCGCTAATTTTACCTGCCTTGTACATGTTGTTTATATCTAAGAATGACTCATAATATCCCTGGGACTCGTTGAATAAGGTATCCAACTTTTCAAAGAGTAGATTAAGTGTATCCACTGTTCCTGCCGGGTTGTACGCCATTAACATATGATCTCGTATGGACTATTAATATTTTAGACAAAGCGTCGCGGTAACCGTTTAGGTCACCCCGGAGATTATACTCCCACCTGACGCTTGTGTGCATACCACATCTGTACAGCAGAATAAGATGGCGGCAATATTGAACGCGTTGTCCCGAGCCTGCGGTATCCCAAAATTATCCTACCAATCTAATTGCATGCCGCGCTGCCATGCATACGTCACAAGTGCTTTGTATAGTAGACCGTATGCGCAGAATCACTTCTCCCACCCTGCACGTCTAAACCAAGTTGTTAGATACGAGCAATTGACCTGTATGAGTTCACGTGTTTTGATCATTCACTAAGATGTATAGATTGGTATGACAATATTTTGCTTAAATACCAAATTTGCAATAAGAATCTAATGAGAAGACGCCGGTCCTATAAGGAATTGGAACGGGAAATTCAGATTCTTCAGGATACCCTTGCGTCTACCAAGAAAGAACTTGCACATTGCAAGGTCACGGGCACGCGATTCATTATATGCGAGCCTCTCCTTGCGTCTACCAAGAAAGAACTTGCACATTGCAAGGTCGTTGTTGCTTCAGATCCATATCGCCGCACGGAATCTTGCGTCTACCAAGAAAGAACTTGCACATTGCAAGGCAGGGGCCATGGGCAACATGTGCCTTGTCCTACGTCTTGTGGCTACCGAGAAAGATCTTGCACATTGCAAGGAACGTGTGAGCGTATTGGAAGCATAGGGTATGAGTTCACGTCTTCCGGAATCTTGTGCACAAATCACATTAACTGTCGCGATCAGTTGTGCGTAAATTTAGACACAGGTGAACTCATACGCGAAAACAGGGAGATAATAAGCAACAGACAGAAGCCAGTACTAAATCAGCCAAAAAGGCTGGCGCGCAAAAGGGACACAAGGGGGTTTCCCGTTCCCACAACCCCGACAGAATAATGCGTCATACCTTTAAGCATACTCCACAATGTGAGTGCAGCAATATAATGACAAAAAGTGGTTGGAAACAACGACGCATAACAGAATTAATACCAGCCAGAATAGAGGAGACCCTTCATGTTATAGAGATGGCCTCCTGCATGTGCGGCAAAAAACAACTAGCCCCAGCAGCGGGCGTCCCAGAGAGTGGTGGTTTGAGATGTGGTGCTATCACTGCATTACGTGCGGAAAAGATTCCAATAAAACGCATACCTGTAATTTCGAGGGATCTCTTCGGCCTGAATATATCGGTGGGTGCGGCAAACAACATAATTGCCAGGGCCGCCGATGCATGCGAATCATTTATGGAAACAATTTATGAAAAAATCACCCAGCATTCATGTGGACGAAACTGGTATATCACTGGCGGGTAAGCGTGGCTGGATATGGGGGATGCGGGCCGAAGAGTGGAGGATATACAAAAGTAGGAGTTCATATGTAGTGGACAAATACCTGAACGGTCACCAGGGCGCGATAGTCACAGACAGGTACGTTATGTGTTACCGGTTTGATGACGGTGGGAAGCACCATCTGGGCGCATTTATTGCGCGATACCAGTATATTATATGCAGGATTCTATATCGATCCCGGTGATCAGGACGCCCGGATCAAACTTGACAACGATTTGATCCGGAGCGCACGTGAATCGCTGCGGGCCGTCCGCGCAATTACGACACTCATTTGAGGCAGGAGCAGATGCATCAGTATTGTGATGTTGATGATACTGAACTGCAAAAGAAGGTAAAAGGGTTGAATAAGGCCATACCGGGCATGTTCGTATTCCTAGAATATGACAGTGTGGAGCACACCAACAATCCAGCGGAGCAGTGGAACCGGTTCTGATATGCAGTGGTATTCCGCAAAATTAGTGTATGAGTTCACCTGTGTCTAAATTTACGCATAACTGATCGCGACAGTTAATGTGATTTGTACATAAGATTCTGGAAGACGTGAACTCATACAAATTAGTGGCCAGATAAAGGGTGGTGAAAGGGTCATGCGCCGCATGTCCATATGTGTTCAGACATGGCGGGCTCAGGGCCTTTCTGTAATGAACGAGGTTGCTGCCAGAATGCAATTATAATTAAAAAACTGGGATGCATTCTATCTTATTATGTGATCAAAACACGTGAACTCGTACATATTTGAAGGTCTTTGAACCTCGCATACACTCAACAGGAGTAGTCAATACCGGTTACCTGTCCCAACACAACAATTTGTAACAAAATCTACTAGTTGGCCAGATGACGCCGGATATGTGGCGTACACAACAGTGAGCTGTGCGCCGCAGAGTCGGTACCGATCCCATAGCTTATGGTCGAGTCCCCCACAAAGAAGAGACCCCGTATATAGGGAATGGTATGAGGCATCTTTGACTTCCATACCATGCCCGGCCTCTTTACCACTGCCTCCACCAGTCTCCAGGCCATGGGTCGCTCCCACAGTATGCTACTCGAGAAACCGGGGTACAGTGACTCTATGTCGTTGCGCATTCTTTCCGCTATCTCCAGGACGGCAGACCGGTTTGATGCATCCTTGGTGCTTACGGGAGTTCCGGATATTATCTGGTGTTCGCCTGGAGGGCATATGGAGGAAGTAATGTTGGACGTAAAGAATATGCCCTTGGAGGCATAACTGCCTACAGGAAAGACCACATGCCGGGAGTCAATGGGGCGGTTCGTAGCATAGTGAACCTCCACTACGGATGTAGTCTCGTTGAGGTTGTCCATGAGTCCTAGGGTGTCAGGCTCTATGATCCCCTTGCGGAACAGAGTCGCGGCATGATATGCCGGAAGCGACACTATCACCGCATCACCGGCATGATAGTCTCCTGACATGTCAGTTATGCCAGTGACACGGCCGTCATCTACCTCCACATATTTTACGGGACTGGAGGTCAGCACCCTGCCGCCCGCCGAGGTCACGTATGATGCCATGACCTTGCATATGGAGTCATATCCACCGCCTGCAGGATAGGCGAAATGGCTGGTGCCGCCCCGGAATGGGTTTGCACGAATCATGGTTCGGACAAACTCGCCTAGCGCTATACGGTCTGGCGTATCGGCAAAGGCCAGCATGCATACCGCATCAAAGAATGCCCGGGCCCGGGGTTCCAGCGTAACAATCACAGAGGATAAAGACCGCTCATCCATTCTTTCTGCAGATTTCATACTGGAGAATGCCATAGGCAGCAGTAACCGGAGCAGAGCCAGTCGGCTGCGGAATGGAATCATGGACAGCCCGATTATGTCAGAGATGCCTCCCGGGTACTTGTGGAAACGGTTGCCATAATAGAACATGATATCAGAGACCCGCACCAGGCTAATCTTGTTATGTATTCCCAGCATGCGCAGTACGCTGTAGACGGCGGATTTCTTGTAAAAGGGCATTATATGGAAGCCGTTATCCAAGACGTGATTTTTGTAGCGAGTCGCGGCGGTGCGTCCGCCAACATGGGAAGCCCTCTCGTATACGGTCACTTTATGGCCGTCACGGGCCAGCATGGCCGCAGACGCAAGACCGCTAATACCCGCGCCCACCACTATGACAGAGCCCATAATACTAGTATGAGTTGCGTGTATTTAGGGCATATCAGAGTCCGGGGATCATGGTGCCAACAATTCTCCCATCGTGGCATACCGCAGAAAACCCACATCATAAATATGCAATGTCACCATCACACCATTATGGAAGGGAAGGAGAAGAAACTTCGGCAGGAAGACTGCCACGAAGACTCGCTGGGCGCAGGAATTCTTACTCTCACCAGCAAGCGGGTGGCTTTTGACAAGACTCGCTCCCGCATAATGGATTTCACAAAGCAAATGGGCGAGACCGTGATGGATATACCCCTGGCCCAGATCAAGGAGGTACGGAAGGAGGGACTAATAATGAAGAAGGTATGCATATACGTACGGGAGAATGAATCTGAGAAATCCTACAAGTTTGGCGTTCTCAGTCCCGGTGGATGGGCACAGGACATTCAGGATGCCATTGACGAGATATAATCTACTGGAACCGAGTCCAGGCGCCATGACTGTCGTACAAAGGTGTCCGCAATATCCGCAGAGTCCTTGACGGTGGATTCAAGAATTCCGGTGCAGGCTATCTGCGAGCCACAGTCACCGGCATATCTTATGGGAACGGTGAATGGCCGGCATTGGTGTCGCTGGCAGGCGTGACTGAGCATCTCGGCCAGTCGCCGGTTGGCGGCCACACCGCCTACAACCATTAGCTCTCTCTTTCCCGTAAGGGAGAGGGCCCTCTCGGTGGCCTCTGCTATCATTGCAAAGGCAGTCTCCTGAAGAGAGTAGCACGTATCCGGTATACTGCCAGAAGCTGCGGCAGTCTTGGCCGCGGAGAGCAATCCGGAGAAGGATACGTCGTTACCCCGTACCGTATAAGGGAGGTCGGTATACTTATCAGACTGACCGGCCCTGGACTCAATCTCTCTGCCGCAGGGTGAGGCCAGTCCCAGGGAGCGGCCGAACTGATCTAATAGCTGTCCCAGCGTGATATCGAGGGTCTCCCCAAAGACGCGCCAGTGCCTCTCCAGGAATGCCAGTATCATGGTATGGCCTCCGGAGACCAATAATACCAGGGGATCCCGGGCCCCGGTGAGCATCTTGCCTAGCTCTATGTGCCCGATGGCATGGTTAACTGGGTATATGGGCTTGGAATGGTATAATGCAAGAGCCCGGGCCATTACGGCGCCCACTCTCAGACAGGGTCCCAGACCGGGACCGGCAGCATAGGATATTATGCCTATATCGTTTATACTGACCCCGGATTCATCCAGCGACTCCCGAAGGACTCTGGGACCGTTATCCACATGATGCCGGGAGGCTTCCCTGGGGTGTATACCCTGACCTTCGGGGGGCCGGTATATACTACGGACATCAGACAGTATGCTAGTGTCATCTAGTATGGCGCACGAGAAGGTGTGAGCCGTGCTCTCTATGCCCAGAGCTAGCATGTTAGCTTCTCCCGGCAGTGGACACTATCTTTATGACATCGCCATCTTGTATGGCATAGGTGGCGCCTATGCGCTGGCGAGTCTTGCAGTTAATACCGTACAGGAATCCCTTGGCCAAATCCGTATGAACCGCGGCAGCTAAATCCTTGGCCGTGGACCCCTGCGGTAATAGAAATACATCCGGCAGGACGTGGCCATCCTTGTCGGTAAGGCGCGTCTCATCCTCCACGGGATACGCAGTTATCAGTCCCAGTGTCTTGAATACCATAGCGTCCAGTACGTCCTGTATTCCGGTGCCCCCCAGCTTACTGAGAACCGATTCTACCACGTTTAGTGCCTTCCGCTGAGGCGGCGATATTGCAGTGTTTGTAATATCAAAGGTTTTCCCGCCGGGCGCATACTCTACCAAGCCCCCACTGGCAGCTTTACGCAGTATCAACTCGGTCTCTGCGCTGCAGGGTATGGAATTCTCTCCCAGAATACCGGGATCCGGGCAGAGGTCCGCCTTGTTGGCGGCTACCAGAAGAGGTTTTGTGTCTGCGCGTAGTGCATGGGCAAACTTCCTTATCTCATCATCAGTCCACTCCTTAGGGTTCCGAAAAGCCGCATTCATACGCTGCAGGACTGCCTGCACGTCCGCCTCGGTTATGCCAAGTCCCGTGAATCGGGATGCTATACCGGCAGCCATCTTGGTCCGTTTTTGGTCCACCTCCCGGCATAGCTTCTCCCACTCCCGCCCAAGAATGTCCAGGAACCATAAATCAAACTCCTCCTCGACGAACTTTACGTCCAGTCTTGGATCATGCGTTCCAGGTTTCACCGGCTGACCCTGTATGTCCGTACTGCCAGCTACATCCACTACATGAATGAGCGCCGATGCCTGCCGGGCATCATCCAGGAATCGGTTGCCCAACCCACGTCCTTGGTGGGCGCCGGGTACCAAGCCCGCGATATCAATCAACTTTACTGGAATCATACGTATTCCGTCATTACACATGTCATTACTGTGCGCCACATCAAAATGCCTACAGGCGCATATGGTCCGCACGTAAGAGATACCGGTGTTGGGCTCTATTGTAGTGAATGGAAAGTTACCGGTAGGCACTGCACTCTCGGTGGCCGCTGCAAAGAAGGTGGACTTGCCAACGTTGGCTTTTCCCAGCAGACCTATTTGCATTACAATCAGGAATCGCTCACGCCGATTTATTATTGTCGCGTATAACGGACATGTCCGGGATGAGTATGGGACATATAGCAGTCACCATAAGTCTTGGCGGTGGTTTTCCATAAAATATCACAACAGGGATGGCAGACAGGCTGAATCAGCAGATGTAAGTAATGTACCCTACCATACTTTATGGACATGGAATACTTCATGATGAGTTTAGCGGCATATAATGACTGTGCATATGTATGGGCCTCCAGAACGATCACGCACAAAAATCCACCACTTATTCCCTGATCAGGGTGGGATGAAATGGTGTACCAACTACTTTGTAGGTAACCTAGTTTGGCCTTTTGTACTATACCGGCCGATACGGATGTGCTTTCCGCACCGCCTGCATTTTTTGAACCGTTTTTTTTTGTATGAGTTCACGTCTTCCGGAATCTTATGCACAAATCACATTAACTGTTGCGATCAGTTATGCGTAAATTTAGACACAGGTAAACCCATACAACATTATAGATTTTAATAGTCTAATTCATCATTACGGGTAGGTCAATGAGTGAACACAAAATCCTTGTCTCCACTGTCATAAAGCGCAGTGGAACTATAACGGAATTTGACAAGGAAAAGATAGTGGCTGCCATATACAAAGCCATGAGGGCCTGTTCGCTATATGATAGAGTTCTTGCCAGCGATTTGGCTACCCGTGTTGTAGATAAGCTAGTACATGCCGGTTATTCTGAGACAACCATACCCAGCGTGGAGAACATACAGGATATGGTGGAGCTGGTCCTCCTTGAGAACCGCCAGAGTGATATTGCTAAGGCATACATTCTGTACAGGCAGGATCGTCGCCTCATCCGGGATGAAAAGATGCGTGTGCTAAATACAAAGACCCTGGATACAGTATCCAAGGAGTTTGATACCAACTGCTTGCGAGTTCTTGCCTCCAGATACCTCTTCCGGGACTCCAAGAATCGCATAATAGAGAGTCCCTCGCAACTCTTTGAGCGGGTAGCTATGCAGGTGTGTATAGGTGATCTGCTATATGATCCCACCCTCTTTAACAAGGACGGTAACACAAAGCAGGACGTCGATAAAGCCGAGTCCTATCTACAGAAACTGGAGAACTTTGATAACAAGTTCAGTATTGGAGGATACTACCTCAACAAATGGCACTTTAGATCCCTCATAGCACACTATGTCACCTTGGCCAATCAGGGAAAAATGATGGTCAGCTTTAGACAGGTATTGGAGTATCTGGCGTCCAAGAAGTTTGACGAGTTCACGTCTTATATACAGGAGTATGAGAAACTAATGACCTCCCAGCTATACCTGCCCAACTCCCCTACCATGATGAATGCGGGTGGCAGGCTGGGCCAGCTCTCTGCGTGTTTTGTACTGGATATGAAAGACGACATGTATGAAATAATGAAGTCCACTACTGATGCGGCGCTTATATTTAAGTCCGGCGGTGGCGTGGGAATAAACTACTCGGACTTGCGTCACGAAGGGGACATAGTCGCTTCCACATCTGGGGTGGCCTCTGGTCCGGTATCATTCATGAATATAATAAACACTGTAACCGAGGTGGTAAAGCAGGGTGGCAAGCGTCGTGGTGCCAACATGGGTATACTGGAAGTGTGGCACCCGGATATTGAAAAATTTGTCAGCAACAAGACAAAGCCCGGCGTCTTGGAGAACTTTAATGTCAGCGTAGGATTGTGGGAAGATTTCTGGCAGGCGCTCACGGAGAGTGAGGATGGCACGTACATGCTACGGAGCCCTAGGGATCATGCCCCTGTCAAGGAGATAAACTCCCGACAGATTATAGACCAGGTAGCCGTATCTGCCTGGAAGAGTGCAGAGCCTGGACTGATATTCTTTGATCATATAAACAAATACAACGTAATGGCAAAGGCCCGCCATGGTCCGCTGAGAGCTACCAACCCCTGCGGCGAGCAGAGCCTGTATCCCAACGAGTCCTGTAACTTGGGTTCCATAAATCTCTCCCAGCTGGCACACAAGAATGAGCAGGGCCAGTATGAATTCGACTGGGACGAGTATGAGGCCGTCATACGCAAGACTACACGATTCTTGGATAATGTTGTCGACGTCAACCTGTATCCTGTAGACAATATAGACAAGGCATCAAAAGAGTCACGCCGGATAGGCTTGGGTGTCATGGGGGTCGCGGACCTGTTGTACAAACTTCGCATACCCTACAACTCCAAGGAGGGATACCAGCTACAGTCCCGGCTAGCCGAGTGCCTGTCGTACTATTCCATGGATGAGAGTGTTGCACTTGCTCAGGAGCGTGGGTCCTTTGCGCTATACCAGGATACGGAGTACCCCGATGGTCGCATACCAATATCCGGATACTACGAGGATAGCGACACCAATTATGACTGGGACGCCCTTGTATCCAAGATACGCTCTCATGGACTCCGCAATGTTATGGTTACTACGGTGGCTCCCACAGGAACCTTATCCATGATCGCTGACTGCTCTAACGGGATGGAGCCTAACTTTGCTCTGGCCTATGAGAAGAAGGTAACCATTGGCAAGTTCATGTACACAAACAAGTTACTCAAGGAGGCGCTGATGGAGGAAGATTTGTACAATGACGAGATACTAGAGAAGATAGCCAACAATTACGGATCCTTACGTGGCATACCAGGAATACCACAATGGATGCAAGACGTATTCGTTACGGCAATGGATATACACTGGTCGGATCATCTTCTGGCGCAGTCAGTGTGGCAGAAATGGATAGGCAATGCCATAGCAAAGACCATAAACATGCCCTATGACGCCACGATCGATGATGTGAAGACCGCGTATATATTGGCACACGAGCTGGGACTCAAAGGAATAACGGTATACCGGGACGGCTCCAGACAGAGTCAGGTACTTCACATGACCGACAAGAATGCAGAAAAGTCCTTTGAGACCTCCCCAAGCTCTTCGGTACTGGATATTCTGCATAATCACACTACCAATAATTACATAAAGTCACACATACAGTCACTGCTAGGTCCCCCCCGGGAGACGCCAGTGATTCATACCCCCGTTCCTGATGACATACCCGAAGAGATGCTGTGCCCCACGTGTAATACACGCCTTGTATTTGCCGAGGGCTGCAGTACGTGTATAGAATGCGGCTATAGCGGTTGCACATCGGGCTAGTTATTACCGACATAGATGTTCCACCTGATCTTGGCAGAGTCTGCCCTAGAATGCGTGCCAAGCCATATCCAAAACCATGCATCAGTCCGGGCATACGCCAAAAGGATTGGCCGCCATCCGGAAGAGACCCTTCTGGACAATTCCTGGCACTATGCGGCAATGACACATATGGAGTGTGAGCACAAGCGGGGCCGTCCGGATATAGTGCATTTTTCCATTCTGGCAGCCACATCGACGCCACTATACCGTCAGGGAATGATGCGTGTGTATGTGCATACCTGGCAGGATGTGGTGATATACATGGCTCCAACAATACGCATTCCAAAGGCATATCACCGTTTTGAGGGCCTCTTTGCCAAACTATTGACACAGAAGCGTATTGCCGCGCCCGATGGTAGTACACTATTGGAGGCCAAATCCTGTACTATGACCCAATTAGTAAATGACATAAAACCCTCGGGCATTGCGAGAATGTCCGAGTCAGGGATTCCACGATCATGCCAGGAAATAGTCACCAATCTGGGAGAGAATCCCTGCATGGTGATAGGCGGCTTTCAAAAGGGCGAGTTTGGTGATTCTACAAAGTCCCTTCTGCATAATTCATACTCCATATGGAGTGGTGCTCTGGAATCCCATGTGGTGGTAAGTCGTGTTACATATGAGGCTGAAAACCATTTTAATGGCTAATTACATCTCACAATCTGGTGCGGTCATAGTATAGCTTGGTTAATATGTTGGCCTTCCAAGCCAATCACCCGGGTTCAAATCCCGGTGACCGCATTGTCAGTAATATAATGCCCTGTCATGAACTAATACAACCATGAAACGCTCCCAGAGGCCGGTGGCGCTAGCCAAGATGCATCTCATGATGGAGATGGCCATAAAGACAATGCCTAATGATATATCGCTAGCCAATCGATATGCTGCCCTTGCGTGGAGGATGAATACTAGATATCGCCTACGCATGCCATACGAAATGCGCTCATTATTCTGTCACCGCTGCAAGTCATTCATCCCTCCCGGATCCCGTTCCCGTGTAAGGCTGGGACGGGGCCGCCCCAAATCCATACTGCTCACATGCCTGTACTGCGGATATACGCATCGCAAACTAATTTGTATAAAGACAAACATAAGATAATATCATTTTGTCCTGCTTGCCAACAAGGTCAATAGTACGAAAAGTAAGTCCGCTTAGGATCCGGCGTACAGTAGCTCAGATTGCACAAGCCAGATGGTAAAGAGAATAACAGAGGAATCAAGACAAGAGGCGTTACCTCCACCAAAATAGCTCAAGACCTGAAACAAGACACGTACGAAGATTGTGAACCAGAGGACGGGAACGACTCGAGTAAAGATGGGCAGGCCCATGATACCAATCACCGCTGCCCAGATACGAATGGTAACGGAAGCATATCACAAGGATCCCGCCGGAGTAGTACGTATTGCAAAGAGGCTTAGATAGAATTACAATATATCATATCGCGCAGTATATCGCATAATGAAAAAGAACGGTACGGCAGGATCATCACCTGCAAAGTCAGAGTGGGTACGCTATGAGCGTAAATATTCCAATGCAATGTGGCACGTAGACTGGCATACCATGAAAGATGAGCGCTTCAAGGGACTGAATCTCATAGATGATGCATCCAGGTGTATAGTCGGGGTGGCACTATTTGAGCATGTAACCTCAGAGAACGCCACTCTATTACTGAGACTGGTAATGAAACGATTCGGCGCCCCTGCATCCATACTATCTGATAACGGCGCGTGTTTCGTAGGACAATAAAAGGGCAAAAAGAACGTATGAGTTCACGTGTTTTGATCACATAATATGATAGAATGCATCCCAGTTTTTTAATTATAATTGCATTCTGGCAGCAACCTCGTTCATTACAGAAAGGCCCTGAGCCCGCCATGTCTGAACACATATGGACATGCGGCGCATGACCCTTTCACCACCCTTTATCTGGCCACTAATTTTGCGGAATACCACTGCATATCAGAACCGGTTCCACTGCTCCGCTGGATTGTTGGTGTGCTCCACACTGTCATATTCTAGGAATACGAACATGCCCGGTATGGCCTTATTCAACCCTTTTACCTTCTTTTGCAGTTCAGTATCATCAACATCACAATACTGATGCATCTGCTCCTGCCTCAAATGAGTGTCGTAATTGCGCGGACGGCCCGCAGCGATTCACGTGCGCTCCGGATCAAATCGTTGTCAAGTTTGATCCGGGCGTCCTGATCACCGGGATCGATATAGAATCCTGCATGTAATATACTGGTATCGCGCAATAAATGCGCCCAACACAACTGGTGCTTCCCACCGTCATCAAACCGGTAACACATAACGTACCTGTCTGTGACTATCGCGCCCTGGTGACCGTTCAGGTATTTGTCCACTACATATGAACTCCTACTTTTGTATATCCTCCACTCTTCGGCCCGCATCCCCCATATCCGTATGAGCTCACCTGTGTCTAAATTTACGCACAACTGATCGCGACAGTTAATGCGATTGTGCACAAGATTCCGGAAGACGTGAACTCATACTCAAATATTGATAGCACCCATAATTTTGACATGCAGTTAATCAAACGGGGAGCCGAGGCAGATATATTCAAAATTTTGTGGCATGATCGTTCTGCCATATCAAAGGTACGCAAGCCCAAGCCATACCGCAACCATGATCTTGATATACGACTGCGCCGACAGAGAACCCTCCGGGAAGCCTCCATGCTCAGCGAGGTAAAGTCGTTGGGCATATCCACTCCCTTGGTGTACTTTGTGGATCCTACTCAGTATACGATAATAATGCAGCACATAGACGGAGATACCCTGCACTCTCTTCCCCCACATGAAATACTGAATCACTGCCCTGAGATGGGTCGCATCGTGGGACTATTACATGCCGGGGGCATAATGCATGGGGACCTTACAACCTCCAACTTTATCATATCCGACCGGCTGTATCTGCTGGATATGGGACTCTCTAGGCGCGCAGCCAAGCCTGAGGACTGCGCAGTGGATTTGAGGCTCATAAAAGAGATTCTGGGTAGCGCACACGCGGTCATACTGGATGAGGCATGGGAACTTCTCATAAAGGGATATTCCGGTATAATGACTGACTGGGATCATATACTGCGCCTTGTCTCAAGCATAGAGAGACGTGGGAGATATGCCAATGTCGTCTGATATACTCTTTGCAAGCTCCAACACTCACAAGTATAGCGAGGTCCGGCGTATACTGGAACCGTTCCACATACCCATATCCCATACAAATGTCAGGCTTACCGAGATACAGGCGCATTCCATAGAGCGTATCGCCATACACAAGGCAGAACAGGCGTACGGCATTACAGGCAGCCCTATCCTTGTGGAAGATGACGGCCTATTCATTGACTCTCTGGGCGGCTTTCCTGGTCCCTATTCCTCATACGTCTTTGAGACCATAGGCAACAGGGGGATCCTGAACTTGCTGGACGACTCAAGACAGGCGCGCTTTGTTGCCGTAGTTGCATATCATAATGGGCATGCCCCCTCTGTATTTACTTCCGCGGTTCCCGGTCACATAGCCACCAGAATGCAGGGACAAGGGTGGGGATATGATCCCATATTCATACCACAGGGAGCCATCGGTACCTTTGCTCAAATAGAGAAGGACGCGTTTTCCCACAGGGCTCGGGCGTTGCGTGATTTTGCCCAGTGGTATTGCAGTAACTACTGATTATGTGATGAACACCACAAGTGTAATCGTTTAGGTTACTACCTACATGACTCTCTATACACTCACTACCTGCATGCTTGTCGGTGTTATCAAAATGGCCCTGAGTGTATGAACTTGTATTCTTGTGCGGCCTAAACGGCTATTCACTAGTCTTTGTGGCGCTGTTAAGAAGTAGGTACATAGAGAATAGTGTTAAAAAAGGTACATGGGTTTGATAGTGGAATAGTCCTAAACGTACCACGCCTAGCCATTCTAGTTTAGACACACTTTGTCCATCATTACAGGTCTGAGATTCTACCATAACCATGTCCGGGAGCATCAGGGACTGCCAGATAATAGTACGCCCAGTGAGGCAGCCGGTATTAGAATAGAAGGCGATAACAAGTGCCTTACTATGATACGGAACGCTTCAAAAGACTGATCATTCCAACTCATGTTAACACTATTCTCTATGTACCTACTTAACAGCGCCCCATATACGCTAGACAAATATTCTAAGGAATAGGCGCCTTGTAGTACTTGTCCAGACCGGTTGGTTCTGTCTTGATATCATCCATCTCGAATTCAGTTGGGAGGTTGGCTATGATCCTATCGGATTCTAGACCGACATGCACTAGTCGTTCTAGCATGGCTCGGATCTGTTCTCCTGTAAAGACCCGGAATGGGTACCTATCTATCCCACTCTTTGCCTTCTTTGGTATGAAGGTTAACCACCCTACAGGTGTGCGGCCATTCACTTTGTAATTGATTAATGGTATGTTATTGTATATCTTTTGGCCGTCTATTATGATGGTTGACGGATCCGGTTTGTCTTTGGGGCCCGGGGAACCGGTTCTATTTGGTTTCTTACCGAATCTAATCGTTCTTGGGTGATCAGGTATGGAGTGAAGCGGCTCACCCAAGTCATAACGTGGGCATGTCTCATAGTTCAGGTGTAAGTCAGCTAGTTCTCGGCCTGCTCTCATGATTCCATGGAAGTCAGGCGCCATGGGAATATTCGACAATCCTCTAACAAGGAATGCTTGATACTTGGAACGATAACCACTATGATGTAGGATGCCATAGGTATAGTAGAATATGTCCTCTTTAGTTATGGAGTCATCATTATATCGTTTCTGGTATAGTTCCAGGGAGTAGTCGGTGATGTTGTCCTTCATGGAGTCGTCACCTCCGGTGACTGTGTGAACATGGGGAATACCTGCCCGTTGGTTATCACTTGTAGATCCGGTGGTGCATTGGTTATGAATACTGAGAATTCGCCCTTGATCTTGTCGGGAACTATTATCGCCAGGTTCTTGATGGCTGACTGGCTACCTACCACATGTCTATTCTTGTCCTTTTGTTTCTTGACTCTCATGGGAAAGCATTGGGGTGGTGCGATATTGTTAAGATCCGGCGTGACATCCGTAACAAAAGTAGAAAATTCACTTTTTGCTTTGTCAGGCACCATGATGGTAACATTCTTGGAGTCGGGGTGTGGGTAGAATGAGGGGATATTAGAGGGTGTGGATACCATTACTTCATAGTCTGCATATAGATACTGTTTCAGGAATGGTCTATACAGTGCTGTCCTGATTGTTTTATTGAACCTGGGTTTGCTTGGCGCCATCTTTTTTAGATCTCGCGCCATCTCTTTGGACCATGCAACATGTTTCACATCTTTGTCAAAATCATCCAGATCCTGCACAGCACAATGTTCTATGGTTCTTCTCATATTCTCTTCCAGGTCTTGGGGCGATGCGTTGTATACCCAATCATCTCTATGAGTTATCAACCCAGTGGAATACATTCCAAACATTACATCATTGGTCTTCCCACGTTTTCCCTCCTTACTTCCCATTGGAGTGATGGAATCCCACTCATCACTGGATTCACGCTGATTCAGCCAGTCATGGAATCGATCTGGTGTTATAACCTCCCATTCTATTCCTGCAATGGAACCATGTTCTTTTATGATTTCCAACTTTTCCTCTCTACTCTAGTCGCCGATGTCATGATAGTGAATCGTAGAATGATGTTTGGCGGGGTTCTTCACCAGGATGGTTATAGCGGTGCCCACAGTTGAGCCACTCCCAAATATCTTGCCACCCTCTCGTCTCCAATCCTGCTTACCTTTTACATCACCCCTCAAGTCAAAGCAGTATATGTCGGTGAACTCCATTTCAAGACAGGCGCGTATACCAGCTTCACTATTCCCGGTAATGAAACCAGACGGTGTTATGAAACCGATTACTCCTGAGTCACCAATTCTGTCAGAGGCCCAGCGGAGGGCCTTGACATATGAATTGTATAATCCCCTCTTATTCCCCTTGGGCGCCATTCTAATGTACGTATTCTTTATGTGTCGTTCTAGAATGGGGTGAGAGACATTCTTGTTATCCTCGTTGGCGGTACTCTGCCCACCAGAGTATGGTGGATTACATATAACCACATTAATCTCAGATTCTCGTTGTTTTCTAATACGCTTCTTTGGCTCAGCCATGATGTCACCAGTGTGTTCTTCCAACTGGCCCGGATTGAATGTATCACATAGTGACAATCCCTCAAACTGCTTGAATGAACCAGTCCTGGAACCATATACGGATTCACAATTCACTGCCGCGATATAATACGCCAGTAGAACGATCTCACTGGCAAAGAGTTCATGCTTGTACTTCCTCTCTATGTCTGCATCCAGTATTAATTCCAGATCCGGCGACATCAATCTAGTCAGGAACGTTCCAGTCCCGGTGAATGGATCAATGACATTTACCATTTCATCGGTGAGTCCCTTGCCAAAGTTCTCACGTGATACATGGTCTACTGATTTTAGTATAAAGTCCACGACTTCAACCGGCGTGTACACGATTCCCAGCCGATCAGCCATCTTGGGAAATGCACTATCAAAAAATTTCCCATACAACTCTCTTATCACTTCCTGACGTGCATCATGTCTGTCCAGGAATGATACGCGGTTCTCAATGGAACGGTAGAATGGCTCTATATCTCGTAATTCAGTATCCAGGCCATATTCGCGTAATTGATCAACCACCCTATCCAATGCAGATGAAACCGGGTTATTCCGGCTGAAATCATCAGACTGGAATAGCGCGTTGAATACTCTCCTGGTTACCATATGTTGCGATAGCATGTCTATGCCCTCTGACTCTTCCAAACCGTCATGTATTATCTCCCGGAGCCCTTTCATGAACTGGTTAAATCGTTCCTTGGCAATACCGGGTTGCCCTATTAATCCCTCTATGCGGTTCTGTATACGTTGTACTATAGTGGCAACGTCCTTGGCCCACTTTTCCAGGTGTCGACGATCCCCAACTTCCCCGACGATTTTAGAGTAGAGCATGTCCGCGGGGACATCCAGCTCCCCCAATCGTATAATCGCATCATTTTCCTGTTTACTGATATTTCCCTCTCTGTCCACGCCGATGAACTCAAGATTCCCCGGCGGTTTTCTCCGCAAGCTTGCCGCATCTGCCTCAACGCCCATTCTCTCGTCGTGTGATCGCAGGGCGCGCAAAACATCCCATACCTGCTTGAACACCTTTGTATTATTCAGAATGGTCTCGGGTTCTTCATTTGGAGGGATACCTATGTGTATTATTACATAGCCACACTCTTTGTTATCTGCAGTTCTCATCACTCGACCGACTGCCTGAACTATTTCCACTTGGGATCGTTTAGGATTAAGAAAACAGATGGTATCCAGTGCAGGGACATCCACACCTTCGGACAGGCACTTGGCATTACTGAGTATGAGGCACTGGTTTTGGTTATCATCTCCATTCCGCAACCACTGCAGTGCATCCGCTCGCTCTGATGCGTTATGAGTACCATCCACATGTTTTGCGTCACAAGAAAAACCATCTCCCATTCCCAGCGTAAGATTGGAGAATGACTTCTCAAACCGCTTGGAGTCTCTTACACGATTCGTGTATACTATTGCAGTTTTTAGAGGTGGATCATCCTTGTCCGGGTGTTCCAGCGCCCTGTACAATCCCAGCATACGGGCGGCATCTGTCAGGTTAAGATCCCCATCATCAGTGGTACTATTGATGATTCCTTTCTCACCGTACCGCTCATCCACGCCGAGAACAATAACTCGATAATTTGACAGTAATCTCTGGTCTATTGCATCAGAGAATGATAATTCATGCAGGACCGGACCAAATACCGTTTCATCATCCATGGAATGGAGTATCTTGTCCTCTTTTTTGGCACGATTCTTTGATTGCTCTTTGTATATGCGGGGCGTAGCGGTCATGTATAACCACTTTGCGGCTTTGATATCATCATGTATCATTGTGAATGATGACTCTCCCTCCACTCCTGTGGTGCGATGCGCCTCATCACTTAGTACAAGATCGAATGATTTACCACTGTTCTTCTGCGCCTCCACCACCGCACTCATGGACTGATACGTGGTGAACAAGACGATCATGGAATCAGAATGATGATTCCTTATGACACCTGCTATTCTGGTATGATCAGTTGTGATGCCTATCTCCATTTCTATGATAGGTATGTTCGTATTCTCGCCGTGACTCACCTTACTATCGGAGCAGACACCCACGTACTTGTGTCGCAAATTTTGATTCTCGGACCAGTATCGAATAGCCTAATGCATTAGACTGATGGAGGGAACTGCATACAGAACTAGTCCGCCCACTCCAACCATTCTTTCTGCCAGTCGTAATGATGTCAGGGTCTTGCCTGTTCCACATGCCATGAGTAGCTGACCGCGATCATTTCCCTCCAATCCAGTCATGACCGCTTCTATAGCCTTCTCCTGATGTTTCCGTAAAGAAAGCGGTTCTCCACGTTTCACTTCTGTTATACCTGTTGCAAGGTCCGGCCACTCTACGTTACTGTTAGCCAGCGACGCAAAATTTACCGCCTGGCAGTCATGTCCCTTCATGGCATCTTCTACCTGCTTGCCATAACCCTTCGCCGTATAGAATAGCATCCTGCTATCGAATTCTGATCGTCGAGAGGCTTCCAGGAAACTGTCTATGTCACTTTTCACTAACCGTTTTCGATCATAGAACTTGCACTGTATTGCACATAGTGAACCGTCCCTCTCTTTTCCCACTATGTCAACGCCGAAATCAGAACGTCCACGCCTCCCGGGATAATCATCCCATAACCATACCTATTCAAATCGTTCCCGGTATAGATTATCTGTCTCCAAGAATGACTTTATCAGCCTCTCAAACAGTCCCCCCTTGACATGTCCGTGCCCATCTGATCTGGCGCGCAGGTACTCTAGTGCTTCGCTGAACCCGGCCATCAGCGAGTCCCCCTGATTAGGCTGGCGCGCCAGATTCTGATGTTCTCTATTTCACAAATTCCTACCCGATAAGGTGGGGAAGAGTAACCTGTTCTTTCCCCACAAACTGCATGGGAACAATTCCACTCAAATATTGGATAGTCTACATCGCTGTGGTAACCGCCTAAGTCAACGAGTTGTTGCCGATCTGCCGCACTACTTCCGTCTTATGGACTGTTGACGTCTCATTGTGGTTCGCGCCCTCGTATGGGGATACATACATCTCTTGTTGCCAGTTACGCGTAGTGCCACAGGGAACGATTCGGTGCCCTTGAGAACCTGTGTGCATTATGCTTCAGTATGAATGATAGTTTTTAAACCATGATCTTAGACCATAAGAGTCCCCTTTACATTTCATTCCAGTTGACAGAATAACCGTATGAGTTCATGTCTTCCTCAACCACGTGCTCAAATCTTGGCAATCCTTCGTGTTGAATCGCTAGAACCGGTTCTTTCCCTTGTAAACACAGTACGAATAACCGGTTACTTTCGTTATTATAGTCAAACATGGGGGGGCGGTTTACCATACGCAATCACGACAAGTCGTACGACAATACACGCGCCGATTTTTTTTAGAGTCCATTCCACGCGCCCATTCCTTTACAGTTGTAACACGGTTGCGCGAAGCGCAATCGTATGCGCCCTGGTTACATGGGGTGGGTCCCCCTTGTTGGGAATGGTAGATTTCCCCTTGATTCTTAGATAAATTGGTACACCTGTTCTAGAACGCATGTACTTTTTAACACTATTCTATATGTACCGACTTCTTAACAGCGCCGTCTTTGTTGTATATTTATAAAGAAATAGTACCGCATTAGAACCATGAAAAAGGTAACATATACCGTAATAGTCACATTACCACCGAGCCAAAAATTCGCCCGGTTAATGCATCAGGTGAGCCGCCACTGAAGATATGTGTGCAAAAGGGCAGTCGCCGAGTTCATGTTAGGCGAATCCGGTTAATCGTTCATGTAACATGAAATCATTCCAGATCGTGTATTGCTCCAGCAAAAGAACCCGGCCAGACGACTGCGTGTTTGCGATTCATATCGATGCTAAAGCCGTGCCGTGCAGGCAGTGGCATGGCCATGACAGCCGTTCATGACACACAAGTAATAGATGTGGTAATAGGTTCGCTCAAGGGCTAGCCGGGACATGCGCCGTCCAGTAAGCCGTATCTGGATAAATACTCACAACCTGGCATGTGGTATGAGTTCACGTCTTTCGGAATCTTATGCACAAATCACATTAACTGTCGCGATCAGTTATGCGTAAATTTAGACACAGGTGAACTCATACGGCATGTGAGGTCCCAAATGGAGCCAATAAGGTTGCGAGTCTATAAGTCAAGGGGGATCTGACCCGTTTCATTTCTGCGCAATCTGGGCCAGAAATATGAGACCGGAGTATTGGCGGTAGTGCCTCTCCTATGTGCCCCTACACTTGTCACGCGTGAGAACCCGCCCGTCTGGCTTTAGTGTGGAGTCTCATGCTAAAATGTTGGTGCCGCGATCCTGGTATGGCGGCAGCATGCATCCTTTTGCCAAACGGTAAGCCCAGTATGCATCTACATGAAATGTCATACACTAAGACTTATGGCAGTCACTATAAAGTTAATAACAGGATTATAGCTTCACTAACTAATGGCGGAGAGTCTGCGTATGTTAGGGTTCCTCATACTGCTGGTTACTACCTTAATGATGGTGCCCATGGGTTATACATATGCAGACTCTGACATAGATAGAGATGGTATACCTGATTCCGCCGACAAGTGCCCCAATCTGCAAGAGGATTATTCGGAAGAGCTGGATGGTTGCCCTTCGAACTTTGTTCCTTGGTATGATGAGGATGAGGATGGCATAGACGATGAATCCGATCAGTGTCCTGATGTGGCAGAGCGCTATAATCAGTATCAGGATGAGGATGGCTGTCCGGATACGCTCCCTGGTAGTGGAGGTTCCAGTCTTCCCGACAGTGATGGGGACAACATAATAGATCTCATTGATCTGTGTCCCAGCCGGGCGGAGAACTTTAATGGAATTGAGGATGGTGATGGCTGTCCGGACAACTATAACATAAGTCACGATCTTGATCGTGATGGAATTCCGGACGCAATTGATGAGTGCATATTGAAGCCAGAGTCGTACAATCGTTATATGGATACCGATGGCTGTCCTGACGTACTGGTGGATCCCGCACAGGCGGACACCGATGAGGACGGCATTATAGATGTGCTGGACTTTTGCATAACCGAGAAGGAAGTATACAACGACTACCGAGATACCGATGGTTGCCCAGACGCAGTCAATGGAGATACATTCATGGATACGGATGCCGATGGCGTGGCCGATAGATATGATATTTGTCCAAATGATGTGGAGACATTGAATCACTACGCCGATTATGACGGCTGTCCTGATCAATTACCAAATCTGCAAGGGCCACCCGGCGATGCAGACGGTGACAGGGTACCGGACGAGTCCGACATGTGCCCTATTGATCCTGAAAGATACAACTCGTATCAGGACGAGGATGGTTGCCCGGATATCCCGCCCCAGTCACTGGACGGGGATAGCGACCGTGACGGAATTCTGGATTCAGTGGATGAATGTCCAAACAGTGCCGAGGTCTATAATTATGTCATGGATACGGACGGCTGTCCGGACTTTGTAGGGGAAGAGTTCACCCTGCCCGACAGTGATGGCGATGGCATAAACGACCTAAATGATCACTGCCCCACACAACCAGAAATATTCAATAGCGTGTATGATACTGACGGCTGTCCTGACTCCTTTAACACGCCAGATCGTGACTCTGACGGCCTGCCAGACTCCATTGATGCATGTCCCCTGCTTCGGGAAACGTACAACCTTATACAGGATTCCGACGGCTGCCCGGAGGAGACCCCGCAGGTAATACTGGACTTTGATAATGACAGCATAATTGATCTTGATGACAAGTGTCCCACACAACCAGAGTCATACAATGGCTATCGTGACTCTGACGGCTGCCCTGATTCCCTTATAACCGACAGTGACTCTGACGGCATACCTGATTCCATAGATACATGTCCGCTGACACCGGAGACTTGGAACCAAATATTTGATGCTGACGGCTGCCCAGACGATCCCCAGGACCCGGACGCGGATCTGGACGGAATTCCGGATGCCATAGACAAGTGTCCCACAGAGCGGGAACGTTTCAACTCATACCAGGATGAGGACGGCTGTCCTGACTTTGAGTCATACGTGATAGATTATGACACCGACTTTGACGGAATACCAAATTCCATAGACGAGTGTCCGCTGGTCAAGGAGAACTACAACGGCTTTGATGATACCGACGGCTGTCATGATACGAGATTAGACGGAAGTGAAATACCGGACTCTGACAATGACGGAATCACCGATTATGACGATCTATGCCCAACCCAGTCTGAGACCTTCAACGGTGTACTGGACTTTGACGGCTGTCCTGACTACTATGATGTAAACCGTGACCGTGACCGTGACGGAGTAATCGATGACATTGACCGCTGCCCACTGGTGCCCGAGACGTATAACCGCTTCCAGGACATGGATGGCTGTCCGGATGAGATAAGCATTACATATGTGGTGGATACGGACAATGACGGAATCGTAGATCGCAGTGACGCCTGTCCATTACAGCCTGAGGTATACAATGGCTTTGAGGATGCCGACGGCTGTCCGGACACTGATGAGCGTCTCTCAGATGGTGATGGTGACGGCGTACCAGACATAATGGACTTGTGCCCCAACCTCTCTGAGGTATGGAACCGCTATGTGGACTTGGACGGCTGTCCGGACGTGATACCGAGCTTTGATCAAAACCTGGATAGCGACAACGATGGCATACGAGACAGTGAAGACTCCTGTCCCACCGAGAGAGAAGTCTGGAACAAGTATGAGGATACAGATGGCTGTCCCGATGTAATTCCAGAGCAGTCAAGATACAAGCACGACTTGGACTTGGATGGCAAGATTAACGATCAGGATGAATGCCCGTTAGAAGCCGAAGATTACGATGGAGATCAGGACACCGATGGCTGTCCCGATCTGTGAGGTGAATCCTCGTGCGACATGCTATAATTGCAATGTTAATACTAGTAGCGGGGTTATCTTCTGCTTATGCGGTTCCCATCAATGACCTAGACGGTGATGGTGTCCCCAATGATTTGGATCAGTGCCCAAACCTAATGGAGGACTATGACTCCCAGTATGATGACGTGGTGGATGGTTGCCCGGCCGATTTTGTCCCCTGGTATGATGCCGACTATGACGGAATACAGGATCACCTAGACCTGTGTCCCACGGTAAGGGAGAATTACAATCTATACAAAGACGGTGATGGCTGTCTGGATGTGCCGCCACAACAAACCTCTGATGTTGTGGATACTGACGGTGACGGCTTTATAGATCTGATTGACAACTGCCCCACCCAGCCAGAGTCCTTTAACGGCGTAGATGATACTGACGGCTGCCCTGACAGACATACCCTAAAGGATACAGACAGTGATGGTATATCCGATTCTGTGGACCAGTGCCCGCTCCAGCAGGAGCTGTACAACCACTACCTGGACACCGATGGCTGTCCGGACGTAATAACTGATGATGACGTAATGTTTGAGTTTCCAGATGCCGATAATGACAGAATAGAGGATAGGTGGGATTCGTGTCCGGACGAGCCTGAGAATTTTAACAACTACTTAGACTGGGATGGGTGCCCTGACACACCAGGCTTTAACATAGAGACGGTACCGGACACCGATTATGACGGGCTTAATGATGATGTGGATCAATGCCCGGAGCGCAGAGAAAACTATAACAAATACCAGGACGACGATGGCTGCCCGGATACCTTGTTCGTAACTTATAACGGAGATCAGGACAAAGATGGCATACTGGATGATGCGGATATGTGCATCAATATTCCGGAAGTGTACAACATGTACAATGATCACGACGGCTGCCCGGATTCTGTATCTGGCGGGGCACCCTCGGCCGATGCTGATGGCGATGGGTTAATAGACTTGATAGACTTGTGCCCCAACCAGCGGGAGACCATGAATGGCTACATGGACACAGACGGCTGCCCGGATAACAATGACGACTCTCATGATACCGACCATGACAATATAATTAATCTGCTGGACGCCTGTCCAACCCAGCCGGAGAACTACAACCGCTACATGGATCACGACGGCTGCCCTGATGTGGTAACTGATGATATTGTAATGTTCCAGTTCCCCGATGCCGATAATGACAGAATAGAGGATAGGTGGGATTCGTGTCCGGACGAGCCTGAGAACTACAACCAGTACCTGGACTGGGATGGCTGCCCTGACATGCCGGGAACCAATACTGGTCAGCTCGCCGATGCTGACTATGATGGCATTCCTGATGTAAATGATCAATGTATTAACGATGCAGAACGGTACAATGGCTATCTGGATGAGGATGGCTGCCCTGACATGCCTGTACTGGCAGGCCCTGACCTGGATACTGATGGCGACGGTCTGCTGGACAGCCAGGATATGTGTCCTACGGCTAGGGAGACCTACAATCTGTATGAGGATGCGGACGGCTGCCCGGACTGGCTGCCCGGCTACGTTAGTAGTATAGACAGTGATGGTGACGGCCTGCTGGACAATCTGGATTTGTGTCCCACTAGGGCCGAGACGTTTAATGGCCTGCTGGATACTGACGGCTGCCCGGACAACTTTGTACTGATAACTGACAGTGACCGGGATGGTGTCTTTGACTTTGTTGACGCCTGTCCAACCCAGCCGGAGAACTACAACCGCTACATGGATCACGACGGCTGCCCTGATGTGGTAACTGATGATGACGTAATGTTTGAGTTTCCAGATGCCGATAATGACAGAATAGAGGATAGGTGGGATTCGTGTCCGGACGAGCCTGAGAACTACAACCAGTACCTGGACTGGGACGGCTGCCCCGATGTAGTAGCCGCGGGCTCAACCCAACCAGCCATAACCGATACTGATGGGGATGGATATGCTGATGGTGTAGACTTGTGCCCGCTATCTCCTGAGACCTGGAACAAGTACAGTGATGCGGACGGCTGTCCTGACTCCGTACCGGAGCAGTCTCGATTTGTCCATGACGAGGATCTTGATGGAATTATAAATGATGAGGACGATTGTGTATATGTGCCCGAAGATTATGACAATGATAATGACCATGACGGTTGCCCGGAGTGATATTGTGATACCCGGCAAGTACTCTGTTATGGCGGCGGCAGTCCTACTGGGATCCACTCTACCCGCCTTTGCCACACCGGATACCGACGGTGATGGCGTCCCGGACATTATGGACTTGTGTCCTAACTTGATAGAGGACTATGACTCCCAGTATGATAATGTGGTGGATGGTTGCCCGGCAGATTTTGTCCCCTGGTATGATGCCGACTATGACGGAATACAGGATCACCTTGATCAGTGCCCCACTATTCGGGAGAACTACAACTGGTACGAGGATGAAGATGGTTGCCCGGATGTCTCGCCGGTAGACACGGGAGTCGGTCCTGATAGTGATGGAGACGGAATTGCAGATGATGTGGATCTCTGTCCGACACAGTACGAGACCATGAACGGTATACAAGACAATGACGGCTGCCCGGACGACTATGTGGTACCCATGGACTCGGACAGGGACGGAGTACATGATACACTTGATCAGTGCCCAACTGAGCCGGAGACCTATAACCTGTACGAGGATACTGACGGCTGCCCTGATGCACTAGATGGCCAGACCCCCGGTGGCTATGTATTATCTGATGCCGACAGCGACAGTATCGATGACCGCTGGGATGCGTGCCCAACTGAGCCGGAGACCTATAACAACTACCTGGACCGGGATGGTTGCCCGGATTCGGTCATATCTTCTGTAAATACATGGATGGACTCGGACTATGACAGCATACCGGACTCCTCTGATTCGTGTCCTGACATGAGGGAGGTCTTTAACCAGTTCCAGGATGAAGACGGCTGCCCGGATACTCTGCCCTTTTCGGTGACCGGTGACTATGACCTTGACGGTATACATGATGCAAACGATCTGTGTCCCTTTGTCAGCGAGACATACAACCTGTACGAGGATACTGACGGCTGCCCTGATTCTGTGGTGAGACCGCCTACACTAGATGATAGCGACGGTGACGGTATTGTGGATGTTCTGGATTCATGTCCCACTAGGCCCGAGACATACAATAACGTTCTTGATGACGACGGCTGCCCGGACTTTTACTCCATAATTCAAGACAGCGACAGTGACGGTATACCCAATAATGTGGACGAATGCATCTTGGAGCCTGAGACCTACAACATGTACGAGGATACTGACGGCTGCCCGGACACAGTAGACAGTGAGGTACCCGGCGGCTATGTAATATCTGATGCTGATAACGATGGCGTCGATGACCGCTGGGACACATGTCCGACTGAGCCGGAGACGCCCAACAATTACCTGGACTGGGACGGCTGCCCGGACTTGGCTATAGTCTCAGTAAACACATGGCTGGATTCGGACTATGACAGCATACCTGACTCTGTAGATATGTGTCCTGCACTACGGGAGAACTTTAACCGGTTCCAGGATGATGATGGTTGCCCGGACTATTATGACATACCCCGCATTCACGATAATGACAATGACGGTCTCTTTAATGATGTAGATATGTGCCCTAATGTGGCGGAGGTATACAACCTGTATAATGATGCGGACGGTTGCCCGGATGTGGCGCCTCCCGGTGCCGCCATTCTTGATAGTGATGGGGACGGCATACCTGACAGTACCGATATGTGTCCTACTAGGCCCGAGACATACAATAACGTTCTTGATGACGACGGCTGCCCGGACTTTTACACAGTGGTTCACGATACGGACAGCGATGGCATAACCAATGATGTGGACGAATGCATCTTGGAGCCTGAGACCTACAACATGTACGAGGATACTGACGGCTGCCCGGACACAGTAGACAGTGAGGTACCCGGCGGCTATGTAATATCTGATGCTGATAACGATGGCGTCGATGACCGCTGGGACACATGTCCGACTGAGCCGGAGACGCCCAACAATTACCTGGACTGGGACGGCTGCCCGGATACGCTTGCAGCCGGTAGCGGGGGACCGGGCAGGAGCGACTCTGATAATGACGGGTATTGGGATGAGCTGGACCAGTGTCCGGTGAACCCGGAGACATGGAACAAGTTCAATGACGAAGATGGTTGTCCGGATGTAGCTCCGGAGCAGGCCCGGTTTGTTCATGATTCTGATTTAGACGGCGTACTGGATTCCAATGACATGTGTCCTGACTCTCCTGAGGATTACGATGGAGATCAGGATACCGACGGGTGTCCCGAATAAACCGGATGAGCCTGCCCAAGTTCTCGGGCAGGGCGTTTCTTGCACCTATGGCGGGCGTATCGGATCCTGCCCTGCGATTAATGGCTAGGCGGTGGGGAGCCTCCTTGGTGGTTACCGAATTTACCAGCATACACAGTATTGTAGCTCAGGCCAGCCGTCTCAAGGCAAGACACGCCACAATACAGGAGTTTCTTGAATACTCTGATGAGGAGAGACCGCTGGCAGTACAGCTCTTTGGCTCTGATGCGGATGTTCTGAGGCGGGCGGCGCGCATAGTGGAGCCGTACTTTGATATTATAGACTATAACATGGGGTGCCCTGCGCCTCATATAACAAAGCAGATGGCCGGATCCGCACTACTCCAGGAGGAGCGACTGACCAGACAGTTATTCCGCGTACTGGTAGAGTCAGTGGAGAGACCGGTAACAGTAAAGATGCGGGCAGGCGTCACGCAAGACGACAGGCACCGATTTTTGAATATAGCCGCAATAGCCCAGGATGCGGGTATCTCCATGATAACACTGCACCCCCGTACAGCTTCTCAGGGATACTCCGGCACCCCCGACTGGTCTCTTATAGGGGAGCTAAAGAGGGCAGTCAGGATACCTGTAGTGGGCAATGGTGATGTAGCGACTCCGGAGGATGCGGCGCGCATGATTCGGGAGACCGGGTGCGATTATGTCATGGTGGGCCGGGGCGCCATGGGGAATCCTTTCCTGTTTCAGCAGATTAACGACTACTTGAGTAGCGGATCATACCACCCCTACACGACACAAGATCGCATGAATGCCTTCTTTGAATACGTAGAGGCCTCACAGAACTACCGCATAAAATTTTCCACACTAAAGGCGCAGGCCATGCGGTTCACAAGAGGGGTTCGGGGGGCGCCCCGACTAAGAGAAAAAATAACCCTATCTAAGAATGTGCATGATCTGAGGTCCGCGGTTAGGTCTCACTATTCGTGATTTATCTTACATTAGACGCGATCCATTTTTCCTAATTACGCGCTCGGCACTGCCTGCATAATTTCGAGGTTATACAAAAAAGTAAGGTAATATGTGCATAAACCTGAGCCTATTCTTGCCCTTCTATGCCCATCAGGGTCAGAGTGGATCGTATCTTGGGTATCTTTCTTACCTTCCAGGTTATGGTCTCACGTAATTTCTCCACTTGCTCTGCTTCTACCTTGGCAAGTACGTCGTAAGCCCCAAAAGTACCATGTACTTCTACTACATCTTCCATGTCTTTGAGTTCCGATATAACAGATTCCTCAGAACCCAATTCACAGTTTATAAGCACGTATGCTGTCGCCATTCTTTACACTCCATACCAATATTTGTCAGTGCAGATATAAAAGTGGTAATATTCCTTACACAAGCCTGGGGGAATTATTTCACGGCGGGGACTTGTGTACTGTCAAAGTCGCGCAACGGTTACCTGTAATGTATGAAAAGTCGGTCCGCTAGTCATTGGTATCCCGCTCCATCCATTTTGCATCATTTGCCCTAGTTGTCTGGGTCGCCTTTTTATTCCTGAAGCGGCGTTTCGCCGTTATCTATATCCGGTGAGAAGTGCAATCTTCTCTCATTGTGGTAGTCCACATAATCCCGGAGACTGTCATAATGCCATATCTCGTCCTCAATCGTTCTGTGGAAGCCTGCAGGACGGGGGTCATGGTCCCAGTGGGAGATTGAATGCCATATCTCGTCCTCAATCGTTCTGTGGAAGCCTGCAGGACGGGGGTCATGGTCCCAGTGGGAGATTGAATGCCATATCTCGTCCTCAATCGTTCTGTGAAGCCTGCAGGACGGGGGTCATGGTCCCAGTGGGAGATTGAATGCCATATCTCGTCCTCAATCGTTCTATGGAAGCGCTCCAGTTTGCCATTTGTCTGCGGGTGGTATGGTCTGGAATTGATTAGTATGATGTCTGTATGAGTTCACGTCTTCCGGAATCTTGTGCACAAATCACATTAACTGTTGCGATCAGTTATGCGTAAATTTAGACACAGGTGAACTCATACTGATGTCTTGATCCAGCAGTTCTTCCTAGAATAGTGTGGGTTTCCAGCTTTTCTTGCCCCTTTATTGTCCTACGAAACACGCGCCGTTATCAGATAGTATGGATGCAGGGGCGCCGAATCGTTTCATTGCCAGTCTCAGTAATAGAGCGGCGTTCTCTGAGGTTGCATGCTCAAAGTGCCGCCCCGACTATACACCCGGTTGCATCATCTATGAGATTCAGTCCCTTGAAGCGCTCATCTTTCATGACATGCCAGTCTACGTGCGACATGTGTGAGTTCACCTGTGTCTAAATTTACGCACAACTGATCGCTACAGTTAATGTGATTTGTGCATAAGATTCCGGAAGACGTGAACTCATACTGCCATATTGCATTGGAATATTTACGCTCATAGCGTACCCACTCTGACTTTGCAGGTGATGATCCTGCCGTACCGTTCTTTTTCATTATTGCGATATACTGCGCGATATGATATATTGTAATTCTGTCTAAGCCTCTTTGCAATACGTACTTACTCCGGCGGGATCCTTGTGATATGCTTCAGTTACCATTCGTATCTGGGTGGCGGTGATTGGTATCATAGGCCTGCCCATCTTTACTCGAGTCGTTCCCGTTCTCTGGTTCACAATCTTCGCACGTGTCTTGTTTCAGGTCTTGAGCTATTTTGGTGTATGAGTTCACCTGTGTCTAAATTTACGCACAACTGATCGCTACAGTTAATGTGATTTGTGCATAAGATTCCGGAAGACGTGAACTCATACATTTTGGTGGCGGCAACGCCTCTTGTCTTGATTCCTCTGTTATTCTCTTTACCATAGCCTTTCGTGGCTTGTGCAATCTGAACTACTGTACGCCGGATCCTAAGTGGACTTACTTTTCGTACTATTGACGCGCAACGGTTACCCACCAACTTTTTAAAGGACTAATATAGTGCTAATACATGAAGCGGGTTGAAGCGATCGTTCAAGCGAACAAACTAAAGACGGTAGTAGATGCACTCGAAGGCAAGGTAGGTGGGTTTGTCGTCTCAGAGTCCAAAGGGCGTGGCTCCGGAGCAAGGCCAACACTACGTATGGGTCGGGGAACCGGTACCATGACCGCAGAGTATAACCAAGTAGCAACAATTGTTACCATCGTGGATGATACTAAACTAGACTCGACCATCAACATCCTGTCTGACGCAACCTATACTGGAAATTCCGGCGACGGCATCATTGTTGTTTCCACTGTAGACGAGGTTGTCAATATAGCCAGCAAGAAGCGAGGTTCAGCAGCCCTCTAAATTTTTTATTTTGCCAATATTCCGTGTGGCGGCGCCTACTGATCTTGGTACCGTTTCATCAAAAGATACGATACCACACCTGCTATTACTGCCCCCACGACAATCATGTCATACATGATAATCATAATGAAGCCACAGTAATATTATTCGTTGTCCGGAATCTGATCTACATCCAACATAAATAATCCTGCACCTGTTTCATCATAATGGACGACAAGCTCGAAGAGCAGACCAGAATGTTACTGAAACAGGGTTTGGGTGATACCCGTGTGCTGGAGCAGATACACAGGGCCGTCCTGCACGGTGAAATAGTCAGCAATAATGAGCGAAACTATGTACAATCTTTGGTCGACAAACACGAGGCCGAGATAACTCCCGCACCACCGGAGACAACCCCGCCCTCTCCCGCAAAGGAGGAGACTGCCCCCAAGCAGAGTAGCACCAATAACAATACCAAGCTTATACTGATTGCCGTCGCCGGGGTGGCAGCCGTTGTTGCCGTTGCGGCACTGGCGTTAATTCCTGCCCCGCCGTCGCCAAACTATGGCATATGGGCCGCCTCTGACACGTATTCATCAGGCGACTTTATAGAAATTGAGGGAACTACAAATCCTGCTCTTGGTGACACACTAACCATACGAATACTTGACGACTATGAGAATGTTGTGTGGTCCGATACCCAGGTTATAGTGGACGGGGAAGGATCATACCACACACTTGCGCTAGCCGGTGGCTCCGAATGGATTCCCGGCACATACATGATAGAATCCGTACACGGCGATTCTGTCTTTAAATATGAGTTTCAGTTCGATTAGTGAAATTCCGTCACAAATTACTCGTCATAAAGCATGAGTCCCTTTTCTTCTAGAATGGCGTGCAGGTTGTGAACCGATCTATACACGTCACTCTCTTTTTTGGCGCCTGTACATACAAGCTTGCCGGACGCGAACAGGAGTATGACCGTCTTTGGGTCCAGCATCCTGTGTATGAGTCCCGGAAACTGCTCCGGCTCATACATGGAACGGGGGAGCATCATGGCGGATCTCTCTAGGTGTATCTTGCCGCCTAGATTTATGGCAGCTACCATATTCTGTATGGTGACCACCGCGTCCTTTTTTATGGGCACCCCGCCCTTGCGGAGCCGCTGCACTACAGTACGTACCGCCTTGATGGACATCTCTTCGGACTTTGCGCCTGTACATACCATCTTGCCCGTGCGGAATATGAGGGTCGCGGTACGGGGGTTCTGTAGCCGAAATACAAGTCCCGGAAACTGTTCCGGATTATACTCCGTCTGTGGAAAATTCTTGCTTATGTCTGGCAGGTTTATTATCTGATCTACTGTGGCTGATGCTACTACATTCTCTATACTTACTATTGGTTTGGTGTGCGCCAATATGTGCACTTTATTAATACCATATATATACCGGCATGGAACATTACCCATACTAATTAGTAGTGATTACAGTAATGCTCTGACATATCTCAGTGATGGCCCACCAGCCGGTACCGGTGATTGTCCTCCATTATATCCCGCACCAGCGAATCCGAATCCATATCGTGGGGTTCTACCTCAAATAATCCCAGCCTCCCCTTCTGGGCTATGGGGAACCGGAAAGGTATGGGGTCCTGTAGTACAAAGCCGTATCGTTTGGTCTCAAAGTCCCTGCCCGCCAGGTGCAGCAATGCGTCCTGCCGTACTTCATCGGCGCTTTCATATCTCTTTACATCTGCCAGGGTAACCCGGCCCAGTATTGCACCTGTTACGGGGTCTGTGATACCCAGCCTGGCGCAGTCGTCCCATCGTACCATTATGGGCGCATGCACAAGTACGTGACCCCGGTATCGCGTACTCCATCCTCTGAGCTCTATGGTCTTGCGCCCGGACACTATCAAGTCAGCAAAGGGTTGGCATACCGAGAGGCATTTCATGTCATCACTCAATGTCTATCCTTATGGCGGTGCCATCGATATCCGTATCTTGGTACTCCCTGTCTGCCTCCTCAAAGACCAGACTTTTGACCCGAACCGCGGATGCCAGGTCATACTGGCCCGAGGCAGCTATCTGCTGGGCGCAGGCATCCAGGCCTATTACATGCGCCACATCAAGTATCTGTGTGGGGTTATGACCCCTCTCCTTTCTAAGACTCTGTATCCGTCTAACCACATCCCGGAGCAGCCATCGTGCCCTGGTTGTCTCGCTTTGCGTGGTGGATACAAATACAATGTATCCGTCCCGGGATGCCACCTGGAACCCCTCCTGGGGTTCATACCCGAAGACAAAGTCCTCCCGGTACAGCATCGTGCCATCACTACCTGTATCGAACCCGTGTCCGCCCTCTGCAAGCGAGTCCAGTATGTCTTGTGGAATGGTCTGCGCAAATGCCTTTCGAAGGGCTCCCATACCACTCTTTATGCGGGGCCCTATGCGATTCATGTTCATCTCTATCTTGGGGGTGATAGGCATGTTCAGTTTCATTAAATCATTTAATGTCTCCAAGTCCCCCTTGTCCGTACATACTTTAATGTCATCTATGGCCTCCACGTTCATCTGATTTTGTAGCCGTTCCCGCAACCTTGCCACCGATTCTTTGCCCGGCGGTACCACAACTATGGCCCGCTCCAGGGGCCAGCGCCTCTTGAGTCTAGCCTTGGCTCTTGCGGCCGAGGCTACCGATAGTATAGTCCTCATGGAGTCAAAGTCTTCTTCCATGTCATAATCTATCAGGGAGGTGTCGGGCTTGGGCCAAGCTTGCAGCAGTATCGTGCCCCCGGATATACTGTGATACAGGTACTGGGTAGTAAATGGACAAAAGGGGTGCAGCATTATATCTATGCACAGGAGTACATGCCTTAATACCGCATATATGGTGTCGCGCCTATCACTCTCGGACTCCTCCCACAATTCATTCCTGATACTCTGCACATAGGACTGGCTGAGTACGTTAATGACAAAATCATCTATTGCCTTGGCCGCTTCATGGAACTTGCAGGCCTCGCACTTTTCTGTAACCACTTCTGTGACCCTCTGCAGCTTGGAGAGAAGCCAAATGTCCGGCGGTTCCAAGAACCCATGTCCGGCGGTCCATTTCACATCCTGCGTTACGTCATGTTTGTCGTATTCTGCATTCTGCATGTAGAACAGGTGCAGGTTGTATAATGTACTCAGTATCTGGTATGGTCTTGACATCATCTCCTGGGGGTTAAAGTTTAGAGCTTCTACGGGACTGGCCTTCCACATGAAATACAGCCGTACTAGATCCGCCGGGTGCTCTGTTAACAGCTGTTTGGCATCTATTACGTTTCCCTGACTCTTGCTCATCTTGCCGCCCTTCTCGTCCAGTACGTGTCCTTGGAACAGAAATGAGTTGTAGGGGGATTTGCCATCCAGAATGACATTCTCCACCAGTAAGGTATACGCCCATCCCCTGGTCTGATCAATCCCCTCAGTAAAGAAGGGAGCCGGTATGGTTTCATTATATGCCAAGTCACTCTGGGATGCAAAGGGGGCGGCGCCGCTATTGTGCCATGTATCCAGTACGAACTGCTCTCTTTTGGTGTTGTAACGGCCACATTCTGAGCATTTCACGCTGATTCTGTCTATCCAGGGTCTGTGTAGCTCAAAGTTTGGCCCATCGGGGAGATTCTTGGCTGCCCTGCATATCTCGGCGCGACTATAGCACCATGTCTTGGCCTGGCAGTCATTACAACTCCAGACGGGTATGGGGCATCCCCAGTATCTCTCCCGGGATATGCACCAGGGGTGCCTCTCGCTGACTATTCCAAGGAACCTGTTCTTTGGTGAGTCAAAAAAGTACCGGACTGCACTCGCGGCATTAATTACAGCGTCCCCCATCCTATCCAGCTTGTAGAACCAGCCCCTCCGGGCCAGCCACACTATGGGGTGACGGGATCTCCAGCATAGCGGGTACTTGTGCTTTATCCGTCCCACCTTGACCAGGGCGCCTCTCTCTCTGAGATTCTCCACTATTCTTTCATCCGCGTCCCGGACGAACATCCCACTATACGCGCCCGCCTCTTTAGTAAAGCGTACCTGCTCGTCCATGGGGCAGAATATTCTGACATTTCTTCTCTTGGCTATGGCAATGTCCTCCTCGCCGTTGGCCGGGGCTAGGTGAACAAGCCCGCTGCCCGTATTCACATCGACAAAGGATTCTGCCACGGCCGTATGGTAATTGTCTGATGCTGCCAGAGAAGCCAGGTGCGGTATCTCCTCCAGTAATGGATGCACATACTTTTTGCCCTCAAAGTGTGATCCCTTCACCGTGTCTAGTACATGATACTCTGGTGTCCTCACCTCCTCCATGAACTCCTCCAGTCTCCGCTTGGCAATGACCCATTTCTCACTCCCTACCTGTACTATTGCATAGTCCTCATGTGGATGCAGGCCTACCATGGCGTCGGTGACCAGCGTGAATGGCATGGTAGTCCAGACCACCAGATAGATATCCTCATCTTGCAATAGTACCTTGTAGTACAGCGAGGGATCCCGGACCATCTCGTACCCCTGGTTCACCTCCGCATGACTAAGCGAGGTTTGGCACCCGGGGCAGTATCCTATTACAGTATAGTCATCCTCCAGTATCCCTGACTCTTGGGCTTTTCTGAGTATGTCCCACTCCCTCTCTATGTAACTGTCCCTGTATGTCCAGTATGACCTGGAATGATCCATGGACATGCCCATGAGGGCATCAACCTCCTCCCACTGCCTGTTGTATCTCTTCACTATATCCTTGCATGTGGCTACCATGTTCTCCACCCCTGCTTCATCTTTTATCTGGGATTTTGTGATTCCCAGCTCCTTCTCGGCTTGCAGTTCCACGGGCAGCCCCTGCGTATCCCATCCACCCTGAAAGGCCACATTCTTTCCTGCCAGCGTATTATACCGGTACCACAAATCCTTGATCACCCTTCCCCGAAGATGCCCTGCATGTGGGTTGCCATTCAGCGTAGGCGGTCCCTCTATGAACGATATGGCGGGGCGGCCAGATTCCGCTATTACACGTCTAGTCTCTTTGAGATTCAGGTTATCCCTTACTTGTTTCTCTATGCCCTTGACATCAAACTTAACCGGAATGGCCATTGCTCAAATGACTCTTGATCACTCCATTATAACGTTGCAGGGCTCATGCATGTAATCGTGGGTAGCATAAAAGACACAGATGTTCGCGGTGTATTTTGAATGATTGTCTAGGGCTGACCTAAACGGTTACCTCATGCATCGCCGTCCAGTATGCCCAGTACCTTGCCTGGTATGTCCGAGAGTCGGCTTATAGCCAGGGTACGGTCATAACCCAGGCGCTTTAGGTTGGCAGCTATCTGGGTTGCCCTGAAGGTTCCCGGACCCAGGCCCATGGCTACTGCCTTGACGCCCTGTCTTCTGACGGTTCTTAGGGTTTCCCGAACGGAAGCAGAGTCCGAGGGCTCACCGTCGGTCAGCGTCAGAAATATGTCCGGCCTCCATGATTCCAGGGCGGGAAGCATCTTTTGGTATACCTGGGCCAGGGGGGTAGAGCCATTGGCTACCACCTGTGCCAGTCGTTTTGCATGGGTCCGGCCCCACTGATTACTGTGGGGTTTTATGAGCCAGCACACTACCGCTCTCTCCTGAGTATTAAAGGCGTATACGGCAAAGCGAACGCCCAGATACGACATTACCTCGCAGAGGCCCAAGGTGGCCTTTTTGTATCCTAGTGCATCCGGAGATATGCTGGAGGAGTGATCAAGTAGAATGATTATCTTGGTCTTTATTGACTGCCGCCGGTCCCTGTAGAATGGGTCATATCCATCAATATAGTTCTCCGTATCAAACTCCTCGCCTGTGTGGTGATATGTCTCCTTATACCCTCTCCTCCATGCCCGGAATCGCGTCTTGAGGCCGCTTATCAGGTCCATGTCATATATAACAGACTCGTCTATTTCCCTGGGAGTGGGCACCTTGATATCTCCTATGGCCGGAGATGATTCCCGCTTTTGGTCCTTGTGTTCTTCTTCCACTATGCTGTGATACTCACCGGATATGGCATCGCCCCGCAGCAGGGCTTCTGCATCTATCCTGCCAAAGTCGCCCTCCCTCTTCTTGTATACTACCCGCAGGAACCGGGTCACATCATTCTCCGATACGGGCATATCCTCCCTCACAAAGGGCAGGGATACGGGGACCGTTTGCAGGGCGTCTATGTCCAGGTGTTTCACAATATCTCCAACACTCTTCTCCAGCCATGTGGTGCCGTAATCATTGGTTAGTGCTTTCTCCACTGCCCTCTTGGACATCTTTGAGGCCTGAAGTATCCTCTCAAACTGGCTGGGCTGCACCTCGCCCCGGAAGGCGCCGAATGTGAAATGTTGGTAAAATGCCTCCAGTATGCGGGCTCTGCCATACACTGATGGTAGTGACGGCCTGGACAGGAACCTGTATGTGTGGGCGAATATTATCTCCTCATCCATGCCCTGCCATACTTTCCTGCCCAGCCGCTCTATTCTGTGCGTCTCCAAAGTATTCAGGATGAAACCAAAGGCGTGATCATTGCTTAGTATCTTGTTACAGAAGCGCACGCGCATGGACTCGTACCATACGTCCATGCGAAACTGTCTGTATCTGGCAAAGTCATCACCCAGCCGCTTTCGTATGGTGGGTATTATGATACGGCCCTCCGAGAGCCGGGTTCTGGCGCCCACCTTGTCTGAGAAGCTGACGCTTATGGAGTCGTTCCCGGACCACCTTCTGGCAAGGAAAGTTCCTATCTCCAGCATGGCGGAGTCGTGCAGGGTCATTGAAACATGGATGTTATGATGTCTTTTACCTTTTGATACTCCATGTGACCCCACTGCGCATATACATTCCCAAAGACAATGGTTGCCGCCTCTATAGCCTCGACTCCCCTGTCCATTAACATACCATATGCTATGGTCTCCCGTATGCTGGGTGAGTAAAAGAGCTCCTCTACGGCGGCGGCCTGTCGCAGAATGTTGGCCAGCCGGACTCCTTGAACAATCCTGTCCCGGTTATTATCAGAGACATACCTTCCCACAATGTCGCACTCTGTGTCTTCCGGTGGATACTCCAGCCGTATCCTTACGGGGAATCTACTAAGTATTTGCGGCGGCAGCTCCTTTGTACCAGAATGTGTTAGGGGGTTTATGGTGCCCACTACAAACCAGCCGCTCTTGGCTTGGACTACCTCGCCCTGGGACTCCTTTAGTACTATTTGGCGCCGATCATCTAGGGCTTCATCCAGACGCAATAGTACGTCAGCCTCGGCGGCGTTTATCTCGTCTAGGTACAGTATACCGCCCTCTCTCATGGATCGTATCAGTACCCCCTCTGTAAAGCCCACCGTCCCCTCATTCAGCGTCTTTGTGCCCACAAGGTGACTCTCCCTTGTGCGCAGGCTAAAGTTTATGGAATCCAGTGGCGCCCCCACGCTGCGGGCAAACTGGCGCACAAGTGTGGTCTTGCCTGTACCCTTTGGTCCTATTATCAGGGTAAACAGGCTAGTCCTGTATGCGGTATTTAGCGTCTTGAGGGAGTCGTTCCAGTCAAGGTACTCCCTTTCTTGCATTTTTTTAATTGTGAATCGGGAATTATATATTAGTCACTTTCCCGGAGCGGCAGGCTTCTGCCATGATTGCGGCATCCCGGCTTTGATTCACGTTGTGGGTACGAATTATGCTGGCTCCCCCCAATACGGCTATGGCCTCGGCGGCCAAGGATCCATACAAACGATGAGCTGGCTCCCTGCCCTGTAGTGTATCCCCTATGCATGACTTGTTGGATACTGATATCAGGACTGGCCACATGCCGGAGAGTATTGTAATGTTTGCAAGTATGGAAATGTCCCGGCTCACTTGATTCCCCCGTATACGGGTGTGCGTGTTACCGGTACCGCCCTGCCTAAAGAAACCAATGGAGGGATCCACGACCATTCTGTCTGTAATGGCTCCGTACTTTTGAGCCTCGCCAACTATGTCTGAGAGTATGTCCCGTGTGTCCTGGGGTGTCCCGCTGCGTATATTCCTGTCATGGGCGCACAGTACCAAGTCAGGCTTGTATCGTGATATGATGTCGGCCATTCCGGGGTCATGCCGCAGGCCTGTCACATCATTTAGTATGGTGGCGCCCCGAGCCAGGGCCTCGTTCGCGACTGCCGCCCTGCATGTATCAATCGATATGGGCAAATTGCATGATGACATGATCGCGTCTATGGCTCTCTCTATGCGGCGTATCTCGTCTTCTTCGGGTATTGCAGTTTTCAGGTATGGGGCGGTGGACATGCCGCCCACATCTATGTAGTCTGCTCCCTGCTCCTCCATGGATGCGGCCGTATTGCATATGTCATCATATGACTCCTGGACTGATGATTTGAGAAATGATTCCGGACTGGCGTTAATGATTCCCATTATGCGCGGCGGATGGCACTCCCCTACTGGTATGCCAGCCAGTGTATGCATGACATTTTATGATACATGACATCACATATTGCTTGTGATACAATGACAGTTCCCGGCTGGATGACGCGGTATCGTGATATTGCCAGTGAGTTTGGTTATGATACTAGAAAGGATCAAGCAGCTGCCATTATACTAAATGACATGCTAGAGGTTGATCCGCCCCTGGATTCCCTGTCCGGTCTTGTCTGTGACAGAATTGTATTCTGCGTGGGTGCAGGGCCTTCCCTGGATTCCTGGATTCCCGTTTTACGTAACCATCCTGATGTAACATGTATTGCAGCTGACTCTGCCACTCTACCGTTACTGGAAAATGGTGTTGCCCCCCATATTGTGATCACTGACTTGGATGGGGACATGGAGTGTCTGAATCATTTCCGGAATAGTGCCATTTACGTAGTGCATGCACATGGCGATAATGTTCCCGCTTTGCCCATGGTAGAAAGATTTCCCTCCTGCATGGGTACCACCCAAAATGAGCCTGTGGGCAAAGTATACAATATTGGCGGATTCACTGATGGTGATCGTGCAGTCTTTTTGGCACACCATTTTGGTGCACGCGCCGCCATAATGCTGGGGATGGATTTGGGCGGACCTGTCTCGTTGCGGTCTACTAATAATCCGGAAATAAAGCTAAAAAAACTTGGTATAGCGGCAAAACTCTTGGAATGGCTGGCCACTTTTAGCGGTACTTCCCTGTATACTGCATCCTGTCCCATTACCGGTGTTAACAGTGTGTCATCATTTCACGAAATGGAACGTATTTTGACCGGGTAGTCCATGTGGAATGGTACGAGTTCACGTCTTCAATTGTATGAGTTCACGTCTTCCGGAATCTTATGCACAAATCACATTAACTGTCGCGATCAGTTATACGTAAATTTAGACACAGGTGAACTCATACCTTCAATTCGTGCTTGAATCTCTGCGATCCGCTGTGCGTAAATTTACACGTAGGTGAACTCATACAAAAATGTAGGGGGTGGTGTGGCGCTGACTCGTATACCATACAGTCACGGGAGATATAGAAGAATGTCCCACAAGAGGTTGTTTTACCAGAGGACTTTTTTTTATAAAAAGTCCAACTAGGAACACAACTGCCCAACCATTCCATCACTACACACTCCAACAAGGAAGGTTAGTTCATCGAGTCCAACAGTGGACTGCCATTACAGGGCGCGTATGCACAACAAATAACATATTCATGCTCCCAACTGTGTACGGATATCCGCAACATCATTAATGAACACTGCGCCGACAAGCTTTAGTTCCCCTGGAATGGTTCTATTATTGACCGGTTCCTCTTTTTCGGTGTTAATATCTTCTTTTAACTCCATCAGAGATGTTGTCATTTTTTTGATATCCCTGTCCTGTTGATACTCCTCCCATCTTTGTTTCACTACATCCTCCCACGCTTTTATCCCTGTCGTACCAAGTAACTCGAATATTTGTTCGCCGGTTTCATGTGAAATCTCTCCCTCACCAACTCCCTCTGATACTGCACCCTCGATTTTATCAATAATATTACTACGGCGTTTTGTCTTCAACTCACGCTTCATTTTTGCAGTAAATTCATTGTATGAGTTCACCTGTGTCTAAATTTACGCATAACTGATCGCGACAGTTAGTGTGATTTGTGCACAAGATTCCGGAAGACGTGAACTCATACAATTCATTTCGTTCCATAATTTTCTTACGAGCGGCCTTGTCTACCTCCAATAAAGTCATGAATGATTCCCTGTGTTTCGGTCCGTCTTCCGACAAATAAGACTCTGTGTCAGGGACACATTGTAATCGCCGGACAAGTTCAGATTCATCATCCGGTACTTTCGCCTTCTTCTTGTTCCTGTCATAGGTCACAAAATATACATGCCCCCTTTTTCTTTATAGGATAGTATAATCTCCCGCTTGCCGCGCTTGCCTGCTCTGCGCCCCATTGGGAATTCGCTCATACTATCTATACCACGCTTCTTGACGAACTTTCTAAGCTCATTTAGTGGTGATGTATTTGGCATCATATCCGACTCCCGCTCTAGTGATTCAATTATGGTTTTGGCACCATCTTTTGTGGCCATCTTGTATGAGTTCACGTGTTTTGATCATTCACTAAGATATAGATTGGTATGACAATATTTTACTTAAATACCAAATTTGCAATAAGAATCTAATGAGAAGACGCCGGTCCTATAAGGAATTGGAACTGGAAAATAAACTTCTTCAGGATACCCTTGCGTCTACCAAGAAAGATCTTGCACATTACAAGTATTTGGGCGGGGCGACACTGCGAATGAGTCGCTTGCTTGCGTCTACCAAGAAAGATCTTGCACATTACAAGGAACGTGTGAGAGTATTGGAAGCATATGTGTCCCGCATCATAAAAGAAATACGAAATCTCACACAAGATTTCCAAATTATTAGGAATTATGTAAATGAATTGAATGAGAAATTAAAAGAAAAACAGGGGAAAATTGTGGTACTCACAACGCGACTTAAATATTATGAGAATGCTCACTCGCCACCATCCCTTCAATCCCTCCAGTACAAGAAGCGAAAACAGGAGGAGCAGAAGCGAAAACAGGGAGATAATAAGCAACAGAAAGAAGCCAGTACGAAATCAGCCAAAAAGGCTGGCGCTCAAAAGGGACACAAGGGGGTTTCCCGTTCCCACAACCCCGGCAGAGTAGTGCATCACACCTTTGAGTACACACCAATATGTGAGTGCGGCAATATGATGACAAAAATTGGTTGGAAACAACGACACATAACGGAATTAATACCAGCCAAAATAGAGGAGGCCCACCATATGATAGAAATGGCTGCATGTATGTGCGGCAAAAAACAACTGGCCCCAGCAGCTGGCGTCCCAAAGAGTGGTAGTTTTGGGGTTCAATTATGCGGTGCCATCACTGCATTACGCGCAGAAAAGATTCCAATAAAACGCATACCTGTAATTTCGAAGGATCTCTTCGGCCTAAATATATCGGTGGGTGCAGTAAACAACATAATTGCCAGGGCCGCCGATGCATGTGAATCATTTATGGAAACAATTCATGAAAATATAATAAAATCACCCAGCATTCATGTGGACGAAACTGGTATATCACTGGCGGGTAGGCGTGGCTGGGTATGGGGGATGCGAGCCGAAGAGTGGATGATGTCCATATATGACAAAAGTAGGAGTTCAAATGTAGTGAACAAATACCTGAACGGTTACCAGGGAGCGATAGTAACGGACAGGTACGTTGTGTACCGCCGGTTTGATGACGGTGGGAAGCACCAGTTGTGTTGGGCGCATTTATTGCGCGATACCCAGGCATTACATGCAGGATTCTATATCGATCCCGGTGCTCAGGACGCCCGGATCAAACTTGACAACGACCTGAAAGGATTGTTCCGGAGCGCACGGGAATCCCTGAATCACTGCGGGCCGTCCGCGCAATTACGACACTCATTTGAGACAGGAGCAGAATCCATTCTGCATCAGTACTGTGATGTTGATGATACTGAACTACAAAAGAAGGTAAAAGGATTGAATAAGGCCATACCAGGCATGTTCGTATTCTTAGAATATGACAGTGTAGAGCCCACCAACAATCCAGCGGAGCAGTGGAACCGGTTCTGATACGCAGTGGTATTCCGCAAGATTGGTGGCCAGATAAAGGGTGGCGAAAGGGCAATGCGCCGCATGTCTACATTCGTATCATGCGTTCAGACATGGAGGGCTCAAGGGTATGAGTTCACGTCTTCCGGAATCTTGTGCACAAAAGAACCGGTTCTTTAACTGTCGCGATCAGTTGTGCGTAAATTTAGACACAGGTGAACTCATACGCTCAAGGCCTTTCTGTAATGAACGAGGTTGCTGCCAGAATGCAGTTATAATTAAAAAACTGGGATGTATTCTATCTTATTATGTGATCAAAACACGTGAACTCATACGCCATCTTTCTTATCTTGGTGTAATTATCGTTGAATTGTTTTGGCATGAGCTCCTCACCTAGTATCTCCGAGTCAGTACCTACAACCTCGTTGGCGACATTTATTTTATTAAACAACTTACCCATCGTATGAGTTCACCTGTGTCTAAATTTACGCATAACTGATCGCGACAGTTAATGTGATTTGTGCATAAGATTCCGGAAGACGTGAACTCATACTGGAGCCCACCAACAATCCAGCGGAGCAGGCTTTGCGATACGCAGTGGTATTCCGCAAGATTAGTGGTCAGATAAAGGGTGGCGAAAGGGCAATGCGCCGCATGTCTACATTTGTATCATGTGTTCAGACATGGAGGGCTCAAGGCCTTTCTGTTATGAACGAGGTTGCTGCCAGAATGCAGTTATAATTAAAAAAACTGGGATGCATTCTATCTTATTATGTGATCAAAACACGTGAACTCATACAAAGAAACAAAATAACAATGATGGTGACGAAATGAATGATAACATTACAGACTGGGCGTTAAAACACTATTGTGATGTCTATAATGATAATTCAATTACTAAAGAGGACATCTTCTACTATACGTATGGGATTCTACACCACCCCGGCTATCGTACCAAGTACCAGGTATTTCTCGTTCGTGGTTTACCAAGCATACCCATGGCACCCGATTTCCACTCATTCATGAAAGCAGGTAGACAGCTAGCTGACTTGCATCTCAATTATGAGACCGGCCCCCGTTACAACCTGGGCGAGTCGCTGGTTCCAATACCTGACGCTCCAAAGAAGATAGCCTTTGGTAAGAAACCTAATGACGGTCCCGGACCAAAGGGAATAGTTGATCAATCCAAACTACTACTGGATAACGTGTTAGTATACGATAATATGCCAACAATCCATTACTCAGTCAATGGTAGAACGCCTGTAGGATGGTTCGTTGATAGATACAAGTATCGTTCCAATGCCGAGAGTGGCATCACGAATTATCCACTAGAGGGCGTGAATGGCGACATGGTACGCGCCATAATAGAGCGGTTGGTCTATGTGGGAATAGCGTCAGACAGGATCATAGACCAACTACCAGAACAGTTCGAAATGGAATCATCATTGCAACCAGAACCAACCGGCCTGGACAAGTACTACAAGGCGCCTATTCCCTAGAATATTCGTCTAGCGCATATGGGGCGCTGTTAAGAAGTCAGTACATAGAGAATAGTGTTAACATGAGTTGGAATGATCAGTCTTTTGAAGCGTTCCGTATCATAGTAAGGCACTTGTCCTCGAAAATTTAACTCACTAGGTAACCGGCATAAGGAGTCGCGGCGTTCTGGATAGTCATAAGGAGCAGTGACAGTGGGGCGGGGGCGTCATAAGGAGCAGTGGTATAAGATCAGGGGCGTGCAGGTCATAAGGAGTCGTGGCGGATATATGATCAATAGTAAGCCCAGGGGCGTATGACATATGGATATCATCATAAGAGTAGGGCGGTATGGTCAATAGTATAAGATCAGGGGCGTGTGTGGATATATGACATATGATCAATAGCATAAGAAGCCCAGGGGTGTGCCGGCAGCTAAAAAATGGGTGTTATACGAATGATCATATACAATAGAATGCACAAATTAGTTAGCAGAGTAGTAAGAAGGGGGGCGTGTAATAGAGGTCCGTATAGGATTTTGTGCCCTGAAAAATTTTAACTCAGAAATCTGTGTGCATAAGTTCATGTTAATAATTCGTTTATTTTGTGCATAAGTCCTTGCCCACAGGGTCAATTTGAATCACATAGCTGTAATATTCACGTTAAGCCGTCCAAGTTTGTATATAGAATTTTTCAAATTAGAATATACAAACCGATATGGTCTTTAACAGGTCAATAGTAGGTAGTATAATGAAACAAGTTAGTCTGTGCTGCACGACATATGATACCCATTCCATACTCGTGGCGCTGACAAATAGTTATGGTATATCATCCCCGGATGCACAAAAGAAATTGCAGGATATTGCCAAGGATTTACGATTATGGATGCCGAGTGAGGGGGACATGAAATGACATTACTCAAATTAATTATTCCAGAGGGCCAATTTCCTCAAATAGGAGATATTGTAAAAATCAGGAATATTGATAAATGGTATAAAATAAAATCATATGCTGAAAATTTATCAACAAAAGATGACGATGATAATTGTATACAATACGTATATGCGCGCGTCGCTAATAAAATTGCATATTTGGCTAATTATGATAAAATATTGCCATATGAAGCGACAATAGAGGGGCCATAATGTTCAAAAAAAAGAAAGTCGTGATTTTATCATTCAATAATGATTTCAATATTGATGCGATCGGAACACATTTGCAAAATATTGTACAAGTCAAAATATCAATTGATAATGATGTACATCAATGGGCACAGAAAGAAGCCAAAAGGAAGGAAATCGCGTTAAGTCGATTCATGCGTGGTGTGCTATTAGCACGATACGGTGAGTCGCTCTTAGAAGATGAGGCCAGGGCGATAAGACGCCGCCAATATGCCGATATTGGGGAGTATGCATAATGAGTTCAGTAATAGACGCGGCAAGCATTGGACTGTGAGCATCACTAGGGTTCACTTCTTTTTCACTTATACTCCCCATTACCATGTCCCCGCCTTGTGCCGCATTTCGTGTTTTATTGAGTGATTTTTAATTATTTAGTATATTATTAATACTATGGATACTAACAATACTATGTAAGTAATCAATAATAACTATATTAGCATACCACTATCATGAAAATAGCCTTTGACACATGCGTTGTAATAGACATAATGGAGGGCGCCTCGGTCGTCAGTAAACTGCGAGACAATCTTAAGGGCAAGCAATACAAGATAGTGCTGTGTAGCCAAGTATTATGGGAGCTCAGACGGGTACGTAACCTGACAGTTGATGCAATTCTTGGTAGCCTGCGCAAGATATTTGGTGAGAGACGCGTCGGCATAATATCGGATCCCACAGATCTTGAGGATACCGCCCAAATGCTACGTAACCAGTATCACTATGCACATAATGGTGATCACCGCATTCTGGCCACGTGCCGCATACATGGAATTGGCCTGATTACGCTTGATCGGGGAATGCTTAAGGTGGCCACCATGGTGGGAATTCCGGCATTTCACCCTAAATATGCAGGTGGGATATAATGGCTAGGGCGTATCCGGTTATAGTACGATTTGACTATGACAGCCCTTGTTTATACGTTTCTTTTTTTTAGTGTTAGGATTGAGTGTCTGTATCTCCGGATCATATATTGAGAAGAATTTATCCTCATTCATCTTGTTTTTCTTCCACGGCAGATTACCCACTATTACATCAAAGCCCCGTCGTGGACTAGTAAAAGGTATGAGTTCACGTGTTTTGATCACATAATAAGATAGAATGCATCCCAGTTTTTTAATTATAATTGCATTCTGGCAGCAACCTCATTCATTACAGAAAGGCCCTGAGTCCTCCATGTCTGAACACATATGGACATGCGGCGCATTACACCCTTTATCTGACCACTAATCTTGCGGAATACCACTGCGTATCAGAACCGGTTCCACTGCTCCGCTGGATTGTTGGTCGGCTCCACACTGTCATATTCTAGGAATACGAACATGCCTGGTATGGCCTTATTCAATCCTTTTACCTTCTTTTGCAGTTCAGTATCCTCAACATCACAGTACTGATGCATCTGCTCCTGTCTCAAATGAGTGTCGTAATTGCGCGGACGGCCCGCAGCGATTCACGTGCGCTCCGGATCAAATAGTTGTCAAGTTTGATCCGGGCGTCCTGATCACCGGGATCGATATAGAATCCTGCATGTAATATACTGGTATTGCGCAATAAATGCGCCCAGATGGTGCTTCCCACCGTCATCAAACCGGTAACACACAACGTACCTGTCTGTGACTATCGCGCCCTGGTAACCGTTCAGGTATTTGTCCACTACATATGACTCCTACTTTTGCATATCATCCACTCTTCGGCCCGCATCCCCCATATCCAGCCACGCTTACCCGCCAGTGATATACCAGTTTCGTCCACATGAATGCTGGGTGATTTTATTATATTCTCATAAATTGTTTCCATAAATGATTCGCATGCATCGGCGGCCCTGGCAATTATGTTGTTTACCGCACCCACCGATATATTCAGGCCGAAGAGATCCCTCGAAATTACAGGTACGCGTTTTATTGGAATCTTTTCCGCACGCAATGCAGTGATGGCACCACATCTCAAAACCACCACTCTCTGGGACGCCCACTGCTGGGGCCAGTTGTTTTTTGCCGCACATGCAGGAGGCCATCTCTATCACATGAAGGGTCTCCTCTATTCTGGCTGGTATTAATTCTGTTATGCGTCGTTGTTTCCAACCACTTTTTGTCATTATATTGCCGCACTCACATATTGGAGTATGCTCAAAGGTGTGGCGCATTACTCTGTCGGGGTTGTGGGAACGGGAAACCCCCTTGTGTCCCTTTTGCGCGCCAGCCTTTTTGGCTGATTTAGTACTGGCTTCTGTCTGTTGCTTATTATCTCCCTGTTCCCGCTTCTTGTACTGGAGGGATTGAAGGGATGGTGGCAAGTGAGCATTCTCATAATATTTAAGTCGCGTTGTGATTACCGCAATTTTCCCCTGTTTTTCTTTTAATTTCTTTTCCAATTCATTTACATAATTTATAATAATTTGGAAATCTTGTGTGAGATTTCGTATTTCTTTTGTGGTGCGGGACACATATGCTTCCAATACTCTCACACGTTCCTTGTAATGTGCAAGATCTTTCTCGGTAGCCGCAAGACGTAGGACAAGGCGGCCCATGGCCCCTGCCTTGTAATGTGCAAGTTCTTTCTTGGTAGACGCAAGGGTATCCTGAAGAAGCTTATTTTTTGTATGAGTTCACGTCTTCCGGAATCGTGCACAAATCACATTAACTGTCGCGATCAGTTGTGCGTAAATTTAGACACAGGTGAACTCATACTATTTTTCAGTTCCAATTCCTTATAGGACCGGCGTCTTCTCATTAGATTCTTATTGCAAATTTGGTATTTAAGTAAAATATTGTCATGCCAATCTATATCTTAGTGAATGATCAAAACACGTGAACTCATACTACTGCCTTTCTTTTCAATTTAAATCTCCTACTGAGTTTTATTGTAACCTTTTAGGTCACCCAGAGATCCCCATTTGAGGTGGCGAGTTCATACCATAAGTTGGTATCCAAGATTTGTAGTGGGTTTACGCGTACATTAAACATACTACACAGAGGATATGCTTCTGTCAGTCATAGCGTATACTGCTCCATCGCGTCACATCAATCTCAATAACAGAGCAATTGTACAATGACCTTGGTCACTGCCAAGGGCCCGGATTACAGAGTAAGCATTTACTACCGTCATGAGCGGTTCCTGTAGTGACCATTTGGGTCACCTTCGCCATACTCTGATCCAGGCTGCCAGTGTTTATGACGTGTTACACAAGTCTGTGGCAAATGTGTGCTCAGAGAACAGGTTCGCAATAAACAAACGTATTTTGAAAATGGTCAGTCTTCCACTATCCCGGCAAGCTTGTATTCGAACTTGTGAGACATAAACTGTTACGTTCGCCGCATACCTCACAATTTAATAAATGACATCCATGTCTCCCAACTGTGAAGCTCAGCGATATGCAGATTCGGGATATAGCTGCATTGCGCGAGAAACTACAAGAAAAAGCCGACAAGATGCGCGAAGAGTTGGAGATGACTGATCTAAACATAGTGGCCCTTGACAGCATACTAAAGCGGTCCAGTTTTGTAAAAGCGTCCAGCTATACGCCGGATTCTGCACCGGCTACGCCCTCGCACCCGGAATCCTCATCTCCCAAGGCCTTAACCAAGGATATTACTAACGCGGCTGGTGATACCATTGCCACCATGCATACATATCCAAACAAAATATCTATAATCTTGGATGATGCTATTCGGGTAACCGAGTCTACGCCCCCCTTCCAGTCCTTCTTTGTGAACCGAATCCTGGATACAATGAAGAAGCGGGACGAGCAGGATGTATCTGCGGGAAATCTCGATACAGCTGCCTCCATGAGACATGAAATACTAAACGAGGATGGCCATATCCGGGAGATTATAATACACAACTACCGACTGGAGGACCGGGTCCGGGAGATATCTGGTACCATAAAGTGGGCACTTACCCGGATGCAGGAGAATGTCCGACAAGACTGATCGCATAGTAGTACTGGATTTTGGTTCCCAGTACAGCCACCTGATATGCAGGCGTATACGGGACTTTTCTGTCCGGGCGGATCTGCTCCCTTATGATTCCGTACCAGCTACCATAATTACACCTGACACTAAGGGAATAATTCTCTCCGGGGGTCCTTGCAGTACATATGACGAGAATGCTCCCATGCCCCATGACTCCATACTGGCTGCGGGCCTGCCAGTCCTGGGCATATGCTACGGACACCAGGTAATAGTCACCAAGTACGGCGGCAAGGTACGACGGGCATCAAGGGAGTATGGTAATTCCACCCTATACGTGGATGATGACTCCGGTCTGCTGGCGGGCTTGGGTTCCTCTGTTCGTGCCTGGATGAGTCATGGTGATGAGGCCGCCCTCATACCGCCAGGTTTTCATGTTGCAGGGCATACCGACAGGGCTGCGGCCGCAGCCATATCTGATAACACCGGCAAGATACTGGGCATACAGTTCCATCCTGAGGTGGCCCACACTCCCCGGGGGGCGGAGATTCTGCGCAACTTTGCGGTGAAACTGTGCGGGGCAAGACAGAACTGGACCATGGAGGCCTTTGTCGAGTCATCCATACAGAATCTCTCCAATACGTCTGGCCGCGTACTCTGCGGAGTCTCCGGCGGAGTGGACTCTAGCGTGGCCGCAGTACTGCTTCATCGCGCCTTGGGCGAGCGGTTACGGTGCGTCTTTGTGGATAATGGTCTACTCCGGCACAAGGAGGCCACACAAGTGGTAAACATATTTGAGAGTATGGGTATCAAACTAGACTTGGTATCCGCGGCCGACTCTTTCCTGGATGGTTTGCGGGGCATTACAGACCCCGAGGCCAAGCGCAAATTCATTGGTGGCGAATTTATCAAGGCATTCACAGAATTCTCCAAAAATAACGGACCCTTTGACTGGCTAGCCCAGGGCACCCTGTACCCGGACATAATAGAAAGTGGCGTCTCTGGCGGTCCCGCGGTGGTGATCAAGTCCCATCATAACGTGGGTGGTCTCCCGGAAAAAATGGGACTGCAAGTACTAGAGCCCCTGCGGGAACTATACAAAGATGAGGTCCGGCAAGTGGGGCATATACTGGGACTGCCCGACAGCATACTGAAGCGGCACCCCTTCCCCGGTCCCGGTCTTGCCGTACGTATTATGGGTGAGGTGACTCCAGACAAGATACGCATATGCCGGGATGCCAGCCATATCGTAGAAGAGGAACTCATTGCCGCGGGCATTTATGACTCTGTCTGGCAGGCGTATGCAGCGGTAGGCGAGGATAGGGCTGTGGGCGTAGTTGGTGATGGGCGTATGTACGGTCGTATCGTAACCATAAGGGTAGTCGAATCTGTCGATGCCATGACCGCCGACTGGGCGCGCCTGGATCACTCGCTATTATCGGCCATGAGCAATAGAATAACAAACGAGATAGACGAGGTGACATGGGTCTCATATTCCATATCCAGCAAGCCTCCGGCCACCATAGAGCCACAGTAGTCCCAAGAATCATTTAACACAAACACTAACCATTCTCATGATATACGCGGTAACAGGAAGCCCCGGTACCGGCAAACACACCATTTCAAACATGATTAGCAAGTCCCTGAATCTGCCACTCCTGGATATATCCGCGGAAGCCTCCAGGTTAGGAATGCTGGAGCATGATACAGTCGATACCAGTAGACTGGCACATGCCCTGGAATGCTCCGAATCGTGCATCATTGTAGGTCATCTGGCTCCCTACGTCTTGGGGCGAAACTTTGTTGATACTATTCTGGTACTGCGGCGCAGTCCGTACGAGCTGGAGGGCATATACCATACTAGGGGGTATGATAATTACAAGACTAAAGAGAACCTTGGCGCCGAGATACTGGGTGTAATAGCCCAGGACTCCGTCACTATCTTTGGAAAGAAGGTCACCCAGCTGGATGTAACTGGCCACACAATAAACTACAACTACAACAGGGCGCTGACTCTCCTGCGCGACCCTGACCATTCTGACACGGTGGACTGGCTAGACATGATACACCGGAATAATGACATGAGACGCTTCTTTGATTACTCCACCGGTATAACATAATGGCACTTTTGAATTAAATATGCTGTTGTCAACGGACAGTAATTGTTTGAGATATTGAAGACTGACCTGGCAGGCCGCATAGGCAAACTCCATACAAATCACGGCACCGTGGAGACGCCAGCATACGTTCCAGTAGTACATCCTGCAAAACATGACATTTCATCTGACACACTAAAGGAGATGGGCTTCCAGATGATAATAACCAATGCCTACATCACCATGAAGCGGCACGGCGAGGACGCCATACGCCGGGGCATCCATGATATAGTAAATTATGATGGGCCCATAATGACCGATTCCGGCGGGTACCAGGTACTTGAATATGGGGACCTTAATATCACGCCCCCCCAGATGGCCCAATACGAGACGGATATAATGTCTGACATACCCGTCCCCCTGGACAAGCCAACGGGTTTTGGTCTATCTCACCGGCAGGCAGCCGCCTATGTCACCCGTACCCTAAAGGCATCTCAAGAAACCATAAAGGCAGCCGCCCCAAATGGCCAGATATGGGCCGGTCCCATACAGGGAGGAGAGCACTTGGACTTGGTGCGCCGCTCTGCCCGCTCTCTGGTGAAGCAGGGCTACACGTTCATGGCACTGGGCAGCCCCGTCGAATTCATGGAATCATACGAATACTCTCATCTGGCGCGCATCATAAATGCCGCCCGCACTTCCATACCATACGGAATACCACTTCATCTCTTTGGCGCAGGCCATCCCATTACAATACCCATGGCTGTCGCCCTTGGCTGCGATACCTTTGATTCGGCATCCTACATACTATACGCCAAGCAGGACCGTTACATCACACCGGATGGCACAAGATACCTCTCGGACATGTACACCCTTCCGTGCTCATGCCGCATATGCGCATCATACACGGCCTCAGAGCTTCGCAACGAAAAACGTGACGCACGGACCAACCTTTTGGCACTGCACAACCTGTATGCCATCAAGCTGGAGGTGGATGCCACAAGGCAGGCCCTACACGAGGGCCGTTTATGGGAGTATGTCACAAAAAAGGCCAGGGCCCACCCTAAACTATATGATGCTATCCCCATACTGGCCCTTGAATCCATACTTGATGCCGGAACCCCCATCTTCAAGAGCAAGGCCGCATTCTTCTTTGATGTATGGGATCAATACCGTCCTGAGGCGGCAACCCTGAGGCGCGCCCTGAAAAGATACACTACCAAAAAGCGTACACTACACATAGTATCAAGACCACGAACCAGTCCTGCATATCTCTCCATAAATGATACGGACCCGGACGTACTGGTATGCATATACACTCCGCACCTGGGTCTCATTCCGCTTGATCTGTCTGATCTCTATCCCGCGGCACACCATCTTGACTCCAACATACACAGGAATCCACAAGACTATCCTACCTTTGGTGATTCCTGGGACGATTTCATCCGGAATCATAATATCAATCACATCATATATGATCGCACGGATCCCTTCATTTCATATTTCGTCAATAAAACGGCAGTACCGTCCAGTACTCTTGAGAAATAAAAATAATACAAAAAAGATGTCTATAGGGCTGCGTCTTCGGCCCAGCCATTTATGAATACGCCATTCTTGTGTAGCGGTACTGGTTGTCCCGCAGTGTAATTCATTGGACGCATCCAGAATATGGACTTTGTCGGGCAAACCCCAATACATGCACCATCGGAGATGCATCTCTCAGGGTAAAAGACGAATGCCTTTCCTCTCTTCCAACCCTCGACGGGCTTTATTCTAAGGACATCAGGGCCCAGTGATGTACATATCTCTACGCAAAGTGCGCAACCGATACATCTCTGCTCGTCTATGTCCGGCAGTATTGCAATTGGCATTACAAAACTAAGTATTCGCTGAATATATTTAAACTATAATCAAAATTCAAAACCCCGTTATAGCGTGTTATCCTGTTCACTATAACCCCGTTATGATAATACCGTACAGGCACTACATGAATATAAAACAAAAAGAATAAAGCAACTACTTTCTCATTGCGTCAATCTGACCGGATGTAACCCAGTCCAACAGTTCTGCTGCAGACGGGTTAAGATTAGCGTTCTTGTTCATAAGATTGTGCACCCATATCCAGTTTATCTGGTTCAACAATGGCTTGTTTGCCTCGTCGCCAGCTCGTACTTTTGCAACCAGACTTGAGTCTTGTTGATTAAGCCAATCTTGGTAGCTTCTTCCCATAATCTACCATCTTCGATTTGAGTTATTAAAGCTTATTCCCATTGTACGATTTGTATACTAACGGTCATTCCGGGACACTAGTCACACCACTCACATTACAGAAACTCATTGCCTAAATTTACCCGTGGTGACTGACGTCGCTACAATGATTTGGTCCCGTGAAATAATACCTCCCTCATTGGTATGGTTTTAATTGTGCCCTGTCACACTCTGATTCTTGAATGTCAAGGTTTTGGGGGCCGCCGGTGAGGTAGGCCGCTCGGGCTTTTTAGTGGAGCACGAGAATACACAATTACTCATGGATTATGGCGTAATGTTTGGGAGACGGGATCAGCCACCACAGTACCCGCTGGAGGTAAACTCCAGGGACCTTGATGGTGTTATTATTACGCATGCACACCTGGATCACTCCGGTTACGTTCCCTCATTGTATATGAGGGGGGATGTTCCGGCCTATGCCACGGCTCCCACATTTGATTTGTCACAGCTTTTAATCGAGGATATGCTGAAACTGCGAAGAAAGTCGCACCAGTACGGTTTTGATGTGAACCAGCTGCACGGCATGATGCGCAACGCCCGGGATATGGAGTACCGACAACAAGTCCGGCGCGGTCCCATATCCTTTGAGTTAAGAGAGTCCGGTCATATCACGGGGGGCTCAACCATACTGATGGAGGCAGGCGGCAGGCGACTCTTCTATACGGGAGACGTAAAGATACCCGGCTCCAGACTACTCCGGGAGGCGGATCTGGATATAGGCGAGATAGACCTGCTCATAACCGAGAGCACCTACTCACAGAGTACCCAGAAACCCCGTGAGGAGTCTGAGAAGAATCTTGTGGAGTTTGCCAACGAGACACTAGATAATGGCGGCACACTCTTTATACCGGCCTTCTCTGTCGAGCGGGCACAGGAGATGGCCTGTGTGCTTCGGGCATCGGGATTCCGGCGCCCCATGATAATGGACGGTATGGCCATAAAGGTCAACGATATCATACTGAATCATCCCAGCTTCCACAGGGATCCCTCCCTGTTCAGGGGTGTCATGGATTCCTCTACGTCCATTCGGGGGCATCGGGAACGGGCCCATGCCCTGGAGGAGCCCTGCGTGGTGATATCGCCCGCAGGTATGCTGGTGGGCGGAAACGCCGTATTCTACTTGCAGGAGCTGGCCTTTGATTCTAGAAATGGCATAGCGCTGGTATCCTTCCAGGGTGAGGACACTCCCGGCCGCCGACTCCTGGACTCGGGCGTCATTTGGTACAGGGGCCAGGAACACAAGGTTACAGCTCCTGTGCGCCAGTTCGAATTCTCCGGACACTCGGACCGCCGTGATCTCTTTGACATGGTGCGAAACATACAGGGAGACCCAAAGGTACTGACCGTACACGGTGATCTGGACTCGTGCAACCTCTTTGCAGAGCAGATACACGAGGAGTTTGGCCTGGATGCACAGGCTGCCACTCTGGGCCAGACTGTGACAGTTTGACACATCCTGATGATACAATACTTAGCGGGCAGGTCTTTTTGTGGGAAAAACACAATGATTCTTGGTACGGCATAGACGGATCCATAATAATCAGGGTAGATAAGAACGGCGGCATGTACTCCAGTGGGGGAGTGGTTCCGGATTTTTTTCGCGATAGTGATGACAGGGATAACATACATGAATCATTGTTGGGGGATCCCGTACTGGCGGGCCTCGTTCATCGATACCCGTACCTCCGTATAACGCGGCAGGATTTCTTCCAGTGCATGATATCATTTATCGTATCTGCCAACTCCAACATACCGCGAATACGCAGAAGCCTGTTCCGTTTATGCGAGAAATTTGGGCGCCCCCTAGAGTATGATGGTATGGCATTTCATACATTTCCCGATCCCGCCAGTCTGGCTTCCGCGCAAATCCGGGATATATGGGATTGCGGCACGGGGTATCGCTCCCCGTACATACGGGGGGCAGCCGAAATTGCGCAGAGCCTGGATATTGATTCCATACGTTCCATGCCATACCCTGAGGCGCGCGCATACCTGTGCGATGTAATACCGGGAGTGGGCGACAAGGTGGCCGACTGCATAATGCTGTTCTCTCTTGACTTTCTGGAAGCAATACCACTGGATAGGTGGATAGCGCGAGTCATTCACGACATGTACGGAATAGGTGATGGCAGCCCCCCTGTTACCAAGAACAGGTATACACAACTACACAATGAAATAGTGGGGCGATTGGGGGAGTATGCGGGATACGCGCAGCAGTACATGTTCAAGGCGGCACGGGATGATTCCTCAAAACCCTTAAAGTGGTAGTACTCTTTGTGAGCTTGAGCCCGTAGCTCAGTTTGGACAGAGTATTGGACTTCTAATCCAGTGGTCGAGGGATCGAAGCCCTTCGGGCTCGTATACCATGAATTAATAATTCACGTCAAACACATTCCTGATATGAATGCCATAGAGGCCCGTTCCCTGTGCAAGTCCTTTGGGGAGATACCGTCACTTGTGAATACCACATTTGAGGTGCGGGATGCAGAGATATTCGGATTTCTGGGCTCCAATGGCGCCGGTAAGAGTACTACCATGATGATACTGACCACTCTTCTAAAGCCCACATCCGGCACTGCCTCTGTGGCCGGTTACGAGGTGACCGAGAAACCAGCGGAGGTTCGCCGCAATATTGGGTTCGTACAGCAGGAGAGCGCCATAGACGAGTACATGACGGGCCGGGAGAACCTGTATCTGCAGGCAAGGCTGAGCCGTGTGGACAAGGATACGGCTACCCGTCGCATAGACGACTTACTGGAGTCAACGGGATTGGCAGACAGGCAGCATGATGCCGCGGTCACCTACTCGGGAGGAATGAAAAAGCGCCTGGATATAGCCTGCGGTTTACTGCACAGGCCCCGTGTCCTGTTCCTGGACGAGCCGACGGTGGGCCTGGATATACAGACCAGGCGGCGCATCTGGGAGCACATTAAGAGCATACGGGATGACTATCACAGTACCGTCTTTGTGTCCACCCACTACATGGAGGAGGCGGACATGCTGTGTGATCGCATAGGAATACTGGACGAGGGAAAGATTCATGCCGTCGGCGAGCCTGCCGCCATGAAGAAAGCCTTGGGAGATGAGAGTATTGTTATAGATGTGGGTGAACGCGCTTCTGGCCTGGCGGACTCCATTACGACTCTTGATGGGATAAAGTCCGTATCATCTCATGATGGTGTCATTACGGTTCATGCGCATAATGGTGCGGCTATAGTGCCTGACATGTTCAAGGCAGCTGCCGCTTCCGGCATGGTAATTCGTTCCATATCTGTCAGCAAACCCACCATGGATGATGTTTTCATGTCATATACGGGCTACCAGATACGCGAGGGCGGTAGGGGGGAGTGATGCCCTTGTATCATGCAATATCTGATGTATATTCCATATTCTGGCGGGAGGTAAAGCGGTACCGCAAGTCCCGTAGCGGTGTCCTGATACGACTAGTCCAGCCCGCGGTCTGGATTGTTGTAATCGGGAATACCTTTGCCGGGACCAGCCCCCTCATACAGGAGGTAGGCTTTGAGGGGGAGTATATCGAGTTCATGGCTCCGGGCGTAATAATATTGACGGCCATATTTACCAGCATATTTGGTGGTGTCAATACGTTATGGGATCGGCGGCACGGATTCATGAACAAGGCACTGACCTCACCACTGCATCGCTCATCGTTGGCACTAGGAAAGATGCTTGCCATATCACTGGTTTCTGCCTTGCAGGCCAGCCTGATAATAGGAATAGCCCTTGCCATCGGCGTGCAGTTCCAGAACTATGCCATGATACTGCCTATCATGGCCGTTGTAGTAATGTTCTCCCTAGGCTTTTCGGGAATATCTGTAATGGTGGCCGCAACTGCAAAGTCGCAGGAGACCTTCTGGGGAGTGATAAATTTCATGGGCATGCCACTATTCATGGTTAGTCCTGCCCTATTCCCGCTGGAGCTCATGCCACCTTGGCTGTCCACCCTGGCGCAGTTTAATCCCGCCACCTATGCCATATTACTGGTCCGGGAGATGATGACCGGCCTGTCCTCGGGGATACCGGTGGGTCTGAGCATAGGGGTTCTGGTAATGTTTGTGTGTATTGTAGTTGTTGTATCTGGCTGGGTATTTACGCGAGACGTGAATAGGCCATTCTAGTTATGTATGTCTACATTCACGTACGGCGAATAGAGGCAATTAGTATTATTTGAGCACAAGATTAAGGTGTGAGCTAGTTCATTGGCATGTGTCAATCACACAGGCGCATTCAATAGTACGAAAAGTAAGTCCGCTTAGGATCCGGCGTACAGTAGTTCAGATTGCACAAGCCAGATGGTAAAGAGAATAACAGAGAAATCAAGACAAAAGAGGCGTTGCCACAACCAAAATAGCTCAAGACCTGAAACAAGACACGTACGAAGATTGTGAACCAGAGAACGGGAACGACTCGAGTAAAGATGGGCAGGTCATGATACCAATCACCGCCACCCAGATACGAATGGTAACTAAAGCATACAGCAGGGATCCCGCCGGAGTAGTACGTATTGCAAAGAGGCTTAGACAGAATTACAGTATATCGCATAATGAAAAAGAACGGTACGGCAGGATCATCACCTGCAAAGTCAGAGTGGGTACGCTATGAGCGTAAATATTCCAATGCAATGTGGCACTGGCATGTAATGAAAGATGAGCGCTTCAAGGGACTGAATCTCATAGATGATGCATCCAGGCGCATCGTCGAAGCGGCACTATTTGAGCAGTATGAGTTCACCTGTGTCTAAATTTACGTATAACTGATGGAACAGGTTGTTCTAGTTAATGTGATTTGTGCATAAGATTCCGGAAGACGTGAACTCATACTTTGAGCATGCAACCTCAGAGAACGCCACTATATTACTGAGATTGGCTATAGAACGATTCGGCGCCCCGGCATCCATACTATCTGATAACGGCGCGTGTTTCGTAGGACAGAATAGTCACAAAGAACTGGAAACCAACACTATTCGAGGAAGAACTGCTGGATCAAGATATCATACTAATCAATTCCAGGCCATATTATCCACAGACAAATGGCAAACTGGAGCGCTTCCATGGAATGATTAAGGACGAGGGGACTCTTATTTAAGAGTCCAACGAGATATGGCATTATGACAGTCTCCGGGATTATGTAGACTACTACAATGAGAGAAGATTGCGCTTCTCACTGGATAGATAACGGCGAAACACCACTCCAGGAATAAAAAGGCGACCCAGACAATTAGGGCAAATGATGCAAAATGGATGGAGTGAGATACCAATGACTAGCGGACCGACTTTTCATACATTACAAATCACGCAGGCGCATGCATGATTTCATATACCCGTTCCATTGCCATTCGTAAACATTAAAATTCATACCGGGTTCTATGATTCCCATGGGAAAGAGGCCACTTGTACGCAGAAGAGGACGCGGCGGTCACCAGTTCCGCGCCACCGTAACAGGCAAGCTTGGCCGCGCCGGCTATCCCAATTTTGCCCTGGCCGAGTCCCATGAAGGGACGGTCACCGATATCGTCCATGAGCGCGGACGCAATACCCCTCTGGCAAAGGTGCGCTTTGAGAATGGAGTCACATCCCTTATTCCCGCCGTTCTGGGACTGGAGATAGGCGCGACCATGCAATTCGGGTTAAAGTCCGGCATAACAAAGGGTAACGTGATTAGCGTTCAGAACATACCGGACGGTACCATCGTATGTAACATAGAGAAGCATTATGGCGACGGCGGCACTATAGTAAAGTCAGCCGGAGGCAGTGCAACCATATTCTCCCACGGTGATAGCGGTGTCACCCTAAAGCTACCCTCCGGCAGTTTGGTAGTACTGAACCCCAAGAATCGCGCCATGATAGGTACGCTGGCCGGTGGCGGCGTTGGCGAGCGTCCGTTCATGAGTGCCGGTGGAAAATGGCGCAGCTTTCGCTCAAAGGGCCGCAAATACCCGCTTGTACGCGGTGTTGCACAGGCGGCATACGTGCACCCTCATGGCGGCGGCAGACACCAGCATGTGGGACAGAGCTCTACAGTGGCTAGAGATGCGCCTCCCGGAGCCAAGGTCGGTAGCATAGCTGCGCGCAAGACCGGCAGGGCACGACTAAAGAAGCGCTAGACTGACCCCTTTGACAAAAATAGGGGAAGTGTTACAATGTTATCATGGCTAGACAGTGTGTGCACGTATTCGTATCCGGCCGCGTTCAGGGCGTCTTTTTCCGGCAGGCCATGAAGACCAAGGCCACCCAGAACTCGGTCACCGGCTGGGTCCGTAACCTAAAGGACGGCAGGGTTGAGGCGGTAATGTCAGGCGAGGATGAAAAACTGGGACTCATGATAGAGTGGTGTCACAGCGGACCGGCCAACGCCGTAGTGGATGATGTCATTATAAGTACCGAGGATACTGCTGAGAAGTTCGACTCCTTTGATGTTAGGTACTAGAAATTTGGTAGTAGACCCGCTGGCTCCTCACTGGACAGACGGCCCCATCTCGTGGCTTGCGAGCTCCACCACGTTGACGGAGAAGCGTGAATGTCCCATCTTAGGACTGCTCCCTCCCGGGCCTGGATCCATTTCAACGGCTCGAACCTGGGAAGTGCCCCTTCGGGCGTTCCCGGTTCTGCACCCACCTGCTCCGGCGTGATCTCATCCCCTCAAGCCAAGCGGGAACCGTCCCTCCAGAGATTTACCCAGCGGTTGCTGATCTCCGCGTAGAGCCGGTTTCGGAACAGGGCACGGCTAGCACCCCGATCCTACCTACTACCACTATGATATGGTCCTGATGCGTTATATGTGCATTTTCTGCTCATTCAGCATGGTACATACAGAGCATATTTCACCAGTCGCCATATGTCCGCATATCTTGCACGTACCTCTTGACTTTACATTCTCATGGCCGGATACTATCTTTTGAATAGACGCATACATGTTGTTCTTCATTCCACTGTGATTCTCCTCTAACTGATTCAGAAACTCCCGTATTGGTGTCCGAATGCCCTCGTTCATGTGGGGGCAGGGCTCCGTCTGGAAGGGTATGCCATTCACAAATGCATAGAACACAATCTCTGACTCGTATATCTCGCAGAATGGCTTTATGCGGGCTGGATTATTCCCTGCCCTGGGATTCGTCCAGTACACCTTGGACACGTCACCGGATAGAATGTTTATCATGAATGTCTGGAGATAGTCATCCATATTGTGTGCCGTGGCTATTACATCTGCGCCCATTGCAGCGCTGTCTATGGCGCGTCGCCGGAGCACGCCGCACAGCGAGCATGATGTCACTTTTGTAGTACGGGAATCCAGTGCCTGCTCCAGTGTCGTTCCGTACATGTTTTCATAACTGGTTACAGTATACGGTATGTCCATCTTGCCACAGTACTTCTCCACTATGTGCAACGCCTCGTCCCGGTATCCCGGAATTCCCTCATCTATTGTAACCGCGTATATCTGAAATCCCCTGTCCTGCGATAACATGCTCAGTATATGCAATAATGACAACGAGTCCTTGCCTCCCGATACGGCAACAGCCACTTTATCACCCCGCCGTATCATGTCATATTTTGATATGGTTCTGGCAGTCTTATGTCGTATTGACTTTGAGAAACACTCCGAGCAGAGGCTCTGGCCGGAGTACTTCCTTGTATATACGGCCAGTTCCGGACACTTGTCACACTGCAAGGTGACTATACAGGATTGATGGGTTCCATAAATGTCACTATATGCATGCGGCATATACTCCCGCTCTTTAACAAAATAGAATTCAAAAATTATCACATTAGAGACTGTGATGCCTGATGGAACATCTCGCTCTTGGCACAGCCAGCTGCGAGCTCATCGCCTGCTCCACGTCTCATGAGTCCTCTGTACAGACCGTCCTCTAGTTTCACTCCCTCTCTTTCTTCCCATTCCTCGACGGTTATGGAGTATTTCTTTTGTATCCTGTCACGGTACCATTCCGGTATCACGTTAAAGGCACAGAAGGGTATGATTCTAAGGTCCGGCGTAAGATAGTGTATGTCGCAACGTTGTAATCTCTCCAAGTCCTCGTTATACTTGTCCTGAAAGTGCATCATTCCAAGGAATAGTCCCTTTACGTGCCAGGAACCCACCGCGTCAAAGGAACGCTTCATCAGTATGTTCCCGAACATCTTGGCCAAATCTAGGCCCGCAGGTTGCTTCTTGGTATCGACGAATCCTTTTAATTTTCGCACTACCTCGAGCATCGTAAAGTACTTGTTCTTGCCTGATCGTATCTCTTCGGACTTGTCCTCGAATAGCTCTAGCATGCCCTGTATGTCGCAGAATTTTGTAATGGGCACGAACTTTTTGGTCTCTGCATCCTCGAACACGTAGGTACCGGCACCACAGGCAAAGTGTATCGAAAGCTCATACTTGGGCTTTGATGAGAATGCCTCTATGACATTAGTCAGTGGCATGCAGCTGGGAACGGGGAACCAATCATCTATGGTAACCTCGCCATTTGTCTGCTCCTCTATACGTTGTATGCAGTCCGGTATGGTAATTCGGTACTTGTCGCGTTCCTGCTTGCCCATCCTGCCTGTCAGCGAGACTGGCTGGAAGTTAACTGCATGAACCACGTCCATGTTCTTTTGGGCGTATCGTATTATTCCGCCCAGTTCGTGGTCGTTTATGGATTTTATCACCGTTGGAACGAATACCACGGTAGTACCGGTCTTGCGGCAGCTGTCCAGTGCGTATGGTATCTCCCAGTGATTCTTGGGATTTGTGCGTGCCGTGACGCCGTCAAAGCTGAGGTACAAGTTGTTGCACCCAGCCAGGCGAACATCTCTGGCAGCCTCGGGATCCATTGCGTGCCGTATGCCGTTTGTATTCATCTGTATGTGGTCTACGCCCTCTTCCTTCATTATCTTGATGACCTCGGTAATGTCTTCCCGGAGCATGGGTTCGCCGCCGGTAATCTGTATGGAGTTGCCCGGTATGGGACGCTCCGCGCGCAGTGTCTTCATCATGGCCCGTACCTGATCCCTGGATGGCTCATACATGTAGGCTCCTTCCAGGCCCTTCTTGACGTAGAAGAAGCAGTACCAGCATGTCAGGTCGCACCGGTTGGTGACGATCATGTTGGCAAGGCCGCTGTGTGATAGGTGATTAGAGCAAAGCCCGCAGTTATTCGGACATGAGCACTTTTCTATCATTACGTTTGGTGCATGAGCACCCTTGCCGTCCATCCAGTACGTGGAGAACTTGTTGTACATTTCATAAGATCCAAAGTACAGCTCCTCACACTCGCCATGAGTGGGACATGTCTTGGTCATGTATACGCGTCCTTCTCGCTCAAATATCTGGGCGTCCAGTATCATGTTGCAGTCGGGACATATGCTTTGGGTAAATCGTATGGTGGTGCGCTTGGCCGTACTCTTTGTGCTTTGGTTGGATATCTGTATTAATGACATTTACGATCCAAGGACTCAATTATAGTATATAACGCCTTTTACACATATACACGGTGAAAGTAGGGAAAATTGGTGTTAAATATTTCCATCATTCCAGTTATGGTATGGGCCTGACATTTGCAACCCGCAAGGCTCTGTCTAGGCTGGGCATGACCAGTCTAGAGATGCAGGTATATGTGGCACTGCTGGAGCTGGAGGCCACCGCCAAGGATTTGAGCAGCAGGGTGGGCATATCGTACTCCAAGATATATGATATACTGGGCTCGCTGGAGCGAAAGGGCTGGGTGAGCTCCGATAGCGCCAGGCCTGCCATGTATTTCCCGAAGGCCCCGGAGACCGGACTTGATGCCATCAAGCAGCAGATGGATGTGGAATTTGTCCAGGACAAGAGGACTATATTGTCTGACTTGGGCCCTTTATACGAGAAGAGCGGCGCCAGCGAGAAACCGGATGCCCTGGTACTGTCTGGCGCTGCCACAATAATGAAGAAGATATGGAGTATGGCCGAATCCTGCAAGCGGCAGGTAATGATATCCATACCGGATGCCGGTCATGACCTGGTTCGGGGGGCGTTGCCCCGGCTGCGGGCCTTGCATGATAGGGGGATAAGCATTACGGTTCTGACCTCTGATAGATTGGATCCGGAGCTGGTAAAATCACTGTCCCGGGTCTCTACCGTTAGAATAAAGCAGAATCTCTTTGGTGGAGGTATCATAGTCGATGAGCGGTATGTGTTAATGTTGTTGGCTCCGGAAGTGGTGGGGGTCGAGGCCTCCGGACTCATGGCAATCTGGGCAGACCATGCAAAGCTTGCAGGCTTTGCCAGCGAGTACTTTGAATATTTATTAAAAGACACGAGGGAACCATAACGTGGCCGGAGACGAGGAGCTCTTTGTGGGAACTGCCGAGGCCGAGCACGTGGAGATGTACATCAAGGCTATATGGCACATAAACGAGGCAGGCGGCGATGTCAGGGTGAGCAGTATCGCAAAGAAGCTGCGGGTACAGGAGCCCAGCGTGGTACAGATGCTCAAGAAGCTAAAACGGAGGAAACTTGTCAACTACTCAAAGGCAGGTGTCAGTCTTACGATTGACGGCGAGAAGGTAGGGAACAAGATGGTGCGGAATAGCCGGTTACTGGAGGTGTTGATGGCAAATGCCCTCAAGATAGACATAGACCAGGAAATGGTATGCGGTGTGGAGCATCACATGAGTGAGCAGTTTACTAATGCATTGTGTACGCTTCTTGAACACCCACGAACCAGCCCACATGGCAAGCCCATACCCATGGGGAGATGTTGTCCTGTAGTGGATGATTCCCCCAGCCATGACGTTACCGGAGATTAAGTTATGCAACAAACTTGTATAAAACTAGCAATTTTATAGTATTATGACGTAATAGATGTCGCAAGACCCCGCCGTAAGGGCCTAGGATTTATCCGATGGTTGAGGGCTTTGCAAAGTCTAGGTGTTATGATTATACATCAACGCAAAATGTAGTAATTGTTTAGATCGCCCGAGTATTTTTCCTAATATGCCACCAAGGTAGGGACTAAATCCTGTTATCTCACTACGCGACATTTGCAATCACAGCATACGTTAGGGTTGGCGGGGCTATCGTCTACCGGTTCGGGCTTGTGCTTACCGGATTTTGTGTCATACAAGTAATTCGGAGCAACCTAAATGGTTACACAGACTCAGCGCCTAGGCTTAAATTGGTCTGGCTTACTACACCTTGTACATGAATATCCCAAAGACTATACGCCGGTATTGCCCCAAATGCCGGACTCACACACAACAAAAGATATCCATATACAAGGCGGGCAAGAGACGTGGGTCTGCCAGGGGCGAGAGACGTCACGCTGAAAGAAAGAAGGGATATGGCGGACAGAAATTCCCCAAACTGGCAAAACCGGCCAAGGTAACCAAGAAGGTCACGCCACTTCTCACATGCTCTACATGTCACAAAAAGGCAAACACCTATGGCATACGCATTAAAAAGTTCGAGTTGGTGGCAGTATGAAAAAGGAACACACTCCCATACCGGTACCCTCCAGCAAGTTCCAAAAGATATCCTGCAAGGAGTGCGAGGCCGTTCAGGTTATCTACTCTCATGCCACCATGAGAATAACATGCAACTCCTGCGGAAATCCGCTCACTGAGCCCACTGGCTCAAAGACAAAGGTCTTTGGGCAAGTTATGGGAAGCGTTGAGTAACCGTTCTACATCCTGAATAGTATTGATATTCATCATGACACGTACATCGTACATGACATGATATACTGGAGGTACATCCTCATACACGGACGCGTTCACCATGGATATGCCCGTGTATCTTGATATGACTCCCTCGTGTGTTATGGTAATGTGGCCGTGTCCGGTAACCGGTGCAAGAATGGTGACCCAGTATTCATCATCATACAATGATGCTATTCCAGTTGTAATGTCCCGGTCCAGGAGCGGCATATCAGCTGACAATATCATGGTGGGTCCCTCCATCAAGTTCAGGGCCACTGCCAAATCCGCAGAATAGCCCATGCCAGGTGTCGTTATGATTCTGGCTTGTCCAGATATCATGTCCTTTGTGCGCGGGGTATATTCTGTGGTGGCCACCACTACCTCCTGTATGCTGTCACAATCATGTAATGCATCTATCACACGTCTTATCATTCCCAGTATGGTCGGTTTCTCGAACGGTATACTCATCCGGCTCCCTCTACCACCGGCCATCACCAAGGCGTTCATGTGGTGTAATGGTGTGACCACTGAATATTTTATGCCTGTCATGTAATTGAGACGGCCACAACCATGCAGGTGGCCCTACCAATCTCGTTTGTCGCCCCCAATACATCTCCTGTGACTCCGCCAAACCTGTACCGTGACACAAGAACTAGAATGATCCCAGTCATGAATGACACTGCCACAAATACAATGATATCCGGCATTAGTATGAGCGGCACAGCCCACAGAATGGTGCAAAACAGGAGCCGCCTGTCATTCACGGCTTCACAGAATAAAGAGCCGGTCCCTGGCGCCGCGGCCCTACCCGCGTATGCTGCCACGACCATGGCATACTTAGCTCCCACCTCTGATAGTATGACCAGGTATAATATGTCCTGGCCCGTTCTCTGCGATACCGCTATAACAACAAATGCCAAACACAGGACTACCGCTACTATTCCCGCGGTACCAGTACTCATGTCCCGCATGGCAGCTATCCTCTCCTTGTGGCTCCCGTTTTTCATGAGCCCGTCTGCCATGTCTGCCAGGCCGTCAATATGGTGCAGGCCCGTCATTATGCATAGGGTGGTCGCCACTACTATCCCTGCCAGTAGCGGTTCTGTATACAGGGAGACGGTCCACCCTACCACGCCAGCTATAACACCCACAAGCAATCCTGCTGCCGGGAACAGATACATGCTGGACGCGGCTCCCTCTATGCGACCTCTCTTGTATGGTATTATGCTAAGAAATGATATGACATCCAGTATACCCATTATGTTATCATCTCCCACAGAATGCATGCGCCATATGTGGCAGGGATGACTATCATTATGGCGAATATGCATGATGTACACTTTGCTATTTTCAATGCCGAATGCACATCATTAATGCCTGGCTCCCGGCCCATCCCTATGGTGTAGTGGTTTACCTTGCGTAATCGTACTCCTAGTGCTCCGGCCATGGCCGCCATGGTGTAGCCTGAATTCCTGCTGGACGGCTTGCGCGAGTCATTGCGAATGGCCCTAATGGCGCCATTATAGTCATGTTTTAGAATGGCCGCGGCCAGAACCATGATACACGCGGTGATTCTGGCGGGTATCCAGTTCAGTATGGTATCTGAGTGGGCCCCAAACCACCCCACCCTGGCAAGACTGGGGGTCTTGTACCCTACCATGGCATCTATCGTGTTTATGGTTCTATACATGAAGGCGCCCGGCAACCCAAACCATCCCATGTAAAATAGTGGGCCGGTCACACTGTCCGTAGTATTCTCCGCTATACTCTCTATTGTAGCTGAGCATATTGTTTCACTATTCATGTCATTAGTGGGCCGCTTTACGATATGCGCCAAGCTGTGGGCCGCGGCCTGGGTCTGGCCACTCTCCAGTCTTGTGATTATCGATACAGCATGGACTTGCAGTCCCCGTATTGCGATAGTGCTCTTTAGCAGTATGATTGCGGCTATGCAGTATATGATGATGATTTCTGCATGCTGTGAGTGACTCCATACTATGTGGTGGAGCAGTATTGCTGGCACTCCTGTTATGGTACATGATATCACGCATACGGTGGCGCCCCATGTGCGCCCGCGATACAGCGGAATCAATAGTGCAATGATATGGCCGACCCACGCTGTGGGGTGGTATCTATTCCGGGGGTCACCCAGTGTAATGTCCAGGAGTATGGCTCCTGTTATCACGGCTATGTGCGCGTATACTATCTCTAGCATAATCCTGCCATGCTCTTTAGCTGCTGCAAATCTATGTTATCCTGTAGGATTTTGGCCACCCCGTTTATGGCCGTATCCAGGTTGGGTGAGTCCATATTCATGTAAGAATGCGTATCCATCGAGTCCTCGGCCGGTAACTGTGTCTCCATGTATGGCATGACTCCCATGACGGGCACCCCTGTCATGTCTTGGATGGTTCTGATTCCCGGCTCCAGAACTATGTAATCCCCGCGAAACTTGTTTATCAGAAAACCGCCTACAATGTCTTGGTATTGCTTCTCCAGTAGCGTCATGGTGCCTACCATCTGGGCAAAGCATCCGCCTCTCTCTATGTCTGATACTATTATGACCCTGGCGGCCGCAGCTTCGGCCATTCTCATGTTGGCTATGTCGCATGGTATGTTTATTTCCGCGGGGGAGCCTGCGCCCTCCAATACAATGATGTCGTACTTGTCCTGTAGTGTTTGTAGTGATGTAATGGCAATGTCCATGCCTGTCTTGGCGGCAAAGTCATAGTACTGGGTGGCATTCATGATGCCCTGAGTGGTTCCCCGGACGTATACCATACTAGTGGTATCGCTGTTTGGCACTAGAACGATTGGGTTTATGTCAGGCGTGATGGGGCATCGCGCCGCCCTTGCCTGCAATGCCTGTGCGCAGGATACCATCTTGTGAGTGTTCCTTGACATGTTCTGGGACTTGAAGGGCGCCACCCTGTATCCATCATCAGATAGTATGCGGCACAGGGCTGCGGTTACAGTACTCTTGCCTGCACCTGACATTGTTCCCTGTATCATTATGGCGGGCATATCTTGTTCATGGCACGGGCAAGTATTGTATTTTCCCTTCGGGTCTTGATGCCTATTCGTATGTGTGTGGGCAGACCAAAGCTGGAGCAGTCCCGGACTAGAATGTCATGTTTTAGCAGTTGTTCCTGTGTTATATGGGCATCAGGGACGCGTATAGTCATGTAGTTGGCGTCTGTATGACATGAATTCGGTATGGTATCGTGCAGGAAATGAGTCTCCTCCTGTATGATACGTAGTGATTCCTGTATGTGGTCTGTATGTTGTAAGGCCTCTATCCCTGCTATCTGTGCCATACCGTTTATGCTCCAGGGTATGCGAAAGCGCCGTATGGTATCGGCCTGAGTAGATATGGCGTATCCCAGGCGAAGTCCCGCAAGCCCGAAGGACTTTGTCATGGATCGCAGTATTATTACATTGTCGTGTTCTTTTATGTATGGTAGTATGGATTCGTTGCGATTAGGCGTCATCTCGATGAAGCATTCGTCTACTACTATTGTAGTACCCGCGTCATGACAGGCGCGCACCATCTCTAGGATTGTATGTGATGATAATAGCGTACCATGCGGGTTTGATGGATTTCCCACAAAGAGCAGCCCTTTCTCCGGTATGGTTGGCTGATCAGTACCCGTTATTGTAGTGGTTGAGTCGTTGAGTGTGGCTGCGGTCATGTACTCGCTAAAGGCTGGAGTCACGATTGACACGTGTCTACCAGCCATTATTCGGCATATGATATGTATTATCTCGGTGGCGCCGTTCCCCGCCACTACCATATTCTGTGGCGTGTTGGTGTATTCTGCCAGTGCCTCCTCCAGTCGTATTGCCGCGGCGTCCGGGTACCTGGATATGATATTCCGGTCCTGAATACATTCTATGACTGCACGGTGCGGCCCCAGTGGATTTGTGCTGGTGCTAAAGTCCATTATGTAGTGTCCCAGCCCTCTTGAGAGGGCTCCACCATGGAGCTCCATCACTCTGAATAGTTATGCCGGTGTTATTGTCTTTTGGTGGATGCTGTTTAGACTGTCATGATTGTGAATAAGCATGTTTGCATACATTACATTATGCACATGTTGTTCATTAGAATTATTAAGTCGCATTCATAATATTACACAATGAAACGTGTAGCTATCATAGGCGCAACCGGCTCGGTAGGACAGGAATTCATCCAGTCTTTGGAAGGACACCCTTGGTTCAAGGTTACGCAGATATCTGCATCAGAGAGGTCAGCTGACAAGCCCTATACTGAGTCCATTAGAGATGAGTCTACGGGCATAATATCTTGGGATGTAGGGGGCGAGATTCCTGATTACATTAAGAATATGGTTGTGCGTAGCGTGGACGATGTGGATGTATCACAGCTGGACTTGATATTCTCGGCAGTAGAATCAGGACCTGCACGGGATATAGAGACACGTTTTGCAAAACACCTTCCAGTAATATCCACTAGCTCTGCTTATCGCTATGAGGATGATGTACCCATACTCATACCTGGTATTAATGATGATCATGCGGAACTGCTGGAGAAGCAGAGCCAGAATCGCTCCTGGAAGGGATGGGTAGCCCCATTGCCCAATTGTACCACTACCGGTTTGGTCATAACACTGAAACCGCTTTTGGAAGAGTATGGGGCCAAGAAGGTCATGATGACCTCTCTGCAGGCCATATCCGGTGGCGGTAAGACCGGTGTGGCGGCTATGGGCATTACCGATAACATACTGCCTTACATACCAAAAGAGGAGGGAAAGGTGCGTCTGGAGACGCGCAAGATACTTGGCCGTCTGGAGAATGGAAAAATACAAGATGCAGACATACGCGTTAGCTGCACCTGTACTAGGGTTCCAGTACTTGATGGTCACACCGAATCAGTCTTTGTGGAGACCAGTGATGATATAGATCCGGACAAGGCACAGGAGACTTATGAATCGTATAATGAAAAAATATCCGTATCCGGATTGCCCTCGGCGCCTGAACACTACTATGCATTTCATAAGGATCCCACAAGACCGCAGCCCCGTCTGGAGCGTGAAGTGGGCGATGGTATGACTACGACCATTGGTAGGGTGGAGCGTGAGCCCCTCTTTGATCATGGCCTAAAGTACATGCTATTCTCCCATAACAAAAAGATGGGCTCGGCCAAGGGTGCAGTATTACTGGCAGAAATGCTATACAAAAAGGGCAAGATATAGAGATTCAAGACATAAATGAGCATACTGTGAATATGCTCATATCATGGCTGTAGACCAAACCGACATGTCCATACTTCGCGAGTTGGCACAGGACTCTAGCATATCCACTCCCAAGCTGGCCGCCAAGCTGGGTCTTACTCCTTCCATGACATACTCCCGCGTGAGGCGGCTGGTATCCCGGGGTCTCATTACTAGATTTACCATAGATGTGAACAATGAAGCACTGGGTTATGGCGTAAAGGTACTGGTTGGCATGAAGATGGACAGCAAGAAACGAAACCACATTGTAGATGAACTATTCCAGATAGAGGGTGTAAGAGAAGTAGCTGAGGTGACTGGCCGCTTTGACATACTTGTCACCGCATACTTCATGTCTCTGGAGAAGATGCACAGTATGGTCTCAGATAAGATTGGTCGCATAGATGGCGTTGTCTCGACCGAGTCACTCATAGAGATGAAATCTAACATAAAACCATTAGATATGCTTGGGCATTAGTGGTATGTGCAGTGTCACCATTCCCTAATGCCGATTCTTGTGGTGTATTTGGCTTAAGTTCAGTATGTGATTCTGATCACATGTTTCCTAGTCTTTTCTGTACAAATCGTAATGTTAATTCAGATCCGTAGTGTGAAATTTTGGGCGTACGCATACTTATACGCGCAAGGTGTCATAATTCTTATATCCCACGCCTAAATAATGGCGCTATGCTAATAGTATACGCAACCATAATCGCAGCAATACTCTTGCCAGTAGCAGCCTTCGCAAATGAGGGCGGAGACCTCAGTAATGCAGTTATTCCCAATTCTGACCTCTCAGGGGTTACGTTAATCAACGCAACACTAAACAACGCAATTCTTACAAATACAATTTTTGATGGCGCAAACCTGTATAGTACCGATTTCACCGGCGCTGATCTCAGCAACGCCAGCCTAGAAAACGCCAACATGACCAGTACCGATTTCACCGGCGCTGATCTCAGCAACGCCAGCCTAGAAAACGCAAACCTTGTCGGCGCAATCTTTAATGGTGCAAATCTCTCAGGAGCTAATCTCAGTGGAGCAAACTTGGTAAACGCTAGCCTTGACGGGGCAAACCTGGCAGGTGCTATCTTTGCTAGTACTACTCTCAACAACGCAAACCTAACTGATGCTGATCTTAACAATGCCGACCTTACTGGTGCCAGCTTCGATGGTGCCATATTCAACGCGGCCACCTTTGATGGATCCAACTTCTCTGGAACAATATTTGACAGCGCAGATCTCTCTGGCCTAAGCTATGAGGGAGAAGATCTTGCTGGCGTAAGCTTCGCCGGTGCCAACCTCCAGGGCGTTAACTTCCGTAATGCCATTCTAGCAGGTGCTAGCCTTGATGGAGCAATCCTCATCGGGGCTGACCTCACCGAAGCTGACTTGACAGGTGCTAGCCTTGATGGGGCAATCCTCACCAGGGCCATTCTAATCACAGCTGATTTGACAGACGCTAATCTTAGCAACGCCATTCTGACCCGCGCTGACCTCACCGATGCAATTCTGCACAGTGCTACCATAATTGGCGCAACTCTTGATAATGCAGCCATTAGTGGTGCTACCCTGACTGAATCTGATCTGACAGGATCAGTTCTATATCAGGCTGATCTTCGCTATGTGCTACTAACTGACGCCAGTCTTGACGGAGCGGATCTTAGATACGCGCTACTCACAGATGCTGACCTCGACCGAGCTAGTCTTTCCAATGCCATACTGGTAGAGGCGGATCTCCGAAATACAATTCTCACCGACGCCAATCTCAGTAATACAATTCTCACCGACGCCAATCTTCGCAACTCTGACTTGGTGGGCTCTGACATTAGTAATGCAATTCTCACCGACGTTATTCTCACCGACGCCAATCTTCGCAGTACCATACTAACAGGTTCTGATCTCACAGGAGCGGACTTTGAAGGTGCAGATCTCGTCGATACTAACATAGATGGTACTACACTTACTAGAGCAAGCTTTGAAAGCGCGGCTTTGCCGGGCGTAAGCTTTGTTGGTTTAGATCTAGCTGATGTTGTATTCACCGATGCGGATCTTCGAAACGTGAATATGGCTAATATAGATCTCAGAGACGCTGCTCTTAATGGAGCCGATCTTACCAATGCCAACCTTGCAGGCTCAGATCTAACCTATGCAACCCTTCGAGACATTGATCTTACACAAGCAAATCTTTCCGGAGCTATACTTACATCTTCTACATTGCGCAACACGGATCTTACCGGAGTTAACCTAGTTGAAGCCGACCTTATACGGGCAGACTTTAACAATGCAGATCTAATCGGGGCAGATCTCACCAATGCTCTACTACAGAACATTGATCTAACAAGAGCAGATCTCACTGATGCTGTACTAATCGGGGCAGATCTCACCGACGCTAACTTACGTAACTCCATACTCATAGGAGCAGATCTCACTGATACTGACTTTACTGGAGCAGATCTGGTACGGGCTATTGTTTGTGATGACTATTCACTTCCAGGAACAACCGGAATTCGGTGCTAACTACGAATTTTTTAAATTATTTTATATTTTAATGTGACAATGTTGGTTTTTGTTCCTGAATCGCTTTAATATGACCAAACATGCTTGTACTATATCACTCGCATAGGTTTTAATGCATATGGGTGGATAATGGTATGTTGCAAAGGCAGAAGCGTGAGTCCCGGCTAGCCGTATATTATGAGCTGACCAAGCCTAAAATCTGGTACCTGTTGGTCTTTACGGCCATGGGGGGCTTGGTTACTGCCTCCAATATCTATGAAATAGATGTCTCTGTGTGGACCTGGATACTGGCCATGCTTTCAGTAGCTGCTGGTTCTGCCGCTGCTAACACCCTTACCAACTACCATGACCGGGATATAGATAGTATAATGGAGCGCACGCGCTCCCGGCCACTGCCTTCCAAGCGGATATATCCTGCTATCAAGGCACGCAACTTTGGATACGCATTAGCTGCCATATCCTTGATACTGGCTTGGTCCCTGTCGTATACTACCAGTACAATACAAGGTATGTGGGCCACCATATTCATCGGTTTTGGCTTGGTAAACAACATAGTGGTATATTCGTATTTACTAAAGAGGAGATCTAGGCTTAACATAATCTTGGGTGGACTCTGTGGCGGTTCTCCTCCCTTGGTGGGATGGGTTGCAGTTACCACTGCTGATATGTGGAGTATGGGAATGGTGCTGGCAGGATTGGTCTTTGTTTGGATCCCACTACACATATGGTCGCTTACCATGCACTTCAAGGAAGACTATAACAGGGTGGATGTTCCCATGCTGACCGCAGTACATTCTGAGAAGGTTTCTGCTCGTGTAGTCGCAGTCTCCACAATAGTAATGGTGGTATTTAGTTTGGTACCATTGTTCTTAGATACGGGAGGATATCCACCAACCGGAATGGTATATGGGGCAACCGCACTAGTTTCTGGTGCTCTTATGGTGGTGCTGTCTGGATGGGTGGTGGCCAGACCCAGTGAAAAGGCGTCCTGGACGCTCTTTAAGTTCTCCAGTCCATATCTGGCAGTGCTTTTCATAGGTATGATGGTTGATACTGCACTCTAGGCTTGGTCTGTATGTCATAATCAACCATGAATGGTTCATCCATTATTCTTAAATATAAATTTCCAAAATTTTATACAATAAAATGGAAAACATAATACTAAGAAGAACTACAAGTCTTACACTTATTGCAATCATGGTAGTCGGCGGTATTACGTTTGCGGTGCCGGGAGCTGTGCCTTCTGCATATGCTAACGCATTGTACGTATCTGCCGAGAATTCCATGTTTGATAATTTTGTTGTCGGCGGTCAGGTCATTGAGGTAATAGTCAACGATGACCAGTACCGTGCTGATGATAACGACAGGACCTTTGAGCCTATCGTTACCGTTGACGACAATGAACTACAGATGACACAGGCAAGAAACGGAAATTGGTATGGTTACTTTGTAGAAAGTGACATGGCTTCAATAGTACATGGAAGCGGATTTAACTATGGTGAATGGGACGACACAGTCATGGGTTATCTTCATTCTAATGATAGAAATGTACTAGAGGAGGCAGGAGTTAACAGGCCTACCATATATGCATTCGACCTTATAGAAGGTGACGAGTTTGACGTAGAACTTGAGAATGGTCGGGAAACCGAAACCGTGACGCTTGAGTTTGACACAGTAGAGGATTATGCCAGTCTAGTACTGGATAGGGGTGTTTACCCTCTAGATGCCTATGTGCACATAACAATAACAGACACATGGCTCAATATTGACCCCACATCCGAGGATTGGTGGACATTTGAGACATCTTCTGATAGCGATTACAACATATACTACCGGATAAACCTAGGTGAGGCGGACAGTACGCATGATGCAATTCCAAAAGATGACCTCATGTGTGATGATAATTGTACACTAAAGATAAACCCTAACAAACAGGGATCTGGTGCTGCTATAACACTGTATGATAATGGTGATTCTGCTGCAACTCCTGTCGATGGTATGGATTCTACGAATCCAATGAATTGGGAAGTTGTATATGATGACCAGATAGATCCTCAAAGAGTAATCATGCAAGGTACTATACCGGTTACTGTGTATGAGAGCGCAGCTAATAGTGGTGTCTTTACAAACGGAGACGACGATGATTTAGCTGATATTATTACTAATGGAAGCGATGATCTAAGAGGAACCAGCGCTACCATTGACTATAATGACGAAGAGACTGACATACTGATTGGATTCAGCTTTGGTAATGTCGATATGCAGGCCGATGACATGTGGAGCTCCGGTGAGGTACTTACCGTGGTAATCGCGGATGAGGATTCGAACAAGAACTCCATGTCCGATGAGGATATGATGATTCATAATCCAGACGGGGTGATTCCAGCACTTATGACAGGAAGTCCATTCACAATAACCGAGGATACTACATACGAAGTATCTGGTAATCCAGTTGATAATGATAACACAAGCTATGATAGATTCTCAGCTATTGGTGTTGTGGATATGACTGGTATGGCAGATAATATTGAATCATTTACAATTAACTATGATATGACCTATGCCGACTTGGCAGATGTTGTCATGGATGAGGACAAGGTATTCAGCTACTTTAACTATGACTTTAGAGCCTTTGATGGCAAAATTGAGAGTATAGTTTTGGTTGGTTCTAACAATAATATTGTATTGCCTATGGATGAGTATCGCAATTATGCATACATGAGCCTGAAATATGACGAGAACGGTGAGGAAATGAATTTAATACGAGCTATAAACAACGAGAGCGGCAACGTATCTCTCATGGTGACATTTGATGGTCCTGTGAGCTTGGCATATGATAATGCCGCCGCAGTTGTGGCAGACTTTATGTCATTCGGTTATACTGATGATGGTGTACAGGGTCGCGAGAGAGTGGCTAATCAGATAGTCCGACTCGAGGCCGAAGAGACCGATGACAACAGCTCACAGTTCGAGGCTACTCTGGAGTATATAATGGTCAATCAGCTCAATATTGTAGCTGACAAAGGTGCCATATACGATGATGTGACCACAAATTCGGATGCGCCTGTATTCATAGTCATTGAAGATCTCACTGATGAAGACTCCCCAAGAGTTTCGTACAGTGACCTTGGTGCTGACGGTGTTGTAACACAGGTATCAGATCAGGTGGAGGCACCCTCTTACAGTGGTGTTGTAAGCTTTGATAATAGCAGATACAAGATTGCTGATACTGTTACAATAACTCTAGAAGATCCAGATCTCAATGTAGATGCTGATGTAATTGATATCTACACAATAGTCTCGAATGAAAACTCAATGGTGTACGGTAAGGTTGGTGCTGAACTAATGATACATGGTGAGGAGGTTGAAGAGACCTTTGGACCACTAGGTCGACTCTTGGATGTAACGTTCGATGATACGGACTGGCCAAGCGCTGATAACAGTGATAATTGTATGACCATTCTTAATAATATGGGTGTAGATACGGGTCTTCACGATACCGAGTTTACACTGGTGGAAACTTCTAGCGAGTCCGGCGTCTTTACAGGAGACTTCCAGATACCAAGCGATTGGTGTCAGAACGGTGACGCTCTTCCACAATCCACCACTGGTCTGGATATTGAGGTAAACTACCTTGACTTCCGAGACGCATCTGGTGAAATTATTGAGGTAGGCGACAGTGCTGCCGTAGGAGCTAACACTGGCTCTATCACCCTTGATAGGACAGTATATCCAGTACCATTTGGTCAACCAAGCGACTTTAACAATCTAGACGAGCTAGAGACCGCGCTAAGTGATGAGGCAAGGGCAGTCCACGACATAAACAATAGTATTGCAAATTACAATAAACTTTTGGTTTATGTAAGGGACGATGCTATACCCGCACCCGGCGAAGAGGAATTCATGAATGAGCTTGCTAATGCAGGCCTATCTGATGAATTCATGGCTTTGGGTGATCGATGGGTGAATCGGGCTGATCCAATAGATATCATCTTGGATGACATATTTGACGCTATAGACGATCTTAAAGATGAGCTTTCTGACATTCAAAATAGCGCACGCGATATTAGTGATAGTGATCTAACCAGATCTGAAAGTGATCTGGCTCTCATGGAGAATCAGGGTACTAGTCCTGATGGCAGGTCATACTTTGCACTGCATAGTACTGCATTCAGCGACCAAGGCACTGACGCTGCATACGTAACTAATGGTGATCTTACTATCCACATACGAATTGACGACCCAGACTTTGATCTCTCTGCAGACGGACATGACTCAATTGCAATGGATGATGCTCCGGTAACAATATCTGTTATACGGGAGGCCCACACCTACATCGTAGGTTGTGCTGGCTCCAATAGCGACAGTTGTGGCACTATAAGCCAAACATACTTTGGTCCTGAACCAGTATCCTTTGGTACTATAGAGGAGATCGCACCTAACGCAGGCATATTTGAGATAGACGTCACAATTCGATACACAGACGGTCCATCTGCTAACAACTGTCCAGCAACTGTCCAATATGAGAATGAGTCTGCACAGGAGATGGTACGCCAGACTGGCGATCACTTCTGTATACTACAAGGTGACATACTCCAAGTCGAGTATGAAGATCCAACAGACGCATCTGGTGACGTTAATACCGTGACCGATTCTGCAACGTTTGATCTGAGGAACGGTGTCCTACAGTCCGACAAGAGCTCGTATCTCATCGGAACTGATATGATACTTACACTCATTGAGCCAGACTTTGACTTGGACAACGATCAGGCTGAGACATATGATCTTGACCTGATTGAGTGGGATTCTGATGCTGCCACTATTACCATGGGTAACCGTGGTGGTAATGCAGCTGCCTTCGATCCAGAGCCTACCTCCTTCCGAGAGACCGGCGATAGTACTGGTATATTCCAGACTATAATCGAGATACCAGAGGAGCTTAATGGAGATAGACTGGAGAGAGATGAGGCCATTACGTTGGAGTATACCGACTGGGGTCCATCCGGCGCTGACTATGTTGGTCAAGAGGACGAGGACGTAAAACTGGATATCATGACATCTGACTTTGGCGCAACCATTGAGCTAGACCAGAAGGTCTACACATGGACTGACAAGGTCTATGTTACCATAGTCGCTCCTGACCACAACTATGACAGTGATCTAGTAGACGAGATTGGAAACACTGAGACGGATCCGCTCAAGGTATCCACCAGAGGTAACGATCTTGATAGGTACAAGCTAGTTGAAACAGGTACCGACACTGGTATATTCACCGGTGAGGTAATACTAACTGGATTTGCAGCTCATGACGCTGACGGCGATGGCGAGCCCAATGATGCACGCGGTGTAACTGGTACCAGCGATGGTAGCGGTTCAAACAACGATCTTGGTCCAACCAATGGATACTTGGCAACCAGCAATGACGATGGTATCTCTGTCTCATACGAGTACAGTGAAGATATCACCATAGTTGCTTCTGCACTTATCCGCTGGAACATCGGCGAAGTCCAATGGCTAGAGTCAAGCTATCCGGCTACAGGTACAGGTGTGGTTCGAGTAATCGACCCAGACATGAACCTGAACCCAGAAGCAGTTGACAACTTTGACATTGACGTCTGGTCTGATTCAGACGCAGGCGGTATTGACTTGACGGTAACCGAGACAAACGAAGCAACAGGAATATTCGAGGGTACAGTAGCCTTCACCACCGAGACAGAGTCCTCTGGACATCGTCTCAGGACGGCCGAGGGTGACACTGTGACCGCAGAGTATGAAGACCGCACACTCCCAGATCCGTACAATATGAGAGATGATCTTGATGTAATGGCTACTACATTGATTGGCACTGTGGTACCTCCGCTCGAGAGAGCACCAGCCTCCAACCTGAGGGTGGTTGATTCCTTCGGCAACAGTCTTGACACTGTAGCCGTTGACCAGCAGGTACAGATCACTGCCGATCTGATGAACGGTCAGGACAGAGATCAGGCATTCGCATATCTGGTACAGGTCCAGGACGGAAACGGTGTTGTTGTTAGTCTCGCATGGATTACCGGCACGCTCAACCCAGAGCAGTCACTCAGTCCAGCTGAGTCATGGGCACCTTCTGAACCAGGCATGTACACTGCTACTGCCTTCGTTTGGGAATCCCTTGACAACCCAACTGCACTTTCACCACCAATCTCAGTAGACATCACAGTAGAGTAAGACATTACTACATTTTTCTTATTTTTGAATTGGTCTTATGGGGTGTACCCATATGGCATATTCTTTCATACATGACTTTGAATCACCGGCATGTGAACTGTATCCAACGAGGCGCACAAACTTCGTAAGGTAATCGTTTAGGCCGTACAAGAGATTACCAGTTCGGGTATGATATCGCCATTGCTGGTCAGTGTACTGGCTACCTAGAATTTGAAGTCATAAAGAGCCATGTCTAGAGTGACCCAAATGATTCTCTCCATAAACTACCTAGAATGAATTATCGTATGAGTTTACGTCTTCCGGAATCTTATGCACAAAAGAACCGGTTCTTTAACTGTCGCGATCAGTTATGCGTAAATTTAGACACAGGTGAACTCACACGAATTATCCATGACACATCAGTCAATGTATATACCGGCGCCGAATATGTATCCGACATGATGCTTGATCCACGTAAGCTTTGTGTGTCCCTGCTCGGTGGGGTCTGATGGCTTGGGCCAATGATACTCTATCCATGTTCCATACACTGACCGGTTCTCATCTAACAGGTCGCCCACATTCACACCCCAGACATCATCTATATTTTCCACATCCAGCCCTACTAATGTAGTGTCTTCCCCATGCGCAACTATCGTACCATTTCTGGCCACTACCAAGACATAGTGGTCCCCGTCATGATACCGGGGATTCCCAAGACTGTTTATCTCCATTATGGTATACTCCATGTCCAGGACAAAGTCATCTATGGTCTGCTCTACCATATCCTGCACCATATACTGGTTTTGCCGCTGCTCCGGTGTAATCATATGGGTATCGTCAGGATGTACCAGCTCTGTTCCCACGCCAATGGTATAGCCGCCACTACTCATTACCAGCATGGTAATGGGCACGTCTGCGCGAATAGACGAGGGCAGGCTATCAAGATTGCCCCACGTTCCATAGGGTGTGGCCATCTCAAACAGGCTACTGAGCTCTTCTCCTCCCTCAATACCATTCAAGTCCTGTCCTGCCAGTTCAGGCGCGGACCCGTGCGCCACTATAACGCGGGACTCGTTATCAATAACAATGGGGAACATGTCACCATCATGGAACAATAGGTTATCCTGATCATGTATCAGTGAAATTGCCCTGTCGGGATCAATACTAAAAGCATCTATGGTACCCTGAACCATCTTCATAGCCGACTCCCGACGGTCCAGCGTAAGCCATGACATATCCCTGTCCATTTCATCGTAGGGCTCTTCCGGAAACATTCCCGCCCCAAATGTATGTCCGGCGTAACTCTTGATCCATACCATGGTAAGCTGATACTCGTACCCCTCTGCGGGATTGGGCCACCAGTATGATACCCATCGACCATAGGGCGAGATATTTTCCTCAAAGAGATCCCCCAAATTTGTGCCCAGTGTATCCTCTGCATACTCTATCTCTATGCCTGCCAAATTCCTGTCATATCCGTGCGCCGTTACAGTACCATTATAATCAATGATGAAGGTTGATACCTCGCCATTATGATACCGGGCATCTCCTGAGTCATTAATGCCATCTATGGTCCTTGATGGATCAGCAGCATAGGAAGCAATGGTATACTCTACCATCTCCTGGGCTATCTTTTGGCGATCCCGGTCCGCCTCGGTGATGTGTATAATGGGAATAGCCGAATAGTCCTTGTGTGTGCCCACTCCAAATATGTGCCCCCAATACTCCATTACCCAGACACGGCCGGACTCATGCGTACCCGTTCCGGACCAGACATGGTCCAGCCAAACTCCATAGGGTGAAATGGATGCCGCTATTGTATCTCCCAGGTTAGCCCCCTGCACGTTAGTGACATCATACATGCTACTGCCTACCAAGTCCGGACTTGATGAGTGCGCCAGTATGGTGTAATCAGAGTCCGCAACAAAGGCGTACATCTCATCCTCATCAAGCAGCGTACCTGCATAGTCCTGAATCAGCGTAATGGCATCTTTGGAACTTGTGTCAAACTCTCTTAGAATCCTGTCGGCTATTTCCTGTATTACCATCTCTTCATCTATGGGCCCATACGTGCTGTTCCCTGCCGCCACGGGTATAGCGAATAATCCAAGCAATATCACAAAAAATAAAGTATACACATGAAATGTACCTCCTTACTATATATAAGAGCGTGGATCTTTTGAGCGCTAGCGAACAATTATCACAAGTAAAAATTTACGCAAGATACTGTTATCTCCCAATATTTAATATTCATATTATATCTCAGTTAGGCGTGCTAAATGTTGCCATAATATGCGCACTAATCCTGGTCATACCGGTGGCCGCAGAGGCTGCGCCTACTATATCGCCGGTCTCTGAGATTCATCGTACCATATGGCAGACACAGCTGATAGTGGGCAATACCTTCTTTGATGCCACTCCAATGTGGTATCCGGAAGACGGAATAATCTTGGCCACAGGACAGGGTCATCATATACAGAATGGCTCCATGCCAGCACGGGGATCAATTCTGCTAGCCCAGTATACGGGCGGCAATAATGGAATAGATGTGGCGCAAGAGTACGGCGCTGGCGGCATAATACTGTACGGTGATGCTATTCTTCCATGGAATATAGAGGCAGTCCGGGACATTCCGGCAGTAACTGTATCGGCGGCGGATGGTGCCATAATACAGGGTATCCTGGCCACCGGCAATACCACTATAACCATAACATATGAGCGAAGCACCTTTGAGGCACTGGACAGGGTGCGGGATATAGACACCATAACTGTATCCAGTCGTGTATACGGCGTGGCCACCGGCAGGGACTCGGTCCAGATAATAGACATGTCAAATCCTGCCGTCCCCGTTTCAGTCAGCGAGATATACTCTGACATGGCAGGCTTTGATGCCATAGAAGGCGCGAACAACGTAAAGACCGTAACGATACAGGATACCCCTTATGCAATCATACTGGGAAAGAGCTCCGTCCTAATCCTGGACATGTCCAATCCATTTAATCCGGTACCGGCCGCGGCCATGTATGATGACACTGACCGGTATACGGCACTGGATGGCGCCAGCGATGTGGAAATATTTGATGCACCCGACGGCATATACGCGGTGGTGGTCAGCCATGATGATGACGGCATACAGGTGATTGATATTACCAATCCGTATGAGCCATTTCCCGTAGCGGCGGCGTTCGATGACATGAGGGGCTTTGAGAATCTGGAGGGCGCCCGCGCCATTGCGGCTGCCCAAATACAGAACCGCATGTACGCCTTGGTGGCAAGCTACGACGATGATGCCCTACAAATAATAGACATGATAAATCCGCGCCTACCATTGCCCATAACCGACATGAATAACGCGACCGAGCCCATAGACGGCGCCATAGACGTTGAGGTCATTTATGATGATGATGGGACCTTTGCTGCCGTACTGGCGTATAACGAAAATGCCATGCGAATAATCAATATCACCACTCCCTTTATGCCGTTACTGGAGAATACCATATTGGATGACAGGGGACGCTTCAATGCCCTGGCCAGTCCCTGGGACATGAATCTTATAACAACATCCGGTAACGCCAGGGCTGTAATAAGCAGTTACGACGATGATGCCATACAGATAGTGGACCTGGCCAACCCGTCCCAGCCAAGGCCCCTGTCCGATACCATTCCCGAGGAAGATGATGCTGAGGAGGACAAGATATTACTCAGAGGGGCACAGGGAGTATCCGCCGTTGATATAGCGGGAACCACATACATACTGGTGGCCGCCTCATTAGACGACCAGATACACGTGCTGGATCCAACACGGCCTGCAGCCCCCACACTGACCAGCAGTACACTAGCACTAGATGACATAGATTTAGCGATGGACGGGCCCGGCAGCATTCATGTCACTAAAATTCGGGACAGCCATTACGGTATTGTAGCCAATTACGCGCAGGATGCCGTGCACATATTCAATATTACCATACCGGAGGATCCAAGACCGGTAAGCAGCATATTTGATGATGTAAACGGCTTTGAGACCCTGGACGGGCCCGGAGACGTGGCCGTTATATCGATAGGGGAGAATACATACTGCTTGGTGACCAGCTATAATGATAATGGCGTCCAGATAATTGACATAACGAATCCGGAAAATCCCATCCCGGTCCTGGATATACGGGACGGCGAGGACGGCTTTGAGGCATTAGAGGGGGCCAGGGGGATATCAGTTCGTGAGAATTTTGGTCGTGTAGTGGCTGTTGTGGCCAGCCACATTGATGATGCCGTGCAGATAATTGAATTGTCGAATATACAGTTCCCGTTACCGGCCGGTGCCATATACAATGAGGAGGAGTACGTGGCGGACGAGGATATAGAAAATGATGAAATAACCATAAGGAGCTTGGATGGCGCCTGGGATGTGGAAATTGCCATAATACACGGCAAGATCTATGCGGTCATATCCGGGACGAATAGTGATGCCGTTCAAATCCTGGATATAACGAATCCGGCATATCCCTGGCCCGTATTCAGTGCTAGTGATAGAAACTTTGGATTCCATGCATTGAGGGGAGCGGGCGACGTAGAGATAGTGAATATGCATGATCGTATATATGCCCTAGTGGCAGGCAAGTGGGCCGGAGCAATCCAGGTAATTGACATAACGGTACCGGAGGAATCTTTTGCCGTTAGCGAGATATATGATAATGCTAATGGCATATCGGTCCTGAATGGACCAAACGAGATACATGCCACTACCATACTGGGCCGGACCTATGTTGTTGTGACAAGTATACTGGATGACGGCATACAGATAATTGATATAACAAATCCGGGGAGTCCAGCAGCAGTGACTCACGTGTATGATAATAGTCAGGGCTTTTCATATTTGAATGGGGCCAGTGATATTGACCTGTTCGTTACCAATAGCCGGTTATATGCGGTGGTTACCGGAGTATTGGATGACGGTATCAGTATAATGGAGATAAAACCATAAGTAGCGTGTGATTGGCGCAACCGTTTAGGGTGGTGGCGCCAATTTCTGCATCCTTGACAAAGCATCAGTTGTGCTTCATCCTCTGGCGTATCACTTTTGCGGTGCAACACCAAACAATTGCTCAAACCACCTCAAGTCCTTCCTGACGTTGAGGTCATTGAAATTCTCCACTACGTTTATCACATCCTCCATATTCTCTTATGGCCTTTTTGTCATTCTCCGCCACATATCCGTGGAAATTGTATAGCGTCCACCATAAGTCTTTGCCGGGTATAGAACCGTAGTTTTATAGAACCACTACTAGAGTAGAATTGCCAGATGATGGATGACATAATTCGAACCGTCATTATACCGTTGAAGAATGATAAGGAGTTCTCCCGGCGCGCCGAGATATTTGGTCACACATCCGATTACGTGTATAACAGGGCGGTATCCGAGATCACGCTGGGCGGTTACTACATACCCGGAACCACTCTTGAATTGAAGCATGATCCGGCCAAGGTCAAGAATAAGAACGAGTCCGCCAAGTCACCATATGGTCTGTGATTCATTATACGTGAATCAGCTACCACGTTCTATAACGGTTATCAGGGGACGGTTTACCCGTCCAACAAGAATGGTTTGTTCCTGGAATTGACAAAGTGGAGCCGTGATATTAAATGGGTGCGCGAGTTACCATCCAACTATGGCCGGGGCGCCATACTACAGGCGTCTGTCGCGTGTAGGCGCGCGTACGAGGATCATTCTAATTAAATACCACACCGGCGTGACAATAATAGAGTAATACTGTCTTGTGTGAGTCCGCCAATAAGGCGCGGTTCTCGCGAACTATACCTGCCGGGCATTGGTGTGGTGAGAACAACCAAACCAATCGATCGTTCCTTGGACATGCGCTCATTCAAGATAGTGGAACGAGTAACCAATAGGGAGCGTCAATTCGAGATTCACATCAATATATGGGAGACACCACCTACCGACCGGCGTTGTTCGCGGTATGGATGTCGGCGGGAAACATCTAGCTGTAACAGCTGACACGAATGGCAGAACGATGATTCCCAACATGAAACATCGTTCTACATTGCGGGAGATTAGCGCACTCCAGAGTATTAGAACGCGAAAGGTAAGCGCAGGAAGCGAAAGATTGAGAAACAAATCACTCGACTACGACAGAAAGCCAACAACATAACTAACGACTCCACGAATAGAGTAGTCCACGCGATCACCAAAGGTGCAGACAAGGTAGTACTAGAGGATTTATCACCGAAAGTAATGACCAGTCATGGCGGGAACCACAAAATAACAATGAACCTTTCCATGCGCGAGAACCGGGTAGGGGAGTTCCGCCGGAAAGTAGTACAAAAGTGCGAGGCACTGGGGATTGAATTGGTGGCCGTGCCAGCGAAATACATGAGGGGGCGGTTTACCCGCCCAACGAGCCACAGACCCGTCACGTGTGTGGACACGTTGACAGCAAATCACGATCAATTAGGGACACATTCAATATGTAACCAGGAATTTCACGCCGATATCAACGCGGCGTTTAGTAACCGGTTTCCCTGTATAGGGCGGCAGAGCGTGTCGTCCGGGAGCGAGTAACCGTTCCCCGCCCAACCGGAGGCGTCAGGGCGGGAATAATGGTGACAAGCCAAAGCCATGTACTGTCCGGGAGCGAGGTACCATGTTCTCAAAGACTTATGGTGACCGCTATACAACCGCTCTTGGGTCTTGACATCAAAATGTGCTATTTGTCCGGATGAGACCAGTCCGTTGTATATCTAATCGATTTATGGGGTTTGTATGATGTGATAATACCATACGTTTTAGCGGGGCTGGTTGCATTCGCGATCATTTCCAACTCAACACCTGCCATCTTGTGATACATTTGTCACACGTTATCAGCTCATGCGTAGTATGAGTTCACCTGTGTCTAAATTTACGCATAACTGATCGCGACAGTTAAAGAACCGGTTCTTTTGTGCATAAGATTCCGGAAGACGTGAACTCATACCATGCGTATTGCCATATTTGTTGAACAACTGATATGAGTCCAACTGCGCCCAAGATTGTGCATACTGGTTGAGCGCGTGATCACAAGAGCGCTAGTCGCAACTGGCACTACATTACATCCCTGGCACTGACCCATAATCCATATTATCGGGAGTCATACATAAAACTTCATGCGCGCCATACCATTACTGTGCGGTATCCTGATAATATGCACCATACCATTATCATACGCCCAGCTGGAAATGTACACTAACAGCAAGGTATATGCCACCGGTCACCCACTCTTTGTATTCGGCCAGGCCATACCCGGCGAGGACATTATAATACGGGTATTTGGTCCAGACAACACCATTACGCGATTCGACCAAATTACTGCAGATGAAACCGGCTACTTTCAGCAGACCATACTGATGTGGCCGGAAGCATCAATCACGTTCCCTTATGGCACTTATACTATCGAGGCACTTAGCACACAACAGGGCGGGCTCTCTGATACCACGAACGTGCGATTCGCTGCTACCTCTGAATTGGTGGATACGCCGGTGCAGCGCACACTGCACATGAGCATGTTTGCGCCGGAAACCGCGGCGGTGAATACAAGCATGAGAATATTCGTGCAGGTCACAAGTGACGGATTACTTGTGGGAAATGACCCTACAACATTGCTGGGCACCACCCACGTTCACCTGCCGGACGGCACTGTCCAGGACATTACTGATACCTTTCGGACACTTCACCAAGGGTTATTCTATGCGGATTATATCCCGGAACAGGAGGGTACCTACGTATTCCATGCGGTGGCCTTTGATCAGGGGACCATATCCCATGGCTCAGTCGCCACCACCATACTAAAGCAGGATATTGGCGGCATATCCGAGCAGATACTTAACCTCAACCTGATGCTGACACAGACCTCATCTGAGCTGCGCCAACTACAGGAGCAGGTGGATAACTTTAACCATACATTACGGCAGGCAAGCTCAAACATTGACGGCAGCGTGGGCGCCGTATCCGAATCCGTATTGAATATAGAGGAGGCATCATCCCAGCTGAACTCGCTCTTCTTTCCTGTTGTGGCATTGATAGCCATTATTGTTGCATTACAGATAGCCACCTTGGCACGAAGCAGATAAAAACCCGTTAACAAATGTAGTATAAATTGAATGGCGCTTGGTTGTTGGCGGGTCTGCTGGCTATAATACCGGCCGCATATGCGCTGGAATATGACATAACAGTAGAGCATGACATACGAATGCCCTACATAGTTCAGATGGATACATTCCAGGAGTCCGGCTTATACCGGTACATACTGGACGGCGGCGGGATAGGCATAGGTCATGACTCCCAGGAGGGAACGCTGGACATTAGACTGACCCATGATAGTAATGACGTGGGGCAGGGCAACGTGACTGGCGCGACAATCGCTAATACCATGTACAACGTGACCGGCAAGGGCATCGTAATTGCCGTCGTGGATACAGGTGTGGACTTTTCCAATCCAGACATGTCAGGTTCGGTCGCACGGGGTGATAATAACATGCCATTGATGCTGGATGCGGACGGTCAGGGTATCGTTCTCACAAATTCCACGTTCTATGCGCACATTCACGACGATATCATACGGAACGGGGCCGTTCCGGAAGGATATACCTCCGGCGTATACGTGAATAGTGATGGCGTATTCCTGGACATAGAACGGGGGGGTCAGGGCACCGTAATACCAATCTATAATTCACTGTACCCGGATTTGGGACTTGAGCCCGTAGTGGAGGGACTACTAGAGTCGGACATGAAGATAGGCAACTCCAAGGATGACTATATCATGTCCAGGAGTGGCGTGTACCATATGGGCGTTGCATTGATACTGGTGCTGGGATCAGACGCGGGCATACAGGCAGTGCCCATTCTGGTTACGGACTCGCACACGCCGGGAGTCTATGATACTATCATCCCTGATATGTCCACGTCATGGGCGGACTTTACAAGGTTCGATCTTCCGGAAGACCAGCTGCCCGAATATGACTTTGACTTTACCGACGAGACCCCCATAATACTGGGTAGCGGCAACGAGATGTTATTGTACGATCATGATGAGGATGGTCTCAATGATTATTCGGCGGGAATGGCCGGGGCCCGTGTCTTGGATATATACGGTGTTATAAGCGACACTGTCACGCCGGAAGGCTTCATCACAGGATCCATAAACGCTACCCTGCTGGAGCCTCTTGATATTGATGGCAACTACTTGGGATTAATGACGGACTATTACGGGCACGGTACTGCCGTTTCAGGCGTCATTGTATCCAAGGGTCAGTATCAGCATAACGTGTACAATAATACGGAATTATACGCCCTATCGGGAATGGCACCGGACGCGAATATACTGCCCATAAAGTCCCTGTGGTATGGCGGGACCGAGTACGGATGGTTGTGGGCCGCGGGCATGGACAATGATGGTACCGGCTGGACTTATTCCGGCAGTCCCCGCGCCCATATATCCGTAAATAGCTGGGGCGTATCTTCCTTTCCGTTACTTGATGCCGCTCCCGGTTATGACTACCTCTCCATACTGGCAGGTATAATGTCCACTCCCGGTTCCCTGTATGATAATTATCCGGGAATGCTTACTGTGATAAGCGCGGGTAATACGGGCCACGGATACGGGACAGTTCACTCCCCGGAGTCCCCGCTGGCTGTCATGGTGGGTGCTACCTCACATTACATATTTGTGGGCACTCCGGTATTTGAGGGCGAGCCGCGATTTGGGAACTATTCCAGTCATTACGGACATGTAGCAGATATTTCGTCCCGGGGTCCCGGAACCATAGGGACTGTCTCTCCGGATATAATGGCGACCGGCGCCTTTGGGTTTGCTCCCAGTTCCGTTACCCGCTCTACAATCGAGATGGAACAGGATCCCCATGAAGTATATGGCGGTACCAGCATGTCCGGTCCATTGGTGGCCGGGGCCGCGGCCCTAATAATGGAGCAGACATACAAGAATGATATATCCTATGACCCATTCCTGGTAAAGAACATACTAATGTCTACCGCATTAGACCTGGGAAATGACCCACTGGTTCAGGGTGCCGGTATAGTAAACGCGGAGGCAGCCGTCCAGTACTTTGAGGATGATGCAGAAATATTCTTGGTCACCAATGATGCCTCATACCGGAATATACTGGAAGTGACAGGCCCTGCCCTGGACGCACTAAACAGGACTCAGCTGGGCATTGGCGATATCTACATACCGCACAAGACGTATCCCATGTCGTCATGGTTTGCCGGTCACTTGGAACCGGGAGGTCGAAGCTCTGCCACATTTACCATACACAATCCCGGCGACTCCCCCATTACGGTGCGGGTGGAGCCCAATGAAATGTCGCTGGTACGATCCCATCACGTAAATGGTACGACGCAGCCCCGCCAGAATGACCCAATCATAAATGACACCAGTGTATTTGCGCCCAATTACATACCGCTCTCGGAGGTGCGCACGGCAAACACGATATCGGACTCTTACATGCCGGATATGATACCGGAATCATCGCTATTAGTACTGAACCTGAACTTTGAGTTTGATCATTTCCTAAACGGGACGGCGATATATGGCGACGACTTGACCATTTCCTCATTATACTTGTATGACTGGCATGATGATAACGGTGATGAAACTATTTCTGCCTCGGAGCTTGAACTGGTGAACAGGGCGGGCAACTGGGGTACGGTACAGGAGATGCGGGTATCCTATCCGCAAGATGTATTTTCGGGGGTGCCAGTTGTAGGCGTGTATCCTGTGCCGTACAAGCTGTCGTACTGGAGCGGGCTCTCTGATACCAACTCTACTGCCCTGGACTATACCCTTACTGCCAGCTACTATGATCGTGATACGTGGGATGCTATATGGCTGGACACCCATACTGTGATCGTGCCCGCACAATCAGAGGTGACATTGCGGGCCAGTCTCTCGGTACCATATGGCATGGGCAGTGGCGTGTATCAGGGGTTCATGACGTTCCAGTCTGATTCTCATACGGTTAATCTGCCCGTCTCTTATGCGGTTACGGGCTCTGCCGGTGAATACCAGATGCTCAATGATGGTGTCGGCTCTCATTCCCTGTATTCATCAGATACTGTTCGGGGCTCCTTTGACATGGGCGGTCTCTTTTCGTCCGGGGACTGGCGATTATACTATGTTAATGTGCCCGATGATGTAAGCTCCGGAGTGATAGATGTCACCTGGTCGTCGAATGACACAAGTGTGGCGGTCTTTGTGGCGGATCCGGAAGGCAGCCTAATACAGAGTAATGTGGAGCCCGGCGTCTTTAGGGAGTTTGCCGCCTGGCCATCCTCGAACTGGCTGGGAGTGGGAGCCATAGGACAGGGTGGCTTCTTTCCGATCAAGACCTGGAATGACACTACCACCTCCCTTCTGGTAAATACAGAGGAGCCGGGTACCTATACCATAATGCTGCATGCGACGCTGCACGGGGGCGAGTCAGTATATGAGCCCATCCAGGTATGGACACGCTTCCAGTGAGTACTGTACAGTGATGCAAATATAACCATCCATATGTCATGGTAGGGTAGCCTTGGCAAAACACAAGAAGAAAAAGAGTCCCCCCATCCGTGAGACTCCGGATGATATTACACCACCCCTAGAGCCTGTGCCATCGCCTGATGATAGTAACGTGCCACCGCCGGATGTACCCCAGGAGAGACCCCGGAGTAACATGGACATTGAGGATCGCAACCGCAAGATGGACCGATTATACTGGTTCCGCATAGGACTTGCGGTAATAGCGGGTATAGTGGCCACCTTCTTGTTTGAACCATTTGAGGGCGAGACAAGGCGCTGGTCGTCCATTATGTTCATGATTGTACTGTTTGCCGGGACGGTATTTGTGGCCAAGTTCATGAGGATACAGTTGCCATCCTCGGATCGTAAAAAGATAGTGACCCATGCGCTGCCCAGCTTTATCTTCCTGTACCTGTTCATGTGGATTCTCTCCTATACCATAGTGCAGACGCTGGGTGGCTCTACGTCCGCCTCACCTTTCTGATGTGTTCACCTGTAATTCCATGACTGATCGTGGTACGAGATTCCCGAAAGACGTGATATCCTGCATTTGTTCATCACGGTTTTCGTGCACGAATTTATGTACGTCTTGGTCTCCTGTCACTTTGACAGGGTGGGTATATGCTTAATGGATGCTTTTTCCAAACTTACCAAGATTTATAACATAATCACACTATTTATAACAAATGACAGAGGCGCAGAGCGACGGGCTCTCTCGGCGTGATTTTCTCAAGCTTATGGGGGCCGCGGGAACGGGACTGGCGTTTGCGCCCTTTGTGCCTTGGGGAAACTTCATGCCCAACCCCAGCTCCGCCTCGCTGGAGAAGGTGCCCGTTGAGCTGCCGGACGGTACGCAAGCCAACGTCAATGTGTTTCCCACAAATTATGCTGAGGTCATAACGTATCCCAAAACCGGGGATCGTGTACTGGACGAGGAGGCCTTCCGCAAGTGGCAGTTCATAAGATTACCGGACGAGATGGGGGGTAACGCTCCGGATGTGACAGCCTTTCGGGGATACTCCATGGTGTGCCTGCATTTGTGGTGTTTGTGGAAGTATTACCCCTCTGATGATAAAAAGAGGGGTGAGTGTCCCTGTCATGGTTCGATTTATGATGCCCAAACAGGACAGGCAGTAGCTGGCCCGGCATCACTGCAAGCGGCTCCCTCGGACGTACTGCCGCAGCTGGAGTTTGAGGCCGATGCGGAGGGATTTTTGTGGATCCTGCCCCCTGTGTGGGGTACTAACGAGAATGGTGTGATAGGATATGGCCGTTTCCTTAAGTAGGCGGACGGGCGCCGTCGCCTTCTTTGCATGGATATGGGACGGGCTGGATCGTACCATATTTACTGCCATAAAATTCTCCTTCCCGGCCCGGTTTGTGAGCCCCTTTGGATTCCTGGGCATGCTTACCTTCATTGTCTTTGTGGTTCTGGGTATATCCGGAGCGTTACTGATGTTCTATTATCAGCCCATACTGGACAGGGCCTGGGACAGTGTCGCGTTCATAAATGACGAGGTTCCCTTTGGTTTCCATATTCGTAACATACACTATCACGGTTCCAATGCCATGGTACTCCTAGCAGTCCTGCACATGTACTATCAGTACTTTAGCGGCCGCTACAAGATACGCAACGAGATACTGTGGGTTACCGGAGTCATCCTGGGAACCGTTACAATACTGGAGGCATTTACCGGCTATGACGTAATATTCAGCGAGCGGGCGCAGCTGGCCATTAGTATCGCCGCGTCATTAACTAATTCGATTCCCGTTATAGGGCCGGTCGTGAGGGATGCCATGTTCGGAAACGGGTTCTCGGACTTTGTGCTGCGGTTCTACGCGCAGCACGTATTCCTGCTACCATTAGTGATGCTAGGTCTCATGGCGGTGCACTTTCCACGGTTCTTGGTCTTTGATGTTCCAATGGTCTTTGCGGTGGTGGGCGCCATCCTGCTTACGGGTGGTGTCTTTCCCATTGACTTGGGCTTCAAGTTCCAGCCTACTGTTCCTCCGGGTATTACAGTCCCGGAGTGGTATCTGACAGGTCTCTACGCGTTCCTGCGGACGCAGTATGACAAGTTTGTCACGGGGGTGTTGTGGCCGGGCTTGTTCATAGGATCCCTGTTGCTGGTCCCGTTCCTGGACAGGTACAAAAAGTTCTCCTGGAAGGACAGGCCCATTATCACGGCCTTTGGGATAACCGGGCTGGCCCAGATAATGGTCACCACATACTGGGGCTTTTACATACCGGCCGATACGAGTCTGGCCTTGGTGGACAGGCTGGTAATTGATCCGGTATTCCTGTATCTGGTAATGATACTGCTGGTGCCACTAAGCTTTGGATTCACGTACATGATGATAAAGCTGGCAAAGGAAGCCGAGCGCAAGTCCAAGCTAATCAAGGAGAAGGGTCCCAACAAGGCTGCCACCATCAACTTGTCCCAAAAGTGGATAAACTGGGTCATTGTGGCACTGCTGGCATTCCAGGTATTCCTGAATATCGCAGCGTATAACGCCATGCTGACTGGCATGCAGAATGTCTCTCTATTCCTGGTGGGCATGATCATGATAGTCTTTGCGGCATTCTTCCACATGTACCGCTACGGCATGAACCAGTCCAAGAAGGTCCCGCCGCCGCCCCCTGCCCCGGTCCGGGAGCTCCCCAAGCTAGCCGAACCGCAGCAGGCACCGCAGCTGGAACAGGAAAAGCCCATCGCACCAAAGGCGCTGGAATAGTAACTTTGGGGGATTTGCATGCTAGTGTTGTATGAGTCGTTACACTTCTGATAGTCATTAAGGAATTTGTAACGGTTTTGGTTTCTTATCAGTAAAAATTCGTATGAGTTCACGTCTTCCGGAATCTTGTGCACAAATCACATTAACTGTCGCGATCAGTTGTGCGTAAATTTAGACACAGGTGAACTCATACAAAAATTCTTCATACATGATACGATTTTCCCATCCCTTTTTTGGTTGTATGTCAAATGTCCCTCACCGTCCACATAGACCGGTTCCAGTGGAAATTTCATCTTCATGCTTTATGGATGGCGCCTTGATAATCACTATTCCGTTTACCAGTAACATACAGGGTGGGTGTGTACTGGTTTATCTTGTAACAATGATGGCCGGATGACTCTGCAATCAATAATGACATGTATGACGCGGCACGACTAATGCCTTCAGAGTTCCAGTGGCGGTTTTGATGTATTTGCTCTTGCATCATTCAACCTAGCTCACCACCTCATTCCACCAAGATACATTGATAATAGTATCAATACAACTCATACCGTGAGTCTTGCAGCAGACATATCGTCAAGAAAGCCACTGGTGGTTCCCGGTGTTTATGATGCCCTGGGGGGACGCATGGCGCAGATGGCAGGCTTTGATGCAATGTTCCAGACCGGTTACGGGACATCGGCTACACTGTTCGGCATGCCAGACTACGGCTTTGTGGGTGCCGCCGAGACCATTGATAATGCCAGCCGCATATGCTCCGCGGTGAATATTCCAGTTATAGTGGACGCGGATACCGGCTATGGTGGGGCGCTAAACGTGCATCGCCTGGTGAGGCAGCTGGAGAGTGTAGGAGCTAGTGGCATATTCTTGGAGGACCAAAAATGGCCCAAACGTTGCGGTCACATGAAGGGCAAGGAGGTTATATCACAGGAAGAGTATACAGAGAAGCTGGGTGCTGCACTTGATGCGCGCCAGAGTAGGGACTTTGTGATTGTGGCAAGGACTGATGCTAGGGCAACCCTGGGACTGGACGAGGCCATACAGCGGGGACTGGAAAACAAGAGGACAGGCGCCACTGCCATATTTGTAGAGGCGCCCCAGTCAGTCCAGGAGATGGAAACCATAGGCAAGGCCATAGATGCCCCCTTGGTGGCAAACATGATAGAGGGCGGTGCTACCCCCATACAGCCTGCATCATCATTGCATAATATGGGATTCTCAATAGTCTTGTATCCCTTGTCAATATTATACGCGGCCACTGCCGCGTCCATGTCGGCACTACGGCATCTGCGCCAGAATGGTGTCACCAGTGGCACTTCCATGAGTTTTGATCAGTTCAACCAGCTGGTTGGGTTACATGACATGCGTGAGCTAGAAGAGCGGTATAAAAGATCCTAGTATACGATAAAAATATCACAAAAATGCACTTGCGCAGTTCTAGTCTGCGTTTTTCTTCACTTCTATTTCGATGGTTGACACCTGTCGTGCCTTGCCGTCGTTAGATTCAAGAGACTCGGATCCTATCTTTATGTCACCAATGGAGTAGCCAGCATTCTCGGTCTTGCGAGATATTATCTGGGCCACATCTACGGCACGGCCTATGCTCATGCCTCTGGCCTTGATTGTTACCGCCGGAAGATTTGTGAGCTGGATTAGCGTTGATGTCACATATGCCATGAGTGGTTTTTTGCCGATAAAGATGGTATCGCGCGCTTCATTCGACATTTGCGAAATGTAGTACTGTCCATAATTTAAGTTGTACGCGTTAATGTTTCCACCATGTCCGTATACTCCTGAATAGTCTTCTCCAGCATTTTTCCAGTAGGTGCCTGCGCATATATCCGGAGTATGGGCTCAGTTCCGCTGGGTCTAATCATGACCCAGTGCGATTGTCCTAGGATTATCTTTACACCGTCCTCTCTCTGGCCCTGGGAGTATGATGAGTATAACTTGTCCATAATGGCGCTAGCCATATGAGTATCACATGGCACCTTTGTTTTTGTGGTGTAAGACGGGGGTAGCGTACCTGTCTCCTGTGATATCGTGCTGTTGTGATGGGCCATCATATCCAGGGTCAGGGCAAGTGTCATGAGCCCGTCGCGCACACAGTTATGGTTCCCATACATAAAACCACCATTCTCCTCAAAGCCTGCCAGCGCCCCCGTATCTACCATCATGCGGGATACCTCGACGCTGCCTACCTTGGTGCGTATCACCTGACTATCGTGTACCATGTCCTCTATGGCGTCGCCGGAATTTATGCAGGTCACCACCTTGGAGCGGGGATTCTTCTCCAAGAGATATCTTACCAGCATTAGGGCGGACGCGTCACCGGTCAGTATGTTCCCGGTTTCATCGCATAGTATGCTGCGGTCCCCGTCCCCGTCAAAGGCAATGCCTAGATGCGCCTTCTCTTTTGTTATAGTACCGGATAACGTTTGCAGGTTCTGGGGTGTGGGTTCCGGTCCCCGGCCCGGAAAGTCCCCGTCAATTGTATGATGTATGGGTATCATGTTGCAGTTGAGTCTTTGGCACAGGAGGGGCGCCGCCGCGGCCTGGGCACCATTTCCCATGTCTATGGCTACAGTATAGTTATTTCCGGATATGGCTTTAGCATTCACCTTTGAGATGATGCCACTAATGTATGTCTCCAGCGTGCGGGTCTCGGTACCTGTTGCTCCCCACTGACTGGTGGGCGCCTCATTTGTCACATCACTGTAATAGTGCCTCTCTATTACTCTCTCATGTTCCCGTGCTATCTCCACCCCGTCTGAGGCTATTGCCTTCATGCCGTTATATGGTGGCGGGTTGTGAGATGCGGTTATCATTATGCCGCCGGAATATCCCAATTCCCGGACTCCATACTCAAGACAGGGGGTGGGCACCAGTCCTGCATTGTTGCAGTTTAGCCCGGAATAGTTTAGCGCGGCGCAGACTGTGTCCGCGATTATGCTTCCCCCGTGTCTTCCATCATACCCTACAAGGACGGGACCTCTCCCCCAGTGCCGTGCTATGGCAATACTGAGCCTTTGCGCCATCTCTAGGGTGAACTCACTACCAAAGACGCCCCGGACGCCATTAGTTCCGAACAGTCCCATTATGGAATGATTCGTGTCATGTTATAATGGTCTTGTTGGGTGATGGTGTTCCCGTGCTTCATGATGGCAAAACCAAATGGTAACCGTTTAGGTCGCGTTAAAGATCACCTAGACGGTAAATTCATGAGTATATGTAAGATAGAAAAAGCAGGAATAGACATGTTAGCTGTGTATTTTGAACAGTTGTCCAAGGGTCCTAAACGGTTACCATATAACAACGCCCAACACTTTTAAGACCAATTCCAAGTCAAATCATAATATGGCCAAAGGATATTACGTGAAATTTGAAACACCCGAAGACCTAGTCAATCCCATATACGAGGCAATAAGGGTAGCCGCCAGTACCGGCAAGATAAGGAAGGGAACCAACGAGGTCACAAAGGCCATAGAGCGCGGTACCGGTAAGCTAATCGTTATCGCCGAGGATGTGGATCCCCCAGAGGTAGTGGCACACCTCCCCATATTGTGTGATGAGCAGAGTTTACCATATGCATTTGTTCCCAGCCAGCAGGAGCTGGGCAAGTCCTTGGGTCTGAATACCCGCTCTGCCGCCACGGCCATACTGGACGCCGGAGACGCGCAGCATATCGTGGAGCAAGTAGTGCAGTCCATGTCCAAGATCCGGGGCGCATCCAAATGAGCGCCGAGGCCGAGCAAGTAATACCAGCTGAAGTCATACAAATAGTGGGCCGTACTGGTATAGCCGGTGAGGTAATCCAGGTACGGGTGCGAATCCTGGAAGGCAAGGATAAGGGTCGTATACTTACAAGGAATGTAAAAGGCTCTGTCCGTGTACAGGAGACACTAATGTTGCGGGAGACCGAGCGTGAGGCAAAGAAGATCAAATAGGTGACATGTATAATGAGTCTGCTGGTAAAATCTTGTAGTTTCTGTAACAAGCCCGTAGCCAAGGGGACTGGCACCATGCTGGCCAAGAATGATGGCAACATACTGTGGTTCTGCTCGGCAAAATGCAAAAAGAACGCACTGGTTCTAAAGCGGGATCCACGCAAATTGAAATGGACCCGCAAGTACGTCAAAGGTGGAATAAGGAGGCGGGGCTAGGTGGAGCGCACCCTTATAGTCATCAAGCCTGATGCTGTGAGACGGGGATTCATCGGCAATATCATTCAAAGATTCGAGAAGAAGGGTTTTGTAATAGAACGGCTGGAGATGATGACACTCGATGATAAAATGGCAAGCCGCTTTTACTCAGTACATAAAGACAAGCCCTTCTTTGGGGAATTAGTAGAGTTCATCACTTCTGGTCCTGTTGTGGCTTGCATACTGCAAGGAGATAATGCAATCCCGGCCACTCGCACCATGGTCGGCTCCACAAAGTCATACGAGGCAGCACCCGGTTCCATACGGGGTGACTTGTCATTGCTACTCTCCGAGAACGCCATTCATGCATCTGACTCTCAAGAGAGTTTTACACACGAGTCAGGCGTGGTGTTTCCGTGACTTGGCCGTTCGGCAACCTATAGTTGCAGTACTGGGTCATGTTGATTCCGGCAAGACCACGTTACTGGACAGCATACGGGGAACGGGTGTCCAGGGCCGGGAAGCTGGCGGAATAACCCAGCATATTGGCGCAAGCTTTCTGCCGCCTGACATAATAAAAGAAAAGTGTGGTCGCCTGCACCAGAAATTACAGTCCGGCGCCGACATACCGGGTATACTTGTAATTGATACGCCCGGCCACGAGGTCTTTAAGAACCTGCGCAGCCGGGGCGGATCCGCAGCAGACATTGCCGTACTGGTCATAGATGCCGCCAGGGGTTTTCAGCCCCAAACCAGGGAGAGCCTGGACATACTGCGTGCCCGGAAGGTGCCATTCGTTATTGCCTTGAACAAGTGTGATCAGTTATCCGGCTGGCGCACCCTTGACACTCCGTATATCTCCGAGTCCGTCACGAAACAGGATATATCGGTCAGGAAGCAGCTGGACACCAGCATATATGATGTAGTTGGTACCTTGTCTGTCCTGGGGTACAAGTCCGAGGCATTCTATAGAGTCAAGGACTACAAGAGTGAGGTGGCCATAATACCGGTCTCTGCGCGCCGGGGCATGGGCATACCGGAATTGCTGACGGTTCTAGTAGCTCTTACACAGCAATACATGCAGGCACGACTGGAGCAAAAAGCCAAGGAGCCCAGGGGAATAGTCCTGGAGGCAAATCACGAGCCCGGCCTGGGTGATACTGCCAACATAATACTCATAGACGGCTCCATAAAAAAGACCGATACGCTGGTCATGGCCCGGCGGGATGGCGTTATAGTGACCAAGCCAAAGGCCATACTATTACCTAGGCCGCTGGATGAGATGCGGGATCCCCGGGACAAGTTCATGGCCATAGACAAGGTGGATGCGGCTGCCGGTCTCAAGATAGCTTCTCCTGATATGGGTGGCGTTCTGCCCGGGAGCACACTATACGTGTCCCGCTCCCCCGATGACATATCCCGCTATACTGACATAATAGAGTCGGAGATGCGCTCAGTATTCATTGATACGCAGAGCCAGGGTATCACACTGAAATGCGATACCATAGGATCCTTGGAGGCGGCCGTACAGATGCTAAATGACAAGGGTGTAAAGATAGCGAGGGCAGATATTGGTCCTGTAAATCGCCGGGATGTTGTGGGTGCCCGGGCTATAAAGGAGGGGGACCGCCGATTGGGCGTAATCTTGGCCTTTGGCGTCAAGACACTCCCTGACGCTTTGGAGGAGTCCGAGATGGGTCATATACGAATATTCAGCGAGAGGGTCATATACCGACTGGTGGATGAGTATTTGCAGTGGGTACAGGATGATATAATACACGAGGAGGATGCCGTATTTGGCGAGATAACACCCTTGGCCAAATTCACCCTTCTCAAGGGGTATGTATTCCGGAATAACAACCCTGCGGTATTCGGTATAAGAGTGGATGCCGGACAGTTGCGCACCAAGGTTCCCTTCATGAATGAATCTGGTCGGCGAGTGGGAGTGATTCACCAATTACAGCATGACGGGCAGAGCATATCCCGTGCGGAGACCGGCCAGGAGGTGGCCTGCTCTGTTCGGGATATAACGGTGGGTCGTCATGTCTTTGAGGACGGAATATACTATACGCTGCCCGGCTCCCGGGATGCCAAGAATCTTCAGGGCCGGTTCATTGACAGACTAAGCAAGGATCAGCGACAGGCCCTTGATTATATCATATCAGCCCAGCGAAAGCGGGATCCTGCCTACGCGTACTAGTCCTTACAACCCCTGCACAGTGTATGTAATGTGGTGGGGCTCACCGCACCGGTCAGTCTCTGCGTAGCCGTTCCATTACAGAATAGTATGAAAGTCGGTATGGACTGCACAGAGTATTTGGCGGGAACAAGACTGTTCTGGTCTACATTCATTCTGGCAAACTGGATGTGTTCATATGTCTTTGATATGTCCTCGAATACGGGATGCATGGAACGGCAGGGGCCGCACCATTCCGCCCAAAAGTCCACCAATACGTGGTGATTTTGTGTCAGTATATCGTTAAAGTTTCCATCAGTAATGTCTATTATGACTCTCTTGGGGGTCATCATACGACGCATCTTCTCGTGCATGATGCGCTCTATCTCGGGGTCTGTCATGTGTGTGGTGACTGGTTATGACAATAAAAGGCATGAGTTCACGTATTCGCCAATCACACGTGAGCCGTACCAATAGTTACGATCAGTCGTGTGTAAATTTAGACAGTAATGAACTCATACGTAAATTTAGACACAGGTGAACTCATACAATAAAAGTCTCGTCTCATAAATCCAGCAGGAACCTCATTGTGGCATCACTATCATATTGTATGGCCATCTCGTGATATGTGGGCGCCTTTACCTCCACTCTAAAGTGATGTTTCCGTATGTCTAATGGTTCGCCGTGTACTGTAGAGTCTATGTGGCCGTCCCGGTACGTGACGCATATTTCCGATATTGCAAAGCCATCAGTTATGGTCTGAAATATCATCTCCTCCAGCCACAGGAATAGCAGTTCGTGCATACTGTCTGCCTCGACGTGTATGGTGCGACTGTAGGACTTTTTTACGTGTTCCCGGTTTATCATTATGTCTATGGTGGCATATCCGGCATCCTGGAACGCCTCAGCGATACTGGGGGAGACAACCTCGATGAGGGCGTCGGTGGAATGCTCTAGTGTATTATACGGTGCCATGAATTCAGTGATATTATGACACGTACATAAATCTGGGGTTCTGCTTCTAATCATGATCAAAGACTACGGCAGTCATTCCAATAGGTCAGGAAATTCAAAAAAGTGATGAATTCTGTGTGTGATTGCTGATATTTGTCGATTTATTTGAATGATTTACTATGATTTACACTAAAAAATACTTATTTAATACGACTGGATTTACTAATGGTGGCAACGCTCGCTGGCATCAGTTATCCTCGCCCCTCCCCCGATAGAGCGAGACTATACGCAGCACGCGCTACGACCAACCATGTATGGGAGCGTGAACTGCAATTAATAACAAAACTACCATAATTACAATCTTGGCTACAGTGAGTCTTGTATTGTATGAGTTTACGTCTTCCGGAATCTTGTGCACAAATCACATTAACTAGAACAACCTGTTCCATCAGTTGTGCGTAAATTTAGACACAGGTGAACTCATACCTTGTATTTGCTGTTACCGGAATAATGCCTGTGACTACCGTACACGCGGCTAACGATAATGTGATTCCATCATACCAGTCCCAAATTGACGTGACGCTGGTACAGTAACAGGACCTGATGGCAATAACCGACTTTCAATCCCGCTACCGGATATATTACCGGACGGTTATGATTTGGTGACACTATTGGGTAAGGGAGGCGAGAGCCGATTAGCACCAATAAATGATGACAGGAAAACGACCCTTGTAGTGAGGGTGGAGCCGGACGTCAATAGGTATGAGTTTACGTCTTCGGAATCTTATGCACAAAAGAACCGGTTCTTTAACTGTCGCGATCAGTTATAGAATGACCCGTTCCATTTAGACACAGGTGAACTCATACCATTCTACTACAGAAAGGCCCGGTGTGGACTTTAACTGGCCGGGAATCATTCCCGGAACACGTCCAAGAATGATTCAATCCCCTCAGTAATTTGCGCGGACGACCCGCAACGATTCAGGGATGATCCGGGCGTCCTGATAGCGCCCAGGTGCGGATACACGCCATTCGTGACTCATTACATGGTAGCCGTCCATATGAACTACTTACATCATCCAAATCCAGCCACTATTCTCTGCTATTCCACATGTACCATGAATTGTTCCCAGGTATAATCGGCCCTGGAATGGCCGCCCCCTTGTTTACCGCACCCAATTGGAATCATTCCCGCTCACTGCTACCGCACATTCTAGCTGGCATTAATTCCGTTATGTGTACTCTGTCGGGACAGGATATGCGCCAACCTTACTGTCTTTTGGCGATTGGACGGCTAGAACAATTTCGTGGCTATGCCACCCCATGGTTGGGCGGCTAGAACAATTTCGTGGCTATGCCACCCCATGGTTGGGCGGCTAGAACAATTTCGTGGCTATGCCACCCCATGGTTGGACGGCTAGAACAATTTCGTGGCTATGCCATCCCGTGGTTGGGCGGCTAGAACAATTTCATGGCTATGCCACCCCATGGTTGGACGGCTAGAACAATTTCGTGGCTATGCCATCCCGTGGTTGGGCGGCTAGAACAATTTCATGGCTATGCCATCCCGTGGTTGGGCGGCTAGAACAATTTCATGGCTATGCCGCACTCTCATACAAGCCAGGTTGGCATCTGAACGCGTGAGCCAACTTAAACTGAGAAAAAAATTAACTAGTGATGGTAAAGGTTACAGTGTTGGACATGGTATGAGTTCCTGAGGGTCCAGGGGTTCTCACAAATGCCGTATATGTGTCAGCATCTAGGTCTTCGAGGGTATAGGAGTTAGTTGATACGCGTGCTGATCCGCCAGTAATGACTCGGTCTCCGTCCCCATCAAATACCGCCACGATATAGGCAGTATCTGCCAAGTCGTTCCAGCTTAGAGTAACATCATTGCCACTTATGGTTCTACTTAGTACTAATGTCTGACTGTTATCAGGTGATGTCTGACTGTTATCAGGTGATGTCTGACTGTTATCAGGTGATGTCTGACTGTTACTAGATGTAGTGAACTTTAGGATTCCCAGCCTTCCAACATCGGGTTCACAGGATTTAAACACACGTATGGTGTACGCAGTATCAGGTGAGAGGCCCGTAATTGTAAGGGGGTTTGATTCGAAATCCTCTAAATCAGCACTTGCAGCTCCGGAGGAGGTTTTGAAGATAGCGGCGGTTGTACAGGTTGGGTCTTTTGTATTATAGTCCTCTGAGGCGACCTCTATAGTTACAGAGGTGCTATTTTGAGTTTTGATTTGGGGTGGATTAATACCAGGGTCACTTACGGTAAGTACAAATTCATCACGTTTAGTGTCGCTGCCAGCAGTTGCTGTGACACGTAGAGTGTATTCCCCTGCTGCTGTTCTATCAGGCTCCAAAACGAGGGTACTATCTAATATTTTCGCAGAGCCAGGTAATGTCTTGTCGTTCAGGACCTCTACACTATATGTAATGTCCCTATTATCAGAATCAGTTGCATTGATCTGTATGTTACGTGTTGTGCCCTCGGCCATGGTAATGTCATTTATGGTGTCAGTGAAGCTTAGGGCGGAGGAGCCAGTATTGACATTGAAGGTTGCTAAACCTATATCTTCGCATTCGTTGATCACACGGATGGTGTAATCAGTATTAGGTAAGAGGTTTGTGATTGTCATGGTACCATGAATAGTCAGAGATTCGGTCAGTTTATACTTCAATGGAGAAGATTCAGAGACATCAGCCATCATACAAAGATGTGAGTTTTTAACATCTTTTGGTTGAGTTCCAGGTACTTCAATAGTTATAGAATTTGGTGTTATTTCTGAGATACTAGGTGGATCTATAGTGCCGTCATTCACGGTAAGTGCAAAGTCCTCATGTATGGTGTCGCTACCAATAGTTGCTGTGACACGCAGTGAATATTGTCCACTTTCGCTTCTGTTAGGAGCCAAAACAATGCCGTCTCTAAATGTACGGTCAGGAGATACGTCAGCTATGTATGCAAATCTGGGTGCAGCCGTGCCGTCCTGTTTGGTTATTGCATATGTGACAGAATCACTCGCAGGGGTTACACTGAGTGGTATGGTTCTTCTCTCGGACTCATCCATGGTAATGTCTGGTATAGTATTAATGGAACTAGAGGGAGCGACTTTTGTCTTAAACTGTACAGTGTTGGACTTGACAAAGCCGTCTCCAATGGTTCTGACAAATACGATATATTGGGAGTCAGGAGTCAGTCCGGTAATATCATATGTGTCTCCTGAAGTGCGTGTTACCCCACCGGGAATTCTATCTCCAAATCCATTACGTAACACCACGACATATTCGGTATCACCTGGGTACTGATGCCATGTAACGGTGGCACTAGTGGAGGCGGGACCTACAGATATGTGGATAGACTCGATTGTTTGAGCAAACGCAAGATCAGTGGCCGGTACTAATACTAGTAAAAGTGCAAGGAGGAGACCCCCCCCCCCGATTAAAGCTTTAAGTACGATATTGTTACGGTTAGTAGATTTTAACATTTTGATAAAATATGGTATACAATAATATAAATATTGTCATCACATTGTAATGTATGAAAAGTCGGTCCACTAGTCATTGGTATCTCGCTCCATCCATTTTGCATCATTTGCCCTAATTGTCTGGGTCGCCTTTTTATTCCTGGAGTGGTGTTTCGCCGTTATCTGTCCAGTGAGAAGTGCAACCTTCTCTCATGGTAGTAGTCCACATAATCACGGAGACTGTCATAGTGCCATATCTCGTCCTCAATCATTCCATGGAAGCGCTCCAGTTTGCCATTTGTCTGCGGGTGGTATAGCCTGGAATTGATTAGTATAATGTCTTGATCCAGCAGTTCTTCCTAGAATAGGTATGAGTTCACGTCTTCCGGAATCTTATACACAAATCACATTAACTGTCGCGATCAGTTATGCGTAAATTTAGACACAGGTGAACTCATACTAGAATAGTGGGTTTCCAGTTCTTTTTGCCCTTTTATTGTCCTACGAAACACGCGCCGTTATCCGAGATGCAGGGGCGCCGAATCGTTTCATTGCCAGTCTCAGTAATAGAGCGGCGTTCTCTGAGATCGCATGCTCAAATAGTGCCGCTCCGACTATGCACCTGGATGCATCATCTATGAGATTCAGTCCCCTGAAGCGCTCATCTTTTCATGACATGCCAGTGCCACATTGCATTGGAATATTTACGCTCATAGTGTACCCACTCTGACTTTGCAGGTGATGATCCTGCCGTACCGTTCTTTTTCATTATGCGATATACTGCGCGATATATTGTAATTCTGTCTAAGTCTATTTGCAATACGTACTACTCCGGCGGGATCCTTGCCGTATGTTTCAGTTACCATTCGTATCTGGGTGGCGGTGATTGGTATCTTGGGCCTGCCCATCTTGAGTCGTCCCCGTTCTCTGGTTCACAATCTTCGTACGTGTCTTGTTTCAGGTCTTGAGCTATTTTGGTGGCGGCAACGCCTCTTTTGTCTTGATTCCTCTGTTATCCTCTTTACCATCTGGCTTGTGCAATCTGAACTACTGCACGCCGGATCCTAAGCGGACTTTTCGTACTATTGACGTATGAGTTCACGTCTTCCGGAATCTTATGCACAAATCACATTAACTGTCGCGATCAGTTATGCGTAAATTTAGACACAGGTGAACTCATACTGGAACACATGTGGACCCATGCCCCACAAGTGTGACTAGCATTTAAAAGTATAATTAGATAGAGATAGTACGTATGAAATCTGCACAAAACTATAAATCAGCAAAACCTACCTATTATTGCATCTTGCCAGTAAGAGATGGTGAGAAATCCATTCAGCAGGTTATGGTTAGCTTGGTAGAACAGACTCACAAACCAGCAAAAATTATTGTTGCTGAAGACGGATCTACAGACAACACAAGTAATATTTTAAAAGAATTTGAAAATAAGTATCCAAACATTATCCGTGTTATACATACAGATAGTCAAACCAGAGATTATGGAAGACTACCAAAGTTATTTAATATGTGCTGGGATAAAAAATTTGATTATTATATGATTGCTGCCGGAGATGTGATTTTTGAACACAATTATGCAGAAAAAATAATTAAAAGAATGGAATCTGATACAAAAATCGTGGTTGCATCCGGAGATTATGGAAGCAGACAATCGAGTGCTCCACATGGTGCTGGAAGATTTGTAAAACAAAAATGGTTCTTTGATCACTATGAAAAATGTCCCGAGATAGTTGGTTATGAATCAGAGATACTACTTAATGCACTTGTTGAGGGTTATTCAAGTAAAATATTTCATGACATTGGTTTTGAACATGTAGACCAATTGGGCCACAGTCATGGCTTCTCAGGATTTGGCAGAGGTATGAGGGCTGTAGGGTATCATCCTATTTATGCAATTGCAAGATGTTTTTCCCATTTTTTAAAAAAATCAGATATTAGTAAAAGAGGTGTTTTGAATATGTTTTGGCAATATTGTACATACCGGCCTAAGAAAGATGGGTATTATTCTCAGTTTCCAGATGAAACGAGGGAAAAAATAAAAAAATATCAGTTAAAATTAATGAAAAAACAAATAAAAAATAAAATTGGCTTGTAAAAATTATGTATGAGTTCACGTCTTCCGGAATTTTATGCACAAATCACATTAACTGTCGCGATCAGTTATGCGTAAATTCAGACACAGGTGAACTCACACAGATAGATACCCATAGTAATAGAGAATCGCTATGCATAAATTTGAATATAAACGAACACGTACAAAAATCTAGATAAATGTAAAAAATTATTGATTAGATCTTTCAGATAAGTATGAACGATAAATTTGATTAATATTTGCGACTGTGTTAATTTGATCATATGTAAGTAGATCTAAGTTTGGTATTACACAATGCCCGCCTATCACGCCTGGATACATCTTGGGACGATTACCCAGATACTGCTGTATTTCTTCCGCAAATGTCCACAACTCATCATAATCTACTCTTTCAGTATCACAGATCATCTTTGTTATTTGGGCATAGTTTATCAACCATCCGTAGTAGGTAGTATCGGTTAATATTTTTGCTAATTCTAGTACTCGAGTACCAGACATCCATTGTGTCTTTACAAATCTAGCATCAATGGATCTCTTGAGTGCATCATCAACAGTTGTGTCGGCAGCTACAAATTTTGTATACCTAGTCATGTCTTGAACAAATCTAATATGCACTCCACGTGTAGGGGATGATATTATTGGGATGATAGTATTCTTTTGTACTGCCTCTGCGGTGCCTGGTTTGACTGTAGAGTGTATCATTACTGCCTGCGTGCCACTTTTAGCGTGCTCTAAAACTATTTCGTTAAATTTTTTAAAACTTCCGGGTATGCAAACATGAAGGATCTCTGGTACATCGGGGGGATGGCCCACACATTTAGATTTAATGGAATCTAGACCAGATACTGCAAACCCTCGTAATGTTAATAGTTCATTCAGGGCTGTTCCAACCTCACCCATTCCAAGTATAAGGTCCACATAGACCTCTAGGCATCACCATATTTAGTCCATTGGAATTTATGTAAATAATGGACATTAAACCTTATGCGCATGATTGACAGTAGCAGCACATGTTGCTTCAAACTAGGGTGTATTTTATGGCACACAATCAGTCAAGCATGAACAATGTTAATGCCACCTGCCAGCACTAACGTATGCCGTGATTGCAAATGTCGTGTAGTGGGGTGACCGGATATTGATGACGTATATCATGAGTGAGCTAAACGGTTGTGTGAGTTCACCTGTGTCTAAATTTACGCATAACTGATCGCGACAGTTAATGTGATTTGTGCATAAGATTCCGGAAGACGTGAACTCATACAAACTGTTACCACAAAACCCATTAATTTAGTGGATTTTCTGATGAGTAATATTTGAATTATAATATCACGGAAATTATGGACAGATATTTTTCAAAAATTTCTTGTACCTGGTATGCTTGTGCATAATGTGCAAATTATGCAACCCGGATACTACGAGTAGATCCGGAATTCCTCACGACTGCCATCATATACCTGACTTAATCTACGGTACACCTTGAGCATACGTATGACATGCTCGATTAATGTGCGCCTTTTTGATACAGTTTGGTTGGTATGAGTTCACGTCTTCCGGAATCTTATGCACAAATCACATTAATTGTCGCGATCAGTTATGCGTAAATTTAGACACAGGTGAACTCATACAAAATTACTACTGGAAGGGTACCAAACCCCGTGTATGAGTTCACGTCTTCCGGAATCTTGTGCACAAATCACACTAACTGTCGCGATCAGTTATGCGTAAATTTAGACACAGGTGAACTCATACAACCCCGTACTACTCCACAATATACAGACGCGGAAGAGATCTTGACATAGACAAGGGGAATGGCATGATTATCGGCACAGACAAAAAGCTGACTAGAACCATGATTGTTGACTCGACCGGCCTTGAATCGTGGCGAGTGGATTAGGGCCAAATGGAAAAAGAGGCGCGGATTCATCAGTGCTCGCGGACGGTGAAAGCAAGAGAATACTCACATTTACGGTTACCGGCGAGTGGGTTGGGGATACGCGCATGTTAAACAATGCAATTACTACATAAGCTGGTAAAGATCGGACATTATGCAAATAGGTCTGCAAAGCAACGATGTCCAAAACGATCACGCACAAAACCCATTACTGTCATGAATTCCCTGACCTTTATGCATAATCTCCATCTAATTCATAAATATTTTTAATAAAATTCTGAGTTACTTATATCTGAATTTACTTACAGCGGATCGTTATAATTAGTAAGACTTACTCATAATTGGTGTAAACTAACTAAAAATAACCATTATGTGATATTGTAGGCTAGATGTTTATGCACGTTGTTACATGTTTGTTTCCTTCCAAAAGAGTCATATTATATAATCAAAGTTTTATAATTGCGGGAGTCGCCCAGCCCGGTCAAAGGCGTAAGGTTCAGGTCCTTATCTCTTAGGAGTTCGTGGGTTCAAATCCCATCTCCCGCACCATTCATCATATGGCAACCATTTGGCTAAATGACATATATGCTCAAATTCATGCACAACAAATCAACATAATTAGTATGGCGTATGAGTTCACGTCTTCCGGAATCTTATGCACAAATCACATTAACTGTCGCGATCAGTTATGCGTAAATTTAGACACAGGTGAACTCATACAGTATGGCTTGTGCATGTGATTAGTGGTGTAAATCCATATCCTTGGTCCGTTACATAAATTCTTAGTTTACGCAGGTAATTATGGGACACAAAACCAATATTGTAGAACAAATGTACTATGTGGGTTGATAGAGCTGGGGCCGCACGAGCTAGCCAAGTATCCATTTCTGACTGATGCAGGTCGTTACATGAGAGAGTCCGGATTCACGCTGGATCAGATCAGTGAAGACCCGGATCTTGTATCCATACGCGAGAGGGCGTTTGCCCGTATCCAGGTGGCTACGCAAGAGGGTAAGGTATACAAGTCTGATATCAATCGCGATCTCGCTGCTGACAGTCTACCTCGTGAAGTACTGTCTTTTCTGTTATCTGTGATATTGCTAAAACTTAGTCGCGCCCAGTATTTGATAAAAAAATTTTCACTGCAGGAAGCCCGTGGTGCCGAGTTTTTTCTTGAATCTGATCTAAGACGAAGCTCCATGGATACAAGAAGATTGGCTACAAAAATAATACATGACATATCCGGTGTGGAAATATCAGAGAGCGATGATCATTTTATAATAAATGTGGCAGACTATCTTAGTAGAGCAGTATATTTTCATGCACGAGAATGGAAATTAATAAATCGCCGGGTAGAATCAGGCAAGGTATTTCTTACTCCCCATGAAACGGTGCGGCTCATACGACAGGAGCTGGTGAACTACATTACTGCCAAGATACATGCAGCTACCACTCCTAGTATGGTGCCCGGACTAGAGGATTTTGTGGCACAATTAAAAAATATGGAAGCAAAATTCCAGCCTCGTACTATAGTTTCCAATAAAATTCCTCCATGCATAAGTCATGCAATCGACACTTTGAAGGCGGGCAAGAATCTATCCCACTCAGGTCGTTTTATGCTTGCTACATATATGCTGGGACAAGAATATCCCATTCCTGATATTATACCATACTTTGAAAATGCTCCTGACTATAACCAATCAATTACTGAATATCAGCTGAACCATTTGGCTGGCAAGCTTGGAAAATCTACAAGATACACATGTCAGTCTTGTGAAAAACTGCGCTCCTTGGATTTATGCTATGCCATACCAGAATGCGCCGGTATATCAAACCCCTTACAATTTGGCTCACGATGATCTCCACAGATGCCGAATTTATCACTGCGTGCATTCGGCGCTATTACTTTGAGCGATTTTCCACAGTAGAGTTGCCCCCACACATGGAGAAGCGGGAGTTTGGATATCAAAGACATGATTCCGGTATGATCCGGCATATCCAAATGGATAAAAATGACTTACTTCCATTATTGATGCGAGAAGCTCCCACTGATGTCTACGCATCCAACGCTAGGTATCTGTTTCCTGCATTGCCGATGTCCGACAAAGAGTGGCAGGACGCGGATATAATATTTGATATAGATGCCAAGGATCTCAATGCAAAGTGTCGTTCATCCCATACTGTACATGTATGCTCTGATTGCGGTCTTGTTGGCACGGATTTAAAATGCTCATTTTGTGACTCGAACCGTACAACGACATTATCACTGCCGTGCAATAACTGCATGGATCAGTGCAAGAAAGAGGTTGAAAAACTAATAGACATACTGGAGGAGGATCTGGGAATAGAGTCTGGTATACGGGTATACTTTTCGGGAAATGATGGCTATCACATACACGTAACTAGTTCCGCTTTGGCAAAGATAAAATCTCGTGAACGCCATGATCTGACCGACTATATCCGGTGCCGGGGTCTGATGCCTGACACGCTGGGCATGAAAAAGAGCAACGCAACTGTCTCGTTACTACCGCGCCTAGATGAAAGGGGGTGGCGGGGGAGGTTTGCTCGGGGTGTATTCGGCTCAAAGTCTGGCCGACACAAAAAGGCACCACAATTTGTGCGGGCTGGCTATGATTCCATGGAGCGCGTAATTGATAGTGTATCCAGGACTATTGGAGTCTGTATTGATCCCAATGTAACCTCAGATGTGCATCGTATATTCCGCATGCCCGGCACCATAAACGGCAAGAGCTCTCTTGTAAAGATAAGATGCGCCGACATGAATATTGATCCATACGTACATGCAGTACAAATACACAGTGAGGAAACAGGTGTACGTGCCACTTGCCCAATACAGTTCACGCTTAGGGGTATGCGGTTTGGCCCATACAGTAACGAGTATGTCCAGGTTCCAGCGTTTGCCGCCGCATATATGATATGCAAGGGTGTGGCTCATATAGAAGAGTCATGATGGGAATGTCTACTCGGCGGGCTGGGACAGCAGTGCCTCTATCTCTTTGTCAGTTTTTGACATGCCTTGGCTGATACTTGTTTGTTGTTGCTCTAGCATCTCACAGAGGCGTGCAAGAACTATTCTGCGATGTTTTATCATGTGATGCTGCTGTTCCACGGACGCGGAGCCTATGCTGGTGTATGATACTACGTCGCTTTTCACGCAATGCAATATTGCGTCCAGCACAATGGCAGCATCCAGATCACACGCCTCCTCTATCTCGTCTTTGTTCATATCTCCCAACCGTTTATTCATGGCGTGCGCCTTTTGTACAAGGGCTCCAACTACCCTGTGTGCATCACGGAAAGATACGCCCCGGCGCACAAGTTCTTCTGCTATGCCCAGCGCCAGCAGTGAATTACTATGCGCAGACTTGCCCATCCGGTTCCGGTTTATCTTCATACCCTCTATTACTTGCATCATAACACTAAGCGCTCCTTGTGCATTGCTTGAGGATGACCATGCTGGCTCCTTTGTCTCCTGAAGATCCCTGCCATACCCTGATGCTAGGCCCTTTTGTATGGCCAAAACTGAGGTTAAGTCCCCTATTGCTCGCGCGGCTTTTCCCCGTGTCAACTCCATGACATCGGGATTCTTTTTCTGTGGCATGGCGCTAGACGGTGAGGACACATCATCTCCCAATTCTATAAACGAGAACTCATCACTGGACCACAAAACAAAATCCTCGGCCATCCTGCTTAGATTAACCATCATTAAGGCCACACAAGAGACAAATTCTGAAATACCGTCTCGGGTACCGGTGGCATCAAGGGAGTTCTCCACTATGCTAGGAAAGGCCAGCATCTCAGCGGTAAGCAGCCTGTCTATGGGCAAGCTACTCCCAGCCACCGGGCCTGCCCCCAGTGGACTGGCATTTATTCGCGCGTACATGTCCTGGAACCTGTGGTAGTCTCGCAGAAGTGCGTCCATATATGCTATCATATAATGTGACAAAAGACCTGGCTGGGCGTGCTGCAGGTGTGTGTATAGCGGGACGCGCGTACCTGTATTGGACTCCGCTTGTCTTAACAGTACCTCAGCTAGGGCCAGTATGCCTCTCTGTATGATTATGGTGTCTGCACGCAGTTTCAGTCTTATTGCCAAGGCTACTTGGTCATTTCTGGAGCGACCTGCATGCATACTGCCGCCAGACTCGCCTGCCTGCCTAGCTACATATGCCTCTAAAAGTTCGTGTCCATCTTCCGCGTCATTGTATTCCTTCTCTGAAATGCCTTGTGTTGTATTCGCCTCACTCAGTACAGACAGTATGTTTACGGCATCCTTCTTTGGCATCATGCCTATCTTGTATAACATGAGTACGTGCACCCGGGTTCCCTGTATGTCATGAATCTGTATTTTTTTATCGGACTCTGTGGATGATACATACTCTTTGGCATCATGATTTAATTCCTCTGAGAGCCTGCCCCGATACATTAGATTGTCTGGATTTTTTCGTTTGTATATAATTTGTGCCACACTCATGGCGTTCAATAGTACGAAAAGTAAGTCCGCTTAGGATCCGGCGTACAGTAGTTCAGATTGCACAAGCCATATGGTAAAGAGAATAACAGAGGAATCACGACAAAAGAGGCGTTGCCGCAACCAATATATCTCAAGACCTGAAACAAGACACGTACGAAGATTGTGAACCAGAGAACGGGAACGACTCGAGTAAAGAGGGGCAGGCCCATGATACCAATCACCGCCACCCAGATACGAATGGTGACTGAAGCATACAGCAAGGATCCCGCAGGAGTAGTACATATTGCAAAGAGACTGAGACATAATACATATCGCGCAGTATATCACATAATGAAAAAGAACGGTACGGCAGGATCATCACCTGCAAAGTCAGAGTGGGTACGCTATGAGCGTAAATATTCCAATGCAATGTGGCACTGGCATGTCATGAAAAGATGAGCGCTTCAGGGGGACTGAATCTCATAGATGATGCATCCAGGTGTATAGTCGGAGCGGCACTATTTGAGCATGCAACCTCAGAGAACGCCACTCTATTAATGAGATTGGCTATAGAACGATTCGGCGCCCCTGCATCTCGGATAACGGCGCGTGTTTCGTAGGACAATAAAAGGGCAAGAAAAGCTGGAAACCCACTATTCTAGGAAGAACTGCTGGATCAAGACATCATACTAATCAATTCCAGACCATACCCCCCGCAGACAAATGGCAAACTGGAGCGCTTCCATGGAATGATTGAGGACGAGGGGACTCCTATTTAAGAGTCCAACGAGATATGGCATTATGACAGTCTCCGGGATTATGTTGACTACTACAATGAGAGAAGGTTGCACTTCTCACTGGATATAGATAACGGCGAAACGCCACTTCAGGAACAAAAAGGCGACCCAGACAATTAGGGCAAATGATGCAAAATGGATGGAGCGGGATGCCAATGACTAGCGGACCGACTTTTCATACATTACAATAATACTGGACTCTCAAAATGTATTTATTCATTACAAGCAAGCATTACACACAATTGTACGACGCAATACCAATAATAGTGCCAGTCCTCTTTGTTATTGGCATAGCGGGCGCATTATTCTATGAAAGAGCACACAAGAATAACCAGTAAGGTAAAAGATATCTTCGCATCCATGGGTTTTGCCAGGCCAACCCAGATACAGTACATGGCGACACCGCAAATACTACAAAAGAAAGACTCCGTGATTGTGGCGCCAACCGGCTCCGGCAAGACTGAGTGTGCCGTGATTCCCGTATTTCACAGCATAAGTCATGACCGCGCGCCTGGCCACATACGCTGTCTCTACATAACACCGCTGCGCGCCCTTAACCGGGACATATTCAGGCGCATTACGCAGTATGCAGAGAATAACAATCTAGAGATAAAGGTGAGGCACGGGGACACAACAGCCAGGGAAAGGCAGCAAATAGCCAAGTCGCCACCGGACATACTGATTACAACCCCAGAGACCGCCGTTGTATTGCTATCTCAGCCCAAGATGCTCTCAGCCCTCTCCAAACTGAAATGGGTCATTATAGACGAGGTCCACGAGATAGTGCCCAACAAGCGGGGATCCCAGCTTAGCATAACCCTGGAACGACTACAGAAGAATACGACATATCCGCTAACTAGGATAGGCCTGTCAGCCACTTTGGGTAATACCAAACAGGCGGCAAAGTTTGTTGCCGGAACGCATCGCCGGTGCCGCATAGTGAGGGACAGAACCCTGCGAGAGTATAATGTGGAGATTGTTCTTGCGGAAGGGGAGATTACAAATGTGTCCGATGCCATAGTGGCGCACATTACAAAGTGTAACATAAAGTCGCCAGTATTGCTCTTTACCAATACTAGGGGTGAGGCGGAGCTTTTGGCAGCCACTCTTAGGGAGAGAACAGCCATCCCCGTTGACATGCATCATGGATCCCTCTCAAAGCAGGTTCGCCAGGACACAGAGGAAGTCCTGCGAAAGGGAGGGGAGAGAATGGTTGTATGCACTTCCTCGCTAGAGCTGGGCCTGGACATTGGTGATGTGGAACTTGTAATACACTATGGATCGCCCCGGCAGGTCTCAAAACTTGTACAGCGCATAGGACGGAGCAGGCACCACGGGCATAGATCTGCGCATGGACTCATTGTCGCAAACCACCAAGACGACATGTACGAGGCCCGCGCAATCATCAAAAGGGTACAGGAAGGCAGTATTGAGAGCCAAAGAGTGCACTGCGCCCCCCTGGACGTAATGGCCCATCACATGGTAGGGTTACTGTACCAGACTGGCGGGCCACTGACCCTGCAGCAGGTCCTGAGCACGGTAACCGAGGCATATCCATATCGTCTCATTACAGAGAAAGACCTGTATGATGTGCTAGATGTGTTGGACGCCCGGCGAATAGTGGTGTTTGATCGTGACAGTGCCACATATACGCTGGGGAGGCGGGCCTTCATGTATCATTTGGAGAATTTGACCACTATCCCCGACATTCTCAAGTTTCGCGTATTTGATACGGCGGCCAAGCGCCCAATCGGCAGTCTGGATCAGCGCTTTGTAGGAGATAATGGGGAGGCAGGTAGTGTATTCATACTGCGCGGTTCCCAGTGGAGGATAGTAGACGTAGACGAGAAGGCACTCCAGGTTAATGTGGAGCCAGCTAGAAGCCAAGACATAGCCATACCGTATTGGGAGGGTGAGAGTCTGTCAGTTGATATGGAGACCGCTGCCATAGTGGGAACCATGGAGGAGCGCCGCTCCCTGGGACCACCCGCCCAGATACAGGCAGTATCCATAATCATTGAGGCTACAAGATCCAAGGGACTGGTCGTAATACACTCCTGCATGGGTACACGCATAAATGCTACACTGGCAGCCCTGCTTTCATCCATAATATCTGCTGCCCGTGGCAGCGTGGTGCGCTCCCGCTCGGATGCATACAGGATCGCCCTGACCTCGCCGGGCAGAATAACACAGGCGGCCGTATACGAGGCACTGCAGGATCAGTATGACTTGCGCGAGGTTGTAATAGCATCGGTGGCAGGCACCCATAACGTCAACTGGCGGGTGTGGCAGGCATGCAAAAAGTTTGGCGTATTAAGCAAGGATGAGGTGTACGACCGCAAAAGGTCACGATTCATGTATGAGAGGTACAAGGGCACACCCATTGTCCAGGAGGCCCTGCGTGATCTCTTTCATGGCAAATATGACATAGAGGGAACCGGCCTTGTGCTGGAGCGCATAAGGGATGGCGCCATTCCCCTGGAATGGAGGGACATGGATACATTATCATCGCTGGCCCAACCCATACTGGATCATACAACGAAAAAATACCAATCAACACAGATAGACCCAGAGCTACTTGGCATAGTGTATGAGAGACTGCAAAAGACCAAGCACCGCCTTGTCTGCGCCAGATGCGGGAAGTGGCAGAGAGTAATGGAAACCCGGGAAGTCAAGACCATACAACCCTGCCCATACTGCAAGGCCCGGCAGGTCACGGCCACTTTTTACTCAGATCATGAACTGCCAAAGATAATATCAAAAAAGTATGCGGGGCAAAGACTCAGCGCGCAGGAGAGCCATGCATACAAGAGGGCATGGAAGGTATCCTCACTCATAGAGACGTTTGGTGCAACTGCCCTGCTGGTACTCTCGGGGTATGGAGTAGGTGCCGATACCGGGGCGCGCATACTGCGAAACATGGTAGACCAAAAGTACACACTACAGCAGATATACGAGGCTGAGCGACAGTATGTGCTGACTAGGAAGTTTTGGAGTCAGTGATTGGGTTTATTGAGGAATATGCCGAAAGCACCAAGTCAATGCGACCCTCCAAACCCTGCCGCGCGTTCAGTCCGGTTATAGACAGCCTATCACCCACCTTGCAATTGCTAGCTAGTCGCGCCTGTGTCCTCCATCCTTTCAACCACATCTGGTCAGTGTCATCACCTACATGCATCTCCAATAGCTGAATGGACTCGCCGGATCTGGTCTGGATATCCCGAATCTCCGGATCCTGCAGAACCACCACCTCTATGCAGTAACTTCCACCTATGTCGGTGTCCGCGAGACGCGTCCTGAGCTGGTTTCGGCGCGGAATTGATCCGTCATCATCGGCTGGAATAAGGTAGGAATCCCCACCTAAAATGACGTACTGGCCAAATGTCTTTGTGGGAACAAGCTCCACTACACCGTCTTCCCTACATGCCTTGTGATGGTCTGACTCGTCCGTTACAAAGTAGAGGGTCTTGTCCTTGTTTACGCACAGTATCATTCCGCTGCCACGATCACCCTGAGACAGGGATAAAACGCGCAAAACCAGCGGCGACTGTGAATCATGGCTTGCCACATCCACCATGGTTGCCTCAGATCCATGTATCTCCAGACCTGAGTTGGTTTTTCGTGCATGTACCCCGATAAGCTTGACTGATGCATTGACTGGTATCATCTTGGGAATATCAGAGTCATTCTGGCCCCATATCACAACCCGGTAATTGGAGCCATTCCTGCCTTTCAGCCTCATCCTTAGTGCAGAAGAGGGCTGTCCGCTTTTTCTGGTAAAGTTCATGGTAGTAATCATTCCATCCAAGAGACCCGTTATCACAACATTCCTGTCGGTCTCCTCCAAATCTTCTGCATCCTTGGCAATTTTATCAATACCGGGAATGCTAGGCATCTCGGAACCGGCAGATACCTCCGAGCCCTCGCCCAAGTTCACTACGCAGTCACCCCTTATGTCAGATTTTATGTATGCGCCGGTAATCTTTATTGTATCACCAGGAGCCAACTGATCTAGTATGTCATCTTTTGCGTGATCATCCCATATGCTTACCTGACATGCTGTATCTGCATCATATATGAGCATGGTACGGCGATAATGATTCGTGCCATCCCTGCGGGAGTATTGCTGAGGCGGGGAGATTGTCATGACACGGGCATCGAGGGTTACATCCTTGGCCCCGGCGTAGAGTTCTTTCAGGCTTATCTGGTTAGACAGTGGTTCGCTGATTTGTATGCCCAAATCTGATGCCACCAAGAACAGAGCACCCTGATCCGTCAGGTATCCGGCACCAATCTTGTGCTTCTTCTCCTTTATCCGAGTCATTATATCTTCGCGATCCAGGTCCGGACTGGAATCTAGCAGTCGTTGGAGCAGGCTGTCAAACTCTTCCATAAGTCAACAGTCCAATAAAAGTAAATAAGAGTTGTTGTATAGCGCCCACCATTGTAATGTATGAAAAGTCGGTCCGCTAGTCATTGGCATCCCGCTCCATCCATTTTGCATCATTTGCCCTAATTGTCTGGGTCGCCTTTTTATTCCTGAAGCGATGTTTCGCCGTTATCTATATCCAGTGAGAAGTACAACCTTCTCTCATTGTAGTAGTCAACATAATCCCGGAGACTGTCATAATGCCATATCTCGTCCTCAATCATTCCATGGAAGCGCTCCAGTTTGCCATTTGTCTGTGGATGGTATGACCTGGAATTGATTAGTATGATGTCTTGATTCAGCAGTTCTTCCTAGAATAGTGGGTTTCCAGCTTTTCTTGCCCTTTTATTGTCCTACGAAACACGCGCCGTTATCCGAGATGCAGGGGCGCCGAATCGTTCTATAGCCAATCTCAGTAATAGAGTGGCGTTCTCTGAGGTTGCATGCTAAAATAGTGCCGCTCCGACTATACACCTGGATGCATCATCTATGAGATTCAGTCCCCTGAAGCGCTCATCTTTCATGACATGCCAGTGCCACATTGCATTGGAATATTTACGCTCATAGCGTACCCACTCTGACTTTGCAGGTGATGATCCTGCCGTACCGTTCTTTTTAATTATGCGATATACTGCGCGATATATTGTAATTCTGTCTAAGTCTCTTTGCAATACGTACTACTCCGGCGGGATCCTTGTGATATGCTTCAGTCACCATTCGTATCTGGGTGGCGGTGATTGGTATCATGGGCCTGCCCCTCTTTACTCGAGTCGTTCCCGTTCTCTGGTTCACAATCTTCGTACGTGTCTTGTTTCAGGTCTTGAGCTATTTTGGTGGCGGCAACGCCTCTTTTGTCGTGATTCCTCTGTTATTCTCTTTACCATATGGCTTGTGCAATCTGAACTACTGTACGCCGGATCCTAAGCGGACTTACTTTTCGTACTATTGAGAGCAGGAACCATTCATGTCACTTCAAGCTGGTGACCATACGCAGCCACGATACCGTAGAGGAGATTGAGAGGGAGCAGGAACCATTCATGTCACTTCAAGCTGGTGACCATACGCAGCCACGATACCGTAGAGGAGATTGAGAGGGAGCAGGAACCATTCATGTCACTTCAAGCTGGTGACCATACGCAGCCACGATACCGTAGAGGAGATTGAGAGGGAGCAGGAACCATTCATACCACTTCAAGCAGAGACAGTAGACACTTGGCGTATTTGGTTCATACTTTTCTTCATGTCCCTTGATGTGTCGTAATTCTATCGCAGTCTGCACAATATGGAGACGTACTTTGAGGATCGTAACCGTTTAGGAACTCCAAGCTAAGAAAAGTGCGTTGCTTCGATTGTTCTTGTGATAGCCGTCTACCTTGCCCCCGGTATGGGCAGCATCTGTGTTGAGTCCGCGCTTTCTCCATGCTATCATACAGGTAGTTACATTCTAGATGTAACCGTTTAGATCACCCCTGTGCAACCGCTTAAAATACACCGCTAACATACCCATTCCTGCCTGTATGAGTTCACCTGTGTCTAAATTTACGCACAACTGATCGCGACAGTTAATGTGATTTGTGCACAAGATTCCGGAAGACGTGAACTCATACCGCGCAACTGCTCATGGTCACGGTACCACTTGGTCAGCTCCAAAAACAGACCGTTCTTGATAACGGTCTCGTATCAGTTTCCCTGTACCGGTATATGGCTAATATTTGGGTATGACAAACGAGTCCCCTTGATAATGCCACTCCGGCGTGGCAGGTTTCCAGTAACGCTTTACAACCAATGTGGTATCTGCAGGTATTTGCCAATGTCATTGCCCTTTAGCAGTTGCAGTAGCGCATTAGCCTGGGGTGTGGAGAGGACAGGCATGTCAAATTTGTTGTCCGTCGATATGCGCGGACAGGCTACCTGTATGAAGACATCCATGTCTCGTATGTTCCGCAGACGCTCATTGGTTATGTCTGTTAGCGCGAATAGCTCCGTATACTTTCCCAAGGCGTCCAGCTCCCTTCTTATGCGCAGTCCTGTTACCTTGGAGAGCTGGCCCTCCTTGAGCCCTATTATTATACCAAATCGTTGAGCCTCGGCGGCCTTGTATATGGCCAATGTGGCCCGGCGCCGCAGTTTGGCTGCAAACTCAGATATTTCCCGGACCTCGTTAAAGTAGGGATCCAATACGTAAGTGGGTTTTCCTGTTGCCAGCGCTATACCCGCGGCGTGAAAGTTGCTCTGGCCCAGAAAGACATACGAGTCCACACTATCCTTTATGGACGTGGCCGGATAGAACTCACAACCAAAGACCTGTCCGTGATTAAGCTGTCCTACACCGTTCCCGATAACCGTACTGATCCCGTGCTTTTCCAGTATGCTTCGCACCACATCCATCTGTTTGAGGTGCTGACTATCTGTCAGTATACCCGCGGTACCCCGTATCATTCCGGCGCACTTTGTGGCCACCTTGTCAAACAGTACGTCATCATACGCATCAACCATGACTGTACCCTCCAAGGTGTCGGCAGATATGGTGTGTCCTATGTTAAAGTGGATGCCTGCCCCCAACGTACGGGATCCGTTGTGATTTAGATCACAGCTTCCCCATGTAGTGTCGGCTATTACATATGCGGGTATGCCAAACTCCTTGGTTATGGATACGGCTGCCTGTTGCACCTGTGGTAGCATCCCTTCCGGTCCATTGAGTGATACTGATGCCGGTCGTGTCACTAATATCTCTCGGCGTATACGTTCGTAGTCTATAATTATCACATGGCAGTTGAGGCTAATTTTTAATTTAAACCAAACTTTGGCGTGTTATAATGGAGCTGCGCATAGGAATGGATGATACCGACTCTGTACATGGTATGTGCACTACATACTTGGCGTACCTCATAGCTGGCGGACTACGGCGGCGCGGAGTCACATTCCTGCAGTATCCTGGACTTGTGCGCCTTAACCCAAACATACCCTGGAAGACCAGGGGAAATGGTGCTGTATCACTGCATGTGGAGACGCAGGATCCAGTAGCTGTACAACAGTATGTAACAGACATGGTGACGCGTCATTCCATGAATGATGCCAATCCTGGCATAGTATTTCTTGAGGGGCATGACGTGCCCCGTGATATGGTGTCGCTGGGACGCAATGCCCTGTGGAATGTGGTAGATGTGAATGATGCCTTGCGGGTGGCCCGGAACAGCCATGTTCATACCGTGCAGATAGGAAATGGTCAGGGAGTGGTGGGTGCCATGGCTGCGGTGGGGCACACGTTTGGTGACTCTACCGCAGAGTTGATCACTTATCGCCGTGATGATGCATTGGGTACGCCCCGTAGTATGGATGCTACAAGTGTCATGAACATGCAGGATGATACATACCCTCAGACTTTTGCTAGTTATGATACTGATACTTCTCGCGTACTGATGATGCCCCGGGGCCCGGATCCTGTGTTCTATGGCCTGCGGGGTGAGAGTCCAGGCATGGTGCGGCAGGCTGCCTGCATGCTTGCATATGATGAGCCGCTACACGGACACATGATATTTCGCACGAATCAGGGGACCGGTGAGCACCTGAATCACATCTTGAACAAGATAACATTTAGGCCGCATGCTTCCGGGATGGTACGCGGTATTGTACGGCAGCCTGGTGTAGTGACAGCCGGTGGCCACGTGTGGTTTAGCATATCTGCCGGGTATCGTGATGTAGTGTGTTGGGTATACCGGCCGACGGGACTATCTGGCGTGGCGACAAAACTTGCACCCGGAGATGAGGTTATGGTGGGAGGTGGAGTCCGGCCTGGCCACGGGAATCATCCCGATACACTAAGCGTGGAGATACTACAGGTAATGCGCCTGGCTGCATCAGTATCGTATCATAATCCGAGATGTGGTATATGCAACAAGAGCATGAAGTCGCAGGGCCGGAGCCAGGGTTATGAATGCGTCCGGTGCGGGAACCAATTTCCGTATCGTATACCTGTGTCCATGAGGCGCCTCGTACATGTGTGTCAGTACCTTCCCAAAATATCTGCACAGCGTCATCTCAGCCGTCCTGCACAAAGGGCGGGACGCTTTAACCGGATATCATTTGATAACAGTATACAGTGGTTCTCATTGTATTGATGTAGCGGGGAGTAGATTTGAACTACTGGTTTGCGGGTTATGAGCCCGCCGGGATGACTTAGTCCACAAGTGGTCTGACTTCCCCACCCCGCTAAAATGTCTGTGTGGGTGCATTATATTTGCCTTTTTGATGAGGCTATGATACACCTTGCTTGAGATGGCTTGAGGAGTTGCAAAAGCGGGTGTCTCTTAAATCCATGATGGCGCTATGCTTGTCATTGACCGATGAATGGATACCATTTTTTAAAATCGCTTCCAGAAATCTGGACTCTGATGCCCCTGTTGTACGAAAAATACTGGCGGATCTTGCGGTGTTGGCATCTGTTAGTATGGAGGGTTCACCAGCTGTCGGTTCCGGCCACAAACTTAGTGACGAGGCTCAATTCGCCATGGGATGGTGGTTCTACACCGTATACGTTCAAGAGTGGTTCGTACACGGGTTGCTCACACATATGCAGTCTAAAAATGGTCGTGTACATAATGAGGATGCTGCACTGGCAATATTCGAGAGTAGGTTAAAGGATCAAGATTGCAAAGCTCAGGTGAGCCTGCACAAGGAGAGATCAATTTTTACCAAATACTGGTCTTGGCTCATGCGCTGAAATGCTGCCGTACATGCGCGGTCTGAAGTTTGTTGCAGAAATGGACGTATATTCAACTCCCGACTTCACAATAACAGTAGGTGCATGCAGCCCCACTTTTATGATGCCGACTAACAAGGAATCAGTGCCGTACCATTCCTGTCCTGCTTGTGCGTCACGCACGCAAGAATGATGGCCATTCCGGGTAGATATGGAAACAGATTCCATGTGATACGCTCATGCTTGCCGCAGCTGTCGTATCCATGCGCACTTTCAATGCTGAGATAATCTCAAACTATCCGCGCCTGATCATGCCGCCTTTTTTTTTGGTTCATTGCGATTATGCAGGAGAATCCGGTATGGGTTAACTCCATCTCAAGGATGCTTATTTTCAGTACAGGGACTGGATTTTGGATAACTAAGATTATACCAATGTAAAGACATGTCTACGATGAGTTTGGACAAAAAGATACGCATTGTGGCCATAGGGGCCGCGGTGGCATTCTCGGTATGGGTATTGACATCTCCGTCGGATCCGGTACAGGTCCCCGCACCCCCTACCGGCGGACCTGATGATTCTGTGACTATATTGGCACAGAACCTGGACAAGCCCCGTCACATTGCTGTTCATGGGGACATGATATTCATAACAGAGCGGGAAGGGCGCCTCCGGCTTGTACAGGGTGGCATACTGCAACAAGATCCCGTTGCCACACTAAGGCCCGCCGAGGCCTTTGATGCGGGACTTAGTGGTGTGGCTATACACCCGGACCATGACAGTAACGGTTTGGTGTACGTCTACATATCTTACGTATCCGATAACGATATGCTGTACAACCGAATATTGGAGGTAAGAATCGTGGACAACAAACTTGTGGACGCGACAACAATACTGGACGGAATACCAGGATCCCAGTTTACCAATGGGGGGGTAATGCATTTTGGACCTGATGGCATGCTGTATGTGGGGACCGGGACGCCCTCAGACTCATCGCATCTGCCACAGGATGTGAGTTCATTGGCGGGCAAGGTGTTGCGCATGATGCCCGACGGAAGCGTACCTGTTGATAACCCCTTTGAGGACTCGCTGGTCTATTCCTTGGGCCATCGCAGTCCCCGGGGGATTGCATGGAATGATCAGGGAGAGATGTATGTGGCAGAGTCCGGCCCGGAAAAGAGCGATGAGATAAACCGCATAGTGCCTGGCGGCAACTACGGCTGGCCCGATGTAGAGTGTGCAGGTGGCGACTATATTGATGCCGTTATATGCTATGATCCAGCCATTGAGCCTGGGGGAATACTCTTCCCGTCCGGAGATGTGGCCACTCCCGGTTATGCGGTGATTGCATCACTGCGTACCTCCAGCCTGCTTGAGATAGATGTCGATACGGGATTGTCATCCCAGAAGAACATACTTAGTGGTGTGGGCCGCATCCGGGATGTAGCACAGGATGATGCAGGGGCACTATACGTGATAACCTCCAACACAGACGGCAAGGGCTTTCCGGCAGACAGCGATGACATGTTGTTAATGATTCGTCGGTGACTCACACGATATGTGTCACGTCTTCCAGGTGCCTGCGGCGCTTGGGGTACTTTTGCTTCTGAGCGTATCCTATGCACAGTATGGATGATGGAACAAGGGTGGTACCAATAACATCCATTACTTTCTGCTCATCAAACATGCCTATCCATATTGTACTCAGTCCGACTGCATGGGCGGCTAACTGCGAATATGCCGCGGCTAGTGTGGCATCCTGTATGGCAAATTTTTCCAGTATATCCTCTGGAAAATCGAACTTGACCCTTGCGGGGTTCTTGCAGAATGCTAATACTGCAGGCGCATTCACATATGCCTGATTATTACAGGCGCCTATTAGGTTCCGCTTCTTTTCTGCATCCTTGATGTGATATATCTCAAAACCCTGAAAGTTTCCGGCGGTTGGGGCAGTATCTGCCGCCGCTATTATCTTGTCTATCTTGGACTGCTCTACCACATCGTCCCTGAATCTTCTGGTGGATCGGCGTTTTGCCATGACCGCGAACATTTCTGTGTCTATACGCTCGCCAGTCTTCACCTGCAGTATGGCATCGAGTAACTTGTTGCGTGTGTCTGGCTCACTTCCGGACTTGGCCGGTTTGTATCCGAGAGGGTATATCTTCTCCATGATTCGGTGGTATCAGAATAGAATTTAACTATTTTAAAAACACACGAATCAGTATTCTGTAGGGCTACTCACAGTACGAGTTCCGGTATTGACTATGCGCATAAATTGTATAGCGCCCACCACAAGTCTTTGCCGGGTATAGGACCGTACTCTTATAGAACCACTACTAGAGTAGAATCACCAGATAATGGATGACATAATTCGGACCGTCGTTATACCGTTGAAGAATGATAAGGAGTTCTCCCGGCGCGCCAAGATATTTGATCACACATCCGATTATGTCTATAATAGAGCGGTATCCGAGATCAGTCTTGGTGGCTACTGCATACCCGGAACCACTCTTGAATTGAAGCATGATCCGGCCAAGGTCAAGAATAAGAACGAGTCAGCCAAGTCACCATACGGCCTAAAGAAGGGTGATTCATTATACGTGAATCAGCTACCGCGTTCTAGAACGGTTATCAGGGGACGGTTTACCTGCCCAACAAGAATGGTTTGTTCTTGGAATTGATAAAGTGGCGCCGTGATCTGGAGTGGGTGCGCGAGTTACCATCCAACTATGGTCGGGGTGCCATACCACAGGCGTCTATCGCGTGCAGGCGGGCGTACGAGGATCATTCTAATTATATACCACACCGGCGTGACCATAATAGAATAATACTGTCTTGTGTGAATCCGCCAATAAGGCGCGGTTCTCGCGAACTATGCCTGTCGGGCATTGATGTGGTGAGAACAACCAAACCAATAGATCGTTCCCAAGATATGCGCTCATTCAAGATAGTGGAACGAGTTAACAAGAGCAGAGAGCGTCAATTCGCGACTCACATCAATATACGGGAGAAACCACCTGCCGACCGGCGTTGTTCGTGGCATGGATGTAGGCGGGAAACATCTAGCTGTAACAGCTGACACGAATGGCAGAACGATGATCATGACATGAGACATCGTTCCATATTGCGGGAGATTAGCGCACTCCAGAGTATTAGAACGCGAAAGGGCAAGCGCAGAAAGCGAAAGATTGAGAAACAAATCACTCGACTACGACATAGTTTGTTGCATAACTCCAAACAAGTTAGATCAAAAATGTATGTGGGAAACGGTTTGAGTATTTTCGTTTATTCTGTCAGTGATTACTAACTTGGATCCAAGCATTAACATCTGAGATTTTTTAAACAAACTTGATGGTATTCACCGACAATGTCAAGTACGTCCAGCGGGAAGCTATTTGGCTTGATCATGCATGGGATTGAAAAGGCCAACCATAACAAGGAGGTGCTCCCTGCCAGTATGCCGTGGGCATATTACATGACACTGAGAACGGCATTAGGTATGAGATACAGGTAGGTATCCGGATTCCTTGCAGGACTACTGGAAGGGCACCAAACCCCGTACTACTCCACTATACAGACGCGGAAAAGATCTTGACATCGACAAGGGGAATGGCATGATTGTCGGCACAGACAAAAAGCTGACTAGAACCATGATTGTTGACTCGACCGGCCTTGAATCGTGCTGAGTGGATAAGGGCCAAATGGAAAAAGAGGCGCGGATTCATCAGTGCTCGCGGACTGGGAGAGCATATGCATTTACGATTACCGGCGAGTGGGTTGGGGATACGTGCATGTTAAACAATGCAGTACTGGGCTCGTATGCAGAAGAGCCACAACTGGACAGGGAGCACACCCTGGAATTGGAAAGTTCCGGACCCATTGCAACAGTTGCCATCTCTGGCAGGACCAACAGATAAGCCGCCACCCGGAAACGCGCTGACTAACGGTGTGTCCGTAACTGTTTAGGTCGCACCATGACTTAACCATATATTCTGATTAGTCCAATACACGACATATGGAAGACCCCGAGGTTGAGATTCTACGGGACAAGTTAGCCAAGGTCATGGCTGAATACGAAAGAAACACCAAGATCAATGAAGAGAAAGATTTGATTATCTGCCGGTTGTCTGAGAGGGGGAAGAGCTGGAGTCAACCAATGCCAAGGAAACGTAAAGAATTGGCATTGCGTGAGGAATATTTAGCTCAACTAAGGGAGCAGCTCAACCGCAAGCACATACTAATTTGCTCAATAACTGACGGATGGTACATCCGAAAGTCAAAATACTGCGGGACAAACTAGCCGGATCTATAGGCGCTAACGGTAAACTGGGAATTATATACGAACGTAGGACAGGAGAAGCGTATCGCTCCAACTAGGGACGAAAGTGGAATGGAACGTAACCCGTTCCAGTCCAAGAATGGCGCTACGCGTAACTAGAATGATTCATCATTCCATGGAATAGAACCGGTTCCCTGGCTGAACTTGTTATACGACTTATTGTAACTATGCCGCCATTCCTGGACTGGAATCATTATTCTAGTGAAAGTCCTACTGCCGTGCTACTTTCGTATATAATTTCCATAATAGAGGCCAGAGCAGGTATTAAGAAGGTAATGATGAGAGAAAGACATGACTAACTGTAGTGGTTGTGGCAAGACGCTAAGCTGGAAGAAATACAAGTTCCAGAACATGTGGCGAATTCCCGGCCACTACTGCAAGAATTGCATGGTGGATCTTGGCCGGGAGTTTGATCATCACGGAATACCCACTAAGCCCTGCTCATTCTGCGGCGTGGAATACTATTACCTGAAATCACACAATCATGGTCGGTACTGTTCGTATGCCTGGAGGCAGTAAAGAATGGCGTCATTCCGGAAAAGCCCACTGGCAAGCAGACAAGGCCTCCGCCAAAGCAGCTTCCTTTAACCATGATGATATTTGCCGGTCTGGGTGGATTAATGATGTTGATGTTTACAATGATGTCCACCGGCGTGGATGCCAATGTCCTAAACATACTCTTTGGAGCCGCGACCACTGCCATGGTATGAGTTCACGTCTTCCGGAATCTTGTGCACAAAAGAACCGGTTCTTTAACTGTCGCGATCAGTTATAGAATGACCCGTTCCATTTAGACACAGGTGAACTCATACCTGCCATGGGTTATTGCGGCGGACACTGAAATCTAAAAGTCTGTTAGTCGGACAGATAAGCATAACCAAGTAGTGTTTGGACTCCTGTTGCGGGTCAATCCAACCTGAGCGTCCAGGAATGATTTTTCCCACCAGTCGCCTAGTCATTGCAGGTACAGTATGGGAATAGAGCAAGGTTTGCAACGGTGTCTTTGATGTTAATACATGATTATGACTGTCACGTCCACTCACTTGAATACGGTTTCATGAATATCTCCACTAATCATCGCCTGTTACATCCTTTCGCTACCTTCTAGTTGGACTTTTAGATAAAAGTCCCCTAGTTTGCTCATCTTTGACATATGTCCCGCATGGGATTCCTGCCTCTCCACTCATGGCGCGCAGGAGGGGGGTCTCCTGCCCACACAATCCCAATCTAGCGCGGCAATAATTGGAAACCACACTAATACCGGCTAGAATCAGAGACCCTTCAATGTGCGGCGAAGAACCAGCTGTGGGCGTGCCAAAGATTTGGGATGCGTTACGTGCGGAAAAGATTCCAATTAAACACATACCTGTCATTGGCGCTGTAAAGTAGGTACATGGATTCAAGTGCAATACATGGATTGAATATGGACTGATTACCCTGTTATCCCCGTCCTTACCCGGAGTGTGGGTCCCATTTCTACGATATCCGGGTATGGTATACCTATAAAGAGAATTGCGTCCTGCTCTGATCACCAAAAGGTGACATATAACTGACAACCACGTAATCCTTTTATTGTTCTATGTTGTTAGTATTATTATGGTTCCCGGGGGGGGTACAATCAATCCTATTACTCATCATCATAACTACATTTGCAACGTCCGCATACGCCGCTGCACCAGAGTTCACCGCTCCACTAGGTGAAGTCGAACTAGAAGCGGGCACGATAGGGTCTTACATAATTAATGCAACTGACTCCTACTATGAGGTAAAATATCAGAACGGTACCAAAGCGCCCGATTTTATTGGAACTAAACCTTCACGGCATGGTTTATTTGAACTTTTTGCAGTACCCGACCGTACTCAATTTGGCTTATACCAACTTCGCATTACCATATGGGACAAAACCAATGTTAATGATCGTGCCAATGATGACTTTATACTGAACGTCACTGAAAGTAGCATAGAGGTACCCCGTATCATAGAAATAACGGATACTACTCTCACCGTAGAACTAGCGCCAGAGGACCGAGTATCTACCACTGGAGTTTTTCTTGATGGTCCGGAGACTGTATACTACACGACAGGATCGACTATTACTGTTACGGATCTGAAACCGGAGACAAGGTATACTGGCGGCTATGTATTTGGTCTTGATAATGCTATCCTTCTAAGTTTAGATATTGTGACCACCAGTCCATTCATCCCCTCTACAGAAATAGGGCATGACACTATATTCATGTCGTGGAATGTAGACTCATCATACTATGAGGTATCTACTAGTGATGAGGTAGTAGCATCTGGTATGGCTAGTGAGGGCATGACACGCATATCCGGACTAGAACCAGGCACAACCTATATGGTAAATGTATACGCTGATAATACCAAAGCAATGAGCGTCGGCTCGTTCAACTTTGAAACCAGGGACACGAACCATTCCATTATGATAGAGGACCTGGATACCACTGCTATATCGCACCATGCCGCATCCTTCTCGTGGATGGCGAATCATCCGGGTTTCTTTGGGTATAGGGTGACGACTGACTCCGATGATATTATAACACAGGGCCATACAGGTTATTATCAGGCCAATACAACCATTAATCTAGACGTTGACAGCCTGCAACCGGGCACCAACTACAACTTAAAGGTCAGCGCCCTATATAATGGAACTGGTGCTTATATGGAGGTAGGCTCCGCGACAAAATCATTCTCTACTACTAATCTTCCACTGGCAGACCTTGCCGTACACAAGACATTCTCTACTCATGTAGATTTAACGTGGACCGCAATATCCAGGCAGTCTGAGTATATTGTGAAGGTAACGGATTCATCCGGTCATGTAACGAGTCATACAACACACCACGCCCCGGCCGATTCCATTGTTAAATATAGATTATATGGACTTGAACCATGTCAATCTTATACTGTAACGGTATCGGCCCCATCTCACCCGGTTACCGGTCCGGCCACGGATTCAGACCCAATCACATTCTCCACTTGGAATACTAAACCAATACGTAGTATAGACAAAGTGTCACGTGTTGGCTACTGCTATTTAGATGAGAGTAGTATCACAATACATTGGGACCGGTATGAGAATGGTAATAGCTATGTGGTGTTTCTAACAGGGAACGATGGCGATACGACCAGACATGTGGCAAATGGAATCTCACATACTATACATGATTTGATACCAGGTACCACGTATAGAGTTGAGGTCCAGCTAAATGGTAATGAAAATACAAAGTCACACAAGATACATTTCACTCCCTCATTCCCGACACATATGTGGGGACTTGTAGTGACTAGTAAAACTGATGGTGCTACTGCTTCCTGGCAGAAATATGGTGATACAAACGACTATGTGATTCGCGTGAATGATTCCAATGGCGCAAGAGTACTCGTGAATCATGTTGCCGGAACCACTCATACTATAACAGGCTTGGATTCAGATACCTCATACCAGGTACTAGTCCGGCTCAAGGGCGACACTACTATGTTCTCAAATACCAAGACATTCACTACACTCTCAGCGAATGGCGGCTTGACGGGAGTCGAAGACTCCATAGTACTGAATGTGAACCCAACCACTAATGGCGCCACTCTATCTTGGAATCAGTACCATTCCATGACAGATTATGTAGTGCGTATCAATAACAATGATGGCAGTCGTCACTCTGCACATCATGTCTCAGGTACCACGTATACTATAACAGGCTTGGATTCAGATACCTCATACCAGGTACTAGTCCGGCTCAAGGGCGACACTACTATGTTCTCAAATATCAAGACATTCACGACACTCCAGTAACTTGCAATTACAAAGAATGGGTGTGTGAGTTCACGTCTTGGAACGTAACCGGTTACTCCAATCTTATGCACAAAATAGTAACCGGTTACTCTTTAACTGTCGCGATCAGTTATAGAATGACCCGTTCCATTTAGACATAGGCGAACTCATACCGCGCAAGACTGCCACCACTCATGATGAACGTCAATACAGAATCATGGAACTACAGGTGGTGAGAAGTGGAGGACTGGTGAATATACATGATTCGCGGTGTACCTGTTCGCCATGCTGGATTCTGGTTGGATAAGATGGTTGCCACACTTGAGCAGGAAATTATATACGAAAGTAGCACTGCAGTAGGGCTTTCACTAGAATAATGATTTCCAGTCCAGGAATGGCGGCATAGTTACAATAAGTCGTGTAACAAGTTCAACCAGGGAACCGGTTCTATTCCATGGAATGGTGAATCATTCTAGTTACGCGTAGCGCCATTCTTGGACTGGAACGGGTTACATTCCATTTTCGTCCCTAGTTGGAGCGATACGCTTCTTCTGTGCTACTTTCATATATAATTCCCGGTAAACTGATCAGAATAATCAAAGGGAAAGACATGATCATCGAGATACAATCAGACAAGATTACAAGGTTGGAGACAGACAAGACAGAATTGAAGATAATACTCACAGCGAGGGATGTGGAAGTAAAATCATTAAAGAATCGTCTCCGATACTATGAAAACCCGCATACCCCAACCATCACAGAACTCCATTCCTCAGAAGATGAAAAAAAGCCGCAAAGAAAAAGGTAAACTCCACTCAAGTGAGGCCGGAGGAGCGGGCACCCGGGAAAATACCACAACAGAAGGCCTGACAAAATAGTCCGCAAGACCCCTGACAAGACCCCTGACAAGTGTTCAAAATGCGGCTCTAAAAACCTGGAAAAGACCGGCAACACCACAACAGACATACCCGTTATTCCGAAAGCCGAGGTTACCGCGCACATAACAGAGGAGTGACGGTGCCGGGAATGTCATAACATTACGGATATGGTACATGAACCCGGAGTATCCCGGGCACACAATTTGGACCCAACTTATTGACCATAATGACCACTGCATATTACAATGGTTCCACACTGCAGGGTATCGCGGACACCATGAAAATGTACGAGGCAGGCTCCTGCAAGATAACAATACAGCACGCCATGGAAGCGATACAATCGGGATCAAATCAAGGATGAGTGGCTCCTGCAAGACAACAATACAGCACGCCATGGAAGCTGCATCTGAAAAAATGGAGAAAGAGGTGGGAAAAATCCGGGAGGATTTGATCAAATCCGAGACCATACTGATGGACGAGACCCCCCTCTCGCTGAACGGCAAGACTGCATACGCGTGGGCGTGCAGTGGAAATGACAGCATAGCATACAAGCTGGCCACCTCACGCTCATCGGAGATAATCAAAATGTACTATTCAGACATACTGGACAAGCTAATCACGTGTTACGGATATGCCGGATATAACAATCTAGCCACTGGTTATCTGAAACAAAAAGTCAGAGAACCAGACGTGACCTAAACGATTACTGTAAAGTGACAAAATACAGGTACATATTAGCGCCGCCGATATGAGTTAATTCATGCGGGTACTCATTAACGATGGGGCGCGGCGATTAGTGCAGGCTAGACAGTAAGATGCAGCCCCACACCAGAACCGCACATAAAGTTACATGGCTATCAGGAACGGCGCTATTTCTGTTTGGTATATTATTCTACATGCAAAGCCACGGTCTCGCGGGTCCACAGGAATCGTTCATGTACGAAAACCCGCAGTGGACCGGATACGGTCTTGCCATAGCTATCATAGGGATAGTCGTGCTTGCAGCGGGCGTTATATCATATATCAAAAACCGGCGGTGATAGGATCCCGCGGCTTCATTATCTCCCGCATTACCATGGTGGCATAGGATCCGCGGGACAATACAAACTCCACAGTATCCTCGGATGATGAGAAATCAGTACATTCCAGTATTGCCTGCCGGAACCCACCCTCTGAGCTCAGCTCTTGGGCATGCTTGGTATAGAACATCCTGGGCGTAACTTCCTCCTGTTCCAACACATTCGATATAACACCATGAAAGCGAGTCTTCTTGTAGTATGAATAGCCCACCAGCGGAATTGCCAGGCGAGACTGAGACCATCCATCCCACTTTCCAATACGGCTAGTCTTATCAAAACAGATGTCGCCATCATGAGGCATCGTGCTATCAATATTTTCATGCATGACGCCGCTCAAAGTAAGGTTGAACAGGTAGGACTGATATGCCTGTACATATAGCCGCCTCAGATAAAGCGGTATCGTCATAAATGCTACGCGCGTATCATCGCACTCATGCAGGGAGCGTAACACTGTCCGCTCAGTATCCATACCCCGGGGCAGAATCTCCAACCCCTCATCATATGATAATTCAGCAAGTTTGCGCCTCAGTATAGTGTTCTCTGACCGATCATGCGGGGAGGTCTCATACAGTATTAGTCGTATGGCCTCATCAAAATTTTCAAGCAGAACGGCCTTTCCCACCAGATGCGTTACGGGACGGCGGGATCCAAAGCGCTGATAGCCAAAATGATTGGGTATAATATCGCAGGATACATGCAGTGTGCCGGTATGGCCCCGCACCCGTATGCGGAATTTGTTGCCCACCATGGCTTTCTTGGTTATGGGACGATCCGTGTATCCCAGCAGGGTTATCTCATATCGTGGAGTCCTCATGTGTTCTATGCCGGAACCGGTCCCATTCGAGCACACGTACTGAGTCGTGCGTGCAAATGCATCCTTTAGTCCCAGAGCCTTGAGTCGCAGACGTCGTGTACGAAATATGTCAGATAGTGCGTGGCCGGTATCAATTCCGTTCTTTACCAGTCTATATACTGCATATCTCCCATTATCCCGTATAAGGGAAGAATACCTGTCAGACAGGATTTCATCCACCACAAAGTCCTCTGTACTCCCCCGTATGCTGCCGCCGGTACCGGGCGTCTCTGTACCATATACGGTAATGCCCACTGTTTTGTCTATATCAGGTACTGACAATGCTACGGGGATACTATATCCACTGTGACAAACTTCGAGATAGTCACATCTCCGGACTTTGCTCCCAGCAGTATCTTGTACTCACCAGGCACCGCATTGGGCAAAGACGTAATGTCCAGTGTTATGGTCTGGGTACCGTCAAGTCGGTACAATTGAAGGGGATCATGCGTCTGTGAATACAGAAATGAATGCGTGTACGTCTGAATTGGCTCTATGGCTATTGTTCTGCCCACATTCGCCTCTACCACATATGATGTGATTACAGTCTCGCCGGGAGATAACTGTACCCGGGGCGTCTCCAGTGTTATATCAAAGGGCAAGGGGATTGAGGTATCCAGTACGGCGACATTGTTCTCAGCCCACTGGGTAAGCCAGACATCTGAGCCATCAACCGTAAAGGTTAGTGCCTGCGAGATACCGCACAGTGGATCACCTCCACAGTCACTCCATAGTGGATTCCTAGATGGTATGGAATATTCTACAAGGCTCTCGGTGCGCGGATCCATCACCCCGATGCGGTTGGCGGTCTGCTGGTTAAAGACTATCATACCATTATCATTCACCTGCATCCAGTAAGGCCGGGATATGGGGTTACCAACTATTCCTGTAACATTACCATAGGAGAATACATCCGGCGTACTGGTAACAAACTGCGAAAAGTCGCCCGTAGCCGCATCATACATGAAGAAGTATGAGCTGCTGGTATCTGCCAGCCACACATTCCCTCCGTGATCCACCGCGATACCGTTGGGTGTACGCAGGGCAGGGGGTAGTGTGGTTATTACGGGATCAGGACCATCTTGCCTCTTGATTATTTCAGGATCCAGGCCCACCAGTAAGCCGCCTCCCTGCGGGATCCATGTTGTATACCACGCTATACCCTGCCTGTCTAGGGTAAAGCCCGCTGTTACCGCATCAGTAACATTGGAGGGGACAGAATAGTATTCCAGCCCACTCTCTATATCAGAGGCGTCCAGAACCACCATGGTATTTCCGGTCAGGTCATTTAGTATTATGTCAGTATCCACAACTTGTAACACCTGGGGGAATATGCTTCCTGATCCAGGCAGGGGAAACTGCCTATATGTCTCGGTGGCAGTATCAAAGCGCCACACAGAGTCGTTGGCCTCATCACCATACCAAAGATAGCCGTCAGCATAGTCCAGTCCCCAGATCATGGAACGCTGACCGGACTCCCACAAGGGGTTGGAAAACTCCGTGAACGTCTCTGTTGTTGCATCAAAGCGGGCCAAGTTACCGGTGTTTGACTGAGCAAACCATACCCCGCCATCCGGGGCAGTTACAATGGCCAGAGGCTGCGTGCATTCAGTGGGGATCTCAAACTCCCGGATATACGTATTTGACTGTGGCGGGGCAACGCCGCAGAACTGAGCCCGTTGCGCGTCCGGATAGTTATCCTGTGGTGTTCCGGTAATGGTAATCTGATCGGGTGCCGGAGCCTCCATTCCAGAGGGAGTAGGACTGGGAACAGCAAACAAGATAGTGGACGAGAGTAGTATGAACCCAAAGAATGCGCATACTATTATGCCTAGCTTCTTTCGACCTGAGCTACGGGTAGGGCGCTTCACACAGGTAGGAGACGGGCACACGTTATATCTTTATGTTGACTACCTAGTACTACAGCAGGGATAGTTCACCGGTTATACCATCAATCAGATGCTCAGGCGCAGGTCCCACTGCCACACATGTGGTCGTACCGGGAGTGATTTGCGTGTGGCCCGCATCCACCACCAGATGGTAAGGCAATCCTGTGTGTGCAGCTTCCTGCCGTATGCGCTCGAGACTTGCACCATCACTCACGCGCAGAACCACCTTCTCCTGGCCGTGCCACCACATATCATACCAATCACGATAAGATACCCTGGCCCGCTCCGTGGCCACGACACAGGCGTGTCCCACCTGGGCGGCAATCTTGCCCTTGCCCATGCGTAGATCAGTTCGCACCGCTATCACCTGCTTTATGTTACCCATAACCAGGTTTGCTCATCACATACTGAAAAAAACTTTTGTGTATCATATAATGACTATGCTTGTGAAATATGATGTTGTCATTGCCGGCGGTAGCGTGTCAGGATTACTGTGTGCCCGAGAGGTGGCATCCGCTGGTCACTCGGTACTAGTCTTGGAGAAGAGCCACGAGATAGGAACACCGCAGCATTGCGGCGGGCTGCTGAGCAGGGCGGCCTTGGAGTATCTAGGGGTTAGCCCGTCAGGAGTGATGCTGGGAAACACCATAGAGTCGGTCAGTATAGTCGCGCCGGACGGCTCAAGTATAGCGCTGCCAGCCATGGGAACTCAGGAAATAGACCGGCGGGAGCTGGACAAGCAGATAGCAATGCAGGCACAAAAGGCCGGAGCTGACATACAGGTTGGCACGACATTTCGTGGAACGCGGGATCACACAGCTAAGACCGCTAACGGGGATGTGATGTATAATATCCTGGTAGATGCCAGGGGCATCGTATCCATAGAAAACAAGTCCCACATAGTGCAGTCTGCACAATGTGAAATTCATGCAGACTGGATACGAAAGGGGCGGGTATCAGTCATGCTGGACCGTGATAAATACCCCGGCTTCTTTGCATGGATAATTCCCCGGCGCGACGGGCACGGGAAAGTGGGAGTGGCGGGACGCAACATAAACGCCACTCAAGCTATGGAGTCGCTACTTAGTGACTTGGGGGGCGGCGCGATACTGCGCAGCATTATAGCGCCCATATGGGTGGGCGGCGCGATGCCCCAATTCGTACATGGTCATAGGGTAACCGTTGGAGATGCTGCAGGACAAACCAAGCCTACAACCGGTGGCGGCATATACTCCTGTGGCGCCGGTGGGATACTGGCAGGCAGAGCCATCGCGTCGCATCTTGAATCAGGTATACCAGAGTCCCTGGATTACGGGAAAGCTTGGAGGACCAAATTTGGCGCGGAGTTCCGGCTACAGTCCAAAGGCCGGAAGATACTTGAGATGTTAGATAATACCGCCATCAGCCGAATCATATCCAGCATACGCCCCGGCAAGCTGCCCCTATCTGGCAGTGACTTTGATTTTCATGCAGGTACCCTGCTGAATGTCTTGGGCATAAAGGGCACAATAGAGGTGGCAGGTACCCTAGCCGCGAGCGAGATACGGCGCATATTGGGAATGACACATACATCCAACAAGGTATAAATGAAGTTCGTAAATCCGGTACCATATGTCATCGCAGATATCACTACCCACATGCAGTTGTTGCTTTCGTCCCATAATGCCCAACGACAAGTGCGTGAAGTTTGACTGTCCGGATTGTAATGCCATAAAGATATGGCGTTGTGAAAGTTGCAGAGAGTCGGCCCGTTCATACGCTTGTAATCAATGCGGATTCGAGGGACCCTGACAATGACCCAATTATTGTTCATATCCAAGATACTGCCAACAGATATAGAAGTAGATCTTAACAAGTTGGCAGATTCCATAAAGGACTCCCTGCCGGAATCCATGAGTATGAAAAGGCACAGTATAGAGCCCATCGCCTTTGGCTTGGAGTGTATCAAGGCGGAGTTTGTAATACAGGACATGGAAGGCCAGAGTGATGCGTTGGAGAACGCCGTCCGATCCGTAGACGGAGTGAGTGAGTTTGAGGTGCTGAATATGAGCCGCATGTCAGTGGACATGAAGTAACTTGAACAATGGTAATGGTAGCCTACAAATGCATGTGGGCGAGGCAAAGCATCGCGATGTGGGAAAGAAACGGGCGCGCATGGGCCCGGATGCCATGGACTATCTTAATGTAGCACCAGGAGACATAATTGAGATAACAGGTATGCGGTCAAGTTGCGCCATCGCCTGGCCTGCAGACGAGGACGAAAAAATGCCCGACGTCATCCGCATAGACGGACAAACCCGCAAGATCATGGGCGTCTCTCTCAATGATACTGTAAAGGTCAAGAAAACGACTGCCAAGACAGCACGCTCGGTAATCTTTGTTCCGGTAAATGGCACTGTAGTGGCAGATACGGAATTTACAAATTTTGTAAAGAAACGGCTGAGCGGCCTGCCCCTTATAGTGGGCGATGAGATATCCGTTATGATACTGGGCAGCCCCATACTCCTGCGTCTTGAGAAGGCCACGCCTGGCGCAGTGGTACGGATAGATGAGTCCACCAGCCTCAGTATATCGCCAGAGGCGGCTGTTGATCGCAAGGCGCGTATCACATACGAGGAAGTGGGGGGTCTCTATCACGAGATAAAGGCCATGAGGGAGATTGTGGAGCTTCCCCTGCGCCATCCCGAGCTCTTTGCGAGGTTGGGAGTGGAGGCTCACAGCGGGGTCCTGTTGTACGGACCACCAGGATGCGGGAAGACACTGATTGCCAAGGTATTAGCCAGTGAGTCAGACGCCAACATGTATTCCATTAATGGTCCTGAGATTGTAAACAAGTATTACGGCGAGACCGAGGCGCGTCTTCGTGACATATTCAAGGAGGCAAGGGAGAATGCACCCAGCATAATATTCATTGACGAGATAGATGCCATCGCGCCTAAGCGGGAGGACTCTTACGGGGATGTGGAAAAGCGCGTAGTGGCCCAACTATTAGCCCTGATGGACGGGCTCGATGAGCGGGGCAACGTTCTGGTGCTAGGCGCCACCAATCGCCCCGACAGTGTAGAGGCGGCACTACGGCGACCGGGACGCTTTGATCGGGAGTTTGAGATATCAGTACCAAATACGGACGGGCGCCAGGACATACTGCATATACATACACGGGGCATGCCTCTGGCAGAGGATGTAAACATCAAGGAGCTCGCCTCGGAGCTGCACGGCTATACTGGCGCTGATATAAAATCACTGTGCCGGGAGGCGGCCCTGCGAGCCATACGCCGCTATCTGCCACATATCGACTTGGAGTCTGAGAAGATACCCACCAATGTACTAGAGTGTATGCAAATAAGACTGTCCGACTTCCACCAGGGCATGCACGAGGTGGTACCCACTGCAATGAGGGAGTTCTACGTTGAGCAGCCCAAGATACACTGGACAGATGTTGGAGGACTAAGCCAGGTTAAGGAGGATCTTGCCAACAATCTTGTGGTATCCATGCGAGAACCATCCAAGTTCACCAAGATGGGAATACGGCCACCCAAGGGAGCACTGTTGTATGGTCCGCCGGGATGTGGCAAGACCCTTGTATCCCGGGCCATGGCAACTGAGAGCGGGGCCAACATGATTCTGATACGTGGTCCTGAGATCCTCTCAAAGTGGATGGGAGAGTCCGAGAAGGCCATACGGGAGATATTTCGAAAAGCCAAAGCCTCTGCACCCTGCGTCATAATATTTGACGAGCTAGACTCGCTGGCCAGGCACAGGGAGGGCGGTGCCAGCGAGACCGTACTCAGCCAGCTGCTTACCGAGATAGAGGAGGGTACGATTCCCGGCGTTGCGGTCATTGGAATAACCAACAGGCCGGATGTGTTGGATTCGTCACTCATAAGGACAGGACGCCTAGACATACTACTGCATGTAGGAGCGCCAAACGAGCAGGAGAGAATTGAGATAGCTCGTATACTTACCGGCAAAATGCCCCTTATGGATGATGTGAATATGCAGGAGATAGCGGTGGCCACAAATAATTATACCGGCGCGGATTTGGCCGCCTTGTGCAGGGAGGCAGCCATACATGCCATGCGCAATAACCAGGCACACATAACAAACGCCGACTTTGTCTATGCCCTTACGCGAGCCAAACCCTCCATAACCCCTGACATGAGCCAGTGGTACGCCCGCATAAGCGAAAGTATTTCAAACATAATGAACAAAGAAACAGACAAGGTGTTCTACGGCTAAAATGACCATTCCCCTTCGCAATATGGCATACGAAAAGATAAAGAATTCCGGATCACTGACAGACGAAGAGCTGGCAAAGTCCTTGGCCAAAGACGGAATCACCATGCCAGCAGACAGATTCAACAAGATGCTGCTGGACCTAGAGATAACAGGACTGATAACCGTTACATGGTTCACCAAGGATGCGCGCAAAATAGAAGTGGTAGCCATAAAAGAGAACAAGCAGGAAGAGGAGCAGATGCGCATGCGCGAGAAAGAGTACGAAGCCAGCTTCCCCAGGGCAGATATCTAGAGTAACAGATGGGGCATCAAGTCATTTGAATCTCGTACTGGCACTACACGACATTCACATTGCCAAGAGGACGCAATGTGCAACCATGCCTGCTAACAAAAACAGGTTTGGAGAGAGCTAAAACATAGTATGAGTTCACGTCTTCCGGAATCTTATGCACAAATCACATTAACTGTAGCGATCAGTTATGCGTAAATTTAGACACAGGTGAACTCATACAAAACATACGGTCAAACTTGGATCTCATTTTATGTAGCATTCCAATATGGCGCCCTAAACGTCTACAGACGTATGTGCAGGGCGGCATCCAGCACTACTGCCAGAAATATTATAGTCAGGTAGGGCGCGGTGACTTTGTAGGCCTTCCAGGCAAAGTCGGAAGTTGGGTTCTTTGTAAGTTTGTAGTGGTATGCGAGCATCAATCCACCAGATACGGCGGCAATTCCCAGATATACAAGACCCATACCAAAGGCATATAGCGCCAGAGAGTACGGCACCAGTATCAGGGTATTGGCCAATATGTAGACAGATGTTTTATGCATACCAACCACTACCGGCAGCATTGGCACATTGGCTTGCTGGTATTCGTCGCGTATCTTCATCGCCAGACACCAGAAATGCGACGGCGTCCACACAAATACCAAGAACCCCACCAAAAATCCCAGCAAATCCATTGTTCCGGTGGCCGCGGCCCACCCTGCCCAAGATGCGGCACTGCCAGCTATCCCGCCTATTACTATATTGCTGGTATTTTTCCGCTTCAGCCAAATGGTGTATATGACTACATACGAGAATATACCCAGCGCGATAAAGAAGGCCGAAGCTGCATTTAGCAGCAGATACCCATACACCACAGAAACGCAGGATACGCCTAGGCCATAAACAAGAACAGCCCGGGGACTCATGCGGCTGGAAGGTATGGGCCTAGAACGGGTCCTGGACATGGTGGCATCTATATCCCTATCATAGTAGTGGTTGAGGGCGCTAGAACCAGCGGAGGCCAAGGCTCCGGCCACCGCGATGTGGATGTATGTGACATAGGCGACCTGGTGATCCCCCGGCGCCAGCGTACTGGCACCATACAGGGAAGCCACCGCGGTAATTACCAGTAATATCACTATACGAGGTTTTGAAATCTCCAGTATCTCTCTAAGCGCCAACTAGAACAAAATAGTGCATGCATGGCATTTAATTTGTTCGCTGTGATAATCAGGCATTACCCTTTGCGCCATTATGGATAACACGATGCTGGTGCTTCCCTGTAACAATGTACGTAATGGCATCGCTCATGAACAGGGCATGATCCGCGATTCGCTCCAAGTACCGGAGCAAGAGAGCCTCCACCAATGCGCACTGTGTATCGGTGCTGTGTACTAGATATGGTAACCTCTCCCTGTATATTGTATCCACCATGTCCTCGCGCTCCCTTATGCGCCAGGCCTTCTGTACATCCAGCGTGGCAAAAGAGAAGATAGCCTCCTTCATCATGCGTTGCACAAGCATGAACGACTCCATCAGTTTGTCATTCTTGCAGTGCCTTATATCGCCAAAGGAGTCCCGCACCTGGGTAATGTCATATGCATACCGGCCAAATCTTTGAAATGCATAGGATATCTCGATAGAGGAGCGGACGAATCGAAAATCCTGGGCCAGTGGCTGGTATTTTAACAGAATCTCAAATGTGAGATCTTCGACCTCAAAGTACTTCTCTACTATACTATCCGATACATGCAGCGTATCGTTTCTGGTATTGGTTCCCACTATAAAGGAGTCCATGGCAAGATTCAGGGAGCGCATGGCAAGATCTCCCATCTCCCCCATCACAAATGATAACCGCTTTAGGGAAGGATCTATGAGTCGTGCCAATTAGCCGAATTGACCACGCACATATTTAGCAGTTAGTGGATCCTGCGGATTTTCAAATATCTGCTTTGTCTCACCGTATTCTATGAGATTGCCCAAATACATAAACGCGGTATAGTCAGAGCAACGGGTAGCCTGTTGCATATTGTGCGTGACTATTATTATGCAATACTCACTCTTGAGGTCCGTCAGGGTTTCCTCTATCTTCTGGGTAGCCACCGGGTCCAGGGCAGAGGCAGGCTCATCCATTAGCAATACCTCAGGCTGTATTGCCAAGGCCCGGGCTATACATAATCGCTGTTGTTGGCCCCCGGAGAGCTCCGCGGCAGGTTTTCGCAAGGTGTCCTTGACCTCGTCCCACAGGTATGCCATTTTTAGGCAGTCCTCGACTATCTCGTCTAGTACTGCCCTGTCCCGCACCCCGTTCAGTTTTACTCCGGCCACCACGTTATCATATATGGACATGGTGGGAAAGGGGTTGGGTTTTTGAAATACCATGCCCACTTTCCGTCGGTGGTATATCGGGTTTATGCTCTTGTCATAGAGATCAGTCTCGTCCACAAAGACCCTGCCCTCTACCCGGGCGCCTTTTGTCATGTCATGCATGCGGTTTAGGCATCGCAGGTACGTAGTCTTTCCACAACCGGACGGGCCTATGAGGGCGGTGACAGACTTTTCCGGAAACCTTAGGTTTACATCCTTTACTGCATGGACATTGCCATAGTATATGTTGATATTCTCTGTCACAACCTTGTATTTTTTATCAAAGTCTGCACTGGACGGAGTCTGTTCCTGGGCAAGCGTGCTCATTTTTTATATGCTATCCATTTCGCCATCACATCAATTAAGCCTTTGCCGGTACCGGATCGGAGGAAAAAGTAGCGCATGGTAAGGTGTATTGCGAATATCAGTAACAGTATGGTAAATGCGGCACCCCACGCGGCCAGGCGCGCCTCATCATATGGTTGCAACGAGTATCGCCATATGCGCAGGGGCAGTGCATCCATGGGTGAATCAAAACCCTGGAAGAACAGGCTACTTCCCTGTATGGTCATTATGAGTGGGGCGCTCTCGCCGCTCACCCTAGAGACAGAAAGGAGCACACCGGCCAGTATGCCGCGCTTGGCTTGGGATAGAACCACCCGCAGCGTTACGGTCATCTTTGTTAGTCCCAAGGCGGCACCTGCCTCCCTATAGGTCCGGGGCACCATGCGTATGGCCTCCTCGGTGGAGCGCGCCACTATGGGAAACATTATCAGGGATAGTGCAAAGGCCCCCGCCCATACAGAATAGTGGCCCAGCACTATCACAATTATCAGAAAGGCGAATATGCCCAGTACTATGGAGGGCACATGAAGGAATACGTCCGTAAGGAAGCGCATTTGGCGCGCAAACCTGTTGTCCCCGAATTCGGCCAAGTATATTCCGCCCATTATACCAATGGGTATGCCCATCGCCATGGTTAGTCCTATTATAATCAGCGTACCCTGGATGGCGGGTCCGATGGCAATATGTCCTGCCCCCACTGCGCCGGGCTCCTCGGTCAAGAATGCCAGGCTCATGGCAGGCATTCCGTGATATACGACAGTTCCAAGGATCCAGAACAGGGGCACTATGGCTATAATGGCACATGCAATTACGCCGCCTATCATTATCTTGTTTACCAGCAATCGCCGGGAGACATTGGAGCGAAACATGGAGCGTATGGCGGCCCGCCTCTCCTCAGTAGTTATACTCAATCTATCCCTCCGCCATTTATCTTTACCATGCGACCCACCAGAAAGTGGGCTGCCAAGCTAATGACCAGCCCCACCGCCAATAGTATGAGCCCCACGCCTATAAGCGCGGGCAGCTGTAAACTTACCCAGGAGGCCTCAAAGAAGTTGTTGGCCATCAAGCTGGACATGGTCTGGCCGGGATGGAATAGTGATTGGGGGATGGCCGCGGCGCCTATGGCATTTCCTATAAGCATGGTGACCGCCATGGTCTCGCCCACAGCACGCCCAAGTCCCAGCATCGCGGCCCCAAAGAGCCCACCCTTGGAGTACGGGAATATGGCAAGGCGGAACATCTCAAATGTGGTAGAGCCAAGCATATAGGCAGCCTCCTTCTGTTGCTGGGGAACTGCCATCATCACCTCCCTGGATATGGCCGATATTGTGGGAATTATCATTATTGCAAGCACTACACTGGCGGTAAGTATGTCAAGACCAAATGGGGTTCCACCAAACACGTATATACTATCGCCAAAGGCTTCGTGTAACGGTTTTTCCACATAATCTACAAAGAATATACGGAATGTGAACAAACCCCACAAACCAAATACCACACTGGGAACGGCCTCTATGAATTCAACCACATAGCCCAAGGGTTGGCCCACCCTGGAAGGCAGTATCATCACAAGCATGGCTATCCCCACACTTAGAGGAAATCCTATAGCCAATGCTATGGCGCTGGTAATTAACGTGCCCAGGATATAAGGCAGTGCACCAAAGGACTCCCGCCCGTAGACAGAGTTCCAATCAGTGCCATAGATGAATTCCGCTCCCTCTTCCTCCCATATGGGAATTGAGCCCAACCCTAACTGCCACACCATGACCAAGATTATGGCAAGGACGTATGCGCCTGCCGCGGCCGCGGCATACTTGAAAAGCTTCTCGGATAAAAGATGCCGCTTAGGTTTACCTTTGGGGTACGCCCACCGCTTCACCATTATGCTAAGGTGATTTACAGGCAATATGCAAAGTGCGCCAATAGATTACTGCGCCAACATGCATGACATAGTACTATATAGAATGCCATGAAAAACAGTATAAACAGGCGCAACTACATTATAACATTGACCAAATCAGTTCATAGCCGCAAACTACAGCGAAGCGGCAATTCCACATACATCGTGTCATTGCCCAAGACATGGATAGACGAGATGCGCCTGCAGGTAGGATACAGTGTGACCATGACAAAGAACGAGAACAGATCACTTACCATACACCCCAATGGCGGCGACGTTAACGAAGAACATGTCGTAACGGTAACCATCAGTCCTAGGGACCAGGACGAGTCAATATGCCGCAAAATAGTAGCCATGTACTTGACAGGCTACAAGTTCATCAGGATAGCTACCAAAGGCATACACATAAGGCCCAATCAGGTCAACATGATTAGACGATTCGTTCGCTCCTCACTAATCGGCGCGGAGATTGTAGAGTCAGGTCCTGAGCACATTACCGTCCAGATACTGACCCGTCTGCCGGATCTCACGTTTGATGTTGCATTACGCCGGATGCGCATAATGACCGTGGACATATTACGCGAGTCAATTGTGGCCCTAAAGGCAGGAGATATCAAGTATGCAGAAGAGGTGGTACGGCTAGATGACGAGGTCGACCGGTTCACGTTTTATACTCTTCGTAACCTTACCATGGCAGTTGATAATGCCAGCACATTGCACGATATGTCACTGGGTAGTCCGGCAAACTGCATGTATTATCGAACCGTAGTATCGCGCATAGAAAGAATAGCGGATCATGCAACGCTTACTGCCAAACGGGTAAAGTATTTGAGCAGGCCGCTGAACGATGACATGCTATCAAAGATAACAGAGCTCAGTGACGTAGTTATGGACGTATTCGAGAATTCCATCGATTCCCTGCTACGGTCTGACTTTGCCATGGCTGAGGACATATTTGAGTCAGTCTCCCGCATATCCAGAAGGCAGGAGGGTATGATGATAGAGATACGGGATACATCACCTAACTCTGCCATCGTCAAACTAATCCTAGAGAGTATGAGACGTATAGTCGAGTATGCCGCGGACATCGCAGAGATAGTCATTGACAAGAACATTCATCGTATAGTAGAGCACCCTCATCCAAGAGTTGTATAGCATACCTCAATGAATATTACCAGAACATGCCTATGGCAGATAAAATGAAGTTTAGTCTCATAATACAGGAACTCCAAGATGCTATGGCTCAGGATATGGCCCGCATACGATATTTGGTGCACAAAAATCCCGCCATGGCATACGCGGCAATAGTGGAGATAGGACGGCATGTGGGCTCAAGGTATAATGTACAACTTATCGTAAATTTTCCCCACGAGGGCAAGATAGAGCAATTCCACATGTATGGCAAGAGGGATCTCAGCATAATAATAGACAGGCAGCGCCGTAACTTTACAATATCTCGGGATGTAATAAAGTCCAAGGCACGGGAGATATTTGGGGACGTAAAGGTTGAAGATGCATACATGTATGAGGGAAAGGAGGGCGCTCGTATCTGGACAGCAGGAGGCAAGATAGACATACTGCCACACTCATTACATGTATGGACAGAGTTTGATGACTCAGTGACAGCATATTGTGACTGGCTGGCAGAGAATGTCTACTGGCCCGCGACCGAATCGATGTAACCGTTCCCGCATTTCCACGTTACAGATTACGTAAATTCTCCAAAAGAGAAGCTGCGTTATCGTGATCCGGGTTCACTTTTAGAATGTGCATGCAGCATGTCATCGCCTCCTGGGACTGGCCCAACGCAAGATGTGAATTGGTCTTTAGCATTAGGGCTTCGATGTCATCATATTGTATTGATACAGCAGAGTCAAAATATTCTATGGCTTCCTTGTGGTTCTCCAGTACGTAATGTATGCTTCCCATTATGAAAAGGAAATCATGATCCTCTCCATACTTCTCTCCAAGGGAACGTCCAAATTCCAAGGCCTCTCTATACTCCCCTGCCTGCATCATCTTACGCAGACGACGCTTCGGGTATAGGGTACGCGGCATCAGGATACCTGTAGTATGCCCTGACCTATAAGAAACTGTAATCCGTTTATGAAGGAGTCGTCGTCGATATCGCCCTGAGCCCACCAGAGAGCATTATTCTTTACCCAGCTGGGAATGGGGCCGGGGGCGCCATCCACGACAGAATCCGGCGGCGGTACATTCAGGATGCCCTGACCTATAAGAAACTGTAATCCGTTTATGAAGGAGTCGTCGTCGATATCGCCCTGAGCCCACCACAAGGCGGTATTCTTTACCCATGGAGGAATGGACGCATCCTCTGCCGATGATATATCAAGAGGCAGAAGCAGATAGTCTATCTGATCCTGTGACGGTACTACGTTCTCCGGCGCCAGACCATGTATGAATATCATATAGTTGACGGTACCAGATTCTTTTACCATGAACTCTATCTCCGACTGTCCGGAGGGAGAGTAGAGAATACGCCTGCCAATCTCATCGGCTATTGATCGCGTAGTGACCAGTTGACCCTCCTCATTCAGTTCCACCACCTGTATGTCATATTGAACCTGGTTCAGAAATTCTGTATCATCATACTTGGAGATGAATTTTACAAGCCACTTCATGGGACAGTTCTCTACGGGTGGATCCGGCGTGTAGAATGCATGTACCTGATAATTGAAGAGTATTGTAGACTTTTTGATGGATTGCTCAAGGCCGCCCAAGTTCGGGCATCCCACTATGGCCGGATCCTGTGACGTAGGCACCACATCTGCCAGGGGATCAACATCTGTATTGTAGTAACGGAGCAGTTCAAACTCATATTCCCTGGGCGGAATGCCCTCGGATACATGAGTCCAGGTTAATGCCTGTACTGGAAAAGGAAACCCGTCAGCTACCCAGACCTTGCTGGTATAACCACCAGTCCTCCAACCTACCTGCACCACATCATCAAAGTGGCCAGCTGCAGTACTGAAACCACCATCTATCAGCTCCCTGGGCAGTATCTGCTCACCGCCTATGTTAGCTATCTTGCCCCAGGATGGAAGCGAGAATGCTTTGGGCTCATTGGAGTTGGCAAAGGCAGATAGCCATACTACAGAAGACTTGAAGGCACCCCTGTATGAGGTAAGATCTTCACTACCGCCACTAGGCTCTGGCGCAACTCTGCCTAGCTCCATCTCGCCCTTGATGATTTTGTTACCGTCATACACTACTACATGGGCCAGCCACTTTGTCTCTGTGCCCACTACTATGTCACCCTTTATCCAGATATCCATCTGAAAGTTGGCACACTCCCTATAGTCAACATGACACATGGAGTACGAGAAAAAGTCGCCCGCCTGTAGGCCCTCGCCCACATACCATTCACCGGGGTGGTCTACGCCACCTTGTTGGAACTGTGCCATGGCAGAGGGTGTTACCGCGACCAATAGCAATACAGCTGCCACAGTATATGCAATGTACACAATTAAAAACACTGTTCCCAATATTTTAATGGTTACAGTTGGCGCGTAGCCGTTCAGGTCACAAAATATACGTCATGGTACGAGTTTGCAGAGGTCATTATACTGTTCAGTTTCAAAATACGCTAGTCCAGGTTCTGGCCACCTAGAACAGGATATTGAGAGTAACAAGCGGTTACCAAATATCACCCGCATAGATAAATATAGTGAAGAGTGTGTATGGGGAATACCTTGTGTGAGTGTGCAAAAATACACATGTTTGAGATCGAGTTTAAGTTAGACAACATGGTTGTTGTACCTACACATAAGAACTGCGGCTTTTCCTTGAACGAAAAACAGGCAGACAAGTTTAGGGAAGAGTTGGTAAGATCATGGGGACTCGAGGAGTCAGAGTAATTAAAAATAAACAATGATTTACCTTCACTATACACTAGCACACGTGGTAGATGCGCAACCGCACGTTTCGTCACAAATACACGCGCTCTGCATTACGCAATCACAGTCTACATTATTTTCTTTGGATGCTGTACATCCACAGGTCTCATCAGCCATGCAATTCTATGGTTTTATTATAGTTTTAAGCGTTCCGTGTGTGTATGCGCATGAGTTCACGTACATCTGAATTTATAAACTACGGATCTCCATTACCAGTGAGGTTTGGGAGTGAGCGTGATGCAGACTCCCTTCCGGTATAAACCAGAGTGCATGGATGACCGAGATTATATATCGGATAAGTTAATACCTTTTACATATGTATAGAAAATTTAATTGTTCATTTCAAGCGCATCTTCGGCAATTTGTACCAGCAACTTATCGGTCGCTTCCTGTATACGCGCGGCGTTGTTCCGGACATTTGTAATGTCACGGTTGATATCAATTGCAATACTTATCGCGCGTTCTGTAATGGCAGTACCTCCCACTTGTATCCAGCAATCACGACTGGTATGACACAAATACCAATAGCAATCCGCGAGGCGAGAGTCATCTATCAATGCCTGCGCCTTGTGCCTTATTACATAAGGAGATATTGTACCAGCCACCTCAGCCAGTCGTTGGGTTGAAAGCATCATCCTGTGCAATAGTGTAGGAGACGCCCGTTTCGCCTCCAATGTTTCCACCACCAGTGGTATAGCCGAATATTCTGTACCGCCAGTTATGCTCCTCAACATGCTCAGTGCATGTGATGAAGGGGCAAACGAATGGAGTGCCAAGACCGCATCGCCCAAGTATAAGGTGGCGCATTTTTGCCAGCAGGATACCGCGTCACCAACTGCAATCGATGACTTGTGTGTACATAACATTGCATTGGCAAGATATATCCGGGCGCAATCCCGGAATAGCTTTTCATGGTTTGTCTTTATGTTTCGAAGAAATGACGCCAAGATCATTGTATCGTCTCGGATTATAGACATGCCAAGATAACCTGCCAATACCAGTGGACGCCCATCAGACAGGGAACCGTGACACAACATTACTTTCCCGTCATTGTGTGTGATAATTTGAGGCAGGTGCTTCAGATCATCGAATACCACAATATCATGTATGCAAGATGTTGAGAAGTTGCCCATAGACCTACAACCGACAAGACCGGCCGGAGACAATCCTGGCACATGTTCCTCCAATAGTTGCGGCAGATCCATGGCATGAAATGATGTACCTTTAGCGTATAATGCTTCTCGCATATTGGCCGTATGGGCTTAACAGTAATGCCTGATGCATTCCCATACGTGATATCATTTCAAGTGTGGTCATTTCTTGGCCGTATGGGCTTAACAGTAATGCCTGATGCATTAGTAGTGTAGGTCCGCCCAAGTCAAGGTGCGTGGCAGCTATGTTGTGGGTCTGGATAATGCCTGATGCATTAGTAGTGTAGGTCCGCCCAAGAGAAGCAGTCCGCGCCTAGTAGGGTATGGGTTACTGCATAACCGGATATGGAATAGAGTGATGCAAAAACGGAGCAGTGTACACTTTAAATCGTTAGTAAGGAGTCGCTCCGGCATCAGAGAATATTCAAGGTTACACACTCAGATTTGTCGCCTAACCTAGCATCATTTTAATGGCGTGGCCGCGTACATCAATCTGGATCAGCTTAAACTAACACCACGGTTTGCATAATAACGGGAGAACATACCCTGCATTTCCTTTAAATTAAGACTGTTTGAGAGCTATACGGGGCTCCTGTGGTGTAGTCCGGTTAAGCATACTGCCCTCTCAAGGCAGTGATCCCGGGTTCAAATCCCGGCGGGAGCACCTATGGTTAATGATGCTATGGGCAAGAGTATTACCTGAAATACCGGGAAAAAATCTGGGAATTATGTAGTTAAGTTACTTGTTAGGACTATCATTCCAATAGTCCCTCATGTGCCATAATCCCAATTTGGAGCGACCTGATGTCAATCATGCGCATAAGGTCTAGTAATCTTTCCTATAACCGGTTCTATTGAAAAACCACCAAAAAATCATGCGATTCTCTACTCGCGCTCGTATTCTGTGACTTTAGCATATATTCTCCGTAATGCCGCGCTTATCTCACGGAATTTTCTTACATCGCTCAATAACATCTATACCCTGAATATCGAAAAGTCTTCTAGGTGAGAATTTAAATTGCAGCATCTGAGATGTATCCTTACCTGCATCTCCACCCTTCCTCTGTATGGTAATCTCACCTAGTTTTAAATTTCCTCGTTCCGTGATCGATGCTCTACCGTTGCAATGCTCTATAACCATCTTAATCGGTAAAAGTACAGATCTTTGCGGACTACCATCTTTTTCCTCTACCAAAAGCATCCATTTGGCCGATGCCTTTCCGCTTCCACTTATAACATCCTTAACAATCTTCTTCCGGTTCTTGTTTAAAAAATTTAACATTTGTTCCTGATATGCCTCAGACAATTCATTCATTTTAAAACGCCTCTTGTCAGAGATTTCTCTCAACTGACGTTCATTAAGCAAGTCTCTTGGCCTATGCCCTACTTCCCCACAATATCTTTTGAAAATATTTTTAACTTCTTGTGACATGTTCCACTGTTTCGCATATGCATCAACCCACTTCTTATCAATCTGGTTGAAACTAATCGAGAATTTTTTAACCGAGATCCATTCTACCTAGAACCAAGACATCTGCCTTGTTGAAATAACCCATTTTTCTGGTTGTTTGTGAGCATAGATGTTCGATCTTATTGTATCCCATGGTTTTTAGCCAACGCTTTGCCCAATAGCTACAAAGGTAGTTGTTGAATTCTGACACTACCCAGTCCTCGTTTTGAAATCCACTAATGGCTATGCTTGCCATCAGTAGATTCCAACAGTGTCGAAATGTAGTTTATCGCTATGATCTCTTGGCTGCTATTTTGTGTATTATATTGTAGTGATCGTTTCAGCAGTATGGGATAGACTCTGAAATCATCAGACAGTTTCAAGGCAGACGGATCATTCTGCTCTGAAATCATAATATAATTATCCCATTCTATCTTCTTCACAAATTCTATAAACTTGTCCGTCTCCGGCACCCCGTTGTAATGGTTGTTTGTATTATTCATGTATGGTGGATCAAGGTACACAAATGATTCCCGTGTATCATCATAGAACTCGTAGGATTCGTTCGTAATTGTCATGTCCTTTATTATATCGCTGGTTCGTCGTAGGTGCTCAAGATCCATATCCGGGCACCGACTGTCCTTTCTCATGGGTGTGTTGAACTTGTTGGAACGGTTGAACCTTATCTTACCTGAGAATGCATTCTTGGCCAGATACAGGAACCGGCCAGCGCCCACAAGACCGACGTCTAGAGATTTGTCTCGTGTATCAAGATAGTATTCATTGCCTGATTTTTGTTTATGCATGAGATACTGCCGGTGCAACCCGGAAGGGTCATCCCTTACACATCGTATGAAATTGGCTATGACTGGATTGTTATCGTTGTATGTGACATTTTTTGAACCAAAGCGATATGAGCAGTATATGGAGAATGAGCCACCACCACCAAAGATATCATATATCCGGTGGTTTCTAATAGAATCTGGTATCAGTACATCAAAGATATGGCAAAAACCAGACTTGTTGCCTATGTATGGTATAAGATGATAAGGATTCCTGCCGTTGGAGACCTCGAATACCTGTGGCCTTTTATTGAATAACAAAGATTTCAACATCATAATATTCTTGGGCAGTATATTAGATCTTATGCACAGAATCACTTTGTGTGTGAGAACGGCTAAAGAACACACAAGTCTGCACACCAAACTTGTTGTATATCAGTGTCATTATTGGGAGTGATGATTCTATGCACCTCATTCCAGTAACCGGTTCCCATGAATAATGTAACTCATATATAATTCCCAAAAATCTAGCGAATCAGTTAATTAGTCAGCACTGATATTCAACAGTGTGCCGGGGTCGCCTAGCCTGGTAGGGCGCGCGCCTGGAAATCAAGGACCATAAAGCGCGTTCTCGCAAGGGAACGGGAGTTCAAATCTCCCTCCCGGCGCCACTATCATTTCTGTATTGTAATTATGGTAGAGTCGCGTATATGGGCTTCGGACGGACCTTGTACGGATATGCGATACAAGCCATCCAGAATAGTTTGTCCGTCAGTCTTGGTCTGATTCCAGACCACGCTAACTGAATCGCCGGTAACCAATACATCAGAGATGCCCTCATGAGTGGTGTGATACATGCGCATACCAGACAAGCCGGTTACCTCCAAATCCCAAGGACCACCGGGTAGTGTCACGGTACCAGTATTCACTATACTGACATGCACAGTCTCGCCTCGGACATACTCTTTTTTGTCCGTAATCACGCCTACCGAGAGACCACTCTTGTAGTCTAGGTCCCCATCATCAGTGCTCAGCAGCAATAACCCCACAGCCAGGCCGGATGTAGCCCCGACCGCCATGAATACTACCAATAACTGTCGCGACAACTATTCATGCCTGCCCCGAGTGCGCCAACGTCGCGGATAGGTGCCGGGCGCCATTATGATACGCTTGGTCTCAAAGGCACAACCCTTCTTGGACTCTTTAATCTGGGCCTCATCCATCACACAGCTGGCAAGGGACACAACCTCCCCCTTCTGCGTATATACTGCAACAGTATCACCAGTAGCCATATCTGGCGATATCTGTAGTACACCGGGAACTGCAAGTTGAGCACCATGACATATGGCATCTACCGCGGAATCTCGTATTACCACCGATTTTACCTGACTCATGGCTGCCTCCACGGGTAATACCATGGAAGACAGAAGGGTGGTATCGCCGGACTCTTTCCATGTGGCATATGCGTCAACAAGATGGTGCAGTGTCACAAGTCCACCAGCCTCGGCGAACTGGTGTACCCTGGTGCGGCGCAGCTCTATCATGGTAGCGCCCGGACCCAGTATCTCCCCCATATCATACAGCAGCTTGCGGATATATGTCCCGGACTCGCAGACCACCCTCATAAGGGCCAGCTCTGCCTTCTGCTCCAAAAGCTCAATCTTGTGTATGGTTCTGGTTCTTGTGCGACGCTTGACGCTGGAACGCTGGGGAGGACGCTGGTATATGGGTCCATGAAACTCATCCAGTAGTGAGCGCAACTGTTGTGGTTTTGGCATTGCATGAAACCTGCATATGGCATGATACTCTTTGGGACCCTCCAGTAAGACACCCAGAGCTTTTGTGGCCTCACCCAGCCCCAGTGGGAGAACGCCGGAGACTTGGGGATCCAGTGTACCGCTGTGACCTATCTTGCCCAGGCCAAGTATACGCTTGGCCCAGGCAACAGTCTCGTGGCTAGTGGGACCGGGCGGTTTATCTAGGATAATAAGGCCATAGTTCAACAGCTGCTCCATACTGCGCGCATCATACGCGACACCATACTGAGGATCCGTCTCGTCCCGGTCAATCAGCACGAGGTTCTCCAGCTGGGGTAGTGTCATAGCAACACATCTAGGTTCTGAATAACTGCATCTAGCACCTGCCCAATATCCTTGTCATCGGTATTCACCACCACATCAAATACCAAGTCATCCCTACCAAAATCAAACCCATAATGTCGTCTGTATAACTGAATGTTGCGCCTATACCTATTCTCGGTGATAACATATGCACTTTTGGAATCGACGCCGTCTCGCCTCTGCATACGACGGGCGCTGACAGCCAGGGAGCATTCCAGCCACACTCGTACCACTTTTTCGGTAAGCCAAGGCAAGGTGTAACTGGTGATTATGACACCACCGCGCTCACATATCTCCAAGAGACGCTTATCCATGCTTCTGTCAAACTCAAAGTTTTCTTCGCGCATTGCCAGAAATTCCATGCCCTTGGGCGTGTCCCACCAATCTTTACCAGAGGGATCAAAGCCGCGCTCCCTGGCCATATCCTTTAGTACATCACCACCGCTTATCCACTCCATGTTATAGTGTGAGGCCAGATGTTGCGCCACAGTGGATTTACCCACGGCAGGGGGCCCGGATAACACTATTGATTGAGTCAAGTGAGATCCATACTTGTCTTGGTGAGTTTCATTATCATTCCGCTAAACGCTATGGAAGACAAAAAGTACCACGCCCAAAGAAAGATTGTATTCTCCGTTTCACATACATGATCCGGATCTGCCGCTTGCTCTGCGGTACATGTAAGCGCAAAGATGTCGCCGGGTATGACATTAAGGGGTATGGGAGATATTGCCACCGTATACGAGAAGAGGTACGGCAGTACAAAGTAGAATATCAGTATCAGGGGGACAAATGTGATCATCATGGGACGCAGGTTCATTTGCATCAGCTCCATGGAGAGCTTGTTCATGTATGCGGATTTTTTGTTAAGGCTATCTATCTTGGCCTGATCCTTGGAACGATAGGCAGACATTCGCTCCTTCTGGAATGCTCTTGTCTCCTTCATTATGCGGCGCCACTTTACCTGGTCTACCATCTTTTTGCGTATGGCAGCATTCATTAGATTCAACAGTATACCAAAACCGGATACCGCAAAGGCAGCCGCTATAACACCGGCTATGACGGGATCATCGCTACCCAGCGCGCCACGATCTCCGCCCAAGAAATCCATAAAGCCACCATCTTCCTGCAAGAATATTGCCTCTAGGTACAGTAGTATGGCATTCATTTATCCATCGCTCCTATCACAGATATCATCTCATCTACTGCATCTTCCATCTTGTCCTGACGGTTCATTACCGCCTTGAGAGGGGCACCAGACACTACTGAGCACGCGGCAACCATGGCTACTTGTAGAGATAGTTCTTGCTTTATATCTAATATGTGGATGTGATCACGCTGCCGTGTAGGATCGTTCATACGCCTGTTGTATATCTCCTCGGGTTTGGCCGATAATAATACATATCCGGCCGGTTCCAGTATACGTATTACGCGCTCAGGCAATCCCGGATAGTAACCGGAGCGCGTGCTTACAAACGCGTGTGTATCGATTATAATCACATCCCCCTGTTGGCGGGTTATGTACTGGGCAGCACTCTTTTGCAGTCGTATCTGTTCTGGAGTAGGCAAGTTCCGGAGCATATCCCTATCAGTTATACCACTCTTCTTGGCCTCATCTAGCATTACGGTGCCAAAACTACACGCGGATACATTTTGACCACTGGTGCGCATCCTATCCACCACGGATCTAAGAAGTGTAGTCTTGCCCACACCAGGTATGCCCACTACAATAACACGCTTAGCGCCTGCCAAGCAACGCACCCAACCGCGGCATCACTACCTCGACCTGCTCTCGTACAAGCTGAGTGTAGTAATTGATCAGTATGTCTACCATAAGCAAAACTCCTATACCCGTACCAAACACGCCTAGTACATCAGACACGCCAGCTAACAGACCCAATATCATGGAGCCGATTATTGTGACCGACGGGATGTACTTGTTCAGGAGCGATTCCACAGGCTTATTGGATCGTCTAAATCCAGGCACCTGCACGTCCGCGTCCAGCAGGTTCTGCGCTGCGCTCTTGGGCGAGAGTCCACCCAGCTCTACCCACAGGCGGCCAAAGAGGACTACAATACCTATCATGAATAGAACATACCCTACGGCCCGGGTAGGATCCTGCGCCGCGACATCCAGGCCACGGGGCGGAGTCACGTAATAGATTATGCCACCCACAGGGGATGATGGATTTGTTGGATCAAACTGCGCCAAGACGTTCCAAAAGACATCTGTATTGCGCGGATTTACATTCGACCAAAGCAGCTGACCTATGAATACCACGTTGGCAGTCAGTGCCGAGGCCAGTATTACTGGTATATTGGACACATACATCATCTTTATGGGATATACAGCAGAGAAACCACGGTACCGCGTAGAGACTATGGGTATCTCTATCTTCATGCCCTGCGTGAAGACAAGTATAAGTAATATGCCCGCTGTTAAAAGCAACCCAAATATGCTGGGCAGCTGGTTTGCCCTGAAGAATACATTAGAGAGATCCCCTGCCATGGCAGACTGGAACAGGAATGGGATTATGCCGATGGAGCCACCATCATTGGCAGGAAGCGGACTAAATATACTCCACAGTATTTGTTGGGTAACACCAGCCATGATGAACAAGCTTATACCGCTACCCAATCCCCAGCCTTTCTGTATCATCTCATCCAGGAACATGATCAGTATAGAGGCGGCCATAAGCTGGCCCATCATCACGTATAGGTGGGATGGATCTGCTACCCCGTCACCATACACCGCGATACTGTATATGGTTGACTCGGCGACGATGATAATATAGGTAACCAGCTTGGTAGCAGTCTGGAAGACTCCGCGTTCTTTGGGATTCTTAAAATCAAATTTGAGTATTTCAGAGCCACGCAAGAGTTGCATAAGCAGACCGGCAGTTACTATGGGGGCTATGCCCAGCTCCACCAGTGTACCCTGCTGCGAGGCAAATATGACTCGGGCAAATGCAAAGAAGTCCAATTCTGGAGTGAATGTGCCAAAGAGCGGAGTCTGACCCATTACCATGTATATGAGTAAGGCAACGCCGCTCCACAGGAGACGTTTCTGTAACGTGAGCTTCTTCTTGGGTTTTGGTACCTGAGGTAGATAGGGTTCTGCGCGGAAGACGATCCTGCGTATTAGATCGGTAGCGCTTCCCTTAACCATTGCTGGACTGCACCTCGCCACCGGCGCCGCGCACTTTTTCAGTCGCGGACTTTGTACTGGCGGGTATTATCACCGTATATGGCATGGAGACGGTACCTCCACCCAGCAGTTTTTGGTATCCTAACGCGAAGAGGTTGATTACATTCTTCTCTCCGTCCCGAGAACCATACTTCGCATATAGATCAGCTAAATCGCGCACACTAGCCCACTTCTTGGTTACGTTTGGCACTGGTGGCCTGGTAGAGGAATGCCCAAAGTGGTCCGGCTCGTTCATGAGCATGGAGGAATAATGGTGTTTTAACTGGCCGGATACGCCCAGTCCGCCCTTGTGACCGCTGGCACGGTGTTGGCCCACCTGTCCCCATCCATGGTTCCTAGATCCTCTGTACTTTCGTGTCTTACGCAGTCGGGTGGCCACTATACCATCCTCCGTACCATGTCAGATAGCCCGTCATATTTACCAAGAACACCCCTCTGTCCAGCCAGCCTCTTTGTACTCCTCTTGTATCCTGAGCGGGGTGGCGAGAGTGCAAACCATGGCTTAAGCAGAGGTACTTTAGAGAGCGATATCTTGCCATCAGATAGTGAGGCAGCCAAGGATTCCATGCTATCATACCCCATCTCCGGCAGATCCGATGCATCTACCTTCTTGTATCCTGACTTGCGAGCCTTCTTTTGCAAAAGCTCCTGCACTATAGCGGGTTGTGCATCAGTCCAAGATACAAAGGTCTGTATCTTCTTGAGCATTCCTGCGGCAGTATCGGTTGCAGGGATTATGGTAGCGCGATGCTTCTTCTCCAGCTTTAGTAGTCGCATAGTGGTTTGTGCCCAATGCGGCACATCGGCCTGGCCTTTTACACGTACTACCAAATATGCCCCAGTCATTGCGTCATCTCACCCTTGACTGAAGGTCTGCCTCAGACAATTCAGAATAGCTTTGGATGTGGAATTCATGGTTGCTGTAGAACCGGTGGCCTTTGTCCATGCATCCTTTAATCCGGCCATCTCCAGTAGCTGTTTTATCTTTCCCCCGGCCACAAGGCCCAACCCACGCGGAGCAGGAAGTATCTCTATTGTAACGCTGCCACCCTTACCTCGTATCTTGAAGGGAACAGAGTGTTTCTGATCACACCTGCATTCCCAGCTGCCACAACCCAACTTGACTGGACTAACATTAAGGTAAGCCTGATTGGTGGCTTTCTCTATGGCTATGCGCATCTGTTTGGACTTACCCTGGCCAACGCCCAGATAGCCGTTTCCGTTTCCGGCGGCCACTATAGCCTTGAAACGGGTAGACTGTCCGTTGGATGTCATTTTTTGTATTATACCCACATCTATGACCTCAGCCTTTAGATCGGGTAGTAACTTCTTGATTATGCCAGCCTCCTGCACCCGTAGCCCCTGCTCTATTATAGCCTCAAGTTTTGTTATACCACCGGAGTTAACCTGCCTGCCAAGCTTGGTCTTGGGAATCCATACCTCATCTGCATCCTTACGATTGCCTTGTCGGTTCATTATTTGGACGCCTCACCCTCAATTTGTGTTTTGAATACAGTTACATCATTCTTTACTGTAAGATGCTCACCTAGTATACGTTCCTGAGGTGGGAATGTATCCGGATCCGCGGGTATTTGGAGACCTGCATCAATCATACCTTTTAGTGCGGCAGCCATACGCTGGGTGTACCTCCTAGTACCCGTATATAGTATGGCATTGATCGCGCCACTACGAATAGCCCTCTTACCTGCCATGTAGCCAGTCAAGTACGCCGCCGGTATACTCTTGCGAGAACCCTTCCATCCAATTTGGAGTAGCCGTCCTGAATGGGCAGACGCCACAACGCGATCCCCGTTCATGCTTGGATGTATAACCTGCACATGGGTATTCTCATTGGAGATAACTACGGTGACAAAATTTCGCTTTCCCATAAGCATAGTCTTCCGCTTTTTGTAGTTGGTCTTTTCTTCCCGTAGACGCCGCATTATTCTTGAATAAGCCATGTGTTGACATGACGCCTGTGTTTACTTATATACGTAAGCGCCAAAGTAGCGGTAACCGTTTAGGTCACTCCGAATTGGTATGAGTTCACGTCTTCCGGAATCTTATGCACAAATCACATTAACTGGTAACCGGTTCTATCAGTTATGCGTAAATTTAGACATAGGTGAACTCATACCCGAATTGCTTTCATGACACAAAATCCGGTAACCACAAGCCCGAAGCGGTGGGTGATAGACACCGCCAGCCCTAACGTATGTTGTGTTCGCAAATGTAGCGCAGTGAGATAACAGGATTTAGTCCCTGCCTTGGTTGCATATTAGGAAAAACACTTAGGTGACCTAAACGATTACCAGTATGATTAAACCGGTGGTTGATCTTGGAGTCGATCCCGATCTTTTTGAGCAAGGATGTTCTGCCCAATTATTGTGTCGTTCTGCTTTGAGTGATGCTTTGCGTAGTCAATTAGCATATTTAGCCGAGAAGCGCCGGTATTCATTGCATTGAGTATTTCTAATTGCATGTCTCCCGAGATTATCTTGAATATGGTGAATTCTCCAGTGGCAGCAGTATATTTCACTTGCATATCATCTATTGTACAGGTTCTTCCAATTTGTTGATGGCAGCAATGAGTGACTCTATGTACTGTCACCCTCGCATATTATTAATACGGATTCGTCCTCAAGGTTCTCCACACTACCTTTCAGCCCAATTTCTTTCACCACATTTTTAACACTATTGCGGAGTCCCACCCCCTGAACCTTTCCGGAGACTAGAATTGTGGCTCTTTCTTGTGTCATCGTGTTATGATTGTCGCTCATTCAATGTAAACTGAGAATGGAAGGGAATAGTAACCATTCATGTCGCTCCAAGCACAGTCGACGCTTGGCGTATTTGGTTCGTATTTTTCTTCATGTTCCTTGATGTACCGTAATTCTATCGCAGCCTGCACAAGGTGGATACATACTTTGAGGATCGTAACCGTTTAGGTCACCCCTGTGCAACCGCTTAAAATATACCGCTAACATGCCCATTCCTGCCTTTTCAGTCATGATACCTCACATGTGGCAGCCACCATAAGTCCTTGTGTAACAAATCCACATTTGTCACATACAATCCCTGTCTTACATGTCAGAATTATGGTGTTCGCTGTATACCCATGAATTCACCGTCTAGATGTGTGATCTTTAACGCGACCTAAACGGCTACAAACGGTTACGCAAGCAGCAAGACTTGGCTACCATTTTTACGAGTGACGCATCTCCCAACTCAGAACTTGAAAGACAAAGTCTGCTCACACATGACTACACGTCCTAGGCCAAGAGTAAAGACAATAGTGCCTTTTGTGTATACAGGCGGTACTCTGCCTCAGCCCACACTACAGAGTGTGGTCCGTCTATCACCGATGCGGTAACCTCGTTGCCGCGGGTTGCAGGAAGGCAATGCATGAATATTGCATCAGGTTTGGCAAGTGACATTAGTTTGTCATTCACCTGGTATTTGGGAAAGAGTTCTGTTTGGTGTATACCTGTGGCATCATGTATTGACTTGAACGTGTCAGTTACCACCACATCCGCGTCTTTGACCGCCGCATAAGGATCCTCTACAAGATCTATGGTAGTATGCATACGGGCCTTTTGCACTATACTATCTAGTGGACGCAGACTTTTGGGTGTGGCTATACTCATTGTTGCCTCAGACAAAGCTGCCCCATATATCATGGAATTGCAGACATTATTGCCGTCACCAACCCAGGCGATTCGAATATCATTTAGTCTACCTTTTTGTTCCAGTATAGCGGCAAAGTCTGCGAGAGTCTGACAGGGGTGAAAGTCATCAGACAGACCATTTATCACCGGAATGCTAGCATGTCTAGCCAGTTCCTCTATTTGCTTGTGATCGTATACACGTCCCATTATACAGTCAGCATATCCGGATATAGTGCGTGCAGTATCCGCCAACGATTCGCCCCTAGACAGCTGCATCTCATCAGATGACAGGCTAACCACATGGCCACCAAGTTGAGACATGCCTACCTCAAAGCTGATACGAGTGCGAGTGGACGGTTTTTGAAAGAACATCACCAAAACTTTGTTTTTTAGTGAACTTTGGTTGTTCCCTGAGACCAAATCTGCCTTCAGCCTCATAGCAAGGTCCAATATATCCCGGAACTCAGAGGCACTCAACTCCTCCAATGTTAGTAGGTCTTTGGTGGATAGAGTCATTTTCTGAAGAACCCAAACAATCCGCGTTTTTTCTTCTTGTGTTCTGGCTTGCCAGAAGGCCTTCCGTCACTTATCCATTTTTTAATTTGCGTGGCTAGTTCCAGAGCCTCATCGTCGCTCTCCGGAGGCGGAGCCCTGTTTATCTCGGAATATGATTTTATGTCATCATCAGAAATGCCCTCAAATGGATCTCGCTGCGGGGGTTCGTCTTTGGGTTCTGGCTTGCCAGAAGGCCTTCCGTCACTTATCCATTTTTTAATTTGCGTGGCTAGTTCCAGAGCCTCATCGTCGCTCTCCGGAGGCGGAGCCCTGTTTATCTCGGAATATGATTTTATGTCATCATCAGAAATGCCCTCAAATGGATCTCGCTGCGGGGGTTCGTCTTTGGGTTCTGGCTTGCCAGAAGGCCTTCCGTCACTTATCCATTTTTTAATTTGCGTGGCTAGTTCCAGAGCCTCATCGTCGCTCTCCGGAGGCGGAGCCTTGTTTATCTCGGAATATGATTTTATGTCATCATCAGAAATGCCCTCAAATGGATCTCGCTGTGGGGGTTCGTCTTTGGGTTCTGGCTTGCCAGAAGGCCTTCCGTCACTTATCCATTTTTTAATTTGCGTGGCTAGTTCCAGAGCCTCATCGTCGCTCTCCGGAGGCGGAGCCTTGTTTATCTCGGAATATGATTTTATGTCATCATCAGAAATGCCCTCAAATGGATCTCGCTGCGGGGGTTCTTCGTATTCTGCATCAGGGATGTCCTTGGGTTCCTCAATGAGCGGTGGTGGGGCATGGGTATCCTGAGATAATTCCTGTGATAGGGACGGAATGGCAGGTTCATCTTTTGGTTCCTCAATGACCGGTGGTGGGGCAGCCATATCGGGCATTCTAGATAACAGGGAGGGATCCACCTCTGCCTCGCCAAACAGTGTATCCAAAAACACCTCTTTTTTGAATGGGGCTAGATCTCCATACTCCTGACCTACGCCAAGAAAGACAATCGGCTTTGATGTCATCTTTACTATAGACAGAGCCGCTCCACCTTTGGCATCGGCATCGCTCTTGGTCATGATTACGCAATCAAAGTTAGTGTAGTCACGAAACTGTATGGCTTGGCTTAACGCGTCGTTTCCTGCTAAGGAGTCCCCGACAAATATTCTAAGATCAGGTCCCACTACCTTGATTATTTTTTCTATCTGTTGCATCAGGTTTGTGTTTGTCTGGATGCGGCCTGCTGTATCTATCAGGACACAGTTGACACGATGGGATTTAGCATAAAGAACAGCATCCCGCGCCACTGCCGCGGGATCAGAGTTGTAATTTTGTGATATTATCTTTACCTGTAATCTGTCCGTATGCTCTTTTAGCTGCTCAATGGCTCCGGCTCTAAACGTATCTGCGGCGGCAACCACTGCGGTCAAATTTTGCTGTTTTAGTAAATATACCATCTTGGCCAATGTAGTAGTCTTGCCAGTCCCGTTTATTCCCAGGAATAGGATGACATATGGATCACCTGACTCATTCTTCATTCGTATACGCTCTAACACATCCAGAGTCCCGGCATTCCCCAGCAGTGACGATACAGATTCCAGTAATGCCCCTCGCACAAATTCTTGTATCTTCTTTTTGGGTACCGTAGTGCCACTCAACCGGTTCTTGAGATCTTGGCTGATCTCATCTACAACCTCCAAAGCCACATCAGATTGCAGTAATGACATCTCCAGATCCGAGAGCGCATCCTCGATTGTCCCCTCGTCAAGCTCCTTCTCGACAAATGCCTTTGAAACTCCCGATAGCGCTTTGCGGAGGCTGTCAAACATGTCAGTTCGCAGAATTTGCCTCATGCATTTGTTCTAGTAATTTGACATTTTTGCTCATCTTTGCAGCTACTTGCTGTCGTGCAGAAGCAGACTCGTTCAGAGACAAGTTGTACTCCTTTATTCTGGATTCCAAGAACAGAATTGCCGAATCGGCACTCTTTTCCAGTACTACACCGGCACCCACATGAACGGGAAGTGAATCATCAGCAGAGAGTACTGCTTTCACCATGACGCCAGGCCCGATTGGGAGAAGTGTTTGTAGTGTTTTTCCACCTTTTATGGACCTGATGGCAGTAATGGCATTTCCGGCCTCTGTTATGTAGTCTCTAATTTTCTGTGCTTCTGTGGCTAATTTTATATCAAGATCCTCTAGCATTTTTTGTTCCTGATACAGCTGCTGCGGTGTGAGACTCATTGCTCCTAATCATTGGACTGGCGCTTATAAATCAAATCTGATAAAGTCTGTATTGCTCACATATGCCAAAAAAGACATAATATCGACTGTTACAGATAGAATATGGACATAACCAAGGATGATGTAATCACCGTTATCCATTCCAAGTTTGACGTTATAGACACAAATCACGGTACATATTCCTTGGAGTTTCGCATTGGTGATACAAACTATTCCGAGAAGTTCAAGGAATTGGCCCGTATTTTAGAAAATAGTAGATACATTTGCAGACTGGTTAACCAAGACCAGAGCCTGTACATAATAGTCCAGCAGTATACCCTACAAAAACCCGGTCGTTTCCTTGGCAATGTGTGGACACCGCGCATACTATTTGGTATAGTTTGTGTATTCGTCATGGTAGATGGCTATTACCGTACGATGCAGATAAACAATATCGTATACGTAGGCGAGCCATTTCAGATGGCCGTCATTTACACGCTATGCCTGCTGGGCATATTGGGGGTGCATGAGGCAGGCCATCTGATAGCCATGAAGGCGCATAAACTCAAGACGACTTGGCCATTCTTCATTCCCGGTTTACCAATAATCGGAATACCCACCTTTGGTGCGTTTATACGGTCCGGCGGACCCACCGTAAACCGAAAGATACTCTTTGATATTGCAATAGCGGGTCCGGTGGCAGGAGTTGTGATAGCCATTATTGTGGCTTTGGTAGGTGCGTGGAATGCCCCACTTATTGATGAGCAGACAGCCCAGTATCTTATGAGTACCAATATGCTGACTGAATTTCAGTTTGGTGAGTCACTTTTCATGTACGGTGCATTGGAACTATTCGGGAAGGGAGAACCCAATGTAGTGATCCTTACCCCCATACTATGGGCATCCTGGATAGGATTTCTGGTCACCTTCCTGAACCTGTTACCTGCATGGCAACTAGACGGTGGCCATATGGCAAGGACGCTAATGAGCGAACGCGTCCACAGGTATGCAACTTTTGGGAGTATGGGGGTGCTGGTACTCTTAAATTACTGGTTTATGGCGTTGCTCATACTTATACTTAGTATGAGAAATCCATCTGCGTCAACGCTGGATGAAGTGACTCCACTGCCCAGTAGTAGAAAGAAGGCATATTTGGCCATAATCGTCTTGGCAGTTCTTTGCGCCCCCCTACCCGCGGGAATTATTCCATAGTATGGCGCCAGAGGCATCACTTAGTACCAAGATCTTGCGCCTTGGATTTTGTTGTAATACAGCGTCCAAGGCATCCTGAGCACGCAAGGCAAGACTCATGTTTAGTTTCGAGACATAAAACTCCGGGAGTGCAGATACCAACACTACATCTATATCGCGAGACACCGTATCCAAGAATAGTAAATCCTCCATTCCCTCTGCATATACGGGGGGATCATGTATATACTCTGGACTCATTTTTCCCTCCATTCTGCCTCTTATTGCAGGTGACCCCAAACCGCTGGCGCATTCGGCCAACAGAACAGCCTGCCCGCCAGAACGCAGACCCTTGTACATAGTCCACAGAGATGACAGGGCATGTGCCAGTGTGTCGTTGGCGACAGATGCGCCCGTGCTGCCCACTATAGTCTTTACATTACCGCTCTCCGGATATGCGGAGCCGGTCATCCTTGATGGGTTACACGCGGAAGGATGTCCTACATGCACATCCAATATTTCACCAGCTCTACTGGTCAGGTTGATAGACAGTATGTCGAACTTTTCTACAAATTCATTGGCAATATGATAGGACTTTGTAAAATGAGAGGGCATGGGAGTATCCGCATCCCTGGCCGCATATGCGTCAAGCATTGCATCAGGGCCGAACATTCTAAGCAACATAGTTGACACAGTTTCGTACCCAAACAAACCATCACCAGATATCTCGGAAACAAAGATCATACCACTGTCGAGACTGGCCTTGTCGTACTCTTGGACGGCACTACCTTGTGGAAGATTTGACTTTATACTTTGGACTATCTGCCGATTTGCCACTATCTTTGGAAATGGCAAAGAACGCTTTTCGCACATGTTATATAATATGGATATCAGGCTGCGTATTGCCACGGTATCCTGTAGCAACACCAGAGTTTGTGGACTAGTTAGGTCAATTTTTTGTAGGCGCTCCTCAATATAATCAACACCAAGCAAAGGTCCGGGTTTTGTTATTATACGATCCAAGTTCTCTGCACGTATATTCAGTACCACGTCCACCGGACCATAGTTAAGCCACACTTCAGGCATAGTACATCCATACTATAATTTGGTCAAGGGGCATCCCACCCATAGAAAGAGTGTGTAATCTAAAAAAGTACAAGCCATTCAACGGGAGATTACTTCGAGTATGCCATTCTTTCGGGGTATGCTCAGTTGTACTTCGTTCTTGTATGTGTTAGTATAAGCACCCTTGATGGACACTCTATCACCGTTCTTGACTTTTTTTATGTCATCCCCCCACAAGGATAGCTTTATTCTGTCCTCCTCATCTACCAGATAAGCATCGCAGACTTCGGCCTGACCATATTTTGTAGTAACAGTACGCGGCTCAGAGAGATCTTCGATAGTACCCTCTACTTCTATATCACTACGTCTGTTTTTTGCATTCTTTATGTTAACCATGAGGTATGAGAGTTTTAGACTCGAATATATTCCTTTTAAGCGAGCTATGTGTAACCAACTATCTCATTGAGATACGCGCGACCGTACTCGAGTTGTATGTGTACCAAGTTTAGCGACAATCTTTAGCGCGCATCTCATGAATCCATTCATGATAATGTCGGGCGGTAATCCAAGGCCATGCATTGAGCCGCCTTGTTATACAAGCGTCGCGTAACAGCTGAGCACGACTCACACGGCATCTGTATCCGGTGCACAGAGGTGACGGTATCACGACGGAGTGTATGACTGTCCTTAATTGGAGTTAGCCTAAACGGTTAAGAGCCATGTCCTCGTGCTTTGTTAAATGTCGTAACAAAGTTGCCCACCCCAGGAGCAACGCACATGGCGTTCCTGGAATCCTTCAAGTTGAACAAGAGTATTTGGGAGCAGGAGCCAAAAATAGGCTTCAAGTTCGCATGAATTTAACATACCTGAATTTATGCGTGAGTATGTTCAAAAAAACGACTACGTATTAGTGACATAAGATACCCCCACTCTACACCATTATCTGACCTTGTCGGATTTTTGGCCTGTGATTAGACTTTTCCCGATTGGTTTCAATACACTGCTCACCACAGGTGGGGACAGCCAAGATTTGCTGTTTTATGTTATGGTCAATTAGGGGTTTACTCATTAGTTTTTAAGCACAATTAGATGTCTATTTAAAAACTGGTGGAAATTCTCTGCGAGAATAATAGAAATGCTTATAACAATCACCTATTGCTATGTCATAACAAGGGGTATCAATGATAAACAGAAAATTAATCGTATTGAGTCTAAGTTTTGTGCTAGCAACGGGCACGCTAGGATTTGATTGGGTCGATTCACTCTTTCAGTCCGCCGAAGCTCATGGTGTTCAGGCACAGCTTCAGAGTCGTTTCATAAGAATAGAAGGAGAGACATTCAATAGATCTTCACTTCAGACCGGTGAGACACTAACGCTCAATGGGCAACTTACCAGTTTGGTAGAAAGAGATCTTCGAGGGTGGATATCCATATTCTCAGAATCAACCAATGCAGGAAACAGATGGGAGATAATAGCTAGGGATCCACCAGGCAATGTCTTTGATATTGCAGGCAATTCCGTAACAGATTATTCTATATCCGCAATTGCGCTGGAAGCGGGCGTATACCATGTCCACACCCAGCTTAATGTGGCTTCAGTGGGTCCAGGACTTGGACCGGGGCAGACGGTTATAGTAGAAGGCGATCCAATAATCAAGCCTATTCCCTATACCAATATCATGTATCAATCCATACTGATCGGTGTTGGCTATGTCATAACATTTGCAACCCGACCGTGGCAAGTTATCTGAGCAATTTTTTAATTTTATTAATCGTAGGGGAGAGTTATCCTCTTAAACTATCCAGTTGTTAGTACATACATGTTACATTTCCACATAAAGCGATTAGACATATTCCAGAGCTACTTTTTTGGCGATGTAGTGTTCCGGGGAGATTCTTACAAATTCAACCTACAAGCCCAAAGACGTGGCAAGGTCATTCGGCTTCCATTTGGAATACTACCAAAAAGAAACAAAGTGGTTGTGCGACTGAGCGGTAAAGATAATCTGTTTGTAGAAGATTTTCTGCCTTATCAAGGTGAGTCCGAGTGGTTAGAGATAGACTCAGATGAGATCACATATTTTGTGGCAGATCATCAAGACATGCTTGATACCATCGAGATAATGGACGAATAATGAAACGCTGTTTCCGATCCAAAAGGACTTGTATAACAGTCTGTGTGCAGCTCATTTGTACCGTGTACACCCATGGTTTAGATGCTTGGAGAAATTGACGATGTTAGTTCGCTCAGCCCGAATTTATGTACGATAATGATTATGTCAACTTGTGCAGGATATGAGCGATGCAAGAAATCACACCATTCCACTTACGCCACTGTCGAAAGGACTTTAACATACATAATTGCATAATATGCACATGAACTGGCCTGGAACCAGCGATCCCTACAAACGCAAAAAGACAATCCGCTTTCTCATTATGACTGCCATAATAGGATTCTCTGTAGCTGGTATTAGTGCTGCAGTTCAGCTTGTACTAAATGCAGACAATCCACTCGTAGTGTGCATAAACGACAGAAATACCCCATATAGGATATCTGCAACACTGGAGCTCTACGTCGACGGGGCACGAGCAGACATACCTGCTAACATAGGTTTTGGGGAGGGTGAGCTTGGTGAATGCCAGAGGTCCATGTACACACTGAGTGACGATGGCATCATCTATGCAGAATGGGAAAACGAATATCCCTTTGAGATAGGGCACTTTTTGTGGATGTGGGACTTTCCGTTACGAGATATGGAGATATCAAGGTCTGTCATATATGTAAACAATGAGAGATCACCACACTTCATTAACACACTACTGGAAGACGGATCCCGTTATCGTGCAGAATTTGTATCCAAAGATCGTGATCAGAGTGAAGATCAAGACTTTATGCCGCCCAGCAGAGACGAATAGTGAACTAACTGACTGTGGTGTGTTTCCGCCAAGATTTGGCAGTATACAGGATGTCGTAGCAGGAACACCGCGACTGCCACAAGTCTCTGGGCAGGAATTTTTCCACCGGTCACATAGAATCCCCCATCTCCCAACAGACTTGTAGAATAGTATGAGTTCACGTCTTCCGGAATCTTATGCACAAATCACATTAACTGCCGCGATCAGTTATGCGTAAATTTAGACACAGGTGAACTCATACAAGATTAGTAGTCAGATAAAGGGTGGTGAAAGGGCCATGCGCCGCATGTCCATATGTGTTCAGACATGTAGGGCTCAGGGCCTTTCTGTAATGAACGAGGTTGTTGCCAGAATGTAATTATAATTAAAAAACTGTGACACATTCTATCTTATTATATGATCAAAACACGTGAACTCATACGGCGAGTGAGCATTCTCATAATATTTAAGTCGCGTTGTGATTACCGCAATTTTCCCCTGTTTTTCTTCTAATTTCTCTTCCAATTCATTTACATAATTCCTAATAATTTGGAAATCTTGCATGTGATTTCGTATTTCTTCTATGGTGCGTGTGATATATGTGCTTCCAATATTCTCAGACGTTCTTTGTAATGTGCAAGATCTTTCTTGGTAGACGCAAGGGTATCCTGAAGAATCTGTTTTTCCAGTTCCAATTCCTTATAGGACCGGCGTCTTCTCATTAGATTCTTATTGCAAATTTTGTATTTAAGCAAAATATTATCATACCAATCTATATCTTAGTGAATGATCAAAACACGTGAACTCATACAAAGTGCGAGGCACTAGGGATTGAATTGGTGACTGTGCCAGCGAAATACACGAGGGGCGGTTTACCCGCCCAACGAGCTAGACCTATCACGTGTGTGGACACGTTGACAACAAATTACGATCAACTAGGGACACATTCAATATGTAACCAGGAGTTTCACGCCGATATCAACGCGACGTTTAGTAACCGGTTTCCCTGTATGGGGTGGCAGAGCGTGTCGTCCGGGGCGGTAATAATGGTGACAAGCCAAAGCCATGTGGTGCCCAGGAACGAGGTGCCACGAAAATCATAGTAAAAGACTTATGGTGACAGCTATATTGAGCATTGTACACCAAATGAGACACATGGTGGCTACGATAAGTCTCTGGGCAACAAATCCTACATGTCACATACAATCCCCGTCTTGCATGTCAAAGAATTATGGCGTTCGCCATACCGCCAATGATGCAATAACTTATACAAATTAAGGGAGCAAGGTGCCCCTAATCATTCAAAAAGATGAAAAAATGGTCCTACCAATACTTACCGTTATCTGGGATAAGACCAATACCTTCTCTCTCGAAGTGTTTATCCAACTCATCAATCCATCTCTCACGGTTGTCTTTGTAGGCCCATCCGTGTACACGTAACCAGAACGCAATAATTCCTAGAAGGAATACCGTAAACATAATTGTACCAAATATGTAAATCATTACATCGTAAAACAACGGATCGTAGTTAGGGCCGAGTTGTCCCGCGATTGATGGTAGTATGTTTAGCAGTGTTCCTATGATGGGTATCATGTTATGGAATTGAAATCGGTATGTTATATAAATTTCGCTGGTAATCAATGTAACCGTTTAGGTCGCCCCAAATTGAGGTGTGTTTTCATGGCACAATAGGGTAAGCATATGCAAACCTGTAAGAAATGAACTGTGGCAGCCTCATAGCCGCAATTGTAAGTCTCTGGTCATACATTTGTTACGTAATCTCAGTTTTGTATGCCACAGACTTATGTAACGCGCCATAACGTATACCGTGCTGCATTGTCATGCAAACATCGCGTGGAATAGCTAGATTTAGTCTATGACTTGGAGGCATATGCAAAATTACTTGGGTGGTCCAAACTATTGCAGCTCCAGTTATCCAAAAGGATTAATTACGAATGATAAAGACACGCCCTTGAATGAGTAACTGGGATCTTATGATGCCCGGAATGGGACTGACTGCCATAGGCTTGGCGGGGGTTACAATATCCTATGCTGGCATAGCTCACACGTTTATAGACGGCATGCACGCCCTGACTGGACTAACACTGATACTAGGCCTGATATTCCTAGCTACCGGCATATTGGATGGGGGCGTATCTACAAGCAATCGCGCCAAGGCTACTGCTCTAGTCGTTGTATCTATATCGCTTGCCTTTGGAACTGCGGGATTCCTGTTTAATACAGTGAGTACCACTGGAGTCTTTGCAGGCATACTGTTGGCCATAACATTCCCTTCAATTATTATGGCGTATATAGCTGCAAAGATGCCACAGTATACAAAGCCGTTGGGCGGAATATTTGCCATGGCTGCGGCTGCAGGCATAGTCACATATGTGGCCTTTGGGTTATTGGGACCCACAGCATACCTAGTTGAGGCACCGGAACCCGTTGTACAGGAACCCGTAGAGCCCGAGCCGTTCACGGGCAATACCTTCGAGGTCATTGTACTGGAGGGTTCTGAGGATCAGACCAATCCAGATTACAGTCCGGATAGCTTTACAGTACAACAGGGGGATCGTATACAATGGTATAACGAAGATCTGGTAGCCCACACTGTGACAAGCATGCCAGATGTTGGAGAGACTTTTGACTCGGGCCTAATGGCGTTTGATGCAACCTACGAATTGGACACATCGGATCTGGATGTAGGAGAATACGAGTACTTCTGTCTTGTTCACCCATGGATGACATCTGTATTCGTAATAGAAGAGCCCGCTCCTGCCGAAGAGTCGGATCTCTTTGGTGACGCGGAACCATCAAATGCCACAATGGTAGAGTAAGAATACATCTGACGTACAGATATCGGTGGCATGAACGGTATATACATAGACAAGAGTAGTCTGGATGAGCTCAGAAGACATGCCCTATCATATGCACCCATGGAGACATGCGCAGTACTGCTAGGAGACACAAAGGACAGCGTATGGATAACAAGAAAAGTTCTGATTGTGCCTAACAGCGCTCACTCGCCCGTCAGGTTTTCCATATCGGATGAAGATTTAGTGTCTGTGTACATATACGCCGCACAACATGATCTTGATGTGGTAGGCATATTTCATTCCCACCCCACTTCCGATGCAGTACCTTCTGAAACCGACAGGAAGTATATGCGCCTAAATCCGGTGGCCTGGATAATATACTCTGGCATAAATGATACATGTAGAGTATGGCTGCATAATGGTCATATAGTAGAGATACGTCTGATTCTGCAATGATACTTCAATCAGCATTATGTTGACACTGCCTCACTAATCTACAACATTATGATTGCCACAAATGCAGGCACAAATACAATGGCGACGGTATTCAGGAGCTTAATCACCGTGTTAAGCGCCGGTCCCGCGGTATCCTTGTAGGGATCTCCGATTATGTCTCCCACTACTGCTACCTTGTGTTGTTCACTGCCTTTCTCGCCACGCATCTCAACTAGCTTTTTTGCATTATCCCAAGCTCCACCAGTATTCGCCAAATGATATGCCAAGAATATTCCAGTGACAACGGAGCCCATCAGCAGTCCGGCCACCGCGGTAGGGCCCATCAATATGCCCAATATTATGGGCGATATGATGGCTATAATTGCAGACTTCCACAGCTCCCGTATTGATGCAACAGTTGCAATGTCCACGCATTTGGCATAATCAGGCTTGGTTTTGCCTGTAAGTATGCCAGGATTCTCCTTGAACTGCCTGCGCACCTCATCAACCATCTTGCCTGCCGCGCGCGAGACACCGTTTATGAGCTGGCCGGTTATAATGAACGGTATCAGCCCCCCAACTATAAGACCTATGACTACGGCCGGATTTGTTAGCGAGTAATCCAGACTCAACATCCCCTCAAATACATGAGCTGCTTCAAACTGGAAGGCTTGTATCATTGCCAAGGCTGCCAAGGCTGCACTGGCGATAGCAAAGCCCTTTGTAACAGCCTTGGTTGTATTGCCCACAGCATCAATCTCATCGGTGACCTTACGATTTGATTCTCCCATGCCGGTCATCTCCACTATCCCTCCCGCGTTGTCCGCTATGGGGCCGAAGGCATCTATACTAAGTACTATTCCTGCCAGACTCAGCATGGCCATGGCGGTGAGTGATGTGCCAAATATCCCGTACAGTAGCGGGTCTGCTCCTTCAGGGGCTGCGGTGGCAGATATAGCAAATGAGATAATGATGGCAGATACCAAGGCTATCATGAATGGACCGGTGGACTGCAACCCCTTGATTATTCCCATCAGTGTTAGTGACGCATAACCCCACTTGGCCGATTCTGCTATCTCGTTAACCGGTCCAAATTTGTAGCTGGTGTACCTGTCCGTAATCTTTTGAATCACAGGCACCAAAATCACACCGATCACAGTGGCACCAAACAGCGCGTATGTGGCATCACCACCGACAAATTGTGTAATAAAGACAAAGTTAAGTGCTATGGCTATGGCCGCCGATACATAGAATGCACGATTTAGCGGCGACATGACGTCTGTAATATTGTTGCCCCTGACCATAACCACACCCACTATGGATGCTATCATGCCTGCGGCACCTACCATTATAGGGTACAGGAAAATATCCGGTGCCCCGATAAGTGCAGCTATCAGCAAGGATGCCAATATAGTGACTATATACGACTCATAAACGTCCGAACCCATGCCTGCGGCATCGCCCACATTATCGCCCACATTATCAGCTATGGTAGCGGGGTTACGCGGATCATCCTCAGGTATGTTTGCCTCCACCTTTCCCACCAAGTCTGCCCCCATATCGGCAGCCTTTGTGAATATGCCCCCACCAATGCGTATGAACAAGGCGATCAAGCTTGCGCCTATGCCTACCCCAGCTATTGTAATAGGATCCGGGAATGCTATGTACAGTCCAGTTATGGCCAGTAACGCCATGGCTGGTATTATGAGACCCACAGTGGCGCCACCCCTAAAAGCCATGGCAAAAGTTTTACCAAGTCCCTCGCCACTCATGTTGGCTGCCCGTACAGCGGCCTTTACCGTTATCTTTAGCGATATTAATCCGGCTACAGCAGACAGGGCGGCCCCCACCGCAAATGCTATGCCATTGGTGTAGTTCAGAAAGGCACCTATTATTACAGACAAGCCTATGGCCACAGGGATTATAATCTTCATCTCTCGGCGCAAAAATGCCGCAGCCCCTACCCGTACAGCCTCGGAGATTTCCAGCATTTTAGGTGTTCCGGGGTTCTGCTTTGATATCCACGCAACCAAGCCTACTGCGACCAATATTGATGCAATTCCGGCACCGATTGGAAGCATTTCAGCTATCATATATGGCGGCTTGAGACGTAATCATAAATATAAATCAAAACCCGATCATAGTTGTGACTGATTAGGTCGCTCCAAATTGAGGCGTGTTTTCATGACATAAAATCCGGTAAGTGCAAACAAACTGGTAGGGAATAAGCCTCACTGCCACTAACGTATGTTGACTGCCTTTTATACAAATGCTGTGTAGTAAAATAACAGGATTAGTCTCTACCTTGTCAGTATTAGGGAAAATTACTTGGGCGACCTATCGGTTACATTGTAGTTTGGCCGTTTATGCGTTTTTAATCATAGATGGCAGTCACGCCCTCTGTAACACGCTACAGTATGCCCGTAACAAGAATGGGCCATTCAACAGGATCGTAGTAAGATAAGGCAAGTGGGAACATGAATCCAGTCAAAGCGTCAGCTCGTGCTGCCAAACACGGCGCACACATGACACGAATGTCCATATAAAATGAGGATTAAGCTCCGGTACAAGTGAAAACTGTTTGCCAACAAATCCCACACTAGTATATATTGCATGTATGTTCATACAAATATGCCGTGGTGGGTATCCTGCCTAAAATCCGGAACCGTAACTCCAGTTCCAATGGCCGGTACCATTCTTCCATCGCGGCACTAAAAATATAATACAAGCACTATACGGTTGGCATTGTGGAAGAAATTTCATACGAGGATTTTACTAAATTGGACATTCGAGTAGCCAAAGTAGTCTCTGCGCAGAATATACCGGGGCGGACGCGTATAATGCAGGGTGTGATAGACCTGGGCGGTGAGACCCGCACCGTTGTAATAGGTGGGGCCCAGTATTACACTCCAGAAGAGATGACAGGACGCACCGTGATTGTGCTTGCAAACCTAGAGCATCGCAAAGTTGCGGGGATAGAATCGCAGGCAATGTTGCTAGCTGCAGACGCCGACGAGAAGCCCTTTTGGCTGGATGTGTCCTCGGAAGTACCGATGGGTAGCAGGATAAGATAGATAGTGCGACGACTAATCATACACCAGTCTTAATAATGATTACAGCATACATATAGTATGGCCAACAGATGGGTATGCTTCAGGTGTAGTCTGTACTTTAATGACAAAGAAACCGCCCAAATGCACGACAGCATTACAAATCATCCGGTAACCAGAGTAAAGAACACCGCCGTTGCGTGACTGTTATACACCGCATCTCCCTTATGGCATCCAGTGACTTGGTGGCCAGTAAAGAACACCGCCGTTGCGTGACTGTTATACACCTCTCTTGTACTATACAAATGCAGGGAGTGGGATTCGAACCCACGAACCCCTGAGGGAAAGGATCTCTTATGATTGATCTTGAGTCCTTCTCGGTTGACCGAGCTTCGATATCCCTGCATTGCTGATTTATCGTCTGTGATATATAATTGGAACTGAAAAATGGATTCACAGAGGTGACACGCTCATTTGGTCAACACTGGTTGCGCAGTGTATGAGTTTGTCTCTGTACACAATGCTTCATGGTTGCAGACCAGTGAGCGAGTAATACTTCCACAACATGGCAGCTAGGCGCTTTATGCAAAGACACAAGCATTCCTAATAATTTCGTATTAGCAAATCACAGTGCCCAGTGCGGTTGGAACCATCAGAATTTATCATACGATGAACCTTCAATGATGTAGTATGCCAAGGATTTTCGGAGAATAGTTGTTTTACTTTCTCCGAGCAAGAGTTTGAGAGCATCACATAGCAACCACTGGCATCCAAGTTCCAGCATACGCGAGCAAGTCTACACAGATCATCGTAAGGAAAATCTGGGTAAGTGTACGTAGTAAAGCTGTTCTTGGATATGGGCTGGTATGGTGGATCAAGATATACAAAGCTGCCAGGTTCTACATAATCCAACGCAGTCTCAAAATCCGCAGCCTGAAAGGAGCAGTTGCAACTATTCAGAAAATGGCTCATCTTGCGAAGATTCTTCTCGCGCACTATATCCGGATTCTGGTAACTGCCCATTGGTACGTTAAACTGACCCCTACCATTCACCCTATACAGTCCATTAAAGCAGGTTTTGTTCAGAAATAGGAGTCTAGCAGCTATCTCCACACGATTGGAGGGATTCTGGGCACGGACATCATAATAGTACTCTTCCCGATTGTCCATGAATGCGCGTTTATGGGCCTGCAATAGTTCCAGTAATTGTTCCAGATCATCTCTGACGCATTCGTAGGTTATGATCAATTCTTGATTCATGTCAGAAGCGTAACACAATAGGCTAGTTTGTTTCTGAATAAGCCTAAACAGCATAGAGCCGCCGCCTACGAACGGTTCATGATATGTATCAAAACGGTCTGGCAGCATTCCAAGCAACGTATCTGCCAGTCTTGCCTTGCCACCGGCCCATTTGACTATGGGTGATATTCGCGGCCTACTACTGCACATAATCATACAATAGCAAATATGCACTAGAATATAGCTTGTGTTAGATGAGGGTAGCTCAATAGTACGAAAAGTAAGTCCGCTTAGATCCGGCGTACAGTAGTTCAGATTGCACAAGCCATATGGTAAAGAGAATAACAGAGGAATCAAGACAAAAGAGGTGTTGCTGTCACCAAAATAGCTCAAGACCTGAGACAAGACACGTACAAAGATTGTGAACCAGAGGACGGGAACGACTCGAGTAAAGATGGGCAGGCCCATGATACCAATCACCGCCACCCAGATACGAATGGTAACTGAAACATACGGCAAGGATCCCGCCGGAGTAGTACGTATTGCAAAGAGGCTTAGACAGAATTACAATATATCGCGCAGTATATCGCATAATGAAAAAGAACGGTACGGCAGGATCATCACCTGCAAAGTCAGAGTGGGTACGCTATGAGCGTAAATATTCCAATGCAATGTGGCACTGGCATGTAATGAAAGATGAGCGCTTCAGGGGACTGAATCTCATAGATGATGCATCTAGGTGCATCGTCGGAGCGGCACTATTCTAGCATGCAACCTCAGAGAACACCGTTCTATTACTGAGACTGGCAATGAAACGATTCGGCGCCCCTGCATCTTGGATAACGGCGCGTGTCTCGCAGGACAATAAAAGGGCAAAAAGAACTGGAAACACACGCTATTCTAGGAAGAACTGCTGGATCAAGACATCATACTAATCAATTCCAGGCCATACCACCCGCAGACAAATGGCAAACTGGAGCGCTTCCATGGAATGATTGAGGATGTGATATGGCATTATGACAGTCTCCGGGATTATATCGACTACTACAATGAGAGAAGATTGCACTTCTCACTGGATATAGATAACGGTGAAACACCACTCCAGGAATAAAAAGGCGACCCAGACAATTAGAGCAAATGATACAAAATGGATGGAGCGAGATACCAATGACTAGCGGACCGACTTTTCATACATTACATTAGATGAGGGTAGCCACAAGTCTTGATATGGTATTTCATGGTCCCTCCATACCGGGTCCTGTAAGGATGACTTGTCACTACGCGTTCTGTTAGATCAGCTGTACCATACAGAGAATCGGTCACTACGCGGCTTTGATGTCCGCGTGGATACTGTATCACTGTATGAGTTCACGTCTTCCGGAATCTTATGCACAAATCACATTAACTGTCGCGATCAGTTATGTGTAAATTTAGACATAGGTGAACTCATACGTCTCACTTGCAAGGCGCCATGAAAAGACATTTGTTTAATGCCATAAGATAGTGTACGGAGTCAGGCAATATGCGATCTGGTACCAACACCGATAAAAAATTTTTATATATGTTGAATTGCAATTTAGAACAATGGTATGGCTTAGACGATGTACCCATTACTTGTTCATAGTGGTTGTTGCTGTAAACTCTACACTTTTGACAATCAATGCTGGTGACTATATCTTCTACACAGATTGGGCATGGACATCTTACGTAATCTTCTCAATATCTCAAACACTAATGCTTGTAGTAGGTGCAACGTATTACTTGACGTTTACTGGGGTACCGGGAACTGCTACGTATTATTGTCTCATCCTGACAGTCTATACGTGGGTAGCAAAAGGTGCATGGTTTGCACTGGGGTATCCATACGACTTCATAGTGACGCCAGTCTGGCTACCGTCGGGTATGTTACTCGACTTGGTATACTGGGCCACCAAAAAGAACAAACATAGCTTGATACTATTCGGCGGTGTTTTGGTAGGAATGTCCCTGCCTTTGTTCAACATGGTGAACTTGATTACAGTGGCGGACCCGCTTGAAACAGCATTCAAGTATCCGAGACCTACATTACCTCCATATATGACGCCCATTGAACCGCAGGTAGGAAAGTTCTACAATAGTCCGGTAGCGCTTGGTGCAGGAGCTGGTGCAGTATTATCTGTAACCATGGCTGCGCTGGGCTGTAAACTGAATACATGGACGTACAGATGGATGGCAGCTTGGTCCAAGTGGGATTAATCCCTTTTCTTTAATTTTATAAGCATGCTCGGTTAGCTGCGTACATGCATTAATTTCCCGCCAGTATGTGGGCAATGGCCAGTCACATCCAGAAGAGTACCCACAACGGCAACGCATGTTATGTCGCCCATCATTTACATGACATCAGTCATTGCCAGGAGCGGGCTGGCGACAGATACCACTGAAGAAAGCGTTGTTTGGACAAAAACAGATACCCGCACACAGGCACAAACGTTTAATTTTACAGTATCAATTCTTTACATTATGGGAAGGATGCATACACACAGGCACGGCAAGTCACACTCCAGCCGACCCGTGGAGGTAATAATACCGCAATGGCTAGCCCACACCCCAAAACAGGTAGAAGAGCTAGTAATCAGGTATGCAAAAGAGGGTCTCACACCTAGCCAGATAGGGATAAAACTTCGTGATCAGCACGCCATACCCCTAGTCAAGCCCATAACAGGTAAGACTGTAGGTGACATATTGGATCAGAACGATATGCGTCCAGATATGCCAGAAGATCTGAATAATATTGTCAGAAAGGCCGTAGGTCTCCAAAGGCACCTAAAGGACAACAGGGGCGATAGACGCAACGTTAGATCCTTGGAGCTGATAGAGGCCAAGGTACACCGTCTGTCTGTGTACTATAAAAGAACAGGTCGCATACCTCAGAACTGGAAGTACAAATCTGTTGTTGCACAGCTGGAATGAACCTAGAAAATTCGCTATCATTATTTGTTGATAACATAACCGAGTGTATCAAGGGCAATAAGCCCGTATTAGTAATCACGCATATGGACTGTGATGGTTTGGCATCGGGGGCCATTATCGCTAAGGCCCTGATCAGAGCGGGATGTGTATGCACGCTGAGATCATCCGCGGAGTTCAGCACCAAAGTGGCAGAGGATTTGGGTAAAGACAAACACACATTCAACATAGTGACAGACCTTGGTTCAGGATTTGCAGAAGACCTAGATCGTAATCTGGATGATAGATGGCTTGTTTTGGACCACCACCACATATCAGAATCAGAGAAAGACAATGAACGCGTAATAAATGCATGGAAGTATGGAATAGACGGAGGTACAGCAATATCCGCGGGTGGCATGACGTACCTTGCCGCTACCGCACTGGACAGACAGAACGAGGATCTTGCACCCATAGCAGTAGTAGCCGCGTTAGGCGATAGGCAAGACCAGGGAGATGGTAGAGCCCTAACCGGTAAAAATAAGGAGATAGTCAATGCCGCCAAAGATCTGGACCTACTCTCCGTAGAACTTGATTTATTGCTCTATGGAAGAGAGACAAGACCGATAGCGGATGCCCTAGCATACACATCACAGCCTTACATAAAGGGCATAACCTGGGAACGAGGAAGCTGCGCAACCCTGCTGGCTCAGGCTGGAATAAGTCTAAAAGAGAAGGGTCGGTGGCGCGTGCCTGCGGAATTATCCCAGGACGAGAAGACTTCCATTATAGAGGCCATAGCCAAGTATGCACCAGGCCAGGGCGTAAGTGATGCAGTGGCCGAGATGATAGGGCACACATACACCATAACAGGGGAGGAAGAAGGCAGTTTCCTTCGAGACTGCCGCGAATTTGGCACCATGCTAAACTCGTGCGGCCGTATAGGAAGAGCCAGCATCGGAATGGCCATATGCATGGGAGACAGGGGACAAGCATTAGTGGATGCAGAGAGCATACTAAAGAAGTATAGAGGCAACATACGAAAGTACATGAGCATAATATCCAATGATAGATGGCGCACTGTCACCAGGGGGAACGCAGTCATAGTAAATGCCGAGGATATATTGCCGGAGACCATGACAGGCACCATAGCATCCATGATAGCTAGCTCGCCCAAACATACAGGCAAGGTTATCATACTATACACTCACGGAGACATGAATACTGTAAAATTCTCTGCCCGCAAAGCCCGGGATTGTAACGAACCGACCAGTCTCAGTGCGCTGATGGGCAAGGGGACCGAGAGGCTCGGGGGCGTCAGTGGCGGCCACGACATGGCAGCCGGTGCCCGCATAGGCAAAGACAAATTAGACGAATTTCTGGACTTTTTGGAAGCGGATGTCAATAGCGTGTAAAGTTCAGATTAGTCTAGAGATAGACCACAAGAGGCTTGATGCAATACAAAAGTCTCTGGAACCGGATAATGTAGACATACCGCCAGGAATGGAGATCACCACCCACACAAGTGGCGACATAGGCACAGTATCCATATCCGGGGAGATATCTCAGGTCATAGGTACTGTAGATGAAATATTATCACACGCTCAAGTAATGCTGGAGGTAGTCCAGCAATGATAGACCCCCACATCATACGAGATAATCTCCAGTCTGTAAGAGTCATGCTACAAAATCGCGGTACTGATTATGATTTAGACAAGTTGGCAAAGTATGAAGAGATGCGCAGGACTCACATATCCAAAATTGACGTGTTACGCCAGAAACGTAACCAGTATGGTAGAACTATAGCCACCCTGAAAAAAACCGGCGGTGATGCGTCAAATGCAATATCTGAGATGGGAGATATCTCACGTGAGCTAGACGAGCAGGAAGCGGACCAGAAGGCCAATGAGGAGACATATCACAGAATGATCCGCGCCATCCCAAACATGGTACACGACTCGGTACCCGTCGGTCCCGATGATACGGCCAACACTCAGGTAAGATGCTGGGGCCGGATAACGCCCCCATCCAAGAGTCATGTGGATGTGGTGGAGCAGGCGGGCTTGCTGGACATGGAGAGGGCGGCCAAGGTGTCTGGATCACGATTCTACTACATCAAGGATGGCCTGGTCATACTAAACCAGTCACTCATACGCTATGCCCTGGACCACTTGGCCGCGGCCGGATACACACTAGTACAACCACCATACATGATAAACCGCCAAGCCATGGAGGGAGCTGTAATAGCGGAGGATTTTGAGGATGTAATATACAAGATACAGGATGAGGACCTATACATGATAGGAACCTCGGAGCACGCCATGGCTGCCATGCATGCGGACGAGATAATTGAGGGCGACAGCCTCCCCATAAGATATGCAGGCGTGAGTCCGTGCTTTAGGAAGGAGGCAGGAGCTCACGGGCGGGACCAAAAAGGAATATTCCGGGTACACCAGTTTGACAAAGTGGAGCAGTTTGTATATGCACGGCCTCAGGATTCATGGCTGGAGCACCAGAGAATGTTGGAGATATCTCAGTCATTCTACGAAGGATTAGGGCTATCTTACCGGACTATGCTACTATCAACCGGCGACATGGGCAAAGTGTCAGCCAAAACCTACGACATAGAGGTATGGATGGCAGGCCAGTCGGCGTATCGCGAGGCAGTATCCTGTTCCAATTGTACGGAGTATCAGGCGCGCAGACTCATGATAAGGTATAGAGACCATACTAACGACAAGCCCAAGTACTTGCATACACTCAACAGTACACTGGTGGCCACCACCCGCACCATGGTCGCCATAATAGAGAATTATCAGGACACAGACGGTCACATCACAATTCCCGACAGGCTTCAAAAATATACCGGTTGTAGTACAATCTAGTTTCTCCCTCTTAATTGGAACCAACTGGCGCGACCCACAAGCGCAGATACAAACGAGTGTTCACGTCACGATAATGCGTATGATGGAAGCGCGTCAATGATGCAAATCTATACACTAAATGGTTCTCACAGATAACTGCTTACCCTTATATTTTGGGCTTAACTGCCATGTGTAATTGGCACGTAGAAAGGTACGCACGCGGGACAAGTGGAGAGACAAGCGCTGGGTCAACGTGGTAGCTCCGGAATCAATGAAGTTCATACGTTTGGCACACATACCCATAACCAATGATGAGGTAGCCAAAGGACGCGTAGTGGAAACCACTTTGCACGACATTCTCAAGGGAGATACATCACAATATAACATAAAGCTCTATTTCCAGATAGAGCGTATAGAAGGAGACACTGCATACACCATATTCAAGAGATACGAGTACTCCAAGGAGTATCTCAAGAGTCTGGTACGACGGGGTTCCTCAAAGGTAAACTTCATCATGGACGCGGAGACCAAGGACGGATACGTCTTTCGCATAAACGTGATAGCGCTGACCCATCAACAGCTCAACAGTTCCAAAAAACATGCACTGCGATTGGCGGCACGCAATATTATAAGAAGAGACGTACCGGAGCTGGACATACACCAGTTTGTGCAGAAAACCTGCTATGGTGACATACACGCCAGCATACTGTCAGAGGGTAAAAAACTCAGCAGACTAAGACACGTAGGTCTTGAGAAGGTAAAGCTGGTGCGCACCGCAGAGAAGCGTATAGCGATGCTAGAGGCATAGTACGTGATTGTAAACGTTCGGGTGGATACCATTATGCATGCCACCGAGGATCATGCAAAGATCATTCAGGCCATGAATGACGTACTGGGCATGGACAAGGATATGTGGGAGAGCAAGGAGCTCGAGGGGCATTACCGTAACAGGATAGTTGTCATTGGGACATCCATGCGGGGCAAACTTGCCAAGACGTTCCTGAACAGACTGGGAAGGGCCCTATCAGGAGAGCAGTGCCAGATATTAATGGACACGTTACATGAAAGAACAGACGGCTCCACTACATACATACGACTGGGCAAGCAGGAGTTGGTATCAGGTTCAGCGGTGCTGCAGGAGGGCGACGCGGTGCGCATAAAGATAGGTATTCAAACACACGGACAGCCGCTCCAGTCTGCGCTGACAGACATGATGGATCTGCATTAAATAACCACGCATTACAACAAATCACGGGAATGAGGAGACAGTAGCCGCTCCAGTCTGAGCATTGCGTTGATGACCCCGCGACGAACCGACCCAAACACAGTTGTTTTAAATAGAAACTAAAAAGATAATCACATAATGGACTATGATGTTATAGTAGCCGGTGGAGGACTGGCAGGGACCGTGGCTGCTCAGTCGGTTTCCCATTATGCCAAGGGTGCCAGTATACTGGTAGTGGACCGTAGCCCCCCCATTATGCCTGGCCGCAAGAGTACCAGTGGTTGGATATGTGGAGATGCCGTAAGCAAGGAGGCGGTAGACTATATGACAGAGTATACCGGAGTATCGTGGAGCGAACCGGAGATAGAGCACAAGGTGAAGGGCGTAATGGCGTTCTCTCCAGACAGGGAAACAGCAATTCCGTTTGACGGGGACGGATATATGCTCAATCGCCAGATCCTTCCCGAGAGACAGAACCAGAGATGCCTGGATATGGGGATACAATTCGACTACAAAGTCAACCTTACAGGACTAGTATACGAAAATAATCAAGTAACAGGAGTGATGGGAGTTGATGGGGAGAAGAATCCCTACAAAAAGACCTGCCACGTAGTGATAGACGCCACGGGCATAACATCCATGCTGCGCAACCAGATAAAAAATACCGACAAGATAGAGAGAAAGGTGGATCGTAGGGATGTGGAATCCACAGGCAGGCACATAATGTACTTTGAGCCCGGCGAGCAGGACACCACCGAGTTTGATCCGGACTACTGCATCATACACCTAGACCAGGACATAGCCCCCGGTGGATACGGTTGGGTATTTCCCAAGAGCGAGGATAAGGTAAACATAGGATTGGGCGTGGAAAAGACCCTGCTGGCTGCGCGCAACAGTCGCTTGCACAAGGCAGACAATGTCAGCACACTGATTGAGGAATATGTTAAACGCAACAGGGCCATCAAAAATCCCACGCTGTCCACGGATCCCCAAGACGCAAATAATGCAACAGGAAACTTCCAGGTATCGGTGCGCCGCCAAAATGATTGTCTTGTGTCCGGGGGCTATATCATGGTGGGTGACTCAGCATGGATGCCCAAGCCATTGGATGCAGGTGGAATTGGGCCAGCGCTTGTAGCAGGAAGTATAGCCGGAAAGTGCATAGCGCACTCATTGGAATCAGGAGATACCACAGAGGCAGGGCTCTGGAAGTACAATAAAGAGTTCATAGACGAGTACGGATACAAGACCGCAGGACTAGAAATATTCCGTCGACTCATACAAACGCTAACCAACGACCAGATAAACTATGGAATGAAGCATTTTCTGGGAAATCTGGATGTAGATGCCATCTCCAAGGGCGAGCATCCGGACTTTGGTTCTCTGACAAAACTTGGCATGCTTATACGAGGTGCGCTAAACAAGAAGCTTGCCAGCGGACTTCGCTTTACTACCAAGCAGAACAAAAAGCTCACTGCACACTATCGTAATTTTCCCGATTCACCTACAGGATTTGATAACTGGCGCAAGGAGTTGCATCATACACTTGATGAGTCAAATACGCTCCTCAAGCAGTATCAATAGATACGCCACTCATACATCACAAAAATTGTCAACAGCACTGCATGGCACTGTACGTGTATGAGTTCACCTGTGTCTAAATTTACGCACAACTGATCGCGACAGTAGACCGTATGCGCAGAATCACTTCTCCCACCCTGCACGTCTAAACCAAGTTGTTAGATACGAACAATCGACCTAGTATCATGGGTTTTCCCACAGACTCGTGTGAAACAGAAAAGTTAAGACCTAATTTTGTAATACCAGGTATGCTAAAAGCAGAAGAACTCACCAGGGAGCAGTTAGTCACAGAGTACTACCGGCTACGCACCGAGTCTGAGGCCGAAGTAACAAACCTGCGTGGAAAAGTTGACAGTTTACGTGGGAAAAATGACAGCCTGCACGCCAAACTTGAAGCTCAAACAAAGAATTCCCTTGTTTCAAATCTTGATGACATCATAGAACGCAAGGATCAGCTTCATTCCCTGACCGGATGCACTCCGGAAGAGTTCAAATGGATACTAACCAGATTCACAGAATACGTAGAGTCCCTGGAAGGCGATGATGCACGGCGATTCTTAGAACTTACAAATGATCGCGGCCATGTGAACAAATTTCCGGTCAGGCATGTACTCTTAGTTACACTGATACGCCTGCGCTGCAACACAAAGCAGGAGCTTCTTGCTGCAATACTCAAGATAAACCAGTCAAACATATGCCGTTACATCCAGTTTACAAAGCAGGGACTGATCAAGATACTCCCAACGGCCGATACCGTTGCAAAAGCAATATCGCAAATCAAGTCAGCATCGGACTTTAAGGAAATTGTTCCAGGCCGAGCCGGAGGGGAGATAAAGACTGACGGGACACATGTACGTGTACAACGTCCTGAAAAAAATCAGGAGGCAATGTACTCTGGTAAACAAAAAACCCACACGTATAACGTACAGATAACATCAAACAAGAAAAGACTGATAATTCACGTAAGTGGAGTATATGAGGGAAAAAGACACGATTATGGTATATTCAAGAATGATATTCCCCTCGGTGGCAAATGGGGCAAGTCCCTAAAAGAATCAACCACGCTGCCATCTGAGAAGATAACAGTAATAGCAGATGCAGGATACCAGGGTATGAAAGACTTCCTACCCGGCGCAAAGGTCATGATTCCATACAGGGGTAGGGAATCACTCACTAAAACTGAAAGGAAATACAACCAATATGTATCAAAAAGGCGCATATTAATCGAGAATGTAATTCGAATGCTAAAGGTATATCGTAGATTAAGTCAGGTATATGATGGCAGTCGTGAGGAATTCCGGGAAGATCTACTCGTAGTATCCGGGTTGCATAATTTACACATTATGCACAAGCATACCAGGTACAAGAAATTCTTGAAAAATATCTGTCCATAATTTCCGTGTTATTATAATTCGAATATTACTCATCAGAAAATCCACTAAATTAATGGGTTTTGTGGTAACCATTTAGCTCACTCATGATATACGTCATCAAGATCCGGTCACCCCACTACACGACATTTGTAATCACGGCATACGTTAGTGCTGGCAGGTGCCATTCACATTGTTCATGCTTGACTGATTGTGGTATGAGTTCACGTCTTCCGGAATCTTATGCACAAATCACATTAACTGTCGCGATCAGTTATGCGTAAATTTAGACACAGGTGAACTCATACTGATTGTGTGCCATAAAATACACCCCAGTTTGAAGCAACATGGGCTATTCCTGTCAATCATGCGCATAAGGTCTAGTTAATGTGATTTGTGCATAAGATTCCGGAAGACGTGAACTCATACCTGTACGTATCTCCCGGATAGTGGCAAGTTTGTTATCACCAAGAAAGACTTAAAAGTATTCTAAAGATGACAATACTCACATGACACTACCAAAAGGATTTGGCTCCGGCGGTGGCGGCGGATCAAGTAGCGCTGATGTAGAGCGTATGATCGGCAAGCGCGTCGAAAATATGACAGGATTGATAACCGCATCATATCTTGCGGCGTGGCTAGCAACCTTTGGCGGTACTGCTGCAGGATACTTCTACTATCCTTGGGCATATCCGACACCCAGTGGCCATTTTGCATTCATAGTGCTGACCATCATTGAGGCCATAGGCTACATATTTTGCGTTAAAGTAATGCAGGAAGGCTCTAACAAGAATAGTAACGGAGTGGTTGCGGCATGTGTTGCCGGTACCGCGGTCGGAACAATACTAATTGTATTGTTTGTGGGACACTAGAAGGAAGATACCTTCTGTAACCTATTTTTCATTTTAATTATACAAAATAGTGTTTGGTTTGTATAATCATTAGGTTCATGATTATCATTATTGCTTAGCAATGAAGACAGGAAAAAATTTAGTAAAAAAATTATAAAAAACAAGACATAGTGGCTAAAAATATTATCTAAATATTAACAAGTAGACAAACAAATATACAAAACTATTACAAACAAAAACAACTCTCTTTATATGGAATCAAAGATTAGGTTAGACATGGCACAGATGCCAGCACTCATCCCAAAAGAGGTGGAGATCCAGAGACTCAAAAAGATCTGGCTTATCGTCATCGCTATGGGATCAACTGCCGCGTCCGTCGAGGTAGACAACTTCGTCGACGGTTCACTGCACCAGACATCCATAAGAGATAGTGCGTTCACACCAGCCCACTGGTGGCTATACAGCCACTTTGTAGCATTACCGCTAGGTTGGGGTGCTGCGGCTATCTATGACAGAAGAGTTCCAGTTCTCAGAGGCCCGAACAACTCAATGAACACTGGTCTAAAGATGACCATACTAGGTTATCTTGCAACCATGTTCACTATAGGCGTCAACGAGATGTGGCACTTCTGGTTCGTAGAGGAGATATTCGCCGTACCGAACCACTGGATGTTCAACATGGGTGTAGTCGTGGCATTTATGGGTGCCTTGGCCTACGTAGTCCGGGTATATGCTCGACTCGTAGAGCTCGGCGCGGAGACTCCTGGTGAGAATCCATACGTCGCTGAGATGTACAAGATGGCCCTAGAAGGCAAACTGTACAGCAGGGCAATCCCCTAGACCATAATTTTTCTTTAATTTTACTAGTCTGGGCTTGATCATGCCCTCCAATCCGGCACATACGTAACGAGCTCAGCCAAAACATAATAGGTTCAAATGTACCCGGGTTCTCGCAGCATCTCAATATGAGCATCTGTCACTCAAGATTCACATTATCCCATTAATGGTATGGAGCAGACCGGTAACAAGAGAAAGCGCAAGATATGCACAAGTAGACCCAAACGTCTACCACAATGGTCAGCAAAGAGTTATAATTCCATCTGGTGACGACGCGCCATGTCATGGAATGTTCTCCCAGGCGACAGGATAGCGGCCATAGAAGAGTACGAAGCCGGTGAGAATGCCTTTGATGATGGCGATGTAGTGCGCGCTACAGTGATAGGAGACACCATCGTAGACAACACAAGCCGTATTGCAAACATAAAACGGCGTACAGACATAGGTGTACCGGATCCCGGCGACATCATCATAGGTACGGTTGCTGCGGTAATGACTACCATGATGGCAGTATCAATTCAGTACGTTAACGGCAATCGCACCAAGTCTAATGTAGAATGCATATGCTCCATACGAAACCTTCGGCTCAAGAACGTTGCACTGGTGAATGATGTAATTATACTGCGCATAGCGAGCCACCTGAATGGAACAATACATGCAGTCATGGATGAGCCAACGCTGGGCGTAGTACTTACAAAATGCGTAAAGTGTGGCGGACGTGTAGTGCCCATACGGGATGTCATAAAATGTACTGATTGTTCCTGGATTGATGAGAGAAAGCTCTCCAGCCGGTTCGGCGATACTGACTTTTTATCCAGTCTGCTAAAATCCACGGGGCTTTCTTAGCCGCATTGCCATAGTAAAGCCCACAATTAGCACCCCCGATGTAATCACAACTCCGTGATATGCCATGAAGATAGGATCAACAGACACCGACAGCATGCCCTCCACAACCATCTCCGTCTTGCCCGTGTTCTGTAGAGAAATGGCAGTACGGCCGGATTCCTCATGCATCCATTCCACACGGTAAGAGTCGGTGAATACAGACCTGGGAATAGCAAAGCCGTCACCGGGACTCTGCAACTCCATCTCAAAACTCTCCGCCGTAATTATTAACGTATGAACAGAATCTGCATCGCCGGTTATCTGATATGATGTGGACTCGCCTACAGCAAAAGTCTCAGTTATTTCCAACTGCCCCCTAGTCAAATCCATGATCAACGAGGCAGTAGCTATTCCTATTATGATCGCACCCGCAGCCATACCGGCGTAAATGAGCTTACCCGTCATATGGTGCTGTGTTCAGCCCTCACCTTAAAAAATAGTGCGTCCAAGAATTGATTAAATCACTCTACCGGCACATATCTTGCATGGGGCATATCCTCGCCACGTGCAAATCACTATAATGACCGCGATCACTCATGTTAATGACCTACAGAACAAGTTTGAGCTCCCGGATTGGAGCACAGCCAATGAAAAACATAGCACATACTAGTTTGTAAAAGGAATAAGTGGGAAGTGACAAACATTACATGACAGAGACATCGTGCGGATTGCTCTCTGCAAATCCGGCTCCGGACATCCGGATAAACTCTGCATTGTCTTGCATTTCCGGAATTGTGCGGGCGCCACAGTAGCTGAGACCTGAACGCAGACCACCGGTAATCTGCTTCAGTATGTCCACGATGCTGCCTTTGTATGGAACCATGGCCTCCACACCCTCGGCTACATAGTCATTGAGATTATACTCTGATGACGCTGCACCGGTCTCCTTGGCTGTCCGCCCTATGGATGCTGCCAGCGAGGCCATCCCACGATATACCTTGAAGCGTTTGCCATTCTTGGTCAGTACAGTTCCCGGCGACTCATCGGTACCTCCAAGCATACTGCCCAGCATCACCGCAGATGCGCCAGCGGCCAAGGCCTTGGTGGCGTCACCAGATGTTCGAGTACCGCCATCAGATATTATGGGGATATCATTATCGCGTCCAACTTTGGCACAATCCATTACGGCCGTAAGCTGGGGAACGCCGGAACCGGTTATTACACGGGTTATGCAGATAGAGCCGGATCCTACACCGACCTTCACTGCGTCCACACCAGCACTTATGAGATCCTTGACACCAGCTGCGGTAGCTACGTTACCGGCTATCAGTTCACACCGGGGAAACGCCTTTTTGATATTCTTGACTGTGCCTATGGCATTCTCGCTGTGTCCATGAGCTATATCAACCACCACAATATCCGCACCAGCCTCCAATAGTGCCTCCGTTCGCTCCATAAAGTCCCCCTTGACACCCACAGCTGCGCCCACCAGGGGTCTTCCCTTGGAGTCCTTGGATGCCAATGGATAATCTTCCCTGTTGGTTATGTCCTTGGAAGTTATCAGTCCACGTATACGACGCTCCGCGTCTATTATGGGTAGCTTTTCTATTCTATTGTCATGCAATATGTGTTTGGCATCATCAATGGAAGTGCCGGGAGATGTGCTTACCACATCCTTTGTCATTATATCGGATATGGGTTTATTGTCGTTGGTTTCAAACAGGAAGTCTCTGTCAGTTACTATACCCACCAGCTCCTTGTCCCCGTTTATCACCAGTAATCCGGAGACGTCCTTGTTATCAGCATATTCACGAGCCTGGCCAATGGTGCTGCTAGCGGGTATGATATAGGGATTCTCTATCATTACGCTACCGGATCTCTTAACCTTCAGTACCTCATTCACCTCTTCCTGTATACTAAGAAATCGGTGTATAATGCCAATTGCTCCTGCACGAGCCATCACCACCGCCATGGCGGACTCGGTGACTGTATCCATATTGGCGCTGATAAACGGTATACGAATCTGGATGTTCCTGGAGAGTCTCGTACTAAGGTCAGTCTGACTTCTAGTAGTCACGGTGGAGTACTTTGGTATCAAAAGTACATCATCAAAAGTGAGCCCGTCTCGCATTCCCAAACAGTTGACCAAAAATGAAAATTCAATTATAAGCCTTTAGGGATACCACAAATTCGTATCACCCAAACAGGGATTATAGTCACGTTTTGTCCCATAGTGGTATCGGCAGCCAAGGTCATGCGAATCCCCAGTATGAAGCGAGGCAATGTACTCTAACTTGCAGCCTAACCTGACACCCACTATGAGAGCGCATCTCAGATGTTAAATGATCTCGTATTGAGCTCGTCTGTGTTTAATGACGCACGGCAAATAACAGCGATTAATACAGATTATTCATAAGCCATTGAGTCCATCAGAAAGTAGGGGAATATTACAATGAAAGGGCGAATCACATATGCAAACAAAACCTCCAATCTCGTGATCCCCGCTGTGGGGCAAGAGTGCGGGACTAAAAGGATTCAAGTTGGTGACGGCACCGGCCATGTTGGTACATAACACGGTTAGTGGCAGATTCGTCTGCATCCAGTGTAACCAGGAGTTTCACGTGAAATACCAATACCGCATGGAGACGCCAGAGCGGTTATGAAGCAAAGCCATGCATGGTATTACGTGAAGAAGGGTAGGAAGGTCATGAAAAACCATGGCAAAGACTTGAGGCCGTATTAACAATTTAACCATCATGCACCGCATATAGGATATGAAGAGGGTAGTCATACTCCTGTTTGCCATAGCCATGATGGTGGGCACGTCATACGGAATGCACGGACCCATACTGCCCATCTTCGCCAAGAACGACATAGGTGCGTCATACGCGGAGTTGGGGCTGATTGGAATGGTTAACTTCATACCGTATATGATCATCCCGATCTTTGTCGGCATCCTGCTGGATCGCATAAACAACGGATATCTATTGACCATAGGGATACTGCTCAATACCGCATCACTATACCTGACCTCAATTGCCACTACCGTAGAAGAGGTAGTGGTGTATCGGGGCATGGTGGGGGTAGCCCATGCATTCATCTGGCCACCCTCAGAGGCAATCCTCTCCGGAGATTCCAGTGGCAGGGTCAAGTACATATCATGGTACATAATGTTCTTTGCCATCGGCTTTATGGTTGGTCCTTTAATCAGTGCCGCCATGCTGGAATTCTCAGATGTGGACTACCGCATGCTATTCCAGATTACAGCATATGTTATGGCAGCTGCCCTTGTCTCCGCAGTTATGACGTACAACAAGGCGCCCAAGAGGGGGACCGGGGAGATAAACCTCAAATCTTTCGGACACATAATCAGGTTTCCCGTCGTAGTTACACTTCTCTTGTTTAGCACGGCAGCTTTTGGTCTCATACTTACCATATACCCCGCCTTTCTGAACGAGCGCGGCATGGATGATACGGCCATCTTAATCCTGTACTTTCTGTTCGGCATAACGCGAGTGGGATCCTTACTTATGGCAGACTACATGTCCAAGCGCGCCGTCCTTACCTTTGTCATGTCTGCAATAATGGTAACAGCTGGCATGGGCATATCCGCGGCCGGTACTACTTTTGTGGAGTTCGCAGCTGCCCTCATACTGCTGGGATTTGGCTTCTCTACGCTGTATCCGTTGGCCCTGGAGGTGATATTGCAGGGCAGCAAGAGGAACACTACTGGCAGAATGATAGGAGCCTATGAGGCGCTATTTGGCATTGGCTGGACCATAGGGCCCACACTCAGCGGATATGCTATAATAGGCGGATCCGCCTCGCCCTACTGGATATTCTTCTTTGCGGGAATTGGGGCCACCGCGGTCGCGGTGGCATTCCGTCGAAGGCTGGAGCTGGTGAGCGCCGGTCGCAAGAATAACTAGGAGTAACCGGTAATCTGGAGATACAATGATGTTGCCTCTTTCTCATCTTTTGCGCCCACAACCATGGCAGATCCTCGCTTCATGACACCAACATATAGGTCGGCGTTACGAAGGGATATTCCCATCTCACCCAAATTTTCTACCGTAAAGTTACGCTCCTGGGCCACGTTTGTCAGTTTGGCGGCATCCACATCAAAGGTGTTGACCGGAGTGATAGAGAACGTCCTCTTGCCACCACTCCTCCCGCAGAGTTCCTCTATTATAATGTCTGACGTATCGGACTGCTCCGCCTGTCCCGTACCGCATACGGGGCACTCCGGGGCACGAAATGTCCTGGTATGACTGAACGCCATATCATCGCCTATATCTATATACAATATGCGCTCCGACAGACCAGGCGCCTTGTTCAGCAATACCTTTACTGTCTCGGCCACCTCAATTCCGCCCACTATGGACAATATTGACGGATGGACGCCCTCTATGCTACATGTTGGCATTGTCTCCTCATCCAGCGCCGGAAACATGCAGTGATAGCAGGCGCTGCTATTAGGCAGAACGGTAAATACCTGTCCTGTGACACCAACCGCGGCGCCCGTAACAAAGGGAATATTTGCGGCAATACATGCCTTGTTCAGCGCGTACCGGGCATCCACTGAATCCAGTGCATCCACTACAACATCACACCCCCGTACCACCTCGTCAGCAGAGTAGTCATTGACCGACAGGGCCATGGCCTGTATTGTACAGTTTGGGTTTATTTTTTGCAGTTTCTCAGCGGCTGCCTCAACCTTGACCCGTCCCACATCATCCTCTGTGAACATTACCTGCCGGGGCAGGTTGGAGAGCTCGATTACGTCCCTGTCCACTATACGCAAAAAGCCCACACCCATGGCGGCCAGGCGTATGGTTATGGGATTGCCCAAACCACCTGTACCCACTACACAGACCTTTGCGTTCTGCAATCGTAGCTGGCCCTCATATCCTATATCATCCAGCATCACTTGCCTAGAGTATCGGTCTAGATCATGCCGTGAGAGTTCCTGGGATCCTCCCGCGACCGCAGGCAGAATGTATACCTCATCACCATCCTGTATTGGAGCATCCATGCCGCCGGAGAACTTTGCATTCTTGCCGTTGATGTAGATGTTTATCAGGGCGCGGGGCTGACCATCAGGCTCCAGTACGCGCCTCCCAAAGTCATCACCCATAGCAGATACCGCATTTTCAAATGCCGTCGACAGGGAGTCAACATCCATATCCAGCTTCTTTTCACCACCACCCCGGTTCAGTACCGATGGTATGACAAAGGTTATGGACGTCATCACTTTATCACCGCCGCTATTTCTGCCACATCGGGGCTCCAAACCTTGGGTTTTTCCAACACAGACATTATGGACTCAGTCGCCTTTAAACCATTACCAGTCACATAACAGACCACCTTCTCGTCCCGGGATATGGCTCCGGATTCTGCCATTTTCTTTAGTACTGCCACGGCCACACCGCCAGCGGGTTCGGTGAATATACCCTCAGTCTTTGCCAGCTGTATGATGCCATCAAGTATCTCCCTGTCCGTGCACTCATAAGCACTCCCGCCATACTGTTTCAGTCTCTTTATTACGTATCGCCCGTCACCGGGATCTCCGATTGCCAGGCTCTTTGCTACCGTTTGTGGTTTCTCCACGGGTATTACGGGACCGCCATTCTCGTAGGCGCTAACCACGGGCGCGCATCCCCTTGGCTGGGCCGCATGTGGATGTATTCCAGTGCAGTCATCTATCAGTGATGCTTCCTGCAGCTCCTCAAATCCCTTGCATATGGCATTCAGCATGGCGCCACTACCGACGGGAATAACAAGATGATCCGGAGTCTGCCAGTCCAGTTGTTCGGCCACCTCATAGGCTAGGGTCTTTGAGCCTTCCACATAATATGACCGCAGATTTATGTTTACTACACCGATGCGCTGCCTGTCCCCAATCTGGGCGGCTATTGTATTCGCATCATCATACGTGCCATCCACGGCTACAAAATTTGCGCCATACGAGAGAGCCTGAACAATCTTTGCCATCTCTATATCGCTGGGAGCAAATACGTAACACGGAAGTCCGCCCCGGGCAGCATGCGCGGCAGTAGCCGAGGCAAGATTGCCCGTAGAGGCACACCCTACCGAGGCAAGACCTAGCTCTTTTGCCTTGGATACGGCCACCCCCGCGGGACGATCCTTGAACGAGAATGTTGAGTTCACCGAGTCATTCTTGATATACAGATTGCTCAAACCCAGCTCCTTGCCCAGCCGCTCCGCATGTATGAGCGGGGTCATGCCCGCGTCTATACTCACTATATTAGAGCGTGACTGCATGGGAAGCAGTTCAGAATATCGCCAGTACGTATGATCTCGCAATGCAAAGGTGTCCCTTGACAGAGCGGGAATGTTATACGCTACATCCAGTGGCCCGAAGCAATCCTCGCATATGTACTGAAATGATAACTCATACTCCTTGCCACACTCCCTGCACACAAGACAACGCACTGTCATGTACATTATCTCAGAGACAGCATAAATAAGAAATCCTAATACAAAATTAAGTAATACTTAATTTTAGCCACAAAAAAGTTCAGTAATAATGACATAGCCATCAATACTGTGATTAAGTAACTACAGCGTGTTATGAAAGCAATTTCGCTGGCCGGTATGGCAGGCAGGCCCCGATGGCCTCACCAGGTATATTATGGCATCTGAGTCACAGTCCACCAATATATTTACCACCTCCTGTGTATTCCCGGACTCCTCACCCTTCATCCAGAGTTTCTGGCGGGATCGACTCCAGAACCAGGACTTGCGCGTCTTTAGTGTGAGATTCAGGGCCTCCCTGTTACAGTATGCGAGTGTCAGTACATCCATGGTCTCTGTGTCCTGCACTATTACGGGTATTATCCCCGAGCCCTTGGCAAAGTCCAGATTGTCAACAGCCAGTTTCATTATACTTGGCAAGTATTGCCCAATATTATAACCGTACGGGAATATTATTCTCTGCCAGGTATTGTTTTACATTATGTATGGCCCGCTCACCATAGTGAAATATTGATGCCGCCAGGGCCGCGGTCGCGGAGGTCTCCTGCAATACCTGTGCCATGTGCCTTGGTGTACCGCATCCCCCGGAGGCAATAACTGGTACTGGCACCGCGTCGGCCACAGTACCGGTGAGTGTTATGTCGTAGCCGTCCTTGGTACCATCCCGGTCTATACTGGTAAGTAATATCTCGCCGGCACCAAGATCCACGGCGCGGCCAGCCCACCATATGGCATCTATTCCGGTTGGTTTCTTGCCGCCATATATGCAGACCTCGTACCAGAAGCTGCCCGCATCATCGTGGAATATACTGGCGGTATCCGGTGGGGTACTACGGTTCATTTTTGCGTCGATTGCAACCACCACGCACTGGCGGCCAAATATGTCCCTCATCTCTGTTATCAGGCCGGGATTTCTTATGGCACCGGTATTAGTGCCGGCCTTGTCTGCACCATTCAACAGTATGTTACGTGCATCCTCGACGGACGCAACACCGCCGCCCACAGTGAATGGTATGTCAAGAACCCTGGCAACATCACGAACCAGCTTGGCTATGGTGCGACGGCGCTCCTCGGAAGCTGTGATGTCAAGAAATACCAGCTCGTCTGCCCCCCCATTACTGTATCTGGAACCCATCTCAACGGGGTCCCCAGCATCCCGGATATCGCGGAACTGCAAGCCCTTGACCACCCTGCCGCCTTTTACGTCCAGGCAGGGGATTATTCTGCGGGTTAGCATTGCAGTACCTCAGGAATGGTTAGTCTTTTCTCGTATAGCGCCTTACCCAGTATCACGCCATATGGGTTGAGGTGGGATACCGCCCAGACATCAGCGGGGCCAGATATGCCGCCACTGGCTATTACATCACCTATGGCGCATGCGCGACTTAGCCCTTTCATGTCCGGCCCGCTCAAGGTGCCGTCCCGGGACACATCAGTTACAAGGAACTGTGTTACACCCGCGGACACGAATCTTGCCATGGCCGATATCATGTCCAGCCCCGAGTCGCGCCTCCACCCGTGAGTTACCATGTTGCCATTATTGTGATCCACAGAAACCACCATACGCTTGCCATAACGGTCCAGGAGAATCTGCAATGCGACAGTATCCAAGGCCAGCGTGCCAATAACAACACGATTGGCGTGCGCCAGCATGTCAGATACGGCGCCCTCATCCCGAAGCCCGCCCGCGACCTGCACCGGAATTGATACTGCCCGGGCTATCTCGTGTATGATATGCGAGTTACTCCCCATCGAGAGGGTGGCATCAAGGTCTACCACATGCAGCATATGGGCGCCCTGCGATTCCCACTGTTTTGCGGTGGCTACCGGATCATCGCCGTACACGGTCTTTTTTGACGGATCCCCCCGGTACAGTCTTACCACCTGTCCCTGCATTATATCGATGGCAGGAATTATCTTTACCATATCACTCCCCCAGTCATTTTTTACATTCACGCAGAAAATTCTCCAGTATAAGCTGGCCCGTGGGTCCGGACTTTTCCGGATGAAACTGTGTACCGAAATAATTACCCCTCTCAAGTACGGCCGGTATATTCATGCCGTAGTCTGATACCGCGGTTATGACTGCATCATCATCAGGATGAGTCATGTATGAGTGTACATAGTATACCCATGAACTGTTATCAACACCATTCAGCAGTATTCCCTGCCTGTGTATAACCAAACTGTTCCACCCCATATGTGGTACCTTCAGGGTGGGGGGTAACGATTCCACCCTGCCCGGTATGACACCAAGACCGGCCTCGCTCCCCTCGTCACTGGAATCCAGAAACATCTCCATGCCCAGACATATGCCCAAAACCGGTAATGTGTCACCGGCAAATTCATGGATGCCCGGATTCGGCATATCCAGCATGGCTGCATCAAAGCTGCCCACACCAGGAAGCAGTAACCCGGAGTATCCTGTTTTGCCAAAGTCGGCAATTACATCCACCTGGGCTCCCAGTCTCTCAAAAGAGTTTTTTAGGCTGAATATGTTTCCCGCACCATAATCATACAGCGCCAGACGGACCATTACATGGTCCCCTTGGTACTGGGAGCTCCCGAATACTTACTGTCAGGGGATATTGCCTGCCGCATCGATACTGCCAGTGCCTTTATTGCCGCCTCGGATTTGTGGTGATCGTTATCGCCGTATATGACACGCACATGCACGCATGCCTCCATATTCTGTATTAGTGAGGCAAAGAAGTGGGTTATATCCTCATGGGGCACATTCTCCACGGAGTCCCCCTTTAGGGACAGATTCACCATGCCATATGGGCGTCTTATCAAATCTACAGATACCTCCACCAGGGCCTCATCCATGGGTATGGATGTGTGCCCGAACCGCGCCACGCCATGCCTGCTCCCCAGGGCATCACAGATGGCCTTTCCCAGGGTAATCGCGGTATCCTCCACCAAGTGGTGAAGTATACCGTCCAGTGAGCTGGCGCGCACATGTACATCCATCATGGAATGGTGAGAGAAGGACGCTATCAGGTGATTTATGAATTTGTTGCCTGTTTCAACGTCGGCCTTGCCCAGCCCATCCAGGTTCACCGATACCCCAACATCTGTCTCCGAGGTTGTGCGTTTCATACTACACGTGCGGTTCATTATGATATAGAGACCGGAAATACCATTTAACAACTTTGGCCCCAATGTGGGAGTTGTAATGTATGAAAAGTCGGTCCGCTAGTCATTGGCATCCCGCTCCATCCATTTTGCATCATTTGCCCTAATTGTCTGGGTCGCCTTTTTATTCCTGGAGTGGTGTTTCGCCGTTATCTATCCAGTGAGAAGTGCAATCTTCTCTCATTGTAGTAGTCAACATAATCCCGGAGACTGTCATGATGTCATATCTCGTCCTCAATCGTTCTGTGGAAGCGCTCCAGTTGTATGAGTTCACGTCTTCCGGAATCTTGTGCACAAAAGAACCGGTTCTTTAACTGTCGCGATCAGTTGTGCGTAAATTTAGACACAGGTGAACTCATACCTCCAGTTTGCCATTTGTCTGCGGGTGGCATGGTCTGGAATTGATTAGTATGATGTCTTGATCCAGCAGTTCTTCCTAGAATAGTGGGTTTCCAGTTCTTTTTGCCCTTTTATTGTCCTACGAAACACGCGCCGTTATCCGAGATGCAGGGTCGCCGAATCGTTTCATTACCAGTCTCAGTAATAGAGTGGCGTTCTCAGGTTGCATGCTCAAATAGTGCCGCTCCGACTATACACCTGGATGCATCATCTATGAGATTCAGTCCCTTGAAGCGCTCATCTTTCATGACATGCCAGTCTACGTGCCACATTGGAATATTTACGCTCATAGCGTACCCACTCTGACTTTACAGGTGATGAGCCGAGCAGCGGCATGGAATCGTGCACCAAGCAAGTCAGCATAGCGTACCCACTCTGACTTTGCAGGTGATGAGCCTGCCGTACCGTTCTTTTTCATTATGCGATATACTGCGCGATATGTATCATGTCTAAGCCTCTTTGCAATACGTACTACTCCGGCGGGATCCTTGCTGTATGATTCAGTTACCATTCGTATCTGGGTGGCGGTGATTGGTATCATGGGCCTGCCCATCTTTACTCGAGTAGTTCCCGTTCTCTGGTTCACAATCTTCGTACGTGTCTTGTTTCGGGTCTTGAGCTATGTTGGTTGTGGCAACGCCTCTTTTGTCTTGATTCCTCTGTTATTCTCTTTACCATATGGCTTGTGCAATCTGAACTACTGTACGCCGGATCCTAAGCGGACTTACTTTTCGTACTATTGACTTGGATCTAATGACTGTCACTGATGGAAATGTACAAACTATTGTCACCAGTGCAATTTTTCAACGTAACTTGATTATACAACAAACTTGAGTTCACGTACCAGTTAAACCGTTTAGGCAGTACGATCACTTAAGCACCAACCACACATCCCGATTGTATGAATTCGCATCTCCAATCCCAGTGCTCAAAAACCATACTGATTGCTACGATCCGCTATGCATTAATGTAAACGCAAGCGAACTCACACCATACTGAGAATGAGATGGTATACTGTGCAATGTAAAGTATTACTGGTGGATATTGGGTCGAGAATCACGATACATATCCTAATCATCGCGATCCGTCGGACGTGAATTTACGCACATATGCGTTACTGACCCAACAGGGTGGGCAGCTGTGTAATGGAGCCCACCATGTGCACAACTCCTGCCGATTCAAATGCACGGCGGCGATCCTCCGGGATTGGTGCGGAGCCATATACGCCGACGAATGTAACCATATCCGGCATTGCCTTTACCATTATCAAGTCCTCGGCAGAGTCGCCCACATATGTACAGTGTCTTAGATTCATGGCGCGAATGACATCAGATAGTGTTTGCGGGTTTGGTTTTGCCAGGTGTCTTGGCATATCCTCCAGGAACATGGACGCATCCACATTGAACAAGTTCATGTACTTACCTAATGTATACTCGGCGGATCTCCTGCTCCGGCCAGTGAGTAATCCTATCCGCTCGCCAAACTTTGTGCGTAACCACTGGGACAACGGCGTATCAATCACCAGTATCTCATTCTCTATTAAGCCAGGCTCGCTAAATCTGGATGGAATACCGAACCGTTCATGATAAAGGCGTGGCCCGTAGAACAGCTGATCAAACACCTCAGAGACAATACTGTCCTTGCCTGGGTATGACAGTCTCTCCAGTACATCAGATATACCCAATGTAGAAGCATATTCTTCCATGTCAGATATGCCATGATACCGGGAACCTGTATCAAGTACCTCGGACGGGTTAAGTCCGGTGCGATCGGAGCCGGACAGGCACAGTATGGCAGCATATGCCAAATCAATCTCGTTATTGTAGCTGCCGGTATCCTTGAAGGACTGTATTATGGCAGGGGTTATGGATGGCGCCCCGGGCATGCCCAACCACTGCATCACGTATGACACCGTACGGATTATGGTCTCCGTATATGATTGGGCCACATCCACCAAAACACCATCACAGTCGAATATTATGCCGTCGGCCCGGCATATGTCATTCATTACTTTAGCAGATCCCGTACCGCTGTCAGAAAACGGGAGTTGACGTCCCGGGAACCCACCGTTACCCGCAGACACCCGGTAGCACTGCCCACCGAGCCCAGCATGCGCACCGATATACCCTGCTCCCACAGGGCCTTGTGTATACGGCGATATGCACCGCCTGCGTCAAATAGTACAAAGTTGGCAGCAGACTCGAATACTGTAAACACGTCATGCTCCCGTAATGCGCGTATAATTCTCTGTCGTTCACGGCGCACTGTATCCCAGGAGTCTTCCGCAACCCGGGGATTCTCCAGCGCCAATATTGCAGACTCTATAGATACAGACGAAATGGGATACGGATACTGCACGGCGCGGGAGAAGGGCTCAGTAATGTCAGGATTTGCGATCATGTATCCCACTCGCAGGCCAGCCAGTCCAAAGGACTTGGAGAGTGTACGGACAACCACCAGGTTAGGGGCGGAGTCAACCATGGAGTATGCAGAATAGGGCGCAAAGTCCGCATATGCCTCGTCCAGTATTATGGGCCCCTCAAAAGATTCCACAATACGCCGTAGGTGGTTGATAGGCATCTGGTAACCGGTAGGGTTGTTGGGCGAGTCAAGGTACAGTATGTCGGATTCCCCGGATTGGGCCAGTATGGCCTCGGTGTCCAGTGTCATTGAATCAGTGTATGGTACCTGTGTCAGTGATATTCCATACAGGTTGCAACGGTTCACAATGAGAGTGAATGTGGGGTCGGTGGTCAGAATGCGGGCATCATGACCAGCCATGTTTGATAGTAGCATATCCAGGATTTGGTCAGAGCCGTCCCCCATAGATATCATGTTTGTTGGTACTCCAAGATATACGGACAGGGCACCAATCAATCTCTCTGTACCATCCAGTGGATACATGCGCACATCCGTACGCTGGCAGGCTCTTTGGAGTAGTTTGGACTGATCTTGTCCATCTATGGCAAGATTCTCGTTGGAATCAAGACGGAGGCCGGACAAGATATCTGGTTTCTTGTATGAAGGTATGTTGCGAAGCCACTCCAGTCGTGAATTCCAGTCCATTATCGTACACGCCCCCGTACCGCCTCAAAGTGGTTGGGCAGCCCCTCGGCATCGGTCATGTACATCATGTGTGGCAGTATATCCTGCATTTGTTGATTATTCACCTCCACACGAGTATTCATGCGTACAAAGTCCAGTACCGAGAGCTGACCTCGCAGGCGACCTCTGCCCTCGGTGGGCAGAATGTGATTTGAGCCCAGCATGTAGTCGCTGGCGGCCGACGGGGTATTATGACCCACCAATACCAGGCCAGCGGTACGAATCATGGCTGCATCTGTACGGGGATCACGGGTCATAACCTGCAAATGCTCAGGAGCCAGTCGTTGTGCCACATCAAGCGCCTGATTCTTACTATCACATAGAACGATAAAGCCGTTCTCATAGAGGCTGGTACGCACTATATCAGGGCGCTCAATGCCTCCCATGCGCGCCTCTATGGTTGCAGATACATTCCGCGCCAGGGCATTCGAGTCAGTTATCAGAAAACATACCGTGTCCGGGCTATGCTCGGCCTGTGAGATTAAATCCAATGCTATCAGGCCAGCGTCCGCGTCCTTATCGGCCAATATTCCCAGCTCCGTGGGACCCGCTGTCATATCAATTGAAACATCCGCGGATACTATCCGCTTTGCAGCGGTCACCACCGCACTGCCGGGGCCCACTATGCGATCAACATTCCTGATGGATTCAGTGCCGTATGCCAGGGCGGCCACCGCCTGCGCCCCGCCGGTACAGTATATTTCATGGGCGCCGCAGTGATCCGCAGCGACTACTGTGGCCGCATCCATGCCGCCACGAACAGGAGGGGAGACAACTACTATACGATCCACGCCAGCTACAGACGCGGGTATCACGGACATTACCGCGGAGCTGGGATAACGGGCCTTGCCGCCGGGCACGTAACAGCCCACACTGGGAATGGGCGTAAATGTACGGGTTATGCCATTCATGTCAGGAATAGAGTTTACAGTCTCAAGGAGGGCGCGCTCTGCGCGTTCCAGGTTATGGCTCATGCTGCGAATAGCCTCCAGCAAGCCTGGACTGACTTCATTGTATGCCTGTCTTATGTCGTTCTGTTCCAAGCGCAGTGAGCTAGCCGCCCCGCCAAATTTTGTATCAAATTCTGTCAGGGCGTCATCACCCCTTTCCCGTACGGCATCAATGATTGATTGTATCATGTTATGGTTGCCGGATTTTGCAGAATTTAGGTGCCGGAATATCTGTGAGTCGTCCGCGCATAATACGCGAATCATGGCGCGGCATCCATGGCCAGTATTTGGCGTGGTTCGTGTACCACCAGTCCCTGCCCTAGACGGGAGAGCTGCGGGACCAGAACGTGATATTCATCCTTTCGTATTATTGTGTTTACCGCAAACCAGTGTGGATCACTCAGCGGACTTATGGTGGGTCGCTTCAGCGAGGATAGGCACTCAATTACGCGATCCAGGTTTTCCTCGTGGACGTTAAAGTATATGTGAAAGTATTTGCGGGCCTGCACGGCTCCCTGTAGCAAAGAAGCTATATCCTGTATTTTGTCGCGCTTCTCCGGATCCTGCAGGGCATCGCGGTTGGCAATTAGCCGGGCAGAGGACTCCAGTACCGTATCGGCTATCTGCAGCTTGTTTTGTATTAGCGTGGTACCGGTCTCGGTTACATCTATTATGGCATCCACATCGTCCGGCGGCTTGGCCTCGGTGGCACCAAAGGACAGGTGTATCTGAACCATGTCATTAGTGCCCCGGCGCAGCCAGGGTGTCACGATAAGTGGCTCGGCATCGCCGAACCTATCCTTATACGAACTACACTCGGTGACGAACTTTGAGGCGTGTGTCATGTACTCAGAGGATATTCGGAGAACACGGTTCTCCTTGGCATATTGGGCTATCATGTCATTTAATGATGCATGTGACAGAGAGTCAGAGAAGGCAGTCACAAGGCGTATCTTGCCGTATTCCAGGTCTGTAACTATTTCCGCATTCGAGGATGTCTCCAGTATCCAGTCCAGGCCGGTTATGCCCACATCATATAGGCCCTCGGCCACCAGTGTTGGTATCTCCTGTGGCCGCATAAGTTTCACGCGTATATCCTGGTCGTCCAGGTATATGTTATAGCTGCGATTCTTGCGAACCACACGGGTCCAGGCTTCCCCAATCAGCTTTAGTGTTGCCGCTTCCAGACTTCCTTTGGGTATAACGAACCGGACTTTTTCCACAATAGTCGCGCACACAAGACCGTATAATAGACCTTATGAGTTTAGCCGTAACGTGCATTTATCGCAGTCACCATAAGTCTTTGACTATGATTTTCATGGAACCTCGTTCCTAGACAGTACATGGCTTTGGATTGTCACCATTATTCCCGCCCTGACGCCTCCGGTTGGGCGGGGAACGGTTCCCACCCCGGACGACACGCTCTGCCGCCCCATACAGGGAAACCGGTTACTAAACGCCGCGTTGATATCGGCGTGAAATTCCTGGTTACATATTGAAAGTGTCCCTAGTTGATCGTGATTTGTCGTCAACGTGTCCACACACGTGGCAGGTCTGGCTCGTTGGGCGGGTAAACCGCCCCCTTGTGTATCTCGCTGGCACTGCTGCCAATTCAATCCCCAGTGCCTCGCACTTTTGTACTACTTTCCGGCGGAACTCGCCTACCCGGTTCTCGCGCATGGAACGGTCCATTGTTCTTTTCCGGTTCCCGCCATGACTGGTCATTGCTTTCGGTGATAAATCCTCTAGGACTACCTTGTCCACACCTTTGGTGATCGCGTGGACTACTCTATTCATGGAGTCGTTCGCGATATTATTCGCTTTCTGTCGGTGTGAGTTCACCTGTGTCTAAATTTACACATAACTGATCGCGACAGTTAATGTGATTTGTGCATAAGATTCCGGAAGACGTGAACTCATACGAATATCCTGTCCTGGCCGGTATTAAATGCGTCACGTATCGCGATTTTATACCAATTACTGTCATTATTTTACTGCAGTCGCATACCAGGTTATCGCCCTCATGTGATGCGTAATTCTATCGGGGTTACGTTTACGGGAGACGCCCTTGTGTCTCGCCTGACTGCCAGCCTTTCTTATGGATCCAGTACTTGTCTGCTCCCCTTCCTTAGCTTTCCGCTCTTCCTCTTGTCTGCCCTGTACTGGAGTGATGGCGGGGAGTTGACATTCTCATAATATTTGAGCCGGGCCGCGGCTACCGCAGCTTTGCTGTGTTTTTCTTCTAATTTAGCCACATATTGACGAATATATCCAAAATCCTGTATGATTTTTCTCAGTTCTTCTATAATATTTGACATATCATCTTACAATACCTTCACGCGTTTCATCGCATCTGCAAGATTCCTCTTGGTGGACGCAAGGGTGTCCCGAAGCAGCCGGTTTTCCTACTCCTATTTATTATGTGTTGTACGCCTACTCATTAGATTCTATTTCAAACTTGGTATTTAAGCGCAATATTAGACCTTATGCGCATGATTGACAGGAATAGCCCATGTTGCTTCAAACTGGGGTGTATTTTATGGCACACAATCAGTCAAGCATGAACAATGTGAATGGCACCTGCCAGCACTAACGTATGCCGTGATTACAAATGTCGTGTAGTGGGGTGACCGGATCTTGATGACGTATATCATGAGTGAGCTAAATGGTTACCACAAAACCCATTAATTTAGTGGATTTTCTGATGAGTAATATTCGAATTATAATAACACGGAAATTATGGACAGATATTTTTCAAGAATTTCTTGTACCTGGTATGCTTGTGCATAATGTGTAAATTATGCAACCCGGATACTACGAGTAGATCTTCCCGGAATTCCTCACGACTGCCATCATATACCTGACTTAATCTACGATATACCTTTAGCATTCGAATTACATTCTCGATTAATATGCGCCTTTTTGATACATATTGGTTGTATTTCCTTTCAGTTTTAGTGAGTGATTCCCTACCCCTGTATGGAATCATGACCTTTGCGCCGGGTAGGAAGTCTTTCATACCCTGGTATCCTGCATCTGCTATTACTGTTATCTTCTCAGATGGCAGCGTGGTTGATTCTTTTAGGGACTTGCCCCATTTGCCACCGAGGGGAATATCATTCTTGAATATACCATAATCGTGTCTTTTTCCCTCATATACTCCACTTACGTGAATTATCAGTCTTTTCTTGTTTGATGTTATCTGTACGTTATACGTGTGGGTTTTTTGTTTACCAGAGTACATTGCCTCCTGATTTTTTTCAGGACGTTGTACACGTACATGTGTCCCGTCAGTCTTTATCTCCCCTCCGGCTCGGCCTGGAACAATTTCCTTAAAGTCCGATGCTGACTTGATTTGCGATATTGCTTTTGCAACGGTATCGGCCGTTGGGAGTATCTTGATCAGTCCCTGCTTTGTAAACTGGATGTAACGGCATATGTTTGACTGGTTTATCTTGAGTATTGCAGCAAGAAGCTCCTGCTTTGTGTTGCAGCGCAGGCGTATCAGTGTAACTAAGAGTACATGCCTGACCGGAAATTTGTTCACATGGCCGCGATCATTTGTAAGTTCTAAGAATCGCCGTGCATCATCGCCTTCCAGGGACTCTACGTATTCTGTGAATCTGGTTAGTATCCATTTGAACTCTTCCGGAGTGCATCCGGTCAGGGAATGAAGCTGATCCTTGCGTTCTATGATGTCATCAAGATTTGAAACAAGGGAATTCTTTGTTTGAGCTTCAAGTTTGTATGAGTTCACGTCTTCCGGAATCTTATACACAAATCACATTAACTGTCGCGATCAGTTATGCGTAAATTTAGACACAGGTGAACTCATACTCAAGTTTGGCGTGCAGACTGTCAACTTTTCCACACAAACGGTCATTTTTTCCACGCAGGTTTGTTACTTCGGCCTCGGACCTGGTGCGTAGCCGGTAGTACTCTGTGACTAACTGCTCCCTGGTGGTATGAGTTCACCTGTGTCTAAATTTACGCACAACTGATCGCGACAGTTAATGTGATTTGTGCACAAGATTCCGGAAGACGTGAACTCATACCCCTGGTGAGTTCTTCTGCTTTTAGCATACCTGGTATTACAAAATTAGGTCTTAACTTTTCTGTTTCACACGAGTCTGTGGGAAAACCCATGATACTAGGTCAATTGTTCGTATCTAACAACTTGGTTTAGACGTGCAGGGTGGGAGAAGTGATTCTGCGCATACGGTCTATTGTCGTACCAAGTCAATTACAATCTTATCATATGATCAAAACACGTGAACTCATACAACCCAAACTCTTGTATTACATGAATTTCTAGTAACAATCATGGATATGATGCTTGAGGAGGAGCTGATAGATCTAATGACTTTCTGCTTACAAAATTCTAACTCCAAGGAGATAGAATCCAAACATACCCGCATAGCTGAGATTGGTGCAGAGATATACAGTGAGGGTGGTCTTGACGCACTAGAGAATTTTTACTTTGTGCTGAATAACCGAATAAATGGGGAAATAGGTACTGATATAGCATCTCTTAGATACCTGTGGAATAATCTGGATGAAGGGTGGCATTATTAATTTTTCACTGATCTATTTTTTATGATAAAAATGTCTGGATTTACGTATTTGCCGTGTACAAATGTAAGAGAATTCATACTAAATCTTTGTCCTGTCTGCACAGGAAAATCAAAAAGTCTGATTACGCAAATATTGTACTAGAAATGTGTAATTATGTACGTAATGAAAAGTGCATTACCGGGCCTGTGTAAATCTTGGCATCTTGTCATTCCATAAAAAAATTGTATTGACATACATACGAGATATATTTTTCAAAAGAATAACTTAAAACTCATATTGGTATACGACGTATACATATTATGAGTGATGTTCGGTTCCTGATGATCGGAGTCGCATTGGTATTTGCAGGCTTTTTGGTGTTGGGAATATTTGGCTCACAATATAGGGAGATAAACCTACAAGAGACAGAATTTGGTAACTGCGAGGAATACACTGATAACAACTCGCCCCGGAATATTGAGTGCCCCACCCAGTATTCTACTGCGTTCTTTGCATTGGTATTGGCATTGCTAGGATCCGGGGTCTATGCGCTGATTCGAGGATATCGCGGTCGCTGGGATAATGAGGTCAGGCCCGAGGATATGCTGGGTCCTGGCGATCCCCGTAGCGGGAAAGACTAGGCCCAGCCGTCGTCATTTGAATTAGCAGAAAAGAAACTACTTCTTGGAGTGCAGAAACTCGTACTCCTCGGGATTCTCTTTGGCCATCCTTTGATAGCATACTTCTTCATATGGCATTTTCTTTTCACTAATATTATATCATCTTAGGTATATAAGAGACTTGAAAAAATTGTCCAGAACTATATAGTGGCATCTATTTGATGTATTATTGTGGCGCCAGGAAAGGGATTTGAACCCCTGCACGCTTGCGCGTAGCGGTTTTCGAGACCGCCGCCGTAACCACTTGGCTACCCTGGCGTAATTTGGTGACTCCCGCCCTTAATATGCAAAACGCAAAATATGTCTACCAGTGTACATTTGGGTAATGGGCCTGAATCTAAAAGATTTGGTGGTGAGGGACAAAATTAGACTGGATTCATTGAACTCTAAGGTAATCACCATAGACGCATACAATACCATATACCAATTTTTGACTACAATTCGCGGCTCTGATGGAATGCCTCTTACCGATTCCAGTGGTGTGGTAACCAGCCATCTCAACGGAATACTGTATAGGTGCTCAAAATTTCTAAGTCTGGGAATAAAGCCTGTCTGGGTTTTTGATGGAAAGCCGCCATCACTAAAATCTGTGGAGGTGGAGAAACGAAGGATGGCCAAGGCTGATGCCGCCATCAAATACGAACAGGCAATGGCCGATGGTGACGCAGATAAGGCTCGTGTATATGCACAACAAACTACAAGTCTTAAAGATGAGATGATAGATCAGTGCAAGGATGTTCTAGACCTTTTTGGCGTGCCTTATATCCAGGCACCTTCTGAGGGTGAGGCAACCGCATCTTATCTTACAATTACGGGACATGCTTGGGCTTCTGCCAGCCAGGACTATGACTCTGTACTCTTCGGGGCGCACCGGCTTATACGTAATTTTACCATTAGCGGGCGTCGGAAAGTACAAAATCGTAATTTTTACATCGCGGTGGAACCGGAGATTATACATCTGGATGAGGTGCTGAAAACCTTGGAGGTCACGCACCATCAGCTGGTGGATATGGGAATTCTTATTGGTACTGATTTTAATCCCGGTGGATTTAGTCGTATAGGACCCAAGACTGCACTAAAACTGATTAAAAAACATTCCCGACTGGAGGACATACCAAAGATACAGGAAGACTTGGATACCATTCCATACCAAGATATACGAAAGATATTCCTAGAGCCAGAGGTAGAAAAGTCGCCCACTATACAATTTGAGGAGACCGACTATGATGGACTGATAGACTATCTGGTTGAACGAGACTTTGACAAGATACGAGTTACGCAGACTCTTAACCAAATGAAGAAGGCAGTGACAAAACAGAGCCAAACTCTGGATCAGTGGTTTTAATCCCCGACAAACTCTAGTGATGCTGAGTTTGTACAATAACGAAGACCGGTGGGACGTGGTCCGTCATCAAAGACATGACCTAGATGTGATCCACACTTCTTGCACATAACCTCGGTTCTGCGCATGCCGAAAGAGTCATCAGTACGTTGGCTTATGGCATTCCCTTCATTGGGTATCCAAAAACTAGGCCAGCCAGTACCGGAATCAAATTTTGCATCCGAACTAAATAGTGTGGTTTTGCAACACACGCATAGATACTTGCCCTTCTCCTTGGTGTTATAGTACTTGCCTGTAAATGGGGGTTCGGTAGCACCATTTACACATATGTCAAACTGTTGTGGCGTAAGTCGGTCTTTCAACTCCTCTCTAGATGGGGGTGCACCCATGATTACATTATGCTCCTAACCAACATATCAGTCTTTTTGGTTGTAGTGTAAAAAACAGGCAAAGTATCGCCGGTTCGCATGGAGTAGGATCAATGGACATTTCTGATATGGCTAGCGCCATTAGTCTGTGACATACAAGTTGAGGATTATGTGTGACAAATGTAGGATTTGTTACTCAGAGACTTATGGTGACTGCTATAGATCAAAATTCAACGATCACACACAAAATCCGTAACTTTTGTAGATTTCCTGACTATCTGAATAAACTCCAGTGAGGCGCAGCTACAGTTGCTGGCAATCATTCTGGGATATTGCTGGTTCCCGGTGGCGCGCCTAGGATTATCGCGAACTAGTCATCCATTTCATGTCATTAACATGAGCATCTGGTGTGGGTACTGTTTCTGGGGTAAACCTGAATGGTTTCCATTGGTAGTGGACAAATATTCTTTAGGCCGCTTACATTACTGTCTACGTGATACCCCAAGTGACGTTCGGGATTGCAATGATAATTTTTACACCCGTAGCTTGGGGTGAGGTATACGTGCAGAACGATAGAATGTATGTGGGAAATGAATGGTTCCCTGCACATTGTGGGTGAGGTGAAGAATGACCTGGACGTGCCATGGGACAGATACGTCTTCTTGCAACTATGTATGATGATCAAGGACAAGTTGTACTCGCTGGTGACGGTGCATCGCTGATCAACAGCTTGATGCCTGGTATAAGGGGCCCGTTTGATGTGATAATGGTTGATCCTGCAATACAAGATGTGGCTAAATATGTTGTAGAGGCAGAGTATGAAGTTGGTATTCCAAAAAGTCAGGTTATAGACGTCACGTCTGCACAGATACAGAAAAGCGCCCAGGGGGATATATTCATCACCGGTGAAGTATACAACAAGGGCGATATCGCAGCCAATATGTTAGCAATAGTCGCCACCATCTATGATCAGAACGGAAACATCTCCAGAGTCCAGATGGAACCGGATTTTCTTAGATCTGGGCATAAGGGGGCATTTGTAACTCATTACCTGAAAGATCAAATTGCGGTAATCTCCGATTATGCCTTGATGGCAGAATCTGATGAGTATGCTGCCGTGCCTGAGTTTCCACTGGAATCCTCCATAGTATTACTGGTCTCATCTGTGGGATACGTTATTACTACCAGATCGTGGACTACAAAACAGCAACGGATTAGATCAGGCCCTGCCGTTGAAGCGATTCCATGATGGGATATATCTCTGAAACCAGTTCCTTGCGGTCCAGTCGCATGGGCTTGCGGAATCTCACGGGAAATGTCATTGTGAGCATATCTTGATCCGTGTGGGATATGCGAATTGAGTGAAATGGATACTGCTTTCCCTTCATGTAGTTGGACCAACGGGCCAGTGACTTACCAACGGTTTCAATACGCTCCTCCAACACATCTATGCCTATGTCAAGATCCCTGTCAAATAGATTAAATTTTAGCATTGGGACCACCAGAAAACCACCCGGTATCCTGGATTTTTGTTTCAGGGCAATCTCTATTTGTTCCTCGGTTACATCCTGGCCGTAGTGTGGATCAAAGTATCCTGCAATATACCCCTGAGGATCAAACACCCGAAAGTATGTCTCATCCTGATCCATCTTCCACATGCCTTGCTGACATGTGTGCGTGTAATTAAATTAGTACTCTTCCTCGCTGGATTTTTTCTAAAGTCGCGCGAAAGTATATCCAATCTAAGTTCATATCAATTTTGAATGATTTGTGCTAATCGCGGTGATACTTGCCCCTAAATTTAGGCATAATTATTGGCACAAATTGTGCCAATCATATAATCCCCGTGGGGCATTGGTGTACTCGCACAGGTGATTGACGCCTTGTGGGATGCTATCCCGAACTCATAATCATCTGTTACCTTGGTCTCATGCCATGCCATTTAGCTACAGATAAATCCGTGTCTATTTCAATGACTGTATGTCTGAGACAAATGAATTCAAGGTAAAACAAATTGTGGATAATGGTCAAACAATACAGCTTACGCTGATAGAGAATGTCTCTACGGAGCCTATATCCCAAAAACAATTGATAATGGAAAATGCACACAAGAAGCTTGATCCCAATACGCGAAAGCAAGTCATGCCCCTGTTGGAGGCCGTATTACAAACTCAGCCCACGATAAAAGTCAATAGTTACCGTTCAACGCAGATAACCATGGCCATGCCCAAGTCTAGATATGTGAATATGGGTAACCCGCGCGTCGGTGACATATTACTTTTAAATCTAGAAAAGATTTAGAGGCGCGCCTCTATGTCTGGAATGGTAAAGAGTGGTGGGGAGCATGTCCCATTCTTGCATACATATGCACTGGTTTCCCTCTCGAAACGTTTTCCGCTAAAAAATTGATATTCTTCCAGATTCTGGATTTGTGTCTCGTTTTGAACATTAATGACCATGTCTTCTGGCAGAAATTTACTAGAAAGCATTCTTCTAATGTTGTCGTCGGCACCGAGAACCGTAACTTCTGTAACTCCCCGTACATGCATGTGTGCCGCATTAAGCAGGTGGCCAAAGGCAAACGGGTTGTCTGCTGCCTTGCGAATCTTGGACTTAAGTGTACGGGTGGCCACATCCAAAAACTTGTTCTCTCCTGTTAGGTGGTACAGACGAGTCATACACATTATGGCTACCGAGCTTCCAGATGGAACAGACATGTCGTACTCGCTGATTGGGCGCATTATGAGACTCTCATGATCATTGGGAGTCATAAAGAACTGTTCGTTTGTGTCGTCCCAAAAGCGCTCACACATATGTTCTCCCAAATTATGTGCAGCATCCAGGTACGTCTTGTCGGGACACTCCTCAAATACATCCAGCAAGGCTCCACACACCCAAGCATAATCCTCCAGAAATCCTCGTATTCCCGTACTACCATATATTCGGTATATGCCATTCCGGTCTAACATGTTATCCATTATGACTTGGAGCGCCTTGCGTGCAGCATCCATGTATCTGTCATCGCTAGAGACTCGATAACCCCGGGCTAGGGCGGTTATCATCATGCCGTTCCATGATGCAAGTACCTTGTCATCTAGTCCCGGTTTTTGACGTGTCTCTCGAATTGCTAGAAGTTTGCCCTCGCATCTGTCTAGTATCTGTTGTACGTCCTCCTTCTGCATAGAATGCAATGATGCTACCGTAGAGAGGTTCAAATTATTGCATAGTATGTTGTTACCTTCCCAATTTCCACCGGCAGTCACATCGTAATATGGGCAGAATACGTCTGCATCATCACCTAATATGTCCAGAATTTCTGCTTTGGACCATACATAGAATCTGCCTTCCTCACCTTCCGAGTCTGCATCTAATGCCGAATAGAATACGCCCTCCGGCGATGTCATATCCCGCAATACGAAGTTCAGGGTCTTTTTCATGATTTTTAGAAAAAATTCATCTTGTGTGATCTGATAGGCTTCCGCATAATTCATAGGTATTAGCGCATTGTCGTATAGCATCTTCTCAAAATGTGGTACCAACCACTGCCTGTCTGTGGAATAGCGATGAAAACCACCGGCCAGCTGATCGAATATTCCTCCCTTGGCCATCTTTCTTAAACTGCGTAGGGCGAAATCTGTGAACTTTGATATACCTGACAACTGCGCATAGCGAAACAAAAACGATATACATGCCACATTGGGAAATTTTGGGGCGGAGCCAAAGCCGCCGTACGTGGTGTCTCCTAGCTGTAATAGAGTAACGACTGCCTCATCCAGCAGTGACCTGTCCACTATACTGGAATGCGTGGGCGCTATCACATTCAGGTTTGTTGTGAATTTTTCTGCCGCTTTTACCATGTCTGATGGTCTCTCTTTCCATGCCTGCGCCAACTGACGAATTAGGCTACCAAATCCCGGTCTGCCATATCCATCCAATACCGGAAAATACGTTCCAATATAGACCGGCTTTTGTTCGGGCGTTAAAAACACACTAAGTGGCCACCCGCCTTGGCCTGTAGCATGCTGGCAGGCACTTTGGTATATCGCATCAATGTCTGGACGTTCCTCACGATCCACCTTTATGTTCACGAAATACTCGTTCATTATATCTGCCACATCCTTGTTTTCAAAGGATTCGTGCGCCATAACGTGACACCAGTGACATGCACTGTATCCTATACTTAGAAATATGAGCCGGTTATCTTTTTTGGCGCGATCCAGCGCGTCCCTTCCCCATGGAAACCAGTGTACGGGATTATTTGCATGCTGTAGCAGGTACGGGCTACTCTCTTGGTCCAAGAGGTTTTTTGTCACAAATGTGCAATCATTGGTACATTATTTGTATCTAGGGCGCCCCCCATATACTGCGCCCCTCCTCTAATTCATATATTCGCGCGTTTATGTTACGCAACAATTTTTTCTTGGATTTTTCTGCTTTTTTACTGTAGGAATAATCTTTCTTCTCAACCAATAATTGCAATCTTTTGAGCTCATCCAGCGACAGCTGGTTGAATGCATGTTTTGATGCTGTAATCTTATTGAGTAACCGTACTCGTTCCATATCTTCCTTGGTAATCTTCTTGTCCAACGTGTGTATTACTGTGGTTGGTTTATTTTTCTTTATCCCGTCTGTCTATATGTATACGCAATCATCACTCGCCCCAAAAATCCAGGCTAATGTGCGAGTTTACGTATGCCCACTTTTATGTACAAATACTGGCATAAAATTTGTACAGGCTCCTTGCTTTCTGTTTGACTTCGCGAATGATCGAGATTGTCGCCGGCATCGCTAGTCAATGTCATGTGAATGGCGCCTGTTTAAAATCACCATTTGGTGTTTGCATGAACAAGACTAAAATTTCGTCTCGTCAAGGGGTATTCTATGGCAATGATGCGCGCAATGGTTCTTCATGCATGTAAAAAACTGGAGAACGATCCATTAAAGATGATGGAAGTAGCGCGACACGAGATTGGGAATCCCGATGATATCCTGCTCAAAATAGAGGCATGTGGTGTATGCCATTCACAGATACATGGGATAGAGGGAGACTGGCAGCATATTGGAATACCTCCAACATTACCAACAGTCCCCGGACACGAGCTTGTAGGTACGGTGATACAGATAGGCGACGCTGTTACAAAATTTCGGGTAGGTGATCGCGCAGGTGTTACCCCGTTACTATCTACATGTGGTGATTGCGTGTACTGCCAGGATGGTAAAGAGCAGTTGTGTGATTTTGCTGAAATCACTGGAGAGACCCTGCGGGGCGGTTATGCGGAATACATAACCGTGTCCGAGCAGTTTGCCACCCGTATACCTGACTCAATGTCTTCTGAATATGCTGCACCGCTATTTTGCGCCGGAATAACTGCGTATAAGGCAGTAAAGGCCGCTGAGCCTGAATCTCATCGTACTATCGCCATATTTGGAATAGGCGGAGTGGGTCATTTGGCTATACAGTTTGCAGTACACTATAAGTGCAGGGTCATAGCCATATCCAGAAATCTGGAACACTTGCAGGTGGCTAAAGATCTGGGCGCCAATGATATCATACAGTACAAGGATGATGGGGAATACGTTTTCGAGAGCATACGTCAAATGGGCGTTTTGGATGCGGCGATAGTATTTGCGCCCTCCGATAGAGTGACTGATACTGCTATCAAGGCTACCAAAAAGGGCGGTCTTGTAGTGATAGCCACAATTGGCGAACGTCCCCATTTTCAGGCGTTTGAGGAGAAGACTATTCGGGGGACACTCATAGGCTCCACCAAGGACATGGAGGATGTAATTCGTATAGCCGATGAAAAGAAATTATCTGTAGTATACGAGTCGTTCCCGTTGGAGAAAGCTAATGAGGTTCTTCGTATGCTCAAGTATTCAAAAATAAAAGCCAGAGCCGTTTTGGTACCCTAGCTGGTTAATACTAATTTTGTATTTGCCTGTAACCTAAATTTACGCACATTGGAAAAGACGCAAACTTGTACGAATCACCTGCATTTTGTGAGTTCACACTAATCGTAGTGATATGTTGTTCTTATACTTGATTTGCACCTAGCCATTTGCACTATTGATAAATTTTCATCAAGGCGTATGCACTCATTTGCATTTTTGATATGGTCTGGCTCTCTGCTTGGTCTCTTAGACGTACTCTCTCTGGACACCATTTCATAAGAGCGCACATGACATTCCATTACTGTGTCAAAGATTAAACAATTCGTATGAGTTCATCTGTGTCTAAATTTACGCACAACTGATGGAACAGGTTGTTCTAGTTAATGTGATTTGTGCACAAGATTCCGGAAGACGTGAACTCATGCAACAATTCATGTATTTCAACTACGAAAAACATGTCATTTCCGAGTGAAAAATCACCTTCTTTGGCGCCGTGTAACAAAATTAAAGAAATGTTTACTCATTTTACGGTGTTTTTTCGTCAGTCATAGCTCAAGCCCAAAAGAATTTGCTATACTGTAAAATTTCTGGTATGACTCAAGATACTGCCTGCCCTTGGGGGTGATCACAAACGTGTGCCTGCCGTCATACTCTATCTTGTTCACTAATCCCGCGCCAGTAAGATTCTCCAGAAATTTCACCAGTCTAGAGTGTGAAAGATTCGCCTTGCTAAGTAATATGGTGGGCTTTATTCCCTCCCTGCCATAGTCCTGTGTGGCTACCAGCATGTCAGCTACTATCTGCATACTGCTCCTATGTATTGCCATGCGGACTACTGTTCATATTAGTTTTTAAACCATACCACGCCGTTTGTATCGCTGGGGTTATCAAGAACGATAAGAGTGAGTCGGCGGTGAAATTGACTATTCCCAAATAGGTTCGAAAGAAGCCATGCTGGATTTTGCGTGTGTTAGTTGATCTTTGCAGACCTGTTTTGCATAATATTCTGACTACTTTAACTGCTGCCGTCTTATTGCGCGATTATATGCTACCCCAAACCGGTGTGCTTCGTCGCGAGCATGCTGCAGTATCCTGAGACCTGCATTACTTTTGGGCATACGTATAGGCACAGTCTGATCCGGTACGTATACCTCCTCATTCTCTTTGGCAAGGGAGGCGCAAGATAGTGACACTCCGGCATATTTTAGTGCTGATAGGGCAAATCTCAGCTGGCCCCTTCCCCCGTCCAAAAGTACCAGATCCGGCATGGCTGCATTCTCTTTTTTGAGCCGCACATACCGGCGCCTTACTACCTCGAACATCATCGAGTAGTCGTCCCTGCCCTTTACTGTCTTTATCCTGAACTTGCGGTATCCGGACTTGTCCGGCTTTCCATTTATGAAACGGGACATGGATCCCACTGCATACTCCTCGCCGTGATTGGATATATCAAAACATTCTATTATTTTTGGGGGATTTTTGCTTTTTAGCACATTTTGTAATTCCTGAATGCCCGGCTCAATATTATTCTGCAGTAATACGTTTATATTTTTTAATAACAAGTCAATCATTCCCTGGCGCATCTGGGTGGTCGGCCGCATTATGCTAACACTGTGCCCGGCCTGCTGGCTTAGCAAATTCTCCAGCATGGGGCGGTTCTGCGGCTCCTCGTTAAGTATTATGATTTCAGGTATGGTGTGTGTCGTGTAGTATTGGTATAAAAAATTGGTAAAATTATTGTCTCCTACCGTGTCAAAAAAGAACTTTTCACTGTCCCGTATTACACCGGATCTCATGCGAAAATTCATCACCACAGCCTCGCCATTATTTGTCTTAATGGCAAAGAACTCCTCGTCAGCACCATGGGGGTGGGACATCTTTTGCTCGCTCTGTAGGCTGCCTAGTCGCGTCAGTGTATCTCGTATCTCTTGTGCCCTCTCAAACTGTAGCATGTCCGCGGCCGCCGTCATCTCCTCATGAAGTTTGGCCGCAAATGCACCTGACTGATTCTTGTCCCGTAGTACATCCTTTACGTTGGCTATGTGTTTTTCATATCTCTCCTGGGCCTGGACGAATTCACAGGGTCCCTCGCAGTTTCCAAGATGATACTCCAGGCACACTTTCTTGGGAAGGGTCTTGCAGATTCTAATCTTGAATGTCTTGCGCAGCGTTCCTATTGTTAGCAGCTTGGAGCTGCCATGCACAAAAGGCCCAAAGATCTCGCCACCCCCCAGGAACGTACCATTCTTGCTGCGCCTGGCAACCACAAGACGCGGATACTTTTCCCTTGTTACCCGCAGATACGTGTACCGCTCCTGATCCTTTAATTCTATGTTGAACTTGGGGCGGTGCCGCTTTATCATGCCGGACTCTAATATGTATGCCTCACTCTCGGTATCTGTCAGGACAAACTCAATGCTGTTTATCCGCTCTACCAGTTTGGCTGTCTTGTAATCCTGCCTCTTGTTAAAATATGACCTGACCCGTTTTCTCAAATTCTTTGCCTTGCCGATGTATATTATTACATTCTGGGCATCTTTCATTATGTATATTCCCGGCTGCTCCGGGATGGTTATACTACGTATGTCCAGCAATTTTTTGCATATTCTTTAGATATTGTCCTGTATAGGTATTGGTCGTGGCTACATGTGCGGGGGTGCCTGTTGCCACCACCTGTCCGCCATCATCTCCGCCTTCCGGCCCCAAATCTATCACCCAGTCCGAGTTGGCTATTACATCCATGTTATGCTCTATGACCACTACGGTATTACCCTGGTTTACCAGCCTGTTTAGTACATAGAGCAACTTTTCCACATCCGCGAAATGCAGCCCCGTGGTAGGCTCATCTAGCACATACAGTGTGCGTCCTGTGTCGCGCTTGGACAGCTCTGATGACAATTTTATGCGCTGTGCCTCGCCACCAGAAAGCGTGGTTGATGGCTGGCCCAGCCGTATGTATCCTAGCCCCACATCGTGTACGGTCTTTATTTTTGCATGTATGGACCTGTGATTTTCAAAGAACTCCAGTGCCTCATCGACGGTCATCTCCAATATGTCATGAATGTTCTTGCCACGATAGCGTACCTGTAGTGTCTGGGAGTCAAAGCGCTTGCCCTTGCACTTGTTACACCTAACATAGACATCTGCCAGAAACTGCATCTCTATGCGGCGCAGTCCGCTGCCCTCGCACTCAAAACACCGGCCCTTCTGCACATTAAATGAGAACTGTCCTGGGAGATAGCCACGCGACTTGGCCATGCTGGTCTTGGCAAATAACTCCCGTATGGGGCTAAAGACGCCTATGTATGTGGCCGGATTGGAGCGCGGTGTCCTTCCTATGGGTGACTGGTCTATACTTATTACCTTGTCTATGTGCTCTGTTCCAACTATGCCTTTGTGCCTGCCTGCCCATGTGGTGGGACGGCTTAGGCGATGCTGCAACTCTGCTAGCAGTATACTATTTACTAGCGTGGATTTGCCCGACCCGGATACCCCTGTCACGCATACAAACTGCCCTAGTGGAAACTCCACATCAATATCCTTTAGGTTATTCTGAGATGCTCCCAGTACGGTAAGTGACTTGCCACTACTCCTGACCCTGTCCGTTAACGTAATGTGCCGTCTTCCCATTAGATAGTCTCCTGTTACAGATTTGGTGTCCTTCGTCATATCCTTCATGGTTCCCTCAAAGACCACCTCCCCTCCGTGCACTCCCGCGGCCGGTCCCAAATCCACCAGCCAGTCGGAACTGCGTATCACCTCCTCATCATGCTCCACTACCAGTACGGTATTCCCAAGATCCTTCAAACACCTGAGCGTATCGATTAGTCTGGAGTTATCACGCTGATGCAGGCCAATGGTGGGCTCATCCAGGACATAAAGTACGCCTGTAAGACTGGATCCTATCTGTGTCGCTAGTCGTATCCTCTGCGACTCGCCCCCTGACAGGCTGGCGCTCTTCCTGTCAAGCGTAAGATATGTCAGGCCAACATTACTCAAAAAATTCAGGCGACTCCTTATCTCTTTGAGTATATCCCTGGCGATAAATGCCTCGGTATCATCAAGCTCTATGTCCTTAAAGAAACGGATGCACTGGTTTATGGGCATACTACACACATCCATTATGCCCTTGCCCCCTACGCGCACGTTGAGTGACTCCGGGCGCAACTTTCTGCCCTTGCAGACTGAGCATGGCATGTTCCTCCATAACATGGCCTTGACAGATTCCATATCCCCCAACTCCATGAATGGCATAGCACTCATAATCTGGTCTATTACCCCATCAACACTAAGCCTAAAGTCTGCGGTGCCCATGCGCGATTTTAGGTACAAATACTTGGCTTCGTTCTCACCGCCAACACTAAGATCTGGGGTACCCTTGCGTAAATGAATGTGTCCGTATACCAGCGCATCCATCTGCTTCTCGCTCAGATCCGCAATGGGTGTGTCTAGCCTAAACTTGTACTTTCTTGCTATGAGAGTAATCATGTCCATTATTGGCGGGGGTATGTTTGGTCCCCATGGCTGTATGGCGCCATCGATTATCGATTTTGTCTTGTCCGGTATGACCAGATCCGGATCCAGCCTAAACTCCTCGCCCATGCCAGAGCATTCCTTGCACATTCCAAATGGCGAGTTAAACGAGAATGTTCGCGGCTCCATCTCTCCTATATTGACACCACAATAAGGACATGCATTCTTCTGGGAATGTGTGCTCTCCTTGCCCTCTGCGGATATCATGACTTCACCCTCCGTTGCGTCCACCGCTGTCTGTATTGCCTCAAATAACCTTGTACGCTGTGATTGGGTGGCGGGCATCCTGTCAATGACTATCTCAATGTCGTGCCACTGCTGCCTGTCCAGGGGAGGAATCTCGTCATCCAGGTTATGTACCGTTTTGTCCACTCGAATCCGCGAGTAGCCGTCGGCGCTTACCTTTGCTATGATCCTGTTGTGAATGCCCTTCTTTCTTTTTATGAGTGGCGCCAGAACCAGTATATCCATGCCGTCAAACTCCCGTATTACGGTATCGCATATGGTTTCTACAGACTGGCTGGATATGGGTCGCTCACATTTATGACAGTAGGGGGTGCCCACCCTGGAATAGAGTAGCCGGAGATAGTCGTATATCTCTGTGGTTGTGCCTATCGTGGAGCGCGGGTTCTTGCTGGTGGTCTTTTGCTGTATCGATATTGCTGGCGAGAGTCCTTCTATGGAGTCCACATCCGGTTTATCCATTATGTCCAAAAACTGGCGTGCGTATGCGGAGAGCGATTCCACATACCTCCTCTGACCTTCCGCGTATATGGTGTCGAAGGCCAGCGTGGACTTGCCGGACCCCGAGAGGCCACTGATAACTACGAGAGAATTTTTGGGCAAATCCACGTCTATGTTTTTCAGGTTATGGTGCCGGGCTCCCCGAACTATCAGACTATCCACGGCGGTTATTCAGCTCCCGTTCTATGTTTTTTATCTTGTCCCGGTACTCTATGGCCTTCTCAAAGTCCAGCTGGCCGGAATATTTTTTCATCTGGGACTCTGCATCTATCAACTCGGCATTCAAGTCGTGTGTACTCTTGTGAATAGAAACATCATTCACTTCTGCCTCCTTCTGGGGGATTGGCTTTGATATTGTGCGCGGTATTATACCATGTATCCTGTTATACTCGATTTGCCTATTCCGCCGCCTGTCTGTCTCCTTCATTGCATGTCTCATGGACTTTGTAATGACATCCGCATACATTATCACATTACCATTGGAGTTGCGCGCGGCGCGCCCAAAGGTCTGTATAAGGCTGGTATAATTTCGCAGGAATCCCTCCTTGTCCGCGTCCAGTACTGCAACCATGGATACTTCGGGTATGTCCAGTCCCTCTCGCAGCAGGTTTATGCCCACAAGCACGTCATATTCTCCCAGGCGCAACTGTCTTATCAGCTCAGTCCTCTGTAGTCCCTCTATCTCAGAGTGCATGTATCGGACCTGTATCTCGTTCTTTGAGAGATATTCGGCCAGATCTTCAGCCATGCGCTTTGTCAGTGTTGTGACCAAAATTCTCTCCGAGCGCTTAACTCGCTCGCGAATCTCGCGCATCAAATCTTTCATCTGGTCCTTGCTTGGCCGCACTTCCACCGAGGGATCCACCAATCCCGTGGGGCGGACTAGCTGCTCGACTATTCTGTATGACTTGTCTTTCTCGTACTCACCAGGCGTAGCCGATACCAGCAAAACATTTTCCATGTACTCCTCGAACTCTTCGAACTTGAGGGGACGGTTATCATACGCACTGGGCAGTCTGAATCCATAATCTACCAGTTGCTTCTTCCGGGAGTAGTCTCCCTTGTACATTGCGTGCAGCTGGGGCAGTGTGACGTGACACTCGTCTATGACTAGAAGAAAGTCATCACCAAAGAAATCAAGCAAGCAGAACGCCTTTTCACCTGGCTGGCGTCCGTCAAAGTGTCTAGAGTAATTCTCTATGCCGGAACAGTAGCCCAGTTCCTCTATCATCTCTAAATCATAGTTTGTACGGTGTTGCAGTCTCTGACCTTCCAGTTCCGGCAGATCATACAGTCTTTCCTTCAACTCTTCCCTTATGGTTTGCATGGCGCGACTCCGTACATCCTTGGCAGTAAGGTAGTGTTTGGCCGGGTATATTATCATGGACGGCAGTCTGAATTTTTCTTCCAGCGTTACTGAGTCTCGCACCGATATTCTTTCCAGATTATCTCCAAAAAGTGACAGCCGGATCACATCTCCGGAGTATGCAGGACTGACATCTATGGTATCGCCGCGAACCCTAAAGTTGCCCGGCGCCACCTCCATGTCGTTGCGCTCATAGCGAGCGTCAAGTAACCGGTGTATTATTGTGGAGCGCTCAATTCTGTCCCCTACACTTAGCCTAAGTGCCAGCTCTCCCCAGTCCTTGGGGTTGCCAAGAGAGTATATACATGAAACAGTGGCCACTATTATGGTGGGCTTGCCGGAGAGGAGCATGGCAGTAGACTCCAGCCGCATCTTTTCAATTACGTCGTTGCGCCTAGTGTCCTTCTCTATGTATGTGTCAGTCTGAGCTATATAGCTCTCTGGCTGGTAATAGTCATAGAATGATACAAAATAGCCCACGTTGTTATTGGGAAAGAACTGTTTTAGCTCGGAGTATAACTGAGCCGCCAAAGTCTTGTTATGGGATATTAGTAGTGTATTTTTGCCCGTTCTAGCTATGACATTTGCCACCGTGAACGTCTTGCCGCTCCCGGTCACTCCAAGCAGTGTCTGTACGCGGCGCGTTTGCACTCCCTCCACCAACTTTTCTATGGCCTTGGGCTGATCCCCGGTGGGGGCAAAGTCTGAACACAGCTCAAACTTCATGATCACAAAACGGTCCAGTGATAAAATATACCTAACTTTATACGCACATGTCTGTGAAATGATTAACCAGCCCCGATGTCCATGTGTCATCTAATTGATTATTCATCTATGCGTTCCCGCCTTGACTCTTGTAGTCCCAATCCGGCGCGCATAAACTCATGCTTGAATAGTTTACGCAGTGGACTGTAATGATTGGTGCCGCCTCCCTCGACAGCAATCATACTGTAATTATTCGGTAGCAGTATGATTTGGATACGTGATTGAAGGTTCCCTGAACTCATACAATTGTCGGAAAAACTCTAATTAGTCTAAAAAGGGCAGGAGACTGTGGAGACCAAAAATATAGGCCTAAGGGGAATAGAGGTAGCAGATACCCGTGTATCCAATATAGATGGCAGTCGTGGCAAGCTGATATATCGCGGATATGACATACTGGATCTTACCCGGAATTCCTCCTACGAGGAGACGGCATATCTGTTATTACACGATGACCTGCCATCTGAGGATCAACTGCGCGAATTTAGGCAAAAGATGGCAGATGCCCGGTGGATTCCAAAGCAGATGCAGAAGAACATGGGTAACTGGCGCAAGGACGCGGATCCTATGGATATGCTACAGGCCTTTGTTGCGGCCCTGGCCGGATACTATGACGAGGAGTTCTCGAACAAGGAGTCCAGCTATGATAGGGCATCAAATCTGATAGCCAAGGTACCCACTATAGTGGCCAGCTGGCAGCGCATACGTAATGGAAAGAGTCTGGTGGATCCGGATCCGAATCTGGGACACGCTGCCAACTTTCTGTACATGATGTCCGGGGAGGTACCGGATAAAGAGCTGGAGACCATATTTGATGTGTGCCTGATATTACACGCGGAGCACACATTCAATGCATCCACTTTCACCGCCAGGCAGGTGGCCTCTACAAGGGCTCACATGTATTCTGCAACCAGCGCCGCAATCGGGGCTCTGAGTGGTGAGCTGCATGGCGGGGCAAACTATGAGGTAATGAAGATGCTACTGGATATAGGGGATATAGACAATGTAGAGCCCTGGATAACAGAAAGAATGGCTCGCGGTGAGCGCATAATGGGTATGGGCCATGCAGTTTATCGCACTTATGACCCTAGGGCCCTTGTACTAAAGGCCATGTCAAAGAAACTGGCGGCCAAGACCGGTCAGCCGTGGTTTGATATTACCCAGCGCGTGGAGCAGTTTACCATATCTGAGATGAAACGGCTCAAGGGCCGTAACATTTATCCCAACGTGGACCTGTACAGTGCCTCCATCTACTATATGCTGAATATACCCATGGATCTGAACACGCCCATATTTGCCATATCCAGAGTGGCTGGCTGGGCCGCTCACGTAATAGAGGAAAAGTTTGCCGAGGCCGCCCCCAAGCCTGCACTATACAGACCAAAAGCGGTCTATGTGGGCAAGTACTGTGGGCCCCAAGGTTGCGAATACCAGCCCATAAATCTTAGGGCCTGATGTGGCACAAGTATGGATGAGCACATACTGTATAGCGACGGTACGCCTTGTCGAATAGCCTGGTCCATACGCACCAAGGGACATACCCTTAACGCGTGGCGCAATCAGGCAGAGATATACCGGGACAAGGTCTCGCTAGTACAATCTAGATTCATGGCACTGCATGTGGGGTTGTTTTGGGGTATAGGCGTATTTGCAATAAGGAATGGTGATGCCGTTCGTATTATGCTTGATGATGATTCCATGATATCTCATATCCAGTCCGGGAGTAGCGGAGACCCGTTCATCGATAATCGGATACGATTCATAAATATGCTCATAGAGACGAGGCATCTGAATACATCGCTAGTCCAAATAAGTACTGATGAGAATATCGCATCAGCCTTACTCTAGTACTAGTGTGGCGGTGTGCTTGTTTAACCATTCCAGATTTAGGCGCGTGGACGTGCCAGATGGATGTCGGGCTAATTTACACGCCTGAGATCGGCGCCCTGACGCGCTCTTACAGTATACTGGGATGATGTCGCCCTCAGTACTACTGTGTTACCCGGACACACAAATTTCCCAGACAATTCTATATGTATCGGAATCCACTAATGATGGCAAAAGTGTATGTCGCCTTGGCTTGCGGTAAACTAAACAATCACTGCCGACTACGCGCGTACAAGATTTCATGACTGTTTTTTAATAATGCCGCAGGTCATAATGGGTATGGATATTTACGCTGAACTCAGAGATCTGGGTGTTGGAAATAAACTGGGTATGAGGCAATTATGGGACTGGTGTGATGAAAGACAAAAACAAAACGTGCTGAAGGAGGTTGGCTACACACGTATTGCAGATGAAATAGGTGTGGAGGAGCTGTGGGATTGGTGCAATAGTCGGTGGTTCAAAAACAAACGTAATTCCATGTTAAAGGAGGTTGGCTATACCCGCATTGCAAATGAGATAGGCATGAAGCAGTTGTGGGATTGGTTCAGCGCAGAGCACAAGAATACTCTGCTAGATGAAATAGGTTATGATCGTGCCGTGGCCGAGATAGGGTATGAGTTCACGTCTTCCGGAATCTTATGCACAAATCACATTAACTAGAACAACCTGTTCCATCAGTTGTGCGTAAATTTAGACACAGGTGAACTCATACGAGATAGGTATGATGTCTCTGGGTCCATTGCACCGATATCCATAAGGGGACAATGGTGGCCAAATTTGGCTATTCGCGTCTCATCAGAGAGATAAGTATGGTGCGGTTGTGGTCTTGGTATGTTAGCTCTCGTCAGAGTGATATGTTGAATGAATTGGGCTATGATTATGAACGTCTTTCAAAAGAGATCAGTATGGGGCACATGTGGGATGGCGCCAGCCGCATACATAAGGACTCAATACTGGAGAAATTTGGCTCTTGCCATCTCGCAAACGAGATTGGTGTGGGTCGTGTGTGGGGCTGGTGCGATTGGGTCCAGCAGAATTCCCTGCGGGCTCCTGTATTGGCGCATCATTCCAAGAATGGTTACCTGGGTGCGATTGGGTCCAGCAGAATTCCCTGCGGGCTCAGTTTGATTATGCTCATGTTGGAAATGAGATTGGCATCAAAGAGTTGTGGTCTTGGTGTGACAACTCACAGAGGCATGACATGATACATGAGGTCGGTTATGTGATGAGTTAGGTGTGCGAGAACTGTGGGGCTGGTACGATAGATCCCAAATAGACGAATGGTGCGGGAAGTTGGCATTAACAAACTGTATAATGAAGGAATAGACATCAGCAGTTACCGGTAGCGATGCTCTTGTGCGTTACCATGCCTGAATATGACGCCGTAGCCGTTTAGGTCGCGTTAAAGATAAACACCTAGACGGTAAATTCATGGGTATGTGTGAGGCACCATGATAGAAAAAGCAAGAACAGACATGTTGGCGGTGTATTTTGCACAGTTGCCCAAAGATGACCTAAATGATTGACGCCCCGAATCTAGTTTAAATGAGGGCGCCTTCTGCCGTATTCAATTGGCACCGGTAAAAAAGACCCGAATAGTGTGCATCTCGCACAAGGAAGATATGGACGGGATAGGGTCCGCCGCTCTCATCCGGCAGGTCTTTGGGGCTGATCTTGTACTGGTAGATTATGTGGGCCAAATGAATGCTCTTCTTGATGTAGCTGCGGATCTCACTCTAAAGTCACTGTACATATGCGACTTGGGCGTGAGCAAGAAGAATAAAGAACTATTCCTGGACATCCTGGGGGGCCTAAGGCGTCGCCATGTTCGGGTGACGTATTTTGATCACCATGACCTGGACTCGGACTCGATGCAGCGACTTCTACAGATGAAAGTAAATGTAATACACAGCACTGATGAATGCACCGCGGTCCTGGTTCATGACAAGTATAAGAGAAGACTTCCTTTTGGATCCACCTTTATCGCGGCATGTTCTGCCATTACCGACTACATGGATGACCGGCCCCTGGCCTCGGATTTGTTGCAGATATATGACAGGCAGTTCGCGTTGATAAGCGCCACGGTACTGACCTACAATATAGTTGGGCACCAGAAGGATGATGAGTATCTTCTGAACTTGGCATTACAGCTTGCTGAGCTGAGATTCCCTCACGAGATGCCGGGGGCCTTTGACACTGCCCGGCTACAGGTGGAACGGTTGGCCATCGTTATGGACAAGGTTAAGCGCGATCACAGAAAGATGAGAAACCTTGCTCATATGGAAATAACCGACGCCGGTGCCAGCGGCGCAGTAAATTTTGTCCTGGGCCTGTCAGGCAAGAAGGTTGGTGTAGCATACAGGGAGCGTGCCGATTATAACAACTATGCTGTATCCATTCGCGGATCCCGTAAATGTGAGGTACACTTGGGTCGTATGGTGAACACTCTTGCAGCCAACATGGGTGGGTCCGGTGGCGGACATGATCGTGCATGCGGCGCCCTTATACCCAAGAACAAGATGCGCTCATTCCTGCGAGAGTTCAACGGTATGCTTGATCAGCTCTGAATCTGTATCGTACCATCTATCTCTGTCATTGAGTCCAGCGGCAGGCTACTTACTCCCACTGCAACTCGTGTGTGCTTGCCGCGGTCTCCAAATATGTCATACATGAGGTTTGAGGCAAAATCAATTACCTGTGGATGCTTTACAAAACCGGGCTCCGCGTTTACAAAACCGCTCAGTCGAACTATTCTCTGCACACGATCAAGGCCCCATCTCTTGTTTATCTGGGCCAGTATGTTTATGGCACATAATCTTGCCGACTCCTGCGCTTCTTTCATGTTGGAATCAGACACCTTTCCGGTATACTGAACATGTCCGTCAAGCATGGGTATCTGGCCAGAGACAAAGCCCAACGAACCCACGGCTAATGTGGCCATGTATGCGCCTGCCGGTGCAGGCGGATCGGGTAATGTTATTCCCATCTCCGAGAGCTTCTCGTATACCACGGCATAAAAGTGCAGAATGGCTAATTTTTACTTTTTTCCAGCTGTATATGCGTCCCCTTGCTGTTGGATATTGTACGGATATTGTATCCCTTATGCCTGAGGTATGATTCCAGTACCAAGACCCATACCATATTGTGCGGGGCAGATTCCAGTATTATCCTGCCTCCTGCCATATCCAGTATTGCACAACCATTGCATACTGCCTGTAGTGACGCATCGGCAATCTCCACCAAGTCGTTGATTGTCTTGGAGTGAATGGGGATTCCTCCCTTCTCCAGCAGTTGTATCATGTTAAGCTCCTTTGAGGCCATATATTTCTCCAGAACAAAGAGTAATCCCTGGGACTGTATCTGTCGCAGCGCGGTATACACTTCCGCACATTCATACCGGGGCATGTCAAGAAGATGTCTTGCGTCAATTCCAGTACTCCACTGTACATCAAACGAGGCACCTATACAAGAGCCCAATGTATGTGTGGTAAAGACATCCCCGCCCGACTCGTCCAACACTACCACGCTTGCGCCATCTGCCATAAACATGCTGGGTATGTTATCTGCAATACGCACATGTGTGCATGCGGGCAGTACTCCTCTTTCCACTCCCTGCTCGCTGGATGAAACCAAAAGGTACACCTCCACCCCCCGGTGCATGGCGGCCGCTATCTCCTTGCGGCACTCCAATACAGGCTCTGTCCCAAATATGCCCATGGATATCTTTAGAGATTTTTTACAGCCGTCTATGATTGCTTTTATCTCTGACACTGCCCTGCTTAGTGTTATGTGTCGGTAATGCTTCTCGGCGGTCCCCTGCTTTCTGCGACTCTCTTCGCCAACGGTCTTTAGTGCAGAAACCAGTGTATTCATGGCGTTGACCTTGTTTATCTGCTCGTGAATAATATCATCAAATGCCTCTTCGGGCGGAACTGCAGTGCATATGATGGGTTTTGATTTTGATATGGTGGCCAAGTTCTTCCTTTTTAACTTCTGTAAGACCGAGTAAACCTTGGTTCGCGGCAATTGGGAATTATATGCCAACTCTGTTGCTGCCACAGGCCCCATGGAGACCATGGCAAAGTAGGCGCGAGCCTCGTACTGGCTTAAACCAAACTCTTCAAGACTTACAACCAGCGAATTGTCATATTCCACAACAACACCTACTATATCTCTATAAAACCACATGTGTTTTTGTATCCCGCGTATATGTAACTGTGGTTAATACATCTCTTGTTACATTTGGCTAATAACCTCACAAGTTACTCTCGTTTCATGAAACAGACAGCCATTCATTCGGTTGCTCTTGCCCCGCGACTATCTTACTGTATGCACCTCATAAATGATACATTGGATATGTTGCAGTGCGAGCTTGACAAGAATTCCACCGTAAAGGGTCAGGACCTGCGGTTCTGTCTCGAGGCTATCTTTGAAGTGCGTGAGCGCACAAGGGCAGTATCATCCATGGCTGCAATCCCGTTAACATTCCCTCCAATAATTCCTGTTATACGCGCCGCGAGTGCCAGACTTGCTATCACCCTGCCATCATGCAGTAATAATTTGTGTGAGTTGGCCGTACATATGGGGAGTATGACTCTTGATTCGGCCATAATATCTGGCGTATCGGTAAATACCTCGGGGCGAATAAGACAGACCTCCCTGGTACCCTACCGGTGACTCCAAAAGCATGTCCCTACGTCGTATGGGTTTTGTGTATTAACTAATGTTGGGCACAAACTGCACTAGTCATTACCGTACGTGAAATGTGGGGATGGACTAATTCGTACCTTGAATGTGTTATAACATGACCGCATTGGGCGCGGCGATTTGTATAGCGCCCACCATAAGTCTTTGCCGGGTATGGGACCGTACTTTTATAGAATCAGCAGATGGTGGGCGGCATAACCCGGACCGTCATTATACTGTTGAAAACTAATAAGGAGTTTTCCCGGCGCACCAAGATATTCGGTCACACGTCCGATTACGTGTATGACAGGGCGGTATCCGAGATCAGTCTTGGTGATTACTACATACCCGGAACCACTCTAGAATTGAAACATGATCCGGCCAAGGTGAAGAATAAGAACGAGTCCGCCAAGTCACCATACAATCTTGAGAAGGATGATCCACTTTACGTGAATCAGCTACCGCGTTCTAGAACGGCTATCAGGGGACGGTTTACCCGTCCAACAAGAATTGTTTGTTCCTGGAATTGACAAAGTGGCGCCGTGATATTGAATGGGTGCGTGAGTTACAAGCTAACTATGGCTGGGGTGCCATACTACAGGCGTCTGTCACGTGCAGGCGCGCGTACGAGGATCATTCTAATTACATACCACACCGGCGTGACAGATCATACTATCATGTGTAAGACCACCAATCCGTCGCGGTGAGTTCGAGTTGAACCTGTGCGGTTTTGGTGTGGTGAGAACAACCAAACCAATCGATCATTCCCGGGACATGCGCTCATTCAGGATAGTGGAACGAGTAACCAATAGTAGGGAGCGTCAATTCGAGATTCACATCAATATACGGGAGAAACCATAGACCGGCGTTGTTTGCGGCGCGGATGTCAGCGGGAAACATCTAGCTGTAACAGCTGACACGAATGGCAGAACGATGATTCACCACATGAGACATCGTTCCATATTACGGGAGATTGGCGCACTCCAGAGTATTAGAACGCGAAAAGGTAAGCGCAGGAAGCGAAAGATTGAGAAGAAAATCATTCAACTACGACAGAAAGCGAATAATATCGCGAACGACTCCATGAATAGAATGGTCCGCGCGGTCACTGAAGGTGCAGGCAAGGTAGTACTAGAGGATTTATCACCGAAAGCGAATGACCAGTCATGGTGGTAACCGGAAAAGAACAATGAACCGCTCCATGCGTGAGAACCGGGTAGGCGAGTTCCGCCGGAAAGTAGTACAAAAGTGCGAGGCACTAGGAATTGAATTGGCGGCTGTGCCAGCGAAATACACGAGGGGGTGGTTTACCCGCCCAACGAGCCAGACCTATCACGTGTGTGGACACGTTGGCAACAAGTCACGATCAACTAGGGACACATTCAATATGTAACCAGGAATTTCACGCCGATATCAACGCGGCGTTTAGTAACCGGTTTCCCTGTAGGAGTGGCAGAGCGTGTCGTCCGGGACGGGGAACCGTTCCCCACTCAACCGGAGGCGTCAGGGCGGGAATAATGGTGACAAGCCAAACCCGTGTACTGTACAGGAACGAGGTGCCATGTTCTCAAAGACTTATGGTGACAGCTATGGCCACTATAATTAATGGCCCAGTGTGGACAGGTGGATTCATACCTAGTATTCAAATACTAATTCTACATTATCCATTAGTGACGAATATTCCCTTTGCATCAACGGATATAGAACACAGCGTGGAATACATACGTACCATACGCAGGCGCGTAAACAAGAAACTTGACAAGATACCAAAAATGGCAGAAGATATGGATACCACAGAACTTGAAGATACGTCTCGGGTTCTGTTTTTGCTGGAGTGCATGCTTGACAAGTATAGGGAAAAGCGTGATCTGTACGCAATAATGTCTGAGGTGGGAAATCTAATGCGAGAGACGAGTCTGGGCATTGATATCCTTGATGGGGAGGTGGATGAACTTCTGTCTCAGTCCAAGTTATCGTGCAACCAAATACAGAACACCCGCCTTATGACTCATGCCCAGTCTAATGCAGCGGATCGCCTACAGGTCCAGAGTATCTTGGAACAGACATCTGTGTGTGACCGGGTTGATGACATTTGTGTGACAACTCTCGGAGGCGGGCGAGCATGAGTAGTGCACCACAAGAATTAGAGAATAATGCCAGCAAATACGCCACTGATGCTATACGCTTTGACTCCCATGGGGCACGGGGGATGGCCATCACTAACTATCAAATGGCAATAGATACACTCGTTAAGCTATTGAGTCTCTACCCCAAAAGCAAACTCAATCCCATATACCAGTCTCGATGCAAGTCGTACCGCAAGCGCATTGAGCTACTTCGGGATGGGCGAAATTTGGAACCGGTAGCAGATACCAATACTCCCAAGAAAGAGCAGGATGACATAATCAAGCAGCAGGAAGAAGAGAACGACTTTGAGGAGCTGGTGATGAGGGAGAAGCCCAATGTCAGCTGGAAAGAGGTTATAGGCCTTGAAGATGCCAAAAGCGCACTGCGTGAATCTATAATATATCCCACCGAGAGGCCTGACCTCTTCCCTCTAGGCTGGCCCAAGGGTATGTTACTATATGGGCCGCCTGGGACTGGCAAGACTATGCTGGCGGCGGCCACAGCCAGCGAGATGGATGGCTACTTTATCAATGTCGATGCATCATCAATGATGAGTAAGTGGCTGGGCGAGGCAGAGAAAAATGTGTCTAAAATATTCAAGATTGCACGAAGCCATGCCGAGCGCGAGAGTAAACCGGTAATACTATTTGTAGACGAAGTGGACTCGCTACTGGGATCTAGGAGAAGCGAAGTGGGCGGCGAGGTCAGGACACGAAACCAGTTCCTAACCGAGATGGACGGTGTGTCTGGCAAGGGCAAGGACCTCATGATGTATGTGATTGGGGCTACCAACAAGCCTTGGTCACTGGACTGGCCATTTCTTAGGCGATTTCAAAAGAGAATCTATGTGGCATTACCTTCTTTGGAAGCACGTGAGGCTTTATTCACTCAGTATATCGCTGATCTGCATACAGACAAAACGGTAAAACCGGCGGAGCTGGCCAAACTGTTTGACGGATACAGCGCCAGTGATATACGCGACGTATGCCAAGGCGCACAACTAAAGATAGTACATGAACTGTTCAACTCTCCAGACTATAGAAAGCCAGTCGAGGGGGAGGAGCCCCAAAAACCTCGGGATCTCACCATGAATGACTTCCGGCAGATAATGACCCGTCGTAAACCCAGCGTCTCTCAGGATATGGTCATGGCATACCACAAGTGGCGTGAGACGTATGAGGCATTATAGTCGGGTTCTGTTATGCTTCATTCAGACCCGGTAACGAACTATCATTATGGCCAGGTGTAACAGAATATCACAAGCACTTTGTTCTAATTCAAATACATAAATAGAACAACCTGTGTCAACAATGTTATGTATAGTAAAGGCTCAATTACTGCTGTTGCTACATTGGCGGTTCTGACATTTGGTGCTTCTGTGAATGCATGGGCCGAGATACTCCCCACTGATCATGGCATGGATATTCAGGCCGTGGCTAGCTCAAGTTCGGATATAGTATTGATAAGTGGTAATACGGTAAAACAGGAAACAATACAGATACAAATCTGGTCTCCTCTTAACAATTTGGTAAAGATAGACCAATTGTTACCTGCCGAAGATGGCACTTATTCCACCAACTTTAACGTGTCCGGACTTACAGAGGATGGTGATTATACTATAATAGCAAATCAAGGCAACTCTGATTTGTATGAACTTGAGGTAAAGGTAAATGTGGTTGATGGTGTCGCAATGGATACCCTTGCCATAGAGTCCAACTTTGAGCGTTCATTCTCTGCAGTAGGTACAGAGTTGTTTATGGGCGGTTCAATAGACTTGGTTGCTGATGCCATGGAAGGCTCAGATACAATATACATTAGCGGCCAGACTGACACCACTAACCAAGATGTGACTCTGACTGTAACTGCGCCCAATGGTAAAGTTGTCTCTGTGAGCCAGATAGATGTGAGTTCATCAGACGGCCTCTTCTCCGCGGATATAGTAATTGGCGGTCCCATGTGGTCTCAGGATGGTATGTACACTGTAACTGCTGAGCAGGACATTTCTGACTATAGTACCAGTGTGACTGTGGGCATTGAGGATGGTTTGGTAGTGCCCGAGTTTGGCACAATAGCGGCGTTGATTCTGGCAGTGTCTATCATTGCCATAGTGACTCTCTCTGCTAGGTCTAGACTGAGTTTGGCACCAAGATTCTAGTATCTGGTGTACTCTAAACATAAATAGAGACCAAGTTTACTAATTTCATGAAGATTAAAACACTTTCCTTACTTGCTGTGGCTGCTACTGTTGCTGTATTGTGGCCCGTCTCTGCCTTTGCACAGTATCCTCCATGCCCAACATGTGTTGGAGATCCTTGGGAGATGGCTAATGAAGAGCTGCTCTCCTCCGTACCGGTCTCGGCATGGTTGGATGATGATGCCTATAACATGGGTGATGTGCTGGTTCTGACAGGTCATGTTGCCAATATAATGCCAGAATATCCAATTCTACTACAGGTTATAGACCCATTGGGTAACGTTGCACTTGTGAATCAGGTGGATGTGGATGACAACGGAGATTTTGAGGTCCTGCTCTCCTCCGCATCATGGACCATGGAAGGTCTGTACAGTGTTGAAGTTCAATACGGTGAACCCCATAGAAATAACAAAGTCCAGTTTACCTTGTCTGAAGCACTAGGTGATCTACCTGTATGCGGTCCGTCCATGTTATATCTGGAGGAGACTTGCATCATGTACGATATCGCCGGTGGTAGCATTACTGATGCATACATTACAGATAACAGTTCTATCATGATAGAAGTGTCTGCCGATAGCGATGGTATGCTTGCAGTAGAGTTTCCTGTAGATATAGTATCTGATATATTCTTGATTCTTGTGGACGGTGAAGAACACAATGATGTCTACATTAATGGTCAGATGGTAGAGGTAATGTTCCCTGCCGGTTCTGGTAGCATAGAGATACTAGCTACATATGTTGTACCAGAGTTTGGGGTTATGACCGCCCTGATACTGGGGGTTGCTATAATCTCCATGGTGGCTATAACTGCAAAATCTGGCCTGATCTCGGTTCCGAGATTTTAGAGCTTGCTTTATTAAGATTTTTGGATACCATGTCTCTAGGTGTTACTAGTCATGCTTTTGGGACGTACAAATTGTTGGGAATGTTATAATACCTATTTGGGGGCACAGTAACGTGCTAAAGTATCTTCCAGCTTTGGTATTGCTGTCACTGCCTGTAGCATTTGCACAATCTGATTACATGACAGTAAATACCGATGCTGGCCTGTACCGGTTTGGGGACCTCGTGGTGGTGTATGGAACTGTAACGCCGCTTCCGAATCAGCAGATTACCCTAAAGGTACAGACCGAAAGTAGCGTAGTCCAGATAGATCAGTTTCCCGTATCTCAGGATGGAACATATACGTACATAGTTAATACAAATGGTGACCAGTGGAGCGAGAGCGGTCAGTATACAATATTGCTTCGGTATGGCGAGAGCAGTCAGGCGCTCACATTTGACTTTGTGGCCAGTGGCGTGACTGATGATGACTTGCTTTTGTTCGAGGTTCCTGATGGTGGCGGGACGTTTGATGTTGAGTATGCCATATGGGGTGGAGCAGTGCAAAATATTGTAGTGGACCAGGAGAATCTGGCATTGCGCATATCCATTGACGCCGAAGAAAATGGAGACTTGGTGCTTGACCTTCCGCGGGAGTATATTGATGCTTCCCATGATGGGGTTGATGTTGATTACATTGTATTGGTAGATAATTTGCCTGTTCCACATATCGATGATGGGGGAAGTGAGGTGCGAAGACTGACTGTGCAGTTCCCACAGGGGGCCAGCGAAATCATGATAATCGGAACAATGGTGGTGCCAGAGTTCGGTACGGTGTTGCTAATTATGACCGTGGCAACAATTGCCACGTTGGCCGTGAGATATGGGTGGCGTACAACACTGACAGCCTAGCCATATTTTGATCTAAGTGGGGAGACGGCACGCAGTTCCGGCACTATTATGCGCAGTGCGGACACAACAGCGTCTACCTCTTTTTCATTATTATCTGGCCCCAACGTAAGTCTTAGGGAGCTGGATATTATTTCCTGAGACAGACCCATGGCTCTGAGTACGTGGGACTCTTTTTGCCTGTGAACAGAACAGGCAGAACCTGTGGAAGCGGCAATATTGTACTCGTCCAGCTTTATTATGAGATCCTCGCCATTTACGCCTAGAAATGCAAGATTGGCATTTCCCGGCAGCCTAGATACAGGATGGCCATTAAGTACTACATGCGGTATTGTTGCGGTTATCTTGCGTACAAGATCGTCCCGCAGGCGCTTGATCTTGTCCTCATTTACTGTTATCTCTGCCTTGGCCAGTCTGCATGCCTCCCCAAAGCCCACTATGCCTGGTACATTCTCTGTTCCTGAACGCAGTCCTCTCTCCTGCCCTCCGCCATGTAGAATGGGGTCTAGAATGCCCTTCCTTGCGTACAGCGCACCCGCCCCTTTTGGACCGCCTATTTTGTGGGCGGATATGGATGCCATATCCACTCCAATCTTCCGGACATCTGTGGGTATCTTTCCTGCGGCCTGGACCATGTCTGTGTGGAATAGTATGGAGCGCGTTTTGCATGCTTGAACCAGCGGTATAATGGACTGAATTGTCCCTACTTCATTATTAGCGGTCATTATGCTGACCAGCCAGGTGTCATCTGTGATGGCCGATATCAATGATTCCGGGCTTATTTTACCGTGTGTGTCTGGTTCAAGATATGTTACGGTATGGTCCCTCTCTAGGTGTTTGCATGGGCTCAGAATTGAATCGTGCTCTATTTTTGTAGTTATTATGTGTCCTCCCGGATGACTCCTTGCGGCTCCTCGTATGGCCATGTTGTTGGACTCAGTACCGCCTGACGTGAATACAATTTCGGAAGGGTCCACATTAATCATGTCAGCTACCTGCCCGCGTGCACGCTCTATGGCTTTGCGCGCTAGGCGACCCTCTCTGTGTATGGATGATGGATTGCCCAACCGTTCGTGCATAAACGGCAACATTGTCTGTAATACCTCTGATCGTATTACGGTGGTCGCCGCATTATCCATGTATATCAAAGATTGGCCCCCCCTGTTCTGTATCCTTGCGGTTCTATCTCTACATGAGCGAATCCCAGCTGGAGTAATGCGGCCTGTACGTGGGGCATACTGCGCTGTAGTTGTGGTATCATCTCTGACTCTACCTCTATACGCGCCCCGCCGCTTACATCGCGCACCCGCAGACTGCCCAGCGGTATGTGGTGCCTGATATACCTCTCGCCCATCTCTATACGCGCAAGACGCTGCGCCGTGATGCGCTCTCCCCATGGTATACGAGAAGCAAGGCAAGAATTTGAGGGTCGGTCATGTACAGAAAGCCCTGCATCCCTTGCCATGTCTCGTATCTGGCGCTTGGAGATATTCATCTCTAGGAGCGGGCTTTGAATGTCCCGCTCATGCAGGGCCCCGATGCCGGGTCTGTAATCGCCCGTGTCGTCTAGGTTGGTACCATCCACTATTGTAGTGTAGTTAAGGCGGGATGCAAGAGATCGTAAATGATCTCCCAACTGTGAACGGCAGTGGTAGCATCTGTCTGAGTCGTTCTTTGTGAATTGTGTATCTTCCAGTTCGTTGTATTGTATGATGTGGTGTTCTATGCCTATTTGCGCAGCAACATTTCTTGCGGAATCCAACTCCTCGGTTGCAAGTGTACTATAGTCCGCGGTTACTGCCAAGGCCGAGGAGCCCAGGACACTATAAGCTGCATATGCAACTAGGGCGCTATCTACTCCACCTGAGAGTGCTACCACTGCGTCTGTTTTTTCGACAAACCAATCCTGCACACTACCGAGCATCCTCTATTCCCCTTCGCAGTATTCTCTCAGACTGAGTTATAGTCATGCCTGTATCCCGTGCCACGAATGTTATGTCGTCAAACTCTATCTTAAAGTCCTGTAAGCCGTGATGGGTGTGTATTTTGTATCGTACTGAATATGGTTTACCGCGTATTTGCACGTTACAGGCGCGCATTTCACGGTTAACTGTATACCTCTTTGTTGTGGATACGCGTATTCCCAGTGTTTCTGTGTACACTATCATGGTATCTGTAATGTCCCGAATTTTTTGTGGATGACACAGTACTCTTACAAGGCTTGTGGGGCGGCCTTTTTTACCTGTGCCCGTGTATATGGACGCATCCAGGGCACCTTTTTCCATGACTGCGGATATGGTTTCGCCCAACATCTCGCCGGTGGCATCATCTATGTTGGTCTCCAAAATGCCTATGGTATCCTGATTCAATCCTGCTTCCTCACCCTGTGCTATGGTAAGTAAGTTGGCACAGTTGGCATACTCTCTTGATCCTGCTCCATACCCCACGTTTGTGATGGCTGTCTGTGAATAGTATGGGATGGGAGTTGCCTGCATACCCGCCAGTATGCAGACGCCTGTAGGTGTGGCCGTCTCATTGTCTATACCACTGCCAATTATTGGAAAATTTGCCGCACGAAGTATCTCAAGAGTTGCCGGGGCTGGGTTGGGAAACGTTCCGTGAGAGAAGGTTACGGTGCCACTCCCTACGTTAACCGGAGTCGTCTCTATCACATCAGTAAATACACCCATGCGGTCTAGGGTTGTGGCGGTTCCCATTATGTCCACCAGGGTATCCAGCGAAGCTGCTTCGTGCAAGTGGGCAGAAGTTGGTGTTGTGCCGTGTATTTTGGACTCGGCGTCTATTAGGTATGTTATACTGCGGTGGGCAAACTCGGCAGCTGCTTCTGAGAGATTCATGTGCTCTGTAGATCTCTGTATTGCTCTTAGCATGTCTGCTGCCGGACGCGAATCAGGGTCTTTTGTATCCAACACCAGTTCTGTACACTCTATGCCGCCTCTGATGGTCTTTTTGAACGACATATCATTTATGACAGACTCTGGAAGAAATTGGGCGCACTCCTGAATGTCATTTATTAGGAGATCTCCATCCGCGCCCAAATCGACCAGGGCAGATAGAATCATATCTCCTGAAATTCCCGCCCCACGCGGATCCACTATCAACACCATGAGCCCTCTGTGACCCAAATTCATATAAATTCTGGCAAGTGATGCCAAGAGTCGGGCTCCCATATGTATGCGCGTGCGCCATTTGCTTCCATTAATGTGACGATTGTTGTGAATCTATGAGTAGTAAATTCCACAGATGATGCATGCCGCAGAACTGTGGAACCAGCTATGGTTGGGGTCGTGCTAAGACCTGGCTCTGCTGTCACATGTCCTGCATTCTTGTGATTTTATTACTCTGCTGCCACATCTGGAAATATGATACATCTAGTTTGCTTTTCTTGTCATTTTTCCTAGAAGGAGGCTCCTGATGTCATCCGGATTGTCCTGTATTCCAAAATATTTGGCAAGCTTCTTTGTGGTGGTATACACCTTGAGCCTTCCTGCCTTCTCTCCCCTGATAAAGTCCATGTGCTCCAGATCCCGTATGTGCGCATATACACCTGTCCCTCTTGTCTCTACCATCTGCCTTGATGATACCGGTTGCATGTATGCTATGTATGAGAGTGTTCTCAGCGTTGCCTGAGGTAGCAACGGTTTTGATGCAAAACGGCGTACAGTTCCGGCATACTGGGGTTTCAATTGCAGTACATAGGATCCATCTGATAATGTTGCTATCTCTATGGCATGTAGCGCCTTTTTGGTTCTGCGAATGAGCTCAGTTAAGAGTGTCGCGGTGCGCATTTTTGATCCTGTTCCCGATGCACGTACTAATTCGTCCATGATCAGCGGCCTGCCCGCGGCATACAATGCGGCTTCCAAGTTTGCGATAGCCTCTCTGTCCTCTATCTTGACCATATGGGAAAAATCACCACATTGTCATATAAGGCTCATCTATGTCACCGTTTTAGTCATCACCGATTGAGGTGTACACTTGTGAAATGGGTCTAGCAAGCTCGGTGGTATGTTTGAGTGCGCTACCCCAAATTTACTTGCGGTATATGGAGCGGCCCCCCATATGCGCCAACTTGTCATTGCGGCGCAAGCATTGTGTATAGCGCCCACCATAAGTCTTTGCCGGGTATGAGTTTGTTACATAACTGACTCTGACTGAATACGGATTCCCCATGTCGTAATCTACGTTGCTGCCGCGTCCACCCACTCGTTGTACTCGTATGTTATCCCATTTCCGCGCCATTAATCCGTGCCCGAATAATCGTTTGAACGGGAACCGGCTCTATGATTATCTCGATTATCCATCGCCTGTTGTACCCTTTTGCCGCTTTCCAGCACTGCTTGTTTTTGGCCTTTTCCTAATCAGAAAGGCGGAAAATGGACGATTCCGGACTTCCTCCAAGGCTGCAAGTCCCCATGAGTCGCCTTTCCTTTGGTGGAATTTATCTGAAGTGGAATGGTTGTCCGGATTCGATTATCACTGCACAATTTCATGTTATCCCTGGACGCGTATGCGTCATCTGCAAGTAATTCCAGATTAAATGCGCGCTTCTCATAATTATTCGGTAAAGGGGGACACACCGTTAGTCAGCGCGTTTACGGGTGGTGGCTTATCTGTTGGTCCTGCCAGAGATGGCAACTGTTGCAATGGGTCCGGAACTGTATGAGTTCACCTGTGTCTAAATTTACGCATAACTGATCGCGACAGTTAATGTGATTTGTGTATAAGATTCCGGAAGACGTGAACTCATACCCGGAACTTTCCAATTCCCGGGTGTGCTTCCTGTCCAGTTGTGGCTCTTCTGCATACGAGCCCAGTACTGCATTGATTAACATGCGCGTATTCCCAACCCACTCGCCGGTAACCGTAAATGCATATGCTCTCCTAGTCCGCGAGCACTGATGAATCCGCGCTTCTTTTTCCATTTGGCACTAATCCAGTATGAGTTCACCTGTGTCTAAATTTACGCACAACTGATCGCGACAGTTAATGTGATTTGTGTACAAGATTCCGGAAGACGTGAACTCATACCTAATCCACTCGCCACGATTCAAGGCCGGCCGAGTCAACAATCATGGCTCTCGTCAGCTTTTTGTCTGTGCCGACAATCATGTCATTCCCCTTGTCGATGTCAAGATCTTTTCCGTGTCTGTATATTGTGGAGTAGTGCGGGGTTTGGTGCCCTTCTAGTAGTCCTGCAAGGAATCCGGATACCTGCCTGTATCTCATACCTAATGCCATTCTCAGTGTCATGTAACATGCCCACAGCATACTGGTAGGGAGCACCCTCCTTTATGGTTGGCCTTTTCAATTCCACGCATGATCAAAGCCAAATAGCCTTCCGCTGGACGTACTTGGCATTGTCGGTGAATACCATAAAGTTTGTTTAAAAAATCTCAGATGTTAATGCTTGGATCCAAGTTAGTAATCACTATGACATGTAATATATGAAAAGTCGGTCCGCTAGTCATTGGTATCTCGCTCCATCCATTTTTCATCATTTGTCCTAATTGTCTGGGTCGCCTTTTTATTCCTGGAGTGGTGTTTCGCCGTTATCTATATCCAGTGAGAAGTGCAATCTTCTCTCATTGTAGTAGTCAACATAATCCCGGAGACTGTCATAATGCCAAATCTCGTCCTCAATCATTCCATGGAAGCGCTCCAGTTTGCCATTTGTCTGCGGGTGGTATGGCCTGGAATTGATTAGTATGATGTCTTGATCCAGCAGTTCTTCCTAGAATAGTGGGTTTCCAGTTCTTTTTTCCCTTTTATTGTCCTACGAAACACGCGCCGTTATCCAAGATGCAGGGGCACCGAATCGTTTCATTGCCAATCTCAGTAGAGTGGCGTTCTCTGAGGTTGTATGCTAGAATAGTGCCGCCCCGACGATGCACCTGGATGCATCATCTATGAGATTCAGTCCCCTGAAGCGCTCATCTTTCATTACATGCCAGTGCCACATTGCATTGGAATATTTACGCTCATAGCGTACCCACTCTGACTTTGCAGGTGATGATCCTGCCGTACCGTTCTTTTTCATTATGCGATATACTGCGCGATATATTGTAATTCTGTCTAAAGCCTCTTTGCAATACGTACTACTCCGGCGGGATCCTTGCCGTATGTTTCAGTTACCATTCGTATCTGGGTGGCGGTGATTGGTATCATGGGCCTGCCCATCTTTACTCGAGTCGTTCCCGTTCTCTGGTTCACAATCTTCGTACGTGTCTTGTTTCAGGTCTTGAGCTATGTTGGTTGTGGCAACGCCTCTTTTGTCTTGATTCCTCTGTTATTCTCTTTACCATATGGCTTGTGCAATGAAATAGTCAGCTACTGTACGCCGGATCCTGAGCGGACTTACTTTTCGTACTATTGACATGATCCGGCCAAGGTCAAAAACAGTTCAAGATCACCATATGGCCTAATGAAGGGCGTTTCATTATACGTGAATCAGCTACCGCGTTCTAGAACGGCTATCAGGGGACGGTTTACCCGTCCAACAAGAATTGTTTGTTCCTGGAATTGACAAAGTGGCGCCGTGATATTGAATGGGTGCGTGAGTTACAAGCTAACTATGGCTGGGGTGCCATACTACAGGCGTCTGTCGCGTGCAGGCGCGCGTACGAGGATCATTCTAATTACATACCACACCGGCGTGACAGATCATACTATCATGTGTAAGACCACCAATCCGCCGCGGTGAGTTAGAGTTGAACCTGTGCGGTTTTGGTGTGGTGAGAACAACCAAACCAATCGATCATTCTTGGGACATACGCTCATTCTAGTGGAACAAGTAACCAATAGTAGGGAGCGTCAATTCGAGATTCACATCAATATACGGGAGAAACCATCGACCGGCGTTGTTCGCGGCGTGGGTGTCGGCAGGAAACATCTAGATGTAACAGCTGACACGAATGGCAGAACGATGATTCCCAACATGAGACATTGTTCCATATTACGGGAGATTAGCGCACTCCAGAGTATTAGAACGCGAAAAGGTAAGCGCAGGAAGCGAAAGATTGAGAAGAAAATCATTCAACTACGACAGAAAGCGAATAATATCGCGAACGACTCCATGAATAGAGTAGTCCGCGCGGTCACCGAAGGTGTGGACAAGGTAATACTAGAGGATTTATCACCGAAAGCGAATGACCAGTCATGGCGGGAACCGGAAAAGAACAATGAACCGCTCCATGCGTGAGAACCGGGTAGGCTAGTTCCGCCGGAAAGTAGTACAAAAGTGCGAGGCACTGGGGATTGAATTGGTGGCTGTGCCAGCGAGATACACGAGGGGGCGGTTTACCCGCCCAACGAGCCAGACCTATCACGTGTGTGGACACGTTGGCAACAAGTCACGATCAACTAGGGACACATTCAATATGTAACCAGGAATTTCACGCCGATATCAACGCGGCGTTTAGTAACCGGTTTCCCTGTAGGAGTGGCAGAGCGTGTCGTCCGGGGGTGGGGCACCATTTCCCGACCAACCGGAGGCGTCAGGGCGGGAATAATGGTGACAAGCCAAAGCCAGGTACTGTCCAGGAACGAGGTGCCATGTTCTCAAAGACTTATGGTGACCGCTATAACTGTGGCTTGGAGCGACCAAAGCGATTATTTTCGTCTTCATTAGATTTAATTACATATTCTTTTTCACCATGATTCATGCTAACCATAATAGGATCTGGCAAGGTGGGTGGTGATGCGGCCCTATTCTCAGCCCTGAGAGGAGCAGACTCAAAAATCCTTTTACTGGACGTGGTTGAAGGACTGCCTCAGGGTGAAGCCATGGACATCAACCATGCTCTCTCTGAGCTTGGAATAGACGTGGAGGTATATGGCTCGAACGATTACTCTGATATGAAGGGCTCTGATGTAGTGGTTGTTGTTGCCGGTTCCGGAAGAAAACCTGGCATGACACGCATGGACTTACTAAAGATAAACACGACAATAGTAAAGAGTGTGGTGGGGGAGGTGGCTAAAAATGCGCCAGATTCCATACTTGTACCCGTTACAAATCCTCTGGATCCTATGGCATATGTAGCGTACAAGGTTTCGGGGTTTAACCGAAATCGCATAGTTGGTATGGGAAACATGCTTGATCTCTCCAGATTTCGTCAATTCATACACGAGTCGGTAGGATTTTCCAGAAATGACATACGTGCTTTGGTGATAGGTGAGCACGGTGAAGGAATGTTGCCATTGCCGCGTTTCAGTACGGTCTCTGGCATTCCCATTAGTGACTTATTATCCAAAGATGAGATGAACAGTTTGGTAGCAAGTACTAGGGGAGTGGCTGCACAGGTGATCAAACTGAAGGGGGCCACAGTACATGCCCCTGGCAACGCGGTGGCAACAATAGTTAATGCAATAATGAAAGATCAACATTCTGTGATACCGGTATCCACATACTTGGATGGCGAGTATGGTCATGGTGATATCTGTATTGGCGTTCCTGCTGTCATTGGACGACAGGGCGTTGAAAAAATAGTGGAACTTGATCTCGACGAGGATGAACGCAAGATGTTTGATACAGGTGCCTCAAACATCAAATCTGCTCTGTCCACACTGTCGTTATAACCTTGGAACTGGATCATATACTCAGATCACTCCAGTCTGGCAATGTTACCGTTGAAGAAGCAAAAAAGATGCTGTCATTACATTCTATTGAGAACATAAAGAACATGGCTAGGTTAGATCTGGGTAGGGCCCGTCGTAGAAATATCCCGGAGGTACTTTTTGCTGAATCCAAGCAGTTGGCTGATATCAAGTCAATAATGGAGGAATATCCACGTGATGATCCTCTGGTAGTATCTAGAATTTGCAAAGATCATTACGATGATGTAGTAGAGTTTGCCATGAGTTTGGGGTTATGTGTGGAGACCGGGCGCAACTGCTCCACCATACTGGTATATAATGACAAGCCTGCCACTTGCGGTGGGTTAATAGGAATTCTTACCGGCGGAACCTCGGATATACCTGTGGCTGAGGAAGTGAGACTCATGTGTGTTGCTATGGGTTGTGATGTATTGTGTAGATATGATGTAGGTGTGGCAGGACTTCACCGAACACTATCGGCCCTCCAGGAGATTGTGGATAAAGATGCAGACTGTGTCGTGGTTGCGGCCGGAATGGAGGGTGCACTGGCTACAGTAGCGACGTCCATGCTCAGTATTCCAGTAATAGGCATACCTGTATCTGTGGGGTATGGCTATGGTGCGGGAGGAGTATCTGCACTGGGTTCCATGTTACAGAGTTGTGCCTTGGGTCTTACTGTTGTGAATATAGATGGCGGTATATATGCCGGGGCCGCAGCTGCAGCCATTGTCAGATCTTCACGTCGACATCAGTCAAGTACACACGTATTATAGCAGTCACCATAAGTCTTTGACTATGATTTTTATGGCGCCTAGTTGGCTCGCCGCGCGCTACCCTCGTTCCTGAACGGTACATGGTTTTGGCTTGTCACCATTATTCCCGCCTTGACGCCTCCGGACGACACGCTCTGCCACCCCGTGCAAGGAAACCGGTTACTGTACGCGGCATTAATGTCCGCGTCACTCTCCTGGTTACATCGGGTGCATCTGAATACATCCCTAGTTAAACGTGGTTCTCTGGAATGGTGCCCACATGACAGGTCTGGCTGTTATACTGCGCACGTATGACCTCCCGTTCCACTCCCAGTATCTCACATTTCGTATGAGTTCACCTGTGTCTAAATTTACGCATAACTGATCGCGACAGTTAATGTGATTTGTGCATAAGATTCCGGAAGACGTGAACTCATACCACATTTCTGCTTCAGCTTGTGCAAGAATGTGCCAGCGCGGTTATCGCACATCATTCGATTCATTGTTCTCTTGCGGTTCTCCCCGTGAGCAGTCATTCCTGTAACCGACAGGTTTTCGACGACCACCTTGTCTACACCTTTGGTGATGACATGGACTATTCTATTCATGGAGTCGTTAGCTATGTTTCTGTAGTAATTGAATGATTTTCTTCTCGATCTCTCGCTTCCTGCGCTTACCCTTTTGAGATTTAATGCTCTGGAGGTAACGGTTCTCCCGTAATATCCCGCGATGCCTCATGTTATGTACTGCTGTTCTATCATTGGTATCTGCCGTGACAGCCACCGCGAATGACATCGGTCTTGACATGTTTTGGTTGTTTCACTCGTATGTTGATATGAATCTCAAATTTGCGTTCTCCCGGCCTCGTTCTTTTATTGGTGCGCTCAAAGATTTTGAATGAGCGCATGTCCCGGGAATGATAGATTGTTCATGGTTCTCGCGATACCAAGGCCGCACAAGCCTAACTCGAACTCACCACGTCTAATTGGTGGCGCAACACAAGACAGTATGATTCTTTCATTGTCGCGCCGGTGCGGAATATAATCAGAACAATCCTCGTACGTGCGTCTCCACGCGACAGACGCCTGTAGTATTGTACCCGGCCATAGTTAGCTGGTAACTGGCGCAACCAATCGTATTCTGCGCACCACTTTGTCAATTCTAGGGTAACCGTTTAGGTCGAGTTAAAGATCAACACCTAGATGGTAAATTCGTGGACATATGTAAGGCAGCATGATAGAAAAAGTAAGATCGGACATGTTAGCGGTGTGTTTTGAACAGTTGCCCGGGGGTGACCTAAACGGTTACATTCTAGGAACAAGCCATTTTTATAACCGTTCTAGAACGCGGTAGCTGATTCACGTAGAGTGGATCGCCCTTCTTTAGGCCGTATGGTGATCTTGAACCGTTTTTGACCTTGGCCGGATCATGCTTCAATTCAAGAGTGGTTCTGGGTATGTAGTAACCGCCGAGGCTGATCTCGGACACCGCTCTGTTATGGATATAATCGGACGTGTGATCAAATATCTTTGCGCGCCGGGAGAATTCCTTATTGTTCTTCAACGGTATAATGACGGTCCGGGTTATGTCATCCATCATATGGGGATTCTACTCTAGTAGTGGTTCTATAAAAGTACGGTCCTATACCCTGCAAAGACTATGGTGGGATCTATACATAAGCAGGCAAGTTCAACTCCGGCACAGTAAACTACAGGTATGAGTTCACCTGTGTCTAAATTTACGCATAACTGATCGCGACAGTTAATGTGATTTGTGCATAAGATTCCGGAAGACGTGAACTCATACAACTACAGACGTTATACGCATTCGTTTGTGCCTAAATCCACACATGACTGATTGTGACAATTGGCATGATTTTAGATACCGGTTACTGTGCACTATCATTGAAAATTGGTATGAGTTCACGTCTTCCGGAATCTTATGCACAAATCACATTAACTGTCGCGATCAGTTATGCGTAAATTTAGACACAGGTGAACTCATACGAAAATTGTACCTAATAAACTGCAACATGCTCAATGTAAAAACAAGTACGAAGTATTCTATGCTGCATCTTTGGATTTTTTAGTCCTCTTTGGTTCCTCGGGATCTACTACTCCCGCCTCACTTATGGCGAAGATAACTTCTTCTTCTGGATGGTGTGGACTGTCTACCATACGTGCTATTCTTTTCTTGCCTGATTTTTTAAAGTACACACGATAAGTGGATGTGTGTGCTACAACATTGCCGCCTATGGGCTTTGTTGGATCTCCAAAGAATACGTCCGGTGAGGACATGACCTGATTTGTCGCAACTGCGGCGCAGTTGTATGTCTCGGCAATACGTGATAACAGGTGTACAAAGTGGTTTAGTTTTTGCTGTCTCTCGGATAGTGTCCCGCGACCTAGGTACTCTGATCGAAATAGGCCGACAGCAGAGTCTGCAACAAGCAACTTTACGTTACTTTCCTGAATTACCGTACCGGCCTCTTCCAATATGAGTACTTGGTGAGAGCTGTTATATGCTCGGGCTACCGTGATGTTATCCAAGACCCTTTGGGGATCCATACCGTTTGCCTGAGCTATGGAGACTATCCTTTCTGGACGAAATGTGTTCTCAGAGTCTATGTACAAAACTCCTCCTTCAAGACCACCTTCCTCTATGGACTTTTGTACCATGACGCATAGTGTGTGACAAAATTGTGTTTTGCCACATCCAAATTCACCGTATACTTCTGTAAGTGCCTGCGTTTCAATACCTCCCTCAAAGAGTTTATTCAAGCACTCAGTACCTGTACTTATGCGGCCTATCTCTTGGCGCCGCTTATAGATGTCTGCTGCACTGACGAATTCTTTGGCAAGCATGCCGCCCTCTGATAAGTGCTGGCGAGCCTTGTTCACGATCTTCTCGGCGGTATCTTTTTCCATACCTGCTATGTCTGCAATTTCTACCGGTCCACGTACTATGAGGTCCATTATGTTGTGGACACCGGCATCGGACAGTTTTCTTGTAGTTACTGGTCCGACACCTTCTAGGCTGTCAAGTCGTATATTTTCCATAGGTCAAATACCGTACCATTACTTTATAAGTCTTTACTCATTGTGGCGTTGTATGTAATGTATGAAAAGTCGGTCCGCTAGTCATTGGCATCCCGCTCCATCCATTTTGCATCATTTGCACTAATTGTCTAGGTCGCCTTTTTATTCCTGGAGTGGTGTTTCGCCGTCATCTATATCCAGTGAGAAGTGCAACCTTCTCTCATTGTAGTAGTCAACATAATCCCGGAGACTGTCATGATGTCATATCTCATTGGACTCTTAAATAAGAGTCCCCTCGTCCTCAATCATTCCATGGAAGCGCTCCAGTTTGCCATTTGTCTGCGGGTGATGTGGTCTGGAATTGATTAGTATGATGTCTTGATCCAGCAGTTCTTCCTAGAATAGTGGGTTTCCAGTTCTTTTTTCCCTTTTATTGTCCTACGAAACACGCGCCGTTATCCAAGATGCAGGGTCGCCGAATCGTTTCATTGCCAATCTCAGTAGAGTGGCGTTCTCTGAGGTTGTATGCTAGAATAGTGCCGCCCCGACGATGCACCTGGATGCATCATCTATGAGATTCAGTCCCCTGAAGCGCTCATCTTTCATTACATGCCAGTGCCACATTGCATTGGAATATTTACGCTCATAGCGTACCCACTCTGACTTTGCAGGTGATGATCCTGCCGTACCGTTCTTTTTCATTATGCGATATACTGCGCGATATATTGTAATTCTGTCTAAAGCCTCTTTGCAATACGTACTACTCCGGCGGGATCCTTGCCGTATGTTTCAGTTACCATTCGTATCTGGGTGGCGGTGATTGGTATCATGGGCCTGCCCATCTTTACTCGAGTCGTTCCCGTTCTCTGGTTCACAATCTTCGTACGTGTCTTGTTTCAGGTCTTGAGCTATGTTGGTTGTGGCAACGCCTCTTTTGTCTTGATTCCTCTGTTATTCTCTTTACCATATGGCTTGTGCAATGAAATAGTCAGCTACTGTACGCCGGATCCTGAGCGGACTTACTTTTCGTACTATTGAGTTTCTGTACAATCCCTCAGAACCGGCCTTTGGGAATCTTTACCTCCACATGTATAGTGTGAGGGGCGATATGTAATGTCGCCTGCAGATCTCTGCGGTGACTGCTGCCGAGTCTAATGTCCCTAAAATAATCCGGACCTTCTCTTCCAGACTTCATTGGTGCTTTTTGTCAACCATGCTCTCTTGAATCTAAAAAATGTGCATTGAGATCTATTCTCAATTCTATGGGGTCCAGACCATCTACATGTATTGAACAATATACACAGGCTATTTGAGAATTGATGGTGAATCGCGCGTATGAGTTCACCTGTGTCTAAATTTACGCACAACTGATCGCGACAGTTAATGTGATTTGTGCACAAGATTCCGGAAGACGTGAACTCATACAATCGCGCTACCAAACAGTTGATCATTGATATGTAAATCGTTTACATAAAAAACATAAAATTACAACTAAGGGCAACCTTGCATCTTCTGTATGTAGTATCCGTGTTCCCGTATAGATTCTTCTACCTCTTTTGGCGCACCCTGAGAGTGGCAGAATTGGCATTCTTTGGTAGTGATAACTGCATCGCCTTCTCCTATTGATACCAACCACTCTTTGCCAAATTCTATGGCTTTGTCGTGATCCTTCTCTCCAGTAATAACATCAAAATGCATTGTGTGGCCATCGGCTGCTCGTACATACGTGTCGTATACGTGTATTTCCATATTTTTTGTGGTATTGGCTGGTATATTTAATTCTAGTTGAATGCGTACTCTATGCATGTTTAAATTCTAAATTTGTAGAACACAATTGCGTATATGTTTACACGAAATTAATTCTATGTGTACAAATTTAGATTTGTTTACATGTTAAATTTTTAGTGTACAATAAAATATGTAGAAATGCTAATTTTCCTACAATTTTAAATTAATATGCATTTGTTTATGTTTGAATTTGTGAGTTTATCTATGCATGTATTTGCATATGTCATTTGTACTACAGTGGATTATTCGATACAAAAATTTGGGAAATTATTATAATAAAATAATTTAGTTATGGATATGATAATGGAGATTATGCATAAAGGTCAGGGAATACATGATAGCAATGAATTTTGTGCATGATCATTTTGAACTTAGTTACTTTGCAGGTATGAGTTCACGTGTTTTGATCATTCACTAAGATATAGATTGGTATGACAATATTTTACTTAAATACCAAATTTGCAATAAGAATCTAATGAGAAGACGCCGGTCCTATAAGGAATTGGAACTGGAAAATAAACTTCTTCAGGATACCCTTGCGTCTATCAAGAAAGATATTGAGGATTACAAGAAAGATCTTGCACATTACAAGGAACGTGTGAGAGTATTGGAAGCATATATGTCACACACCATAAAAGAAATACGAAATCTCACACAAGATTTCCAAATTATTAGGAATTATGTAAGTGAATTGAAAGAGGAATTAGTAGAAAAAGACAGGAAAATTGCGGTAATCACAACGCGACTTAAATATTATGAGAATGCTCACTCGCCACCATCCCTTCAATCCCTCCAGTACAAGAAGCGAAAACAGGAGGAGCAGAAGCGAAAACAGGGAGATAATAAGCAACAGAAAGAAGCCAGTACTAAATCAGCCAAAAAGGCTGGCGCTCAAAAGGGACACAAGGGGGTTTCCCGTTCCCACAACCCCGGCAGAGTAGTGCATCACACCTTTGAGTACACACCAATATGTGAGTGCGGCAATATAATGACAAAAATTGGTTGGAAACAACGACACATAACGGAATTAATACCAGCCAAAATAGAGGAGACCCTTCATGTGATAGAAATGGCTGCGTGTGGGTGCGGCAAAAAACAACTGGCCCCAGCAGCGGGCGTCCCAAAGAGTGGTAGTTTTGGGGTTCAATTATGCGGTGCCATCACTGCATTGCGTGCGGAAAAGATTCCAATAAAACGCATACCTGTAATTTCGAGGGATCTCTTCGGCCTAAATATATCGGTGGGTGCAGTAAACAACATAATTGCCAGGGCCGCCGATGCATGTGAATCATTTATGGAAACAATTCATGAGAATATAATAAAATCACCCAGCATTCATGTGGACGAAACTGGTATATCACTGGCGGGTAGGCGTGGCTGGGTATGGGGGATGCGAGCCGAAGAGTGGATGATGTCCATATATGACAAAAGTAGGAGTTCAAATGTAGTGAACAAATACCTGAACGGTTACCAGGGAGCGATAGTAACGGACAGGTACGTTGTGTACCGCCGGTTTGATGACGGTGGGAAGCACCAGTTGTGTTGGGCGCATTTATTGCGCGATACCCAGGCATTACATGCAGGATTCTATATCGATCCCGGTGCTCAGGACGCCCGGATCAAACTTGACAACGACCTGAAAGGATTGTTCCGGAGCGCACGGGAATCCCTGAATCACTGCGGGCCGTCCGCGCAATTACGACACTCATTTGAGACAGGAGCAGAATCCATTCTGCATCAATACTGTGATGTTGATGATACTGAACTACAAAAGAAGGTAAAAGGATTGAATAAGGCCATACCCGGCATGTTCGTATTCTTAGAATATGACAGTGTAGAGCCCACCAACAATCCAGCGGAGCAGGCTTTGCGATACGCAGTGGTATTCCGCAAGATTAGTGGCCAGATAAAGGGTGGCGAAAGGGCAATGCGCCGCATGTCCACATTCGTATCATGTGTTCAGACATGGAGGGCTCAGGGCCTTTCTGTAATGAACGAGGTTGCTGCCAGAATGCAGTTATAATTAAAAAAACTGGGATGTATTCTATATTATTATGTGATCAAAACACGTGAACTCATACCTTTGCAGACCTATTTGCATAATGTTCAACGCAAAACATGTTTGTTATCATTTTTTATTATATTGTGGCTTTTCAAATTTAGTTTATCAACTAATGTAATTATTGTGTGGTGTCATTGCCTGCGCACGCTGGATTTCTTGATCCGGTAGCACTGTAAACGTGTGAGTTCACCTGTGTCTAAATTTACGCATAACTGATCGCGACAGTTAATGTGATTTGTGCACAAGATTCCGGAAGACGTGAACTCATACCTGTAAACTCTAATAACATTTTTAAAACCATGGTCTCTAATAATAATACATGTCATTGCTTCTTAAGGATAGGGTTTGGTCTATGGAGGCGCCCACTGCTAAGCGTGGTGTCTATCCATTACACGGGTTCAAGCTTGGACTATATCGTTTGCCCATTAAACTCGAAGATCCAAAAGAGATTCAGTCTGTACACGATGGCATGAAGAAGACTTTCACTATGGATGCGTACGCGGATCGTGTCTATGCCACATATGGATGGACTGAACGAAGCGGGGGGGATGAAGATGCGCCCGGTTTTGAGACAGTAGACCTCTCTGTAACTATAGAGATTGTAACTGGCGAGGTAGTTGACATAATATATCAGATATTTCCTATAGAAAAATTTGGTGATCCCCAATGGGTTCGTGATTACAGGAAGAAGGCAGATCATTTTGCAAAGATGATGATTGATACAATACTTCGTAACACCATACTGGCAGACAAGATGGTGGAGGCACTCAAAAAGATGGAAAAACTGGACTATGTTCAAGCGATTGCCAGACTTGAAGAGTTGACCCCGTTGGCCAAGATAGTACCTAATGCTAAACCTAAACCAAAACTAGCCGTCACTCCTGGTCAAACTGCCGCACTGGTAGAAGAGGAAGTGGAGGTACCTGATGGAGCAAAGCCGGGGCCAATAGACGTAGATTACAAGTCAAAGATGCCTTCATCCAAGCCATACAAGGCACCAGATCACACTATTAAAACTTGGGGTCGGCGAGGAGAGGATAATGCTGTCATGGGCGTATGGGGCGAATATGTCTCGGTAGACTTTGACATATGTGTAGCTGACGGTGCCTGTATTGATGCATGCCCTGTTTCTGTTTATGAATGGTTTGACACGCCTGGTAACTCTGCCTCAGAGAAGAAGCCGCTCATGTCCAAGGAGCCTGACTGCATATTCTGCCTAGCCTGCGAAGGTGTGTGTCCGCCCCAGGCCATCAAGATATTTGAGCAAAAGGCCTAAAATATACGTCTAGACATCATAGGGCCATATGGCGCCAAACATATTCTACCAATTTGTTTTAGATATGTTCATACTTTCTGCAATAGTGATCACTGCGTATACATGCAACTTCTACTACTTGGTGTATGTAGCGCTGACTCGTAGGGAGATGCACCCGGTCGCGGACTTGGGAACGCCTACCATCACAATACAACTTCCAATATACAATGAAAAGTATGTGGCTAAGCGATTGGTTGATTCGGTGTGTTCCATGGACTATCCTAAGGACAAGTTGAAGATCATGATACTGGATGACTCAGATGACGAGACATCTCTGCTTTTACAGGATACTGCCAGACAATATCAAAAGCGCGGCTTTCAGATACAGTATGTGAGACGAGACAACCGACATGGATACAAAGCCGGAGCCTTGCGCCATGCTATGAAATCTACTGATACAGAGTTTGTGGCCATATTTGACGCGGATTTTATGCCACCAAAATGGTTTCTGAAGCAGGCAATCCCACACTTCTCTTCCCCGGAGATAGGTTTGGTACAATGTCGTTGGGGACATGCAAATGAGGGCTACTCCTCTATGACCAAGGCTCAAGCCATATCATTAGACTTTCATTTTCTGGTAGAGCAGAAAGCAAAGAGTGATTCTCATCTGTTTATGAACTTTAATGGGACGGCGGGAATATGGCGTCGGGAGTGCATAGATAACGCTGGAGGCTGGCATACAGCCACGCTGGTTGAAGATCTAGATTTGAGTTACCGGGCTCAGATGAAGGGCTGGAGGTGTGTATTTCTTCCTGATGTGGTCGTTGATGCTGAGCTTCCGGTTCAAATGAATGCGGTCAAACGACAGCAGTTTAGGTGGGCAAAGGGTTCAGTTCAATGCGCCATAAAGCTATTGTCAGATATCATAGTCAAGCGCGGTATTAGTTTTGGCACAAAGGTTCAGGCATTTGTACAGCTTACCCGTCACATAGTGTATCCTTTCATGTTAATACAGTTCCTTGCGTTACCTGTACTGCTAGCGCAGGGGGTAAATCTCTATATTGTTAGTTTCATACCTGCGTTGACCATTGGTGCCTACATACTTATGGGTCCGGGGGCGTACATGATGATTTTACAGAATATATATCATGAGTCGTGGCGACAGAAGGCAAAGACATTACCCTATCTGTTCATATATAGTGCAGGATTGTCTGTAAACAACACTGTTGCAGTATTTGATGCTGTGGTGGGGAAAAAGAACGTGTTTCACCGTACGCCCAAGTATGGTGTTCTAAAGTCAAAAGATGATTGGAAGAGTAATGCATACAACTTACCCTTTACCAAAGTCACTCTTTTAGAATTATTTTTTGCAATTTATGGCGTGGTGGGTATACTGATCTCCATTCTTTATTTGCAGCCTGTATTTGCACCAATCATTGCAATACAGACGGTGGGTTATCTCTATGTGGCGTCTATGAGCCTGATGCATTCTAGATTTAAAAGACATAAATCTGTCACCCCTCGCAAGGTAACCAAGGAAGAGAGGATGGCAGAAAGAGCATACAAGGCCGCCATGATCGGCATAGCTGCGATTATAGTAGTGGGGGTATTCTTTGCGTTTTATGGTTACCATCAAGACATTTATCCTGTAGATCGTGTTCGAGGGCACCTGGAGGGCATAATGAGTACATCAGATCCGGTAGTTTTGCGCGCCCATTTGGATTCAATACAAGTAGACCTTGATGTGACCTTGACAAAGCTGCCTGACAACAAAAACCCTGTATGGCTGTTTCCTACTGAAACCACTGACTTTGGCCGGATTCGCGGGGATCTGATCCATATGTCCGAAAACCTGGATACAGCTGTCACAATACCTGAGAATAGTGCGGCATACTCGACCCTTATGATAGATATACACTCTCGCGCCGGTACAATACGGGGCAATCTTGTGGATGCAATACCATTCATGTATGTATCCATATCCAATATGCTACTGACGGCAGTATGGATGGCATCCATTCTGGGTGTATTCGCAATTCTCAAGAAACGGAAGGAACAGCTTACAAGCGTTGAGCAGAGCGGACGAGTAACCGTTTAGGTCGCCCAACACACTCACTAAACATCATCCTGATTAAGTAAATGCAATCAGATGGAAGACCCGGTAGCCAAGATACTACGCGAGGAATATGCCAAAGTTATGGATGAGATAAAGAGAAACATCCAAGGAGAACGATGCGCTCATCAAGATGCAAAAAGCTCAGTATGCAGGGTTAGAGGCTACGCGCAAGAAGAAGGATGAAGAGATAGAATCATCAAAGAAGTGTCTAGCTTGCACAAAGAAAGAGTATAACCGTAAGCATAAATACTAATTTGTCCAATAACGGCCGGATGGCACATCCAGAAACTGCCGGACAGCCTAGCCATGATTATAGGCGCGAACGGTAAGCTGATCAGGATTCTTGAAAGAAGAGATGCGCCACTTCTGGAACAGTCTAAAATTATTGTAATGTATGAAAAGTCGGTCCGCTAGTCATTGGCATCCCGCTCCATCCATTTTGCATCATTTGCCCTAATTGTCTGGGTCGCCTTTTTATTCCTGAAGCGGCGTTTCGCCGTTATCTATCCAGTGAGAAGTGCAATCTTCTCTCATTGTAGTAGTCTAAATAATCCTGGAGACTGTCATAATGCCATATCTCATTGGACTCTTAAATAAGAGTCCCCTCGTCCTCAATCATTCCATGGAAGCGCTTCAGTTTGCCATTTGTCTGCGGGTGGTATGGTCTGGAATTGATTAGTATGATTCTTGATCCAGCAGTTCTTCCTCGAATAGTGTTGGTTTCCAGTTCTTTTTGCCCTTTTATTGTCCTATGAAACACGCGCCGTTATACGAGATGCAGGGGCGCCGAATCGTTTCATTGCCAATCTCAGTAGAGTGGCGTTCTCTGAGGTTGTATGCTAGAATAGTGCCGCCCCGACTATACACCTGGATGCATCATCTATGAGATTCAGTCCCCCCTGAAGCGTAAAATGCGCGTTAAATATAATATCGCAATAATGAGATGCATCATCTATGAGATTCAGTCCCCACTGAAGCGCTCATCTTTTCATGACATGCCAGTGCCACATTGCATTGGAATATTTATGCTCATAGCGTACCCACTCTGACTTTGCAGGTGATGAGACTGCCGTACCGTTCTTTTTCATTATGCGATATACTGCGCGATATGTATCATGTCTCAGTCTCTTTGCAATACGTACTACTCCGGCTGGATCCTTGCTGTATGCTTCAGTTACCATTCGTATCTGGGTGGCGGTGATTGGTATCATAGGCCTGCCCATCTTGAGTCATTCCCGTCCTCTGGTTCACAATCTTCGTACGTGTCTTGTTTCAGGTCTTGAGCTATGTTGGTTGCGGCAACACCTCTTGTCTTGCTGAATCGCTTCGCGATTCTCTTGATTCCTCTGTTATCCTCTTTACCATATGGCTTGTGCAATGAAATAGTCAGCTACTGTACGCCGGATCCTAAGCAGACTTACTTTTCGTACTATTGAAGAGTCGCTCAGCCAACCAACACAATATACTAATACTTGGGTGGGAATCATTCCAGGAATAGTGGAAACTTTTGATCAAGCATTAGCAAGGCTACGTGCGGAGACCGATGATGAAAAGGATATCAGCCGCAAGGGCAGTAAAGTTAGCAAGACTGAACGTGGTGTCCGATTTGAGAAACTAATGCTACACTACTTCAAGAATGACAGCATATACAAGAATGAGTTCAAGGAAGTAAAACTATTCCATGACTGGTATCGTGAACCGGACATTGGAATTGATCTGGTTGCCAGAGACAAGGATGACAAGTTAGTTGGCATTCAGTGCAAGTGCTGGAATGATGATTCCAGTATCCACGAGAATCAGATCTCAAACATGTTTGTCGTAAAGGAGAGTAAAAAGATGGACAGACTCATTCTTGTATTCACAGGGGCGCACGTAAGCAGGAATATTGTAAAACCGTTCGAAGAATCCGGTTACTCAATACTCATGAAGGCTGATCTCCGCCAGAGCAGAATTGACTGGAGTGGAATGAAGAGAGCAGTGAAACCAAAGACATTACAAGATCACCAGAAGGAAGCAGTTCAAAGAGTAGTCACCGGACTACAGGGTGCAGATCGCGGTAAGCTCATCATGGCATGTGGGACTGGCAAGACCATAACATCACTCCATATCGCAGAAACCATTCCAGGGAAAGATGGTCTTGTTCTATACTTGGTACCGTCAATATCACTGATACCGCAGGCGATGAGAGAGTGGGCAGATAACCGTTCCATAGAACATCAGTACATGGCAGTATGCTCTGACAAGTCGTCCGGTACAGATGAGGCAGGTTCCATCACTGAGTGTCCCATACAACCATCCACAGATGTGGAAACGATAAAGGAGCAACTACATTCTATGGAGAACCGAAAAGGTATGCGTGTCATATTTTCCACGTATAATTCAGTGGAGCGTGTGGGAAAAGCCATACGGGACAGAAATGGTATATTTGATCTAATTCTATTCGATGAGGCCCACCGCACCACTGGCGCCGAGAAAATCAAGGAATCCTATTACTTGACTGCACACAAGAATAGCGAGGTTCCAGCCAAGAGGCGGCTCTACATGACTGCCACCCCCCGTGTCTATACAGAAAAGGGTAGAAAGGATGCCACGGATCAAGGACTGGAAGTATACTCCATGGATAATGAGAAATATGGCGATGTACTATATGACTTACCATTCTCAAAAGCGGTCGATATTGGACTACTCACACCTTTCAAAATAATACTACCAGAGGTTGATGAGAATGATGCGTATGGTGAAATCATCAAGGCTGCAAGGGAACATGGTGATGATCTCAAGGATTACGAGGATATGGACATAGACTACATGTCAAAAGTGAACAGTATCTGTAAGGCGATCACATATGATGGTGATACTAAGGAATTCCGGCCCTTACAGAGGGTGATGGTATTCTTCAACACCATAAAAGCGTCAAAGTTGTTCTCCAATCATGGCAGGAACATGGACAAGGCAAAGAAACCACTCAAGCTTGATAAAATCACGAAGGAAACATTAAGCTTTGATAATTTAAGCGAGAGACTACTAAAGACTGATCCCGATCTGGACGGTTACAAGACTGTAACGAGGCATGTTGATGGTTCTACCAACTCGCTGGACAGGGGAGCGCGGATAGACTGGTTACGAAATAGTGATAGTGATCCAAAGGAGATTCGTATACTCAGTAATGCCAGGTGCTTGCAGGAGGGCGTGGACGTTCCAGCCTTGGATGCCGTTGTATTCATGGAACCCAAGAACTCACCCATCGACATAATACAAAGTATTGGTAGAGTAATGCGAAAATCAGAGGGAAAGAAAACAGGTTACGTTATAGTCCCCATCCCAGTCTTGAAGGGTGATGATCCACATCATGTGTTGAAAAGGAACACACGGTACGAGCAGATAAGCAAGATATTACGTGCGATCACAGCACATGATGATGGACTGCAAAAGCTACTGAACAAGTATGTACTGTCCAAGTCGGGAAAGAGTGGTAAACATGAGCCACCGGATCCGTCAGAAATACCACCAAGACTGAATGACTGGATTATTCGTACACTGGGGGCAGGACTCAGTGACAAGTTGTTAAAGGATGTACAGAATGTCATACTGAGTCTTGGCGATGCCAGTTACCACGCCAACATGGGCAAGCGACTAGGGGAGCAAGCCGTAATAATAGAGACCAAACTGAAACAGCGAATCAAAATTGAGCCGGAAACTGCGCCCATCATTGAACAATTACACGAGAACCTGAAACATATAGTCGGATTCACGTTGACATATGAGCAGACCATTCGTGCATTATCACAGCATGCTGTAATGTCCAGAGTATTCAATGTAATGTTCCCCAAGAATGCTAACCCGGTGGCATCAGCATTCGATAATACCATGCAACGACTAAACATACAGGGACAACTAGAACAGTTCGAGGCATTCTATACGGGCATACAGGCAGACATTGAACTATTCAAGGAGCCGGATGCCAAGCAGGATTTCCTGCGCGCCATATATGACGCATTCTTCATTGGCTCGGATAAAAAGTCCGCGGACAAACATGGAATCGTACACACACCAGTCGAAATCGTGAATTTCATTATTTCATCAGTCTCTCATGTACTAGAATCGGAGTTTGGGAAAACATTCAATGATAGAGCAGTAAAGGTGCTGGACCCGTTCACCGGTACCGGGATATTCCTTGCCCAGTTAATAGAGCGAGGGATGATCAGTGATGATGCACTACCTGACAAGTACCAGAATGATATTTACGCGAATGAAATAATGTTACCGGCATTCTATGTCGCCATGTCCAATATTGAGGCATCATACCAGAAAAAGAGCGGGGAGTATGTTCCATTTGGCGGGATATCATACCTGGATACATTCGCACAGAGCCCCTCATACAGGCTGGATTCCGAACAGCGTAAGAAGCAGATCAAGATTACAGATGATTCCCTGGAGGAAGCCATGACTAGGGTGAAACGGCAGAATATGGATTACGTCAATGTCATAGTGGGGAATCCGCCATATAGTGGCGGTCAGAAGACGGCCAATGAGGATAACAAGAATGTCTCGCATCCGTATCTGGGAGATAGTGTGTCAAAGACATACATCAAAAACGCGCCCAAAGGGAACACTAGAGGGTTATACAACTCCTACATCAAGGCCCTCCGCTGGGTATCAGAAAGAATAGGTGATTCCGGAGTTATCGGTTTAATCACACCATCCGCATATATCACTGGGAATAGTGAAGCAGGCATACGCGCCTGTCTTGGAATGGAGTTCACGGATGTCTACTGTTTCAATTTACGAGGTGATGCAAAAACACAGGGAGAACAACGAAGGCGCGAGGCAGGCAATGTGTTTGGCGGTGGCTCCCGTGAGGCAACAGCCATAACCATACTAGTTAAGAACCCGGCCAAACAATCTTGCACCATCCACTACCACGACATTGGTGATTATCTGGACAGGGATAAGAAACTAGAAAAGATAAAAGAATATGGCTCCATCGCCGGAATACAAGACTGGCAAATTATAACACCAGACCGTTATCATGACTGGTTGGAACAGCGTGGTGATACCAGTGAACGATGGGATTCCATGACTTCAATGGGAAGTAAAGAGGGAAAACGTGGTAAGACAGTCAATACTCTATTTCATATGTACTCTAACGGATTGAAAACACACAGAGATGTTTGGGTATACAACGCATCGCCCCAAGACCTGGAAGAGAATATGAGAAGAACAATAGAACATTGTGCCAAGCAGGACTTGAAGAAAAATTTTGACAAGGATAAGAAATATGTTGCATGGAATGAAGATCTTCAGAATAGTATACGGAAACTAGATGAACCACTAATGTTCCATGATACCAACATTAGAATGTCTCTGTATAGACCATTTTTCAAACAATATCTCTATTTTGATACGACTTTTATCACCAGCACATACCGTATACCCTTATTCTACCCACGCCCAGACACCAAGAACGTGTCCATCATGGTACCGGACAAAATAAAAGGTGAATTCTCAACATTTGTCACAGACACCACACCGGACTTACACATTCACGAGGCATCCCAGTGCTTCCCCATGAAAGTAAAGAAACAAAATGCAGAGAATGAACAAGAGGTAGGTAACTCACCACTCACCACTCACCACTCACCACTCACCACTCACCACTCACCACTCACCACTCACCATGTAAAGGCAGACCAAAATCTAGGTCCTGTACCGGAGAAGGTAATTACACAGGAAAATCTGGCGATAATAGTATCCGACAAGATCAAGGGCGAGTGGAGTTGCTTCATAACGGGAATGATACCGGATCTACAAGTAGTACCAAATGGTCAGGTATTCCCACTGAAAGTACAGGAGACGATGACTCCATGAAAGATAACATTACAGACTGGGCGCTCAAACAATACCAGAACCAATACCATGATGATTCAATAACAAAGGAAGACATATTCTACTATACGTATGGGATTCTACACCACCCCGGCTATCGTACCAAGTACCAGGTATTTCTCGTTCGTGGTTTACCAAGCATACCCATGGCACCCGATTTCCACTCATTCATGAAAGCAGGTAGACAGCTAGCTGACTTGCATCTCAATTATGAGACCGGCCCCCGTTACAACCTGGGCGAGTCGCTGGTTCCAATACCTGACGCTCCAAAGAAGATAGCCTTTGGTAAGAAACCTAATGACGGTCCCGGACCAAAGGGAATAGTTGATCAATCCAAACTACTACTGGATAACGTGTTAGTATACGATAATATGCCAACAATCCATTACTCAGTCAATGGTAGAACGCCTGTAGGATGGTTCGTTGATAGATACAAGTATCGTTCCAATGCCGAGAGTGGCATCACGAATTATCCACTAGAGGGCGTGAATGGCGACATGGTACGCGCCATAATAGAGCGGTTGGTCTATGTGGGAATAGCGTCAGACAGGATCATAGACCAACTACCAGAACAGTTCGAAATGGAATCATCATTGCAACCAGAACCAACCGGCCTGGACAAGTACTACAAGGCGCCTATTCCCTAGAATATTCGTCTAGCGCATATGGGGCGCTGTTAAGAAGTCAGTACATAGAGAATAGTGTTAACATGAGTTGGAATGATCAGTCTTTTGAAGCGTTCCGTATTATAGTAAGGCACTTGTCCTCGAAAATTTAACTCACTAGGTAACCGGCATAAGGAGTCGCGGCATTCTGGGCGCCATAAGGAGCAGTGACAGTGGGGCGGGGCGCCATAAGGAGCATGGCGGATATGTAAGCCCAGGGGCGGGGCGTCATGACATATGGAGATCATAAGGAGCAGTGGCGTGTGTGGAAATATGGGGGCGCCATAAGGAGCAGTGGCATAAGGGGCGGTCATGTCAATAGTATAAGCTCAGGGGCGTGTGTGGATATATGGCATATGATCAATAGCATAAGAAGCCCAGGGGCGTGCCGGCAGCTAAATAATAGGTGTTATACAAATGAACTAAGCAGTTAGATGCACAAAGTGTGTAGCATAGTAGTAAGGAGGGGGGCGTGTAATAGAGGTCTGTATAGGATCAGTGCCCTGAAAAATTTTCAATCTAAACACGTGTGCATAAGTCCATGCCCACAGGGTCAATTTGAATCACATAGCTGTAATATTCGCGTTAAGCCGCCCAAGTTTGTATGGAAAATTTTTCAAAATAAGCACTTAAGTCAATAGAAGTCACAATATAGACAATGAAGCAGATAAGAGTGTGCCTGGACATATTAATTATTTATTATATTATTAATACTATGGATACTAACAATACTATGTAAGTAATCAATAATAACTATATTAGCATACCATTATCATGAAAATAGCCGTTGACACATGCGTTGTAATAGGCATAATGGAGGGCGCCTCGGTCGTCAGTAAACTGCGAGACAAGCTTAAGGGCAAGCAATATAAGATAGTGCTGTGTCGCCAAGTATTATGGGAGCTCAGACGGGTACATAACCTGACAGTTGATGCAATTCTTGGTAGCCTGCACAAGATATTTGCTGAGAGACGCGTCGGCATAATATCGGATCCCACAGATCTTGAGGATACCGCCCAAATGCTACGTAACCAGTATCACTATGCACATAATGGTGATCACCGCATTCTGGCCACGTGCCGCATACATGGAATTGGCCTGATTACGCTTGATCGGGGAATGCTTAAGGTGGCCACCATGGTGGGAATTCCGGCATTTCACCCTAAATATGCAGGTGGGATATAATGGCCAGGGTGTATCCGGTTATAGTACGATTTGATGACAGTCCTTGTTGGACTCTTCTTTAAGAGTCCCCTTGGTACCTAATAAAATAAAGGGTGAATTCTCAACATTAGTCACCGATATAACACCGGACATCCATGTACATGAAACATCTCGTTGTTTACCCTTGCGTACAAAGAACAAAAATAATGAGAACACCCACAAGGTAAGTCCACCAGTCCACCATACGAGAACCTGGCGATAATAGTACCCAACAAGATCAAGGGCGAGTTCTCAGTATTCATAACGGGAATGACGCCGGATCTCAACAACATTGCACCGTCCCAGTGCTTTCCCATGAAAGTAAAGAAACAAAATAACAACAATGATGGTGACGAAATGAATGATAACATTACAGACTGGGCGCTGAAACAATACCAGAACCGATACCATGATGATGCTATAACGAAGGAGGATATATTCTACTATACGTATGGGATTCTACACCACCCCGGCTATCGTACCAAGTACCAGGTATTCCTCGTTCGCGGTTTTCCAAACATGCCCATGGCGCCCGATTTCCACTCATTCATGAAAGCAGGTAGACAGCTAGCTGACTTGCATCTCAATTATGAGACCGGCCCCCGTTACAATCTGGGCGAGTCGCTGGTTCCAATACCTGACGCTCCCGAAAAAATAGCCTTTGGTAAGAAACCCAATGACGGTCCCGGACCAAAGGGAATAGTTGATCAATCCAAACTACTACTGGATAACGTGTTAGTATACGATAACATACCAACAATCCATTACTCAGTCAATGGTAGAACGCCTGTAGGATGGTTCGTTGACAGATACAAGTATCGTTCCAATGCAGAGAGTGGCATCACGAATTATCCACTAGAGGGCGTGAATGGTGACATGGTACGCGCCATAATAGAGCGGTTGGTCTATGTGGGAATAGCGTCAGACAGGATCATAGACCAACTACCAGAACAGTTCGAAATGGAATCATCATTGCAACCAGAACCAACTGGTCTTGACAAGTACTGATCATTCCATGACTAGTTATCTCATTCTAGGTCTATTCCAGTATGGTGAGTTACACTTGGTCAATAGTACGAAAAGTAATTCCGCTCAGGATCCGGCGCACAGTAGTTCAGGCTGCACAAGCGACATGGTAAAGAGAGGAATCGCGACAGAAAGAGGCGCTGCCGTCACAAATAGCCCAGGGCCCAAGCATTGGAATCCAGTATGTCGCTTTAACGGCGCGGCCACCGGGCGCTGCCGTCACAAATAGCCCAGGGCCCAAGCATTATGATGCGCGGAAGGAGAGGGCGCGACGTGCGTCGCAGGGCGCTGCCGTCACAAATAGCCCAGGGCCCAAGCATTAGTTCAAGACATGTACGAAGATTATGGACCAGATCCCAAAGAAAGGTAACCGCACACACACAAAGACAGGCGAGCATCATAGCACGTAACCGTTTAGGTCGCTCCGGATTAAGATATGTTTTCATGGCACAATCCGGTAAGCAAGCATAAGCAAACCGGTAGGAAATGGTCCCTGCCAATCCTATACTGTGTAGTGAAATAACAGGATTTAGTCTCTGCTTTGGCAGCATATATGGAAAAGTGGTCTAAGCAATTATCATACTTTTCATGGGACTGGACGTTTCTCTAGGATTATGGTTTTTTCCAAAGCTTTCCCATCCCGTAACAGCTGGACTAGTATTTCATCGCCAACTGCCTTTGAGCGCTGTAAATGTAACAAAATGTCGGAGATTTTTCGTACAGTAACGTCATCTACCATTGTTATCACATCTCCACCCACAACATACACTACACCCTCATACTGCACTGTTTGGTTGGAGCCACGCAAGCCAGCCTTGTGCGCGGGGCTGTCCTCCACGACCGCCACGACATGAAATCCACGGGTGTCCGTAAGATTAAGTACATTTGCCAATCTGGGGCTTATATCTGTCCCGGACACACCAATCCAAGGATGTTGATACTCGCCATCCTCTATAAGGGTAGGAACTATTTTTAGAACCGTCTGTGAGGGAACGGCAAATCCCACGCCAGCAAACTCACCAGTACCGGTCTGTATGGCCGTGTTCACTCCAATGACCTCACCTCGCATATTTAACAGGGGACCGCCAGAGTTGCCTGGATTGATGGCCGCGTCGGTCTGTATCACATCAGGTATTGAAAAGTTTGACTGACCTGCAGGAAGCAGTCTCCCAACCTGACTAACTATTCCCGCGGTCATTGAACCGGACAGTCCGAATGGATTGCCAATGGCAGCCACCCCCTGGCCCACTTGTAGAATGCCAGAGTCTCCAATGGGCAGGGGGGAAAGTAGATCAGGATCCGTCTCAACCTTGATCACGGCCAAGTCAGTGTGCTCATCTGCACCGGCAAGCTCTGCCTCATATGACCTGCCATCCAGAAAGGTAACCTCCAGGGACACGCTATCGCGTACTACGTGTGCATTTGTTACTATATGACCCATCTTGTCAAACACAAAGCCGGATCCTACGCTATTATTACTGAGTGTATCATTCCGCAAAGTGACTATTTGCACCGTTCCGGATTCAGACATTTGGAATATGTCCACAAGAGTTAGATTCTCCTGAGCGCTAGCGGGCTCAAATGCAATGTAATTAGGAACATCCACAGATACAGGGTCTGTTTCCAATGTAGTGGGCACGTATAGCGCGGTTATCACTGCCCCAACCACCACTATACCCACAATCAAGCTTAGTATTGAAGTACGCATGATCCATGTTCGTATAACTCACACTAAAAATTTTTGTCACATTATACAGACTAAAGAAAACACTAGTTTTTCATATGTCAAGTGGCGCCTGAGCATGATTCCTTAGCGTATATCTGCGCCCTCTCCACGATACGGAATTCTGTGAACCTGCCCTAATCAGTCCGGACAGAAATCCCCCCACAATCATGGCACCGCCCAGTGGACATGCTAGCGCGCTAAGTACACCTATACGCAAAATACGAGATTCCAGCATAGCCCCGCACAATATCATCAGTGATGCTGCAGAAGATGTAGTCAGTAACCATATTGGAGCCCCATCATAGAGTAAGGAGTATACACTCAACGGAAAAGGCGCGAACAAAAGAAAAGATACCGCAGCCAATATCCCCACACCCAACCAAGTACTCTGTAAGGAGAGCGGTACCATGAGACGTTTTAGCGCATTCCATAATGTATTACCATCCCGTGCCCACACTGCATCAATACGATCAATGGCGCTGACCATCATTAGTTTGAGACCCATATCCTTAACCATTCTCCCTAGGGCACCATCCTCTATGATCTCACGACGTACGGCTGTGTGCGTACCTACGGCATCATATATGGTACGAGGCATGATAAAGAAACTTCCAAAAAAGTATCCTGTCTTTTGTTTTGGATCATTTACACGTAATGCAGAGAATCGAGTATGCAGGAATACTGATATCATTGGGAGTGTTACACGTGTCAAAAAGTCCTGCGCCCGTATTCTAGGAATAGCCGTCAAGGCATCAAGATTATTTGTAGTGAGGTGATGTACAGCACTGGATATAATATCTGTCGAGAAGGATGTGTCTGAATCTGTGAACAGTAATAATTCACCGCTGGCCCGTCTGTACCCCTCCATGCAAGCCCAGTTTTTGCCCATCCATCCATCGGGTTTAGGTTTCGCATCAACAAGTATGATACGAGAGTTTGTCTTGGCATGTTGTAGGATTATATCTTTGGTATTATCTTGAGAGGAATCATTAATTGCAATGATTTCGTAATTTGGGTAATCTTGGCCCCCCAAGCTCTGTAGGCACCTGCCGATATAATCCTCCTCGTTTCTAGCAGGCAGTATAACCGATACTTTGGGAGTGTCACTACACAAAGCACCACTATTCAGGCGTGGCGTAAGTTTGTGCGAGCGTATGATCCCACGCAACAATACTACCCACGCAACGCACACACCCAGCAGGATGGCCAGAGCTGCATAATGTAGTATGTCAGTTAGTAATTCTATAAGCACTCCACTTCACGTTTGATAGACTTCAGAGCCTGTAGTGTTCCTTTTTTTATGTGGCCGGATATAATTCCTCCAAACATACCCATAACCCCACTAAGTTTAATGTCCCAGATCACCCTTATTACAACACTGCCTTCCCGCTCACTCAACAGCACATTCTTGGTGCCAGATATAATTCCCTGAACAAACCTGAACTCTATACTGGATTGCGGGTGTATGGTTACCTCCTGGACACATTTTTGGTCTCTGAATGCTATGATAATTTCGCGATGTATATTGTTTCCATCTCGCGTAATGTTGCGAATACTCTTGGTCCCTTTCCAGTACTTTGGCTCCGAATCAATATCGGACACTATATCCCAAACCGACTGAAGCGAACCGCTTACTCGCACTTCCTGCTCCACTCTCATGTTATGAATCAACATTATCATTGTCACATAAAAATACATGCGCAAAGGTAATCGCCCAAGTTGTCCCAGACTCAGGCACACATTCATGCCATAAAATGAGTTATCAGATTGGTTGCAAGATTTAGTATCCCACCGCGAATTTGTACTTTGTATGACAGAATCATCTCCCACCAATCACAAATGTCGCTCAAATTCACCAGTACCCCGCAATGGTTGTGAGATTACAGAGCAAGATTCTGATGACACTAATCTCCGCCAAGGGCATGTAGGTGGCCGGTATCACGGCATGTAACAAGTTTCACTAGGTATAGATTAAGTTGCACCAAATAACCAGGAATTCACGCAAACGTTAACACCGCGCCGGGCCTCCACACCCAATGGTCGTCTTGTATGAGAAGTGTGATGGCAAACTGCCAGGTTTCACCATTTAGTGTGTGAAGCCATGAAATATAATCTGTAAAAACTTGGGGGTAGACGCCAAAACAGGGCAAAATCACGGACAATGTTTGGAGTTCTTTTATACATGCTATGTCTACGTATGGTATGATTGAGCAGGTACGGAAAGGTGTTTGTAGAGGGGTTTGTAAAAGCTACAAAGTCAAAAAACCTCACGGAACCACCAGATATGGCTCCGGGCAGGTACGGTGTCAAATATGTGACATGTGGATGGATAATCAAGGATGCCATACAAAGGACGGAACCCCTGTCATCAAGAATACCAATGGCTGGTTCTGCAACTGTTGTAACTACAGGGTTCGCCAAAAACCTCGTAGCAGGATATACAAACAAAAACTTGGAGAATATAATAAACGCGTGCTATAATATTAAAAACACATGTTTTGTGTACTCATATGCACTATAATCAATAGTACGAAAAGTAAGTCCGCTTAGGATCCGGCGTACAGTAGCTGACTATTTCATTGCCAGATGATAAAGAGAATAACAGAGGAATCAAGAGAATCACGAAGCGATTCAGCAAGACAAGAGGTGTTGCCGCCACCAACATAGCTCAAGACCTGAAACAAGACACGTACGAAGATTGTGAACCAGAGGACGGGAATGACTCAAGATGGGCAGGCCTATGATACCAATCACCGCCACCCAGATACGAATGGTAACTGAAGCATACAGCAAGGATCCAGCCGGAGTAGTACGTATTGCAAAGAGACTGAGACATGATACATATCGCGCAGTATATTGCATAATGAAAAAGAACGGTACGGCAGTCTCATCACCTGCAAAGTCAGAGTGGGTACGCTATGAGCATAAATATTCCAATGCAATGTGGCACTGGCATGCCATGAAAGATGAGCGCTTCAGGAGGGACTGAATCTCATAGATGATGCATCCAGGTGTATAGTCGGGGCGGCACTATTCTAGCATACAACCTCAGAGAACGCCACTCTACTGAGATCGGCAATGAAACGATTCGGCGCCCCTGCATCTCGTATAACGGCGCGTGTTTCATAGGACAATAAAAGGGCAAAAAGAACTGGAAACCAACACTATTCGAGGAAGAACTGCTGGATCAAGAATCATACTAATCAATTCCAGACCATACCACCCGCAGACAAATGGCAAACTGAAGCGCTTCCATGGAATGATTGAGGACGAGGGGACTCTTATTTAAGAGTCCAATGAGATATGGCATTATGACAGTCTCCAGGATTATTTAGACTACTACAATGAGAGAAGATTGCACTTCTCACTGGATAGATAACGGCGAAACGCCGCTTCAGGAATAAAAAGGCGACCCAGACAATTAGGGCAAATGATGCAAAATGGATGGAGCTGGATGCCAATGACTAGCGGACCGACTTTTCATACATTACAATGGTGGGCGCTATACATTTGCCATATATCATCCCCGTCTTACATGTCAAAGACTTATTGTGACCACTATATTACGACGACAATCATTATCCGGGAACGATTGCATGGGGGTACTCTCCTTGGCCTTGTGTTATGATTCCGGTTCATAAACGTAAGACCTCGCCGAACATGGCGTTGTCGGCTAATGTCATTACAGATATTCACACATATTGATGCCTGAATCCAGTCATACAATTTTTATTTAATTTGGCTGAGTTATACCACAAATTTTCCTGCCAAGAAACCACTTAAATTAACCGTGTCTCTCCTGTGTTTCATGGGTGGACATATTTGGGGACAATCCGCCGGGAACAGTTCTCATACGCAACTACACGGATCCATTTGATCTCTACAGCCGTATCTGCGTCAGGTATCCACACTCCTTTCTATTCGAGTCCCTCACCGAGCTAGGTGAGATGGCCCAAACATCGGTTATGGGATTTAATCCTCCCCGTATAGTGCGAGGATATGCAGGTCGTGTGGAGCTGCAGACCGGAGAGCACATCGATGTGATAAAAACGCAGGACCCTATGGCCGTACTCAGGGACATGATGCCGCATCGGGAGTATGATGGGCACCGGTACGTGGGTGGTGCGGTAGGTATGGTTAACTATGATGCAGTACAACTCACAGAGAAGATACCGCAGTCGCACCACGTGCCACAACCGCTCTTTGAATTCGGACTGTATGATGATGGCATCGCTTATGACAAGGATACCGGCCGAATGGTGTACTTTTGGTACGATGAGGATAGATCCCATATGCTGGATGGCGATGATGCGCAATGGGAGCCATTCCGGGCCACGACACCTCACTCCAACCTGGATGAGGCGGCATTCTCCCGTATGGTGGATAAAGCCAAGGAGTACATATATGATGGAGACATATTTCAGGTGGTACTATCCAGGCGATTCTCTTTTAGCGCATCCGGAGATCCCATAATTCTATACTCGCGCCTGCGACAACTCAATCCCTCACCATACATGTTCCATTTGAGAATGAGTGGACGTACCGCAATAGGGGCATCGCCGGAGATGCTAGTCCGAATAACGGGCGACAGGGTAGAGACATTCCCCATTGCAGGCACCCGGCGCATAACCGGTAACCATGATGAGGATACACAACTGGCCGAGGATCTGAGGACAGATCCCAAGGAATTAGCAGAGCATACCATGCTTGTTGATCTGGGTCGCAATGACATAGGCCGGGTCTGCAAACCGGGAACTGTGCGTCCCCTCTCGCTCATGGAAGTGAAGCGATTTAGCCATGTTCAGCATATGGTTACTCATGTGGAGGGCAGGATGGATGATACCCAAGACATGTTCGACGCGTTCCGGGCAATATTTCCGGCGGGAACCGTCTCCGGAGCCCCCAAGGTCAGGGCCATGGAGATAATAGATGAGCTGGAACCACATGCCCGGGGACCATACGCCGGTGCCGTGGGATACTTTTCGGCCAACGGGTGCTGCGACTTTGCCATTACCATACGCAGCATATTCCTGGAAGGCGGTACCGGCTTTGTGCAGTCGGGCGCGGGTATTGTGCATGACTCACAACCATCCAGGGAGTTCGAGGAGACACAGGAGAAGGCTGGCGCCATGCTGCAGGTAATAGATGATGGCTCATGAGAGTTATTCTAATCGATAACTATGACTCCTTTGTGTATAATATAGCACAATACGTGGGAAGCTTGGGTGCCACATGTGATGTACTACGGAATGATGCGGTATCGCCTGACATAATACGCAGATCCGGATATGATGGCATCATAATATCGCCCGGCCCCGGCACTCCGTCGAATACAAGATACTTTGGTGCCTGCTCCTCAGTCATAAAGGAGATGTCCCAAACCACTCCCATACTGGGCGTCTGCCTTGGCCACCAGGGAATAGTGGAGGCGTATGGTGGCCGGGTGACTAACGCCGGCCACATACTGCATGGCAAGACCAGTCTTGTGGAACATGACGGGACCGGCATATTTGCCAACCTGCCCACGCCTTTGCGCGCCACACGGTATCACAGCTTGGTTGGCGAGAAGAGCACTATCCCCGCATGTCTGACAATAAATGCCACAGCGCAGGATGACGGGGAGGTTATGGCCGTGCGACACAGCAGGCACCCGGTGTTCGGGGTACAGTTTCACCCGGAATCCATAATGACTCAGTACGGAATGGGTATGATTGCAAACTTTTTGGAGGAGGCAAGAAGGTGAACGTACAGGATGTCATTCAAACAATTGGGCGCGGTGAAAGCCTGGACTCCCGCGGGGCCGCAGTCATAATGAGATACATGATGTCCGGTGACGGTACCGACGAATCCAAGGTTCACATACTGGAAATGTTGGCCAACAGGGGCGAGACCGACGAGGAGATAGAAGGTATGCTGGATGTCATGACAGAGATGATGATACCGGTAATGCACAACTACAATGATGTACTGGACATGTGCGGAACCGGCGGTGACGGAAAGCGTACTTTTAATATATCCACCGCGGCATCCTTTGTGGCCGCGGCAGCAGGTGTTCGCGTGGCAAAGCACGGGAATCACTCCAGCTCCGGAGGTGTGGGGAGCGCGGGCATATTCAAGATGCTGGGGTGCGATATCATGGCAGAACCGGAGGACGTGGCCGGGGCGCTGGGCCGTCACAATATCTGCTTTATGTTTGCGCCAAGGTATCACCCTGCAGTACGACATGCCGCCGGGGCCCGTCGCCTGCTGGGTCGCAGAAGCATATTCAACTTGCTGGGCCCCCTGTGCAATCCGGCCGGTGTGAGGCGCCAGCTGGTGGGGGTGCCTATTCATATGCTGAGCCGCATACCCAGAATATTGGAGAGGAGGGGATCCAAATGCAACATGAGCGTGGTCTCCGGTGATGGGCTGGATGAACTCTCTCCCACATCGTCTAACCATATCGTGCTGTACAGGGATGGTTGCCATACCCGGCAGAGTATACTACCCGAAGACCTGTCGATAGGGCGCGCAACTCTACAAGACATTTGTGTAAAAGATGAGCAGGAAGCAATGGCAGCCTTTGTGGGGGCCGTATCCGGTACCGCCAAGGCTCCCATAATCCATACTACCGCAATGAATGCCGCGGGAGCGCTGGTGGTTGCGGGACATACAGACAGTATGGGGGATGGTTTTGAGACGAGCATGGAGATTATAATGTCCGGAAAAGCGCAAAAGACACTGTCAAATTTTGTCCGGGATATGGGTGATATCAGTATATTGGAGAATCTGACATGAGAGGCGGTATTCTTCGCCAACTTGCGGACAACTCTCGCCGTGCCATCGGGGAGGGTACATACAACATACAGGAATCTGTGCCGGGGGGCCGCGATTTTGTGGGGGCCCTGCGAGGCAGGACTGTGCCCATCATATCTGAAGTGAAATTTGCTTCGCCGTCACGGGGTATCATACATGACATGATAGAGCCGGAGACGGTGGCTGGGGCCATGGTTGCCGGTGGCGCTGCCGCCCTGTCGGTACTTACGCAACCATACATGTTTGGTGGCTCGCCGGAATATTTAATGAGAGTGCGCCGGGAGGTGCCGGTCCCTGTTCTTATGAAAGATATCATTGTGGATCATGCACAGGTACATGCGGCGCACAGGATGGGGGCAGACTGCATACTGCTGATACAGGCAGTCTTTGATGCAGGCTATGCCACGAATATGGACCAGTTCATAGATGCAGCACATCAATACGGCATACAGGTATTGCTGGAGGTACATAGTAGGGCGGAGCTGGATAGGGCACTGTTCACTGGATGTGACATAATCGGTGTTAACAACCGCAATCTTGATACCCTGGAGATATCCCTTGATACAACATGTGAGGTACTGACAGGATACGGGGATGCCCGTATCATTATATCAGAGAGCGGTATATCAACGCCGCATGACATACGGCGCCTATGGGAGTGTGGGGCCCGGGCCTTTCTTGTGGGCAGTAGCATTATGGCAAAGGACAACATTAAAGGAAGTGTGGATGAACTGGTGAATGCGTTATGACTGATGGGAGATTTGGCATGTATGGTGGCAGCTATATACCGGAGACGCTGGTGCCCGCAGTACAGGAACTGACTCATGAGTACAAGCGACTATTACATGATGGCGCCTTCCGGGGCGAGCTTGATACATACTTGCGAGAGTTTGCTGGCAGGCCCACGCCCCTGTACCTGGCCAGGAACCTCTCTAGGGAGGTAGGAGGGGCACACATATACCTTAAACGGGAGGATTTGTGTCATGGTGGTGCCCACAAGATAAACAATGCCCTGGGTCAGGCATTACTGGCAAGGCACATGGGTAAGTCAAGAATAATCGCGGAGACCGGTGCTGGCCAGCACGGTGTATCCTGCGCCATGGCCTGTGCGGCCCTGGGCATGAAGGTTGTTGTGTACATGGGCAGTGAGGATACCATTCGACAGAAGCTCAATGTGTATCGGATGGAACTGCTTGGCGCTCGTGTCATACCGGTCGAGTCCGGATCAAAGACACTCAAGGACGCCATTAACGAGGCCATCCGGGACTGGATTACCAACGTCAAGGACACGTACTACTTGCTGGGATCCGCCGTGGGTCCGCATCCATATCCTGTAATGGTAAGGGACTTTCAGAGTGTAATTGGAAGGGAGATTCTGAACCAGCTGGGCTCGCCGGACTGCGCGGTAGCCTGTGTGGGTGGAGGATCAAACGCCATAGGCACATTCCGTCCACTAATACATACAGGATCCAGGCTAGTCGGTGTGGAGGCGGCCGGAGGGGGTATCCATACGGGGTTGCACTCTGCACCCCTGAGTGCCGGCAGACCGGGCATACTGCACGGAATGATGACTTATCTCATGCAGGATGATGCGGGTCAGATATCTCAGACACACTCTATCTCTGCGGGTCTTGACTACCCGGGAGTTGGTCCGGAACACGCGCACTACAAGGATACCGGAAGGGTACAATATACTACAGCCAATGATGAGGAGACTATTCAAGCGTTCCACATGTTATGCCGTACCGAGGGAATAATACCTGCCTTGGAGTCAGCTCATGCATTGGCCGTGGCGACAAAGATAGCTGCTACCATGGATTCCAGTCAGAATGTAGTGGTGACTCTCTCTGGTAGGGGAGACAAGGATATGGATATAGTACGGAAGTATGATAATCATGGGAAGAATTAGCGATACCCTCTCCGTATCCGGAAAGAAGGCCCTTATAGCATATGTCATGGCAGGCTATCCCGATAACCAGTCCACCATATCTGCCGTAAGGGGGTTGGTAAAGGGCGGCGCAGATATAATAGAGATGGGATTTCCCTTCTCGGATCCACTGGCCGATGGGCCAGCCATACAGGAGGCAGCCGATGTCTCACTGGGGAATGGTATGGATATATCCTCCTATTATGATATGGTATCCCGTATACGGGCCTTCACCGATGTACCCCTTGTTACCATGACATATTCTAATATAGCGTACAGTATGGGATATGAGGCATTCGCTTCTGGCGCCGCGACTAATGGCGTAGATGGCATCATACTGCCGGACATGCCCCCGGAAGAGTCACATTCCTATGTGGAATCTGCACGCCGCCACGGTGTTGATACAATATTCCTGGTCTCCCCCAATACCCAGACAGAACGGGTTGCTCGTATCGCCAGAATCACTACGGGATTCCTGTACATGGTTGCGGTATATGGTACCACCGGAGCCCGTACCGGTGTGCAGGATTATGCCGTACGGGCACTGGACAGGATAAAGAGCGTAACCGGTAACATACCGGTGGGCATAGGTTTTGGCATAAGCGGGGCCCAGGATGCTCGCAGATACGTGGATGCGGGTGCGGACGCGGTCATAGTGGGCAGCGCCATCCTGAATGTAATGGAAAAGTCCCGGTTCGACGACATGGAGTCCAACGTGGAGTCCTTTGTCCGTGCACTCAAGACCGGGATGACATGATACTTCGTAAACAATGGGCTAATTCTTGAAACTCTTCCCGTGACGGCAGCAGGCGGGAGGACCAGTTTATATGATCATGGGGGCGGCGCGGTATTATGTGGACATGTACGTGGGGCACCACCTGTTTGGCGGCATGTCCGTTGTTCTGGCCCACGTTATAGTCGGCAGTTCCCGTCGCTTCCAGTACGGCCGAGGCTATAAGCGGCACCAGCGAGAATAGTTCCCCCACAGATTCCCGCTTCATGTGGTTAATTGTATCATGATGCTCTTTTGGTATCACCAGTGTGTGCCCGCGTACCACGGGGTACCGGTCAAGAAAGGACAGGTGATACTCATCCTCATATATGATATATGCGTCGCGTCTTTTTTTCACGATCTCACAAAAGACGCACTCCATATGCAGAGGGTTGTCGGTTTTTATTTATTTGATTGCCACTGGGTATCTGTGGATTATACTGGAGTTCTGTCATTCTTTTCCAGCCCACAGTACAGGTATGGTTGGGCGTGGTCAGTAACCATTTAGGTTGCGTAAAAGAACAACAAATTACAAGTCTGGGTACGATCTTGTGGGAGTAATTGTGATAACGGAATACTGACCTGTTTTCAAATACGTTCGTCTAGGTCCGGTTATCCAGAACAGGAAGTCCAAGGAAATGAAGTACAAAGGGGTGACCTAAACGGTTACGCGTGATCAATCCATTAGCTTAATTAGGCCCGTATGGTCACCATACCATTACAGAATGGGGCGCAAGGAGAGGCGTGAGCGGGAGCAGAAGCGTGAAAGCTATGCCGCAAAGCATACTGCAGAGAAACGAAAACACACCATGATAGCCATAGCCGTATTGGGTGCCATAGGGGCCATAGTTGCTTGGTCCGCTTGGTCCTTTGTCAATATAGACCCCGAGGATATAGGCGGAGCTCCCTTTGGAGCCGGGGCAATGAACAGTGATCACGCCCACACGGGAATACTGGTAAAGATATTTGGGGATACCTTCCCCTTCCACGAGGAGGGATATCAAATCCAGTCACCGTGGATACATTTTGAGAACCTTGACGGTACTACCATACACCGGCACGCCACAGGTGTAACGCTGGACTCACTCTTCAAGTCGCTGGATATCGGTCTTACGGATCAATGTTATGTCTTTCCCAGCGGACGCGAATTCTGTACCAATGATGATTACGAGCTGCGATTCTTCATAAACCGGGAGGAGGTAAACGACATACGAACCTACGTACCCATGGAAGATGATCGTATACTGATAACTTACGGGGACGAGTCTGCGGACGATATCTCTGAGCTGCTGGACGAGCTGGATCGGCAGGAACTGGTGCGCTAATACATGCAGGAGGGCATATCCAGCAGGAACGTGCTGGATGGCCCGTCCCGGGCTCCGCACCGTGCCATGTACAAGGCCATGGGGCTCAATGACGAGGATCTCTCAAGACACATGATAGGAATATCCCATGCAGGCAATGAGGCCACACCGTGCAACATACACCTACCTGACTTGGCCAAGTCTGCCAGGAAGGGGGTCCTGGATGCGGGTGCGACACCCCGGGAGTTTGGTACTATTGCCGTAAGCGACGGAATCGCTATGGGTCATGAAGGCATGAAGTCATCGCTGGTGTCCCGGGAGGTGATAGCAGATTCCATAGAGCTTATGGTGCGCGCCCACCAGTATGATGCCCTAGTGGGACTGGCCGGTTGTGACAAAAGTTTGCCCGGAACAATGATGGCCATGGCCCGGCTGGATGTACCCTCAGTCTTTGTGTATGGGGGAACCATAATGCCCGGTATACTGGATGGCCGGGAGCTTACGGTAGTGGATGTATACGAGGCCGTGGGTGCATATGATGCGGGAAAGATAAGCCTGGAGAGCCTCAGCGACATAGAGAATGCTGCCTGTCCCAGCGCCGGATCCTGTGGTGGCATGTTTACCGCCAATACCATGGCATCAATATCGGAGGCCATCGGGCTGGCAATGCCCGGTAACGCCAGTCCTCCCGCGGAGGATCCCCGGCGCCAGGATATGGTATACAAGAGTGGTGCGGCCTGTGTGAGTCTGCTGGAGACCGGTATACGACCCTCAGACATACTGACATTTGAGGCATTTGAGAATGCCATAACCATACTTAACGCTCTGGGGGGCTCTACCAACGGTATACTGCACATACTGGCGCTGGCAGGCGAGACCGGAATAAGCCTGGACTATGGGGACTTTGAGCGCATACGCAAGAGAACCCCCCACATCGCCGACATGAAGCCCGGGGGCAACTACGTAATGAATGCCCTAGACCGGATAGGCGGTATCCCTGTCGTAATGAGGATGCTGTTGCGACACGGACTACTTCACGGTGACTGTATAACAGTATCCGGGAATACTATTTCAGGGAATGTGGAATCCGCGCAAGCCCCGCCCTCCGAGCAGTGCATACTCCGGGACATAAATAGTCCCATACATGATGAGGGAACCGCCGTCATACTGTACGGCAGCTTAGCGCCGGAGGGTGCAGTCATAAAGACCGCGGGTGTAGAGATGACCGAGTTTACAGGTGTGGCTAGGGTATTTGATCGCGAGGAGCTAGCCTTCCAGAGTGTCTCGAGGGGGGAGATAAACGAGGGTGATGTAGTGGTAATACGGTATGAGGGGCCCCGGGGTGGGCCCGGAATGCGGGAGATGCTCTCTACTACGGCAGCGCTGGTTGGCCAGGGACTGGGCCGCAAGGTTGCCATGGTTACTGATGGCCGATTCTCCGGCGGAACCAGGGGGTTTATGGTTGGCCATGTATCCCCGGAGGCATATGTAGGCGGACCCATCGCGCTGGTGCGTGATGGCGATACAATAAGGATAGATATCGAGACCAATACCCTGGATGTACTGGCAGATGACATGGAATCCCGCAAGAAGGCATGGAGTCCACCAAAACCCAACTATACGCATGGTGCCCTAGCAAAGTATGCCGCCTTGGCAGGATCCGCGTCCCGGGGGGCAGTGACTAGGCCTTCTGGTCCTTGATATTGGGATAAAGGTTCAGTATTGGTTCTGTTCCGGTCATGTTTATCTCTACACGGCCTATGCGGCTCCGATACATCTTGATCTTCTTTCCATCGTCCAGCGAATATCTCTCTACAACGATTAGTGCCAGATTCTCCAAATGTGTAAGTGCCTTGTATACTGTAGATACGGAGAGCTGCAGCTCCATGGCGATATGATTGGCATCCTTGGCTTGGTGCAACACGGAGAATAGGATGGCCCTAGTACTCACACTACTTACCGCCTCTATGATCCTCTGCGTTACGTCAAACTCACTCATCCGTATTACTGGAGACCTGCTGGTCATGAGCCTAAGTTGGGGATGAGTCTCAGCGAGTCCGGATCTAAATGGGGCTTGCGGATATCGATCTCTGCCTTGGCTATGCGGCTATAATACATCTTGAATCGTTTCCGTGTGTACTCCACTACTGTATATGAAACCTCGATAAGGGCTAACTCCTCTAGTGTGGCCAGCTTTTTGTATACTGAACTAAGTGGGATATTGAGGTTCTCGGCTAGCTCCGCGGCACTTTTCTTCTCCTTTATGACAGAGAAGAGTAGGGCCCGGGCCTCTGCATCTGCCAGTGTCTGTAGAATCTTTTGCGACACGTCATATTTCACAAGCTGGGGCAGAGTGGTTTTTCTAGCCACATCAACAAGTATTCTTGCGGTTATTTAAACAGAATGACATATTTTATAATAAAATTACACGTGTGTGGAATTAATGTATCTGTCCCATACAGTCTGACCCGTATCGTTTATGTCACCCGTAGACAACCGTTTGAAATACACGCGAGCATATCTCTTCTTGCCTTGTATGAGTTCACCTGTGTCTAAATTTACGCACAACTGATGGAACAGGTTGTTCTAGTTAATGTGATTTGTGCACAAGATTCCGGAAGGCGTGAACTCATACCTTGCCTTTTCTATCATAATACCTCACAAATGCCCATGATGGTTGTCTGTTATTTTACGCGACCTAAACGGTTGCGTCTGGTTCTCGTATGCGTATTTACGTCTGCCGGTCATGTGCCATCCATTCTTTCTGGATCCTGTCATTTATGCCCTTCCGGCCGCTTTTTCATTAGTCTGTATTCAAGTCCGGGCATATCAGTCACGTCTTTATGGTACCGGCGATAGACCAGTACCCCGAGATGCCGTTCTGTCATTACCGTAACGCCTGTATTGTATGAGTTCACGTCTTCCGGAATCTTCTGCACAAATCACATTAACTAGAACAACCTGTTCCATCAGTTGTGCGTAAATTTAGACACAGGTGAACTCACACCCTGTATTACCGATAGCGGATTGCCATCTTGTAGTCAAAATCTATGGCATGGACGCGCACTACTATCAAACCTGGGCATCTGGTTATAAGCTAAAAATGCAATCAAAAACACAACAGGGGTGAATTGTATGATACTTGGTCTCATAAAGGTGATAATAATACTGGGAGCCGTGGGGTTCTCGTTATACTACCTGATATACCAGACCGATTTGTTGGAGCAGTTTGTTCCCGTACGCGACAGTGTAGATGAGACCATCTCGGATATACGCGAGGACGTTCCGGGAGTACAAGAGGTAATTGATGCCACCGATGTGATAATACCTGCCGCGCAGGATGCCGTGACCACGGTTGCCGAGATAGTGCCAGAACTTGAGCCGGAGTACATGGCATTGTACGCGGGTATGCCATATGAGATGTGTATAGGCGGTACCTGTGTAGAAGATGTGGCAACCGTTGACTTTTTTGGTACTCCGTTATTCCTGAGCATGGATTTCTCTGGACTTCCAGTATATGCAGAGGATCCCCGCAGCCTTCCTCCTGCGTACGAGATTGATGAGGGTGACAGAATAATAATATGCAAACCGGACGGCGAATGCCTGGGACCCATCACAATACAGGAGGGTCCCGCGAATATAGGGCAGTATATGATGCGCAATAGTACTGACTGGGATCCTGAGATGGTGGGACCGGATGGCAAGTTTGGCACTGCCGATGATGCGGAACATACAGGCGAAACGGGAATTTGTATCCTTGTACCAAATCGTGATATACCTGAGTGCGCTGCCTGGCCCTGACGTGTGTAGATCACGGGATCTTATCAGTATTCTAGTGAATCAACAGTGTCTGTTGACGCGCCATTTGGGTCGTGTCTTATAGGGCGATTCTGTAGCCGGATATACCGGCGTTATGGCATGACGCGTATATCACCGGAAGAGCAGGTTGAATATGCGCTTTACGCCCTTTGCCCTGCTGGGTGAGCCCAGTGTGTGGGTTGTCTTTTCGGCAATTATTCCTTGCGGGCGGAAGAGCAGGACTACAAGCAGTATGCCTCCTAGCAGTAGCAGGTCCAGCCACACCACATCAAACGGAACAAACCCTTGGAAAGAGTCCTTGAAGAATATGATTAACTTGCGCAGTGCAACAAATATCAGTGTTCCCAGGAGTATGCCCTTGTTGTTGGCCAAACCGCCTATGAGAATCATAAGGAATGGCCAGAAAGTCCAGCTGGCGCGATCATACGCGATGGCAATTGTACTGCTTACGTATATGGCATAGAGGGCACCGGCGATGGCAGCCAGGGCAGAAGCTACCATGATTGTCTTGATGCGCATGCGATTCACATCCTTTCCTACTGATTCGGCAGCTACCTCGTTGTCCCGTAATGACCGCAGGGAGCGTCCCAATGGCGAGCGGATTGTATACTCGCAGTATACGTAAACTATGGCCGCCATTGCGAGCAGGATGATACTGGCGGCGGGAAACCTTACCTCGTCAGGCAAGAATGAGAGCGGATCCGGAACCTGCACTCCCAGCGTACCGCCTACCAGTGGTGGGAAGTTGTTTCCTATAATACGTATGCTCTCCCCAAAGGCCAGTAGCGTGATGGCTAGGTGATCCCCTCGCAGTCGCAGAGCAGGATATGCAGTTATGGCACCCAAGGCGCCACCCACCACTGCTGCAATCCCCAGCGTAAACAGGAATATGACTATGCCTATGCCTGCATTAAGTACCAGCCAATCGTTTAGCTGAGATACCACAAAGAGATTTTGCTGTATGTAATCTCCCTCGACACCGGCTATACCTGCTATTATGCGGCCTGGTACAGAGGCGGCCACAAAAGCGCCAGCTCCCACTGCGAGCACTTTGCCGAAGTTGGGAACGCCCGCGTACCCGAACTCCAGATTAAGACTCAGGTTTATGATGGCGTATATTGCAAATATGGCAATAAGGTCGGTTATGAAGATAAACGCAGAGTCTAGCGCCATATCCTGCTCCTTATCTTGTACCAGTTTACACCGGTGATGCCATGGGGCATGAACATTAGAACAATGGCTATTATGATAAGGGGTATCAGTGGCCTATACGCGATAACCCAGGAACCCAGCTGGCCAGCCAAGAAGAGTGTGCCCAGGACCTCTGCAAATCCCACTAAAAGTCCACCGGCTACGGCTCCGAATATGCTCAGAAAACCGCCAGCTATGCTTGCCGCAAAGATACTGGGTATTATGAGTGGCCCCAAGTTGGGATCTCCCAGGAACCACAGTGCCATCAGGGCTCCGGCTATTCCTGCCAAACCCCCTGCTATTATCCACGCCACGGCAAAGACGGCCTTTACGTTTATTCCCACAGTGCCGGAGAGGTCCGGATTCACCGTGGCGGCGCGTACCGCAATTCCAAACTTTGTCTTTTTGAGCATGAAGTATAGTGTCACGACTATTGCAATTACCGCAAGGGGGGCTACGACCACTATCATGGGCAGGTCAAAAAAATCCAAGTCGTAACTGCGCAGGGTAAACTCCCTTGCCTTTATGCGGAACAAGTCTGTCAGATAATCGGCTAATATGTTCAGGGCCGCGATAAGTATCATGTCAAATGCCAGGGTTGCGATCATCTGCATGGCCTCTGTCGCCCCTCTTTTGGCAAGGGGCTTGAGCACGGTGACATATAATGCAACGGCTACGAGACCGGATATCACAAATGCGATGGGTATGGCTATGTAGGGATTTGACTCCCAGACTCGTATGACTATCAGCGTCATGAATACGCCTATGGTGGCAAATGACGCATGAGCAAAATTGGGTACCCTGGTGGTGAGGTATGTGAGGGTGAGCCCCAAGCTAAGTAATACCAACAGGCTGGAGAACACTATGGCGTCAAAATACACCGGGGATATGAACAACTTGAACTTTACTATTGATATTATTTATCAGTTGTGCAAATGATAGGTATGAGTTCACGTCTTCCGGAATCTTGTGCACAAAAGAACCGATTCTTTAACTGTCGCGATCAGTTGTGCGTAAATTTAGACACAGGTGAACTCATACAATGATAGTTTGTTGCATAACTCCAAACAAGTTAGATTAAAAATGTATGTGAGGAACGGTTTGAGTATTTTCGTTCATTCTGTCAGTGATTACTAGATTGGATCCAAGCATTAATAGCTGAGACTTTTTAAACAAACTTGATGGTATTCACCGACAATTCCAAGTACGTCCAGCGGGAGGCTATTTGGCTTTGATCATGCATGGGATTGAAAAGGCTAACCATAACAAGGAGGGTGCTCCCTACCGGTATGTCGTGGACATGTTACATGACACTGAGAACGGCATTAGGTGTGAGATACAGGCAGGTATCCGGATTCCTTGCAGGACTACTGGAAGGGCATCAAACCCCGCACTACTCCACAATATACAGACGCGTAAAAGATCTTGACATTAACAAGGGGAATGGCATGATTGTCGGCACAGACAAAAAGCTGACGAGGGCCAATGATTGTGGACTCGACCGGCCTTGAATCGTGGCGAGTGGATTAGAACCAAATGGAAAAAGAGACGCGGATTCATCAATGCTCGCGGACTGGGAGAGCATATGCATTTACGGTTACCGGCGAGTGGGTTGGGGATACGCGCATGTTAAACAATGCAGTACTGGACTCGTATGCAGAAGAGCCACAACTGGACAGGGAGCACACCCTGGAATTGGAAAGTTCCGGACCCATTGCAACAGTTGCCATCCCTGGCAGGACCAACAGATAAGCCACAACCCGGAAAGGCGCTGACTAACGGTGTGTCCCTCTTACTGAATAATGATGAGAAGCGCGCATGCAACCTCGAGTTGCTTGCAGATGGCGCATACGCGTCCAGGGATAACATGAAATTGTGCAGTGATAATCGAATCCGGACAACCATTCCACTTCAGCTAAATTCCACCAAAGGAGAGGCGACTCATGGGGACTTGCAGTCTTGGAGGAAGCCCGGAATCGCCCATTTTCCGCCTTTCTGATGAGGAAAAGGCCGAAAACAAGCAGTACTAGAAGGCGGCAAAAGGGTACAACAGGCGATGGATAATCGAGATAATCAGAGCCGGTTCCCGTTCAAACGATTATTCGGGCACGGATTGATGGCGCGGAAATGGGATAACATACGAGTACAACGAGTGGGTGGACGCGGCAGCAACGTAGATTACGACATGGGGAACCGGTATTCTGTCAAAGTCAGTTATGCAACAAACTCTGTTATACTAATCATTTTTATAGTTAAATATTGGCATATAACACAAATGAAAGTAAGAAGTATTTTGATGATAACTTCCATGGCAGTGTTGGTAGCTATGGTGCCAAATGTGGCATCAGCTCAGCTTACTGGCACAGTGGAAATAGGCGGATTGTATCCACTTTCAGGAGAAGTAGAACAGCTTGAAAACATCCAAGTTGTATCAGATCTGGCAGTAGAAGATTTCAATGCCTATCTGGCCGAGAGCGGAGCGGGATGGTCTCTTGAAATAGTAATTATTGATACAGAGAGTGATAATGCACGTTCACAAAGTGGACTTGAGTCATTACATGCAAGGGGAATCACAGCAACTGTTGGGCCATTCACAAGCGCAGAGGTGTCTCTGCTCAAGAGCTTTGCAGACGAGAATGGTGTTATTATGGTATCACCAACATCCACAGCAGCGAGTATGGCCATACCGGGAGATAACATATTCCGGCTTGAAGCCAGCGACGAAAATCAGGGACAAGTAGTAGCTAGGATATTAAGCGAAAATGGTATCGAGGCAATTGTGCCAGTGTGGAGAGCAGACACTTACGGTGATGATCTTATAGTTTCCCTTTCCACAGAGTTTAGCACGAACTATGGCGGATTTGTACAGACCGGTCTAAGATATAACCCTCTTGATACAGACTTTTCGCAAGAGGCCGATCATCTAAACGCCTATGTCAGCAGCACAATAGAGACGTACGGAGCAGACAAAGTGGCAGTCTTTGTGGCTGCCCTTGAGGGCGATGGCTTGCAATTATTCCAAGCCGCAGATAGATATTCTACACTCAAGGAGGTACAATGGTTTACTTCAAGTAGTCTAGTTGGAGATGCGCACCTAACCGAGGATCGTACCTCTGCATTCGTGAATGACGTAGACCTAACCGGCATACAATTCATACAAAGTGAAGGTCCAAGAGCTAATGACTTGAACCAACGCATTGTTGAGCAAGGCGGCACACCAACACCATACGATCTTCAATTGTACGATACTGTATGGGTAATAGGCTCGGCCATTGAAGCAGCAGGTAGTACTGATGCGGATGCCATCAAAGAGTATATTCCCATAATCGCCAGTGATTATAGTGGTGCCATGACAGACATTGCGCTAAATGCGAACGGTGATATTGCAAGAGTGGACTATGATATACTTAGCATAGTAGATGGTTCATGGACTGTAGTATCAAAATACGTAGGTGAGCTAGATATTGTACTAGCTTCAAATCAGCCGGAAGGTGATGTGATGATAGGATCTCTATACCCACTTACTGGTCGTCAAGACTCCACAGGGTATGATACACGAGACGCTACACAATTAGGCGCTGATGACTTTAATCGGATTCTTGATCGCATAGATGCAGGATGGAATATGGTTATAGTTTCAGAAGATTCGGCCACTAATCCTTCGGTAGCGCTAGAAAAAGTTCAGACACTCTATTCAAGAGGAATAGATGTTGTAATTGGACCTAGAATAAGTTCCACAGTCACCAACGCAAAGGCATATGCAGACACAAATGACATGATGCTCATCAGCTGCTGCTCAACTGCGTCCAATTTGGCGATTCCGAATGACAGTATATTCAGACTTGCGTCAGATGACGTCTATCAGGCAAGCGCAGTAAGTGGATTGCTTGTGGACCGCGATATTGAGGCGTTTGTTTCCATATGGAGAGGAGATGACTATGGTGACCAACTAGTTGAGGCCACCAAAGCCAACTTTGAGAACAGCGGTAAAGTTTCCTACGAAGGTGTGCGATACAACCCAGACCTAGTGGAATTTAGTGTATCTGTACAGGCGCTAGCCGATGATGTGCAGAGTGCAGTGAACGAGCATGGTGCTGAGAATGTAGCCGTGTTCCTTGTTGCGTTTGACGAGTCCATACAAATATTGCAGACAGCCAGTAACTATGACGTGCTAAATCAAGTTCAGTGGTTCGGAGCCGAGACACTGGCCAAAAAGACCAACATTTTGAATGATCCAATTGCGAGCGAGATTGTAACAGAAACCAACTTGACGGCGTTGCAAATAATTGAACCGGATAATAACAAACACACTAGGGTTCAGCAGTACTTCGTGGATAAGCTAGGTGAGGTGCCCATAACATATGTTAACAATGCATATGATATATCTTGGTTGGTAGGCATGTCAATATTACAGACTGGTGCCACTGATGCAGGTTCACTAAAGAGCGTATTCATTGATTTGGCAGAGAACTATGTAGGAGCTATAGGAAGTACAGCATTAAATGAAGATGGCGACCTTCGTCCCAGAGACTATAGTATCTGGGAGGTAACCGAAGACGGCTGGAGAAACACCGGCTCATATTCGTTAACAACCAACTCAGTTAACTAATTTTTAATTTTTAATTATTGTATCTTACGTGCTTGAGATATATTTTTCACCATAATCATACGAAAAGCTATGACTAGGGAAAATTGGCGCGATCTCAGCTATGCTTAACTTTACGTACTATTGAGGAGTTCTTTCCATACGCAAAGGAAAAAAGGCGCGCATATTACACCATACTATGAGCATACAAATACTTCACTACGAGTTCTTGGGCCCGGTACCACTAGATGATTGGGGACCACCTATGGAGAAAGTGGTCTACATAATATTATCAAGAGACAAGGATCAGTTCAGGCCCACATATGCAGGAGTATGCGAACAAACACATGATCGTGCGTTTTTTACGTCTATGGACTCCTTCAAGTGCTGGATTAGTATGGCAGGCTCTGAGCAGAATCTCTATCTGGCAATACTACCCATGTTTGAGTCTGATGAGTACGAGAGAAGGCGCATAACAGATCGTGTTATTACTGCGTTGAAGCCATCATGCAATTGATGTCACAGGTACGTCATAGTCAAGTCAATGGTACGAAAAGAGCACTCAGGATCCGGCGTACCATCACGGGCTATTTCAGGCTGCACAAGCCACGAAAGGGCATAGGTGAAAAGAAGAATCAAGACAATGCCATGAACAGTTAATCCAACTCCTCATCTATTTTACGTATAGATTCTTGAAACTGATCACAAGAACAACCGGGTATGTTACACCGACCTAGTTTTAGTATGGAAGCGGAACCGTGGTCTTGTACATGAGCGGCGTAGGTGTGATGGCATGCATTACAGTTCATTATGTAGCTACGCTGATGCGCCATAAATTGTTGTCTAATGATGCAGGACAGATTGAACGTATGAGTTCACCTGTGTCTAAATTTACGCATAACTGATCGTGACAGTTAATGTGATTTGTGCACAAGATTCCGGAAGACGTGAACTCATACGATTGAACTGTAACAGTTTGGGTCACCCCTTGATAACCGTCTAAAATACACCGCTAGCATGCCCCATTCTTTTTCATAATGTCTCACATACGTCTATGATTTATTGTTTAGATGTTAACGCAAGCTAAATGGTTACATCTGAATTATCAGAGACATCATAGTGAATACCATAAGTTTTTGTTACTGGTTTAAAAGGGATCAATACCAAAAGAGGACGACTCATAAAATGTGCAATACCAGTATGAGTTTACGTCTTCAATTACGTGTCTAAATCATACTAATCGTTGCTATCCATCACATTCAAGTTTAGACACATACTCCCACTACAAGCAATTTGTGATCTGGGTGCCATATACAAGCGTCTGTCGCGTGTAGGCGGGCGTACGAGGATCATTCCAATGACATACTACACCGGCGTGAAAATAACATAAACATACTATCACGTGTAAGACCACCAATCCGTCGTGGTGAGTTCTAGTTGGGCCTGTGCTGTTTTGGTGTGGTTGTAATATATGAAAAGTCGGTCCGCTAGTCATTGGCATCTCGCTCCATCCATTTTGCATCATTTGCCCTAATTGTCTGGATCGCCTTTTTATTCCTGGAGTGGTGTCTCGCCGTTATCTATATCCAGTGAGAAGTGCAACCTTCTCTCATTGTAGCAGTCTATATAATCCCGGAGACTGTCATAATGCCATATCTCATTGGACTCTTAAATAAGAGTCCCCTCGTCCTCAATCATTCCATGGAAGCGCTCCAGTTTGCCATTTGTCTGCGGGTGGTATGGTCTGGAATTGATTAGTATGATGTCTTGATTCAGCAGTTCTTCCTAGAATAGTGGGTTTCCAGTTCTTTTTGCCCTTTTATTGTCCTACGAAACACGCGCCGTTATCCGAGATGCAGGGGCGCCGAATCTCTTTATCGCCAGTCTCAGTAATAGAGCGGCGTTCTCTGAGGCTGCATGCTAGAATAGTGCCGCTCCGACTATGCACCTGGATGCATCATCTATGAGATTCAGTCCCCTGAAGCGCTCATCTTTTCATGACATGCCAGTGCCACATTGCATTGGAATATTTATGCTCATAGCGTACCCACTCTGACTTTGCAGGTGATGAGACTGTCGTGCCGTTCTTTTTCATTATGCGATATACTGCGCGATATGTATGTCTAAGTCTATTTGCAATACGTACTACTCCGGCGGGGTCCTTGCTGTATGCTTCAATTACCATTCGTATCTTGGTGGCGGTGATTGGTATCATGGGCCTACCCATCTTTACTCGAGTCGTTCCCGTTATCTGGTTCACAATCTTCGTACGTGTCTTGTTTCAGGTCTTGAGCTATGTTGGTTGTGGCAACACCTCTTGTCTTGATTTATCTGTTATTCTCTTTACCATCTGGCTTGTGCAATCTGAGCTACTGTACGCCGGATCCTAAGCGGACTTACTTTTCGTACTATTGAGTCACAAGCTAAATTCGTTACCACAGACAATGCATTGCAGTCTTAGTGATTTAGTGTCAAGTCTGCGAAATTTCTTTGATCCACAGACACAGATTGGACATGAGCGATGTGCATTCATTCAGCATCGGGTAGGATCCGTGTCTGAGCTTCCAATGGTCTTTATCCTTTCCACACCGCCTATGCGTTCTAGATGGCGGACAACCGCGTCTGGCACCAAAGATTGCCACTTATCGCCCTCGCGTATTTTATTCCTAATTGCAGTTGCGTTAAGAGATTCCCTCCTGACAAAGTCTGGCGGTATTGTTGGTATGTATGACCCTGCCAACAACATGGATACATAAGAATTCCCGCTGTATATCCTGTCAAACTTTGGTAATGCGGCTCTTAGGTATGAAACCCAAACCGCAACATTATTTTGATTCTCAATCCCCAAAACCATGTATCTATTTGGGTCTATCTCTGTATCGCGCAGGGATTCATATATCATGTCTATTCGCTCCCCCGCAGTAAATGGATTCTTGTCAATATAATTAAACTGGGAGCCTGTTACGGCAATTATTGCTTCGTCACATTCCCGAAGAGTTTGGTATACTAACTCCAGATGGCCTAGGTGGAAAGGCTGGAATCTTCCCACTATTAATCCCCTCACAAGCTAATGGCGTAAGACGTATCTTTTAATTTTTGGTGCAACAATGGATGTGTACGCCTCCTTTAATCATTAGAGATTATGCATAAAGGTCAGGAAATCCACGATAGTGGTGGATTTTTTATACGTGATCATTTTGAACTCCGTTGCTTTGAAGACCTATTTGCATAATGTCCATTGTGTTCAAATCGGGCTAATGGCGATCAGCTTTGCGCAAATTTGTGTATTGGCGAACTTGGATAATCATTGCAGTCAGTACCTGCGGAGGATCAGTGCATGCCGCTCTTGCTCTGTCGCGACGCAATACTTGCAATGTGTGATAAAACAGTCGCATATACTAGTGTCAAATTCGGCTACACCCGATTCCCTGCCCGGACGGGTAGTCCCGTAGCGCTAATGTGAATGGTGACAAGCCAAAGTCATGTTCATCCTTGCTGGGCGGTAAGTCCAGTACGTAGCTTCCTGTAAACCGAGTCTTGCGGTTGAGACTATGTGGTCCTTGTATGTGAAGCGTGCCAGGTCCAATGTTAGGGTACATGAAACTTGGCAACTATTCGTGATCTGACATGAAAGGATTAAATCTTGTGAATTAGCGATTGACGCCAATGAAGTCACCGCGCAACCACGCGAAGGTAGGATACTCGATGGTTGTTGTATCTGCTAGCTTAGTGGTGATAGCGCTTTTGGGTATAGCCATTGGTGAGGATGTGTTATATGCAGATAATATACAAAGGGAGAGCACAGCCCATTTTAACACGTGCAAGGCTAACAACTTCCAGACCGCCGATTGCGAAAAATATATGGATCGCATAAACAACGAGATATCTGGAGTATATGTTGAATACCAGGAATCTACATCATTCTCAGATAATGTAGCAAACAGTATTGTCGTATATGATCCCGATGCGAATGGGATTGTGGTTCTATCCTGGAATACTGTTGATGCGGGCCCGTTTGAGATTCAGATCAGGGATTCCGGCAACAACAACGTTATGCTTTTGGAGGTAGGTACAGACACGTCTGCTATCATAAGCGATCCACTGGATATTGGTTCCTATACTGCATATCTGATAGGGGCCATCGACAATAATCTATACGCAATTACTACTTTTGATATAATGAGATCAGTACCACAAACCGACGGTGTATTTACAAATATTGCCAGTGTTCCTGTTGTTAATAGCAGTGTTGATTACACCGATACAGGCATCGAAATGGTGACATTGTCTTGGGATACTTCAGATATTGGCCCCTTCTACACGTTCATACAGTCTGATGGTAGTCAGACTGTACTTCCCCAATCTTCAATCAATAATACCATCACTGTAACGTCGCCACTGAATGATGGTGATTACACTGCTTTTGTTACAAGTGTGTCAGATCTTGATGTGGTACTTGCGCAGTCTTCCTTCACAGTGGATCCGCCCACTTGCACAAGTCCCTACAACCCGCCTCTGCTAGACGGCGATTTTACCAATGTCAATTCCTACACTCCTCCGCCGCCAGGATCTTCTCTTGAAATGATTCAAGATCAACATGCAGAAGTAATGAGTCAGTTCTGGTATGACTTTCTTGGCGGGATGCCATTCTCTGATTGCGTTGTTGCCCATGTAGCCAAGAAGGCAGAACTGTTAGATGATTCTGTTTCATATGACACAAAAGCCGAGACACTATACTTCAAGTACTTGATCAAAAAGTATGAAGCCCAATACGAAAAACTTGATTCTGTGTCATCCATAGATGATGCATTGGCAGAAATGGTTGGTGGCCCGGATAACCTGTACAGAGTTGATCAACTATTCGAAGCAAGTAGGCAAGCCATAAAATCCGGGAACGTGCTTGACTTGGACCTGTATGTAAGTGATCCCTTCTGGCAAACGCTGTCATACCTGAATAGTTGCACGATTAACTGTAATGGAGTTGCCATGGATTATTACATAGATCTTGGTCTTGAGCGGGAGAAGGCATTACTATTATACAATATAGATGTGGACTTTATAACACCATTCAAGCAGGGCAAGGTTATCGAGGATATACACCTAATTCTCTGTAGCGAGTTTGGAATGGACTGTATTGAGGGTTGACACTATAGCGGTCACCATAAGTCTTTGAGAACATGGCACCTCGTTCCTGGACAGTACCTGGCTTTGGCTTGTCACCATTATTCCCGCCCTGACGCCTCCGGTTGGTCGGGAAATGGTTCCCCACCCCCGGACGACACGCTCTGCCACTCCTACAGGGAAACCGGTTACTAAACGCCGCGTTGATATCGGCGTGAAATTCCTGGTTACATATTGAATGTGTCCCTAGTTGATCGTGATTTGTTGTCAACGTGTCCACACACGTGATAGGTCTGGCTCGTTGGGCGGGTAAATCGCCCCCTCGTGTATCTCGCTGGCACAGCCGCCAATTCAATTCCTAGTGCCTCGCACTTTTGTACTACTTTCCGGCGGAACTAGCCTACCCGGTTCTCGCGCATGGAGCGGTTCATTGGTATGAGTTCACGTCTTCCGGAATCTTGTGCACAAATCACATTAACTAGAACAACCTGTTCCATCAGTTGTGCGTAAATTTAGACACAGGTGAACTCATACGTTCATTGTTCTTTTCCAGTTCCCGCCATGACTGGTCATTGCTTTCGGTGATAAATCCTCTAGTACTACCTTGCCTGCACCTTCGGTGACCGCGCGGACTACTCTATTCATGGAGTCGTTCGCGATATTATTCGCTCTCTCTCGTAGTTGAATGATTTTCTTCTCAATCTTTCGCTTCCTGCGCTTACCCCTTCGCGTTCTAATACTCTGGAGTGCGCTAATCTCCCGTAATATGGAACGATGTCTCATGTTATGGATCATCGTGTTCCCGTTGGTGTCAGCTGTTACAGCTAGATGTTTCCCGCTGACATCCGCGCCGCAAACAACGCCGGTCGATGGTTTCTCCCGTATATTGATGTGAATCTCGAATTGACGCTCCCTACTATTGGTTACTTGTTCCACTAGAATGAGCGCATGTCCCAAGAATGATCGATTGGTTTGGTTGTTCTCACCACACCAAAACCGCACAGGTTCAACTCTAACTCACCGCGGCGGATTGGTGGTCTTACACATGATAGTATGATCTGTCACGCCGGTGTGGTATGTAATTAGAATGATCCTCGTACGCGCGCCTGCACGCGACAGACGCCTGTAGTATGGCACCCCAGCCATAGTTAGCTTGTAACTCACGCACCCATTCAATATCACGGCGCCACTTTGTCAATTCCAGGAACAAACAATTCTTGTTGGACGGGTAAACCGTCCCCTGATAGCCGTTCTAGAACGCGGTAGCTGATTCACGTATAATGAATCACACCCTTCTTTAGGCCATATGGTGACTTGGCGGACTCGTTCTTATTCTTGACCTTGGCCGGATCATGCTTCAATTCAAGAGTGGTTCCGGGTATGTAGTAACCACCCAGCGTGATCTCGGACACCGCTCTATTAGACATAATCGGATGTGTAACCAAACATCTTGGCGCGCAGGGAGAACTCTCTATCACTCTTCAACGGTATAATGACGGTCTGAATTATGTTATTTATGGTTTTACTCTAGTAGTAGTTATATATAAGTACGGTCTCATACCCTACAAAGACTTATGGTGAGTGCTATACTTGAGCGTCCTAATCGATTACGTTTCTAGCAAACAGAAAACACAAAAACCCCCTTATACCAATTTCCTAGCATGTCGGAGGCTGCTGTGCTGGAGATAGTGGAGTCGTTCTTTGATGTTGGCGTATCGAAAAATATTGCCATGCTCAAATCGCTACAACTAAACGACTCACGGTTCACCAGCTTTAGTGATGTTCCGCCGTACGACATGAAGGACTTTACCACTACGCTAATGCTAGAGGAGCTCCGTTTTGTCAGCATATCTGATTATGACTATTCGTTGATTAATCCAAAGGTCAGTATATTTGGGGATACGGCAATAGTCGCTACACAATTGAGGCAGAAGGGCATGTTGGTGGATAACAAGAATTACACCGGCGAGTACATAACCATAGATGGTAGGGCCACCTTTGTTCTGATAAGAAAAGACACATGGAAGATTGTACATATACATCTCTCCAAGGTTTAGTTGTAATGTATGAAAAGTCGGTCCGCTAGTCATTGGCATCCCGCTCCATCCATTTTGCATCATTTGCCCTAATTGTCTGGGTCGCCTTTTTATTCCTGAAGCGGCGTTTCGCCGTTATCTATCCAGTGAGAAGTGCAATCTTCTCTCATTGTAGTAGTCAACATAATCCCGGAGACTGGTATGAGTTCACCTGTGTCTAAATTTACGCATAACTGATCGCGACAGTTAATGTGATTTGTGCATAAGATTCCGGAAGACGTGAACTCATACGGAGACTGTCATAATGCCATATCTCGTCCTCAATCATTCCATGGAAGCGCTCCAGTTTGCCATTTGTCTGCGGGTGGTATGGTCTAGAATTGATTAGTACGATGTCTTGATTCAGCAGTTCTTCCTAGAATAGTGGGTTTCCAGTTCTTTTTGCCCTTTTATTTCCCTACGAAACACGCGCCGTTATCCGAGATGCAGGGGCGCCGAATCGTTTCATTGCCAGTCTCAGTAATAGAGCGGCGTTCTCTGAGGTTGCATGCTCAAATAGTGCCGCTCCGACTATACACCTGGATGCATCATCTATGAGATTCAGTCCCTCGAAGCGCTCATCTTTTCATGACATGCCAGTGCCACATTGCATTGGAATATTTACGCTCATAGCGCACACACTCTGACTTTGCAGGTGATGAGACTGTCGTACCGTTCTTTTTCATTATGCGATATACTGAGCGATATATTGTAATTCTGTCTAAGCCTCTTTGCAATACGTACTACTCCTATGGGATACTTCCTGTATGCTTCAGTTACCATTCGTATCTGGGTGTCGGTGATTGGTATCATGGGCCTGCCCATCTTTACTCGAGTCGTTCCCGTTCTCTGGTTCACAATCTTCGTACGTGTCTTGTTTCAGGTCTTGAGATGTTGGTGGCGGCAACACCTCTTTTGTCTTGATTCCTCTGTTATTCTCTTTACCATAGCCTTTCGTGGCTTGTGCAATATGAACTTCGTACACGCATGGTCAGCAACTGACTGCTAGAATTTTACCATAGCCTTTCGTGGCTTGTGCAATATGAACTACTGTACGCCGGATCCTAAGCGGACTTTTCGTACTATTGAGTGTGGTGAGAACAACCAAACCAATCGATCATTCTTGGGACATACGCTCATTCAAGATAGCGGAACGAGTTAACAAGAGCAGGGAGCGTCAATTCGAGATTCACATCAATATACGGGAGAAACCATCGACCGGCGTTGTTCGCGGCGTGGGTGTCGGCAGGAAACATCTAGCTGTAACAGCTGACACCAACGGGAACACGATGATCCATAACATGAGACATCGTTCCATATTACGGGAGATTAGCGCACTCCAGAGTATTAGAACGCGAAAAGGTAAGCGCAGGAAGCGAAAGATTGAGAAGAAAATCATTCAACTACGACAGAAAGCGAATAATATCGCGAACGACTCCATGAATAGAGTAGTCCGCGCGGTCACCAAAGGTGCAGGCAAGGTAGTACTAGAGGATTTATCACCGAAAGTAATGACCAGTCATGGCGAGAACCACAAAATAACAATGAACCGCTCCATGCGCGAGAACCGGGTAGGCTAGTTCCGCCGGAAAGTAGTACAAAAGTGCGAGGCACTGGGGATTGAATTGGTGGCTGTGCCAGCGAGATACACGAGGGGGCGATTTACCCGCCCAACGAGCCAGACCTATCACGTGTGTGGACACGTTGACAACAAATCACGATCAACTAGGGACACATTCAATATGTAACCAGGAATTTCACGCCGATATCAACGCGGCGTTTAGTAACCGGTTTCCCTGTAGGAGTGGCAGAGCGTGTCGTCCGGGGGGAACCATTTCCCGACCAACCGGAGGCGTCAGGGCGGGAATAATGGTGACAAGCCAAAGCCATGTATCGTCCAGGAACGAGGTGCCATGTTCTCAAAGACTTATGGTGACCGCTATAAGCAACCATACAGTAAAACACATTTCCCCCACCCATCAAGCATTACAGGGGCAATGAGGAAGAGTTAGAGTTGTGAGTAGATGATCAAAAACAAGTGTCCTAGCCCCAAATTTTTATCAATATCATAGCAATCCTTATTTCATGAAGTTTCAAAGGCGCGACAGCATCCTGCTAGCCGGTGTAGTATTACTGGCATTGGGACTAGTGCCTTTCTTGGCGCCGATATATGCAATGATCATTGCCGCGGCAGTATTCTTTGGTATCAAGGCGTTCAGCGAGATGCGTCAGCGGCAGATACTTAGAGACATTGGTCATGGCATATGCGCCCAGTGTGGGAGTGTACTGAATGAATCTGGGTGTCCCCAATGTGATCAGTCCAGTCCACCTTCCCAATGATACGTCTACATTGGTAGGCCGTATTTTTCTGTGAATGTCCGGAACAAATTGTACTCTTTCAGAAAGTGTCGACCCAGCGGACTTATGCGGTATCTTCCGCCGGATTGGCTGTAAAGCTGCTTTATCAAACCACATTCGACTAGCGTTTGCAGTGTTCTGTATACTCTGCGACGAGATGCGCCGGATTCTCGACTCAAGTCCACAACCATAACTTCATTCTCTGTATAGGTCAATATCTCGCACATTAGCTGTATACGGGTTATACTTTTGGTCATGTCATACCATGCTACAGAAGTATGAAAATATTCGGATCGTTTAACCCATACTGCATGAGCTCTACTCCAGCCGTATACGCTGGAACGGGATTTTGCTTATGGGCACAAACAGGGCCACTAGGCCGCCTATTTTTATAACCAGTGATGCGGGATACAGCAACGAATCCGGAAATATTGCAGAATACCATCCCAAAAACTCTCCCAGTGCCAACATTCCAAGACCGCAGGATACCCAGAGTGCACCGCGGTTTCTGCGTTCTAGATATGACAGTATGGTCTCAATGGCGCCATAAGACAGCAAGATAAACGATATGGAGCGCAGTATGTGCTCAGCCTGCACCGAGGATACTATGAACAATGGAAATGTGACCACACTTCTTAGGTATCGCGACTTTGGGAAGAATGACTTTATGCCATGAGAGAATGCGATAAAGAAGTATCCCACAGTCTGAACTCCAATCCCCAGCGTTACCAACCACCATCCGGGTTGCCCGGGCCTAGAAGGCAGTATGCCGCCCATATAGCCCAACCACACCACCACAAATCCGGCAGACACCAGCAAAAATGCCAAGGACAGACGCAGCATGGTTGGACTCGCAGTGTTACGATATCCTATCAGTGACATGATGCCAATGGTCAATCCTACGGCAAAGCCTACCAGATTCAGTACAATCTCCAGATACGACTCCACAAAGAATCCTGTATGGTGTATTCCATAAGTCTTCGTGTAAAATAATATGCATAAATCAGGATGCGAATAGTTTGGTGCACGATTCTGGCACTCCAGCGTATGTCAAGAAGCGCATTCCTGGCCACCATAAGTGATGAGCAAAGTGAATCATGTAACAAATTATGTAGTAACTGTTTAGGTTCACCTAGGCAACCGTTCAAAATACACCGCGAACATATCCGCCCTTGCTTTTTCTGTCATACCATCTCACACATGTCCATGGATTTATCGCCTAGACATCTGATCTTTTACGCGACCTAAACGGTTACAATCATGTGTGGTAATCAAGTCTCTCTAGGTTACGCTTTTGCCATCATTATACAGGATGTCGCAAGAGGGAGATAGATGAGGGGCGCCCAGTTATTGGTATGAAAGCACATCAATCCGGTGGAACCAGAACCATGGGACATGGTAATTTTAATTACCCGACAACTCTTCCCATGTCATGGCAAATCTCAGCGGCAAGGACATACTCATTCGGGGAAGCGCCATAGGAGCGATTGCAACAGTTCCCTCCATTACCGTATTTCTGGTCATGTGGCTCATCCTTGATGATCTTATTGTGTCAGCCATTGCAGGATCATCTGTCCACTTTATTGCAATGATCCTCTCCATAAAGTTTGCAAAGCGATTCCTAGTAAAGAGAGATCCGGAGAAATGAGTGTAAGAGATATCCTGATCAAGGACATCGGACTTACGGACATGCAGACAGACCTGTATATGCTGGTAACTACACAAGGCAAAATGGACTGCCCAACCATGGCCAGGCACTTAGATGTATCCGAGAGTCAGGCCAAGAGTGCCGCTGAATCGCTAGTGCTCCTAGGCGCATTCATAGAGTACAGTGCTACAGAATACGAGGCAATGCATCCGCGCTTCACAGCAGTAAACATGTATCGCCGTATGTGCGAGAGCAAGGACATTCCCTTTGGGCGAAACAAGAATGTGGACAGTATAGGGGTTGCCCTAGAGCAACCCTATGATGATGCAAGGACTAAATAAAGTTGAACGGGAGTTACTGGTGTTGGAGTCATGTAACCATCAGCCGGTATATTTTGGGGTCATCAACATAAACATACAAGAGCGAACCATAGGCTCGGTGGATGTATGGCGCTGTGGCGTGTGTAAAAAGCGGTTCTGTGAGGAAAAACAGTTGGGCATAGAGGCCATTGCAGACATAGTGGGCATGCCTTACATAGCAGATGATGAAAAGTGGGGGGTTTTAGTGTCAAAGCAGCAAAAGGGCAAGGACAGATGGTCCTTGGTGCGGCTACCAGAGAGTGGAAAGATACAGCATGAGCGCATAGACGAGAAGATAGTGGATCTTTGTGTAGAGGACTATTCGGTTGTGGAAGATGGCTACTGGAGCTTTTTGGTGGATGAGCACATAAACCAAGCGGTAGAGATATGAAGATAGATATCGAGTCGGTGGACGGAAATCAAATGGCGGCAAAGATTGCAGGCCACTTTAGCATAGATGGGCACTCATTTGAGTTCACGGCCATTGCTTTTGGCAGGATTGGGGGCCAGAACATTGGAGTCAAACTTACTGACGATACTGTTCACCAACTTAGAGTGCGCAAACATGATCCTGATGACATAATCGACGTACTGCAGCGGGACTTGGTTCACGGAAATCTTAATTTGCCCCCAGGACTGCAACGGGAAAGTTTTGCAGATAGCTAAAACGTGGCATCATCCAGTGCATGAGCGCACGAACATTCACGGTTACGAGGGATACTACCCACCAGTGTCTCTAGTACTTCCTTGAAATGTTGGGCGTTACTTGATATGATCGATATTATCTCCTTGGTAGTCACTGGTTGATCAGCCCATACATCATAATCTGTCACCATGGATAATGATACGTAACACAGCCTAGCCTCCCTAGCCAATGGACACTCAGGCACCAATGTCATGCCAATTATGTCTGCGCCGATACTGCGATACATGTGAGATTCAGCTCGTGTGGAAAACCTCGGACCCTCTATGCACACATAGGTACAGTTATTGTGAAGGGTCATGTTGCGCTCCCGAATCGCGTTTCTTACATGTTCCTGTAACTCGGGACAGAAAGGATCGGCCGCGGATATGTGAATTACACTATCTATATCGGTGAACGAGGTTATGCGGGATTTTGTGTTGTCTATAAACTGGGAGGGTAGTGCCAGATGGCCTGGTTTTATCTCCTGCTTTAGGCTGCCAACTGCCGATGGTGATATTATTCTGGTTGCACCCAAATCCGCAAAGGCTCGTATATTAGCACGATAGTTTATCATATGTGGCGCTATGCTATGCTTGCGACCATGTCGCGGAAGGAAACCGACACGCCTGCCCTTGAAAGTACCGGTCACAATTTCATCAGAAGGATCACCATATGGCGTAGTGTGTTTTATGTGCTCCACATTCTTTAGTGCACTGAGATCATATACACCGGTACCGCCGAATATACCTATCTCTATCATGGATAAGTGATCACACTGTGGGTATTATAAGATATAAGTTGACGGCCGCCAAGATCCTCAAGCTCAATTATAAACGCCAATCCGGCAACAACACCTCCAACACTCTCCACAAGATCAACAGCTGCGCGCGCAGTTCCACCAGTAGCTAGCAGATCATCACATATCAGCACACGCTGCCCCTCCGATATGGAGTCCTGCTTTATCTCCATGGTGTCACTGCCATACTCTATGGTATAAGATATCTTTTTTGTCTGGCCGGGTGTCTTGCCACTCTTGCGTATCATTACAAAACCCGTATTGTATCGCAGAGCCATAGCCATACCTAGGATAAACCCCCTAGACTCAATACCAGCCACCACATCAACAGACTCTGATGGAATATGTTTTTCTATGTCAGATATAACCTGTTCAAGAGCATTTGGGTAACGAAGTAGCGGGGCAAAATCGTGGAACAGAATCCCCGGTTTTGGAAAATCAGGATGATCCGCAATTACCGATTTGAGATCCACAATTACAGCCATTACCAATTCAAATAAAACTGTTGCAGTAAATTGGCAGATCTACTGTTCGTAAATTCAGACGTATGTGAACCCATGCGCATGTATGAAGAACACAGTCTATATGTACCGGCATATAAGAAATTACACAGCAGTCACAAACAAAAATGCGTTTAAATACAAATAAGTTCAGGCAATAGCATGGCAAACATGAAGGCTGCGGTAGCATTGCTTGCAGTTGTTATAGTGACATCTTCGATGAGTGTGGTTTGGGCGGATGAGCACAATATACCCCCCATAACTGCAGAAGCGGACAAAGACTCATTCCGGGGCATGGACATGATTACCATCTCCGGTACCATCAAGGATATAGACTCCGAATTCATGGGAGCCATAACCGTCCAAGTGTTGAATCCCATTGGGAATAGAGTTAGTGTGACTCAAGTTCTGCCAGATTCCAATGGTGACTATTCGTTTTCCATAACAACAGGCGGCACACAGTGGAAAGAGAGCGGAGATTATACAGTGCGAGTCGCATACCTAACTACCACTACCGAATTGATTGTATCATACGTATCAGATGAGCCAGTATGTGAAGAGGGTACAGAGCTTGTTGACGGAGTTTGTCAGATAATACCGGAACCGGTACCAATGTGCGGCGAGGGTACAGAGCTTGTTGACGGAGTTTGTCAGATAATACCGGAACCTGTAGTAGAGGAGCCAGTGGTGATAGAGCCAGTATGTGAAGAGGGTACAGAGCTTGTTGACGGAGTTTGTAAGATCATAGAGGAGCCCGTTGTCATACCCCCGCCACCAGAGCAGGAAACCGAGCCACAACCATTGACGTGCGGGGATGGTACAGAGCTTGTTGACGGATCATGCGTCCCCATCAGTGAGCCAGCACAAGGGTCCGGTTCTTGTCTAATTGCCACTGCAGCCTTTGGAACAGAGATGGCCCCACAAGTACAATTCTTGCGGGAAGTCAGAGACAATACGGTAATGAGTACCGAGGTTGGCTCCGCGTTTATGGGCGGATTTAACACTCTATACTATGCCATATCACCACCCATAGCAGACATGGAACGACAGAACCCAGTATTCAGGGAATTGGTACAAGTTGGCATTACACCCATGCTCACCACTCTATCCATCATGGACTTGGCAGAGGAAGGCTCTGATGCATCGGTATTAGGATGGGGTATGCTGGTCATAGCCCTGAATGCAATGATGTATGTAGGCGCGCCAGCACTTGTAGCATACAAGGCATACGGGCACGTTCAGAGACATAATAGATTATTATAGTGAGCACAAACTTTCTCATTCATGAATATAGAATACGAGGAATTTTCCAGTATAGAGGATGTCTTTATGTTTTTGGCCTCCGCGGCTGCCCCAATGAAAAATACGCTACCCATAAATTGTTACAAAGGTCATACAATGTCATTCATACCGTTGGGCGCGTTAACAGAGAATTTTCTCATGGTATATGCCAAGGGCACGATAGAATCTGGTACGTATGAGTTTGATGTATCAGCCAACGAGTACCATAGTGTTCAATCCATAGAGCGGGCAGACAAGATTTACTTTATTGTACTTACGCCAAAACGTCACACAATAGCCGACAAGGCATTAGCAGAGATTACGGATTCCTAGAGCTTCTTTGTCTGTATCTTTGGTGCCGAGACGGATCTGCTTCTAGAGTATTTTTCTATAATGTCATCAGGAGTTCTCCCGTTAAAGAGATCCTTACACAGCCCCCTCAAATACCTCATTATTGCCCACGTCCCTGCCTTTATTATCCCATACATGAACAGCTTCATGGGAGGACCATAGGTCTTGTTACGAAGTATGATTGGAATTATGTCATTAATGACACGAAGGTTGTTCTCCCAACACCTCCAAAATAGGGTAAACTGTGCCTCGTTTAAGTTACCAAAATGCATGGAGTTCTTTTCGCTAAAGTCCTGATACAGGAGTGGTGCCACAAGACCGCGGAAATCCATAGTCCTAAAGTCGTTCATCATGTCTATAGTATACTGAATGTCTTCGGGTGTCTCGTCAGGCCAGCCAATTATTATGGTTGCGGCAGGGAACCAGTGATTCTTGTTAAGGACAGTGGCACCCTCCCGAACAACGCTTCCCCATTCATCAGCAGAGAAGGGACGAGTCTTTACACCCAGATGCCTCTTGACCATCTTTGGCGATACTGTCTCGATACCAAGGTTGGTGGCCAACCATCGACCGGACTCGTGCTGGCGGTTTATCATAGATATCTCCCTCATCAGATCCGGGTCCGCGGCCACCGCGGAGAAGGTCATGTGCGTAGTACCAACAAAGTTGGCACCCATACCCTTCAAGCCGCGCCAAAGTTCCGTAATGGCATCACGATTGGGCCTGAAATCTCGGTTGTCACAACCGTATAGTAGCATTTCATCAGAATGAAGCCAAATAGAGTCAAAGCCATAATCTAAGTTCAGCTTAGCCTCCTTTTGTAGGCGGTCTAGTGGCAGATCCTTCTTTGAGCGCTTGTTGACATCACAAAAGTCGCAGCCTCGCCCGCAGCCTCGCATGGCCTCTATAAGGGAGTTGACTGTGGGTCCGCGAATTATTGGGATATTCTGTATGTTCTTTACAAAGCAGTGCATTAATTCTGGTGCGTCACCCCGCTCCAAATCGTGGAACAAGTCCAGTGCCAACTCATCGGCCTCACCTACCACCACCGTATCGATACCGTGTATCTGCATACGATCAGACTTGGCTAGCTCCCATGCGCCGTTGCCCCCTACGACTACATGAAAATTATATTTTTTCTTTAGCTGTATTATGCTCGCGCACATCTTTTTGAATTTCATTGCCACATAGGAAAGCTTCTCAGGAGACATTGTGGTAGTTACAGGGGCCATACCCAAAGGATCCATCACATTTATTCCAACTACTTTAGTATCCGGGCCTATGGCATTGGTGAGATAGTCCGGATTGGCCACAAAGACATCTTTCTTGTCATATCCCTGAAGCAGTGCACCTTCCACTCTACGCAGACCCACCTGTGCCACCTTGGCCTCACCAGTTTTAGTATCCGTCTCCACAGCGGGACAGAACACCTTGTCAAACACCCATTCAGGAAGGACTTCATAGGGACCACATGCAATGAATCCATACAGAAAATTACCCCGATAGTTGGTCATGAGACTTCTGTCTGCGGTGAGTACTATGCGCTTTCCAGACATTGGCAATACAACCACCCATGTATGCTATATATCACTATTGTGTATTGAGGGCGCTGTAAAGAAGTAGGTACATAGAATGAAGTGTAAAAAAGGGTACATGGGTTTGAGAACAGGTGTGTCAATTTGGCGCTGTTAAGAAATCGGCGCTTAGAATCAAGGGGGCCATTCTATGAATGGTCCAACAACTGTTAAAAATCGGCGCGTGTGATTGTAAACTATAAGTTGGCTTGTCGTGTGCAGGAACGATTCACAAAGCGCTTCGCTCAACCAATGTAATGTATGAAAAGTCGGTCCGCTAGTCATTGGCATCTCACTCCATCCATTTTGCATCATTTGCCCTAATTGTCTGGATCGCCTTTTTATTCCTGGAGTGGTGTCTCGCCGTTATCTATCCAGTGAGAAGTGCAATCTTCTCTCATTGTAGTAGTCTAAATAATCCCGGAGACTGTCATAATGCCATATCTCATTGGACTCTTAAATAAGAGTCCCCTCGTCCTCAATCATTCCATGGAAGCGCTCCAGTTTGCCATTTGTCTGCGGGTGGTATGGTCTGGAATTGATTAGTATGATGTCTTGATCCAGCAGTTCTTCCTAGAATAGTGGGTTTCCAGCTTTTCTTGCCCTTTTATTGTCCTACGAAACACGCGCCGTTATCCAAGATGCAGGGGCGCCGAATCGTTTCATTGCCAGTCTCAGTAATAGAGTGGCGTTCTCTGAGGTTGCATGCTCAAATAGTGCCACCCCGACTATACACCTGGATGCATCATCTATGAGATTCAGTCCCTTGAAGCGCTCATCTTTTCATGACATGCCAGTGCCACATTGCATTGGAATATTTACGCTCATAGCGTACCCACTCTGACTTTGTAGGTGATGATCCTGCCGTACCGTTCTTTTTCATTATGCGATATACTGCGCGATATATTGTAATTCTGTCTAAGCCTCTTTGCAATACGTACTACTCCGGTGGGATCCTTGTGATATGCTTCAGTTACCATTCGTATCTGGGCAGCGGTGATTGGTATCATGGGCCTGCCCATCTTTACTCGAGTCGTTCCCGTCCTCTGGTTCACAATCTTCGTACGTGTCTTGTTTCAGGTCTTGAGCTATATTGGTTGCGGCAACGCCTCTTTTGTCTTGATTCCTCTGTTATTCTCTTTATCATCTGGCTTGTGCAATCTGAACTACTGTACGCCGGATCCTAAGCGGACTTACTTTTCGTACTATTGAGTGTGGTGAGAACAACCAAACCAATCGATCATTCTTGGGACATACGCTCATTCAAGATAGTGGAACGAGTTAACAAGAGCAGGGAGCGTCAATTCGAGATTCACATCAATATACGGGAGAAACCATAGACCGGCGTTGTTCGCGGCGTGGGTGTCGGCAGGAAACATCTAGCTGTAACAGCTGACACCAACGGGAACACGATGATCCATAACATGAGACATTGTTCCATATTACGGGAGATTAGCGCACTCCAGAGTATTAGAACGCGAAAAGGTAAGCGCAGGAAGCGAAAGATTGAGAAGAAAATCATTCAACTACGACAGAAAGCGAATAATATCGCGAACGACTCCATGAATAGAGTAGTCCGCGCGGTCACCAAAGGTGCAGGCAAGGTAGTACTAGAGGATTTATCACCGAAAGTAATGACCAGTCATGGCGAGAACCACAAAATAACAATGAACCGCTCCATGCGCGAGAACCGGGTAGGCTAGTTCCGCCGGAAAGTAGTACAAAAGTGCGAGGCACTGGGGATTGAATTGGTGGCTGTGCCAGCGAGATACACGAGGGGGCGATTTACCCGCCCAACGAGCCAGACCTATCACGTGTGTGGACACGTTGACAACAAATCACGATCAACTAGGGACACATTCAATATGTAACCAGGAATTTCACGCCGATATCAACGCGGCGTTTAGTAACCGGTTTCCCTGTAGGAGTGGCAGAGCGTGTCGTCCGGGGGGAACCATTTCCCGACCAACCGGAGGCGTCAGGGCGGGAATAATGGTGACAAGCCAAAGCCATGTATCGTCCAGGAACGAGGTGCCATGTTCTCAAAGACTTATGGTGACCGCTATGTGCAAGTGGGTCAAGCCCGGTCCACAACTCTGATCGCGCACACACCATGGTAATGATGTGATCCTTTACGCGTAAATTTAGACAGAATAAAATCAAACCAGGACAGGAATTACATAGTTCTATGGGGGAATCGGGCGATCATTCCTGCAAGATCTGTGCACAAAGTACCAAAAGGTGATAACTATATCGATAAAATATGGACAAGCTGGTCCACTATAACTGTATGAGTTCACGTCTTCCAGAATCTTATGTACAAATCACATTAACTGTCGCGATCAGTTATGCGTAAATTTAGACACAGGTGAACTCATACCTATAACTACCATTCCTTACAGTTCAATTATGCGGTGAAATGCAATATGAGTGAAAACGTATGCCTGACTCTATATTAAACCAATATGACAGCACTATTGTGGAGAATGACACTACGCGTATCACGGAGGGCAGTACACAGCTTATAGTTCCTACGGACTCGCTTAAACGCATCACTCCTCCAAGAAATCCTGCATTCTTTAATCCCCGCGCCAAGGTAACTAGGGACCTGACCTTGGCAGTGTGCGGAGCTCTCCCAAAGTCCGGAGGAGGTCCCCATACGTATCTTGATGCAATGGCGGGAACCGGGGCTCGTGGATTACGGGTTGCCACAGAATTGGATATTGATAGGGTCATCATCAATGATATCAACCCCAAAGGCATAGAGATGGCCCGTCGTGGATCCGTGCTTAATAGACTGAATAATGTAGAATTTAGAACAGACGAAGCATGCGGATTCCTCTCTGATTATTCCATTCCTGAGAATAGGGGTGATATAGTAGATGTGGATCCATTTGGCTCACCTGCACCGTATATGGATTGCGCTCTCAGGGCCACATCTTATGATGGCATAATCGCACTCACCGCGACGGATCTGATGGTATTGGGTGGGGTACACAGTGCAGCATGCCGTCGCATATACGGTGGGGTCCCCATACGTACTGTATACGGTTCGGAGATCGCACTACGGCTGATATTGGGGTGCATGAGCTCAGTAGCAGGGCGGTTGGGTAAGCGTATAGCGCCACTATACGTGGAATCCCATATGCATTATTACAGGACATATGTCACTATACACCCCAATGCGGGCGAGTGTATGGTGGGGTATATTGCGCACTGCTATGCATGTGGATATCGTCACACCACTTGTGAGCTGGAGACTCGTTGCTCTCTGTGTGGTGAGATTGCTGGAATCGCGGGCCCCTTGTGGGTCGGACGTATATTTGATGAGAGATTTGTGACAGGCATGTTACGTATGGATCACGATGTGCTGGGGGGATGCTATAACACCATACTGGAAAAATGCAGGAAGGAGGCTACGCTGCCAGCCACGTTCTATACGCTGGACGAAGTGGCATCTCGCATACGTGGTGGCCCACCCAGACTTGTAAGTATGATACAGTATCTTGGGGAACTAGGCTTTAATGCGTCCCCCACATCCCTCTCACCTTCGGGATTTAGGACCGATGCGTCCATGGAAGAGGTGTGCAGCGTTATGACTTCAATTAAATCCTAGACACACTAAGTATAGTTCGCTACTTGACTTGCGACTAGCTTTAGGTTTTGTAGTTTTGGTCTTGGCAAATTTTTTGTTCATGTATAACCTGAATTCCTCAGAATATTCTCCATCAAACACCTTGAATACTGCATTGCCCTTACGCGCTAGTACTTTATCCATTATCTTGGAGCAGGAGTAATTCAGAGATATTTGTCGTGCATGATCTACAACCCAGTTTCCGGTGACTTTTGGAGACATATCGCATATCACCGCATTGATTTTCCTGCCAAAATATTCCAATATGTCGTTCACCAAAAAATCATCGTCTACACTGGCCCGTATTATTCTGGCACCTGGTATTTCTTCAACAAATGATGTGTCTACGCCCATCACCTTGCTACGGTTTCCTGCCAGTCTTACGGCCATCTGCGTCCAACCCCCCGGAGCACAACCTAGGTCCAGAACAAAGAATCCTGGCCCTATTACTCGGTATGATTTGTTGATCTCCTTGAGTTTGTATGCAGCCCTGCTCCTGTATCCTTGTTCTCTGGCAAGTTTACGATAATGGTCCCTGCGCGCCTCTAGAATATTCATGCTGACTTTCGTTTAATATCTGCCATTACCCAATCCTTGATGTACACACATGTACTAGGACTGATATCTCCCTCGGGGGTACATAGTTGTTCCTTGGGACAGATTAGACAGGGCGCATCTACTAATGAGACAGTACTGATCGGAGTCTTCTTTAATATTAGATTATACGTCCAGCGTTCGTTCTCTACTAACTTTACCCGAGTTATAATTCCCATGCGCTCCAGCTTAAGTGATAGACGAGCCCCGTTTCGTGGACTTAGTTTTAGTTTTTTGTACAGATTGGCTTGTAACATGGAATTGGACTCTGTCTGTACTAATATATCGCATACTTTGTTTGTAAGACTATCCATATCCACTTTTTCTATCTGGAAATTCTCAATTTCCTCGTTGGTAAGCTGTTGTGCTAACTCTTCTTCTAGTGTGGCGGGAAGGTCCGGTTCGGACTTTTTAGTGGACTTTTTTCTTGTCCTTGTTGTGGTTTTCCTTGTTTTGGTTTTTGTAGTTTTTTTCGTCGTTGTCTTTCTGGTCCTTGCAGGCTTCTTCGCCGTGGTGGCATTCTTGCTGGATTTACTTTTTTGATCAGTATTTACTGCATCGACCTTTGCCACTTCTGCTTTTACATCATCCTTGTTTTCTGGTATGGTTTGGGATACCTTGTCCTGCTCTGCCGACTTTGGCTCCTGCTTGTCTGTACTTGCCACTTCTGCTTTTACATCATCCTTGTTTTCTGGTATGGTTTGGGATACCTTGTCCTGCTCTGCCGACTTTGGCTCCTGCTTGTCTGTACTTGCCACTTCTGCTTTTACATCATCCTTGTTTTCTGGTATGGTTTGGGATACCTTGTCCTGCTCTGCCGACTTTGGCTCCTGCTTGTCTGTACTTGCCACTTCTGCTTTTACATCATCCTTGTTTTCTGGTATGGTTTGGGATACCTTGTCCTGCTCTGCCGACTTTGGCTCCTGCTTGTCTGTACTTGCCACTTCTGCTTTTACATCATCCTTGTTTTCTGGTATGGTTTGGGATACCTTGTCCTGCTCTGCCGACTTTGGCTCCTGCTTGTCTGTACTTGCCACTTCTGCTTTTACATCATCCTTGTTTTCTGGTATGGTTTGGGATACCTTGTCCTGCTCTGCCGACTTTGGCTCCTGCTTGTCACCATCCGTCACCGGATATCCCTCCTTTATTACCATGGTGAATAGACATAACCTAATTGAACTCCTCCGTTTACGTGTTGGACTACATCCTGTCCTAGCACCGATATGGTGGATACGCCATGTGCCGATGAGTCATGGCCGTTGCCGGGCCACAAATTTAGTTCCCTATCTAACTCTCCTAGTACGCCAGTCAATACAGCTGCGCCAAATGTGACCGTAAAAATCGAGGGTATTACAAATACTAAAATTACTGACATCCCCACCATGTCTTCAATCAGCTCACTCCAAATATATCAGTTTGGAATATTACCACATATTCGTATTATATTACAAAAAAAGAGACAGATTAGAATTGTTCTCAGTAATATAGTCTTCTGCACAATCCTGTATCCTGCTTTTCTGTATGAAGTAATGGCATAGAACTCGGTCTTTACAGTTAAAAAAGCGCCTATATCATGCCTCTACTATGACATTGATAAGTGATGTAAGTCGAGCACAAGCGGAATTTAATAATATGAGCGCAGATGATTTACTTGATATATTGGATCGGGTATGCCAAGAGCTGCGTACCGCCGATACAAGAGAATACCTGAGATCAAAGATAAATGCAGCCCGAAATGTGACTCCACAAGAGCGTCACACTGTATGTAAAAAGCTGCTTCCCTACTTGGATTGGTATGTAAAGAAGTTATGAGTCTTCAAAGCTGTTTATTTTGTTTTTAGTCTCTCTTATGGATCGCAATTTGTTATTTTCTGTTGCCTGTGTGGATTCGCTGTGTACTTCTTTTAGGTCTGCCTCATAGCATTCCAAGGCACTAGTTATTGTGGATACGTTCTCGGCCAATGATTCTGCCGTCTTGTCCCCGGTCATGAACTCTTGTACTGATGAGATTGTAGCCTGAACCAATGGGAGTCTCTTTGACGCAGCTTGGCGTATTATTATACCAAAAGTTCCGGCGCTGCCAAGATTGGAGCCAGCCATCAAACCCTTGAGTTTTTTCTCATAGTGCATTAATGACTCCAGCACAATGTAGTATCCATCTTCACATGCTAGATGCTCAGCACCATGCCACACTTTCACAAATATCTACTCTACAAATCATAATAAAAATACTTGGACTATATGATCAAAAACTACTCTATTTTGTCATGTAAACTTACACCCCATCACGCTAACAGTGTAACATTATGTGAATACGGTCTACGCATTTGCCAGTTACCTATCTGCTATGGTGAGATCAAAGTCTGATACCAACCCTTTCATTTTTGCCATTTCAAACAGTTTTCGTATAGATACTTCCCCTCTGTCTCCCATATCTACTGTTACCGGGTTTACGTACATTTTCACAAACCTGTCCAGTGTCTTTTCTGGTGTATCTCGCCCATATTTTGTTGCATATGATAAGGCATCAGCTGCATGATCCAGTCCGTACTGTATGGATTCTTGTAAATATGCGTCAAACTTTTGTATTGTATCGGCGCCCAACGAGCTCTTCATCACGTTTATTCCCAGCGGTACCGGAAGTCCGCCGGTTATGTCATTCCACCATTTACCTGTGTCCAATATCTTTTCAATACCATACTGCTCGAAAGTGATCTGGGCCTCGTGAATTATAAGACCGGCATCCACCGTCCCATTTGCTACAGCTTGAGGTATGTCACTAAAGTTAATCTCTTTGTATTCAAATTTACCAATCATTAACTGAAGTAATAAAAATGCCGAGGTCATCTTACCCGGCACTGCTATCTTGACATCTTGCAAAGACTCAACATCAAACCCTTTTCTGGTGGCCACAATGGGACCGTATCCTAATCCAAAACTACCTCCGCTTCTAAGTATAGTATATCCGGATATAAATGCACATGTATGTACCGATATGGCGGTTACGTCCAGATCTCCCTTCCCGGCTCGCTGGTTTAGTTTTTCTATATCCTGCACAACCTGTGTAATCTCAAAGTCACGCGCCGGTAACTTTTTGTTCAGCATCGCATAGAACATAAAAGCGTCATCTACGTCGGGTGTATGACCTACTGTGATCTCCATATAGCGCGTTTTCATCATGAATATAAAAATCAAATCAAAGGTCGGTGCGTACTAAATTGCTTTGTTGCGAGAATATGTACTAACTAATGTAGTTCCTATTGGTGGCAAAATAGTAAACGAGACTCATTTTATGCACAACACACTATTTTGGTGACGGCAACCCCTCTTTTGTCTTGATTCCTCTGTTATTCTCTTTACCATTGCCTATCGTGGCTTGTGCAACCTGAACTACTGTACGCCGGATCCTGAGCGGACTTACTTTTCATACTATTGACCGGTCCTGTTGGTATTAGTACAAATAATAATCAAATCCATTCTAGTACAGATAGTATATGGCAGAGGTGGGCAGTAATACAACTCTTGGACCTGATGTGCGCTTGGCAGATTCGGCCTGTATTGGCAATAATGTAATACTTGAAGGTCATGTCACTATAGAGTCAGGAACTCGTATTGATCACGGCTGTATAATAAGAGGTACAGTTACTATAGGTAAGAACAATTGGGTTTACCCATACTGCGTAATAGGAACTGACCCGCAGCACAGGGAATTTGTGGATAAAAATGCACTGGCAGATTTACATAGTATATCAATTGGAGACAATAATGTCATAAGGGAGTTTGCTACCGTACACCGGCCCATAAAATATGAGAGAACAAGCATTGGATCAGGCTGCTACATCATGGCATATGCACACATAGCTCATGATTGCATCATCAGTAATAACGTAGTCATGGCTACACGCGTAACTTTGGGTGGGCACATAGAGATACGTCAGTACGCCAATATTGGGCAGGGTACCAAGATACATCAATACTGCAAGATAGGACGCCATGCCATGGTGGGAATGGGCAATTCTATAACAAAGGATGTATTGCCATTTTCTCTTATTAATCAACAGCGATTTACAAAAATAAATCGTGTCGGTATGGAGCGTAACGGCGTTGCATCAGATGATGTGGATTCCATACAAAACATGTATCGAGACAAATTTCCTATACAGGATGCTCATACTTGGTATGAGGCCGAATTGATATCTTTTATGAAAGAATCAACACGGAAATACTATCCACCAAAATTTATCTAGGATTAGTCGTATTTAATTTACTAGTGTATGTTCGCGTCTTAATCGTGTACGTAAACTGCTGCTAGTATGAGTTCACCTGTGTCTAAATTTACGCACAACTGATCGCGACAGTTAATGTGATTTGTGCACAAGATTCCGGAAGACGTGAACTCATACCTACCCGCCAGTGATATACCAGTTTCGTCCACATGAATGCTGGGTGATTTTATTATATTTTCATGAATTGTTTCCATAAATGATTCACATGCATCGGCGGCCCTGGCAATTATGTTGTTTACTGCACCCACCGATATATTTAGGCCGAAGAGATCCTTCGAAATTACAGGTATGCGTTTTATTGGAATCTTTTCTGCGCGTAATGCAGTGATGGCACCGCATAATTGAACCCCAAAACTACCACTCTTTGGGACGCCAGCTGCTGGGGCCAGTTGTTTTTTGCCGCACATACATGCAGCCATTTCTATCATATGAAGGGTCTCCTCTATTTTGGCGGGTATTAATTCCGTTATGTGTCGTTGTTTCCAACCAATTTTTGTCATCATATTGCCGCACTCACATATTGGTGTGTACTCAAAGGTGTGATGCACTACTCTGCCGGGGTTGTGGGAACGGGAAACCCCCTTGTGTCCCTTTTGAGCGCCAGCCTTTTTGGCTGATTTCGTACTGGCTTCTGTCTGTTGCTTATTATCTCCCTGTTTTCGCTTCTGCTCCTCCTGTTTTCGCTTCTTGTACTGGAGGGATTGAAGGGATGGTGGCGAGTGAGCATTCTCATAATATTTAAGTCGCGTTGTGAGTACCGCAATTTTCCTGTCTTTTTCTACTAATTTCTCATTCAATTTATTTACATAATTCCTAATAATTTGGAAATCTTGTGTGAGATTTCGTATTTCTTTTATGATGCGGGACACATATGCTTCCAATACTCTCACACGTTCCTTGTAATGTGCAAGATCTTTCTCGGTAGACGCAAGGGTATCCTGAAGAAGTTTATTTTCCAGTTCCAATTCCTTATAGGACCGGCGTCTTCTCATTAGATTCTTATTGCAAATTTGGTATTTAAGTAAAATATTACCATACCAATCTATATCTTAGTGAATGATCAAAACACGTGAACTCATACCTATATCTTAGTGAATGATCAAAACACGTGAACTCATACAAATTAATGTGTAAATTTACAATTCTTTATTTCATGCTTGACTTATACTATCTGTCATGTAAGAATAATCAAACCTATGCTTTACAAATAATTTTCAAAAGATTAGACCTTATGCGCATGATTGACAGTAACAGCCCATGTTGCTTCAAACTGGGGTGTATTTTATGGCACACAATCCGTCAAGCATGAACAATGTGAATGGCACCTGCCAGCACTAACGTATGTCGTGTAGTGGGGTAACCGGATCTTGATGAAGTATATCGGAAGTGAGCTAAACGGTTGTATGAGTTCACCTGTGTCTAAATTTACGCACAACTGATAGAACCGGTTACCAGTTAATGTGATTTGTGCACAAGATTCCGGAAGACATGAACTCATACCATTAATTTAGTGGATTTTCTGATGAGTAATATTCGAATTATAATAACACGGAAATTATGGACAGATATTTTTCAAGAATTTCTTGTACCTGGTATGCTTGTGCATAATGTGTAAATTATGCAACCCAGATACTACGAGTAGATCTTCCCGGAATTCCTCACGACTGCCATCATATACCTGACTTAATCTACGATATACCTTTAGCATTCGAATTACATTCTCGATTAATATGCGCCTTTTTGATACATATTGGTTGTATTTCCTTTCAGTTTTAGTGAGTGATTCCCTACCCCTGTATGGAATTATGACCTTTGCGCCGGGTAGGAAGTCTTTCATACCCTGGTATCCTGCATCTGCTATTACTGTTATCTTATCGGATGGTGGCGTGGTTGATTCTTTTAGGGACTTGCCCCATTTGCCACCGAGGGGAATATCATTCTTGAATATACCATAATCGTGTCTTTTTCCCTCATATACTCCACTTACGTGAATTATCAGTCTTTTCTTGTTTGATGTTATCTGTACGTTATACGTGTGGGTTTTTTGTTTACCAGAGTACATTGCCTCCTGATTTTTTTTAGGACGTTGTACGCGTACATGTGTCCCGTCAGTCTTTATCTCCCCTCCGGCTCGGCCTGGAACAATTTCCTTAAAGTCGGGTGTTGACTTGATTTGTGATATTGCTTTTGCAACGGTATCGGCCGTTGGGAGTATCTTGATCAGTCCCTGCTTTGTAAACTGGATGTAACGGCATATGTTTGACTGGTTTATCTTGAGTATTGCTGCCAGCAGCTCCTGCTTTGTATTGCAGCGCAGGCGTATCAGTGTAACTAAGAGTACATGCCTGACCGGAAATTTGTTCACGTGCCCGCGATCATTTGTAAGTTCTAAGAATCGCCGTGCATCATCGCCTTCCAGGGACTCTACGTATTCTGTGAATCTGATTAGTATCCATTTGAACTCTTCCGGAGTGCATCCGGTCAGGGAATGAAGCTGATCCTTGCGTTCTATGATGTCATCGAGATTTGAAACGAGGGCATTCTTTGTTTGAGCTTCAAGTTTGGCGTGCAGGTTTGTTACTTCGGCCTCGGACCTGGTGCGTAGCCGGTAGTACTCTGTGACTAACTGCTCCTTGGTGAGTTCTGCTTTTAGCATACCTGGTATTACAAAATTAGGTCTTAACTTTTCTGTTTCACACGAGTCTGTGGGAAAACCCATGATACTAGGTCAATTGTTCGTATCTAACAACTTGGTTTAGACGTGCAGGGTGGGAGAAGTGATTCTGCGCATACGGTCTATTTAATACAAATATTGTATGAGTTCACGTGTTTTGATCACATAATAAGATAGAATGCATCCCAGTTTTTTAATTATAATTGCATTCTGGTAGCAACCTCGTTCATTACAGAAAGGCCCTGAGCCCTCCATGTCTGAACACATATGGACATGCGGCGCATGGCCCTTTCACCACTCTTTATCTGGCCACTAATCTGTATGAGTTCACCTGTGTCTAAATTTACGCATAACTGATCGCGACAGTTAATGTGATTTGTGCATAATATTCCGGAAGACGTGAACTCATACCAAATATTTATTCCATAATTTTTAAAGTATCTGATGCGGTTATAATTCCAATTATTTCTGATTCTTTTGTAACCAATATACATTTAGAATGACGAATTAAAGTAACTAGTGCCTCAGTAGGGGTTGTGTGATCTATCAGCGGCGGTACTGGATCCATGGCATCTTTTAGGCGCGTCTCCTTTAGTACATCTTCGCCATCGTCCACTAAGTGGCGTACCAATCCATCCTCAGTAACAACCCCTACCGGATGCCCGTCCATAAAGACAGGGATTTGACTTATGGAGTGCTGTCGCATACTGCGCACAGCATCGTGCAGTGTATCTTGCACGTCCAGCTTTACTATCTCCTTACTGCAAAGGCTTCCAGCCTTGTGTGTACGCGTCTTCCCTTCCAGCGTGACTAGTGTATCAAAGATTCTTTTCGCTGTGTCGTAGCTAGGTTTGGTACGGCCAGATTCTATCTGATTTATCATCGATGTACTAATATTACATGCTTGCGCCAACTCTTTTTGAGTTATGCTCAGCTTAACTCTTATCTGACGTATGGAATCTAGACGTGGTAGCATAATAACACATTGGCAGGCATTGTAATATTAAACCTGTCCCTAAATTCTAACATTAGTAAAGCAATTACAAATATAACCAATCAAATGTATGATAATCTCATCAGTTATAATTACAAACTACCAAAAAGTCTGGACTTGTTCCAATATTATTAATATTCATGCTTAAATTATGTTAATTATTGATGGTAGTAGTAGGTAAATGTGGTATATGCGCATCTGTAATTTGATTTACTAAATGTAATTTTCACTCATTAAAAATACTATGCGGTAAGGTAAAATTTGTGTATGAGTTCATCTGTGTCTAAATTTACGCACAACTGATCGCTACAGTTAATGTGATTTGTGCACAAGATTCCGGAAGACGTGAACTCATACTCCGGAAGACGTGAACTCATACAAATTTGTACATATGGTATTTAATCACAAATCGAGGTTTTGGTGTAAATTTAACATTATAATTTATTATTAACAGCTACCATCAAAACTACAGTATGAGTTCACCTGTGTCTAAATTTACGCATAACTGATCGCTACAGTTAATGTGATTTGTGCATAAGATTCCGGAAGACGTGAACTCATACAAACTACAACCTATGCTCTGTAGTTAGGTCATCGTAAATCAAATACATAGTTAAACTGTGTAATATCTGATAGTTTGTCTTATCAAATACTGTATTTAACCAATTTGGCAATCTATCTATTAAGTATACATGCAACAAACACAATGTGCGTTTATCCATGCTCTAATATGGCGTCAAAAATAAAAAACGTATGGTTTATATGGTTTTCAAAGACCAATTATTTTTACGAAACGTAGTAGCGGCGCCTACAATGAGTAGTGGCAGTATGCCACACAGTGAGTTGTGGGCCTCCAGTTTCGCAAACAGTATGAGGACTTGATTCAATCGAGTCTGAGATGTGAAGATTACGTGTGCATCCGACAATTCCAATAACTATACAGTGCGTAACTGTAAATCATGAATCCCGTTGATCCTGCGGGACCTGACTGCTATCGGATTGATACTAAGCCATGCGAGTCATTGCAGCAATGCAAGGCGGACGGCTCAGTAACACGTAGTCAATCTAACCTGTGGACGGGGATAATCTCGGGAAACTGAGCATAATACCCGATAGGCCATCATGCCTGGAACGGTTCATGGCTAAAATGATTTATTGCCACAGGATGGGACTGCGGCCTATCAGCTTGTTGGTGAGTTAATGGCCCACCAAGGCGATAACAGGTACGGGCTCTGAGAGGAGAGGCCCGGAGATGGGTACTGAGACACGGACCCAGGCCCTATGGGGCGCAGCAGGCGAGAAAACTTTGCAATGTGCGAAAGCACGACAAGGTTAATCCGAGTGGCTTCTGTTGAAGTAGCCTTTTGACAGTCCTAGAAACACTGTTGAATAAGGGGTGGGCAAGTTCTGGTGTCAGCCGCCGCGGTAAAACCAGCACCTCAAGTGGTCAGGATGATTATTGGGCCTAAAGCATCCGTAGCCGGATCTATAAGTTTTCGGTTAAATCTATACGCTCAACGTATAGGCTGCCGGAAATACTGCAGATCTAGGGAGTGGGAGAGGTAGACGGTACTCGGTAGGAAGAGGTAAAATTCTTTGATCTATCGATGACCACCTGTGGCGAAGGCGGTCTACCAGAACACGTCCGACGGTGAGGGATGAAAGCTGGGGGAGCAAACCGGATTAGATACCCGGGTAGTCCCAGCTGTAAACTATGCAAACTCAGTGATGCATTGGGTTGTGCCTAATGCAGTGTTGCAGGGAAGCCGTTAAGTTTGCCGCCTGGGAAGTACGTACGCAAGTATGAAACTTAAAGGAATTGGCGGGGGAGCACCACAAGGGGTGAAGCCTGCGGTTCAATTGGAGTCAACGCCAGAAATCTTACCCGGGGAGACAGCAGAATGAAGGTCAAGTTGGAGACTTTACCAGACAAGCTGAGAGGTGGTGCATGGCCGTCGTCAGCTCGTGCCGTGAGATGTCCTGTTAAGTCAGGTAACGAGCGAGATCCCTGCCTCTAGTTGCTATCATTACTCTCAGGAGTAGTGGGGCGAATTAGCGGGACTGCCGCAGTTAATGCGGAGGAAGGAATGGGCCACGGCAGGTCAGTATGCCCCGAAACCCTGGGGCCACACGCGGGCTGCAATGGTAGTGACAATGGGTCCCAAATCCGAAAGGAGGAGGCAATCCCCAAACACTACCTCAGTTATGACTGAGGGCTGTAACTCGCCCTCACGAATCTGGAATCCCTAGTAACTGCGTGTCATTATCGCGCGGTGAATACGTCCCTGCTCCTTGCACACACCGCCCGTCGTTTCATTGAAGTGGGCTTTTAGCGAGGTAATGCCCCATTGGTGTTATCGAACTTGAGGTCCGTGACAAGGGAAAAGTCGTAACAAGGTGACCGTAGGGGAACCTGCGGTCGGATCACCTCCTTAAAAACGGATATTGGCGGATGCACACGTAGTTTAGCATCAAACAAGATGCAGTACATCATGAAAGTGGTGTATGAAGGACGTAGCGGCCCCCTAGCCCGGGTTGGTCGTAGTGATCGTCGTGCATGGTCGTGTAATACGTGGCTGAATCGCCGGTGTAAAGACGCCAATAGGTGGATTGCTAGGCTTGAGGAGAGATGAAGGACGTGACAAGCTGCGATAAGCTCGGGGTAGGCGCATGTGTCCTTTGATCCCGAGATTTCCGAATGAGTATCTTACATGAATTTGTACTCCGAGTTATCGGAGATCGAACCGTGGGAATTGAAGCATCTTAGTACCACGAGGAAAAGAAATCAACAGAGATTTCCCAAGTAGTGGCGAACGAAAAGGAAATAGCCCAAACCGAATCCGTCAGGAGATGTGGTGTTTTGCCGCGGTAATAACGGAATCCTGGATCACAGCCAAAGTGGTCTGAAAAGTCCCGGAGTACAGGGTTAAACCCCCGTAGGCGAAGTGAAAAGGGTCCAAACCGTGGCCGAGTAACTGTCCTTGGTAGTGGGCAGTGAATATGGGTGAAAGTAGCATCCAAGGCTAAATATCTCTCAAGACCGATAGTGTACTAGTACCGTGAGGGAAAGCTGAAAAGTGCCCCGGAAGGGGGGTGAAAAGTGCATGAAACCTATTGGTTACAGACGTGGATGGCATGAAAGGTAATTTTTCGTGTGTGCATGGTAGCGCAGCCTAGAATTTCTAGGCTGTGTCTGCTTTGTCGCCGAAGCATCAGTTGCCAGTGTCATCCGTTCCGTCTCGAAACACGGGCCAGGGAGCTGACTGTTATGGCAAGATTAAACCCTAAAAAGGTGTAGTCGAAGGGAAACCGAGTTCTCGCAACATTGTGAGGAGAAGCGTGTGAAAGTGCGTAGAGTCATAGCGGTCAGGCTAGAAGCCAGTCGATCTATTCCTGAGCAAGATGAAGGCGGGCGAAAGCCCGCTGGAGGTCTGAAGAGGTACTGATGTGCAATTCGTTCTTATGACTTGGGAATAGGGGTCAAAAACCAATCTAGACTGGCGCTCGCTAGTTCCAACCGAAGCGTCTCGCAGGGCGTGCTCTGTGGAGATGGTATTTCCGGTAGAGCACTGATAGGGTGGCGCGGGGAGTAAAATCCTCACCATCCATTCAAACTCCGAACGGATATACATCGCAGAAGCAGGGACACGGGTTCATGTGGCGTAAGGCTCATGACCGAGAGGGGTTTAACCCAGACTGAAGTTAAGGCCCCCAAATCTTTGCTAAGTGTCAAGCGAAAGAGTGTGTTCACGCCAAGACAGCAGGAAGGTAAGCTCAGAAGTAGCTATCCTTTAAAAAGTGTGTAACAACTTACCTGCCGAGGGTGGATGCCTCAAAAATGGACGGGGCTAAAGCAAAGTGCCGATACTTTAGACAGGCGTCAAACGACGCCTCGTGGTAGGTTGGCGTAGTGATTGGGCAGAAGCAGGGCGGTGACGTCCTGTGGACCGGTTTCTATTGCAGATCCTGGTGGCAGTAACAGCATAGTATTGTGAGAACCAATACCACCGAAAGCGCAAGGGTTTCCAGGCAATGCGCTATCAGCCTGGAGTTAGTCGATCCTAAGAGGTGCCTCAACAGAGTACCTCGAAAGGGAAACTGGTTAATATTCCAGTACCACTGTATGATGTTTGAAACGACGGTTTGCTTCTAGATAGGGATTGTATAACTGTCGTTGTATCTAACTGTTTGAGGATTGGGGAGTGTCGTAATGACGAGAACCAGTCCGAGGCAGGATGGGCCTCGCGTCGGCGGGGTTTTCCTGAATCTAGGAGACCATGAAAGATCGTTTGTCTAGTTGTGCAGTGATCGTACCGAGATCCGACACAGGTGCGCTGGCTTAGAAAGCTAAGGTGCTACGGGTATACCGTATGGCGAGGGAAATCGGCAAATTAGTCCTGGAGCTTCGGTAGAAGGGATGCCTGCGGTCTTCATGAGGAATGGGGACTGCAGGTCGCAGTGACAAGGGGGTTTCGACTGTTTAATAAAAACACAGGCGACTGCTAGTCCGAAAGGATTTGTATAGTCGCTGAATCCTGGCCGGTGCCGGTACCTAAAACTTGGGTACAACCGAGCTAAGGGCCGGTTAACGCCGGGAGTAACTCTGACTCTCTTAAGGTAGCCAAATGCCTTGTCGGGTAAGTTCCGACGCGCATGAATGGAACAACGAGAGCCCCACTGTCCCCGCCTACAACCCGGTGAAGCCACATAAGGTGGACGAACAGTCCATCATCTTCCATCGGGGAGAGAAGACCCCGTGGAGTTTTACTGCAGCTTGTGCCTGTAGTATAGTAGGAATTGCACAGGGTATCTGGGAGCCATGCTTGACGTTCTTCGGGATGTCATGAAGCGTCGATGTAACACCAGACTATTGCTGCAGTACTACTTATCCGTTGAAGAGCGGAAACAAGTGCAGGTGGGCAGTTCGGCTGGGGCGGCACCCCTTTGAAAAGATATCAAAGGGGCCCAAAGGTCAGTTCAAACGGGTCAGAAATCCGTTGAAGAGGGCAAAGCCAAAAACTGGCCTGACTGGGTTTCCAAACGCACGGAATCCAGAGACGAAAGTCGGGCTTAGCGATCCTTCGTGTGCCCACTATTGGGGCCCGGAGGTGACAGAAAAATTACCCCAGGGATAACAGGCTCGTCGCGGGCGAGAGCTCCTATCGACCCCGCGGTTTGGTACCTCGATGTCGGCTTTTCCTATCCTGGTCCTGCAGCAGGGGCCAAGGGTGAGGCTGCTCGCCTATTAAAAGGGAACATGAGCTGGGTTTAGACCGTCGTGAGACAGGTCGGACTCTGCCTGATGGAAGCGTGAATAACTGAAGGGAAGTTGCTCCTAGTACGAGAGGAACAGAGCAGCGTGGCCGCTGGTTTACCGGTTGTCTGACAAGGCAGGCCGGGCAGCTAAGCCGTTTAAGCTAAGTGCTGAATGCATCTAAGCACGAATCTTATCCTGAGACAAGTTATTCTTTCATTAGATGAAAGTTGGCAGTAGAAGACTGCGTTGATAGGAAGGTGGTGTAGATTACAAGCTACGGCGAGTAATGAGCCAGCCTTTACTAATAGACTAAAACACCGGTCAGCCACATACATAGAGACCATGTGCGACTATCACATTTTTTGTGATCATGTGGGGGAGTTTGCGCACCCCTGCATGACCACAATCTTATACACGACCATGATTCATCCATGCTCCAGATTGCGGTGTGTTCATGCCATAGAATGTGTACCAAGTTTGGGCACACTGAATTTACTTCTGCAATATGCTGGAATGGCCCGTCGTCTGCCAACATACTGCAACACAAGTGCATGACTGAAGAAAAAGTTACTTGAGGTGGACTAAGCGATTATGTACTTATTGTATGACCCTGCAGTTGATTGAGTAAATTCTAGCATTCCGCGTATTGCAAATTTTGCACCTTTGGCATCAATACGGGAATTAATGATTCATTAATGATACACAATCTTATCCTGTATTTTGTGATATCTTGTTTGCCTTGGTGTGTTCTGCAAAGGAACACTTCAATATAACCACATAACATGTACTTCCGTGCTGTTCAAAAAAAAAGTTATTCGCCGTCACGTAACAGTCCACAAAGACGCGATGGATGGCATTATTTCATACTGTAAAATGCGCCATCCCAATGAGGCCATTCTAATACTCAAGGGTAAGTCGAAGAGCGGTATCGTCAGCGTAGACGGTCTTGTAATCCCGCCCTTTAGTCACTCGGGTCCAACATTTGCTGGATTTCCACATTCATTCTTGCCGTTTGACATGAGCTATGTGGGTACGGTGCATTCCCACCCTAGCGGTTCTGCGGAACCCTCTGTGACAGATTTGAATAATTTTTTTGGTCTGGCCTCACTTATAATTAAGTGGCCATATAGTGAGAAAGATCTCTTCGCATGGGACAGTCAAGGCCGCCAAATAGATTTGACAATTGAGGACTAGCGCCCTGTTGCATACTTGCTAGTCGCTCTTATCATACGCCCGTATCATCCCTATGGCTGGCGTGCCAAGACGTATGGTATATGTTGCATACTTGCGGTCGCTTACCTTGAGATTTGCCAGTCTCTCGGCAAACTCCTTCTTCTCTATCTGTGTATCTCCTGCCTCATGTGCACAAAGATTGAACGCCTTTAGGTTCATGTTATTCTTTAGCAGGTATGCAATGAACTTACCATACTCTTGTGGATCATTCCACGGTATAGATTCCTCATTACAATATTCTATCCAAACATCTATGGAATTGTGAAACATCACCTGTCGTCGTAAATCTTCGAGTGTCATGTCGCTAAAAGTCAGCCCGTTTCATCTTTGAACCACAACGAGGACATGAACCGCCCTTGTACTTGTTGTTACATACCAGACAGGAGTATGTTACTTCTGGGGAACCCATGCGAGAGCGGCCCATTCCAAAGAGTCCACCTCTTGCACCCGGTGATCTGGCACCCATACGATTAAACCTTCGCTGAAGCAGTATGGGAACCAATACAAATATGGCCAGCGTTACCCCCAACCCATACGGGAAGGGTAGTATCATCTGCAAACCAATACTAAGAGCTAGTGAGCACCCCAAAATAATAAAATACATCTTGAGGTTAATCATAATACCAAGAGTCTGTGTTATACGTATAAGTCTTATGATATTTTGAACACAGTTGTAATGTATGAAAAGTCGGTCCGCTAGTCATTGGCATCCCGCTCCATCCATTTTGCATCATTTGCCCTAATTGTCTAGGTCGCCTTTTTATTCCTGGAGTGGTGTTTCGCCGTTATCTATATCCAGTGAGAAGTGCAACCTTCTCTCATTGTAGTAGTCCACATAATCCCGGAGACTGTCATAATGCCATATCTCATTGGACTCTTAAATAAGAGTCCCCTCGTCCTCAATCATTCCATGGAAGCGCTCCAGTTTGCCATTTGTCTGCGGGTGGTATGGCCTGGAATTGATTAGTATGATGTCTTGATCCAGCAGTTCTTCCTAGAATAGTGGGTTTCCAGCTTTTCTTGCCCTTTTATTGTCCTACGAAACACGCGCCGTTATCCGAGATGCAGGGGCGCCGAATCGTTTCATTGCCAGTCTCAGTAATAGAACGCTATGAGTTCACCTGTGTCTAAATTTACGCATAACTGATCGCGACAGTTAATGTGATTTGTGCATAAGATTCCGGAAGACGTGAACTCATACATAGAACGGCGTTCTCTGAGGTTGCATGCTCAAATAGTGCCGCCCCGACTATACACCTGGATGCATCATCTATGAGATTCAGTCCCCTGAAGCGCTCATCTTTCATGACATGCCAGTGCCACATTGCATTGGAATATTTACGCTCATAGCGTACCCACTCTGACTTTGCAGGTGATGATCCTGCCGTACCGTTCTTTTTCATTATGCGGTATATTGTAATTCTGTCTAAGCCTCTTTGCAATACGTACTACTCCGGCGGGATTCTTGCTGTATGCTTCAGTTACCATTCGTGTCTGGGTGGCGGTGATTGGTATCATGGACTGTCCATCTTTACTCGAGTCGTTCCCGTTCTCTGGTTCACAATCTTCGTACGTGTCTTGTTTCAGGTCTTGAGCTATTTTGGTGGCGGCAACGCCTCTTTTGTCTTGATTCCTCTGTTATTCTCTTTACCATCTGGCTTGTGCAATCTGGACTACTGTACGCCGGATCCTAAGCGGACTTACTTTTCGTACTATTGAGTACGGTGATATCAATGATTAATCTTTTTACATGCTCCATTGTGGCTTGGCGTAAAATCTGCATCCTATCTTCTGAGTCGAGGATTCACGATGGCATCTAGTGCATTTCCTATAAACACAAAGGCAAGTCCAGTCAGGGCTATCATCATGCCCGGAGGCACTATCCACCACCACAGCCCGCGCGCCGCGGCACCAAATATGTTGGCATCATACAATATGTTTCCCCATGTGGGAAATGATGGATCGCCCAGCCCAAGAAAACTTAGCCCTGCCTCGGTGGTAATGGCAGCGGGTACGGATATGGCTATACTGGCAAAGGCATAGGGGAGAAGTTGCGGTATTATGTGTCGAAATATAATCACATGCTGGCGCTGCCCCATCATCTGGGCCGCTTCCACGTATCCCTTGGTCTTTATCTGCAGTGCCATGCTTCGTGACACCTTGGCTATGCCGACCCATCCAAATAACATGAGAAATCCAATCATCAGGAATATGCTGTTACTTATTGTAACTGCCAGTATGATAAGGAAGGGTAGGGCTGGCAAGGCATACACTATATCATTAAATCTCATCATGGACTCGTCGGTAAGCTTGCCCCTGTATCCTGCATATACACCGTACACCATACCGGCTATTACCGAGCCCATGGCCACGGCCAAGCCAATAAACAGTGCCAGCGGTGTACCCCACAACAATCCTACTATCAAGTCTCTCCGCAGCTCATCGGTCCCCATGACACCGAAGACTTTGCCATCAATTATCAGCGTGGAGTTATGCAGGGTAATGTCAGGCTTATTCCCGTACACGCTAACAACAAAGGTATATTGGCCTTTTAGGGGCATGTTGGATTGAGTCTCTGAGAATACTATGGATTCTGAGGGCAGTCCTCTTATGTCAAAATCAAACCCACCCATTAGCTCCAAATTCTTGTGTATGGCGGCATCCGCGGAGAATATCCTGTCCGAGTGTGTGCCTCCGCCCACCGGGAGTGGCCTTGAGAGTAGTTCCATCTCCATGCCGTCAGGTCTGTATACTACCATACTGAGCAGTGGTGCGCCAGTATACTGGATGGTATGATCATACATGAAACCCCCGGGAAAGTAGTCATACATGTAGTCAAATACGAATGTATCCTGGTACAGGGTTATGTCTCCCAGTGCATCCGTACTTGAAAGGGGATTGTCCATTATCATGTGCTCCGGTATATTCTCCGTCAGAAACAGGTTTATCCATGCGGGCATCGCGGTCTTGGGATACTGCAACCAGCTGTTTGGGTTGCTCCATTTCTGAAATGTCTCCAGCGGAACCGTTGCTACGGTAAGTATGGACATAAGTACCAGTCCTGACAGCACCACCAAACCCACTATACCCGTTCGGCTGGATATGAACTCCCTCCATATTTCCGGCGTGGATACACTACTCATGTTCCTGTCCTTACTCTGGGATCAAAGTATCCGTACAATATGTCTGCCACAAATATGCTGGCAAGAAAGAATGCCGTAAGCACATATGTGGAACCTATTATGACTGGCAGGTCCATGACTGTAATGGCCTCGTAATACAGTCTTCCCATGCCCGGCCAGTCAAATACCGCCTCAGTGATTATGGCTCCCCCCAGTGACCCTGACAGACTGAGCGCCAGAACTGTAATTATGGGCGGCGCCGTATTCTTGAGGGCATGTTTGTATATTATCCGGCGCTTTGGTATGCCCATTGCCTTCTTGGCAAAGATAAAGTCATCCTGCAGTACGCCTACCATAAAGTTGCGCACCAGATACGCCCAAGCACCAAACCCGATTAAAACTATGGTGATCAGCGGTAGTGTCATGTGATATATGAGAGCCGGTATGTAATTGGGATCATCCGCGGGTATGGGCGGGGTGGCCCTAGCCGGAAATATCTGCCAGGTAAACGCAAACAGTACTATGAGTAGCATCCCGACCCACCACACCGGAAAACTAGAGCTTATGACCGCAAAGGTGGACGTGATCCTGTCCAGTATGGATCCCACCCTGCTTCCAGAGAGAGCTCCCAAGAATATGCCTATCACCGAGATAATCACCGTAGCAGTGGTAAACAGTAGTATGGTCCTGGGCATCTTCTCGTATATTATGTCGGCCACATTGGTGGAGCCCGCATCACTGGTAAGAAATGACGCGTGTCCAAAGTCCAGTACTAATATCTTGTACATGGAGAGCCCTATTCGCTGAGGCGAGTACCATGGCTCGTCCAGGCCCATCTGGACAATGCGCTGATCAATCACCGATTGCACATAGGTCTCAAAAGACTCAACAGTATCAAATCTCTGAGCCAGTTCCGGTATCTGTGCCATCTCCTGCCTGATCTGTATGGCTACTCCCTGCTTGAGAATTATGTCCATGTTGGAGCCCACAAGCGCAATGGTAAGCAGGAGGGTAACCAGTAATACACCAAACAGCGTTGCCACTCTGGATATGACATATCGTTTCAGGCCCACACATGCCATGGCATATGAATGGTATAAAATCCTGATTTGCTATGATTGACATTCCAGTCCTTGCCTGCATGGACCGCATTACATCCTGGGGGCGCACACTGGTCGCTCCCGGAATACCACAATTACCGTATGAGTTCACGTCTTCCGGAATCTTATGCACAAATCACATTAGACTGTATGCGCAGAATCACTTCTCCCACCCTGCACATCTAAACCAAGTTGTTAGATATGAGCAATTGACCTAGCATCATGGGTTTTCCAACACAGACTCGTGTGAAACAGAAAAGTTAAGATCTAATTTTGTAGTACCAGGTATGCTAAAAGTAGAAGAACTCACCAAGGGTATGAGTTCACGCCTTCCGGAATCTTATACACAAATCACATTAACTGTCGCGATCAGTTATGCGTAAATTTAGACACAGGTGAACTCATACCAATTACTACCCTTGTGACAAAAGTCCCACACCCACTTTCATTGTATAGGGTTCCAGTAGTTCAGACAGGGATGTGTATGAGTTCATGTGTTTTGACGTGGTATGACAATATTTTATTTAAATACCAAATTTACAATAAGAACAGAATGGGCAGACGCCGGACCTATAGGGAATTGGAACTGAGAAATAAGCTTCTTCAGGATATCCTTGCGTCTACCAAGAAAGATCTTGCGTCTACCAAGAAAGATCTTGAGGATTACAAGAAAGATATTGCACATTACGAGGAACGTGTGAGATTATTGGAAGCAGATATATTACATACCATAGAAAAAATGCAAAATTATGTACAAGATTTTCAAAATATTAAAAAATATATAAGTGAATTGGAAGAGAGATTGGAAGAACAGAAGAAATTGCGGGAATCACAAATATTGAGAATGCTCACTATCTTCCATTACATGAAGCGAAAGTCAGTCAGAAAGGCCTCGCGCGTATCTGGTCCCCACAATCCCAATCTAGTACAGGAATGATTGGAAACAACAATCCAGCCAGAATAGAGACCGATATGCGGCAAAGAACCAGCCGTGGGCGTTCCAAAGATTTGGGATGTGTTACGTGTGGGAATGATTCCAATATTGAGTGCGGTAAACATGTTACAGGGAATCATGTGATCGAAATGGCGGGGATGATGTCATACAAAAGCAGTAAGGTGGATAAATACCTGGACGGCTACCAGGGAGTACTGCCGGTTTGATGACGGTGGGAAGCACCAGCTGGGCGCATTTGCGCGATACATACAGGATTCTATATTGATCCCGGTGATCAGGACACACGGATCAAACTTGACAACGACGTAAACCGGAATCACTGCTAACCTTCCGCGCAAATTGGGGTAAGAGCAGAATCCATTCTACATTAATGATACTGAACTGCAAAAGAAGGTAAAAGGACTGAATAAGGTCATACCGGGCATGTTAGTATTTCTATATGTGGAGCCCACCAATAGAGCAGTGGAACCGGTTCTGATACTCTTCCGGGAATGATTCCTGGCCAGATAGTAATGCGCCGCATGTCAGTCCAGACATGGAAGAACCAGGGTCTTTAATAGAATGCATTACACCAAGCCAATACACTGTTTCTTATGATCAAAACATGTGAACTCACTGTTATAGATTAAAAAACATGCCCAAACTGATATCATAAATTGGCATCACATATCGGTGGCACGAACCGTGTTAATCATGATGCCAGTGATTTCTATTCCCGAAAGATGTTCAGAAACATGGAAACCAACCCATTAGAGCATGAGAATGATATCTGTTCATACCGCAATACCATACTGAACCATTCCGGTACAAGTCTGGGAATGATACCGGATTCATGCGTTCATTTGATGGTGACATCGCCACCATACAATGTCGGCAAGGACTATGATGATGACATGATCCTGCAAGAGTATCTAACGATGTTGAGTGACGTTTTCAGTGAGACATATAGAATAGTATGAGTTCACGTGTTTTGATCACATAATAAGATAGAATGCATCCCAGTTTTTTAATTATAATTGCATGCTGGCAGCAACCTCGTTCATTACAGAAAGGCCCTGAGCCCTCCATGTCTGAACACATATGGACATGCGGCGCATGGCCCTTTCACCACCCTTTATCTGACCACTAATCTTGCGGAATACCACTGCGTATCAGAACCGGTTCCACTGCTCCGCTGGATTGTTGGTCGGCTCCACACTGTCATATTCTAAGAATACGAACATGCCTGGTATGGCCTTATTCAATCCTTTTACCTTCTTTTGCAGTTCAGTATCATCAACATCACAATACTGATGCATCTGCTCCTGCCTCAAATGAGTGTCGTAATTGCGCGGACGGCACGTAGCGATTCACGTGCGCTCCGGATCAAATCGTTGTCAAGTTTGATCCGGGCGTCCTGATCACCGGGATCGATATAGAATCCTGCATGTAATATACTGGTATCGCGCAATAAATGCGCCCAACACAACTGGTGCTTCCCACCGTCATCAAACCGGTAACACACGGCGTACCTGTCTGTGACTATCGCGCCCTGGTAACCGTTCAGGTATTTGTCCACTACATATGAACTCCTACTTTTGTATATCATCCACTCTTCGGCCCGCATCCCCCATATCCAGCCACGCCTACCCGCCGTATGAGTTCACGTCTTCCGGAATATTATGCACAAATCACATTAACTGTCGCGATCAGTTATGCGTAAATTTAGACACAGGTGAACTCATACAAATATTGTCATACCAATCCATACATCTTAGTGAATGATCAAAACACGTGAACTCATACAGGGATGTAGCCAAACCCTGTTCTGGGCAACCGGCCCATGTCATATTTCACTCCACATTGACACTGGCATATATGAACCGGGCAGATTCGTGCCCGGATTTGCCATTTGGTGGGTCTCAATTACCAGACCTAAACGACTGCTGTGTGCCTTACATATCCGTATTTATTGAGCACTACGCATGGAAATACCGTGAGGTTGGTAAGCAGTGAGTGAAAATGATCTGACACCCAGCAAGAGTGACATTCTGGAGTTCTGTGATCGGACACTGGCAAAATGGTCCAAGGATGGTAATGCCAACTCCAAGAACATTCTGGCACTAAACGCAGTCAAGACAAGTGTTGTGTGGACTGACGAGGCTACGCTGGGGGCGCTGTGGGGTGAGATAACACAGTGGATGCATGAAATATTATACGAAGACGTCATGACCCGGGTACGAAAAGAGAGTTCCAAACGGTCCGCTACAAAAAGGACTCGGACTAGAGCGAAATCCCAGTGATACTCTCATAAGACTCTACATAGCGGGCGGTTATACTGTCCCTGATGTGACTAGGTATGCGTGGCGGGCTGGGACTTCTGCCTACTATTCTGTCTTCCTTGAACCTCTCTACCCAACCATTATCCGAAAGCCAATCTCGCAGTATCTGCTTGTCATATGCATTCTGTGACCTGCCTTCTGAGTACTGGTCCTGACGCCACATGCGATATTCGTCCGGGCCTATGGAGTCGCCTAGGCATATCTTCCCGTCCAGCATACCAAACTCCAGCTTCAAATCTGCCAGGAGGAACCCTGCATCTCCTACCCTATCGTACATGGTATTGTATAATGATATGGATGTATCTTCCAGCCGATCATACACCGGGGCCGTTAGCAGACCTCTCCTTATTGCCTCGTCTTTGTTTATGGGAATATCCTGCTTTGCCTTGGTGGTAGGATCAAATACCGGTCGCGACAGTCGGGCCGCTAGCACATCCCGGGTACCATTGGGCAGGACAAGCTGGTTCTTTCGAAATCTCTCGGTTGCGCTGCCATAAAGGTATCCGCGAACGACGCACTCCATGGGTATCATATCCATACGTCTTACCAGAATCTCTGTATCTGAGACGCGTCTTACAAAGTGGCTGTATACGTCCAAACTCTCAAACCAGAATTGGGCAAATTTGCACAATACCTCGCCCTTTCTGGGTATGGTGTCGGAGAATTGCACATCATACGCTGACACCCTGTCGGAGAATCGAAACAGCAACAGCCCGTCACCTGCATCATACACATCCTTGACCTTGCCTGATCCTAGAAACTTCAACAATTCATACTCTGATGGGCGCTCATTTAAGGGCGCGCATTTAGGATCCCATCATTCCCACCATCTTGGGTGGCTCTCGATACTCCTTACTCACGAATATGTTGTTGTCGCCATATACCTGCACAAACTGCATTGAGTTGTCATGAGGTGGCGAGACTATGATCTTTTGGCCGGGGGTTAAAAGTTCCAGGTCCAGTGTATCTCCATCCCCAAAGTTTACCCGTAGATTCGTGAGCGGTTGGCTACCGGTATTTTGTATGGTAACGCGGGCGGTGATAAAGAGATTCTGCTTATCTATTATTGGATCCACAAATATGTCATAATCTTGGACGGAGACCGACATCTTGAGTACGTCCAGCCCGTATATTGCAGCCATAATGCCAATGATGCCCACGATAACGCCCAAGATTATGGTGTATTGGCTCACCATGCTCAGTAAGTGCACTCTTTGCATTTATACAGTTCTTGAGCATTTCATTATGGCCGGTAACCTCCGGGTATGGGTTCATGTTAACCACCCTGTAACCACGGGTGATCTCACTTGGTTTATGTGCCATGCTCTGACGCTTGGAGGGTTGGCATAAACCTCTTAATTGTAATGTATGAAAAGTCGGTCCGCTAGTCATTGGCATCCCGCTCCATCCATTTTGCATCATTTGCCCTAATTGTCTGGGTCGCCTTTTTATTCCTGGAGTGGTGTTTCGCCGTTATCTATCCAGTGAGAAGTGCAATCTTCTCTCATTGTAGTAGTCTACATAATCCCGGAGACTGTCATAATACCATATCTCGTCCTCAATCATTCCATGGAAGCGCTCCAGTTTGACATTTGTCTGCGGGTGGTATGGCCTGGAATTGATTAGTATGATGTATTGATCCAGCAGTTCTTCCTAGAATAGTGGGTTTCCAGTTCTTTTTGCCCTTTTATTGTCCTACGAAACACGCGCCGTTATCCGAGATGCTGGGGCGCCGAATCGTTTCATTGCCAGTCTCAGTAATAGAACGGCGTTCTCTGAGGTTGCATGCTCAAATAGTGCCGCTCCGACTATACACCTGGATGCATCATCTATGAGATTCAGTCCCCCTGAAGCGCTCATCTTTCATGACATGCCAATGCCACATTGCATTGGAATATTTACGCTCATAGCGTACCCACTCTGACTTTGCAGGTGATGAGACTGTCGTGCCGTTCTTTTTCATTATGTGATATACTGCGCGATATATTGTAATTCTGTCTCAGTCTCTTTGCAATACGTACTACTCCGGCGGGATCCTTGCTGTATGCTTCAGTTACCATTCGTATCTGGGTGGCGGTGATTGGTATCATGGGCCTGCCCATCTTTACTCGAGTCGTTCTCGTTCTCTGGTTCACAATCTTCGTACGTGTCTTGTTTCAGGTCTTGAGCTATGTTGGTTGTGACAACGCCTCTTGTCTTGATTCCTCTGTTATTCTCTTTACCATATGGCTTGTGCAATCTGAACTACTGTACGCCGGATCCTAAGCGGACTTACTTTTCGCACTATTGAGCATAAACCTCTTAATCGCAATATTTATTTACACATTGTTATTTTCGGTTAAAAATTGGCATACACCAACAGTAAGCGCGCATCCAGAAACTCCGATACTGTAGAGGATGATGACGGAATAGTGGTTGTGGAGGATGAGCCACAAGTGGACAAAGACAAGATAAACGAGATGCGGCGGGCGTACTTAGAAGAATCGCGTTCTCAGGATACCATAGACTAGACGAAAAGAGCGCTCTCCGGTATTGTTTTACTTTTGCAGTGGGGGTAATGCGCGTAAATAATTGATGGGGATACGCCATCAGGGACAATGCATGTCACAGAAAAACTGAACTTCCCCTGTTGGCATATTCCTGGCAGATACGGCCACCCCATCATCTATGCCACGGTGGCATCGGCAGCAACTCAACTCTGTAGCAGTTGATGCCACAACCGGCTTGTGCATATATATCAAGAAGGCTCGGGAACCACTTCTACTTCTCATGAATGTAATAACTGGTACCTATTTATAAAATTACCGTACTACCTTGTTTTATAAGGTACCACGTTTGAACACTTGCCCGTAATCATTTCATATTCACCGATATCAGTTGTACGTAAATTTGGTATGAGTTCACGTCTTCCGGAATCTTATACACAAATCACATTAACTGTCGCGATCAGTTATGCGTAAATTTAGACACAGGTGAACTCATACTAAATTTGGGCTGGTGTTCTTGCATACGCGGGTATGTGAGAATAATGCAAGAGTTTGCGTCCGTCCAGGAGCCCCATGATCAGATCTAATATCTACATGTACTGCACTCCGGGCGCCGTTATAGCGGCTACCATAAGTCTTTGAGAACATGGCACCTCGTTCCTGGACAGTACATGGCTTTGGCTTGTCACCATTATTCCCGCCCTGACGCCTCCGGTTGGGCGGGGAACGGTTCCCCCCCGGACGACACGCTCTGCCGCCCCATACAGGGAAACCGGTCACTAAACGCCGCGTTGATATCGGCGTGAAATTCCTGGTTACATATTGAATGTGTCCCTAGTTGATCGTGATTTGTCGTCAACGTGTCCACACACGTGACAGGTCTGGCTCGTTGGACGGGTAAACCGCCCCTCGTGTATTTCGCTGGCACGGCCACCAATTCAATCCCCAGTGCCTCGCACTTTTGCCCCACTCTCCGGCAGAACTCGCCTACCCGGTTCTCGCGCATGGGGCGGTTCATTGCTCTTTTCCGGTTCCCGCCATGACTGGTCATTGATTTCGGCTATAAATCCTCTAGTATTACCTTGTCCACACCTTTGGTGACCGTGTGGACTACTCTATTCGTGGAGTCGTTCGCGATATTATTCGCTTTCTGTCGTAATTGAGTGATTTGTTTCTCAATCTTTCGCTTCCTGCGCTTACCCTTTCGCGTTCTAATACTCTGGAGTGCGCTAATCTCCCGCAATATGGAACGATGTCTCGTGTTGTGAATTATCGTTCTACCATTCGTGTCAACTGTTACAGCTAGATGTTTCCCGCCGACATCCGCGCCGCGAGCAACGCCGGTCGGTCGGTGGTTTCTCCCGTATATTGATGTGAATCTCGAATTGACGCTCCCTACTATTGGTTACTCGTTCCACTATCTTGAATGAGTGCATGTCCCGGGAATGATCGATTGGTTTGGTTGTTCTCACCACACCAATACCCGGCAGGTATAGTGTATGAGTTCACGTCTTCCGGAATCTTATGCACAAATCACATTAACTGTCGCGATCAGTTATGCATAAATTTAGACACAGGTGAACTCATACGGTATAGTTCGCGAGAACCACGCCTTATTGGTGGACTCACACATTACTCTATTATTGTCGCGCCGGTGTGGTATGTAATTAGAATGATCCTTGTACGCCCGTCTGCACGCGACAGACGCCTGTAGTATGGCACCCCGTCCATAGTTAGCTGGTAACTCGCGCACCCACTCCAGATCACGGTGCCACTTTGTCAATTCCAGGAACAAACCATTCTTGTTGGACGGGTAAACCGTCTCTTGATAACCGTTCTAGAACGTGGTAGCTGATTCACGTATAATGAGTCACCTTCTTTAGGCCATATGGTGACTTGGCGGACTCGTTCTTATTCTTGACCTTGGCCGGATCATGCTTCAATTCAAGAGTGGTTCCGGATGTGTAGTAATCGCCCAGCGTGATCTCGGATACCGCCCTGTTATACACGTAATCGGATGTGTAACCAAACATCTCGGCGCGCCGGAAGAATTCCCTATTATTTTTCAACGGTATAATGACGGTCTGAATTATGTCATCCATCATCTGGTGATTCTACTCTAGTAGTGGTTCTATATAAGTACGGTCCTATACCCGGCAAAGACTTATGGTGGGCGCTATACCAGACATAAAGGCTCTAAACTATAGCCGCGCCTCCATAGATTCGCGTATCCACCACGCCATTGCTACGCCTCGTAAAAATTATCGTGGTTTGCGCCGGAACTAATTTTTGTGTAATACGCCGATAATAACACATGATAAGACTTATGAGAACCACGAAGAATGAGTGGATCGGTGTAGGGTGTGATTGCATGCGGGATCGACGAAGCTGGTCGTGGCTCCTTCATAGGCCCATTGGTAATAGCCGGCGTTGCAATAGAGGAGACGTCCTTACCATATCTATATGAAGAAGGGGTACGGGATTCCAAGGTACTGAGTCCACGAACCCGGATGCGCCTGTACGATACAATACTAAATGTTGCTACAGGGTACGTCATAAAGCGGGTGCGCCCCCGTACAATCGACAACAGTGTGCTGTTCCATGGTTTGGCGGATCTGGAGATGGAGCGCATGGCGGCCATAATGGCACACATATTCGCGGACATATACTACGTGGACTCGTGTTATGCGGATGCTTCGCTCTTTGAGAGGCGTTTATCCAGACTGGCCGGAGACAAACGCGTACGAGCATATACCAAGGCAGACTCACAGTTTACGGTAGTGGCTGCAGCATCCATTTTAGCCAAAGTGTCCAGAGACAAATCCATATCAAGTATACGGCGCACACATCATGTGGGAAGCGGCTATCCCAGCGATTCCAGGGCAGCGGATTGTGTAGCCCAGATATATCACACCACCGGCATGTTTCCAGATTTTGCTAGAAGAAGCTGGTATACCGCGTGTCGTATAGCAGGAGATGAGCGCATGATCATAGATAACGAGACGAACAAGGTTACGTAAAGCAACTTGTACATGTGCACCCAGGCGATGCGCCATTATGTAATATTACCATAAAGTACAGGTTTATGTGTCAATTCCCTAGTGTTTCAAAGACACAAACTCGTTCCATGAGTAACCGTTTGTATGAGTTCACGTCTTCCGGAATTTTATGCACAAATCACATTAACTGTCGCGATCAGTTATACGTAAATTTAGACACAGGTGAACTCATACACCGTTTAGGTAATTCCAGGCGTGATTCTAATCCGGGCGGCCAGAACCTAGACTAACGTATTCTAAAACTGAACAATATACCCTTATCATCAATGATCCCTGCAAACTCGTACCCAAACTTTTGCGATCTAAACGGTTACGTTTCATGAAATGTATATCGTTTTTAAAGGTGAATGTGCCGACCAACGATATGTACGAGGTTATACTAACAGAGCTTGGCGTCATGACTATGAAGGACGGGGAATACACAAGATCGCATCCATTTACAGAACATGCCAAGGAATACTTGGACGTACGATCGGGCAAAGCCCGCCTACATGATCTGGTTGCGCCCATGGCAGAGGATATCTCCGATGTCGAGACCAATGACGAGGGTCTTCTTTCCATACTGAACCGGAACTCTGTTGTTGCGAAGATGATGAATGATGACAGGCTTAATGAAATACAGGACTCCAAAATTTCCCTTCTGGTAACCGCCGGATTTGTGTCCAACGAACATGACGCGCTAGGCAAACTCCGCAGTTTTGCTCTGGATCTCTCCTCATCCAGAGTGGCCCAGATATCCGGAACGCTGGATCTGCATATCATACAGGCAATAAATTCCCTAGATGAAACAGATCGTATATCTAACTCAATGTTTGGCAGACTCCGGGAATGGTACGGTTTACACTTTCCGGAACTGGAGAACCTTGTGGATAGTATGGCAGGCTATTGTAATGTGGTCCTGGCCGGAAGACGGAACGGCCTAGACATGGACGCATTCGTAAAGATGGGTTTTCCAGAATCCAAGGCGGATATGCTAAGTCTTGTGGCCAAAACCAGCCGTGGCGGGGAGATAACTGATGAAGACTTGGAGTGTACACAGGCCATGGCAAGAGATACGCTGTCTCTGTATAAGACCCGGCAATCCTTGGATGAGCATGTAGAGTCACAGATGAAACGTGCAGCACCCAATCTCACCATCATAACCGGTGCCGGATTGGGCGCCCGGTTATTGGCCAGGGCAGGCAGTCTTAACAAACTTGCATCCAAGGCCGCCAGTACCATTCAAGTCCTTGGAGCCGAGAAGGCATTATTCCACTCGCTAAAGACAGGCTCCCGGCCCCCGAAACATGGATTGCTGTTCCAACATCCCCTAGTTCACGGCGCGCCCCGATGGCAGAGAGGCAAGATAGCCAGAGCTGTGGCATCCAAGACAGTCATAGCTGCAAGGATGGATCTGCATAACCCGGTGCTTAACGAGACGTTACTGGAGAGGTTGAACGTCAGGGTTATTGAGATAGCAGACAAATACAAAGAAGCCCCTGTAAAACCACAACAGGATCTTCCCACAAGAAAAACTAAAATCGGCAGACAGCGAGACTTCAGATCATCTAAGGGAGACCATTCCCGTGTACCAAAGCATGATAAGACTCGCCGTCGCAGTAAAAATGTAAAGCGAAAGAGAAGATTTGATCGCTAACTACATCACTGTACGGTTCGAAGGAGAGGAGAGGCTTGCCACTGAGAATCTAGTTCCAGATGTGCGCGTATACAAAGAGAAGCTGGTTAAACACAAAAAGATACAGTACCGGATATGGGATCCCTACCGGAGCAAGCTGGCATCATCCATACTTAACGGAATAAACGAGATCCCCATAGTGTATGGCTCACGAGTATTGTATCTGGGCGCATCTACCGGTACAACCGTGAGTCATGTATCAGACATGGTAGGAACAGGCGGTGTGGTCTTTGCAGTGGAACATGCAAGCAGGGTGGCACGGGATCTACTGGATAGGGTGGCAAATTATCGAAGTAACGTAATTCCGGTATTACAGAATGCCAGAAGACCATCAGAATACTTTTCCGTATTCGGGCATGTAGATGTCGTATACTGCGATATTGCCCAGCCAGATCAAACCAACATTGCGATTACAAACTGTAAAAGATACCTCAAAAAGGGTGGATACCTATTTTTGGTGATAAAGGCGCGCAGCATAAACATGGTACGCAGCCCAAGGGCCATATTCGAGGAGGAAGCGTCAAAGCTTAAGGGGTTCCAAGTACTGCAAAGCGTAGAACTCATGCCATATCACAAGGATCATGCAATGGTACTTGCAGTGTATGGATAAAGTGGACTCATCTTACGTATGAGTTCACGTGTTTTGATCACATAATAAGATAGAATACATCCCAGTTTTTCAATTATAATTGCATTCTGGCAGCAACCTCGTTCATGTATGAGTTCACCTGTGTCTAAATTTACGCATAACTGATCGCGACAGTTAATGTGATTTGTGCACAAGATTCCGGAAGACGTGAACTCGTACTCGTTCATTACAGAAAGGCCCTGAGCCCGCCATGTCTGAACACATATGGACATGCGGCGCATGGCCCTTTCACACCCTTTATCTGGCCACTAATCTTACGGAATACCACTGCGTATCAGAACCGGTTCCACTGCTCCGCTGGATTGTTGGTGGGCTCCACACTGTCATATTCTAGGAATACGAACATGCCTGGTATGGCCTTATTCAATCCTTTTACCTTCTTTTGCAGTTCAGTATCATCAACATCACAATACTGATGCATCTGCTCCTGCCTCAAATGAGTGTCGTAATTGCGCGGACGGCCCGCAGCGATTCAGGGATTCACGTGCGCTCCGGAACAATTCTTTCAAATCGTTGTCAAGTTTGATCCGGGCGTCCTGATCACCGGGATCAATAGAGAATCCTGCATGTAATATACTGGTATCGCGCAATAAATGCGCCCAACACAACTGGTGCTTCCCACCGTCATCAAACCGGCAATACACAACGTACCTGTCTGTGACTATCGCGCCCTGGTAACCGTTCAGGTATTTGTCCACTACATATGAACTCCTACCATCTTACAGCGGTTGGTCTTTCTGAGTTCGCGCTCCTATTCTGGAACATGTTGAAATCCCAGACTCCCCCACCGGATGTATTCGGAGTCATGGATGAATGTCACCAAGAGTGGCGTTTCCGATTTTAATACTACTGCCCAATGTTGGTCATCATGCGAGTCTCAGTTTGAGGGGCGCAAACCATTGAATGGCAAATGTTTTAGATACATTGTGCATACTACAATACAATGTTTGGATGGAGTAAGAAAAAGCCTCAGAAGCCCGTGACAGAGACAAGAGTAGTAAATTTAGATGATGCGCCAAGAGTGGCCCAGGAGGCTCGCCAGAGAAGAGAAGAGTCCGCGGTACAGGCGGCATCTACTGCGCTACATAATACCAACGATTCCATCCGGGAGCTCGTAAAGATACACCATGACTTAGATCGTGACAAAGTAATGATAGAAGAGGTAGACAAACGCATACGCCCTTTGGTAGTCAAAGGCAAAAAGATGTTGGTGGAGACCCTGCGTAACAATGCCATAGAGATCAAGCCCATCCACAACTATGATGACATGATACGGGCCAACGGCGAACTGGAACACCATCTCAAAAAGATGGGCAACATATTGGGCAAACAGACTCGAATTATACACGCGTTCGCAGAAAAATATGCCACGCGCCTAAAACAGATACTTGAAGAGATGGACGCTAACCGGAAGGCCATATCCAAACGGATCGTCCAGTATCAAGCGGATGAGTCCCTGGCGCTAGGTGTAGTCGAGGGTGTCAAATCAATCCATATACTTGAGGAATCAGTCCGAGATAACTACAATAGGCAGACCCAGACTGCTGCCAAACTAGAGGAAATAACACAGGAGATATCCAAGGCTATGGGTGCCATTGACACTTTCAAATCATCTATAGAATATGCCAAGTTACAGGATCTACAAAAAACCCTTGATATGGGCAAGAATGACAGGGATTTGTTAATATCAGAAGTGGCGACCCAGTTCACAAAGATATCAAGGCCACTGGATCGTTACGTTCATGTATCTGCCGACAAAGTTCAGAGCGCCCTGCTTCGTAGAGTAATACAGAATCCATATGGCACCATGACCAAGGGGGAACAGGAAGATGTACTTACATTATTGGAAGTCATACGCAAGGCAGTAGCAACAGAATCCATATCTGTCAAGGATGTGGATAAGGCAGAGGCTGCCATAATACAGACACAGAAGAGTATACCGGACTTTGTGAGTCGAGCGTACGATGTAGATGAACTCATCAGAGGCGTACATAAGCAGATACAGGAGTCAGACCCAGATCGTATAGAACGATTACAGGACAGGTTACATTTACTCCAGAATGACATGGAGAACACAAAGAGAAGAATTGAAGATGCAAAGAACGCGGCTCAGTCTGCAGCTAATGCCATACCAATTGAGATAGCCAGTATTCAAAAGGTGTTATACAGCCTCACCGGAGTAAGATATAACGTCAAGTATAACATACCACAACTTTGAACCAGGACATAGTACAAGTTCACGTATTTGTATAAACTGCTACTATTGATCGTGCGTAAATTTGGACACATGTGAAGATATACAAGTTTGTTGCATAACTCAATAAAATAGATAAAAATCGTATCTGTAAGATACGGTTTGTGCATTTTTATCCATTCTTATATAACAATCGTAGTATATTATGCAAATAGGCTTGTAAAATAGCTAAGTTAAAAATGATCACGCGCAAAGTCCATCACTATCGAGTATTCCCTACCTATGTGCATAATCTCCAGTACCGGAAATCAAATTGGGGATGGCAAAGTACAATGAGTGGATGGGCACGGTGACGACCCATGGTACGGCAGAGACTTTGATTATATCAAAGTCATCTACACAACATCTGACAATATTGGCAACAAGACACAAATACGTATCCGCCAGCATACACTCATGAAAGCGCGCTTTGCAACAAAATGTAGTGCTTGTGGAGATATGATAAAAGTGGGCAGGGAGATATCCAAGAACGCTGCGGGCATATGGGTGCACAAGTATTGTGCAGAAGATGCCGACGAGCTGCCCTGATGGTATGATCATCCATCCAAAAGACATACTGCTGTGGACATTCAGGCGTAAACCACAGGATATTGTACGATTGTACAACGAACTCTCCGGAATAATGTGCCTTGCAACAGGTGGAACCAGCCTTAATTTTGGATTGTGGGATAACAAGTGCAATGATCCGCTAGCTGCTCAACACAACATGGCAACATATGCAGAGCGCGTGGCGGAACTACACAATAACATGAAGGTGGCAGATGTGGGTTGTGGTTTTGCAGATCCGGCCCGCATATGGCGTGAACGTGTGCCGGATCTTCATGTTACATGTGTGGATGTGAATTATCGTACTCTGAGTAATTCCAGGTCTGGCACCGATATGGTGAATGGTAGCGCAATGAATATCCCCCTAGCATCACACAGTGTGGATGTAGTGCTGGCTTTGGAATCAGCACAGCATTTTTATCCATTAAGTTCATTTGCAACTGAATCTGCCCGAATCTTAAAGTCTGGCGGTATGGCATGTCTGTTCATACCCATCATAGGCGGTAATTACACCGTATCCAAGCTACGGACACTGTATTTGACATGGTCATCAGAGAGATATGATTCCAGTACAGTGCGGCAGTCCATGAGATCAGCAGGATTCAAGATAATATATGAGAACATGGTGGGAAGTCAGGTGTATGAGCCATTGGCAGCATATTACATGAAACACAGGCATTACATAAGACAGCGCATACTGTCACAATATCCGGGTTATGTAGAATGGATACTGTATAGATCCCTGCAAGACATGAAGTGGGCATCAGAACACAATGTTATTGACTATATGATTATGAAGTGCAAAATTTAAGCGAATAATTATTTGTGGCATAATAACTATAATATTTAATGCGCGATTCGGAGACATTTGGTACAGAACTTGGAAGTGGCCAGAAGGTAGTGGAATGGTTAAATCGTCAATCAACAGGCAGACTGGAGGCAAGGTTGTATGGCCATATCGTATCCACAAAGAATTTTGGAGAGTTTGAGATGTTTTCGTGGATGGGTGATGTACAGGCTGCTCGTAAGATGGTAATACGCGCCAGCAAGAGGTTTAAGGTCAAGGTGATAGAGGGTGGTTACAAGCCACGAGAGCGGGTATTTCGCATGTCGAAGTTTGACTACGCAATAGTGCGACGAGGAGAGCAAACACTTGGTCACTTGGAGTTCGAGGCCCCACTGTTTGGTGGCTTCTGGAAGCTAAAAGGAGAGGAAAGAATATGATAGGCATAGCAGGCACAGGCATGCTGGGAAAAGCTGTTGCGCTTCGTCTCATACAAACAGGACATGACGTCACAGTATACAACAGGACCAAATCAAAGACAGATTCAGTACAGGAAGCGGGCGGTATGGTGGTAGATACGCCGCGAGAGCTTGCAAGGACAAGCAGTGTTGTGTTTACAGTAGTGCGGGACGCTGCAGCTGTACGTTCCATATCCTTTGGGGATAATGGTCTGGTACAAGGTATGCATGCAGGAATGATAGTGGCGGATATGAGCACCATACTTCCTGCCCAATCACGTAAAATACATCAGCAATTTTTTAATCACGGAATAGATTGGCTAGATGTTCCCGTAATGGGGGGTCCTGATGCCGTAGCTGAAGGACGGCTGGTAGCAATGATAGGCGGGAAGTGGGAAACATATCAACAGATAAATGAAATATTATCATCACTGACTATAAAACAACATTATCTAGGTCACGCGGGATCTGCGCATTCTGTAAAGCTGGCCATGAACTTGCAGATAGCCATGTTGGCACTATCATTATCCGAAGGTATGTGTATTGTACGTGGTTTGGGAGTAGAACCAGAGACATTTTTAGATGTGCTTAACTCAACATACTTTGGCACAGGAATGAGTAAAAGGAAGGCACTCAAGATGGCCAAGGGCAGATATCCAGCCACATTCATGTTGGAGAACTTGACCAAGGATTTGGAAACGATGCAGGATGCCATGCTAGATGCCAAGATACATCTTCCCATGCTGTCTGAGGCCTTGCAAACCTACCAAAAAGCCACAAAGGAAGGCTACGGTCACTTAGACTATACCGGAATTATGGAATATATTGAGAAAAAATCTCATAGTAAATGAGCGTATTTATTTGTAATTAAATTGAAATATGTATTTACTCTAATGAACATTATACAAATAGACTTGGAAGCCCATGAAAGTAATGGATTGTATGAGTTCACGTCTTTCTTCCGGAATCTTATGCACAAATCACATTAACTGTCGCGATCAGTTGTGCGTAAATTTAGACACAGGTGAACTCATACCAGTTTGAAGCAACCTAGGCTGTTACTGTCAATCATGGCATAAGGTCTAATAAATAAAGTCGTTCAATAATGAGAGTGACAACCACTAGTGTACTTAGAACGAACCTGATTGTAATATATTATACTTGGATCCCTTTACCCCCCCGGATTCCAATAACCGTTTTGCAATAGTACGAGCTTCATTCGTGGTGACCTTTCTTTCCTTGCCGCCAGGCATATGGTATATGTTGCCCTTGGTGTCACATGAAAGCCGCTCTCCTACCACATATATGATTACATTATCCGAATTAAGATTAGACATAATAGATTTTATGTATTGAGCGTTATTAGTTTTTACGTATAAAAAAGTATGAGTTCACGTCTTCCAGAATCTTGTGCACAAATCACATTAACTGTCGCGATCAGTTGTGCGTAAATTTAGACACAGGTGAACTCATACGAAAGACTTCCTACCCGGCGCAAAGGTCATAATTCCATACAGGGGTAGGGAATCACTCACTAACACTGAAAGGAAATACAACCAATATGTATCAAAAAGGCGCACATTAATCGAGCATGTAATTCGAATGCTAAAGGTATATCGTAGATTAAGTCAGGTATATGATGGCATTCGTGAGGAATTCCGGGAAGATCTACTCGTAGTATCCGGGTTGCATAATTTACACATTATGCACAAGCATACCAGATACAAGAAATTCTTGAAAAATATCTGTATGAGTTCACGTGTTTTGATCACATAATATGATAGAATGCATCCCAGTTTTTTTTAATTATAACTGCATTCTGGCAGCAACCTCGTTCATAACAGAAAGGCCTTGAGCCCTCCATGTCTGAACACATGATACAAATGTAGACATGCGGCGCATTGCCCTTTCGCCACCCTTTATCTGGCCACTAATCTTGCGGAATACCACTGCGTATCAGAACCGGTTCCACTGCTCCGCTGGATTGTTGGTGGGCTCTACACAGTCATATTCTAAGAATACGAACATGCATGGTATGGCCTTATTCAATCCTTTTACCTTCTTTTGTAGTTCAGTATCATCAACATCACAGTACTGATGCAGAATGGATTCTGCTCCTGTCTCAAATGAGTGTCGTAATTGCGCGGACGGCCCGCAGTGATTCAGGGATTCCCGTGCGCTCCGGAACAATCCTTTCAGGTCGTTGTCAAGTTTGATCCGGGCGTCCTGAGCACCGGGATCAATATAGAATCCTGCATGTAATATACTGGTATCGCGCAATAAATGCGCCCAACACAACTGGTGCTTCCCACCGTCATCAAACCGGCGATACACAACGTACCTGTCTGTGACTATCGCTCCCTGGTAACCGTTAAGGTATTTGTTCACTACATTTGAACTCCTACTTTTGTATATCATCCACTCTTCGGCTCGCATCCCCCATACCCAGCCACGCCTACCCGCCAGTGATATACCAGTTTCGTCCACATGAATGCTGGGTGATTTTATTATATTTTCATGAATTGTTTCCATAAATGATTCACATGCATCGGCGGCCCTGGCAATTATGTTGTTTACTGCACCCACCGATATATTTAGGCCGAAGAGATCCTTCGAAATTACAGGTATGCGTTTTATTGGAATCTTTTCCGCACGCAATGCAGTGATGGCACCGCATAATTGAACCCCAAAACTACCACTCTTTGGGACGCCCGCTGCTGGGGCTAGTTGTTTTTTGCCGCACTTGCATGCAGCCATTTCTATCATATGGTGGGCCTCCTCTATTTTGGCTGGTATTAATTCCGTTATGTGTCGTTGTTTCCAACCAATTTTTGTCATTATATTGCCGCACTCACATATTGGAGCACACTCAAAGGTGTGGCGCATTACTCTGCCGGGGTTGTGGGAACGGGAAGCCCCCTTGTGTCCCTTTTGCGCGCCAGCCTTTTTGGCTGATTTCGTACTGGCTTCTGTCTGTTGCTTATTATCTCCCTGTTTTCGCTTCTGTTCCTCCTGTTTTCGCTTCTTGTACTGGAGGGATTGAAGGGATGGTGGCGAGTGAGCATTCTCATAATATTTAAGTCGCGTTGTGAGTACCGCAATTTTCCCCTGTTTTTCTTCTAATTTCTCATTCAATTCATTTACATAATTCCTAATAATTTGGAAATCTTGTGTGAGATTTCGTATTTCTTCTGTGATGCGTGACATATATGCTTCCAATACTCTCACACGTTCCTTGTAATGTGCAAGATCTTTCTCGGTAGACGCAAGGGTATCCTGAAGAAGTTTATTTTCCAGTTCCAATTCCTTATAGGACCGGCGTCTTCTCATTAGATTCTTATTGCAAATTTGGTATTTAAGTAAAATATTGCCATACCGATCTATATCTTAGTGAATGATCAAAACACGTGAACTCATACAAATATCTGTCCATAATTTCCGTGATATTATAATTCGAATATTACTCATCAGAAAATCCACTAAATTAATGGGTTTTGTGATAACCGTTTAGCTCACTCATGATATATGTCATCAAGATCCAGTCGCCCCACTACACGACATTTGCAATCACGGCATACGTTAGTGCTGGCAGATGTTATTCACATTGTTTATGCTTGACGGATTGTGTACCATAAAATACACCCCAGTTTGAAGCAACCTAAGCTGTTACTGTCAATCATGCGCATAAGGTCTAATGTGTAACAAAGGCTTTAATTAAACACCGTCATGATCTGGACAAATTGATCACCGTAAAATGCGACCAAGTCAAGGTCATACTAAACGAGTTGGCAGTATATGTAGCAGATCAGGCCGAGGCCATTCCCACGCTAAAGATCTCGGAGTTTATGCTCTCACCCATAGACGACGAGGAGCCGGACAAGAGTTTGGTAGTTACAGCAATACAGGAATATCTAGAATCGATAGGAGAGGGACACAACTTTGAGGTGGTACCGGTGTCCGATGTCATATTCATAAAGTCCACCACAGGCAAAGTCATTGAAAAAGAGTCACGTCCCAATCCAGGAATGTTCTCCTGCCCCCACTGCGGATTCCTAACACAGTATGAGGAAGAATATCACGTTCACACCAAAGCACATTACTTGTAGTCATAGTCCACCGTACTGGGCAAGTATATCTTCTATACTTCCGTCGCAGTTCTGTATCTTTTTTACTATATCAGGTTCATCTACCTCATAACAGCATAGAAACTTTTGATCATCCAGAAAGAATAACAGAACACAATTCTTGTATATGCAATGATACAATTTCTCAGTCTCCATGAGCTCAGGTCTTATCTTTGGACCCTCTTCATCTACTGTTACAGGCTCACTCACGGCTAATTATACATGGATATTCTATATTGATGTATTGTCTGACAATGAACCATTTGTACTGATTGGTATCCACATCTCAAATCATGCTTTGTAGCATAGTGGCAGCAATAATTATCCATAAATGCGGGACACAAGTTCACGCATTCCTCAGACATGAGCAAGCCACACCAGTAATCGTGATTCCCTTGCGCATATGTTTAGACGCCTAGCGAGCCGTCCGGAGACGTTCATCCGGCAACGCTGGTTCCCAGTGAGCTGGAAGCATATGTTTAGACGCCTAGCGAGCCGTCCGGAGACATCAGGGGGAAAAGTGATGACAAGTCACATCTTACCGGATGAGCAGTTTGGCACGAGACACCACGCAAGACTTATGGTTGACGCCATAGAATTATTCCTTAGAGGGAACGTTGGATCGTGCAATACTCCATGTTGACTTTGATTACTTTTATGCCCAGTGTGAGGAGATAAGGACACCGCGGCTCAGAACCATACCAGTCTGCGTATGCATATACTCCAATCGAGGTGGCGGAAGCGGCGCCGTGGCCACAGCCAACTACCAGGCACGAAAGTTTGGTGCACGCTCAGGCATGCCAATACACCAGGCCAGCCGATTATTACGGGATACAGACGCGGAGTTTATTCCGGTTGATTTTGATTACTATTCAGACATATCCGAGAAGGCCATGGAGATAATGCAGCGATTTGCAGACATATTCGAGTATGTGGGAAGGGATGAGGCTTATCTTGATGTGACTGCACGGGTGGGCGGAGAACTTACGCGAGCCGCGCATATAGCCCAGCAGATGAAGAATGAGATTCGGGAATCACTCAGAATGACCTGCTCGGTGGGCGTGACTCAGAACAAGCTGCTCTCCAAGATTGCATCAGACTTCAAAAAGCCCGACGGACTCACGGTGGTAAGACCGGAATCATTAGAATCATTTCTTGAATCACTCAAGCCCAGCGATATTCCGGGGATAGGCGGAAAGACCGTTCAGAAGCTGGACAAGATGGGCGTTAGTACCATAGCCCAACTAAAGAGCCAGGACATATTCGAGATGCAGAGACTGTTTGGGCGCAAGAGTGCCACATTCATGTATAATTCCGCCCGGGGCATAAATGATGAACCGGTAAAGAAGAGACCGCCTAGCCTGCAATATAGCAAGATTGTTACCCTAAAACAGGATGCAAAGAGCCATACCGAGATGCGCTCCCAGATACAATCACTGTGTAAGATACTGCATGATATAGTTACAGAGCGCGGTTTGCGATTTCGTACGGTCAGCGTCATTTTTGTACACACGGACATGACCAACCGTTCCCGCTCCCGCACGGTAAGAAACTCCACTAGCAGCCTGGAGAAGATGCAGGAGATAGCGCATATTCTGGTTCAGGAGGCTATGCAGGAGCAGCCACAATACGTACGCCGACTTGGCATAAAGGTCAGCGAGCTAAGTACCGTACGGGGCCAGCAGAGTATAACAGACTACGTCTGAGCCTGAGCGCGCCGCATCCTGCGTGTCTCTATCCACATTACTACAAACAGGAATGCAAAGAGCCAGGGCAGAAACATTATCTCGCCAGCTACCGAGTGGAACTCTTCCCACCTTTGGGGATCCGCGGTCACCTTAAGCGCGTACCACGACAGCGAGAATATACGGATCATGTTCACGATTATGGTGCCCAATATTCCCAGGCAAAAGTACATGATTTTGCGATGTCGTATTATGTTCATCTTGAGCAGAAAGGCGCCCATAACCAGCGAGTATATGATAATACTGTGGACACCCGCGGATGGCCAGAACACCTGTAGTACCATGGGGCCATGATCCCCCCGAAGAAACATGACATTATCACGGGCAGTGGCAGTTCCCAGATCCAGCAATCCTATGAGCCATACATTGGCCTGCACCAGATACGGGACAATGTACTGTAGCGGACCCAACGTGTCATAAGGAAAGAACGCGTCCAGGGACAGTATTATGGCACTGCCGCCCAGGAACATGGGTGCCGCGGGGGCCACCCGAACCCACTTTTTGCCAAAGTATATGACAAATACCGCAACCAGGAATGAGGTCATTACCAAAAAGTCCCACATCCATATCCACGAGTATACCAGCTGTACGCCATACTCTTCTGCAGATGCCGCCAGAACATCCTGCATTCCCGACTCCATGATGGCCAGATATGCCATGACGCCTATGGCCAGTGGCACAGTGAACAGTACGCGACGCATGCTGGGGGCTAGGCGCAATCCCACAAGCTCTGCACCCAGAAAGGCCAAGGCAAACAGAAAGCCGCCCCGTCCCTGGTTCCAGCTCAGGCTGAAGCTGTCCGGGTATGCAAGCAGGGCAAATATTATGGGAGAAGCAGCCACGCCGATTCCCATTATCATTGTGCGCCGCATTATCACTACACCATAATAGTTCCAATAAAAGCTACACACACGTACGTGTAATCGTCTAGGTCACTCCCGTCATGGATCTCTGTGACTTCCGATTCTGGGCAGCCAGTACTTGGATATGGACCAGCGTCATTATAATGACCTTGGCAAGCTCGCGCTCTAGTAACCTTCTATGCGGCCTAAACGGTCACCATGTCTCAGTATTCAGGCATATGGGGGGGGGGGGGCGCCACACTCTTCAAGAGACTTGAATAGGCATATGGGGACATGACATGCACAATGTTACAGGCAAGTGGCAAAGTGTTGCGGAATCATATGTGTCTGCTGTCCTGAACTGACCGCCTTTGATGCCCAAGATTCTTCCAGAGGCATACTGAACCATCTCAATGCATTATCTTGTAGCACGAAATTCAGGTATTATCATTTCAACATTCATCTATCAATAGTCAGTTATACTGCGCTGGCATACCACGCGACCTATTCCATTCTGAGCAAGCCATGTTTTACGGGGTATACTAAGTCCACTACAGGCAACATTTAGTGATTCGGTCATGTTATGACAGAATGTGGGCTTGCCCCGCATAGCGTGACGCACACCTTCACGTACCTGCCAGACACCCACAGGTATCGAGTATGAAGGCGCTATCTCCCTTAGGACTATGGCCGTGGCCTGCAGATGACGCCGTTCAAGATACTCTGCCACTGCAAGCCTCGAGGCAAAATAGGCTCCCGCAGTATTTGGGTATCCACGGAAACCGGAACCATCCTCGTAATCCGAGCCAAATACGGGTGTCTTTCCAACATACCATGCCTCGGAGAATCCAAAAGCCCATACATTGGGATACAATATTACGGAGTACGTGTTACCCAGGTGCTCATACCGGAATACTCGATATGAGTCAATTAGAGGGCACTCCTGTACGTTACGTACCAGATGCGCAGATATTGTGTCATCGGTGGCAGTTATGCTCCACTTGGTGGGTACCAGGCGTCGTTTTCTACCCAACATTCCTATACTCATGCATTTCTGTATGCGCGATATATCGATGTCAGATCGGTAGAGCTCCAATATGGCCTGGGCTGTGCCTACATCTGTGTCATAGTACTGTCTCTGAATTTGCCGGTTGGCGGTAACGCTGGATATGTGCATATTCTTTATGTTCCCTACAGGACCAAAGGGGGCACTGTGTCCGTCGGTGGTATTGGTCAGCTTGAATCCCCCGGAGATGGCAATCTCAGAATCAGTAGGTCGCTCCCCCATGGCCAAACCCTGCAACTCCTCTATGTATGTGCCCGTGGTAGCACCCACAGGGATGCTGCGCACACCCCGCACCAGGGAGAGTCGATGGGATACTATATCCTGCAAGGTTAGACCCGCCCACCTCTCGGGAGCATCCAGAATTGAGGTGTCGCCAAGACGGGGAGGAATCATAGGACCCACCCTCACCCGGGGATACCCTGCCTCGCCTACAAAGACCGACGGTGGACTGGAACCCTGTAGTCCGTCTGCGGAGAGTAAATCGGTCTGGGCAGCCAGCATGCGGTTCCATTGAAGAGTCGCGGCCTCCCTGGCCTCTCGGGACGATGTTATCATTGGGTCACCAAGGGTTACTGGGGTATACGGCACTGTACGTTTAAGGAGCGGGTAGTGGTATACAAGGTTACGAACAGTATGGCCAGTGCCACTATACGAATGGGTGTATCATAGTTGGTCAGAAACGAAGATGCTGCGGCACCTGCACTGCCAAAGGTCGATATTAAGGCAAATCCCACCGGTCCGCAACTGCAAGCACCGGCTGCGGCCCCTATCAGCGAGCCCGCAACTCCACCGCCCATGGTCTTGTTATTCCTCATGGTTCTTATGCGATAGACGTTCATGGGTATGACCAGACCGGACATGACAGATATAGCCAGTACGAGGGCAAACCCTATCTCAGTACCAGAAGGTATGTGACCTATGATATAGGGCACCAGGAATATGAACTCCGATAATAATAACAAACCAAAGGCCATGCCGCCTGTAATGGCAACGGCCAGTGCTACATATGGTGCGGTAAAGACCTGCTTTAGCATATGGTAATATTGTAATAGTAGAATAAAAATAACTCTTACTTTTTTAATTTATTCCATATACGCGATATGACCGCGTCTATAATGCATGACTCACCACACCCACCCATATTACAAGACTTTAAGTGGCGATCATAATGTTCCTGCGAGGCAAAGACCTCGTTACAGGATTCACAATACATCTTAGTTGGCATGTATAACCAATATCTTGTATAATATAAAATTCTTCAAGCCTGCTGCAAGGTCAATAGTGCGAAATCCCCCACACCAGATAAGTAAAAGTGAATTTATACAAACAGCTTAAATGTCCAAGGACTCCTTGAGGCCCTTGTAGCGATTACGTATGGTAACCTCGGTAACGCTGGCAGCGTTGGCAATGTCTCGCTGGGTCTTATCTTCCCCATTCTCAACACATGCCAAGTATAATGCGGCCGCGGCCAACCCCATGGGATCTTTTCCCGCGGAGACCTCCTTCTCCTGAGCCATCTTAAGTGCCTTGATGGCAAGCCTTCTTGTCTTTTCGGCGATGTCTATACGGCTAGCTATACGGGAGACACACTGCACGGGATCAGGTACGGGCATTCGTAGATCCAGCTCCTTGACCAGTAACCTATAGCACCGGGCTATATCCTTCTGCTTTATGTTGGACACACTCTCGATATCTTTTATGTTACGCGCCGTCTCAGTATAGCGGCACGCAGCAAAAAGAGATGATGCCATTAACGCGGATATGGACCGGCCGCGTACCAAGCCCTTATCTAGCGCCTTGCGATAAATGTATGCAGCCTTTTCTACAACGTTGTCAGACAGTGCAAGTTTGTCCTTAAGGCGGTTCAGCTCACTAAACGCCTGCCTAAAGTTACGGTCCGTAGGCTCGTGTGCCTGGCTACGGTTGTCCCAAGTTCGGAGTCGCTCTATGGTATTCTTCATTGATGCAGTCAGCGGCCTTCCGGATGCGTCCTTGTTGATTGGATTTATGACTGTGGCCAGTCCCATGTCATGTATACTCAGTGATGTGGGAGCGCCAGCCCGGGACCGGTCTCCGCGCTCGTTATTCGTAAAGGAGCGCCATTCGGGACCAGACTCTTGTATTCTTTCAGTGATGACATATCCGCACTTGGCACAACATAACTCACCGGATTCACTGTCGGTGATCAGCATGTCACACGAGCATCGGGAGCACCTCTCCTTGTTATTGCTTGATAACATTTAAGGTTATGTATTACATTTGGTACTTATAAATTCAGTGTACAAAAATTAGATAACCGTTTAAGTTGGGGCGCGCTTGTGACACAAAATTCGACAAGATTGTATTCCTCGAACCGGCCATACGCCAGAATGAGTCCCCAGATAATACCATGCCACCCCATCATGCAAGTGTTACGTAGAAAGTGAGATTCCCACCATTCCCTGCCTTTGTTGTCTGTAGGGAAAGTTACTAAGGTGGCCTAAACTGTTACCACTATTACAGTAGTGTACAAATACGCGTAAATGATACGTAATCCCCTTGATACATGCATTTTCATTCATTTCAGTGATGTATTTCTGCATAAATTTAGTACCAAGGACTGTTTGGACAAAGATTAGTTTATACAATTACGTTCAAGTTATATTGCCCCACTCACGCTTGCGTCTTATGAATGGGGCCGCCCTCCTGAAGTTGGTAGAGGAGATAATAGGGTTGGATCCAAAGATGCGCTTTGCCGCCGTTATAGATGTGCGCGGTAACATACGGGAAGCTATAATGAAGTCTGGCAAGACCAACTTAAAATCCCAGATGGAGGAAGAACACTTTTGCAAACAGGTTGCACAGCGGAGACAGATGCGCAAAGACTTTGATGAAACCTTGGGCAAGGTGCGATACGTGCATGTGGAGCGCGAGAAGGTTACACAGATGGTCATATACACACCCCGCAACATCATATATTTCACCATGGAACCGGAGATGCCCATAGACCAGAAGGTAATGATGGTAACAAAGATAAAGACTCTAGCATCTGATCTGTAAATGGACGCTTGTGATACACGACTGACCGCGTACAAGGGAGGTCGTTCCTTTCAGGAGTGTAAAGATGCTGCCAAATTACTGGTACCCACCATAGCAGAGGATGTACGCAGGAGGGGACAGGTATCCTGGGACGACGTGATGAAACGCGCCCAGTTTGATGCTGTGGTGTACAAGCTATGCCTCAAGTACCTACGTCAGGAAGGCTACAATATAGGCGGCCACGAGAACCAGTTCATATCACACAGTGCATGATCTAAGCTGGCGGGCGAGCAGGAACGGGGTAGCCAAGAGCAATGGTATGGATGCCGCGATAAATACAGTCTGTAGTTGTGCCAGTGCCAGACTAATGGCTATGCCGCTAGCGGTCCCCACGAATATGGACGCGGCTGTACCCGCGCAGGTAGGACATGCCACAAACAGGCCTGTCAGTGCCCCTATGATACCCACGCCCCGGCGCTTCCTTGACGCGGAATAGGCCACCGTTGCCAGGGAGGCATTTAATGCAACCAGATACGACACGGCAATCTGCAGAACAAGATTGAGCGGTATTACCTGAAGGCCCACATGATTGGCAAGATATATGATTATTTTGGGCATATATCCCATCTCGCCGCAACAGGGAGCTATGAACGCGGAAGGTATCTCTGCCCCATAATGTACTTCAAAGTCTATCTGTGGCTGATACACCAATGTGCCGGATACCAGCGAGAAGAATATTCCGTATGATGCAAAGACTATCAAGAATATCCGGCTAGACTTTGGGTTCCAGGTGGTGCGCGCAATGATACCAACCAGGCTGTCATCATCCAGGGAGTGTTTGCGGAACAGGTAAACCCCCCATGCCGCCAATCCCATACATGAAACCAGAAGTACATAGAACATGGTCGCCAACCACTGAATGGAATCAGCGGCCATGGGTGTAAATGTCTGGGGATCCTGATATCTATAATACCACACAAAGAGAAGAGCTATTAGTGCCAACCCTCCTGCAATGAGTAATGTCCCCTTTCTTGCCTGGGTCATGAGTGGCGTATACCAATGGTAAATTAGTGTTTAGCTGTGTATATGGGGGGAATTATCAGGTATATCAGGGCAATTATCTCCAAGCGTCCAAATATCATCAGCGCCGACAGCAGTATTTTGGTGTGGACAGATGTATCAAAATCTATGACACCGGCAGAGAGTCCCCCGGTAGTTATAACACCTACTGCATCAAAGAATGCCGCATCAGGATTTGCCCCCTCAAAGGTAACCAGGTATGAACCAGTCAGGAACGCGATGAACGGAAAGGCGGCGATAACTATAATGGAGTACAGTATATCCTGGCGGCGCGAGTTACCGTTTGGATCAACACTGCGAATATGTCTTGACCATGCTATAATGGAAGTTTTGTTGAGACGCAGAATCCTCCTGATGTTATTCCGCATATACCGGGGACGCAGGTATACTGCCAGTCCTGTCATATGGAAGATGCGAAATACCTTGATGCCGCCGGCAGTGGAGAAGCCGCAACCTCCCACCAGCATTAGTATGATGAGTATGTATTGGCCTGGGATGGGGAGGCTCTCCAGTGAGGATATCTGCAAACCCGCTGTGGTGCTAGCAGATATTGGATAGAACACAGACTCCAGGGCGTTTAAGCCCCCAACTATACTGAACAATAGTATGGCAGACACAAGTAGTGTAAAGTATGCCAGAACCTCTTTGCCCAGCTTGGGCCTGAGTTTTCGGGTCACAAAGGCGTGATGGAAGGTAAAGGGCAAGGCTCCCAATATCATGGCGGCCACAAGCACGCCCTGTTTCGGCCAGCTCATGTTCTGCACCATACCCGAGTCAGGTACAAAGCCCCCGGTGGCCAGGGTACTCATGGCTAGCGAAAAGTCGTCCAGTATGTTGTTGTCACCCAGTATGTACAGCAACGCGGCCACCACCACTATGTAAATGGCGAATATTGCAGTTATAGTACTGAAGAGTTCCCTTAGATGCAGCTCCTTGCCAGTTATGAAGCTCCGCATGCCTTCAAGTCTGCTGGATGGGTAGAAGGCAGTTATTACAAGATAAATGAAACTCATACCTCCCACCAGCTGGGTATAGCTGCGGTAGAACGTAAAGCTCTGGGGCAGATCTTCTGGTGTCTCATACAAGGATATCCCACCGGTAGTGAACCCAGCCGCGCTGGAGAAGAATGCGCCGGAGAACATCTCCAAAGGAGAGGTCTGACCCTCGCGCATACTGAAGAATACTGCCGCTACTACAGAGTCCTCGGCATATTCCATTCCAGGGGGCACATACAGATATGGTACAGTCCCAAAGAGCGATAGTATAAAGAGGCTGGACAGTACCAGTATGGATGCCTGCCGCATGTCCATCTTGGCCTTCTCGCCGTATGAGTTCAGGAAGAAACCCGTAGATAACAACAAAACCATACTCAGGTATATGCCCGTGGCCGTTATGGTGTCACCAAGAAATGTGGCCACCAAGGCTGGCACTATCATAAGTATGCCTGCAAACTGTAACACAAATCCAAGGTTTCCTATGATGGCCTTTCCCCAGGGACTTATGCCCCGTGATAGTGCCAGTATGGATCGCTCCGCGGCCACCAGTATGTCACTCTTGTATATTATACCCAGTATGTGTCCACTCCTGTCCGATACGGGCAGCTTACGACAGTGCCTCTTATTCATAAGGGTGAGGGCATCACGAAGGCTTTTGTTATCTCGAATAGTAACCAGGGGCGAGGACATTACATCCACAAGCATGGTGGACTCTGCATATACCGTGATATCGCCTACCTTCCTGAGTATATCCTTGTCGGTGACCATTCCTATTCCCCTGCCTTCCTCAGTTACCACTATCTCGTCACGATAGTGATGGCGCAGCTTTTCAGCAGCCGCCCGTGTCTCTGTATGCTTTTCCATGATCAGTATATCGCTGTGCATGCAGGTAGTGACCAACTTTCTGAGCTCGTACTTGGCCATCTTGGCAGGATCCGATGACATATTTTCGCTATACTATAGCAGTCACCATAAGTCTTTACCCATGGTTTTTCGTGTGTAATGTATGAAAAGTCGGTCCGCTAGTCATTGGTATCTCGCTCCATCCATTTTACATCATTTGCCCTATAATTGTCTGGGTCGCCTTTTTATTCCTGAAGCGGCGTTTCGCCGTTATCTATATCCAGTGAGACGTGCAACCTTCTCTCATTGTAGTAGTCCACATAATCCCGGAGACTGTCATAATGCCAAATCTCGTCCTCAATCATTCCATGGAAGCGCTCCAGTTTGCCATTTGTCTGCGGGTGGTATGGTCTGGAATTGATTAGTATGATGTCTTGATCCAGCAGTTCTTCCTAGAATAGTGGGTTTCCAGTTCTTTTTGCACTTTTATTGTACTACGAAACACGCGCCGTTATCCAAGATGCAGGGGCGCCGAATCGTTCTATCGCTAGTCTCAGTAATAGAGCGGCGTTCTCTGAGGTTGCATGCTCAAATAGTGCCGCTCCGACTATACACCTGGATGCATCATCTATGAGATTCAGTCCCCTGAATCGCTCATCTTTCATGACATGCCAGTGCCACATTGCATTGGAATATTTACGCTCATAGCGTACCCACTCTGACTTTGCAGGTGAGGCGACTGTCGTGCCGTTATTTTTCATTATGTGATATACTGCGCGATATGTATCATGTCTAAGCCTCTTTGCAATACGTACTACTCCGGCGGGATCCCTGCTGTATACATCAGTCACCATTCGTATCTGGGTGGCGGTGATTGGTATCATGGGCCTGCCCATCTTTACTCGAGTCGTTCCCGTTCTCTGGTTCACAATCTTCGTACGTGTCTTGTTTCAGGTCTTGAGCTATTTTGGTGACAGCAACACCTCTTTTGTCTTGATTCCTCTGTTATTCTCTTTACCATCTGGCTTGTGCAATCTGAACTACTGTACGCCGGATCCTAAGCGGACTTACTTTTCGTACTATTGATTGTATAGTTCTCATTCACTGACTTAAAATACCATACTATACCATTGTATTCATGAACAAGGTGCTGGTGACAGGTTCATCCGGATTTATAGGATCACACCTTGTACAGAGACTAAAGCCAGACTACCAAGTTTATGGGTTATCAAGAGAGTTACATGCAGACAAGTTTACACTTCAAGGCGACATACGAGACTTGTCTTTTTCGGTAGGCGATCATGAGTTTGACTGCGTATTTCACATGGCGGCACTGACCCCACTGGAGAAGAATTCCAAAAAACTGCGCCAGACTAACGTGGATGGTGCCAAAAATCTAATGTCCGCAATACGAGACAAAACAAAATCGCTCATATACGCATCTGGCCTGGGCGTGTTTGGGAGTGTGAATGGTATAATTGATGAGGACACTCCGTACAATCCAGATACGGAATTTACCCGCATGCGCATGTATGCACAGAGGCATATGGAAGAAGAGTGCCGTGATGCGGGAATTCGTTTCTCGGTAGCGTATTTTGGTGACGTCTATGGATGTGGCGGATGGTTTAGGGAACTGGTAGTGAAAAAGATGCGTAGTGGTACTTTTATGATACCAGGCGGTGGTAACAACCGCAAGGCGTTTGTTACTGTGGAGGATGCAGTAGGCAGTTTGGTGGCCATATACAGTGATGGATTGAGGCATTCGCGATATGTGGTGGCAGATCCTGAAATAGTAACACTTCAGGAGTTCTTTGAGTATACGGCACACGTTCTGGGCGTAAAGAAACCCAAGAGCATACCCGCGTTTGTGGCAAAATTGAAGCTAGGCGGAGATATGATCCGGCTACTGTGCGCCCCCACATCAGTATCAAACAAACGCATATCCGACATATATCAATTCAAGTGCCCCGGATACCGGGTGGGCGTTTCTACTGCAATAGAGAACATCTAGACAACCTATGTTTCAGTAGGAGCATCTTACAAATGGTACACAAGGCCGGAGTATGAGTTCACCTGTGTCTAAATTTACGCACAACTGATCGCGACAGTTAATGTGATTTGTGCATAAGATTCCGGAAGTCAATAGTGCGAAAAGTAAGTCCGCTTAGGATCCGGCGTACAGTAGCTCAGATTGCACAAGCCAGATGGTAAAGAGAATAACAGAGGAATCAAGACAAGAGGCGTTGCCACAACCAACATAGCTCAAGACCTGAGACAAGACACGTACGAAGATTGTGAACCAGAGAACGGGAACGACTCGAGTAAAGATGGACAGTCCATGATACCAATCACCGCCACCCAGATACGAATGGTAACTGAAGCATACAGCAGGGATCCCGCCGGAGTAGTACGTATTGCAAAGAGGCTTAGACAGAATTACAATATATCGCGCAGTATATCGCATAATGAAAAAGAACGGTACGGCAGGATCATCACCTGCAAAGTCAGAGTGGGTACGCTATGAGCGTAAATATTCCAATGCAATGTGGCACTGGCATGTCATGAAAAGATGAGGTATGAGTTCACCTGTGTCTAAATTTACGCACAACTGATCGCGACAGTTAATGTGATTTGTGCACAAGATTCCGGAAGACGTGAACTCATACAAGATGAGAGCTTCAAGGGACTGAATCTCATAGATGATGCATTCAGGTGTATAGTCGGAGCGGCACTATTTGAGCATGCAACCTCAGAGAACGCCACTCTACTGAGACTGGCAATGAAGCGATTCGGCGCCCCTGCATCTTGGATAACGGCGCGTGTTTCGTAGGACAATAAAAGAGCAAAAAGAACTGGAAACCCACTATTCTAGGAAGAACTGCTGAATCAAGACATCATACTAATCAATTCCAGGCCATACCACCCGCAGACAAATGGCAAACTGGAGCGCTTCCATAGAATGATTGAGGACGAGGGGACTCTTATTTAAGAGTCCAATGAGATATGGCATTATGACAGTCTCCGGGATTATGTTGACTACTGCAATGAGAGAAGGTTGCACTTCTCACTGGATATAGATAACGGCGAAACGCCGCTTCAGGAATAAAAAGGCGACCCAGACAATTAGGGCAAATGATGCAAAATGGATGGAGCGGGATGCCAATGACTAGCGGACCGACTTTTCATACATTACACACAAGATTCCGGAAGACGTGAACTCATACAGGCCGGATGCTGTTATGCAGAAAATTGGCTCCTCCCATCATGAGCGAAAACAATCAGAGAACACGATCACGTGTTTAAACCACACTAATCTTTACAACTCATGGTACATGAATTCAGACATGAATGAAATGTATTTTGTTACAGAATAAGTCACATGACGATCTGAATTGTAACGCAAAAATCACCTAGTATAATATTGGCGCGCCGGAAGTAACCCTCCTTCTGTTTCTAGCGATATTTAGCTATGCGGCCTACCTAGACCTGCGGCAGGATGCTAAGGTCTTGTTTGGCCTTTCTCCGCGCGGGTCGGCCTTTTCACGTCCTATATCCCCGAACCTCCGGCGTTGGCCTTCATTGTATGAGGGGAGGACTGGTTTCTGTGCCGTCGCCAGTTGTCTCCAACTACCTGTCTCCGGGTCGCGCTTCCTGCCAGGAGGGAGGAGTTTCCTCTGCGTTAGCAGCGTGTCGCGCTCCGGCTCGCCAAATAACCTGATATGTACCATGATTTATCTTTTTAATAGCACGCGTGATAGGCGCGCTTGTAGAAATTTGGCATCATTCTTGGGAGATGATATGCGTTAGCATAAATTCACTCGTAATTAAATCAGGCACAACGTATAGTGATAAGTTATGCGCATAGTGAAGACGTGAACTCATATCACAATTATTGGTACAATTTAGACACTAAAACATTGTATGAGTTCACGTGTTTTGATCACATAATAAGATAGAATGCATCCCAGTTTTTTAATTATAATTGCATTCTGGCAGCAACCTCGTTCATTACAGAAAGGCCCTGAGCCCGCCATGTCTGAACACATATGGACATGCGGCGCATGGTCCTTTCACCACCCTTTATCTGGCCACTAATCTTACGGAATACCACTGCGTATCAGAACCGGTTCCACTGCTCCGCCGGATTGTTGGTGGGCTCCACACTGTCATATTCTAGGAATACGAACATACCTGGTATGGCCTTATTCAATCCTTTTACCTTCTTTTGCAGTTCAGTATCATCAACATCACAGCACTGATGCATCTGCTCCTGCCTCAAATGAGTGTCGTAATTGCGCGGACGGCCCGCAGCGATTCACGTGCGCTCCGGATCAAATCGTTGTCAAGTTTGATCCGGGCGTCCTGATCACCGGGATCGATATAGAATCCTGCATGTAATATACTGGTATCGCGCAATAAATGCGCCCAGATGGTGCTTCCCACCGTCATCAAACCGGCGATACACAACGTACCTGTCTGTGACTATCGCGCCCTGGTAACCGTTCAGGTATTTGTCCACTACATATGAACTCCCACTTTTGTATATCATCCACTCTTCGGCCCGCATCCCCCATATCCAGCCACGCTTACCCGCCAGTGATATACCAGTTTCGTCCACATGAATGCTGGGTGATTTTATTATATTCTCATAAATTGTTTTCATAAATGATTCGCATGCATCGGCGGCCCTGGCAAATGCGTCCCAGTTTTTTAATTATAACTGCATTCTGGCAGCAACCTCGTTCATAACAGAAAGGCCTTGAGCCCTCCATGTCTGAACACATGATACAAATGTAGACATGCGGCGCATTGCCCTTTCGCCACCCTTTATCTGACCACTAATCTTGCGGAATACCACTGCGTATCGCAAAGCCTGCTCCGCTGGATTGTTGGTGGGCTCTACACAGTCATATTCTAAGAATACGAACATGCATGGTATGGCCTTATTCAATCCTTTTACCTTCTTTTGTAGTTCAGTATCATCAACATCACAGTACTGATGCAGAATGGATTCTGCTCCTGTCTCAAATGAGTGTCGTAATTGCGCGGACGGCCCGCAGTGATTCAGGGATTCCCGTGCGCTCCGGAACAATCCTTTCAGGTCGTTGTCAAGTTTGATCCGGGCGTCCTGAGCACCGGGATCGATATAGAATCCTGCATGTAATGCCTGGGTATCGCGCAATAAATGCGCCCAACACAACTGGTGCTTCCCACCGTCATCAAACCGGCGGTACACAACGTACCTGTCCGTTACTATCGCTCCCTGGTAACCGTTCAGGTATTTGTTCACTACATTTGAACTCCTACTTTTGTATATCATCCACTCTTCGGCTCGCATCCCCCATACCCAGCCACGCCTACCCGCCAGTGATATACCAGTTTCGTCCACATGAATGCTGGGTGATTTTATTATATTCTCATGAATTGTTTCCATAAATGATTCACATGCATCGGCGGCCCTGGCAATTATGTTGTTTACTGCACCCACCGATATATTTAGGCCGAAGAGATCCTTCGAAATTACAGGTATGCGTTTTATTGGAATCTTTTCCGCACGCAATGCAGTGATGGCACCGCATAATTGAACTCCAAAATCACCACTCTTTGGGACGCCCGCTGCTGGGGCCAGTTGTTTTTTGCCGCACTTGCATGCAGCCATTTCTATCACATGAAGGGTCTCCTCTATTTTGGCTGGTATTAATTCCGTTATGTGTCGTTGTTTCCAACCAATTTTTGTCATTATATTGCCGCACTCACATATTGGTGTGTACTCAAAGGTGTGATGCACTACTCTGCCGGGGTTGTGGGAACGGGAAACCCCCTTGTGTCCCTTTTGCGCGCCAGCCTTTTTGGCTGATTTCGTACTGGCTTCTTTCTGTTGCTTATTATCTCCCTGTTTTCGCTTCTGCTCCTCCTGTTTTCGCTTCTTGTACTGGAGGGATTGAAGGGATGGTGGCGAGTGAGCATTCTCATAATATTTAAGTCGCGTTGTGAGTACCGCAATTTTCCCCTGTTTTTCTTTTAATTTCTCATTCAATTCATTTACATAATTCCTAATAATTTGGAAGTATGAGTTCACCTGTGTCTAAATTTACGCACAATTGATCGCGACAGTTAATGTGATTTGTGCATAAGATTCCGGAAGACGTGAACTCATACATTTGGAAATCTTGTGTGAGATTTCGTATTTCTTTTGTGGTGCGGGACACATATGCTTCCAATACTCTCACACGTTCCTTGTAATGTGCAAGATCTTTCTCGGTAGACGCAAGGGTATCCTGAAGAAGTTTATTTTCCAGTTCCAATTCCTTATAGGACCGGCGTCTTCTCATTAGATTCTTATTGCAAATTTGGTATTTAAGTAAAATATTGTCATACCAATCTATATCTTAGTGAATGATCAAAACACGTGAACTCATACAATAATCTTGGTAGTTGTTATGTCGATTTCTAAAAGATAATATCTATTGCTACTTACTGGACACCATCTCGCACTTTGTTGTATTCAGATAGTGCAGCTAATTCCAGCTCAAACGCCTCAGTCAACTGAAGATCAGACCGTATCTTGGCTGATTCTTCTCCTGTCTCTAACCATTTAATATACTGCACATCACTCCCCAGCTGGGCCTGTGATGAAAGTTGGAAAAGATCCACTGCTCCCTCAAATCCGCTAGGGGGACTCAGCGTGTCATATCTAAGCATTATCACATCAAATTCTTCGACATGCACACGCAGACGTGATATGAGATTCTCCTTGTCTATGTCCCCCTCCTCCCATTGTTTTATGGATAAGTAGAAATCATCCTGAAGCAGTTTTATGTCATCCTGTATCTGTTGCAGATCATTGCCAAAGGTAAATCCCGCTTGGCGTATCTGCTCTGCATTGTACTGATAAAATCCCAAGGTAGCCGATATGGCAACCACTATGCTAAGAATGATAATACCAGTCTTCAATCCGCATAGTTTCCGTCTTGGTCCAATTTTAGCTCTATTGTCATAATCTTTCCACTCACAAAGGACTCGTTGCGTATTATGCGAATTCGGGTAACATCTAGGTGGTATGGCCAAATTTGCACCACGACGGCGCCCAACTTTACATTATCTGGAGCATCAGTCAATACAATGTCGTCACGGTTAACCCCGTGTTGCTCCAGTTTATGCAATGCATGTTCTATCAAGGGATCCGGATACTTGTGGTTGATGGCCCATACTGTACCATCGTACTGTATCTTCTCCATTATTCCAGATAATGTTCCTCGTATATAACAACTGTTCGATCTTCTGCGCTGCATGATCATGTTTACAAATTTTGGTGACAAATTTCACAACTAGTGTACGATATACAATTCTCCATAATTTTCATTACACAACACAGGAATTATGTACAAATTTCTTTTGTTAAATAACGGCGATTATTTAAATAGGTTGACAAAACAGCAACTCAAAATGATCATGGACAAAATCCATTGGTGTATTTCATGACCGATTCGCATAATTCCTGTTTACTAAATTACGCACATTTTTGCAACAGATTAGTAATTACGCGGAATATTTCGTATAAGTTCACCTGTGTCTAAATTTACGCACAACTGATCGCGACAGTTAATGTGATTTGTGCACAAGATTCCGGAAGACGTGAACTCATACCTATTTTTGGCCCCGGTTACCAAACCGACCGCCGTCTCTGCCACCATCTCGACCACCAAACCGACCACCAACTCGGCCCCGGCCATATCTGCCACCATCTCGACCACCAACTCGGCCCCGGCCATATCTGCCACCATCTCGACCTCCGAATCTGCCATGACTGCCTCCCTGTCGTCTACCATTCCGGTACGTGCTACCGCCTGTTGCATGCCGCCGGGGTGCTATCTGGCGCTTTAGTGGATCCGGTATGTTTACTTCTATGCCCATGGATTTATTCAGATCCGTCAGCTCTACCTTGATCTGCCGTTTTATGAGGTTCCAGTCTGATACTGATGAATATGAGACAAATGTGATGGCTTTGCCCTTTGCCCCGGCTCGGGCCGTCCTGCCTATTCTATGAAAGTACATGAGATCTTGGTTTGGTACATCATAGTTTATCACCAGTTGCACTTGGGGAACATCTATGCCGCGAGCTGCCACATCTGTGGCTACCAATATGTCTGCCTTGCCACTGCGGAACTTGCCCATGGATTGTTCTCTGTGGTGCTGTGTCATGTCTCCCTCTATTGCTACTGCGTCCATCTTTGCCCTGTGCAGCATACGGGTTACATCTCGAGTGCGGTATTTAGTGGAGCAGAATACTATTTTTTGGCCCTTTGTTTCGTTTATGAAATTAAGAAGATGTTTCTCCTTTTCTCTGTCTCTGAGTATTAGAAATGACTGATCTATGCCCTCGCCGCTAAGATCGTCCGCGTCCAAAAGAAAGTGCTTTGGATTCTTTAGATATTCTTCCGCGAGACGCAGTATTTCAACTGGCATGGTAGCAGAGAATAATGACATAACCTTCCTTTCTGGTACTAGATCCAGTACAAACTGTATGTCATCTATGAAACCCATGTCCAGCATGGTGTCTGCCTCGTCCAGAACCATGTGTCTTATTTTATCAAGCTCAATGGTGCCACGCTTAAGGTGATCAATCAGTCGACCAGGCGTTGCAACCAAAATTTCGCCACCCTCTTTTAGGGCACTAATTTGCACATTCATACTTTGCCCTCCATATATGGTAATAACGCGTATATTCATGTACTTGGAAACTTCTTCAGCTCTTCGGCTATCTGTAGAACCAGCTCTCTTGTGGGTGCAAGAATAAGTCCCTGATTTGTACGATCCGGATTTACATCCTGTAACATAGACAGCGAGTATGCCGCGGTCTTTCCCGATCCAGTATGCGCCTGACCTACTACATCACGCCCCGATAACAAAACCGGTATAGTTGCCTCTTGTATGGGGAATGGTTCTACAAAGCCAATCTCGCTGAGAGCTTTTTGTAGCCTCTCGTCTATTCCTATCTCTTCAAAATTTGTCATTTTCCACTCTACTCAATCGATGGCACAAGGGTTGCCTCGATGCATATTTTGTCATTTTCAGTAATGTTATACTTACTGTGCTAAATATAAGCGCTTGTTGGTTTAGAATGGATATTGAATCCATTCAATCCCATTGCTAGGTCTCTTATCGTATGAGTTCACGTCTTCCGGAATCTTATACACAAATCACATTAACTGTCGCGATCAGTTATGCGTAAATTTAGACACAGGTGAACTCATACCTCTTATCTGGTAAAGTGGCGGTTGGTATAATTGCCATATGCTATTTGGTGTGACTCTATATTGCAGGTTTACTGTGATGTCAAGCTTAGTAGTTGCTCAAAGGCGAATTGGAATTCACTGTAGGGCCGCGCACCGGATAGTGGATAGTACCCTATCTGATCGTTACCTATGAAGAATGCTGGTGTGCCAGTTATGCCATATGCTCTACCATCGTTGAAATCATTACTTACCTCATTCGTGTGCTTGCCCGTGTCCAGACATTCTGAAAATGTCTCCAACTCCAAGCTTAGGTCTGTTGCATAGGCCTTGAATTGCTCTACTGCTCCTGCCTGCGTTAGGCTTCCCCACTCACCGATTCTCTCAAAGAGAATGTCGTGATATGGCCAATATGTGTCCTGATCGTGTGCGCACTCTGAGGCAACCGCGGCTGCCACCGCGTTAGGATGTATGTTTTCCAGCGGAAAATCACGGTACACCATCTTTACAATACCGGTATCTATGTAGTTCTCCTTGATGAGTGGAAGTGTCTCACTGTGGAATCTGGCACAGAACGGACACTGAAAGTCGGAGAACTCGATCATTAACAAGGGGGCATTGGAACTGCCCATGACAGGATCATCGTCCGCACTAATTCTTAGCGGGGGTTGGGTGGCAGTAGTGGAGCCTTGTGGCTCAGTCAACATTCTGTCCTCTATCTCCTGCAGGTCATCTGAAAGCGTGTCTATCTTGTCCTCAAGAAACATCACGGCTTGTTCCAAGTCTGACATGGTTATGGGATCGCTGTTCAGTACGGGCACCGATAGTCCGGCAAAGAACGCCGCCACTCCTACTGTGGCAATCAGGGCACCGTATACGCCCTTGTTCATACCACCTTGTCTTGCTCTAGCAGTCTTCTCTGGTATTGCCTCCTGCTTTTCTTCAATAACCGGAACCGCATCTTGTGGCGCATTGGTTTCTTCAAACTCTTGTGTATTGGTATCCGGAGACTCATCTCCTGTCGCGTCGTTCTCAGCTGGGTCATCCGATTGGGTGTTGGGTTTATCGTTGGACTCGGTGGAATCCTTGCTCATAATGTGAATTCGCGGATGTGGGGATATTAACATGTTTGGTTTTATACAGAATATGGAGCCAATGACGGGATCCGAACCCGCGACCTTTCGCTTACAAGGCGAATGCTCTAGCCAGGCTGAGCTACATTGGCACTGTGGACAGTGTCATGATCCATTGATTTAAACCGTATGCAAGATGCAGGTTTTCACTTACCATTACAGAATGGAGCCATCTGTGCGCAAGATGGTTCTTTGCATTCCATGCAATACACCATCCCGTAGCCATTGAGGGTACCAACTTTGATCTTATGCAATGATCGTGCGAAGAGTGCCGAATCTAGTGACATGCCTCGTTTGGCCTACCTGATATAGAGAGATGAACCCAAGACCATGATTCGGTAGTTTGCTTAACCCGTGACAGATTAATTCAGGCTATCTTGTCGACATTTGATTCCCGTGTCCATGCATTAGTACCTCGTTTGGCGGCAACCTTGAATGTGCCGTATGGAGCCCGTTCCCGCGATCAAAACCACAACGTATTATACTCAGTATGTAAGTGCTTATTTGTGAGACGTCTTCCTCCGCATAAACTGCGTAATATCATGATTATGTTCTTGTGTACTGGCGTCTTTGGAATATATGTCGGCCTCTCACAATCGGTGTTTCTCCTAACAATGTTGGGTGTGTCGCAACTATGTCTGGGCGGGTTCTTCGGGTGGAGATTTTTGACACAGGATCCTACTTCTCGTGACCGACGACGGCGAAAACGGTAATCTTTGTATCTGTCATATCACTTGCGGCAATGTCCAAATTTGTTGGGTATAATCGATCCTGATTCAGCATTGTGCCCTTAACAGTTATACCAAACGTATTGCTCTTGAGTTTCATGGACAAGTATCTGCTGGTGGTGTTCATATTACTGGTGGGTGGTATGGCTATAATGGCAGCTCAAGCGCGCTGGATTGAGTTCTACGCAATGCTGGCCGGTGCCATAGCGGTAATTTTTTACTCTACGGCAAAAAACCGTCGTCAATATAAAAGGAAAAGATAATGTGTTACAGCTCTAGTCCAAAGGACTCTGCTATACTGCAAAATCTCTGGTATGATTCAAGGTACTGTCTACCCTTGGGTGTAATTACAAACGTGTGCCTGCCGTCATATTCTATTTTGTTGACCAAGCCCGCGCTGATAAGGTTCCCCAGAAATTTACCTAATCTGGAGTGTGAAAGATTCGCCTTGCTAAGTAATGTGGTAGGTCTTATTCCCTCTCTACCGGAATCTTGTGTGGCGACTAGCAGATCTGCTATTATCTGCATACTAGTCCTATATGCGACCATGTCAACTGATTGCAATAAGTGTTATTAAATTTAGCTCTCTAAGTTTGAGAATGTAATGTATGAAAAGTCGGTCCGATAGTAATTGGCATCACACTCCATCCATTTTGTGTCACTCTTCCTGATTGACTGTGTATCTCTTTTGTTGTGAAACGCCGTGAGCGGAGTCTCCAGGTTATCGATGTCAAGGGACCAGTACAGTCTGCGCTCATTACAATACTCGATGTATTTGGACATGCCACCATAGTATTCCATGCCTTCCCCAAGACTCCTGAAGAACCGCTCCATCTTACCATTAGTCTGTGGTATTGAGTTTATCATGGGGATTCCAAGATCAATGAGAGCCGCCTCAAAGACTGTAGGCTTCCAGGTACATTTTTGGTTTCTCTCTTTTACGTGTCATTGGGCCTACAAAGCATGAACCGTTATCGGATAGTATGGTGGCAGGGTGACCAAACATACTGATTGCATCATGCAGAGCCAGGACCGATCTTAGAGGTGGCATGCTGGAATAGTCTGTCTGTAACAACGCATCGAGAGGCATCATCCAGGTATACTACAAGGTTTCATTCCTGCCCATTTTTTGCTCTTCATGATGTGCAAGTCCACGTGCCACATGGCGTTTGAGTACATTCTCTCAAAACTAACCCATTTGCGTCGTCCCTTCCGTGTCGGTGGTGCCATTAAATCATAGTCTTTCATGATTTTGTACACTGTATTGTATTTGGGTGATGTGGAGTACCTTTGCTGTTTGTAACACTCCTGCTGGATCATTCTTGCACTGGCGCAGTACCGCATCAATTGTATCTGAGTCGGGTTTTGGATTGGACGGCCTGGTTCTGATTGTGCGTGTATATTGTACCGGCATTACGATTCTCTGCATACAGGCGCTGAATATGTCTCTGTGAGACCTTCATACTTGCTGTAATGTTCCTGCTTGACTCTCCTTTCTTGCAGAGCCGGATTACGTATTCAATCTGCTTGTCTGTGAGTTTCTTTGAAGCACGTGTAGAACGATGAATCATAAAGTAATCCTTTGCAAGGGCCTTAAAATTAGTGCGACCTAATTTTTGTATAATACACTCTAAGTTTGAGAATCACTTGAGTCACTCTCAACATACGTTATCTGCATCATGATGCGGGGAACAAGCCCTTGGCAGAGACTATTGTCACGGGAATACTGTTCTGGTATGGCGCTATAGTTCGATATCCGTTGGGATTGGCTGGAGTAATTCCGGAATATTGGCGGCACAACAAATCTTGGTGTACACTTCACGGCATGGACACATATACAAATAGACTAAAATGGCTGTTCCCGGTAAACTTACAACGTATTTATACGAACTTTGTGCTCATCAGGCTGTCTTGGAACGCGGTTCTTGCGCTATATGTGGTGAGCGTATATCTAAATCTTATGCCCCAATGAAGGAGTGGTCAGTCACCGGCTCCTTGTGCGGCCAGTGCTACTCGGACGGGATTCACAAGCACTATCCCGGCAAGCATGTGCGGTTGGGTAAAGACTAGGAACTATTGGCGTTTATACAGTTCCATGCTAGGGGATCATCGCGCACTTGGGATTCATCCATGAATATGATATCTGTAACTGTCTTCTTCCTCTTTAGCATGTATATTTGGGTAGACGCGTACTCTTTACAGGAGCATTCCTCCTCCAGGCATTCACTACTGCCATCATCATCAGCGTGATCCCCTGCCAGATGTCCGCAGTTACACATGTCTGAGTCCTTGGCTTTCTTGATATCCTGTACTGAATACTCCCCAAAGCGCAGGTATGCTGCCTCGTCCCATCCTGCCTTGAATCTCTCATAATGGGGGGAGCGGGTTAGCACCTTGTAAAAAGACAAGTTCGTATCCGGTCTTTTTGACTCCGCGCCCATGATAAACCAGTATTGCTTATCGTTCTCCACGAATCTTATCCTGACGGACATGTCTGACCACCAGTGTATCACATTCTGCCATATTTTGAGTCCTTCACGTCTGTCCAAAAATAGCGGAACCACATTCATTCTTAGGTCATAGTATCGGTATGCCAACCCCAAAAAATCCCCGAACCACTCAGTCAATACTACAACGTAGACACCGCATCATATTAAGTTCCATATGCGTGTACTTTTGTCATTGGTTGGTATTTGCTAACCTGACGCTTTATGCTGACGTGTTCTCCATCCGTACAATTAAATTATTTCAGCAAGCGTCGCCTCTTTATGCTGGACTTGGTTGCAAAGAAACTATTCCTAACAAAGGGTAAGGGAGTTCATCCTGACAAATTAACAAGTTTCGAATATGCACTGAGAGATGCCGGTATCGCTGGAACCAACCTGGTACTCATATCTAGCATATTTCCCCCCAATGCACGTTTGGTGTCAAAGATAGAGGGTCTAAAACTGATACAGCCTGGCCAAATTCTCTTTACCATTTACTCTAAAAATCAGGTCAATGAGCCTCATAGACTGTGCGCCGCCTCTGTGGGACTTGCCCGTCCCAAGGATCCCTCCCGTTATGGTTACCTGTCCGAGCACATTTCCTTCGGAGAGAATGAGCGACAGGCTGGTGACTATGCAGAGGATATAGCTGCGCAAATGCTGGCCTCGTCTTTGGGCATACCCTTTGATATAGACCAGAGCTGGGATGAAAAAAAACAGCAGTGGAACATATCCGGCCAGATATACAAGACATCCAACATCACACAGACCGCTACCGGGGACAAGAATGGTCTATGGACCACTGTATTTGCGGCGGCAGTTTTGCTGCTTTAGGATCTTTTGTACCCGCGTAAGTAGAATACACCGGCGGCGGCACCTGTCACTACTATTATAACAACTATCATAATATTGTCCCAGGACATATTCTCGGCCTCCTCTGCTATGGGAGTCGCGACAGGTGTCTCCAATACGGTTTCACCCAGCACAATTGCCGTCTGCTCCAAGTTCGCCTGTCCCCCGGCTCCAATTAGGTACGTGCCCCTGATTATTATTCCCGATGCGGGATCAAAGACCCAGCCCGCACCAGAGATCTCCGAAGGGATGATTCTGCCATTGGTTATGGCTGTAGGCAGTAGGGGACTCTGCACATCCGATACCGCTATACCCTCTCCTGATGTTATAACAACGCGAACAAGTGAATTTAGGGGATAGAATCCCTCATCAAAATAGGCTGATCTTGCCACACTACCAATTCGCTCCAGCGGATTCACGGTATCCTGTGCATGCTGGTATGGCATTAGGACTCGAAGTTGCATTAGGCTGTTGGTGTTACCGGGAATGGCCGCAAAGGTGACTGTGGCATTGTCCTGGGCAGCTAGGATTCTTGCAGCGTCAACAAACCCGCCCCCCTGGTATATGTCAGGCGCGAGCAGTTTGGCTGCCAGCATCTCAAAGAGATCAGTAGTATCCTGTTGCGGTATGGTATATACCGCAGAGACCGTGTTACGATCAACTGCCCCTGACATTCCTAGGGTCTGACTTTGCGTATTGTCATGATGGACAAATACCGAATGGAATTCGGCATTGGTACCAAAAGTGGTATTCAATTCATCTATGAATTTGTCTCCTTCGGTCCTTACATTCTGTTGTACTGTTATGATATCTTTCTCGTCGGGCACTCTTAGCATGTTCAGTATTATGCATGCCTCGTCGGTGACCCCCGGAACGCAGGTATCCGTATTGGTGAGAAGCATCGCCAGTATCCTGTCATGTTCCCGTAAATCCTGCTCAAGAGGGCCTGTAATCATTATGTCATTTACACTTATACTCTGCAGCAATACCGACACATGGGCCTGTTCTGTATCTTTATCCAGCAACATCTGTATACTCTCGACGTAGGGTGCATAGTCTGCCTCCTGGGCCGCTGCGGAGGATATGATTGCCGCGACCAGTACAAGAGTTAGCATAAGCGCCAAGACAAATACAAAATAATTAAACTGTACGCTGGTCTGACCTAATCAAACCTAGTTGAGCCTGTACCGCCATTATCATAAAAGCGGCACTACGTGCATGCGCGTAGCGGAGAGGTCATGGGAGAATTGTATGAGTTCACGTCTTCCGGAATCTTATGCACAAATCACATTAACTGTAGCGATCAGTTATGCGTAAATTTAGACACAGGTGAACTCATACGGAGAATTTTCACATCAAATTCAGAACGTATTAAAAAGCGATTACTCCCTGCCGTCACATGGATGCCATAAAAAGTATCATGCAGGAGATACCTCATACGACAACCCGTGATTCCCTGGAGGGACAGTTTGTAGAGACGCGACTCAGGACACTGGGTTTGGTTGCAAAACTAGAGTATGATGACTTTGTGGTACAGACCGCCTCTTATATGAGCCCTCCCAAGTGGCATCTGGGACATGTCTCTTGGCTTTATCAGATTATAATGAAGCGACTTGATCCCTCCTACCAGTTCTACAGGGAGGAATTCTCCACCTATCTCAATTCATACTATAACCAGTTCGGCGAACCGCATCGCAAGGATCGTCGGGGGGTGGTATCTAGACCTACCCTGGATCGCATTCTGGACTACTATGTGGAAGTAAGCCGTCGTGTAGGTGAGTTTCTCCAGAATAACAGAGACTCAAGGACACAATCACTCTTCCAGATGGGACTGAATCATGAATGCCAGCACCAGGAGCTGCTGGTATATGACCTGCAGCACCTGCTCGCGGATCAGTACATTCCGCTAAAGTACTCAGAGACCCCAAGACCGCCGGGACCGGTCCGTACTGATATGATATCCATAGATGGCGGCATATATGAGGCCGGATATGCGGGGGATGGGTTCTGCTATGATGTGGAATTGCCCCGGCACAGGGTATACCTTAACGATTATGTCATGGGCAGGTTTCCTGTCACTAATGGCGAGTACATAAAATTCATGGAAGATGGTGGGTATGAGAGTTACAAGTACTGGCTCTCTGACGGATGGAAGACTGCACAGGAGGAAGAGTGGGAATCTCCCATGTACTGGGAGTATATTGATAATAAATGGCACACCCGCGACTTTGCCGGTATCCGACCGGTAAACATGGCCGAACCTGTAGTCCATGTCAGTTACTATGAGGCTGATGCCTATGCTAAATGGGCAGGCATGCGCCTTCCTACCGAGTTTGAATGGGAAAAGGCAGCCTGCTGGGATGGCAATATCCCCAGGGAGTTTCCCTGGGGGGACCGGTCACCATCGCCACAACACTGCAATCTTCTGGAGTCCCATACCTGGAAGGTTGCCCCCATAGGGAGCTATCCCCAGGGGGCCAGTCCCTGTGGGTGCCAGCAGATGATTGGTGATGTGTGGGAATGGACCTCCTCGGAGTTTGTGGGGTATCCGGGATTTCAGTCTGCCTTTGAGGAGTATAACGACAAGTGGTTCACATCACAAAAGGTGCTGCGGGGAGGATCCTTTGGAACGCCCTCCATGTCCATACGTGCAAGCTACCGTAACTTCTTTCGTATGGATGAGCGCTGGATGTTAGCAGGATTCCGTCTGGCAGGCTATTCGTGATAACGACTCTATCTCTTACAGCGCAAGGTCCAAATGAATATTCCTGCCGTTATGCCAATCTGGTACAAAAAGAACAGTACAACCTCCAGGTTACTGGGTGACAAGTACGTGAACCTGGAGAGAATCGTTAGCAGCATGACCAGGGAGCTGACTATTATGACAAAGGCCTTGGATGCCCCTCTTATGGGAGCTAGACGAAGCAATAACAGGCTCATTACAGTAACTGATATGGCAAATATTGCCAAGAAGCCTGTTCCAACACCCATCAGCGTAAAGAGCGTCTCCGCGAACGCCTGAGGATCCGTTGACGCAAATAAATCCGAGATGCGTATCTTGTCCGGCGACGAGAAGCGCGGCAGGCTTATCAGAGCATTGGACAAAAACAGTACCAGCAATCCTATGGATGATATCCATGCGTGACGGCGAATTCTGGCAAATCTTGCGGTAATTGCCTTGCCAAGCACTCTTCCCTGTACCAACCCTACAACGACGGCTCCCCCTATGGCAATTATGGAAAATATGGGGAACTCCCAAGCCTCTTCTAGGAAGGGCACCAGTGACATGTCACACACATGGGCTGTGAGTATACTGGGAAGGGGACAACCATGTTAGTATTGCAATTTTATATATAAAGTTCCGTCGTATATGTTTCCGTGGGTCAGGGTAGATTGCCTCTTGTGGCCGCCGCGTCGGTTGTTTTGATGGTTGTATTACTGTGGTATTTGGTGTCCATGGCATCGACTCAGGCAACGGAGGTCTCATCAACTCCAGGAACCGCCGATACGCCGGAACTCCCATCTGACACCCATGTCATAATGACTACAAAGTCTTCCAGGCCCGGCTGCGAGGTTAACATGCAATGCTATACACCTTATCTGATACAAGTGTCCACCGGTCAGGAAGTGGTATGGGAGAACCAGGACTCTGCATTCCACAGTGTGACCTCTGGCATGTACGGGGATCCGCCATACGAATTTGACAGCGGTCACATGGAGCCTACAGACAGATTCAGTTACGTCTTTGCGGAGCCGGGCACCTTTGTGTATCACTGCACGTTACACCCCTGGATGGATGGAATAGTGGAAGTCACATAATGTGCCAATCTTGAAAAAGGTGAGGAAGGGAGTCGAACCCTCTTGTATAGGCTCTGCAGGCCCACGCATAACCGTTCTGCCACCTCACCGCTCCTTTTCAAATTTGACACGTACAATTAAACCCTTTAGGACTTTGGTAACAGTTTAGGTCACCCCTGGACAGTTTGAAATACACATCCATTCTTGTTTTCCATCATCGTATGGGTGCCTGATATTTTACGCGACCTATACGATTACTTGACTACGAGCATCTTTGATGCCAGTCTTATATCCTCTGCCTTGATAGTCTTTCGACCAGCATGAGTTGCCAACTCCACTGCACTCTTGGCTATGGCGCTTGCAGTATCCTCCGTTATGCGACGCAGCTCTGCAACCGACTCGTCGCTTATTCTTCCCGCGCCGTTATTCTTGAGTATTCGGTACATGGGAGCCAGTCCCAATTCCACATCAACCATATCCATATGTGATTGGAAAAATTAGAATAAAAGGACACCAAACAATGACCTGTTGCCGGGCACATTTTTGTACGACTCACATGCACATCTATCTGACGCATATTATACGGGCAACATGCCGCAGATAATTCTGGCAATGAATCGTATGCACATAAAGGCCTGTTGCGTATCCACCAATGTGGCTGACTCTGAAGCCACGCTGGCCTTGGCGGAGTCGGGCGCTCCTGTAATACCCTTTGTGGGGATACACCCCCAGTTTGCTAGCTCCGGGGATTTGGATTGTGTGGAGCATATGCTGGATAACGGCCGTGCATGCGGAGTGGGTGAGATCGGGCTGGATCCCACCTATGATGTGGGGCTATCTCAGCAGATGGACATATTTGTGGCCCAGCTGGAGATGGCCGAAAGACTGGGCCTCCCTGTCTCGGTACACTCGCGCAAGAGTCTGGACATGATACTGGATACTCTGAGCTCCTTTCGTTGCACTGTATTGCTGCACTGGTTTGAGGGTAGCAAGGGTAAGCTGCGGCGGGCCATGGATGCGGATATGTATGTGTCCTATGGGCCTTTGGCAGTATATGCCGCAGACAAGCGACGCCTGTTATCCATAAGCCGTCCTGACAAAATACTGGTGGAAACCGACGGACCTGTCTCCTTTGGGCGATGCTTTGGGAATATGAACGCCACTCCTGCATTCCTTCCTAGTGTGGTGTTATGCGTAGCAGATACCCTGAAACTGTCCTATGGGGATGCCGCAGGATTACTGGAACAAAACACGCTATCATTTCTTCACGTATAGATATAATTAGTCCTCTACATGCAAGAGGGCAGTGAATAGGGTAAGGCGACTCTCAACGGAGATATTGGAGACCTATGGGGATAGATTCGGTCCAGATTTCGATGACAACAAGCGCACCCTAGGGGAATTGGCAACAATAACTTCCAAGGAACTAAAGAACGAGATTGCAGGCTTGATAACAAAGACCATAAAAAGAGAGATTCGCGAGAAACACAAGCGTGAAGAGGATAGGCTGGCACGGGAACAGGAATCCGAAGATGCCGAGACGGATCAGGAAACTACGGAGATACCTAATGAGGCGACCGACGAGGACTCCCAGGACGACTCTGAGAACGCGCCTGACGGTGTCGTATATGACATAAACGACAAGAACGAGTAATTACCAGTCTTGATTCCTGCCAGAAATAATTTTTATCCGTACAGATTTTCCTGTGTCATATGGTTGCGATAGAGTTCCTGGGTGGTGCAAAAAAGTCGTTTCCGTCAGGTCGTATTACGCTGGAGTGTGAGAATATGACCATATCTGATATGCTACATATGCTTATCCGCGCAAAACCCCCTGACACACCCTCCCTGGATACCAAGAATATACTGGTGGCTGTAAATGGCGCCGACTCATCATCTCTGGGCGGACTCTCGGCTATACTGCATGACAATGATCGCGTATCCATAATACCAGTAATACACGGGGGCCAAGCTGTGCGGTTTGAAATACTGGATACTGTCGTATCTGCCCTGTGTGTGTCATCTGTAGATCTTGATGCACTGCGCCAGAGATTTCCACATGCACATATACAGGCGGTCTCCTCTAGGCATGTTCTGGGTCTATCCCATCTGCGCCGCATACTGGAGGTATCTCTGGAATCCCGGCGCCGCGGTATCATGATAGCAAAAAGCCTAGAGTCGGACATTCTGCTAAGATTGGCTGGTACTACCCAAATAGCACAGGCCATACGCATGACCGGCGTGGTTCCGGGAATGCCTGCCGTGGTGATGGCAATCGGTCCTGAATCATATATTGTGAGACTGGCCGAATCGCTGGCTGATGTGACTGAGCCCTTTCCCTCAGATAACGACCAGTTCCTGATGGGGCAGTTTAACAAGGCCGCGCTGGATGCCGGTCATGCCTTGGAGGATCTCCTAGTTGAGCGCGCCTCAATCCTCTGATATACTACGTTTCACAATGTCCAGACTGAATATATCTCCCGGTCTTATCAGGGATACTCCTGTAATTCCACCCATTATCTCTATCTGAACTATTACGTCCGGGTTCTCCAGGCATACCCTGTTGGGTATGATTCCGGCTACTGTGTTTATTATGTCCGCGCTGGATATGCCGGAGTTACGCTTCTCTACGGTTATGCGGTACGTCTGTTCCTTGGATATTCCGGGTATAAGGGGCAGTATGAGGTCTTTTATGTGGGCTATGGATGTGAGCGCCGTCCTCTCTATGGGTATAACTCTTCGTATGTATCTTATACGCCAGGGCTCCTGCAATACCATATCTGTTAATTCCCTAGATAGGGTATGGGGATTCAGTTCAGTAGTTCCATATATTATACCGGATATCTCCGTCAGTTCCAGAACACATTGCGAGTCGCCCATCTCTTGTAGTAGTGTGGCTGCCTCTTCTCTGGCATCGTGTTCCATGCGCCGGGGACACGTTATGATAAGATTCATGCACCAAGTGTCTCCCGGGATATTGCCCCTTCCCGCACTATGGTCATGCGCTCTCTTGTGACACTGACTATTGTGGATTCCTGTCCACCGGATATAGTGCCACCATCCAGCATTATGTCACATGATACAGATATGCAATCCGGGTTCACCGGTGACGGGGCCCCGGACTGGTTGGCGCTGGTGCCTACCACCATACCACACTTGCGCAGCAGGGCGCGTATGCATCTGCCTGCGGGCACTCTTAGGGCTATTCTGCCATCCAGATTCAGACTCTCCTCGAGTAGGCTATCCTTTACGTCCAATATCATTGTAAGCGCCCCTGGCCAGAATTTTGTGGCCAGTGTATGGGCTGTATGGCTCTCTTCTGCTATCTGCCATATCATGTCTGTGGAGTATGCCAAGACGGGGAGTGCCTTGGATGTATTCCTGTGCTTGATGCTGTATATGCGCCGCACCGCGTCCCTGTTGTATGGATCGCACCCAATACCATACACGGTATCTGTGGGAAATACTGCCGTGCCCCCCTCGCTTATAATTTGGGCTGCCTGCGCGACCCCTTGGGAATTGCAATGTACGCGGTTCATTATATCATGGTAGTGGTTTTCCCTTTAATCTGTATTAACATGGGCGCCTGTCATATCCTGTGATTGGTAGTGCAAACTGTATAAGTATGTGGGTGTTGCAAGGTTGCCCCTGCCATATTCTGTAGGACTACCTGTCGTGGGTTATGCGTATCCAGCTATAACCTTGGCGAACTGCTCTGGGAATAATTTAAAAGATGTTACGGGTGCCGCGCGTCAATGCAAAGGGTAACGCGGGGCCTTGTTGCCAGGGCGCTTTTGGATGCGGGTATATCTGACGCTCCTCTGCTACAGCTTCTGGACTATATCATAGAGTTGTTTGAGAGCCGAGGGCTGGGAAGAGACTACTATGGGTATCATAACATAGATCACGAACTGGCAGTCACATATGTGATTCTGGTGTCCTTGTCTGCCAAGAAGAAGCAGGACAAGATATCCGAGTACGACATGCGACATATGTATGCCGCTGCACTATTACACGACTTTGATCCCACCAAAACCAACGACAAACCCCACGAGAAACAAGTCGTGAAATTCATCAACAACGACTCCAACATACGGTCCATGATAGATGCTGCGGACCTGGATTTGGATATAGTCAAGGCCCTGATACTGCGGACGACCTACCCTTGGAAAGATGATCCCAATCTTGTACAGCAAGCTATCTCGTACTTGAAGCAATCAAATTTTGTGGGAAATGACAAGGCTAAACAGGAGCATTACATGAGGTGGGGGTGGTATCTGTCGGTTGCAGATCGCATAGGGGGATATGCCCTGGGAGACTTTTCACACTCCATGGATATGGCCAAGATGAATGCACATGCACTGGCATGGGCGCCCTCGCTTATAGTGCAGCGATCAGTGGCATACTTTGAGTATTTACTGAACAACGAGTCCGCCATATGCCGGGATGTAATGAAATCACTCCCACGTGAAATGAGAAAGAATTTTTTTGACACGGTACTCTCGTTTATGAAACTGCGGACACAGGAGATCACTGTGCAGGCCAAGCATACCTATGACAACCTGCGCTTTGTGCCCACAATAGATACCATGGCTACGCGCAACGATCCCGGTTTCATTGACTCCCTCATGGAAATATTCAAGGAACTTCCATTACCGCTACAGTTTGGACAAGACAGCTTCCGGGAGTCAATAAAGGATCCCTCTACGATCCTAAATACACTGAGACTGAACACCTACACAGGAGACATCATAGGGTTTGCCAAAGGGGGGCCCTTGGAGGATTACCGTTTTGCATCACAGGTGCGGGACAAAAACTACGGCCTCCACAATACGGTATTCCTTGAGCCTCTTGCACTTAGAATGGGGTACTGGGGACTGCGGGGTGGCCGCAAGATGCGACACCTCTTTATCATGCAGTCGTACTCAAAGCGGTATCAATTCCTTACAAGCTTTGCCTTGCGGGATGTAATTCAGTCTCGTATAGAGAAGGAGAAGGCCGAGTTTATAGAAAAGTGCGATCCTGAGAGGTGGGATTATTATCGAATCCGGCTCTAGCATATGCCAGTCTGATCACCTATTGCAATACTACTCAGTCGATTCTAGTACCTACAGTATACGCCCCGCGGGAGTTACCTTTCCTCGTAGCATCGGTGATGTTGCAGATATAGTACACATGGCCCGGGAGCGCGGTCTCTCGATTACCCCTAGGGGGGCAGGAACGGGACTTGTGGGCGGTGCCCTAAACTCTGGCATCATACTGGACATGTGTCATATGAACAAGATACGCGCGTACCGCGATTCTGTATCCGTACAGGCCGGAGTCTCCCTAGGCGCACTAAACCAGACTCTGTCCAGGAGTGGGCATTTCCTTGGCCCAAATCCGTCGGTGGGACCCTACTGCCGGATAGGTGGCATGATAGGTAATAATGCCAGTGGGAGTCGTTCCCTGAAGTATGGCAGTACTCTGGACAACTTGCTGGAAGTCACCTTTGTGGACGGGCGGGGGAATATAGTCACACTCCCCAATAACCAAAAGTACTCCCGGCAGATATATGATATCTGCAACCGGGTCTCTCTTTCATCATACCCATGCACATCCAAAAACTCCTGCGGTTACCGGCTGGATGCTGTGGGAAGTGAGCGGGAAACCCACCGGGTACTGGCGGCTTCTGAGGGTACCTTGGGAATAATAGTCTCCGCCCGGCTACGCACGCTGCCTATACCGCCATATCGAGTTCTGGTAGTTCTGCGATATGCTGATGAAAAGGATGCGATACGGGATTGCGACGCTATAATAGAATGCGATCCCGCCTCATTGGAAGTGGTGGGCCCCGGCATACTGGATGGGTGTCAGTGCTTTCTGTTTGCCGAATTCGAGTATAATCGGTGGGATAGTGCAATAGGGGCGCACATACGCAATCATGTGGTGGATATAGCTACCGGGGACCGGGCCCAGGCATGGTGGGACAAACGCAACTCCTCGCTGTCGCTGTCTATGCGTTCGGTGGGAAACCGGCCCAGCATGGTGGAGGATGCCGCCGTACCCCTGGATAAACTGCCCAAACTCTTTGAGTCTATGGCGCACATGGGCTCGCAACTTGGCGCAAAAGTGTACTATTACGGACACGCGGGGAATGGCAACATCCACCTCAGGGTAGGCGCGGATGCCCACGGCGAGGCAGCTACCCAATACTTGATGAGCGTGGTGAGCATGAACGGAACAATAACTGCAGAGCACGGGGACGGGATAGCTAGGACTCCTCTAATACAATACCAGTATGGCGAAAAGAACTACTCGCTATTTGTGGAGCTAAAGAATCTCCTTGATCCCTACAATCTGCTTAACCCCGGCAAGATAGTGGATCACATGCGATCTGGATTATGATTGGATGAGTGTCTGGCAACTTGACGTTCCGGCCTTTGTAGCGGTGTAAAAATATTTGACAATATGTATACTTTTTTTTGACACCGTGGCTATATACCAAATTGTAAATTAGTGACAAATGAAAATTATAATTGTACTTCTTTTAGGAATAGCAATCAGTGTGGTACCAGCGTATGCTCAAAGCAATACAGAGCGTCTAACAAACATTGATGATAATGTGGTTAGCATGATGGATTCCATATCTGATGTACTGGAAATGATTCAGCAGATATCCGGCTTGAACAGTACTATAAATGGCATAGGCCACCAAGTGGATAGGGTAAGTGATCAGGTCACCGAGACTCAGCTACAGATAATCGAGACCAGAAGCAGTGTGGATGATGTGAATGGTGCAGTGAATGCCGTGAGCGAGCAATTGGCGAACCTTGACGGTTTGCAGAACTCTGTTACTGGCCTAACGAGCAATGTTAATCGCATAAGCACCAGTGTGAGCACTATAGAATCGGCAATCTCAAACTTTGACAACCTTGCCGCCACCATAACGGCCAACAATATCTCGCTTGGAAGTATAGAGGACAGGCTGACGGATATAGAGAGCACCCTGATATCCATACAGGCTTCCATGGGTTCTGATGACAATAACAACGATGATGTGGTATCCAGCTTGGACTTTCTGTCCAATTCTGTCAACAGGCTAAACTCCGATATAAACACAAAGTTGAGTGGTGTAGAGGACAGGCTGACCGCCTTGGAGAGCAAACTTGAGCAGCCCTCGCAAACTAGTCCTTCCCTGCCTACTACACTGTCAAAGAACACCCTGAGACAGGATATCACTGCTTATACATACAATAATGCTGGCACAAGGAGCGGTAACACCTATACACTTGAGATGACGTTCTCGTGTGATAAGGTTGTGAATCTGGATCAAATACGCACGGTGGGCGTTGGCCAAACCGTATTGCCACCGAATCCTACCGGCATAACACCGGAGAACTATCTTCGTGTAGATAACCAGGATCTGTACAACAGCAAGTTTGAGGTCTCCTCAGGCTCATACACCACTCTTAACAGGGGCTCATCCTTTAACCTGCAGTCCCTTCCCGCTGGCACACCGCTAACGTTTGTCAGCCAGCAGGACGACACAGGGCGAGCAGTATCGGAATCCACCCGTGACAGTTCTGGCTTCAGGTACAGTATTGTTGTGGAGTATCTGGGCAGTCGAGATACCACTTGTGTATTGAATACGGGACTGGGTAGCAGCAGCACGCTCAGCGACTCGGACTCACTACTGTTGAGCGCCAACATATCCTCTGATACAGGAATACTGAGTACCTTCTCTAATACCCTAGACTGCAATGATGATCCTGTGGAGATCACCGACATCGATGTCCAGGCAGTGGGAACATGGAATACAGCGTTGACCGGCTTTGCAGAGATGCGGCTAACAGTTCTTGATGGTGATAGGGACAATTCCCCTGATGTTACAATAGATCTGGGCGATGACGGTGTACTACGAGATGTGTCATACCCAATATCCTTCAATAATGCGAATCTTAGAATTGATGGCACCATACCACCAATAAACGGTATGCTGATTGTAATTGATTACAATACCGTGGACGGCGGTTCATGTACTGATACTAGCCAGTAAGTAAATCTTTTTCATGTTTTAGTGAGCGAGGGAATGATTTCCCGTAACTTGCATGAGCCATGATTCGTGCATAAATTCGACCATACGCGCTGCCAATATTTTACTGGCAGAAAAACCCCGGTAACACATCTCGGAGTTTTATTCTGTAACTTGGCGGCAGCCTGATTTTCACAAGTCTGGTATCCAGTGATTAGCCGGAATGCCATGCCTAGCCATAATGTGCCCGACTCTAAATACTCATAATGCCATTAAGTTTCAGTACTGTTACATGAACAAATCCGAGATACTGGCACACTTCTCCAAGGAGCCTGATAGGCATTACGCTGTACATCTCTTCTCGGATCTGGGTTTTGAGCGCCGTGCCTGCTCTAGGTGCGGCCGCTTCTTCTGGACGCTTGATCCGGAACGGGATATGTGCCCGGATGACGGTCCTGACACTTACTCGTTCATAGGCAACCCTCCAACTGACAAAAGATTTGATTATGCCGAATCCTGGCGACAGATGGAGTCCTTCTTTGTGTCCATGAATCACGTCTCCACACCGCGCTATCCGGTGGTGTGCAGATGGCGCGATGATCTCTATTACACAATAGCCTCCATAGTGGACTTTCAGAGGGTGGCCGGTTCCAAGATCACCTTTGAATTTCCAGCTAACCCCCTTGTGGTGCCCCAGCCATGTCTCAGATTCAAGGATATTGATAATGTGGGGGTTAGTGGCAGACACTTTTCCAGTTTCTGCATGGTGGGCCAGCACAGCATTCCCGATACGGGGGGTTACTGGAAGGATCAGTGCATACAGCTGGACTATGACTTGCTGACTCGTATATTTGGCATATTTCCCAAGGAGATCACATTCGTGGAGGATGTCTGGGCCGGAGGGGGTTCCTTTGGACCCTCGCTGGAGTACTTTGTATGCGGTCTGGAGCTGGGAAATGCAGTCTTTACCGAGTTTCAGGGAACCCTGGACAATTACAGTCCACTGGACAGGCGAGTTATTGATATGGGCGCGGGACTGGAGCGTTTTGCATGGATTACCATGGGCACTCCCACCGCGTATGACTGCTGCTTTGGACCGGTACTGCAAGAGATGATTACATCATGCGGGGTGGACCCCAAACCTGATGCTCTCAAGTCATATTATACTGCCGTGGCAAAGAGCCTGGATACCATACGCGATATAAACCAGCTACGCAAACACGCAATTGAGGTAGCGGGTCTCTCTGAGCAGACACTGAAGAGCATGATACTGCCATTGGAGTCCGTATACATGGTGGCGGATCACATACGTACCCTGATATTTGCCATATGTGATGGATCGCTTCCCAGCAATGTGGGCGGTGGCTACAACCTACGCATGATGCTACGCCGGGTGGCGGGCTCCCTGGGGCCGATGAACATTCATAACATTGTGGATTCCCATATAGACTACCTGTCCGGTACATACAAAGAGCTGGATGCGCGACGGCAGGACGTACATGATATCCTGGATATAGAGCTGGCAAGATATGCTGCATCCAAGACCAGGATGTCGGGTATATCTGACAGAATACGGAACCAGAGAACGCCCCCTACAGTCTCCCAATTAATAACACTGTACGAGTCCGATGGGATAACGCCCGATTACCTGGTGGAAATGGGGGCAATGGAGCAGGTACCGGCTGAATTTTATCCGCGGTTGGCCGAATTACACCAAAAGCAGCGCCCAAAGCATATAGATACACCCAATCTGGATAACATGCCTGATACGGTGCCTCTATACTATGAGGAGGATCCTACCACCTTTACTTCCAGTGTACTGAAATCCGGGGAAGACACCGTAATCCTTGACAGGACATCCTTCTATCCCCGGGGTGGGGGTCAGGAACCGGATACGGGTACAATTGAAATGTGTCCGGTGGTGGATGTGCAGAAGCACGGTAATGTTATAGTGCACTACATACGCGGCAAGGCGCCGGAGATCGGTGATACGGTAAGATGTAGTATAGACAGAACTCGCCGTGACAGAATAACCTCAAATCATACTGCCACACACATACTCAATGCATCGTCCCGTCGTGTACTGGGTTCTTGGGTTTGGCAACACTCCGCGTACAAGGACGAGGATCATGCACGACTGGATATTACCCACCATTCTGCCCTGGACAAGGATGCAGTATCCCGCATAGAGCGGGAGGCCAATAATATGATAAAACGGGATCTGCCCGTCTCCGTACAATATATGGACAGGGGAAGCGCAGAGAAGATGTACGGTTTCAGCATATATCAGGGGGGTGTAGTGCCAGTTAAGGCTGTGCGTATAGTATCCATAGGGAACGAGGATATAGAGGCCTGTGGGGGTACGCACGTATCCAGTACCGGTAAAGTTGGGCAAATTCGGATAACACGCTCCAAACGCATACAGGACGGGGTGGTGCGACTGGAATTCGTTTCAGGACCGCAGGCCGCTAACACTCCTGTCATGACAGACGCGCCAAAAAAGCAAGAACCAAGAAAATCGCACTCTGATGCTATGGAACGACTACTAGATGTGGTTCCCCGGGGGGAAGGCTCAGAGTATGGTGCAGTATTTGGCGGTGGATCCTGTGTGGTATACCATGACGAGTATGACCAAAAGTTCCATACAAAGATGGGCAAGAGGCTGATAAAAGGCGACACTCATCTGACATATTGCGGCATATTTCACAGCGGTCCGGCCATACGAGTAATGGTATATTGCGGCTCTCAGTCCCTTCACAGTGCCATACATATAGCACAAGTCATATCGGACATACTAGGTGGCCGCGCGGTGGGAGATAACTTCTTTGCTCAGGGGGGTGGTCGGAAAGACACGCATGTGGAACAGGCTGTATCTTGGGCGCGGTCGGAGCTGATACCATGACATACTGGCAAGATGTGGAAAAAAAGTGGCAACACCGGTGGGATGAGAGGGGCCTATTCCGGCCCAAACCCGATGACCGCCCCAAAAAGACCATAACGGTAGCGTACCCCTATCCAAACTCGCCCCAGCACATGGGGCACGGCCGCACATATACACTGGCTGACATAAACGCGCGTTTCTGGCGCATGCGCGGGTATAACGTACTATTTCCCATGGGCTTCCATTATACGGGTACTCCCATTCTGGGTATGGCCCGACGTGTACAAGCGAGGGATGAGGAATTGTTATCCGGTCTGCGGGACATGTTTGGCGTTCCGCCTCATGTCATAGAGAGCTTTGTGAAGCCACTGAATATTGCCAACTACTTTCGGACGGAGATAAAGACGGGCATGATGGAGATGGGCTATTCCATAGACTGGCGCCGGGAATTCACAACCATAGATGAGCCTTACAGGCGGTTTGTAGAGTGGCAGGTAAATTTCCTGCGGGAGAGGGGCCTAATAATACAGGGATCTCACCCCGTCGGCTGGTGTCCCAGGGATCAGAATCCTGTGTCACAGCATGATACGCTGGGTGATGTGGAGCCGGAGTTCACCGAATATGTACTGGTAAAGTTTAGGTGGGGTCGCTATACCATTGTAGCTGCCACCCTGCGTCCTGAGACAATATTTGGTGTGACCAACGTCTGGATAAACCCGGATGTCACATATGATATAGTGCGGGTGGATGATGAAGAATGGATAGTCTCACCCCAGTGCACTTACAAGTTGTCATTCCAGGATATCAAAGCAGAGAAGCTGGGTACACTGAAGGGTGCCCAGATGGTTGGCAAGCGTATTCAAACACCATTAAACGTGGATGTGCCCATGCTTCCGGCAGGGTTTGCGGATCCCAATACGGGTACCGGTCTTGTAATGTCAGTACCAGCTCATGCCCCCTTTGATTATATGGCCCTGCAGGATATCTCCGATACACTGCAAGAGGCGCAGGGTATACGAGCCATACCCGTTATTGATGTACCCGGATACGGCAAGGTACCGGCACAAGAGGCATGCCAAGCCCATGGCATAAAGAACCAGCATGACCCAAAACTGGACGAGGTCACCTCGGATATATACAACAAGGAGTTCTATACGGGTACACTTCTGGAGTCCTGCGGCAAGTTCTCCGGTATGCGCGTATCAGAATGCAAGGACGCCATACGGGACTGGCTACTGGAGAATAATCACGGGGGCGAGTTCTTGGAGATGGCCGATGATGTTCGCTGTAGGTGTGGTACCATATGCGTGGTAAAGATACTCTCCAATCAGTGGTTTCTGAATTACGGTTCCGATGACTGGAAACAGGATACCCGGGACTGCATGGGGGAGATGGATATACTGCCGCCGGAGATACGTCCGGAGTTTGGGAATGTGGTGGACTGGCTTCGGGAACGAGCATGCGCCAGGCAACACGGGATGGGTACCAAGCTTCCCTGGGATGATAACTGGATAGTGGAGAGCCTCTCTGATTCTACTATATATTCAGCATTTTACATTATAATGAAATTCGTTACCGACAAGTCCCTGTCGGCAGACATGATGGACGAGAAGTTCTTTGATTATGTCTTTTTGGGTATGGGTCCGCGACCGGACATACCCAACATAGATGAGATACGCCGGGAGTTCCTGTACTTTTATCCTGTGGATACCCGTCACTCGGGGCGGGATCTCGTTCCCAACCACCTGACGTTCTATGTAATGAATCATGTGGCAATCTTTCCGCGAAATCTCTGGCCCCGTCAGATAGTGGTGAACGGCTCAGTTCTCATGGGTGGCAAGAAGATGTCCAAGAGCATGGGAAATATCATACCCCTTCGGCGGGCCATTGAAAAGTACGGGGCGGACCCCATACGTTTGGGAATAACCATATCTGCAGAACTGCTACAGGATGCGGACATAAACCTGGACTCGGTCTCAGGTATGGGGCAGCGATTGGAGCGAATTATACGTGAGTGTTCCGGTCTTGAGAGGGGATCCTCGGAGAACACGGGAATGCCAGAGCGGTGGCTACTGGCTCGTGTGCATGCGTTGGTGGAGCGTGTCACGGGCAATATGGAGCGTATGCGCATGCGGGAGGCGCTACACGATATATTGTACGGCCTGGAGTCTGACATGCAGTGGTACCGGCAAAGATTGGCTGGCGCTGCTCCGCCACCGGGCATAAAACACATGATATGCAGTACGCGCGCGGCACTCCTCTCACCCTTTGCTCCACATGCCGCCGAAGAGATGTGGCTCGCTCTTGGTAACTCCGGACTGGTCGCGGAGGCTTCCTGGCCTACCGGTACCGGTACCGATGACTCAGTTCTACAGGCTGAACACCTTCTGCGGAGCATATTGGCCGATATATCCCATATCGTGAGTATATCCAAGATCACTCCACGCCGCATAATGGTATACGTGGCAGACTGGCATCACATATACCTCGAAGTTCTGCGGTGCGTGGACGCGGGGCACACGCGTATGCGGGATGTCATGGCTGCCCTGGGGGATAATCCCAAAACGGCGGACCTGCGCCGAAGACCAAAGGAGATCACGCGGTGCCTCAAGGATATACTCTCTGAGCCTGTGGATATGCGGCGTTACCGGCTGAATGATGTATCCTTTGATGAGCGGAATCTGCTGGAGAATCACCTACAGGATGTTGTTAACACGACATTCCAGGGCGCCGAGGTAGTAGTGTATGATAATGTAGAGTCTCCGGACGACCCTGGCAACAAGGCACACACAGCCCGTCCATTCAAGCCCGCCCTGTTCATAACGTGATATTGCCCCTGCCTTGGCGGCAATGGATAATATAGCGCCGCTCATAAGTCTTGGCCGGGTAAATTCAATAGTACAAAAAGTAAGTCCGCTTAGGATCCGGTGTACAGTAGTTCAGATTGCACAAGTCAGATGGTAAAGAGAATAACAGAGGAATCAAGACAAAAGAGGCGTTGCCACCACCAACATAGCTCAAGACCTGAAACAAGACACGTACGAAGATTGTGAACCAGAGAACGGGAACGACTCGAGTAAAGACGGGCAGGCCTATGATACCAATCACCGCCACCCAGATACGAATGGTAACTGAAGCATATCACAAGGATCCCGCCGGAGTAGTACGTATTGCAAAGAGGCTTAGACATGATACATATCGCGCAGTATATCGCATAATGAAAAAGAACGGTACGGCAGGCTCATCACTTGCAAAGTCAGAGTGGATACGCTATGAGCGTAAATATTCTAATGCAATGTGGCACTGGCATGTCATGAAAGATTAGCGCTTCAAGGGACTGAATCTCATAGTTGATGCATCCAGGTGTATAGTCGGAGCGGCACTATTTGAGCATGCAACCTCAGAGAACGCCGCTCTACTGAGACTGGTAATGAAACGATTCGGCGCCCTTGCATCTCGGATAACGGCGCGTGTCTCGTAGGACAATAAAAGGGCAAGAAAAGCTGGAAAACCACACTATTCTAGGAAGAACTGCTGGATCAAGATATCATACTAATCAATTCCAGACCATACCACCCGCAGACAAATGGCAAACTGGAGCGCTTCCATGGAATGATTGAGGACGAGGGGACTCTTATTTAAGAGTCCAATGAGATATGACATCATGACAGTCTCCGGGATTATATCGACTACTACAATGAGAGAAGATTGCACTTCTCACTGGATATAGATAACGGCGAAACACCACTCCAGGAATAAAAAGGCGATCCAGACAATTAGGGTAAATGATGCAAAATGGATGGAGCAGGATGCCAATGACTAGCGGACCGACTTTTCATACATTACACTCTGTATATACTGACATCAGGGCATATGCCTTGTCATCCATGTCGAGCAGCTTGATACTCTATACTCCCTCCAGATTTGTAAAACCACCAGTACCATTAGTTACTACTGTCAATGGATCTGTAATATCCCTTATCCGGACATCATCTGCGGCAGATGTTGACACATGCATACTATGGAATATCTCAGCTTGATTTCCGTAAACGCCACCAATTACAGACACTACTATTGTCGCAGACAACACGGCTATAATTATTGGCATTTAATGTCTTAAGATGCGATTTAACCCGTTTAAGCATTCTCTAGTAATCGTTTAGGTCACCCTGAGCAACCGTTCAAAATACACCGCGAACATGCTTTCTTGTAATGTCTTGCATATGTTATGGGGATGCCCGATATTTTACACGACCCATACTGTTACTACCAAATCACCGGTATCATATTTTAAATGGGCAGTTGTAATTTTGAAACGATATGTCTGTATCGCGCATTCTGAGCCGAAGGGCTAGGGAGTGTATACCTCATGGTGTAAATAGCCCTGTTCGTCATTATGATCCGTACCCGTTCTTTGTAAGGCGCTCTGAGGGTTCCCGAATATGGGACGCGGACGGCCAGGAATTGATTGACATGTGTAACGGTTATGGGGCACTACTACTGGGTCATCGGCATCCCGCAGTGATCCGGGCCGTTATAGAGCAGATGGAGAAAGGTACGCTCTTTTGCATTCCCACAGAGCTGGAAGTGTATGTCTCTGAGCTGTTATGTCACAATTATCCTTCCGTGGATATGGCCCGTATGGTGAACAGCGGGGGGGAGGCTACCATGGCTGCCATACGCTTGGCGCGATCATACACGGGCAACCCCAAGATAGTGATGTTTGAGGGAGGCTACCATGGGGCCCACGACTCTGTCCTGGCAAAGGCTGGTAGCGGTTCGGCACACATGGGTATATCATCGTCAGCGGGCGTACTGCCGGATATATCCCGGCATACAATCATGGCCAAATACAATGATATCTCGGGACTGGCAGATATTCTGGAGACGCGCCAAGATGTGGCCGGTGTTATAATGGAGCCTGTAATGGCGAATATGGGACTTGTACCTCCTGGTAATGACTTTCTGCAACAGGTTCGCCACATGACTATGCAACAGGGTGTGCCCCTGATATTTGACGAAGTAGTTACCGGATTCCGTATGTCTCCGGGGGGATCCCAATCATACTACTCTGTAACTCCCGATATGACTACCCTGGCAAAGGCTCTGGGGAATGGGTTTGCAGTGGCGGCCATAGGCGGGAAGCGTGCCATAATGGAAGATCTTGCGCCTGGCGGTCCTGCATACCAGGCCAGCACTTTTGGGGGAAATCCCATAGCTGCGGCCGCGGCTATATCTTCTATTAATACGATAAACCGTACTGCTGCTCATCTGTATCCCAGACTGGAGCGATACTGTGACATGGTAGCCAAGACCATACGGGATGTCGCGGCGGATAATCGAATATTGTGTCAGGTGAATAATATCTCTTCAATGCTGCAGGTATTCTTTACGGATCATGCGGTTCAGGATTATGTTACTGCCAAAAAGTCCGACACTGCGCGATTCCGGACACTGTTTGATCTGCTTCTGGCAAAGGGAGTATTTGTTGCCCCCTCCCAGTATGAGACGGTATTTTTGTCCGGCGCCATGACATCAGACGATATAGACAAGATATGTGAGTCATACCAAACGTCCCTTGAGAGCATGAGGACATGAGGTATGCTGTGGCCACTAGGGGGAGCAAACTCTCCCTGGCACAGACCGGTCATGTGATACAGGAACTGCAGGCAGTCTCTCATAGTGATACATTTGAGATATTACGGGTCACCACACAAGGCGACAGGGACCGGAGGCCGCTCTTCAGCATGGAGCGACGCGGCATATTTGAGAGAGAGGTGGACGCTGCAGTAACCAGTGGCCGCGCGGATTTTGCGGTACACAGCATGAAGGACGTTCCTACCGACATTCCAGATGAACTTGGTATAGCATGCGTGCCCCGCCGTCTTCCGCCAAATGATGTCCTGATACGCCGTAATGGTGCAAGTCTGCCTGCGCGCGGTGATGTCATAGGAACCAGCAGCGTACGGCGGATGGCACAGATAAGGCTGGAATTTCCTGATGTAACAATCCGGCCCATACGGGGGAACGTTGACACCAGAGTATCCCGTGTGGGTGGGGACTTTGACTTTGTTGTACTGGCACAGGCAGGACTCCGGCGACTGGGTCTGGATGTCTCATATGATGTACTGGATACGGAAAAGTTCGTTCCCTCTCCCGGTCAGGGTGCCCTGGCAATAGTGGCTCGCGCCGATAATACTGACATATTGCCCCTACTAAGATCCATTCAGGACGAGTCCTCCCGCAAATGCGCAGAGGCTGAGCGTGTTGTGTCTGATATCATAGGATCCGGATGCCGCTTTCCTGTGGGTGTCTATGCGTACCCGGATAATGAAATAGTGTGTATCACAGCAGCAGCATACCTGCCGGACGGAGCCGCTCCCATGGTGGCTCGTGCAGCCGGGACAGACCCCGTATCAGTTGGACGGGAAGCCGGCAATCTCCTTTTGGATATGGGTGCTGGCGAGCTTGGTTTAAAATGGCGCCATACCATGTCGGAGTGGGGCAGTTGATTATACATGGATAAGATGGGTATCGTATACCTGGTGGGCGCCGGACCCGGGGATCCAGGACTACTTACGGTAAGGGCAACACAACTAATCAGTCAGGCTGACATAATACTGTATGACCGGCTTGTTAGTGACGCTATCATGAAAACTGTCGACTCCTCAAAATCTCTCATATGTGTAGGACGCGCTCCCGGTGATGAAACCACACATCAGGATGCGACCAATCAAATAATGCTGGAATCCGCGCAGAAATATAGTCATGTGGTTAGGCTAAAGGGCGGAGATCCCACCATGTTCGGCCGGGGCGGTGAGGAAGCGGAGTTTCTGCGCGCACACTCTGTTCCCTTTGAAATTATCCCCGGTATAACATCTGGACATGCCTCGGCCACTTATGCCGGCATACCGCTCACACACCGGAGATACTCCTCCTCGGTAGCATTTGTAACAGGCCATGAAGATCCAGACAAGGACAAGCCCTCGGTGGACTGGAAGAGTCTGGCCAAATCTGTCGATACGATAGTGATAATGATGGGTCTCTACAGGATGCGCTCCATATTTGATGATCTAGTAAGTGGGGGGATGAACCCGGACACACCCGCGGTGGCCATACATCGTGGCACAACAGCGAAAAGTAGTATCAAGTTTGGTACACTATCCACTCTGCCTGCCATGGCAAGTACAATGCGCCCGCCGGTGGTTATAATAGTGGGCGAGGTGGTGGATTTGCACGAGGATCTATCTTGGATATGAGCAGCCTCTCCGGGAAAAATATAGCAATTACTAGGGGAGCCAAGGATGCCGCGGATTTCATTGGTATGGTAGAGTCTGAGGGGGGCCGGGTACTGGCGCTTCCTACCATACAATTGGTTGGGCGCGGCCATGATATCTCCGGTGGATACGTGCGGGAGTGTAACGAGTACAAACCGGATCACATCGTCTTTATGAGTTCCAGGGCAGTGGCACTACTCTTTGAGGATGCTGCTCGCCAGGGCACCTTAGACCAGACGCGTTTTATCACAGCCAATGCAAACGTCGTCTCTGTTGGACCAAAGACATCTGCAATGCTGGAGCGATATGGAATACAAGTCAACTCAATGCCAAAATCAGTGTACTCATCGGTGGGTATAGGGGAGGTCTTTAGCGGACTGGACCGGGCGCGTAACCGGGTACTGGTGCCCCGCAGTGGTGCATCAACACCATTTCTTGGGAATCTACTCAAAAAGATAGGGTTTGATGTACGGGAATTGTACACGTATGATGTACAACCCCATCAAGGCGGGGACATATGGCTGGAATTTGTCACTATGCTGGAGCGCGGGGATATTCATGGCATTATATTTACCAGCGTATCATCGGTACGGGCATTTATGGAAATAATGGGTCGCACCTCCAAGTATAACGTAGCCGACAAACTTAACCTGATTCCGGTGGTGTCCATTGGACCCTTCACCGCTGCGGAACTCAGGAAGGCGCGGATAACACATACGGTGGCACCTGTACATACGGTGGCCGGCTCCATGGAAGTCTTGCACCATATACTTTAGAGACGGAAAGCGTCCAGTATAACACTCTCCAGCCTGCTCTTCCAATCATCATAGAACTCGCTGCCACTGGTGCCACTCACTATGCTTCCCGCTTCCCTGTACATTGACTCCATATCTGCCGCCAACTCCTCGCCGTTGGAGAGGGAACTGGCCCTGGCGGCATCGGCTATCTCACTAAGTATGGGCTCTAGTTCCTCTACCTTGGCCGTTATGATTCGGCGCTGGTATGGGCCTCCCTCGCTTTCGGCGCTTGCCATGTCCTCTATTATCCTGACGGCCTGCCTGGCGTTGTCTTTTATCACATGTGCATACATTGGTTATGGTGGCAATTACACAGTTAAAATATTGACGCTTATTACCAGTATAACAATGTCTTATAGTATATATAACAATATATCTATCGTATAAAAAATCCTATATTCATAAACAGATACACCATTACATGAATATATTTCTCCTAAGACATGGCAAGGCTGCACGGCCATCCCAAATGGTGCCCAGTGACTACCAGAGGTCCTTGACAATATCCGGCCGCCGACAAATAGAAAAGATAGGTAGTGTGATCAAAAAGATGGGTATACGACCGGATATATTGGCGTCTAGTCCTCTTGTACGGGCAATGCAGACCGCCTCCATAGTGTCCGGCCATGTCAAATGCGACGTTGTTACTTGGGAAGAGTTAAAACCGGAGATAATTCCGGAGGTGACTACAAAATCCGTACTTGCTGCCGGTGTGGACTCGGTGATGCTAGTTGGCCACGAGCCGCATCTTTCGGGTATGGTTTCCAGTATGGTATGCGATAGTGCGGTATCTCTGTCCATAAAGAAGGGCGGACTGGTATGTGTGAATATAATGCCGTCCGGTGCTGGGATAATTAGGTACATGCTGACCCCAAAACAGATGGTGATGATGACATGACTCGTATGCGCTCAAAATCCATTGCCGTGGTTGATCTTGGTTCTAACTCGCTAAAGATGGTCTGCTATGAGAAGGATCGTACGGGTGTCTATCGCCCGTATCGTCGGGAGTCTAAAAAGATGCGTCTGGACGAGTACGGTAGTAAGGTGATAAATGAGGATGCACTGAGTGAACTCATACCCACGCTTATCATGTATAGGAACATACTGCAGTATGAGGGTGTCTCCAAGGTGTGCGCCGTGGCCACCAGCGCAGTGCGCGATGCGGCCAATCGGGGATCATTATTGGATACCATAAGCCGCGAGTCAGGTTTTGATTTTGTTGTGATATCCGGTGTGGAAGAGGCACTGTGTTCATATGCCGGTGCGGCCACCCAGTTGAATATCCCCTCATCCATAATGTTTGATCTTGGTGGCGGATCACTAGAATTTGTCTCGTCCCGGAATCATACCATACTGAAGACCCTGTCTCTCCCTTTGGGAGCCTTGGTTCTGACACGAAAATTTGCCGGGGACTCGGACTTTAACGAACAGTCTGTAAAGCGCCTGCGTGAATATCTGCGTGATATCCTTCCAGATCCTCGCATATTGGATTCCCGGAGGAATCAGGCCACATTGGTGGGGGTAGGCGGTGCCATGCGAACACTGGCAAGATATATTCAAAATCACGCCGACTATCCCCTGAAAAAACTCCACAACTATACAATAGAACCATCTGCCATACATGATACGACTGAGACCCTGCTGTCTATTGACAGATCAGAGTTGGCAGATATGTACGAGGTAGGCCGGGGTAGGGCAGATATCATAAAAGCCGGCGCCATCGTTATATCGGAAATAGTCTCCATGTATAGTTCCAAAGAGATTACAGTGAGTTCCGTGGGTCTCCGGGAGGGTGTACTGGCACTGGCATCTAGGTACCCTGCGTTTAATCACAATTTCATATCCGATTACCATGTGCGGGAGCTTGTGCGACCGCCCCGCAGCAGGAAGCGAATACCCGCGGGCGCCTCTGACGTGGTTCATTTCATTAGTTCATCACGCCTGCTGAGTCACGAGGAGTTTCGTATGCTGTTGGCTGCGGCTACAAACATAGAGTCATTGCAGACTTTTCGTGATGCTGACGACTTTGTGTACAGGGCAATTGATCAGCCTAGCATGCTTTCGCACCGTGTACAACTGCTGGTCGCCCTTTCATTATCATATTCTAAAAAACCAAAGCGCACTGTGCTGCTTTTGGACAGATATTCCGGCATATTGTGTCCTGGTGACCAAAAGATCATGGTCAAACTGGCTCCCATTCTGGCCTTGTGCGAATTGATCATGACTGCCGAGGCTGGTGTGGATATGAATATACAGGATGGGGTAATAAAGATGCATATACTCAATCCCGTGAGATCTATTCCCCACACCATACTCCAGCGTGCCTGTACGCGCATGGGTGGTGTATTGGGCGTACCGGTCCGGGTTGTATGATGCTAGTAATGGGTTCAATCATTTTTTAATGCGCGTGACTCATTTATTCTTATGAAAAAGGATAGCAGACTGGAATCCATTCGGGCGGCACATGATGCGGACAAAAACCCATACAGTACAAGAACTGAAGACTATCTGGAGGTAATAGCCGAGCTGGTAGAGCTTAAGGGCTATGCTACCACGCTGGATATCTCCAGATACATGAGTGTAAGTGCACCTAGCGTTACAAAGATGCTCCGGAGACTGGATGATGGTGGCTTTCTGGAATATGAGCGGTATCACGGCATACATCTGACAAAGAAGGGCAGTGACGTGGCCCAGTCCATTCGTCAACGACACGGGACACTGCTGGAATTCTTTGAACTATTGGGTATAACAGGAGATACTGCCAATCGGGACGCGGAGGGGGTGGAACATCATTTGGATCCGCAAACAATGGCACAGCTGCGAAAGTTTGTAACATACTTGAAGGCGAACCCGCATATCATCGAGAAGTTTACCCATCTCGAATAGTGACTCGAACATCGCTCTCAGAGGATGCCAGGTCTATGAGGCGATTGGCCGCGTCTGAGCGCTTTGGCAGTCTCACCTGTCCTTTGTGGCCTACGCGCCTAGATGTCAGATACGTGTCGCCGACAAATATTGCTGCCTGCATGGATGAGTACTCCTTGCCAACATCAAATATGAGCACATTCTTTGACTCGGACATGCGGACTGGTACATCCTGACCTGTTGGTACCTGTTCCCCGTTACGCTCCTCCACATCGATGGATATACCAAGTTTGCGTTCCAGGTCGCTAATGTTTGAGCCCCGTCGCCCTATTATGCTGGATATGGACTGCTTGGCCACGCGTATCAGCACCTTGTTCTCTGAGAGTATCTCCACTTCAACGTTGGGGTCATACCGCTCAAACACTCTTCGTATACTGTCCTCTGCTATGCCATTCACACTACTGCTTACAGTACCGGCTACGGGGACTATGACATTCTCCTGACCAAAGGTATAGATTTCGTGCTCCAGGGTCTTGGATGCAAAGTCCCGCACCTCGATAACTGGCCGTGCCAGGTCTGCCTCGGACATACCTGACGGCATCTTTACCTTCAGTTCCAACTCGTATACCTTCTCTATGCCTCCATCCTTTACGAATACTACCGTATCTAATACGCTGGGAATTATGCCCAACTCTATCTTTCCTATGAATCGCTGTATGCTGTCTATTGGTGAGTTGGCGTGAACTACGCCTATCATTCCAACACCTGCCAGTCTCAGATCCGCAAATATGTCAAAATCTTCTCGGCGCCGTACCTCGTCGAATATGGTGTAATCAGGGCGTACCAGCAAGAGAACATCCGCGGAGTTCTCGAAACTGCCGTCCAATTTTGTATACTGCGTTATGCCCGGGGTCACCTGTAGATCTCTTGGAGACTCGAATGTCTTGACTATGCGTCCCCGTTCATTGTAAAAGTCTGCAAGACTGGATGCCAAGGTAGACTTGCCGGATCCTGGGGGGCCGGATACGACTATGCCCTCGGCTCGCTTGGAGAATCGCTCCATAAGTTCCTCGGAGAGATCGTAATCATCCAAAGACATCTTTACCATGGGGCGCACTATAGTTATCTCTGTGGATTCTGAGAAGGGTGGGCGTGTTATGACTATGCGATAATTGCCATACTGTATTACTGTAGCACCCGGCTTCTCAATCTCTATCATTCCCCTGGCACTGTGGGCGGCATCCATTATCTTTGAAACCATATGATCCATGTATTGATATTCCAGGGCTTTCTCTTCTAGCGTTACCATTATGAACGAGCCAGGCCCACCGCGCTTGGCCGCGGGCGGCAATCCCTCTTTGAGGTGTACACTCATGGTGTCTTCATCGAAGTACTGGTGGAATTCCAACTCCTCGGCCTTGATCTCTGTAGACAATAATGTGGTCTCGATTCCCTGTGCCTGGGCTACTGCATGTTGCAATCTGTCTGATGTATACAATGTAGCCCGCAGTCGCTTGGCCGCGTCATTTACTATGGAGCCTACGCGTACAGGACTTGCAACATCGGGATTCTCGGCCGCATGGTTTCCGTGTATTGTTATATTCGTTCCATCTTCCTTGGCATTCTTGTATAATCTTGCCAGCATGTCTAACCCGTCCCGGCCGTATTGGTGATGCATTGCGGCCTGATCATACAACTCGTCTATAACGGCCTGGGGGATTACGATCTCACAACCGCGTAACTCTCCTACACTAATGAGACTTTCCAGTTGTCCGTTTATAACGACACTGGTGTCCACCACCACTCTTCGGAGGCGTTCCATGTTGTGATTCCTAATACACACATACTAAAATCGTTTCTATTGGAATTTGTGGTCGCCTAGCACAGAATCCCCATCGAGATACACACCCATACAACAACGAGTGCCCGGTTTGACAACAAGATGCATGTGTGCAGTCTTGGTTCTGTCCACGTTTCAGCAGCTTAAAATGACATCTGTCAGTATGAGTTCACCTGTGTCTAAATTTACGCATAACTGATCGCGACAGTTAATGTGATTTGTGCATAAGATTCCGGAAGACGTGAACTCATACCTCTTTTGTCTTGATTCCTCTGTTATTCCCTTTACCATAGCCTTTCGTGGCTTGTGCAATCTGAACTACTGTACGCCGGATCCTAAGCGGACTTTTCGTACTATTGAGCTATCCTTCAATGGAGTAACCTAAACGGTTTTGGGTGATCCGGTATGGAGTGAAGCGGCTCACCAAATTGAGCTATCCTTCAATGGAGTAACCTAAATGGTTACTGCAAGAGTGTCTGTGGTGTGGCCTCGTTACGAAGCAGCATAATAAGTTATATCGATAATGTATTGCATTTCATACATGATAAAAATACTGGAAATTATTGGCTTTGCAGCTGTGGGGGGTACTATATACGCGTTCTTGGGGCTGCGAGAGAGCGAGCTACGCTGGCCTGTATTCTTGGCATGTGTGGGAATAGCCATAGCAGTAATTATGTACCGCAAAAAACTTAGAGACGATAGTAAACCAGCTACAGAGATTTGACCATCTGTAGAGCTTGTATGTATTTTGTTTATTAGACCTTATGCTCATGATTGACAGTAACATCCCATATTGTTTCAAACTGGGGTGTATTTTATGGCACACAATCAGTCAAGCATGAACAATGTGAGTGGACACCTGCTAGCACTAACGTATGCCGTGATTACAAATGTCGTGTAGTGGGGTGACCGGATCTTGATGACGTATATCATGAGTGGTATGAGTTCACCTGTGTCTAAATTTACGCACAACTGATCGCGACAGTTAATGTGATTTGTGCACAAGATTCCGGAAGACGTGAACTCATACAAAGGTATATCGTAGATTAAGTCAGGTATATGATGGCAGTCGTGAGGAATTCCGGGATCTACTCGTAGTATCCGGGTTGCATAATTTGCACATTATGCACAAGCATATCAGGTACAAGAAATTTTTGAAAAATATCTATGCATAATTTCCGTGATATTATAATTTGAATATTACTCATCAGAAAATCCACTAAATTAATGGGTTTTGCGGTAACCATTTGTATGAGTTCACGTCTTCCGGAATCTTGTGCACAAATCACATTAACTGTCGCGATCAGTTGTGCGTAAATTTAGACACAGGTGAACTCATACAACCATTTAGCTCACTCATGATATACGTCATCAAGATCCGGTCACCCCACTACACGACATTTGTAATCACGGCATACGTTAGTGCTGACAGGTGCCCACTCACATTGTTCATGCTTGACTGATTGTGTGCCATAAAATACACCCCGGTTTGAAGCAATATGGGATGTTACTGTCAATCATGCGCATAAGGTCTATTACTTGCATCTGCTGATTTAGTCTGTCTGCCATCCCTGTTGTGATATTTTATGGAAAATCACCGCCAAGACTTATGGTGACTGCTATACAAGAATTTAATATTGGTAAAATTTATGAAAAATAATTAATCGTATAATTAATAAACAATACTGTCGTATATGTGGTAATGAAATTAGCAATTGTAACAGCAATGATGCTGTTTGGAGTTATTTCTGTATCTGCTTATGCTGATCATGCACAGGTTACCATCAGTCTGACACCGGATACTATGGAAAAGTGTACCCCGGTAGAGTCATGTGTTAACCCATCCACCACATCGCTGGATCCTAACGGTGAGATAATATGGTCCAATGATGGAACCGTAACAATCAGAGTGATAGGCGGGACCGACGAAAATCCCATCGATTCCGGAGTGATTGGTCCTGGTCAGACATATTCTCTTCGATTCCCGGATTCCGGAGAATACACGTTTAGTGTAGAGTCATTCTCATGGATGACAGGCACGATTGTAGTCAGTGGTCATGATCACGACGATGGACACTCACATGATCACGGTGATGATGCCATGGAAGATAACATGGCGATGGAAGACGGCTACATGGAAAGAGACCATATGCATTCTAATGTAGAAACACTCCTACCATTGGGCATAGATATCTCTGTCAGTATTGACGAACATGGAGGCGTGATCGTTAGTGCCACAACACAAGGTTGGACATGGACACCGGAAAACGTGAATCAAGACAATATTGACGGAGAGGGTCATGCTCACATATACGCAGATGGTGTAAAGATTAATCGCATGTATGGACCCAACTACTATCTGGGAGAGCTAGATCCAGGAAGTCATCACATTCGTGTAACGTTAAACATGAATTCCCATGAGGATGTATATGTAAATGGTTTCCCGGCAGAAGCAACCATGATGGTAATAGTTCCAGAATCTAATGAACAACCCATATCCACAGAACCAGTTACTGGCACTTCATCCATGATGATCTCGGCAGAGTCATATGTTGATACCCGTGGCGGTGGCAATAATTTAGAGATGACCACAGAAGACTTTGTTCTATCACCGCAGAATGTAGGACAGGCACACACACTCGGAGAAGGATACATAGTCATGGCCATAAATGGCGAATATACAACCCGCATCTATGAGGCACGGCATCATCTGAATGCTCTGGAGCCAGGAACTCATACAGTCACACTTAGTCTGTACACCAACGACCATGCACCATATTACTGGGGCGGTGAGCCCATAGAGACGTCAATAACAATAACCGTCGAGGACGATAAAGCCGATGGACATGATGATCATGACCACGATCACGGTTAGATGAGTCAAATTTTATTTTAAATGTAGAGGAATAATAGTATGTGTTCACGTCTTCCGGAATCTTGTGCACAAATCACATTAACTAGAACAACCTGTTCCATCAGTTATGCGTAAATTTAGACACAGGTGAACTCATACGAATAATATCCTGTTTTTGATATTTATGTTCTATTAAATTATTCTTTACACGTTAAATATAATTAGAATTATTTTAATTGTGTACATTTGTGACAGGACAAAAATATACAAAGAGCGCACCTAGTACGGTGTTTAATTGTGACCAAACCGTCTTTTATTTGTCACAAATCCATAATGCGCAGACCTAAGATTTGTTAGTGTATGCACGCAGGGAAATACACAAGGAACAAATAAGACAGTGTATTTAAAAATTTCATGAATTTATATGACAATATAATACAGGCGGCCAATACGCGTGGTGAAGTACGCGTAACGCCACTGATTTACTCATCTACATTTAGCACCATAAGCGGCTCACAGGTATATCTCAAAGCAGAATTCCGACAGAAAACCGGCTCCTTTAAGATACGCGGGGCCCACTATACAATAAGCATGCTCACGCCCGAGACACGGCAGAAAGGCGTTGTGGCCGCCTCGGCGGGCAATCATGCGCAGGGTGTAGCATATGCATCACAGAAGGCAGGAATACCCTGCACTATTGTTATGCCCAAGAGTGCATCACCGGCCAAGATAGCGGCCACACGTGGATATGGTGCCAACGTAATTTTGCACGGTGCCGACTATGAGGAGGCAGGCAAGTGGGCAGCCCGGATGGCCACAGAATGTGATGCCAAGATAATACATGCATTTGATGATCCCCACATTATAGCTGGTCAGGGCGTTATCGGGCTTGAAATATTAGATGAGATGCCGGACGTGGACGAAATATACGTGCCCATGGGAGGGGGCGGATTGGCGGCAGGTGTATTGACAGCCGTCAAGACAAGAAGTCCGCATACCAAGGTGATAGGCGTACAAACATCCTCGTTTCCTGCGATGCAAAAATCTTGGAAAGGCGGCCATGTGCAGGGAGTAGGCGGCTCGGCCACCATAGCAGATGGCATTGCAGTAAGGGTTCCCGGTGAACTGACGTTCTCAATAATCAAGAACCAGATAGACGACATAGTGTTGGTGGAGGAGACAGACATCATAAGGGCCATGTTCTTGCTTATGGAGAGGACCAAATTTGTCGTGGAGCCAGCAGGAGTGGCAGCCCTGGCATATGTTATAGCAAAGCGGCCATCACCGGGCAAGAAGGTGGTATGCATAATGGGAGGTGGCAACATAGACATGTACTTGCTTGGCCAAATAGTGTATCGAGGACTCGCATCCATGGGTCGCTTGATCAAGATAAAGATGTTATTTCCAGACAGGCCAGGAGTCTTCAAGGAGATAATGGACGAGATAGCCGCGGCAAACGCCAACCTTGTGGAAATGACTCACGATAGGCTTAGTTCCGATGTGGGCGCGGGGCATGTATCAGTCACCATAAGCATAGAGACAGAAGGCGAGGTCAACACCACGGCCCTCATACATGCGCTACAGGCAAAGGATGTAGACTTTCGCATTCTGACATAGTTACATGTTCGCCAATCCGTTTCTACGCAATTCTTCGGATTCCTGTGTCACGTCACGATAACGTTTCTCCTTGTACTTGGTGAGGGCTATCCGTATGTCCTCAAATTCATTACCCAGTATCATGGCGGCGTATATACCAGCGCTTTCGGCCTTGTTTACACCCATGGTGCCCACTGGCGAGCCTGTTGGCATCTCAGATATGGACAGCAATGCATCCATGCCGCCAAAAGCCGAGAATCTGCCCCCGGGACCCTTGTCCGCATACGTGAGAATAGGCACCCCCACTACCGGTATTGTGGTGTACGAAGATATCATCCCGGGCAGGTGTGCTGCTCCGCCAGCCCCCGCTATTATTACGCGAAACCCCGATTCCAGTGCATGTTTCGCGTATTCAGACAGTCTGGAGGGGGTACGGTGCGCAGATACTATTTGTTCTTCATGCCTGATGTCTAACTTATCCAGTGCCCTTGCAGCACCGCTCATAACGCGCATATCTGAGGTGGAACCCATGATTATCCCCACCAAGACATCAGTACAGCTTGTCACGCACCTATCATCACTAACTATCTAATATATTCTGCCGATACCATCCTGTTTTTGGTATAATGAGGCAGACTGCCACAGTCGTATTGGCCGGTGCCCCATGACATTGAGAATAGATATCAACTCACACTTTTTGGATTCAAGAGGGGGAGTGTGCCATGGTTGACAAAAAACACCAATGGAGTCGGGAGGAGAAGGTCATTGGAAGTATGAGTTCACGTCTTCCGGAATCTTGTGCACAAATCACATTAACTAGAACAACCTGTTCCATCAGTTATGCGTAAATTTAGACACAGATGAACTCATACCATTGGAAACCTTAGACTCGACAGCAGTCACCGCAGAGATCTGCAGGCGGAACAACATATCGCCCCGCACACTATACACGTGGAGGGCGAGATTCCCAAAGGCCTGTTCTGAGGAATTGGACAGAAACCCAAGATCCCAAAATTCTGAAATGAAAAAGATGTTACAAGAGAACGATGATAAAAACGACTGCAATCACTCCCGGATACACTTAGCACTAGGATATGTCCCTCCCGTGGAGTTCTCCGAAAGAAGCAAAAAGGGCAACACATCGTCCAAAATGTAGGTAAATAGCTGTGCCTAGAAAATTACAAAAAACATTCTCAAGCGCAGGGCCCACTCCAGTATTGCTAAACTTAGCACACTGGCGATAAAATAGTACATGGTAAGTTCAATAGACCTTATGCGCATGATTGACAGGAATAGTCCATGTTGCTTCAAACTGGGGTGTATTTTATGGCACACAATCAGTCAAGCATGAACAATGTTAATGGCACCTGCCAGCACTAACGTATGCCGTGATTGCAAATGTCGTGTAGTGGGGCGACTGGATCTTGATGACGGATATCATGAGTGAGCTAAATGGTTACCACAAAACCCATTAATTTAGTGGATTTTCTGATGAGTAATATTCGAATTATAATAACACGGAAATTATGGACAGATATTTTTCAAGAATTTCTTGTACCTGGTATGCTTGTGCATAATGTGTAAATTATGCAACCCGGATACTACGAGTAGATCTTCCCGGAATTCCTCACGACTACCATCATATACCTGACTTAATCTACGATATACCTTTAGCATTCGAATTATATGCTCGATTAATATGCGCCTTTTTGATACATATTGGTTGTATTTCCTTTCAGTTTTAGTGAGTGATTCCCTACCCCTGGATGGAATTATGACCTTTGCGCCGGGTAGGAAGTCTTTCATACCCTGGTATCCTGCATCTGCTATTACTGTTATCTTATCGGATGGTGGCGTGGTTGATTCTTTTAGGGACTTGCCCCATTTGCCTCCAAGGGGAATATCATTCTTGAATATGCCATAATCGTGTCTTTTTCCCTCATATACTCCACTGATGTGAATTATCAGTCTTTTCTTGTTTGATGTTATCTGTACGTTATACGTGTGGGTTTTTTGTTTACCAGAGTACATTGCCTCCTGATTTTTTTCAGGACGTTGTACGCGTACATGTGTACCGTCAGTCTTTATCTCCCCTCCGGCTCGACCGGGAACAATTTCCTTAAAGTCCGATGCTGACTTGATTTGCGATATTGCTTTTGCAACGGTATCGGCCGTTGGGAGTATCTTGATCAGTCCCTGCTTTGTAAACTGGATGTAACGGCATATGTTTGACTGGTTTATCTTGAGTATTGCAGCAAGAAGCTCCTGCTTTGTGTTGCAGCGCAGGCGTATCAGTGTAACTAAGAGTACATGCCTGACCGGAAATTTGTTCACATGGCCGCGATCATTTGTAAGTTCTAAGAATCGCCGTGCATCATCGCCTTCCAGGGACTCTACGTATTCTGTGAATCTGGTTAGTATCCATTTGAACTCTTCCGGGGTGCATCCGGTCAGGGAATGAAGCTGATCCTTGCGTTCTATGATGTCATCGAGATTTGAAACGAGGGCATTCTTTGTTTGAGCTTCAAGTTTAGCGTGCAGACTGTCAACTTTTCCACACAAACTGTCATTTTTTCCACGCAGGTTTGTTACTTCGGCCTCGGACCTGGTGCGTAGCCGGTAGTGCTCTGTGACTAACTGCTCCCTGGTGAGTTCTTCGTATGAGTTCACCTGTGTCTAAATTTACGCATAACTGATCGCGACAGTTAATGTGATTTGTGCATAAGATTCCGGAAGACGTGAACTCATACAGTTCTTCTGCTTTTAGCATACCTGGTATTACAAAATTAGGTCTTAACTTTTCTGTTTCACATGAGTCTGTGGGAAAACCCATGATACTAGGTCAATTGTTCGTATCTAACAACTTGGTTTAGACGTGCAGGGTGGGAGAAGTGATTCTGCGCATACGGTCTAATCACGTATTGTATTCCCAGAGCGAGATACGCAAAAAGCATGCGTGTTACGCAATATCAAACACGATGGCAATCACGTAATCAGGGATATGAACCAAATGTGTATGAGTTCACGTGTTTTGATCATACGATGAAACTTGATATGACAATATTTGGTTAAATTGTAGTATGAGCAGACGCCGGCCATGAGGAACTGCAAATCTCCGGATACCCTTGCGTCTACCAAGAGAGATCTTGCACACTACAAGGAACGTGTAAGAAGCAGACATAACATAGAAAAAATGCGTTTAGAAATTATGTAAATGAATTGGAAGGAAAACAAGGGAAAATTGCGGTAATCATGGCTCGGCTTATATGAGAATGCTCACTCTCCACCATCCCTCCAGTACAAGCATGAGGTTGCTATAAGAATGCAGTTATAATTAAAAAAACTCGGATGCATTCTATCATATCATATGATCAAAACACGTGAACTCATACTACATAATTCCTAATAATTTGGAAATCTTGTGTGAGATTTTGTATTTCTTCTGTGATGCGTGACATATGTGTTTCCAATACTCTCACACGTTCCTTGTAATGTGCAAGATCTTTCTCGGTGGCCGCAAGACGTAGGACAAGGCGGCCCATGGCCTCTGCCTTGTAATGTGCAAGTTCTTTCTTGGTAAACGCAAGTATTATGTCTCCACGTTTTATCTCTCACTCATTCTCCTTGTAATGTGCAAGTTCTTTCTTGGTAGACGCAAGGGTATCCTAAAGAAGCTTATTTTTTAGTTCCAATTCCTTATAGGACAGGCGTCTTCTCATTAGATTCTTATTGCAAATTTGGTATTTAAGCAAAATATTGTCATACCAATCTATATCTTAGTTAATGATCAAAACACGTGAACTCATACGAAAAGTTTCCTATCCGGTGCAAAGGTCATAATTCCATACAGGGGTGCGGAATCACTCACTAAAACTGAAAGGAAATACAACCAAACTGTATCAAAAAGGCGCATATTAATTGAGCATGTAAGTATGAGTTCACGTGTTTTGATCACATAATAAGATAGAATGCGTCCCAGTTTTTTTAATTATAACTGCATTCTGGCAGCAACCTCGTTCATTACAGAAAGGCCTTGAGCCCTCCATGTCTGAACGCATGATACGAATGTGGACATGCGGCGCATGGCCCTTTCGCCACCCTTTATCTGGCCACCAATCTTGCGGAATACCACTGCGTATCAGAACCGGTTCCACTGCTCCGCTGGATTGTTGGTGGGCTCTACACTGTCATATTCTAAGAATACGAACATGCATGGTATGGCCTTATTCAATCCTTTTACCTTCTTTTGTAGTTCAGTATCATCAACATCACAGTACTGATGCAGAATGGATTCTGCTCCTGTCTCAAATGAGTGTCGTAATTGCGCGGACGGCCCGCAGTGATTCAGGGATTCCCGTGCGCTCCGGAACAATCCTTTCAGGTCGTTGTCAAGTTTGATCCGGGTGTCCTGAGCACCGGGATCAATATAGAATCCTGCATGTAATGCCTGGGTATCGCGCAATAAATGCGCCCAACACAACTGGTGCTTCCCACCGTCATCAAACCGGCGGTACACAACGTACCTGTCCGTTACTATCGCTCCCTGGTAACCGTTAAGGTATTTGTTCACTACATTTGAACTCCTACTTTTGTCATATATGGACATCATCCACTCTTCGGCCCGCATCCCCCATACCCAACCACGCCTACCCGCCAGTGATATACCAGTTTCGTCCACATGAATGCTGGGTGATTTTATTATATTCTCATGAATTGTTTCCATAAATGATTCACATGCATCGGCGGCCCTGGCAATTATGTTGTTTACTGCACCCACCGATATATTTAGGCCGAAGAGATCCTTCGAAATTACAGGTATGCGTTTTATTGGAATCTTTTCCGCACGCAATGCAGTGATGGCACCGCATAATTGAACCCCAAAACTACCACTCTTTGGGACGCCAGCTGCTGGGGCCAGTTGTTTTTTGCCGCACTTGCATGCAGCCATTTCTATCACATGAAGGGTCTCCTCTATTTTGGCTGGTATTAATTCCGTTATGTGTCGTTGTTTCCAACCAATTTTTGTCATTATATTGCCGCACTCACATATTGGTGTGTACTCAAAGGTGTGATGCACTACTCTGCCGGGGTTGTGGGAACGGGAAACCCCCTTGTGTCCCTTTTGAGCGCCAGCCTTTTTGGCTGATTTCGTACTGGCTTCTTTCTGTTGCTTATTATCTCCCTGTTTTCGCTTCTGCTCCTCCTGTTTTCGCTTCTTGTACTGGAGGGATTGAAGGGATGGTGGCGAGTGAGCATTCTCATAATATTTAAGTCGCGTTGTGAGTACCACAATTTTCCTGTCTTTTTCTACTAATTCCTCTTTTAATTCACTTACATAATTTCTAATAATTTGGAAATCTTGTGTGAGATTTCGTATTTCTTTTATGGTGTGTGACATATATGCTTCCAATACTCTCACACGTTCCTTGTAATGTGCAAGATCTTTCTTGTAATCCTCAATATCTTTCTTGATAGACGCAAGGGTATCCTGAAGAAGTTTATTTTCCAGTTCCAATTCCTTATAGGACCGGCGTCTTCTCATTAGATTCTTATTGCAAATTTGGTATTTAAGTAAAATATTGCCATACCAATCTATATCTTAGTGAATGATCAAAACACGTGAACTCATACGCATGTAATTCGAATGCTAAAGGTATATCGTAAATTAAGTCAGGTATATGATGGCAGTCGTGAGGAATTCCGGGAAGATCTCGTAGTATCCGGGTTGCATAATTTACACATTATGCACAAGCATACCAGGTACAAGAAATTTTTGAAAAATATCTGTATGAGTTCACCTGTGTCTAAATTTACGCACAACTGATCGCGACAGTTAATGTGATTTGTGCACAAGATTCCGGAAGACGTGAACTCATACCCAAATGTACCACAAAATATCAAATACATTTCCGCGTTTTTAATATGATTCTTTGATTCAGATACATCCAATCTATTAAAATTAGTTAAAAAAGGCCATAACATGTATCATATTCTGGCGGTAACCTGGTTTCCGGTGGACTCGTACCATTGAGTTACATATTCGCCCACACCGCAGGGCCTGTTATTTATCGCAATATGGGAGAAAATTTTGGATTCATCAGTTGAGCCATGAGTGTGCAGTGTATCTTGTGGTATATGCACCACATCTCCGGTGAGCAATGGTATATCCTCTAGTTTCTCTATGTCGAAGGCATCCCCTGTTCCATCTGTCTTGTACATTTCCAGACTCCCGCGTCCTTCTGTGACTATAAGTAATTGGGATCCATTGTGTTTGTGAATCTTTGTGCGTGCGCCACCCGGAAAGTGAACATGATAGACATCTTGCTTGTCTGCACCTATTTTATTAGATAACACTTTCATCCAGACTCTATCGGTGAACCAGTTAGGATTTACCTCTCTTTGCTCATCAGCGCCGAAGATATTAGACTTTCCCATAAAATCATATCCGCGCCAATAATCTACGTTTCACATCTTGGAATTCCTGATCCGTAATCAGGCCTTCCTTCCACAGGTACCCCAGCCGCTCCAGCGTTTCAACTGCATCGTTACCCTTTACTGATCCGGTTACACCGCCCACGCCATTCATTACCATTTTGGCGCCGGACTTGGAGGCGCTAGTAACATCTCTGCCTATTTGATCACCGATTTTGCCCACTTCCTCAGCTACGGGACGGCCCGTTTCTACGGCCCCCTCTATGACATGATCCGCGGCAGCTACGCTTTCACGTATAATCTTGTCTGTCCCACTTAGGGCGCGACTAATGTACCCACGTTTCTCTTCCATGACATGACAAAATATCTCAAGCATTATAGAGTTTGTGTTATTTGGAGTTTGTTGTAATGTATGAAAAGTCGGTCCGCTAGTCATTGGTATCCCGCTCCATCCATTTTGCATCATTTGCCCTAATTGTCTGGGTCGCCTTTTTATTCCTGAAGCGGCGTTTCGCCGTTATCTATATCCAGTGAGAAGTGCAATCTTCTCTCATTGTAGTAGTCCACATAATCCCGGAGACTGTCATAATACCATATCTCATTGGACTCTTAAATAAGAGTCCCCTCGTCCTCAATCGTTCTATGGAAGCGCTCCAGTTTGCCATTTGTCTGCGGGTGGTATGGCCTGGAATTGATTAGTATGATGTCTTGATCCAGCAGTTCTTCCTCGAATAGTGTGGGTTTCCAGTTCTTTTTGCCCTTTTTGTGACTATTCTGTCCTACGAAACACGCGCCGTTATCCGATAGTATGGATGCAGGGGCGCCGAATCTCTTTATCGCCAGTCTCAGTAATAGAACGGCGTTCTCTGAGGTTGCATGCTCAAATAGTGCCGCTCCGACGATGCACCTAGATGCATCATCAAGGTATGTGATGAGATTCAGTCCCTTGAAGCGCTCATCTTTCATGACATGCCAGTCTACGTGCCACATTGCATTGGAATATTTACGCTCATAGCGTACCCACTTTCGTCTTCTTGACTTTGCAGGTGATGATCCTGCCGTACCGTTCTTTTTCATTATGCGATATACTGCGCGATATGATATATTGTAATTCTGTCTAAGCCTCTTTGCAATACATACTACTCCGGCGGGATCCTTGTGATATGCTTCAGTTACCATTCGTATCTGGGTGGCGGTGATTGGTATAATAGGCCTGCCCATCTTTACTCGAGTCGTTCCCGTTCTCTGGTTCACAATCTTCGTACATGTCTTGAACTGATGTTCCGGTCTTGAGCTATTTTGGTGGCGGCAACGCCTCTTTTGCGTTGTCTTATGATGTACTGTCTTGATTCCTCTGTTATTCTCTTTACCATCTGGCTTGTGCAATCTGAAATAGTCAGCTACTGTACGCCGGATCCTAAGCGGACTTACTTTTCGTACTATTGATTATTTGGAGTTTGTTGCATAACTGACTTTGACAGAATACAGGTTCCCCATGTCGTGATCTACGTTGCTGCCGCGTCCACCCACTCGTTGTACTTGGCTACCCTCATTGTGATTTCCTGTACTATGTTATCACATTTCCTCTCCATTAATCCGTGCCCGAATAATCGTTTGAACGGGAATCGACTCTGATCATCTCAATTATCCATCGCCTGTTGTATCCTTTTGCCGCCTTCCAGTACTGCTTGTTTTCAACCTTTTCCTCATCAGAAAGGCGGAAAATGGTATGAGTTCACGTCTTCCGGAATCTTATGCACAAATCACATTAACTGTCGCGATCAGTTGTGCGTAAATTTAGACACAGGTGAACTCACATGGAAAATGGGCGATTCCGGACTTCCTCCAAGACTGCAAGTCCCCATGAGTTGCCTTTCCTTTGGTGGAATTTAGCTGAAGTGGAATGGTTGTCCGGATTCGATTATGACTGCACAATTTCATGTTATCCCTGGATGCGTATGTGTCATCCACAAGTAATTCCAGATTAAATGCGCGCTTTTCATCATTATTAGATAAGGGGGACACACCGTTAGTCAGCGCGTTTCCGGGTGGTGGCTTATCTGTTGATCCTGCCAGAAATGGCAACTGTTGCAATGGGTCCGGAACTTTCCAATTCCAGGGTGTGCTCCCTGTCCAGTTGTGGCTCTTCTGCATACGAGCCCAGTACTGCATTGTTTAACATGCGCGTATCCCCAACCCACTCGCCGGTAACCGTAAATGCATATGCTCTCCCAGTCCGCGAGCACTGATGAATCCGCGCCTCTTTTTCCATTTGGCTCTTATCCACTCACCACGATTCAAGGCCGGTCGAGTCCACAATCATGGTTCTAGTCAGCTTTTTGTCTGTGCCAATAATCATGTCATTCCCCTTGTCTATGCCAATCTCTTCCGCGTCTGTATAGTGGAGTAGTACGGGGTTTGGTGCCTTTCCAGTAGTCCTGCAAGGAATCCGGATACCTGCCTGTATCTCATACCTAATGCCGTTCTCAGTGTCATGTAATATGCCCACTGCATACTGGCAGGGAGCACCCTCCTTTATGGTTGGCCTTTTCAATCCCATACATGATCAAAGCCAAATAGCCTTCCGCTGGACGTACTTGGCATTGTCGGTGAATACCATCAAGTTTGTTTAAAAAATCTCAGCTATTAATGCTTGGATCCAATCTAGTAATCACTGACAGAATGAACGAAAATACTCAAACCATTCCTCACATATTTCTAATCTAACTTGTTTGGAGTTATGCAGCAAACTAGTTATTGGCGCATAGAAATCTGCCAAGATGCCAGTATATGGCACTCAGAACACACTTTAGGCTATCATGATACCGGCTAGGCGCACAAGATACAAAATCAGTATTTCGTCAAATCCCGTGATTATCAGACACTTGCGGTGTATGAAACATTCTCGGTAGATCTATTCCGGTATAATATAGTGACAAATTCAGACTACAGACCAAATCTTGTCAACAAATTGTGCGCATTTCACCAAATATCCAATGCATGAACGCGTCCACAATATGGAGTGAGCCAAGGGTTGTTACGTTTAAATTTCTAGTTCCTTGTACTTCATGAGGGTTTAAAATAACCACAAAAAAGTCCACTTACACGAATATGCACGGTTGCATGATACTGGATGACGGTACAGTGCTTGAGGGCCAGGGTTTTGGGTATCCAACGACAGTATTTGGCGAGGCCGTATTCAACACTGGAATGGTTGGTTATACAGAGACACTAACTGATCCCTCATACGGGGGACAAATACTGGCCATAACATATCCGCTGGTGGGCAACTACGGGATTCCCAATCCTGATCAGGTAAGCGAGAGCGGGATTACTGAATACTTTGAGTCTGACCGCATACAGGTACGGGGGCTGGTTGTACAAAGCATATCTGAGACGGCCAGTCACTGGAGTCTTGAAATGACCCTGGACCAGTGGTTGCACTCCCAAAAGATTCCGGGAATATCCGGTATTGATACCCGTTCACTGACAAAGTCTCTTCGCATTAGCGGGGTACGTATGGCTGCCTTGGCGGTATCTGAGGATCCCATTGATGTTGAGAAGCTCAAAAGCCAGCTGGATAAGGCGCCCAGATATGGAATGGAGAGGCTGGTAGAGAAGGTATCGGTGGACAAGGCAGTGGAGTATGGTAAAGGGCGCAGCATTGTAGTCATAGATGCGGGAATCAAGAATGCAATACTCCGGAATGTTGTAAAAATGGGATACAAGGCAGTAAGGGTGCCATATAACACACCCATTGAGGAAATACTATCACATGATCCTGTTGGTGTCATACTGAGTAATGGACCCGGCGATCCACAACATTGCCCGGATACCATAAACACCGCCAAAAATCTGATACATAATGGCATCCCAACGTTGGGAATATGTCTAGGCGCCCAGATAATTGGCCTGGCTGGACGGGCACAGACATACAAGCTAAAGTACGGCCACCGAGGCCAGAACAAGTCCTGCCTGAATGTGGCCGATGGCCAGGTATACGTAACCAGCCAGAATCATGGTTACGCGATAGACACCGATTCGCTGGCCGATTCGGAGTTTGACTTATGGTTCATAAACACCGATGACAACACCGTAGAAGGTATACGACACAAGGAGAAGCCGTGCATAGCGGTACAGTTTCATCCCGAAGCATCCCCTGGTCCGTATGACTGCGAGTTTGTCTTTGCGGAGCTGCAAAAAATGATGGAGGGAAGCACTGCCCAAAGATGATACACTGAATAGCATACTGGTATTAGGCAGTGGGGCAATAAAGATCGGAGAAGCCGGCGAAAGTCGCCTTTAAGCGGCCGCCAATTCGACTACTCCGGTAGTCAATGTCTCAAGGCCATACAGGAAGATGGAATTCGAAGCATACTGATAAACCCAAACATCGCTACCATCCAAACAGATACCCGGTTCGTGGACAAGGTGTATCTGTTACCTGTTACGCCCCAGTACGTTGAATCAGTGATAGAGCAGGAGAGGCCCGATGCCATAATGCTCTCATACGGGGGCCAGACCGCCCTTAACTGCGGTGTCAAGCTGTACGAGGATGGCATTCTTGAGAAATATGGTGTAAGAGTGTTGGGGACAGAGATAAGCGGCATACAGATGACCGAAGACAGACAACGATTCAAAGATGCCATGATACAGTGTGGCGTACCAGTGCTCCCCAGCGAGACAGTCACGGGATTTGATGACGCAAAACGCGTGGCAGAGGCGCTTGGATACCCGGTTATAATACGAGTGGCATATACACTGGGCGGCAAGGGCGGCGGGGTAGCCCACAACGAATTGGAGCTGCACGAAATAGTGGAACGAGGCATAAAGGCCAGCATGGTAGGCCAGGTACTGATAGAGGAATACATAGGCGACTGGAAACAGATTGAGTACGAAATAATGCGTGACGCCACAGGAAACGGTGTAATTGTATGTAACATGGAGAATGTGTTATCCATGAGGGCGCATACAGGAGACAATATAGTCGTGGCCCCATCCCAGACACTCAACAACCGGGAGTACCACATGCTGAGATCCGCGGGCCTCCGGGCGGCGGATCATATAGGCATAGTGGGAGAGTGTAACATACAGTTTGCGTTGGATCCTGATTCTGAAAAGTATGTAGCCATAGAGGTCAACCCCAGGCTTTCACGCTCATCAGCACTGGCAAGCAAGGCTACAGGGTACCCCCTAGCATACATGTCTGCAAAGATAGGCCTTGGCTACAGTCTGCACGAGATGAGCAATGCCATAACCAAGAAGACGACGGCCTGTTTTGAGCCATCCCTGGACTATATAGTGTGCAAGCATCCCCGGTGGGACTTTGCAAAGTTTGACTTGGTAGAGCGAAAGCTTGGACCCACCATGAAGTCGGTGGGCGAGGTGATGGGCATAGGCCATACGTTCGAGGAGTCAGTACAAAAGGCGGTACGTATGCTGGATATTGGGGCCGACGGACTGGTGCTGAACCGCCAGAATATGGCAAAGTATACCGAAGAGGACCTAGAGTACAGGCTGACCCACTTTGATGATAGCATACTATTCTTGGTGTGCGCCGCCATAATGCACGGATTTGACACCAAACGCATAGCCAAACTATCGTCCATAAACCCATGGTTTGTCGAGAAGCTCCGCCACATAGTGGAGGTGTCAGGCCGCCTGAGAGAGGGCATTCCGGATACTTCCCTAATGGAGGAGGCCAAAAAGGCTGGATTCTCCGATTCCCAGATAGGACGTGCCATATCCCAGGATCAGGAATACGTACGGCAGTTGCGCCAAAGCATGGGCATACAACCATACATCAAGCAGATAGACTCCCTTGCCGCGGAATGGCCCGCTACCACGAACTATCTATACATGACATATGGCGGAATAGACCACGATATCCCAAAGCCGCAGGAGCGTGCAGTGATAGTGGTAGGTGCCGGTCCATACCGCATAGGCAGTAGTGTGGAGTTTGATTGGGGCACGGTAAATATGGTCTGGGGTATACGCGCACAGAACAATACGCCCGCGGTGGTGGTCAACTGCAATCCGGAGACGGTATCCACAGATTATGACATATGCAACAGGCTGTACTTTGAGGAACTCACCCACGAACGCATAAGAGATATCGCCGAATTTGAGAACCCCCAGGGAGTAATTACGTGCGTGGGCGGGCAGACAGCCAACAACCTCACTCCGGGATTGGCCGCCGCGGGCATACGCATACTGGGCACCTCGGCCACAGATATTGATCGCGCAGAAGATCGTTCCAAGTTTAGTGCAGAGATGGACAAGCTTCACATTCGGCAACCATCCTGGCAGGCATTCTCCAAGATAACAGAGGCGCGCGCGTTCGCACAGGAGGTAGGATTTCCAGTACTAGTGCGACCCTCATACGTACTCTCAGGAGCGGCAATGAAAGTGGTCTGGTCTGCCGAGGAGCTAAAGACATACGCCCAGAAAGCAACCAACGTATCGCCAGATCACCCTGTTGTGATATCCAAGTTCATGATGGACTCGCTGGAGGTGGATGTAGATGGCATATCAGACGGGAATAATGTCATCATAGGTGCCATAGTGGAGCACATAGACAGTGCTGGCGTGCATTCCGGAGATGCAATGATGTGCATACCGCCATGGAGGCTGAGTAACAGGATCATCCAGACAATAACCGAGTATTCCACCAAGATAGCCAGAACGTTTAACATACGGGGACCATTTAACCTACAATTTTTGATACATGACGATCTTGCATACGTAATAGAATTGAACGTCAGGGCATCACGCTCCATGCCTTTTGTGTCGAAACTGATACGGATGAACCTGATAACGCTGGCATCCAAGGCCATAATGGGTGAGGCCCTCTCGGACATTCCCGTGGAGAAATGGCGGCATCTCGACAACTTTGGAATAAAGGTACCACAATTCTCGTTTATGCAGCTGGAGGGCGCGGATCTAACGTTAGGTGTGGAGATGCATTCAACCGGCGAGGCTGCATGTTTTGGAGAGAGCTTTTATGACGCGCTCACAAAAGGGTTGATTGCAGTGGGGTATAACCTGCCCACAAATGGTACGGTTCTTGTAACTGCAGGAGGCCTGCGGAATAAGGAAGTGTTGCTGCCCAGCATAGCCAAACTCATACCCATGGGATTCAACATACTGGCCACAGAGCATACCGCAGAATTCTTCGAGGAGAAACTGGGCGCCATCAAGGTGGTGCACAAGATATCTGAGCCTGATCGGCAGCCAAATATCGCGGATCTGTTGTATAAAGGCGAGGTAGACTTTATCATAAACATACCCAGTACCAGTACGCTGGAAAAGTATGTGGGTATGCTGGAGGACGAATACCAGATTCGCCGGAAGGCACTGGAACTGGGCATACCCGTTCTTACTACGGTGGAGTTGGCGGACGCTTTCATCAATACGCTAGAATGGATGAGAACAAACAAGACTACCCGAGACTCCATCAGGCCCTACGAAATATAGGAACAATACAGGTCACGTATTTGTTCTTGAGTACGGGCTAATTCCAGTAGTGCATATGCGTGAACCCATGTAGCAATGCGCCACACAAAATTTTACTAGAATGTCTTATTCCCATATGACAATGAGCCATGACGCCCCAAGGAGAGTAAAGCTTCACATCTTTGAGCCCAGTGGTAGGCGGTTGTGGACTGTGGTGGGCCGGGAAGATGAGTACTGGCTGGATCCCGATACAAGTTACTGTTCATGTCTCGGATACTACTTTGATCCAAACCATTCTTGCAATCACTTAAAACAGCAAGCCGGTGCCAATCACACCACCATACGCTTTGATGACTCGGAGTTTGAGGGGTTTGTGCGGGGACTAGTGGAGCACATGATGCGCTAGATTCATGGCATAAATCCCGGACAATGTTACGCGCGGCAAGTGCGTTCGCCACATCATCAGAGAACCGCCAAGCAGGTATGGGATGCCCAGCATAGCCATACAGTATACGCGGAGCAGAGTCCCAAAATTCAACAAATAAATCAAAGTATATGGCAAAACAATACAATGAAAATAACGGTCTCGGCCATAAAGGCAGACGTGGGAGGAATCGGTGGCCATACCAGACCCAGCGACAGATTACTCAATGCTGTTCGGGATACCGTACAGGATTCAAAGGACATACTCCTAGATTACTACATAGGATACTGTGGCGATGATGTCCATATCATAATGAGTCATACCAAGGGAACGGATAATCAGGACATACACGGCTTGGTATGGGACGCGTTTATGGCAGGTACACAAGCGGCCAGGAATCAGGGTCTGTATGGTGCAGGCCAGGATCTGCTCAGCGACTCCTTCTCTGGAAACGTAAAGGGTATGGGGCCCGGAGCCGCGGAGATGGAATTCGAGGAAAGGGCAAACGAGGCGTTTGTTGTGTTCGCCGCGGACAAGACAGAACCGGGAGCGTTCAATTATCCCATGTACCGACTATTTGTGGATGCAATAAGCAACACCGGTCTTATAGTCAATAATTCACTGGCAGAAGGCGTACGATTCAACATTATGGACGTAGAGGAGGGCAGGGTTGCGTCCCTCGACCTGTGGGGGGACAAACCACTACTCGAGGCGGCCCTGATGTATCCGGGCCGATACGTAATAGAGTCAGTGACCACAAAAGATGACGAGCCCATACTTGCGGCATCTACAGATCGTCTGCACAATATAGCGGGGACATATGTGGGCAAGGATGATCCCATATGCATAGTCCGGACACAAAAGAGATTCCCCGCCACCGAGGAAGCGGGTAGCGTATTCAATAACCCCCACCTAGTAGCAGGAAACACACGGGGGAGTCACAATATGCCACTGATGCCCGTTACTCTGAACTCTGCAGCCACCATAAACTTCTGCATACCCATAGTGGAGGCCGCCGTATTTAGTATGCACAATGGCATGTTCACAGGCCCCTTTGATGGGTTCTCCACGCCGGACTGGGATGTAATAAGGCGAATAGCTACTGAAAGGGCAATAGCAATACGTAGCCAGGGCTTTGTTCATCCGGCAACGCTGGTTCCCAGTGAGCTGGAATATGCCGAAGGGTACAAGGCGCGTATGAAAGGTCTCTCGGACAAGATGCAGGAGCGTGACTCTGTCAAGATTACTCGTAAAGAACAGTATGAGGATCCGGACTGACATGAGTCACCGTAATGTGTTATTGAGCAACATTTTGTCTACTGTTTCCCACATATGGTCATGGAAAGGGTACATGATAACCGCGGTAGCTACAGTAGCCTTTGCCAATGTGGTTCTGGTAATATTTGGTAGTACAATCCCAAACGTATTACTCATGGTATTTGGGAATACGGTCCCCGGCGTATTTCAGAGCTTTCTCAAGGTTGCCATTAGCAGTGTGATACTTGGTGCGGTCTTTGTATTTGCTATGGCGTGGCTGTTACGCGCAAAGCCCAGATACAGACCGCGATCTTATAGGATAGTAATATTCGATGTATACGGACAGGTGACAACCATAGATGGACTGCGAACGAGTTTCAGGAATCATGATGTGGCATGGAGCTACATGAAACAACACAAAGAGAGGTACCCACTACACAACTTTGCATTGGTCTCAGACGCAAAAGACGACAAGCCCACCATATATCGTTATATCTGAATATTATACACCAGATTATGCAATTCTCCGTACTGGCAGGATATCTGGAGAAGATGGAGCATACTACCAAGAGATTGGATCTTACCGCATATCTGGTAGAGTTATTCCAGCAGACACCAATAGAACTGGTAGGGCAGACCACGTACCTGTTGCAGGGCAAGGTGAGACCGGACTACGAGGGTATAGAGCCAAGAGTGGCGGACAAGATGGTCATGCGCGCCATAGCAAAATCATCAGGCGCGACGCTAAAGAGTATAGAGGGCGCGTATGCGGAGCAGGGGGACTTGGGCGCCGTAGCATCATCCATACTTAGTACAAAGACCCAGACTACATTCCTGACCCAAGAGATAAGTGTAAGCCGTGTATATGACACAATATACAAACTGGCACACATAGAGGGGTCCCGCTCCCAAGACATAAAGATAAAGCACATATCCAGCATGCTCAACGATGCAACGCCCCTGGAATCCAAATTCATACTAAAGATACTGCTAGGAACGCTACGGTTGGGCGTAGCCGAGAATACCATACTAGACGCCTTGGCAGAGGCGTACACTGGCCAGAGATCCAACAGGACCAAGCTGGAGGAAGCATACAACGTATGCAGTGATTTGGGAAGAGTGGCCGCGACTGCCGCGAAAGACGGATTAAACAATATTGAGACTTTTGGTATTCAAATGTATAGCCCGGTTCGCCCCATGCTGGCTGAGCGTGTACGCAACGAAACGGATGCCCTGGAAAAGATGTCCCAGAATTTCGCTGCAGAGTACAAGCTTGATGGCGAACGGGTACAAATACACATGGGCGAAAAGATAGAGGTATTTTCCAGGCGTCTTGAGCGAATCACAGGACAGTACCCGGACATAGCGGAGAATATACCAACCCAAGTACGGGCCAAGGAGGCCATACTTGAGGCCGAGGCAGTGGCAATAAATCGGGACACCGGAGATTTTCTCCCCTTCCAGGAACTCATGCATCGCCGACGAAAGCATAGCATAGAGCAGGCGGTCCTGGACTATCCGGTAGTGATAAACTTTTTTGACATATTATACGCAGATGGAACATCATACCTGGATGCACCCTATACCCGCAGACGCCAATGGTTACAGGACAATATTATCGTAAAAGGGATGGCAAGGCTAGTACCCATGACGCGCATAGTAAACGAGGGCCAGTTGATGGACTGCATGGAGAACAGCATAAACGCCGGTGGCGAGGGACTAATGCTCAAGTTACCGGATAGTCCGTATAGAGCGGGATCCAGGGGTAGTCTGTGGCTAAAGCTGAAACGAGAGTATAAGGACGGGGCCGGGGAGAGTCTGGACTTGGTTGTTATAGGGGCATTTCACGGCCGGGGCAGGCGTACAGGCATATATGGCACATTGCTGCTGGCCGCATATGACGAGGAGCAGGACATATTCACAAGCATATGTAAAGTGGGAACCGGTTTCACCGATGAAATGCTGGACATGTTATACCAAATTCTGTCTGCTCACATAATACCAAAGCCCGATGCGCAGATAGACAGCGGCATGAAGGCAGACGTATGGTTTGCTCCGGACGTGATCATAGAGGTTACTGCGTCAGAGATAACAATAAGTCCGGTGCATACCACGGCCATGGATGTGATTCACCAGGGTGCAGGGTTGGCATTACGCTTTCCCAAATTTACCGGTCGCATACGTCACGACAAGATGCCCCAGGATGCCACCAACGTAATACAGATAGTAAAACTGTACCGGGAGCAAAAGAAAGTCAAATAAATATGCATAATGCGCACTTTGGGAAGAACGACTCTAGATCAATCATACAAAATGGTCTTGCAGTCATGAGTGAATTTGTGCAATAACAGTTTATGTCATAAAAGTTTGGGTACGAGTTTGCGGGGGCCACTACATACTGTTTGGTTTTAGAACACGTTAGCCTAGGTTCTGGCCACCTAGTTGATCAGAGCCATGCCGGTGGTAACCTGAATGGTCACAATTTGTAGTAACCGTTTAGATCACCCCTGGGCAACTGTTCAAAACACCACATATGTCCATTCTTGCTTTTTCTATCATGTTGCTCCACATATGCCCATGAATTTACTACCTAGGTGTTGATCTTTAACGCGACCTAAACGGTTACCAATTTGTACCGGATAAAAAAATAAATACGCGCAATTTGATACAAATCTTGACATCGATTCAAACCGATCGGGGAACAAGCTGGCAACTAGTGCGTGGTTGCCAGCCCCATTTATCTAAATAAAATCAGTCAACTTTGTCATGAATTTTATGGTGAAATCAGCATTACAATATCTTGTTGTAATCACAGGGATTCGAGGCGCCCCACCAGTGAGCGAACATATGCAAATCCCTCTCGCCAAAAATTAGAAGAGCCGATATCAAAACCGCAGGCTTCCATCAATTTTTCAGGCTTTTGTGAACCGCCCGCGGCCAGTATACTTACGTATGTCTTGGCAAGACCGGCGCCTTCCTTCTTGTATCGCTGGAATAACGAGGCAGCCAACAAGTTCCCAAAGGAGTAGGAATAGCAGTAGAACGGAGAGTGATAAAAATGAGGTATGGCCAGCCATTCGGATTTAAAGTCCTCGGACAGGCTTATAGAATCCCCAAATTGCTCCTGTAGTGTCTCCAGATATGCATCAGATACGCGTCCTGGCGTGGCACCCTCAGAGAGCAGATCATGCGCCTGTATCTCAAACATGGTGAAAAATGCCTGCCTAGAGATAGTTGCATACAGATCGTCCAGCTTAGATGACAAAACCGCCGATTCTTCTGCGGCATCCATGTCTGTGGACATGAAATCATACAGGAGCATCTCTGAAAAAGTGGACGCGGTCTCAGCCAAGGGCAGGGGCGCATGCTGTACCAGTATGGATTTGGTACCGGCAGCCACACTATGTACTGCATGACCTAACTCGTGTGCAAGTGTGAACACATCCCGGGATTCACCGGTATAATTTACAAGTACATAGGGTGTTATATCAGGAGATATGGTGCTACAAAACGCCCCGCTGATCTTGCCCGGCTGCAAGGTGGAATGTACATGCCCCTCTTCAAATACCCTTCTTGCATACCCGCCAAGTTCATCGCTAAACTCGGACAGCGCGTTTAATACAAGACGCACGGCCACGTCATATTCGTATTTGCGCTGGGATTGCTCCAAGGGCGCATACAAATCATACCGCCGTAGTTTATCCATGCCCAGCAGGGACGCCTTCTTTCCAAAGTACTGCTGAAATGTTGTAGCCTCCTCCCTACACACGGAAAGTAATGCATTTACGGTAGTATCGTCTATGTTGCTAGCCGCGTTCATTACAGAGATGGGTGAGTCATACCCCCTCATTTTGACAAACTCGTTGTTATGATTCAGGACTACATTATGATATATGTCACCGAGCACGTTACGGCTGTTTCTGTACTTCTTCAGCAGGAGATTGTACGCCATTTCACGATACTCAGCCACAGGACTGCGGACATACGTGGTTAGCTCCTCCCGATTCAGGACTTTGTCTTTTCCGTCAACTTTCATGGCATAGGTGTAGGCATTCGTTATAGTGTCATACAGCTTTATCAGGGCAAAGGCGCCTGTCACATCCAGTGTGTTGATTATTTTTTCCTCGGCCTCACTTAACGCATGTTTAGCCAGCCGTCTCATGTGTACAAGATACTCTTTTAGATCTCCGGCAGAATCCGCCAGACGCATGGCGTTGGCATCATCCACTGCATCCTTCCACCATAAATCAAAGTATAGCGCACGATTGGCAATCTCCGTGCTCAGCTGATTCATGCTGGTCCGCATAGCTGCAATCTCCTCGGATTGTGTATTCTCAGCGTACTGGAGGGATACATGTCCTGTTACCCGGGATACATCGCGGCCTATCTCCTCCTTGCATTTCAATACGTGCAAAAACTGATCATGTGACATATCCGGACTTAGAGTGCTTTTCAGTTCTGCAAAAGATGTAGAGGACTGCTTGAGCTTGTCCACTATATCGCCGGAGCTTTCCTCGCCAAGTATGTCCCCTAGTCTCCATTCCCCCTGTGTATACACAATTCATGTTGTAATGAAGATCCCTATATGTGGGTAACACTTTTCCGGTATAAATTCACGTATTTGCCAACCCCGCGGTACGCTAATAGTTGAAATTGGTAGTGTGTGAATTAAGTCGCCGGTGATATCATACTTTTCCCAAGGTATTCATGTAGCGCTTTCTGGAGCTCACTATCACTTCTTTGGCCTCTTGTGCAGACTGCCAACCCTCTATCACCACCTTCTTGCCTTCTAGGTCCTTGTATACTTGAAAGAAATGCGCAATCTCTGATCTGTAGTGATCCTCCATACTGGTGATATCAGTGGTGTGAAGGTACCGTGGATCATGCGTTGCCACGCACACTACTTTATCATCAAGTAAACCATCATCCAGCATCTGTAGTAGTCCGATAGGACGTGCCTCTATTAGTATACCCGGAAATGTTGGGTTCGTAACCAATACCAGCGCATCCAGGGGATCCCCATCTTCGGATAGTGTCTGTGGCACTATACCATAGTCGCCAGGATAGTGGAAGGGCGAGAATAGTACCCTATCCAGCCTCATCATATTATGTTTTTTGTCATACTCGTACTTGTTCATGGATCCTTTGGGAATCTCCACCACTACGTTGATTATCTCTGGCATGTCGCTGCCAGTATCTAGATCATGCCAATAGTTTTTTGACATACGTCACCTCAGTGATATACGTTGGTATATTTCTTCCTCATTAAATAATGCAGTATTATTTCTGTCTTGGAATAATTTGTGTAATACTTCTTTCATAAAATGTTAATTATTATCAGAGATCATGAAAACAAAAGTTCTGTTCAATACAAAAATTAACTGTAAAAAGAGTGATTTGTATTAAAAATACAACCATAAAGTAGTTTATTCCAGATAAATTCTACATTTCTTCCACAAGCTGAAATCACGATCGCAAATTGTAAGGTTTATAAGCTGAATTAAGGTGGCAATTGATATGGCGGAAAAAGACCACCTGAACCTGATAATAACAGGTCACATAGACAACGGCAAGTCCACGACAATGGGGCACTTTCTCATGGACTTGGGGGTGGTAGATGAAAGGACAATTGCATCACACGCGGCAGAGTCCGAGAAGACAGGCAAGGGAGATACTTTCAAGTACGCGTGGGTTATGGATAACATAAAGGACGAGAGGGAGAGAGGAATTACCATAGATTTGGCGTTCCAAAAATTTGAAACGAACAAGTACTTCTTTACTCTGATTGATGCACCGGGACACCGTGATTTCATTAAAAATATGATTACAGGCGCGTCCGAAGCAGACTGCGCGGTCCTTGTTCTCTCCGCCAAGGAAGGCGAAACCGATACGGCCATAGCGCCAGGCGGTCAGGCACGGGAGCATGCATTCCTGCTCAAGACATTGGGCGTGAGCCAGCTTATTGTTGCCATAAACAAGATGGACGCAGTAGATTACAAAGAGGAAGGATTCAAGACTGCAGTGCAGAAAGGCCAGAAATTGGTACGCTCTGTAGGTTACAAGGTCGACAACGTTCCATTCATACCAGTATCCGGATGGAAGGGCGACAACTTGGTGAAGGCTTCATCAAATATGTCATGGTACAAGGGCAAGACGCTCTTGCAGGCATTTGATGACTTCAAGGTGATATCCAAGCCTATAGACAAGCCACTACGAGTACCAATTCAGGATGTATATACAATAACCGGAGCAGGAACTGTTCCAGTAGGCCGTGTAGAGACAGGTATTATGAAGCCTGGTGATAAAATCATGGTAATGCCATCAGGTGCTGTAGGCGAGATCAAGTCCATTGAAACACATCACACCCCCATGCCATCAGCCCAGGCTGGAGACAACATAGGATTTAATCTGCGTGGAGTAGACAAAAAGAGCATTGCTCGTGGGGATGTAATGGGCGGTGTCGAAAACCCACCCACAGTGGTCAGGGAGTTTAAGGCCCAGATCATTGTAATACACCACCCCACTGCAATCGCCCCAGGCTACACACCGGTAATGCACTGCCACACAGCCCAGGTCGCAGCTACGATTACCGAGTTCTTGCAAAAGATAAACCCCGCAACCGGCGGCGTCGACGAGGAGAACCCCAAGTTCCTCAAGGTTGGCGATTCAGCCATGGTAAAGATACGCCCAACTCGTCCAACACCACTTGAAACTTTCAAAGAGTTCCCAGAAATGGGCAGGTTTGCACTGCGCGATATGGGAGCAACCATTGCGGCGGGCGTAGTGAGAGAGATAGTCGAAGAATACAACCCGAGTTCAAAGAAGTAACATAATGGCCCAGACTGCTCGAGTCAAGCTTACAAGTATTAGCTTACCAAAATTGGATGGTGTTTGTACCGATATAATGGGCATAGGGCACAAGACTGGCGTCCGCATTAAAGGGCCAACTCCACTTCCGGTAAAAAGACTACACGTGGCTACTCGCAAGTCCCCGTGCGGGAACGGAACTGAGACCTATGAGAAATGGGAGATGCGCATGCATAGGCGCGTCATAGACATAAATGCCGATGACAAAACCATCAGACAGCTTATGAGACTTCGTATACCGGACGATGTTTACATCGAACTTTTGCTAATATAGGTGATTAAATGTTGGAGAGCGAGAATTCAGTATTTTATTCGTGCTTAAAGTGCGGAACTATAACATCCAATGAAGAGCTGGTACGCTTACCGGAGATAAAGTGCATATGCGGATTTCGGGTATTCATAAAGATGCGCCCCAAGATTGTAAAGACTGTACGCGCCATTTAATCAACCCATCTTGGCCTTTGTATCATCCCAGCATTTGCGGCAGAGCTGTCCATCCATCTTCCATTTGGGTTTGGGGTTGTATCGTATGAATTTGAGTGGACCCCCGCATGACGCGCATGTTGACTTTTTGTTTGTATGACTGTCTTCTTTTTCATCAAAGCATTTCTTACAAAGCAGGCCGTCCATATCCCACTGCCACCGGGGTTCCCACATGTCAGCTATTCTGTGCCGGGCCCCACACGTAACGCACGGTTGCACTACCTTGGCTTCGTAGAACTCTTTTGATTTGGTTACGTGACAATCACCACAGAGGTATCCCTTGACGCCCCACTCCCTCTTGGGCTTGTTCTTGTGTTTCAGAAGAACGCCACATACAGAACAGTGTACAGGCTTCCTACCAAACAGATGCACATTCAGACATACGCCTCTGGAGATTTAACTCCTTGTGTCAGGCGGGAATTGGGTGGTTGCCCAAAGTGGCAGTCAAGATTTCTCCAAGGGATGCAGACCGCTGAGCATGGTGCCATTGACGGACCATAACGTTGGGGGTGTGTTCAAGCTAGTCTCTGAACTTGTGACCACGAATGGAAGAGCACTTCAAATGCATATATGATTCCCCGGAATGACTTAGACTGTTACCCGGTATGGTTCCGGAAAAGATATTAACACGAATGCATAACGTATGGTATGTCAAAGTATTCAATGCCTCTCTGTCTCACCAATAACCAGTACGAAATGCTAGTGGCATATGCCAAAAGCAGAGGTATGCTAAATGTTAGCCAAGCGGTAGAGGAACTCCTGAAACAACGCTAGAGGACGCCATTTTTGTACATATATGACCATGTTTTTTGGTATGAATGTGCTGGAATCAATACACAGCGACAGGCAGCATGATTTGAACATGTGGTCATGAAACTCATGTCATTAGTCTTGCAAACATGTGAATCCCATACGCCGAAAAGATTATTCATGGTCAGGCAGGGGTCTCATTATTGGTCAAACGTCAGATACTGATTATAGGCCACAACGATAATGGGTGCACGCAGGCACACAAGGACATCGCATATGAGACCGGAAGACTTGTTGCCCAGAAGGGGGCCATACTGGTTACCGGCGGGATGGGTGGCGTCATGGAGGCTGCCGCCCGGGGTGCGCAGGAGTCAGGCGGAACCACACTGGGCATAATACCCCAGGACGGCATGGCGCATGCTAACAATTTCTCCGAGGTGGTCGTACCTACCGGATTGGGGTTTATGCGAAATTTTGTGAACGTCTATGCCGCCGCAGGCATAATAATAATCGGAGGCGGGGTAGGCACACTGTCAGAGATGTGCGCCGCATACATGCACGAAAAACCCATGGTAGCCATACTGGGTACCGGCGGAATGGCGGACAAATATGCAGGACAGTACCTCGATCACCGCCAAAGCATCAATATAGAGAGTGCAGATTCTCCCCGGGCCGCCGTAGAGAGAGTACTGGAGATTATTTCACCATAGTTCGCAAGAGCGGATCCGGTTCATAAAACTGGCCGTGTGTGGCTGCCAGCGAGTCAAGCTCGGCCACTATCTTTTCCATGCCTATTCGCTCTGCAGTCTCAAAGAGCGGCTTTTTGAGGCCCAACCCCAGTATAGCAGCCTTTTCTATCTCATCTTTGTCACTGGCATTATTGGTTATGAGCCATGCAGCGTTATTCAGTATGTTGGCAAATATTTGAACGGGGTCACAACGGCTAGCCGGTTCCTCGGAGAGGGGCACCCGCTCATACTTTTCATCCGCATACTTGTAAAATCCCTCACCGGACTTTTGTCCCAATTTTCCCGCCTCAAACAGTCGTCTCACTTCGTGGTGCTGTAACAATACCTTTTGGTCCCGACTGTACATCTCCTCACTAGCCTTGTGTATCACATCTATTCCAGTGAAATCAGCCAGCTCAAATATTCCCATGGGAAAGCCTAGCTCAAAGCGCATGACAGAGTCCATCTCCTCTTTTGTGCACTTTTGCCTCTCCATAGAGTAGAGGGCTTCATGTACCATGGGTATGAACAGTCTGTTTATTATGAATCCCGGTACATCCTTGCGGCATATTACCGGCGTTTTGCCCAAACTCTTTACAAACTGCACCATGGAATCGGTGGTAGACGGGGATGTGACAGACCCCGGTATTATCTCAACCAGTTTCATTAGTTGGGGTGGGTTAAAGAAATGCACACCTATTACCATATCCTTTCGGCCAGTGACGTCAGCTATCTCCGTTATGGGCAGTGTGCTCGTATTGGACGCAAATATTGTGCCCGGGGCAGCCATACTGTCAAGCTCCTGGTATACGGTACGCTTGATGGCCATGTTCTCCGGCACTACCTCTATAACCAAATTCGCCTTCTCCACAGCCTCATTAATGTCAACCACGGGACGTATTCTGGAGAGGATTGCCGATTCCTCTTCGGCGGTGATTCTCTTTTTTGTGACCATCTTGGCTACACTCCAGCGTATCTTTTCCATGGCTTTGTCCAGGAACTCTTGCTTTATGTCCCGAAGAATTACCTCATACCCCGCTGCCGCAGCTATCTGGGCTATTCCATGCCCCATGACTCCAGAGCCAAGAACAGTGACATCAGATACCTTGTCCATGACGGCACATAACTCGGTATCCTTTATAATACATTACCCGTTTTACACACAACATGGGTTTCTTTGGTAAAAAGAAGGAACAAACACGATGCAAGGAATGCGGACTAGAGCTGCACACGCCAGAGAGATTAAAGCGCCACTGCGTCAAAGCCCATGGCAACGTACCGGAAAAGAAGATGAACCCCAACGACCCCGGCGGGGGCACTTGGTGATCATGACATGGACGAGATGTCTTTTGGTCGAAAATATGGTCTGATATTTGGTGGGATAATCGCCTTGGCAGGGATTGTGCTCGCGACGGCGGTATTTCCGTTCTGGAATTTAATTCGAGAGGATATCTATGAGGAAGTTACCATACTGTATAACGAGGATGGCGTTTGTGCAGCAGATACTGCCGATAACATACCAAAGCAGATCAGCGACTGTAATGCGTCAGCTGGCGATGTAGTAACCATAAGATACGGCCAAGGCCTGGCATGGGCAAACATAGTGGAACCATGAGCTGCATATTCTGCCGTATTGTATCCGGAGATATCACTGCAAACATAATAGCCCAAACAGAACATTCACTGGCCTTTATGGACGCGTTCCCCCTAGCACCGGGCCATACACTGGTCATACCCAAACGTCACTGCGGCAGGGTACAGGAGATGAGTGATCAGGAGAGGGATGATGTTTTTGGATTGGCGGTCAGAATCATATCGCGAACTGACTCCATAGGCGGATCTACGCTAATGGCCATACATAACGGCCCCGAAGCGGGGCAGGAGATACCCCATGTTCACATACATTTGGTACCCAGGGGCAAAGATGATGGAGCAGGTCCAATACATTCAATATTCCCAAAGAGGGATCTTGACTTTGATGCCACAGATATGTTGCATAAACTAAAGGGGGTATAACCGCTGACCAGTCTGGGCATTATCTACAACTATGGCCTTTGTAGGACACGTCTCCGCGGCGTTCATGATTAGATTCACCCCGGCCCCCTTTGCGTTCTTGACTCTGGACTTTGGGTTAGATTTTGCATCACGATTGATCTCAAATACGTCTGCGGCCAATGTCTCGCAGCTGCAACACCCTATACACAGACTCTGATCCACCATCACGTTTAGAGTGGGTTGCTCTTCGGGTTCATCCGCTTTGCTACGCTCGTTTCCGCCCCTCACATGATACTCGTACTCTTTCCAAAACTTTTCCTCGTACTTTTTCCACCATTTCTCGTCCTGCTCATACTCTTGCGTGTACCGACTCCAATCCTCCTCGGGCGGACGATCAGTGGGTCCTGCGCCCCACTTTGCCCTAGACTGTGTGGAGTGGGAACGGGTATTTGTAGTGGTCTTGGGACTTTCAGTGGTTGGCTCGTCCGTAAGTGTCCGATATGCCTCGGTAACCTTTTTGAACTGTACACCATCATTGTGGTTCTTGTCCGGGTGGTACTTTAGTACAAGCCTCCTGTATGCAGCCTTGATTTGATCCGGAGTGGATCTGTTAGTCACTTCCAGTACTTTCATGGCCTGTGCTACATCCATTATGAAGAAATCACATGTTACATGATAAAAACTTGAAGTATGAGCTTATGTTACAATTTTGGGCAAAACTCATCATTGTGTGGCGCTCAATCGTGTGTTTAATGGGCGACCAAATAATAGTTGACAGGCTATACAGTCTTGGGCGATATGGTAGCGTAATCCTTTATGGATTCCAATATGCCCGTGATATCATCTATAGTCTGGTCCGTATTGCCCAGTATGTTAAGATGGCCCAGCTTTCTTCTAGGTTTTGATGTACGCTTGCCATACATTTTGAGATGTACTTGTGGGTGATTGATTTTTGGGGGATTGTATGATCCGGTGTAGCCGGGCGGTCCCAGTATGTTGTACATGATGGCCGGTCCCCGCGACCTTGTGCTACCCAGTTCCATCCCCAGTATGGCCCTCAGATGCTGCTGGAACTGTGTTGTGTGACATGATTGTAATGTGTGATGCCCGGAGTTGTGCACTCTGGGGGCAATCTCGTTTATCATGACACGACCCTCCAGTACAAACATCTCGATGCCAAACACACCAGCACCCTCCAATACCTGTATGGTTCTAAGTGCCACACGTTCTGCCTCCTGAGCTATGTCTGGATTGACTCGTGCGGGATAAATGCTCTGATGTAATATTCCGGAGTCGTGAATGTTCTCCGCAGGGGCATAGCATGCAGTCTGGCCGGTAGTGCTTCGTGCAACCACTACGGATATCTCCATCACGTATGGTACAAAACGCTCCAGCATCAGGGGCACATTACCAAAGTATTCCAATGCCAAAGGTATGTCTTTTTTATCCAGTATGGTGTAGTTGCCCCGTCCATCATATCCACCGGTCCGCGCCTTGAGGACGGCGGGGTATCCAAATTTATCCAGCCCGTCTTGCAGATCCTCAGGAGACGCCACAGAGAGAAAGTCCGGCACCGAGATATCATGTGCGGATAGGAACTCTTTCTGAGAGAGCTTGTCCTGTATTATCCCCAACGACTTGGGGGAGGGACTTATTTCCACAGTATTCCTGAGGGACTCCAGTACCGCACTGTCACCGGACTCTATCTCATATGTTATGACATCGGACTTTTTTGCCAGGAGTCTTATTGCATCTCTGTCTTTAAAATCAGCCTTTATCTGATCAGCACCAGCCTGAGATGCGGGGCAGTTATCAGTAGGATCAAGAACTATTACGCGGGATATATCTGGCATATCCAAGGCTGCCTCGGTCAGCATCATGCCCAGCTGCCCGCCCCCAATTATTCCAACTATCTTGGACATTTCAATATGGACATATTGGTTTTAAATTAATCTTGTCAGGATATGTGTTATGCGGTGCCGCTAGCATCTGGGCTCATTTCAATCATGGACATGTCCGCAAACCGCATGAATGTACGATGACGTCACTGTAAACAATAGCTGGACCCGGGTTTTATGACTTTTTTAATAGAATGCATGGCTAGCAGCCGCGTGGTGATGTTGCGATTCGCTTGAAATGACCGAATATGCACCGGTGTTTAGCTTTTATTTGTCACGATTAAGCCATTTCACATGGTCGATACGTACAAGGAAGCTGGAGTGGATGTTTCTGCCATAAGGGACAGCCAAAGTTCCATAGGCAATGTAATCAAGACCACTCATTCAGACACAGATACCATTCACGGATTTGGTCACTACGCTGGGCTCGTCAGAATAGACGGAAGCACACTCCTAGCTACTCATACAGATGGCGTTGGAACCAAGGTTATGATAGCCGGAGCCATGAACAGGTACGACACAGTTGGAATCGACTGTATGGCCATGAATGTAAATGACATAATATGCGTGGGGGCAACACCCGTATCCTTTGTGGATTATATAGCTGCAAACCGCAACGACTCGGACATATTTACACAGATAGTGCAAGGATTGGCGCATGGAGCCAGGGAAGCGGGAGTCCCCATAGTGGGAGGAGAGACGGCCATACTTCCGGATTTGTTTGGGCGGAGCCAGGAATTTGTGTTTGATCTGGCAGGAACCGTGACCGGATTAGTGGACGAGAACCGCGTCATACTTGGCAATAACATACGCGTAGGTGATATCATACTAGGTGCCCACAGTACCGGTTTGCACTCCAACGGTTACACTCTTGCACGCAAGGTGCTTTTTCCAAAATACTCGATACATGACAATGTTAGGGGAGTGGGCAGAGTAGGGGAGGCCCTCCTTGAACCCACAAGGATATATGCCAAGCCAGTACTTGACATACTGAAGGTAAGTGATGTACACGGACTGGCGCATATAACTGGCGGATCATTTACAAAACTTACTCGCCTGCGCGATGTCGGTTTTGAGATAACCGCCCTGCCAACAGTTCCTCCAATAATGCGCCTTATAGAAGAACAGGGGGTGGATAGCCTGGAGATGTACAAGACCTTCAATATGGGCATAGGGTTATGCATTGTAGTTCCGCCGGACGAAGAGGATACGGTAGTATCGGCGTTCAAAAAATATCGCATCCCGGTAGACAACATAGGCCAGATTGTAGGGAAGAAGGGTGTACGTGTGAAGTCTCGGACGATTGTATGAGATCACCTGCGTTTACACGAAAAACAAGAATGGCATGGGCATAAGTTTGGCCTTTCCCGGATTTGTGTCACATATAGCGAGTATGATTCGAGTCTGTAATGACTAGTAACCGTTTAAGTCTTGGTACAAGTTTGCCGGGGTAATTGCTAAGGCGCCGTATACGCAGAACAAGGAAAAACGTATAAGTTCACCTGTGTCTAAATTTACGCACAACTGATCGCGACAGTTAATGTGATTTGTGCACAAGATTCCGGAAGACGTGAACTCATACGGAAAAACAGGGTGCGCAGGGATGATCATACGGTGACGCGCACGTTTTTAGTAAACACCAAATATAGGAACTCTAGTTTTTAAATAATGGCAGGATCAGAGATAGTCCCCACCATAATAGGGGTTGGGATACTATTACTTGCCGCCAAGCTCATGGGTGAGCTGTTTCTGCGATTTAACCTGCCTGTTGTACTGGGAGAGCTGGTAGCAGGTATTGTGGTTAGTCCTTTTGCGCTAGGCATGTTCATGACCGACATGGACGGTGTTCCCCTTCTTCAGCTAACACCAGAACTGCTTGCCATAGGGAAGATAGGGGCTCTGATTATACTATTCATGGCAGGTCTGGAAATGACACCCAAGGAATTCCTGAAAGGGGGCAAAGCCTCGTTTATAGTGGGTACGTTGGGAGTCGTAGTTCCTTTCTTTATCGGGTTACTGGTACTACAGGCATTCGGATTTGATACATACCAAGCCCTGCTTGTTGCAACGGCGCTAACCGCAACAAGTATTGCAATATCAATACGAGTATTAAACGAGTTTGGAAAATTAAAGACTCCGGAGGCACGGTTGATCATAGGCGCAGCCGTGGTAGACGACATACTTGCCATAGCTGTACTCTCTGTTGTACTGTCCATTGGTGGCGGCGACGTAAACAACTTGGCGGTAGAGGATGTAGTGTTCACCATACTGACTACCCTAGGATACTTTGGAGCCATGCTGGTAGCCGCGGCTTTCCTGATGCCACGTCTGGCAAGTCAGAGATTCTGGAAGGCAGAAGGGGGCCTCGAGGTATTTGCCACCGCGGCGCTATTCATTTTAGCTGCAATAGCTGGCACACTTGGACTCTCCCCCATCGTAGGCGCATTTGCCATAGGTATGGGACTCTCCACTGCAAGAATGGTTGGCAAGATAAGGTTGTATATGGACAAGGTTGCGCTCCTCTTTGCGCCGCTATTCTTTGCGATAGTGGGAGCGGGGGTGGATCTCAGATCGGTGGATCTAAACATATTGATGTTAAGTGGGGTCATAATATTAGTGGCCATAGGTACAAAGCTAATTGGATGTGGTCTCCCCTCCATACTTTTTCTGCGAAATCGTACCCGAGGTATGAGGGTGGGAATTGGCATGATATCAAGAGGCGAGGTGGGCCTAATTGTGGCCGCAGAAGGAGTTATTGCCGGGGTGTTGGCACCAGACATATACTCAACCATAGTAGTAATGGTCGCAGTTACCACCATAGTAACACCACTCTGGCTCAAGATGGATTACAAGAGGGAACAAAAGTCTAATCCCGAGTCCGGCTTGGCGGCGCCCTCCAAATAGCCTTCCCAGAACCATTCGCAGGTAGATCATACTTCAGAGTACAATCCATGCAGGGGCGCGCTTAAATCCCCACCCCATCATGGTGTGTATCACAGGAAAGCATTCAGGTTGTAGGAGTCCGCGCAAACCCGTACAGTTTTTCCACTTTACGGCATAGTCATAGCGACAGTAATCGTTGCGGTTCCGCCGTTTAAGTCACTCCCGGTGATCCAGAGGAGTACGAGGAGTGGAATTCACTATCATGGATCAATCTATAAACCACTACAGCTAAGGATAGCAACGATGGGCGGGATTCCAGTGTGGTGGAAAGATCTTGATGAGTTAGAGATGGATATAGAGACACCGTAGGCAGCCTTGGGAGATTCCCAAAACATGAACCGGTGGCTTGTATAACACATCCGGACTGCCATTATAGGGAAGCCTCGAACGGGCTTTGAACCCGCGACCTAACGCTTACGAGGCGTTCGCTCTACCGGGCTGAGCTACCGAGGCACAGGGATGTTTGGCCGTCAGAGTTTATAAAAAGCCTTTTGAATCATAACCGGTGAAAGCTACAATCTCCGGTATTAGAGGAGTTGCAGGAAAAGACCTGTCGTTGCAGAGAGTACTGAAACTTTGTCAGAATTTTGCGTCAATAATACCGCACAACAAATGTGTTCTAGGCAGGGATACAAGACAGTCAGGGGACATGATTGCCAGAACTGCCTCCGCGGCCTTGATGTCTCGGGGCATAAACGTATTGGACATGAAGATAAGCCCTACCCCGGAGATCTTTTATGAATCAAAAAAGTTTGGGGCAGGAATAGTGGTGACGTCATCACATAATCCGGTGCAGTGGAACGGCTTAAAGTTTGTCTTGAACGGGCGCGGCATATCAAAAACCCAGATGAGTAAGATATTGGAGGAGCCCCGTGCAGTAATTCCCGACACATATGGAACCCGTACAGATCACGTATCCGCATACGCACAGGACGTTTGTAAGATAGTCTGCAGCATATCCCGTCCCGTATCCGTACTGATAGATGCAGGGGGCGGAGCCGCGGCCCATGCGGCGCCTGCCATACTTCGGGACATAGGTTGCAGCGTGGATGTGATTCAGGGACCCACACGTCCTGATCCTACCACCGGAGGATTGCAAGAACTATTGCAAGCATCCCACAAGTATGATATGGGTGCAGCATTTGACATGGACGGTGACCGGTTGGTACTGGCAATGAATGGCGCCATACAGCCTCCGGATGCAACTTTGGCGCTCGGGATAGCCGCCATGATGAGACGCGGAGAAGACACTTTTGTGCTGAGCCGGGACACCAGCATGCTGGTGGAAGAATACGTGAAACGTCGGGGTGGCGAGGTGTATCGCTCCCCGGTGGGAGAGGTAAATGTGGTAGAAGAGATGATTCGGACCAAGACAGGAACAGGTGGCGAGGGTAGCAGTGGTGGGCTCATACTGCATACGTTCAACGGGTGTCGGGATGGTATTCTCGCTGCAGGACTGGCGGCACTCACCATAGCCGAGGGTGTCGCGCCATCCGTATTGCGCGAGACCACTAGCAGTTCCATAATACGTACAAAGATACATGCAGGTACGGGCACAATAGACTATCTGGGTCGACGCATAAGAGATGTCGCGCGCAAGACCGATGACTCAGACGGCACATGGGGTATGCTGGATGAGAGTAGCTGGGTACTGGTACGCGAGTCTAATACCGAAGATGTGATAAGAGTGTCTGCGGAAGCTCCCGATATGCACAGAGCCCAGTATATTGTTAGATGGATATCAGATATGGTTAGTAATCATGAACGAGAATGAAGTAGTGCGCATGTTTCAGAAGGACTTTGGCATAGAGGCCGAATCAGATGATATAGAACTCATAAGTACAGACGGCATAACCATGGCTGCAAAGATAGACACGTTGGTGTATGGAACCGATGTACCGCCGGGCATGACACTTTGTGACGCAGCGAGAAAGAGCGTGGTAGCATGCGTCAGTGATTTTGCGTCCAAGGGCGTACGGCCCAGATGGGCCATCATATCAGTGGTTCTGCCTGAGTCATACAGTGATGCGGATATGGTGCAGGTATCAAGTGGGTTGACCGATGCCGCGGCAGAATTTGGCTTTGCCATACGGGGCGGCGATACCAACAGGGGGGAGGAGTTCTCCGTATCTGTATGCCTGCTGGGCATATGCGGCCGGACGCCCAAGCGCAGTGGAGCTGTTAATGGTGACGTAATATGTGTCAGCGGACCCTTTGGACTAAGCGCCGCAGGACTTTACATGTCACTGAATGATACAAAATACTCGGTGGCTAATGGTATTGACGCGGTGATGCGGCCTGTCCCCCGACTGGAATTTGGACTTGCATGTGCCCGCCATTTTACATCATCCATGGACTCCAGTGACGGACTCTCCACTACGCTAAATGCCATGGCCAACTCTAGTGGGGTCACGATGAACATAAAGCGTACGCCGGTCGCCGATGGCATCGAGGTTTTTGCCAGCAAGAATGATCTGGACTGGCGTGACTTGGTGTATAATGGCGGAGAGGAGTACGAAATAGTGTTTACGGTGAATCCCTTGCGACTACCACTCGTAAACAGAATAGCCGAAAGAACAGGTACGCCTATCATGACTATAGGATATGTCAGTACAGGAATGGGGGTCTATGTGGACGGCAACATACTGCATGACCGGGGATGGAAAGCCTTCTGATGCTCTCCCCATGCAAACTTCCAAATTATTCGGATTTTGTGGCAAGTTGGCACCGGAGTGATACAGTGGCTATAGCAGACCCGTTGTAAACTGCTGCAGGGTGAGGGAACCGGTACGTCAAGGTCACCGGTCCTATACCACCATAACGAGTTCCACAAGTCTGTGACACACAAATCGTGTATTATGTGACACAAGTGCATGATTTGTTACCAAGAGACTTAGGGCGGTCGCTATACACTGCAAGGCAGCAAAGCATACGTTAGTACCAACCGGGACCATTCCCTACCAGTTTGCTATTGCTTACCGGATTTTGTACCATGAAAACGCGCCTCAATTCGGCGCGACCTAAACGGTTACGATGCGGAAGGGAATACAAAATAAATAATGCATGATATGAGTAATACCGTGAGGTTTGAAGGCAAGACCGCCCTAGTGACAGGTAGCGGTACTGGCATTGGAAAAGCCATAGCTACCGAGTTTATCAAGGAGGGGGCCAGCGTCATAATACTGGGCAGGCGTCAGAAACCCCTCGAGGAAGCTGCCGCACATCTGAGAACGATGGCAGCCCAGGGAGCACAGGTAAGGATATTTGCTGGCGTGGATGTTAGTGATGAATCAGGCATAAATGACATGTTTCATACACTAAGAGAGGAGAATATTACAGTAGATTACATAATTAATAACGCCGGTGTATCCGGCCCGGTAACGTGTTTCCCCAACGCGCCCATGGACGAGTTCGCGGGAACTGTGGCCATACATTTGAGCGGCACCTTCTGGGTCTCGGTCGCGGGATTGGCATCCATGAAGAAAGGGGGCAAGATAATAACCATATCAACATTCTTCACCGAGGAGAGGCCGCTGGAGCAGCGCCCCTACAGATTCCGCGGTCCATATACTGCCTCACAGGGAGCCAAGAATCGCCTGGCCGAAGCCATGTCTTGGGATCTTGTTGACAGAGGCATTGCATCCATTGCGACCAACCCCGGACCGGTACACTCGGATCGTATATACAAGACCGTATATCCCAAGGCCGCAGCGGAGTTCATGAGGGTAGGCGGTTTTGAAGATATGACCCCTCACCAAGTGGAACAGGCCAGCGGCATGCTGTTGCCGCTGTTAGGCGAGAGTGATGATGTTGTAGAAAAAGGCATAGTCGCCGCGGCTGCCGACATGAACGACAGTTCCATAACGCAGGACAAGCTGGCCAGGCTACTGGAAAAGATACAGGTTATTGCAGAGAAGGTTCAGCGCAATACTTCACACATGATAGCCGACAAGCAGTTTCTAAGCCAGACGCAGGTTGCCCACACAATTCTGAGTCTGTGCGAGGACACCACATCAGATATAGTAAATGGTAAGGTCATACCCGGCGATCGTGTATTCTATCCTGTAAGACCGCACGTAGGGACTACTGCACCGCCATCCACACCATCCTACAAGGACAAGTGCGTGGTGATAACGTTTGATCCTACCACGATACAGGACTCCCACAGAGCAGTGCACATGGCCGAACACATTCTAAGTAGTGGCGGCAAGGTAGTAGTGCTAATATCAGATAAAACCCCGGAGGAGTTGGCAGAACCGGTGAGGCAGTTCCACTCCCATACAGCCAACATATCTAACAGTGAAGAGTTGCAGAGATGGCTACAGACGGCATCTGCAAAACTGGGACAGATAGCATGCGTCATGCACATGACCGGAGCCCTGCCAAAGACAGATTCATTGACAGGACTAGAACGGCAACAATGGGATCAACTGGTGTCCAAGTTCATCAATATACCAGCATTAGTTACGCAACAGGCTTTGGAGTACTTTGTTCCCGGTGGGGCCAAGGATCCACGCAAGTTTGCCGGAGCTGGGGGGTCCGTAATTATAGTGGGCCCGGATCTGCCACAGGGCAAAAAGATATCCGGCTCTCAGAGAGCCCATGTAGAGGTATTCCGGGGAGCACTAAGACCCTTTGTTACAACCATAAACCAGGAGCTCAGCGACGTTATGAAATCTGATGTCAGGGTATTTGCTGTGTTACCCGGCTCAGTGTCCGGCAGGGAACCGGACGACCATAAAATTGTCCACGTACTAGATTACATGGTATCGGGCGCGGCCACAAGATCCGGCGAGGTCATCTTTTGTGTAGATGAGTCCCGCTCATAATTCACCATACACTGCATCCCATAATAGCTGCCCGGATATGGTTACCATGGCAATCGCGGCACCACCTCTCAGGTAGCGCTCATTCACCAACGCCGCCAAGCGTGCCCCACCCATCCCGCCAACCAATGCTCCGGCCGAGAGCAGTGATGCCAGCAGAATATCCGCATTACCCAGTATAGTATGAGTGGTTATGCCAACCACGGATGTTATCAAAAGCGCAAACATGGAGGTGGGCGCCGCGCGCGTCATGCTCATGCCAACTATCACTACAAGATACGGCACAAATACTACGCCGCCACCAATCCCAAAATATGAGGACACCAGACCCGCCGCAACACTGGCGACGGCGGTCAATACCAAGACCATATTGTCCGATTCTATGGGCCGATGTGTCATTCTAGGCTGCACAAAAATGTATACAGCAGCTATCACCAGTACTAGAGCCAGGAGAATACCAAACAGGCCATGATCCGTGTTTGTAGTTACCAGGGCGCCCAGCACACTTCCTGGAGATGCCATAATACCCAGACGTAACGCGTGTCTATGGTCTATCTTGCGAGCCTTAGAGTATACCAAAGACGCGGCCGCGGCATTGGACATGGTAGCCATCAAGCTGTTGGCAGCGGCAACGTGTGGCGGCAACCCCACAAATACCAGAACAGGTACAATTATCAATCCACCCCCCAGCCCCACCATAGACGCCAGAACGCTAGCAGTGATGGCCAGTACCACTATGCCCGGAAGCACCCATCCATAAGAAAGGACGGATGGCACATCCAGCATAACCACAAGTGCCGAGACTATTAGCAAGGAAGAGGCTGCGGCGAGTATATACCACAATGTCATGATACGGTTCCAACCTGTACCCTCCACTCATATCCGGCATCATTTGTTATTACCTCCATAAGGACTGGGACCGGCAACCCGTCTATGCGCGATATAGTGCTAGATGTTCCTTCCTCAATGTGCAGCGACATTGTGGTATCCACCCACTGGCGCACATTCTCAAAACCTCCCGGCAATAGATCCGGCCAGCATTTGCAAACCAGCGTATCTATCATCGTACTGGCTACTGCCACCATGTATGATCTCTGAGACATTATTCCATCAGACTGTATCACACCCAAGGCCACTTGCGGCTTTTGTGGTGTACCCATCATGTGTACATTACCCACAAACGCGCCAGTGGCATCCTTCATCTCTGTAGACGTGCAGTACTCTGGGACGTAACCACCAAAGAATGAGCAGTACTCCACTGCTCTGTCATTCTGTAGTGTGATTTGAGACGACATGGTAATTCCAGCCAAACCCAAATCATCTCTCATAACATCATATGCCTCATATGACATGGCCAGATCCGACGCGGGCATGATATCCTCTACAGTATTAAGCGCAGATACAACGGCAGATATGGCTACTATCACCCCGGCGACCACTATAACCAGATTGCGTTTCATCAATGATACGAATCTCAGATACACCATTATGAGGCTTATGTATCGTTGTTCGGAATGTGCCTCAAGTTCACGCACATGGCAGATAGGAATGTTGACTTTGCCCCGGATCGGCATCATTGTGTGGGATTAGCAGTCATGCATGAATCTTTGGATTCATCGTGTGCAAATTTGGGCACAGGTGAGTGAATAATCCGGCAGAATACTGCACATAAGACCATGCAATTTTTTAAGTCATGTATAGGACAAAAACCCTGTCACATTGTCAAGTGTATTTTATCATATTGATATCAGGGATAGACGCGAATCAAAAGTTATACCAAACTCTTGTATGAACCCAGCCTTCACCTCTAGGACATACAGGGCAGGAACATTGCTGGATACCGATGGGCACGCCATAGTCTCGACGGCCGTTATGCAAGGTTGTACATTCTGTTCCATATGTACTACCGCGCCATTCTCGTCAAACCATATCATATCCAGGGGAAACTGTACGTTAAGCATCCACATACCGTACGTATATGGAGAGTCAAATACGAATATCATGCCCTGATCATATGGGAGCTCCTCCTGGAACATTAATCCCCGTACCCGCCGTGGTTCTGTGTCCGCTATCTGTACTTGAAGTACATGATCATCCACCTTAATTGTCCCCTGCGGAAACTCTACAGATTCCAGCTTGGCATCACTTGGTATGGACAATATGCCAACCACGCCAACCACTACTGCGGCAACGGCCACCGGTATTAGAATCTGCGCCCTAGTTGCCACTGTACAGTGAACCCGGCAGTGATTAAAAAACCTCATGCATTCCTGAATCTTGTTAGATTCGCGTATAGTACAAGCTTATCCATTCCCAAATTTACACAATGAATTACCTAGATTAGCCAAGATGCGAATGCAGGGCGGCCCTATTTGTTTAAATTGAATAATGTGATTGAATCCTTTATGCACACTCCAAAAAAGATCGGGAAAGGACAGTACCTCATTGAGGCAGAACCGGCCCTAAACATGAAGGTGCCCGTAAGAGTATATGCCAATGACGCACTCATATCAAAAATGACCCAAGACCGTACTCTGCGTCAGGCCTGTAATGTAGCATCCATACCCGGCATACTGAGCCACGGTGTCGTACTGCCGGACGGGCATGAAGGGTACGGTTTTCCTGTAGGGGGTGTTGCCGCCATGGATGCAGAAGAGGGCATGATAAGTCCCGGCGGTGTCGGTTATGACATAAACTGCGGGGTGCGACTGCTAAAAAGCAACTTGGACGAGTCCTCACTAAGACCCAGACTGAGGGACATGGTAATGGACTTGTTTTCATCCATCCCGTCTGGTGTTGGTTCCAAGGGGGCGATCAAGTTATCCGGCTCCCAATTGGACGAGGTACTGGTACAGGGAGTGAACTGGGCCATATCCCACGGTTACGGTTCCACGAATGATGCCGATGTTTGCGAGGAGAATGGAATGATTCTTGGAGCGGATCCGGGCAAGGTGTCTGATCGGGCCCGAAAGCGCGGCGCCCCACAACTAGGTAGTTTGGGATCTGGGAATCACTTTTTGGAGATACAAAAAGTGGACCAAGTACATGATGCAGACGCGGCAGAGAGGATGGGGATACGGGAAGGCATGATAACCGTTCTGATACATTGTGGTTCCCGGGGCTTTGGCCATCAGGTATGCAGCGACTATCTCAGAGTATCTGAGCGTGCCCTGAAAAAGTACGATATACAGCTGCCCGACAGGGAATTGGCATGTGTGCCCAACAACTCGGAGGAGGGCGACTCATACCGCAAGGCTATGTTTGCAGCACTGAACTTTGCCTGGAGTAATCGCCAGATTATAACGCACTGGACACGCAAGTCATTTGAACGTGTATTTCAAATGTCCGAGTCGGATCTTGAAATGGATATGGTATACGATGTTGCGCACAACATTGCAAAAGTTGAGACCCACAGAATAGACGGGGAGGATCGCAAAGTGGTAGTGCACCGCAAGGGTGCCACCCGGGCCTTTCCTGCTAATAGACCAGAGGTTCAGGAACGATATCGCGACATAGGGCAGCCGGTACTTATACCCGGCTCAATGGGTACTGCAAGTTGGATTCTTTTAGGGCGCAACGATTCAATGAGCCTTAGCTTTGGCTCCACGGCTCATGGTGCGGGTAGAACCATGTCACGCTCAAAGGCTCGCCGCAACTATAGCGACACTGAGATACGCCAGTCTCTCAATGCAAGGGGCATATTTGTAAAGTCCATGACCCGTGACGGCGTAGTGGAGGAGGCCCCCCAGGCATACAAGGATGTAGACTCGGTAGTGGAAGTATCCCACGATTTGGGCATTGCGACCAAAGTCGCTCGCTTGGTTCCCATAGGAGTGATAAAGGGATGAGCGACGATGATTTGGACCGCATAATGGCCAAAAAATTGGCCGCCCTCCAACAACGCGCCGCAAAGCCTGAATCCAAAACCCCCCGGGACATACTGGTGTCAGCCCTCGGATACCGAGGATTGGAAGTTCTAGAGAACGCGGAAAGACAGTTTCCCGACAGGACAGCCAAGGCTATTCCCAGAATAGCCGCCATGGTATCATCTAAGGAACTACGCAGTGTGGACGGTGGGCAGTTACTTTATCTGCTGCGTCTCATGGGCATATATGTCAGGATGCAGACTAGCATAAGAGTGGAGCGAGACGGAAAGAAATTACCACTATCAGAGAAGCTTGGCAGTTCACAAAAGTGACACAGGAGGCCGATTTTGAGTTGTGCCGGCATCCATCGTTTTTATAAAGCGCCATACGGTTACGCATGGTGAAATTAGTACAATGGTAACACTACAGATAGGTAGCAGGGATTATGCCAACGATGTGGTGCTGTTCAAGAAGGCTCTATCACAAATGGAGACCCTGCTCTCCGCGCATAACGGATATGTGATGAGCGAGCCCTCATACAAGTTTGGATGGTCATTCTTTATGGTAACCTTCAAGCCGCAACTGCAACAGGGTATAGAGGACAGGTTTGCAGACATGATAAACAAGTACAGATGGGATAAACCTGACACCAAGTTTGCCAAATTTATGCAGGACTACCTGCATGCAAAAGGTTGTAAAGTCAGCGTGAAATTAGACTAAACCCTTCGTCCCCGCTTGCCACCTTTCTTTCTGGTGGTGTCATGAGGTATGGGGGTAACATCGTCAATTCTACCAATCATGAAGGCACCGCCCTCAGTACCATCTTCTTCTCTATTAGTTGTTGCGCGCGCAAGCGCCCTAATGGCTGCCTGTGCACCGGGTCCGGGAACTCTGGATCCTACGCCTCCGACTGCTCTCACGCGTATATGAAATCCGGTAAAACCGCGGGATTTGGCAACGTCTACTACGGCATTGGCAGCTTTCATGGCAGCAAAGGGCGAGGATTCATAACGGTCTGCGCTGGAATGCTTACCGCCGGAACTAATGGCTATGGTCTCCGCTCCAGTCAGATCAGTTAGGTGAATAATCGTGTTGTTAAAACTGCTAAATATGTGTGCAATTCCCCATTTTTCGGGTTTTGCATCAGGCTCTTGCTCGGCTTGGGCTATCTCCGCGTCCCTTTCTGCCAGCATTGTGTCTATCCTCTCGCGCAACTCTGGGGAGACCTCTTTTGTTACGGTTGCATCGGGATCAGAGCTATCCTCCAAGGGCACATCCGTATCATATGCCAAATCATCCCCTACTACATCTTCATCTTCCAGAGCCTCATCTTCACTGGGAATCACGGTACTGGATTCGGACTCCTCAGGGGATACCGGCGCATCTTCACTATTAGCTTCTGACAACACCCAAGTCTATTCAGGTGGGTTTAAAAAACATTAACATCAGCATATTGTGCCCATCACGGAGCACGGTTATTGGGTGTGAGTTCACCTGTGTCTAAATTTACACATAACTGATGGAACAGGTTGTTCTAGTTAATGTGATTTGTGCATAAGATTCCGGAAGACGTGAACTCATACGAATATCCTGTCCTGGCCGGTATTAAATGCGTCACGTATCGCGATTTTATACCAATTACTGTCATTATTTTACTGCAGTCGCATACCAGGTTATCGCCCTCATGTGATGCGTAATTCTATCGGGGTTACGTTTACGGGAGACGCCCTTGTGTCTCGCCTGACTGTCAGCCTTTCTTGTGGATCCAGTACTTGTCTGCTCCCCTTCCTTAGCTTTCCGCTCGTATGAGTTCACCTGTGTCTAAATTTACGCATAACTGATCGTGACAGTTAATGTGATTTGTGCATAAGATTCCGGAAGACGTGAACTCATACGTTATTGGAGCTAGTAATAACGCAGTTCCCAAATACATAGACTTGACTATAACCGCGCACGGCAATGCATTCACTTACCGGCATGACACGTCGCACCAATCCCATATACACATAGACTTGACTATAACCGCGCACGGCAATGCATCTCTATACAAAGTGCATTGTTGTAGAGTATCAGTATGAGTTCACCTGTGTCTAAATTTACGCACAACTGATCGCGACAGTTAATGTGATTTGTGCATAAGATTCCGGAAGACGTGAACTCATACGAGTATCAATGATTGTGTTGTAAATATCATCACACAGTTAGAACAAGTTGATAGAGTACGAGCTGTATACAAATGTCACGTAATTTCAGAATGTAAGAGTTCATTCATGCCTAAATTTATGCGCAACAGATCGTGGCCATCAATATAATTTGAGCACCAGATTGAGAGATACAGAAACTCGTGCCACCCGTTTGTCATAAATCACACAAAACGCCGATCCGCACTTTGTCCATAGTTAAGAACATCCAAATATATCGGGAAATCCACAATGGATTCTGTGTGTAAACGTTTTGAACTTTGTTGTTTTCTAGTATGAGTTCACGCATTCGCCAATCACACGTGAACCGTACCAATAGTTACGATCAGTCGTGTGTAAATTTAGATAGTAATGAACTCATATTTTGTATGCCCATATGTATAATCCATAGTGTAGGGAATTTGCATAAATTACTACACAACTAATAGCATTATTATGGTATGAGTTCACGTCTTCCGGAATCTTGTGCACAAATCACATTAACTGTCGCGATCAGTTGTGCGTAAATTTAGACACAGGTGAACTCATACTTATTATGAGTGGTTTTAGCAACACGCAATCATCACCCATCGCAATAATTCTGTTATTATGTTTAATTTTATATTTTGGACAAATGCAGGATCTGAGTATGAGTTCACGTCTTCCGGAATCTTATGCACAAATCACATTAACTGTCGCGATCAGTTATGCGTAAATTTAGACACAGGTGAACTCATACGGATCTGAACTGGATTAGATTGTAGTACTAGGATTATTCGTAGGCGGGCAGTATTCGGACACCATCAGTAGTAGCGTTCTTGTGATCTGCAACATGTCCAGGTTAAGCAAAACAGTCTCCATATACGCCAGACCTTTGAGTTTTCATCTGTGTTTTTAATTAAATTCATAGATTATGCATGCAGTTTGTATGAGTTCACGTCTTCCGGAATCTTATGCACAAATCACATTAACTGTCGCGATCAGTTATGCGTAAATTTAGACACAGGTGAACTCATACTGCAGTTTTTGTATGAGCTCACAGCTTTCGATTTAGACCAATCGTGATGTATACATTCAGGCACAGTCGAACTTACACAACGTACAAGTTCACGTATTTGTATAAACTGCTACTATTGATCGTGCGTAAATTTGGACACATGTGAAGATATACGAATTTGTTGCATAACTCAATAAAAATAGATAAAAATCGTATCTGTAAGATACAGTTTGTGAATTTTTATCCATTCTTATATAACAGTCGTAGGATATTATGCAAATAGGCTTGTAAAATAGCTAAGTTAAAAATGATCACGCGCAAAGTCCATCACTATCGAGGATTCCCTAACCTATGTGCATAATCTCCAGTGCAGGAAATCAAATTGGGGATGGCAAAGTACAATGAGTGGATAGGCACGGTGACGACCCATGGTACAGCAGAGACTTTGATTATATTAAAGTCATCTACACAACATCTGACAATATTGGCTCAATAGTACGAAAAGTAAGTCCGTTTAGGATCCGGCGTACAGTAGCTGACTATTTCAGATTGCACCAACCACGAAAGGCTATGGTAAAGAGAATAACAGAGTAATCAAGACAGTACATCATAAGTATGAGTTCACCTGTGTCTAAATTTACGCACAACTGATCGCGACAGTTAATGTGATTTGTGCACAAGATTCCGGAAGACGTGAACTCATACTACACAACAAGTGTGCGCGTAAGTATGAGAGATTGTACAAATATACTAGAAGAACCACGTTGGGATGAATTTTTTCGTGATCGCTTTGTGGACCTATTTGCATAATGTTCATAGTCTATGACTTTATGCTAAAAAACAGTGCACATCTTACAGGTACAATTCACGCAGTCTGGGATTTTGGCGGTCTTCCACGTCGCTTTGGTACAGTAGTATCAGCGGCGGCAGCAGTCTGGGATTTTGGCGGTCTTCCACGTCGCTTTGGTACAGTAGTATCAGCGGCGGCAGCAGTCTGGGATTTTGGCGGTCTTCCACGTCGCTTTGGTACAGTAGTATCAGCGGCGGCAGCAGTCTGGGATTTTGGCGGTCTTCCACGTCGCTTTGGTACAGTAGTATCAGCGGCGGCAGCAGTCTGGGATTTTGGCGGTCTTCCACGTCGCTTTGGCGTGGATTTTTCGGCCTCATTTTTATTCACTATTTGCTTAAGCAGTTCTAACTCTTGTGCTAATTCTTTTACAATAGCTAATATGCTCATTGTTTCAGTACTCATACAACATGTACAACTTGTTTTGTATTTTAGTTTTGCTGTTATCTCAAATAAATTAAGCATTTAGCTCAATTGCGGTTATGCAAGCTAAACAATAAATTAACTTTCTAAAACAAAGCATTTTGATACAAGATTATGCTTGGCAATACAATGGACTTCCTCAAAGGCCAGATCAAACATCTTGAGTATGAGTTCACCTGTGTCTAAATTTACGCACAACTGATCGCGACAGTTAATGTGATTTGTGCACAAGATTCCGGAAGACGTGAACTCATACGATCAAGATACTTCCAACGGCCGATACCGTTGCAAAAGCAATATCACAAATCAAGTCAACACCCGACTTTAAGGAAATTGTTCCCGGTCGAGCCGGAGGGGAGATAAAGACTGACGGGACACATGTACGCGTACAACGTCCTGAAAAAAATCAGGAGGCAATGTACTCGTATGAGTTCACGTCTTCTGGAATCTTATGCACAAATCACATTAACTGTCGCGATCAGTTATGCGTAAATTTAGACACAGGTGAACTCATACATGTACTCTGGTAAACAAAAAACCCACACGTATAACGTACAGATAACATCAAACAAGAAAAGACTGATAATTCACGTAAGTGGAGTATATGAGGGAAAAAGACACGATTATGGCATATTCAAGAATGATATTCCCCTTGGCGGCAAATGGGGCAAGTCCCTAAAAGAATCAACCACGCCACCATCCGATAAGATAACAGTAATAGCAGATGCAGGATACCAGGGGATGAAAGACTTCCTACCCGGCGCAAAGGTCATAATTCCATACAGGGGTAGGGAATCACTCACTAAAACTGAAAGGAAATACAGCCAATATGTATCAAAAAGGCGCATATTAATCGAGAATGTAATTCGAATGCTAAAGGTATATCGTAGATTAAGTCAGGTATATGATGGTAGTCGTGAGGAATTCCGGGAAGATCTACTCGTAGTATCCGGGTTGCATAATTTACACATTATGCACAAGCATACCAGATACAAGAAATTTTTGAAAAATATCTGTCCATAATTTCCGTGTTATTATAATTCGAATATTACTCATCAGAAAATCCACTAAATTAATGGGTTTTGTGGTAACCATTTAGCTCACTCATGATATACGTCATCAAGATCCGGTCACCCCACTACATGACATTTGCAATCACGGCATACGTTAGTGCTGGCAGGTGCCATTCACATTGTTCATGCTTGACTGATTGTGTGCCATAAAATACACCCCAGTTTGAAGCAACATGGGCTGTTATTGTCAATCATGCGCATAAGGTATAATGTGCAAGATCTTTATCGGTAGCCGCAAGACGTAGGACAAGGCGGCCCATGGCCCCTGCCTTGTAATGTGCAAGTTCTTTCTTGGTAGACGCAAGGGTATCCTGAAGAAGCTTATTTTTCAGTTCCAATTCCTTATAGGACAGGCGTCTTCTCATTAGATTCTTATCACAAATTTGGTATTTAAGCAAAATATTGTCATACCAATCTATATCTTAGTGAATGATCAAAACACGTGAACTCATACGCAAAAGAAGGTAAAAGGATGTATGAGTTAACGTCTTCCGGAATCTTGTGCACAAATCACACTAACTGTCGCGATCAGTTGTGCGTAAATTTAGACACAGGTGAACTCATACAAAAGGATTGAATAAGGCCATACCAGGCATGTTCGTATTCCTAGAATATGACAGTGTGGAGCCCACCAACAATCCAGCGGAGCAGACTCTGCGATACGCGGTGGTATTCCGCAAGATTAGTGGCCAGATAAAGGGTGGTGAAAGGGCCATGCGCCGCATGTCCATATGTGTTCGGACATGGAGGGCTCAGGGCCTTTCTGTAATGAACGAGGTTGCTGCCAGAATGCAATTATAATTAAAAAACTAGGATGTATTCTATCTTATTATATGATCAAAACACGTGAACTCATACACAATTAACGTAGTCAATCGTTTATGACCCAATCCAAATCATATTTTAGTATGTTGTATTTTGTGGCATAATCATAATCATACACTTGAGCGTGCTTTAGTTCATTATTCCATAATTGATCAAACATTTTCATCTTAAGGTTGGCTCGGTCTGTATCAGACCACGAGGTAAACACATCCACGATCTCAAAATTCTCATATTTTTTATGGAACAACTCTTTGCCTGCATTAATAAATACCACGTAATCCCCATTACTATCTCCAATTATACCAGTGCGCTCAAAGCCACTATTTTCATCCAGTAAATCAGTAATGGCGACACGTAATCGTAGTGTTTCTGTCTGTAAAAGATTTGAAATCACACGCAAGTTATCTGCATTCTTGGAGTTGCTTATATTTCCAGAATAAATATTAGCCAGTGTGTTAATATCTTTTATATCCAATCTATAACCCATGACTATCTTCATTACAACATCACCAGCAGCAAAATGCTTATAGTGTGCTATCAGCGACATCAGCATATCTAACGAGAACTTGTTTATACATTCGTAATACAAACTACATTGCTCGAGGCAAGGATAGAAAAAATCACGAAGTATGTCATCAACATCACTGCGATATTCCAGCTTGAGAGGCAGATCCCTTAGCATGTGTTAGAACCACATATAACCAATTTAAGTTAAATCTATCACATAGTGGCCAGATAATGGAGCGTCCAACTTCTGATAATATGTATCAGAGGTGATTCATGTATGCACTGGGTTTAATTTCACGCATTTTTCGGTTATGGTAGATTTTTTTTTGGATTTTACCGTATTCTATATAAATAAGTATGAAAAATTCTTGGTTAACAGAAGCATTATGGTATGAGTTCACCTGTGTCTAAATTTACGCATAACTGATCGCGACAGTTAATGTGATTTGTGCACAATATTCCGGAAGACGTGAACTCATACGCATTATGAGCATGTCAAACATCATGTACGTACAAATGATATGAATTAACCGATTTTTATGATGCATGAATTACCATTTAAATTTGATATCAGAATATAATGGCAGACACGTACAGGTTCACGGATTTTACAATACCGCGTTTGAACAGCAATGTTGTCGTCCCATGACATGCAGGTTGCGACCATCTGACGTACCTGAATTTTATGTCAAAATTGTACCAATCGCCGAGAACAGGTGCGCGCAAATTTAAACACAGGAGAATTCATGCCAATTTTAAGTCGGCAGAAAAGCGCGTATAAACAAACTCGCGTATGCACCCAAGTTCAGTTTAGAGGAGTAGGGTAAATCTGGATGACAGAAGATACGTATGAGTTCACGTCTTCCGGAATATTGTGCACAAATCACATTAACTGTCGCGATTAGTTATGCGTAAATTTAGACGCAGGTGAACTCATACGAAGATACCATGCAGGCAAAGGACGGGAATAATCCGGAGAGGTACAATCACATAAAATCAATAACTGCAGGTATGAGGGTAATCCATCGCCAACCTGCAATAGTAGTCGGCATGTGATCATGTGTCCATCAAGTGTGCTGTTACAATCCGTTATGAACAAATGTGAGCACAGACTGGTCCATACGCCTAGTATGTGTCACGAAGACTTTGCGAAAAAATGGTTATCTGTGTAATAAATGCCCATTACAGAATACATTGACTGACCGCAAAGAGATAATAAGGCATTGTGAATGGACTCGAATCATTAAACGAGGTAGATATGGATATGAGTGAAGAGCAAGAAAATTCGAATTTACTGAACCAGATGAGAGAGTTTGGGATACGGGCAGCAAGGCTGTTCAGGAACCTGAGTCCAAAGGAACTGGCAGAGCATGCAATACAGGCAGGAGATGGTGTTCGCACAACCACCGGTGCCATCGCGGTGCGGACAGAATATACAGGAAGGTCACCGGATGACAGATTTATCGTGTACGATGATCTAACTCGCGATGCAGTAAACTGGAACTCTATAAACCATAAATTCCCTGCGGACAAATTTGACGCACTTTTTGAAAAGATGGAAAAATCTGTCGAGGGAAAGAGTTTGTATGTGTTTGATGGATTTGTAGGAGCTGATCCTAGTAGCCGCATCCCAATTCGCGTGATAAATGATCATGCATGGCAGAACCTGTTTGCCAGTAGACTCTTCATACGGCCCACCACGCAAGATCTGGAAAACCATTCCCCCGAATTTACCGTTCTCTGCCTTGTGGATTATGAGGCTATACCAGACATAGACGGAACTAGAACCAACGCTTTCATTTTAGTGGACATGAGTCGCAAGGTTGTACTGATTGGCGGTACCGACTATGCAGGGGAGATAAAAAAATCCGTATTTTCAGTTATGAACTTTCTGCTACCACAGAGAGGAATATTTCCCATGCATTGCTCCGCCAACACGGATAGTGATGATCACGTGGCATTATTCTTCGGACTGTCCGGTACAGGCAAGACTACGCTCTCAGCAGACATTAATCGCATGCTCATAGGAGATGACGAACACGGGTGGTCTGATAAGGATGTATTTAATTTCGAAGGTGGCTGTTATGCAAAGTGTATTGACCTGACCCACAAGAATGAACCGCAGATCTGGAACGCAATACGCGATGGAGCTCTACTGGAGAATGTGGTACTAGACGAGGACGGGAGACCCGATTACAGCGACAGATCACTGACTGAGAATTCACGGGTGGCGTATCCAATAGATCACATTCCCGGAGCGGTAGTGCCCAGTATGGGTGTCCATCCCAGTGTGGTGATATTTCTTACCGCCGATGCCAAGGGTGTGCTACCGCCCATATCCAAATTGACCAGAGAGGGGGCCATGTACCACTTTATGTCAGGATACACAAGCAAGCTGGCCGGAACAGAGAGAAACATAAAGAAACCCAAGTCCGTCTTTTCGGAATGTTTTGGCGCTCCATTCATGCCAAGGAAACCGCAGATGTATGCAGAGATGCTGGCAGAAAAGATAACAAAGCACAAGACTGACGTATACCTCATAAACACGGGATGGACCGGCGGGCCCTACGGAACCGGTGAGAGGGTGAAGATAGCATACAGTCGAGCAATGGTAGCGGCGGCGCTTAGTGGAGAACTTACAAAAGTCCAGTACCGCAAAGATTCCATATTTAACCTAGATGTTCCGTTGAGCTGTCCGGGAGTGCCAGATGACATATTGGATCCCAAAAATACTTGGAAAAATACACAAGATTACGAGAAACAGGCCAAGCGACTTGCAGAAAAATTTGTAAATAATTTTGCAAAGTTCAAGGATGCGTCACCGGAGATTGCTGCCGCGGGCCCCCCTATACGCAAGATGCATAACTACACCAGCAATCATAAGTACAGATACGACTGAGCCCACTACTGCAATGGGCCTCCAAGGTATGTTGTATGATGGGGGTGCCGCATCATCAGATACTGTATTCACAAGCACCGTATCGTAGACCTCGGAGCTCTCCAGTCCAGATACAATATCAGCCTGTATATAGTACAGGTCGTTAAGATATATGTCCACATAGGACGTGTCGCTGGGTATGGCCGATGTCACATATGTTTGGCCGTTTCTGCCGGTGGCAGTTATCTTGGCAAAACTCCAATCCTCAGGATAATCTATCTGGAAAGAGAGCCTGCCGTTCTCCTGTGTCGTGGATATGGTGCCGTCTGTTTGACGTATTATAACCGGGACGCTGTGGTCTACACCCTCATGCGATATGGTCAGTCGGCCATCCACCTCTTCGGGTGCATTTATAACTAGTAAGAGGAGATCATCCACTACCTGGTGCCGTATATCTACACCGGGAATATCATAATCGATTTGTACAGGACCGCGCTCTTCTGCATGCCCTAACTCCAAAGTGACAGCAACAGGGTCGCTGTTCGGCGTAACTGTATCTATAATGACATGCGGGCGTATTAGCAATCCAGATGACAGGGCTGCCCTCATATCCATTCTGCCCAATCCGGCATCATCTATACTTGCAGTATCTCCGGACATGTCAATAACATCAACGGCGGTAGTTGCCAGCAAGGAACGTATATCCTCGGGTGTCAAGTCAGGATATCTCTGTAAAAGTAGCGCCGCTGCCCCGCTAACATGAGGCGCCGCATAGCTGGTACCACTAACCACACTGTATCCATTTGTTGATGTAGTGTTTATGTACACTCCAGGAGCCATTATATCCGGCTTAATGTAAAAAGGGGAGACCGGACCTCTGGAACTGAACTGCACAGGATAATCAGGGCTGTGGAAGAATCGCAATCGTGCCGTGGAGTCTGGCTGTATGGAATCTTTTATCTCCAGACCATCAGCGCGACTCATGGAGACCGTGGGTATGCGCGGTTCATAATCTGGCCTATTCATATTGTGTACAAGTTCCCCAAAGAACATGCCCGCCTCGCTATTATACACTATCATAGCCATTGCCCCGGCATCTGCGGCATTGGACTCTTTTATTGAAAAGTAAAGCAGTTCATCAGGCATGATACTGCCGCGCTCCACCAACAATATGGTACCGACGGCATCCAGATCAGCCAAGTCTGACTCACTGCCATATCCCCCAAAGACAATAGGTCCCACTATACTGTCCCTGGGCGTACTGGAATCAAGCATGGGCATGACCGTGTAAGGGACACCGTCCACATCTAGAACGGCTATTCGGCTGGATGTCAGATTGTTATATGTGGCGCCAACTGTTAGCGCCATGGGATTGTGTCCCGGGCTACCGATGGTACTGGGCGAGGGGCCATCATTACCTGCAGCGGCAATTACCAACACACCCTGGGATACTGCTCTGTTTACTGCCGCATCGATGGAAGTATTGGTTTTGTTTATGCCCAAGCTTATGTTAATTATATCCGCCCCATCTTGTACCGCCATCTCTATAGCCCCCACAATCAACTCGGATCTTACACCCTCTCCATCTTCAGACACCTTGTATGCCAGGAGACTGACAGCCGGTGCCACCCCTTGGATACCGCCATCAGCGGCTATTATTCCAGCCACCTGGGTTCCATGTCCATTGTAATCGATGGGCGGTGTCAGTGGGTTTATGAAATTGTAGCCGCCAATTACCTTGTTGCCGGGACCAAATCCGTACAGATCCAAATGAGAATAGTCTATACCGGTATCAATCACCGCCACTACTATACCGGCGCCATCCAAGTCCGTATTCTCAATGCCCGCACCAACAAAAGGCACACTCCTGTCCAAGTACGTATGAGCCTTATCTGTTGGTACATAAAATGCCAGTACCAAGAGAGGAATTACCAGCACTCCAAATAACCATCGCATGTAATACGTTTACTGTAACGCTAAAAATTAGTTTTTATTTGCATACAGGCTACACCCAAGCAGAATAGCCCACCATGACTGATGAGACATGCTGTCATCATTGATACACCTATAATATAGTACCCGTTTACATGTCACTAAACCGTATACAAATTTGTATATATTCGGGCACAAACGCCCTAGCGCACAAGGATTACCATATTAGCGTGACATCGAACCAGAAAGTGAGTAAAATTGCACGGTCATACTGTATGAGTTCATCTGTGTCTAAATTTACGCACAACTGATCGCGACAGTTAATGTGATTTGTGCACAAGATTCCGGAAGACGTGAACTCATACGTCATACTTGATATTTCCTTTTATACTTGGTATATGATTTGGCAATATGTCCACACATCCCAGAGACATCCCCATATTCAAGACGTTCACGATAGAGGATGTAAAGAGTGCAGAAAATGCGGTATCGGAGATGGTATCTGTGGGGTTTAGGGGCAAGTCGAAGGGCTTTCGTATACTCATGCCAAAAGAGAAGAGGCTAGCCCAGCGTATAGGATATACAGTCACCACTGGGGTCTCATACGGCTTACGCAAAAAAGGCGAGTCACGGGATGTCAAATACTGGACATATCATTACGACGAGAAACACTATGCAATAGTCATGGTTGATTCTGCAATGGCCAATAAACTAGGACTTTGACTCAAACATACGATACAGTTTAGTTTGTTGTGCCAGTATTCCGGTTAGTAGTACACCCAGTATTATACCGCCTATTACATCAGTAGGATAGTGCTGTAATACCATCACTCTGCTAGCAGAGACCAGCGCAGGATATATGAACAGAAGATATGCGCCGCGTGGATATCGTTCCGATAGCGCATATGCCAATAGTATGGCAATTGCTGTTGTTCTAAGTGCGTGACCAGAAGGATACGAGGCATCAAAGCCGCCCTGGCAGAAGAGCGCGAATGTGTCTCTACTGATCTCCACAGGAATCTGTATCCGGTCGTAGTGTTCCTGAGGTCGCTCCCTATCTGTACCGCACTTTATGTATCCCGCCAGTATGGTAGACACAACCAAGAATATCATTAGCGTGATCCCTATACGGCGTGTACGTCGAAGTAATATCATAATTATGCCAAGACCCAGCATGTACCAAACATCTCCTGATTCGGTGATCAGCTGTATGACCAGGTCCAGCTGTGGATTGCCACCGGCATCTTGTGCCGCAGTCACCGCACCCTGGTCGAACTGCTGGGTTGCGCCTGACATTACCACCAAAGTCAGAACCACAAACAGCGTAGTCAGCAGTACCGAGGATCTGGATCGGATGGGAAATATCCAGTATTGCACGTTACGTCTTTCCACAGCCCCATCTTTAATCCTGCGGAAAGAATTTTTCATACACCATTTAGTTGGATGTATCAAAAGGAGTTGGTAGTTCCAATATTCAGACCGTCTTGGCACCGGTCCGGTTCAATACAGCATGCCATGATCCGAGACCCCGGCCATCTGTATTATAGCGGTCACCATAAGTCTTTGGGCGACTAATTTGATCAAAATATCACAATTATCACAGGCTTATTTACGCGCCCCCAAGGGGGTGGTTAATTTGGCATATCAATATGGTATTGTGCGCAGCTAAATGTGGGAGGCAATTCAAATAGGTCGATCTCTCCGGAAGATTGTGAAAGTTGATATGTTTTAATTAAATATTGACCGAGTGCTTAAATACCAAATTTGTAAGTGGCATATGATGGTCAGACGCCTGACCTATGGTGAATTGAGGCAGGAAAACCAGCAGCTTCGTGAATCCCTTGCATTAGTCAGGGAAGAACTGGCCGATTTATCTGTGTCCCACATGGGCGGGAACAACATTGATCCCAAACTCAAGGACAAAATAAAACGTATGAGTTCACCTGTGTCTAAATCTACGTATAACTGATCGCGACAGTTAATGTGATTTGTGCATAAGATTCCGGAAGACGTGAACTCATACCATAATAGTTGCTGTTGTTACGCGGTAATAATGCCATATACTCGCGTAATCATGACCTTGTAGATAAATATATGCATACTGTTAAACTATGCATATAATACTAGAAATAAAAAAATTATTCTTGTGCAGCTTGGGATGCTAGTATTTTATCAATCTCGTTTATCGCTATAGGATCCCTGCCTATGGTATCGAATTTTTGTAGTAGCGCCTCGAATTTTGTCTCTTCCTCAACCTGTTCATTGGCAAACCATAGTAATGTATCCATTACGGCAATCTCTGTTTTTTCTTTGGCCAGTTCCACTGCCTTGGTCACTGCCTTGGTCACTTTCTGCTCTCCTGCCAGTGCTGCTTTCAAGACATCTTCAAGTCCGCCAAATTCGACACTAGGTTTGGATGATGCTGGAATTACTGCTGGCGCATTTGTATTGTTAAGGAATTTTACCAACTTTATTAGGTGCATTCTTTCTTCGTCGGATTGGGCGTAGAAATAGGATGCACCACCCTCGTAACCATTCACTTCACACCAGCATGCCATAGCTAGATATTTGTTGGACGCCTCGATCTCCAGTAAGACCTGTTCGTTGAGTGTCTGTGACATCTTCTTTGATATATTCATAAATTACAATATTGCATTGATAATAAAAACTCTCGCTGTTTTTGTTACAACTAAGTTATTTACGACTAAGATATTTTCTAAAATACTAGCAATTTTTGTAATCCATAACATAATTGAGGCATAAATTTACTTCTTAATTATGTGCTTATTTTGTACTAATTATTTATGATCTGTAAATCTAGACATATGTAAACTCGTGCCAGTTATGTGTTGTGAAGGTCACACGAGACAGCATGATCATTAACCATGCCTACTGCCTGCATATATGAATAACAAATGACTGGTCCCACGAACGTAAATCCATGTTTCTTTAATACCTGGCTTAGATGCTTTGATTTTGGTGTAAATGCAGGAAGACACATGTCATCAAATGAGTTCTTAATACGCTCCCCTACCACTTCCCAGACAAATTTGTCAAAGCTCCCATATTCCTTCTGTATGTGTAAAAATTGAACTGCATTATTAATGGCCGACTCTATTTTTCTACGATTTCTAACTATGGTGGGATTTTGGAGTAATGTCTCTACATTGCGGTTAGTATATGTGGCAACCATGTGCGGATCAAAATTTGCAAAAGCTTTTCTGTATCCTTCTCTTTTCTTTAGTATGGTACTCCAAGATAGTCCTGCCTGTGCACCCTCCAGTATCAAAAACTCATATAGTGCATTATCATTGTGTTCCGGTTTTCCCCACTCGGTGTCGTGGTATTTGATCATTTCGTCGCCTATGGCCCACGAGCATCTGCGTTTCAATCCTGGTTCCATATTCGCTGTTTTTTAATCCAGTTTATGAGTTCTGTATATAGGGCGCTATCCTGAACATTAACTACGGGTATCTCAAAGTTTGTGGCAGATTTTATTGTACGTGTAAACGTCTCTTTCTTAGCAATAATTATTTTTTCAATGTATGTCTCGCCGGCAATCTCCATTTTTGACAAGGCTTCTGATTCGGTCATTGCAAAACATGCAAAGAGTACACCATCGGCCCAATATGCAATGTTTGATTCTGTGGCGGTCATCATAATGATAAAATCGTCCAGATCCACCCTGATCATGTCTCGTACGTGTATGAGTTTGTATTCATCAAGTACAAATTCGACCATTGCAGTTTCTGTATTGGTCACGGATATTAATCTTGTACCGTTAGATTATCTTTGAGCCTAAAATATCATATGAGTTCACGTGTTTTGATCATATAATAAGATAGAATACATCCTAGTTTTTTAATTATAATTACATTCTGGCAGCAACCTCGTTCATTACAGAAAGGCCCTGAGCCCTCCATGTCTGAACACATATGGACATGCGGCGCATGGCCCTTTCACCACCCTTTATCTGGCCACTAATCTTGCGGAATACCACTGCGTATCAGAACCGGTTCCACTGCTCCGCTGGATTGTTGGTGGGCTCCACACTGTCATATTCTAGGAATACGAACATGCCTGGTATGGCCTTATTCAATCCTTTTACCTTCTTTTGCAGTTTAGTAGTATGAGTTCACGTCTTCCAGAATCTTATGTACAAATCACATTAACTGTCGCGATCAGTTATGCGTAAATTTAGACACAGGTGAACTCATACTGGCAATTATGTTGTTTACCGCACCCACAGATATATTCAGGCCGAAGAGATCCTTCGAAATTACAGGTATGCGTTTTATTGGAATCTTTTCCGCACGCAATGCAGTGATGGCACCGCATAATTGAACCCCAAAACTACCACTCTTTGGGACGCCCGCTGCTGGGGCCAGTTGTTTTTTGCCGCACCCACACGCAGCCATTTCTATCACATGAAGGGTCTCCTCTATTTTGGCTGGTATTAATTCCGTTATGTGTCGTTGTTTCCAACCAATTTTTGTCATCATATTGCCGCACTCACATATTGGTGTGTACTCAAAGGTGTGATGCACTACTCTGCCGGGGTTGTGGGAACGGGAAACCCCCTTGTGTCCCTTTTGAGCGCCAGCCTTTTTGGCTGATTTAGTACTGGCTTCTTTCTGTTGCTTATTATCTCCCTGTTTTCGCTTCTTGTACTGGAGGGATTGAAGGGATGGTGGCGAGTGAGCATTCTCATAATATTTAAGTCGCGTTGTGAGTACCGCAATTTTCCCCTGTTTTTCTTCTAATTTCTCATTCAATTCATTTACATAATTCCTAATAATTTGGAAATCTTGTGTGAGATTTCGTATTTCTTTTGTGGTGCGGGACACATATGCTTCCAATACTCTCACACGTTCCTTGTAATGTGCAAGATCTTTCTCGGTAGACGCAAGGGTATCCTGAAGAAGTTTATTTTCCAGTTCCAATTCCTTATAGGACCGGCGTCTTCTCATTAGATTCTTATTGCAAATTTGGTATTTAAGTAAAATATTGCCATACCAATCTATATCTTAGTGAATGATCAAAACACGTGAACTCATACCTATATCTTAGTGAATGATCAAAACACGTGAACTCATACAAAATATCAATTGCAAAAATATATAATAAAATTATTAATGCTTTGTATTATTGTCGTATGAAATATCTGACACGTCTGCATTTGTTGTGATGCTTGATGAGGGACTTGTCCATACCAGTAAGCATGCATTGGAGTATAGATCCATGCTGGATCTCAACGCAGGATCGTGGCTCATGCAAAAATGCTCTACTGTGTGGCCGCATCTAGGCGAGTTGGTGAAGAACAGGAAAGACTGCATCCTAAATGAGATACTACGTTATATCCATGCCGGCACCAAGCAGGTGGTGATATTGGGTAGTGGGGTTGACTCACTGTCACTGGAGCTGGTATCCCAAGTAGATGATGTCCGTGTGTATGAAGTAGACCAAGACCAAATGCGCCTGAAGCGGGAACTTGTGCAAGCTTCTGTACCTGATGTTGCGGATCGCATTGAATTCATAGATATGGATTTACATAAAACCGGTGAGGTTGCACGTCAACTAATATCTCACGGTTGGTCCAAGGAGGAGCCCTCCGTTATGGTATTTGAAGGAATATCATACTATGTGGGGCCTGACACGCTATGGGGCCTAATATCATTATTGGGCAACGGCGCTAGCAATTATGTGATCTTGGAGTACATTGTACCGCCTAACATGGTAGAGTCTACCCGGTCTCACATAGCCACTAACGTCTTTGATATTATAGTGAAGAATGTGTCCAATCCCATGGATATCTATCGGTTTGGCTATGACACTGTAGTATCACAAATTACCTCAATGGGTGGCAGCATGAAGAGTCGGCACACCATGCAAAGTATGGAACTCAAGCGCACAGGAACCAATCAGCATTTTCCCACTGAAAGAAGTGGATGGATCGAAGTTGCATGCGCAGTGACACGGTCGGCTTAGGTTTACACTGATGACATTATGTCCTCCAATGGCATTACTCCAACTTTGAGGCGACTCCATTATGCGTGGCACTGAAATGCCGATTTCCAAACACTGTCAAATAACAGGCATGTTTGCGCCATCCCAGAATTCATGTTTAAAGCATCAGGTTTGGTGGTGGACCTGAGCGCGACGCCCTGGATTTGTTCGGTACCATCTTGGAGTGGCTACCTCTAACCTAACAACTGTTCCGTGGCGACAACAGGATTCGTATGGTTCTGGTCTAATCCGAGGCATGCCGGTGTCATGTGTGGGTATGTCACAATGATCTAAATGGTCCCCATTTGACTATTTGTTAAGCTATAAATGGATTAACAGAATGTTTGGTGCCATGACATATTCATTACCTGATGTGCCATACTCATACGATGCACTAGAGCCACACATAGATGCTAGGACTATGGAGATACACCACACAAAGCACCATCAGACATATACCACCAAACTCAATGCCGCCTTGGAAAAATGTCCCGCCAATGTACAGGATGTGGACATATTGAATATACTGGCAAACCTGGACTCGGTTCCTACCGAACAACGGGGTGCCATAAACTTCAATGGTGGAGGCTATGACAACCACCGCCTATTCTGGAACGCGATGAGCGGAAACGGTGGCGGGGAACCCGGTGGCGCCACGGCCGATGCCATATCCAAGACTTTCGGAGGCTTTGGACAGTTCAAGGAAAAGTTCTCATCAACCACTGCCGTAATACAAGGTAGCGGATGGGGATGGCTCGTGTACAATCCATCTTCAAAGAGTGTAGAGTACAAGTCCATGCCAAACCAGACCAGTCCCCGTACCGAAGGCTTGGTGCCCTTGTTGGGATGTGATGTTTGGGAGCACGCATACTACCTCAAGTATCAGAACCGCAGACCCGACTACATATCTGCTTGGTGGAATGTGGTAAACTGGGATGAGGTTGAGAAGCGATTGGCATCAGCTGCATAACCGCCTTTTTTTATAATTAGACACTGGCTTATGATCATAGCTCCCCATATATTACAGCGATGCCATACCTGTAGTATGGCAATCTGTTCTGTATGTGGTGCATCATTTCCCAATGATATAGCATTCCTGAACCACATGATGGAGAAGCACGGATTCAGAAATCCCAATATATCAAAGCCAGATCGGAATAGCCGCGGTTACTAGGTGCGGCGTGTTAAAATTTATGACAAAGCATGTTTAGTTATTACCACTAACGCGATAGAATCATGACAATTGTATCATGCGTGGACTCACAGCTTGCAAAGATAGTCTAGTATGAGGCGCACACCAAAACCTGTTGCACCCGGTGGATTGTACGGCTTGTTCTTGGATGGCGGCTGCACCCATGCAGTACCCGCTATATCCAAGTGCATCCACGGGGTAGTTTCTATGGCATTGCGCAGAAATGCTGCTGCAGCTATGGTTCCTGCTGCTCGGCCACTACCAAGATTCTTTATGTCTGCCACTTTTGACTTTACCATATCCATATAGTCCCGGTCTAGGGGCAGGCGCCATATTCCTTCGGCGGTTTGTGCGCTGGATCCCTGTATCGCGATTACTAAATCATCATCGTTTGAAACCATCCCTGCAACATCACATCCTAAGGCTATGATACATGCGCCCGTTAGGGTAGCAAAGTCTATTATTGCACGGGGAGCAAACTTGCGTTCCACATACGATAATGCATCGGCAAGTATGAGTCTACCTTCCGCGTCGGTGTTGAGTATCTCTGCGGTTTTTCCATTGTACAGCTTGATTATGTCTCCTGGTCTGTATGATTCGCCTCCGGGCATATTTTCCACCGATGGTATTGCGCCCACTATGTTGACGGGCAGTTTCATCCTTGCCGCGGCATCTATTATTCCCAGTACTGTGCAGCCACCGCATTTGTCAAATTTCATTTCGTCCATCTTTTCACCGGGCTTTATCGATATACCACCGGTGTCGAAAGTCACTGCTTTGCCCACTAATGCGACGGGATTTCCCTGTCCTCCGTTATATTGTAATATGATGAGACGTGGGGTGTTGGCACTACCCTTGCCGACCGCGATGATTCCGCCAAATCCACCCTCTACAAGTTCAGCGTCAGACAGCACGGTGCATGTAACATTTTCATGTCTGGCCAAATGTTCTGCATATGATGCCATACCTTCCGGGGGACACTCGTTGGGAGGTTGGTTCGCCACATCACGCGTCAATATCACGCCACTGGAGGTCGCCTCGGCCCTGCGTACCGCATCGGTAATGTTGGATTTAGATACTATGGTCATATCTGGCGCCTTATCAGCTTTTTTTGCCTTGTACTGATCAAACTTGTACAGGGCTAGCATGGCGCCCTCTACAATCTGGGCAGCGGATTCTTGAGGATCATACCCCTCGGGGCATTGTATCGCGAATCTGTGTATCCGCATCTCCTCAACCTTCTTGGCTATGGTGCCTGCCACATGTCTTATGGTATCCTGGTCCATCTTTTCTTTTGGTCCCAACCCTGCCAGGAGAATACGGGGTGGGTCTCCCTCGGGATTTGCCGTGTGTATGGTGTGATTAAAACGCCCGTCCAGATCTTTTTGTATTTGGCGCAGCGCAGAGTCGGGAACAGTACTAGGGTAGGGTATGGCGCCATTTTCGTTTATCATGTAGCACAGAATATCTGCGCCTTGGGGACTTGAGGAGACACTTATGTTCATGCCTGAACGTTGCATGTTACCTATTTAGAGTATATGCCTGCTGCGGCCATTTTGATCGCCCCGGAGTTCAAACTCCCATCTGATACACATCACTAAAAAACGAGACCGGAAGAGCGCGTATTAGAGATTCACATCAACATAGGGGAGAAAGCGCCAAAACACGTCAAGACCGGTGTAGCACGGGGTGTGGATGCCGGTGGGAAACATTTAGCTGCTACATGACACCAATGGCAGAACTATGATTCATAATATTAAACACCGGGAAATATCACTGGAGATCCGTTATCTCCAGAGTATTAAAGGGCAGGCGCCACAAAGAGTTTGTTACAGAACTGACTTTGACAGAATACAGGTTCCCCATGTCGTAATCTACGTTGCTACCGCGTCCACCCACTCGTTGTACTCGTATGTTATCCCATTTCCGCGCCATTAATCCGTGTCCGAATAATCGTTTGAACGGGAACCGGCTCTGATTATCTAGATTATCCATCGCCTGTTGTATCCTTTTGCCGCCTTCAAGTACTGCTTGTTTTTGGCCTTTTCCTCATCAGAAAGGCGGAAAATGGGTGATTCCGGACTTCCTCCAAGACTGCAAGTCCCCATGAGTTGCCTTTCCTTTGGTGGAATTTAGCTGAAGTGGAATGGTTGTCCGGATTCGATTATGACTGCACAATTTCATGTTACCCCTGGACGCGTATGCGCCATCCGCAAGTAATTCCAGATTAAATGTGCGCTTCTCATCATTATTCGGTAAGGGGGACACACCGTTAGTCAGCGCGTTTCCGGGTAGTGGCTTATCTGTTGGTCCTGCCAGAGATGGCAACTGTTGCAATGAGTCCGGAACTTTCCAATTCCAGGGTGTGCCCCCTGTACAGTTGTGGCTCTTCTGCATACAAGCCCAGTACTGCATTGTTTAACATGCGCGTATCCCCAACCCACTCGCCGGTAACCGTAAATGCATATGTTCACCCAGTCCGCGAGCACATGAATCCGCGCCTCTTTTTCCATTTGGCCCTAATCCACTCGTCACGATTCAAGGCCGGCCGAGTCAACAATCATGGTTCTAGTTAGCTTTTTGTCTGTACCGATAATCATACCATTCCCCTTCTATGTCAAGATCTTTTCCGCGTATGTATATTGTGGAGTAGTGCGGGGTTTGGTGCCCTTCCAGTAGTCCTGCAAGGAATCCGGATACCTGCCTGTATCTCATACCTAATGCCGTTCTCAGTGTCATGTAACATGCCCACGGCATACTGGTAGGGAGCACCCTCCTTGTTATGGTTAGCCTTTCCAATTCCACGTATGATCAAAGCCAAATAGCCTTCCGCTGGACGTACCTGGCATTGTCGGTGAATACCATCAAGTTTGTTTAAAAAATCTCAGCTATTAATGCTTGGATCCAATCTAGTAATCACTGACAGAATGAACGAAAATACTCAAACCGTTCCTCACATACATTTTTAATCTAACTTGTTTGGAGTTATACAACAAACTATACAAAACAAGACAGTTTTATAGCACATATATTATTCAAAAACATGCGTGGGTATGTAATTCTAGCTCTATCCACAGTAATACTAGGTACCGGAGTAGCATATGGAGAGAATGGTTTTGACATGATACGGTTCATACAATATCTAGACGAGAATACTGCCTTGGAGGAAGTAAAAAAGGGTAATATTGACATGTATTACTGGAGTATACCGTCTGACAGGATCTCGGATCCAGAGTCTAGGGAAGGCCTCAAGGTATACGAATCCACAGGAGGCTCCTTTAGCATACTCCTCAATCCTGCGGAGGCGGACGTATTCAATCCATTCTCCATAAAGGACATACGATTTGCCGTAAACTACTTGCTAGATCGTAATCTAGTAGTAAATGAGCTAATGGACGGATACGGGGCACCCATGTATGCGTATTATGGGCAGTTTGACCCGGAATACATATCCGTAATAGAGGATATTGAGTCCTTCAATTTTAGATACAATCCGGAACAGGCACGTTCCATGATAAACACGGCCATGACAGCGGCGGGCGGAGTTATAGAAGACGGCGTATGGGTGGTAAATGGAGAACCAGTAGAGATTACGGCGTTTATACGAAGTGATGATCCCACGCGCAAGTCACTAGGCGAGCTCCTCGCGATAGAGCTGGAAGAAGCAGGTTTTGTAGTATACAGAGATTACGGTGATCTCAACAAGGCGTTTAACGTAGTATATGGATCTGATCCCGCAGATATGAGATGGAACCTGTACACGGAAGGATGGGGGCGGACAGGTTTTGTGCGATATGACTCGACAGGGTTATCGCAGATGTATGCCCCATGGTACTCTAATATGCCCGGTTTTGATAATCCGGCATTCTGGAACTACGAGCATCCGCGTCTAGATAATGTTACTCAGGCCATATACACAGCAGAGTTTGAATCAGCCGAGGAGCGCGTATCACTAATTAAAGAGGCATTATCGCATGGTGCAGACGAGAGCGTTCGCATATTCTTGGCTAGTACCATAGACCTGTATGTTGTGAACGAGGGAGTAGAGGGCGTGATAAATGATTTCGGCGCGGGCATACCCAGCAGATTTACACCAATAAACGCCCGTACGGAAGACGGCAAGCTAGATGTGGGAGTTAAGCAAATTTACCAAGGATCTTGGAATCCGGTGGGTGGTCTTACTGATGTGTACAGTAAACAAATATGGTTGGTATTATCAGATCCCTCATTATTCAGGCACCCCTACTCAGGAGAGACCATTCCTGTTATCGCTGACTGGGACATAAGCACAGCAGGACCGCGAGATGCACTACAAGTGCCACCGGATGCCATACTATGGGATCCCGCAGAGCAGACTTGGTACGAGGTGGGAGATGGTGCAGAAGCCACCAGCGCCGTGACGTTTCATTACACCTTTGGTAACTGGCACCATGGCATACCCATGAGTATGGATGACATACTTTACGCAGTCTACTTTGCCACAGAATGGGGCACACGTGAGGGAGAATCATCGCGTACATTTGATCCTGAGTATACGCCAACAGCGGAGCAGTTTGCGAACATGCTCAAGGGTGTACGAGTGATTGACTCAGATACAATAGAGGTGTACGTAGATTATTGGCACTTTGATGAGGGAGAGATAGCCGCATGGGCCAGTCTGGGAATAGATATGCCATGGGAAGTATACTATGCCATGGAATTGGCCGTTATAGATGGAAAGACCGCATTTTCCCGATCCGCAGCCACCAGTGCAGAGGCCAGCTGGCTGTCGGTTATTGTCCCTAACGATGTGGAAATACTACAAGAATACATTACAAGGCTGGCGCAGTCTGGCGCAGTACCTGATGCATTAGAGGGTACAAGTGCAGATGCAGATTCCAGATATCACGCTACCGAGCAATGGATTGTAGATACAGGACACGTGGCCATAAGCAATGGACCATATGTTCTGGAAGGATACTCGCCAGAAGCACGCACAATAACAGTAACGCGGAACCAGGATGACGCATATCCCTTCGCTCCAGACAGATGGTCCGTATTTGAGAATGTTAGTACGCCACAGATAACAAGCATAGATATTCCAGACACCGTATCAGGACAGTTTGACATACGACTAACCGTCCAGGATGCGACGTCAGCCAAGTACTTTGTGACAGACTCCTCGGGAAACATGGCCATATCCGAAGAGGTATCGTTATCCGATGGCGAGAATACAATTAGCATAGACTCCTCAAACATAGATGCAGGTGCAGCCAGTTTCAAGATATTTGCGCTGTCTGAGGATGTGATGAGACCAGACTTGTACTCAGGGGAGTTCTTTGTCATTGGCATGAGCCAACCGGACCAAGTTATTGAGGAAAGCGAGGCGCCTCAGGACACGGAAATGCCACTAGTAGAGGTAGCAGAGCCTGACCAGGTTATTGAGGAGGGCCAGATGTTGAGTTGGGCAATAATACCAGCAATTCTTGGGATAATCGGAATCATAGCCGCTGTGGTGTATAAGAAGCGCAAGAAATAGTTCCCAAACAGGCACATAAAAGTGTGAGAACAAATACACACGTCGGATAGTAATGTGTGGACAGGATTGGTAATGTGAGGTATGAGTTCACCTATGTCTAAATTTACGCATAACTGATCGTGACAGTTAATGTGATTTGTGCATAAGATTCCGGAAGACGTGAACTCATACAATGTGAGATTATAAAGTTGATACAAGCCCGTAAGACGAGGATATATCCAGCATGTCTTCTTGTGTAGTGGCTTGTGAGTATTCATCTAAAATATTCTTGTTAAGTTCCAAGAATGTGTGACCCCATCGGAACTTGTTCATTATCATATAAGATCCCTCTGGGTTGCCCGTTATGTATAATGCTGCCGCTACCGCCTCGGCGGTACTAAGCACGCCCATTCTAGAATAGTTTACCGGGTTCCCTGCCAAGAGTGGCGGAAGACAATAACCATCACGATATGTGGTAAACTGGTCTACAGCCTTCTTCCAAGAGCAGTCTATGGCGCATAACGTACTGGAGCTATGCGACGGCAGTATCATCCTCGAATTGTACGGATGTAATAGTATGGAGTTCCGGGGTATGCGGCGGACCGGGCGCGCAAGTCCAAATTTTACCATCCTCATAGCTGTACACTTTTTGGGATCATCCTGCCGCAACATTAGCAGTGATACAAGAGACCTCGATTCCAAGTTATCACGGCCTAGATATCTCGGCCAAGTCCGCATGCTCTGCAACTCGCTGTCGTAGGTCAGCCACTCGCTGTACCGTGTCATCATCGCGGTCACCACGCTCTAGGATGTCTGCATGGACCACAGTCTCACGGATCATGCTGTTGAATGCTCGCAAAGACTCTATTGCCTGACTATATCTCTCTGCCCACTGAGGAGGAGCACCTGCTGTCACTAACGTCCTTATCTGGGCAGTAGTCTGATCTAAGGCGGTCTGAGCCATGACGGAGTATTCCTGGGTAGTAATAGTTCCGTTTAGCATGCTCTGGTATTGATCCCACAGTGAGTCATGAATTGCATTCTGTATGTTTAGTGATTCATCCAGCAGGCTACTGTAGTCGTCCGTTATTATGACCATGGCCGTATCCTGTGGTAGCCAGTCAGAGAGATTAATTATGAATACCAGCGCCAATGCCAAGGTTAGACCAGCAAGTGCAGATGCAGTTATTATCTTACCCCTAGATCCCATAAGATTGTAGATAAAATGGTATGTTATAAGCGCTATATATGGCAAAACATGTTCCGGTAACGGTTTAAGTCGCCCACAGTACATTATGGTAAACGCCATAAGTCGTTGACATGCAAGACGGAGACTCTGTGACAAATGCAATATTTACTACACAAAGACTCATGGCCGCCATAAAGCATGCATACATGTACGCCCCGGAACTCATGCCCCAATTCATAAATCATGCTACGGCACCCTCATTGTCGCGTGAGGGCAGAATAGCATACCACTATCAGGAAAATACAGACCAATGGAGAAAGTATGATGTAATCTATGCACGAGGCGACCCAAACAGCTACCGCACGGTATGAGTTCACCTGTGTCTAAATTTACGCACAACTGATCGCGACAGTTAATGTGATTTGTGCATAAGATTCCGGAAGGCGTGAACTCATACACCGCACGAATTACGTATTCATCAATCTCGCAAATCATTAGCGCGAGTTCACGTCTTTCCCAACCACACATAAAGTACCAACTACATCTGCTGTGCGTAAATGTAGGCACGAGATAGATTATCCTGTTATGATTATCTTTATTGCATCTTTGCCTGATCTTGCATGATCAAAGGCCTTTTGAGACTCGGATATGTTGTACCTATGCGTGATCAGCTGCCCCACATTCACATCCCCGTCGCGTATGAGTTTTAGTGCCTGGTTTGTATCCCTGTCTGAGGCTGCATAGCTACCATGTATTCTAATCTCCCGGGAATATACATAATCCATATCCAGCTGTACAGTTTGGCCTTTTGATGGAACACCAAACATTAGTACTGTGCCACCATACCTCACCGAGCGTATGGCTGACTGAAAGGCGACCATGCTTCCCGTGGCCACCACAGCCAAGTCAACACCTCGCCCGTCTGTCCACCGGTGCAGTGTGTCCGGAACGGTCATATCTGCTACAAGACAATCACTTACGCCAATCTTTTGGGCAAAGGAAAGACGGAACCTGTTGACGTCTATGCAGTATACACCAGACAGTCCATAGTGCATAGCCAGCATGGCATGCATCATACCGGTGGAACCTGTACCAAATATGGCTACTGAGTCGCCCTTCTGATACTGGCACCGGGACCATGATCGCACACAACATGCCAATGGCTCTATCATTGCGGCCTGATCAAATGATACAGAATCGGGCAGTCGTATCACACCACCTCGCTCCACATTCCAGGCAGGTACCACATACTCCTGGGCCAGTCCGCAAGGAACAAGATTGGATTTTGAGTATTCATCACAGCGTGTCTCATTACCATGACGGCACAGATAACACTGGTAGCATGGAACATGATGGTGCGTGAATACACGGTCTCCAACGGTAAACTCTTTTACGTTATTGCCCGTAGCCACCACCACCCCTGCGGGTTCGTGTCCCAACTTTGTGGATGGCTGACTGTACTCTCCGTATACCTTCTCTATATCCGAGCCACATATACCGCATGAGTGCATGCGTACTAGTATGTCACCAAGTCCCAGAATAGGCCGGGAAGACTCGTGCACAGATATTTGTGACGGGCCACCTACCCTAGCCGCTTTCATACCTATACACCCAGTATCTTTTTCAGCATATGGCGATAGTCTACATCAACTTTTTTGCTGCCTGCTGCGGGCAATGCGAATACCAATGCAGACTTTTTAGCCCTCAAATATGTCAGATCATCACCCACTGACTCGGCAATGTCATCACTTACCAATACTATGCCCACCTCGGGGTCGTCAACCAGTTGTTTGATATGATCCATTGCATTACCCGGGTTCTCTGCTATACGACCAGGTACACCAGCAAGCTGAAAACTTGTCACAAAAGATTTGCTGCCTACGGTGAATATTCTCACAATGCACAAAACCACATACTGTTAATTTAATCTTTATTCAGCAGTTACTGGATGTATTCTACAAAAATCATGTCGCTTAGTCATTGGCATCACGCTCCATCCCTTTTGGGTCACTCTTCCTGATTGACTATGTATCTCTTTTGTTATGAAACGCCGTGAGCGGAGTCTCCAGGTTATCGATGTCAAGGGACCAGTACAGTCTGCGCTCATTACAATACTCGATGTACTTGGACAGGCCACCATAGTATTCCATGTCTTCCCCAAGACTCCTGAAGAACCGCTCCATCTTACCATTAGTCTGTGGTATTGAGTTTATCATGGGGATTCCAAGATCAATGAGAGCCACCTCAAAGACTGTAGGCTTCCAGGTACCTTTTCGGTTTCTCTCTTTTACGTGTCATTGGGCCTACAAAGCATGAACTGCTATCGGATTGTATGGCGGCAGGGTGGCCAAACATACTGATTACAGCATGCAGAGCCAGGACCGATCTTAGAGGTGACATGCTGGAATAGTCTGGCTGTAACAACGCATCGTGAGGCATCATCCGGGTATACTACAAGGTTTCATTCCTGCCCATTTTTTGCTCTTCACGATGTGCCAGTCCACGTGCCACATGGCGTTTGAATATATTCTCTCAAAACTAACCCATTTGCGCCGTCCCTTCCGTGTCGGTGGTGCCATTAAATCATGGTATGAGTTCACCTGTGTCTAAATTTACGCACAACTGATCGCAACAGTTAATGTGATTTGTGCATAAGATTCCGGAAGACGTGAACTCATACAAATCATGGTCTTTCATGATTTTGTACACTGTATTGTATTTGGGTGATGCGGAGTACCTTTGCTGTTTGCAACACTCCTGCTGGTTCATTCTTGCACTGGCGCAGTACCACATCAATTGTATCTGAGTCAGGTTTTGGATTGGACGGCCTGGTTCTGATTGTGCGTGTATATTGTACCGGCATTATGATACTCTGCATACAGGCGCTGAATATGTCTCTGTGAGACCTTCATACTTGCTGTAATGTTCCTGCTTGACTCTCCTTTCTTGCAGAGCCGTTACTCATCTGTAAGTTTCCTTGAAACTCGCGTTGAATGATGAATCATAATCCTTTGCAAGGGCCTTAAAATTAGTGCGACCTAATTTTTGTATAATACACAAGATTGATTTACCACACAATCCAGACAACATTATGGATATAGAAGAGGGCAAGCCTGTCTACCTGTTTACCCATGGCCGCAGAGACTTGCGAGAGAAAGCTTTGGCGGTCCTGACAGGCGCTGGGTTTGCGTCCAGTACAGTAGTAGATGCGGCGCCCGACAAGGTTGGCGATGTAGGAGACTATATGGCCATGTTGTGGGCACCCCACAATCCAGATCACATAAAGATACAGCGCATAACCCGCGTGGAAGCGGTAGAGCCACAGGGCATGATAGGCTTGTGGAAAGGGGTATCAAAGGACGAGATAGGCACCATATCCCTGTAAACTACCAAAGTCCCCCGTTGCGTCACTGTTTTTCTACATGAATTTAGACTATTTTGTAATATGTTCATACGTAAATTGTACTGTATCACTACCATCATCTATTGTTATAATGTACGTGCCGGGTATCTCAATCTGCCAAGGTGACTGCCCTATGCCCTGATCCGTAATGTATGAGCGTATGGGGCCTGTCACATCAGTCTGGCCGTCACTTATGGTTATGGTTACATATGTGCTCGTGGAACCGGTAACCACTATTGTCAAAGAACCGTTAATCTCCCTGACAGATCCGGCAAGAGTGTCATCAGTGGCGCTAGTCACAATAACAGGATGAGACAAAGTGGAGGAACCGCTGATTATCCGAATACTCCACTCACCCTCTTCGGCGTCCATTGGTACACGTATATTATTACTACTTAGCATGCCCACCCTATCAGAGAAGACAACATCGTGTTGCACCTCATTGCCATGAGGATCAATCAATGATATGGTCATTATAGAGTTCGGGCTCGTCTCACCTAGTACCAATACCAGATCACCTGGAATGCGCTTCTCCTGTACCTGTAGTTTAGGAGGAGCGGTTGCAGGGGACAGACCTACACCAAACTGTTGTTCAGTTTGCGCCGTGCCCTTCTTGAGTATTATAGTATATATGCCCGTGGAGAAGTTTTGTATATCCATATTGTATGTTCCGCGTCCGCTGGGCTCGAGTGTTATAGTGTCTTCTAAGACTATAACGTCAGCGGGGTTTAGCACAAGTAGTGAGATCTCCGCGTTAGGATCGCCGCCAATGGTCAGCGCGGGGGTCTCCGTTATGGGATAGTTAGGCCTATCCAATAGCACAGTGACTGGTATTACAGGAGCAGTACCCAGACCAACATATGCAAATTCAACAGCATCTCCTTGTGTGGCTACAAGGGTATACGTACCCCCTTGGGAGTTGTTATCCGTAGGATACTCCCAGTATACCTCCCCCGTTATATCCACATATAATGTTGCATAAGCCAACTCGTTACCGGCTGGGTTGCGCAGTATAAGCTCTATATCCTGGTTTGGCTCCGCGGTTCCGCCGAAGCGTAAGGACGAACCCTTCTCGAAGGTACTGTGAGTGGGGTTTATCAGTATGGTCTTTGTAGACTCGAGAGTCAGATTTGTCTGTGCAGTAGTCCTGCCGTCAGATATGGATATGTAGTACTCGCCCAAGGGCATATCAAGAGGTACCAGTACATCCCAGTTCCACTGTCCATCCTGCCCCACGAATACCGGTATGGAAGTTACCTGGATATCGCGCAAATCAAATAGTGTTGCAGATATTACAGAGTATGGTTCAGCGGTTCCGGATATGGTTATTGGTTCACCCCGGAAGTGTGGCTCTCGGATAGGTTCTATTGACAATATGTGAGATGCCGTATCTGTCAGTGGCGTATCATTCAACCTTATACTTATCTGAGTCTCGCGCCCCTGGGAGTCTTGTAGTGTTACATCTATTCGATCCTCAAGATGTTCCGGGATGGTATGGGTTACTACAAAGTTTCCCGAGCTGTCGGTGGTTATGGTTGAGATATTCCTGCCATCAATACTAAGTATCAGATCCTGATTCATTCCAAAGCTGCCACCTACCAACCTAGCAGGATTGCCCGCCATGGGCTTCTCCGGAATAATACGGAGTGTAGACATCTCCAGTATTCCATACTCTATGTATTGAAGTGATTCTTCACCAGATGGGTTAACGGTCACATCCTCAGGCTCTGTTATATCTGTCTCTGGTTCCAGTATCCAATCCCTGTGCTGCGCCTCTCCAAAATTCGCCTGCCAAGCTAATCCACTCTTGGTACCATTAAGTACAAGTCCAACCCTCAGTGTCTGATCAGGGGACAGGCTTCCCGTCACTCTCATACTAGTGTCATCCACCTGCGCCCTCCACCCGGGCTCTACGGCATATGACAGAATTTGATCTCCACCGGTCCATAGTATAATACCGGATGCTATCATATTGGAGGTGTTTGTGAATTCTACCAAGATACTATCATCCAGTATGGATACATCCAGATCAATCTCCGCGAATGCGGAAGGAAGAGTTACTACCAAAAACGCCGCCACTATAACATATGGTAACATAGTATCTCAATACAAAATAAGAAAATAACTGTTACCCATCTTTAATGCTAGTGCAGGGCACACTAGTCTTGGTGTTCGTGGTGCAGTCGTATGCGCTCCGCGATCGTACGGTATAACATTCTAAAGTTGTCGCGGGTATTCTCGCCCAGAAAATTAGTACTACCGGTGGCTATCTTGTTGCACACATATCTTGTAATCTCCATGGGATCAAACTTGCCCCAACCCCGGTCATGGTGATCCTTCCAAATTCCCTGTAGTGAGCCCACAATTCCACCATCGCCAACCAATTCCGGTGAGAGTGGTGTATAGCCCTCGGCGCGCAACTTCACCTCATAGGTCTGATTTACAGCATACATGTAATCGGCAGGATCCATATAGTCTTCGATTGTCTTTAGTTTCTTGCCACTAACCTCATAGAATATTACCTGATTGGGGGAGAATCCATTGCGGGTAAGGCGAGATGCTATATGATGGGATTCGGCGCTGTCATCTAACAATACCAAGGTCTTGTAGTCGTGATTCTTGTAAAATGTGGCCAGTGGTAGAACTGCGTCTTTTGAGTAGCTGGGAATCACGTTAAGCGGATTCATTGATATGTTTGGATCTTCCAGAAATTTGTCAAAGGCGTTAAGATACATGGCATCGGACATGGTCTCTACTATAATTATAGGCCTAGAATTGACTCCAATCCACCTATCTGTCATTGACTGAACCAGTCCCCTAGACAGTCCATACATTATGGGAGTAAGAGTACTGTCATCAGCATTCCAATAATCAGAGAATATTCTACTCAAATGTAGGCGTCGATCCAACTCCACCGCCAACAAATTGCCTGGGTTGTAGTCAAATATCATAAACGGGGAATGTGTGGCATACAGTACTTGATTTGATCCAGCCAAATCCCGCAACAGATCAGCTATACCCATTTGTTGGGTAGGATGGAGATTTCGTGCTGGCTCGTCCAAAAGTAGTATGGCCTCCTTAAGTTCTGCACGCTGCGTCTCTGCGGCAAAGTTCACTATAAACGAGAATGTCCATTTGAATCCCTCTGCACGGCGGCTCAGCAAACCCATATTGGTTATGGTGCCATCCCGATGCACGTCAGATATTACCAAGCTCATTATATTGCCGGGGTTGTATCTTAGATCAACACGGATAGGATCCCCCTTCCATGTTGGATTAAGACGCTTTGTTAGACGGTTGCTGGCCGTATTAAGCAGTTTTATCAGCGTGGATGGACTGTCATTACTGGCTCTTAGAGCATGAAGATCCAGCTCTGCCAAATAGAACAGGTTACGTACAGTCTCAGCCTTGTCGAACTCTTCTACATATTCTACCGAGTCAGTCCGCGGACCCGACTGCTCTCGCATAAATTCATTGAGGTTTATGTTACCGTAGATTTTTTTGTAGTCAGAGAAATAAACAAAGCGCGGATGCAGATCCCGTCCAATATACTCAACCAGCCTATCCCTCTCACTTACACCTTGGGTTAGTTTCTCGTACTGGTTTCTAGGATCCTTGTATATTAGTAACCACTCGCCCACCACCTCTTCCTCATGTATGGCAATTCTGCGCACAGTCTCGTTGAAGTGTTTCATACCAGCATCAAAGTCAGCTTTGCTGGCAGGAGCACGACCCTCAAAGAAACCGGCATCCATCTTCTCGCGTATATGGTTAGGGATGGTATCAAGAAAGAGTTGTACCTGTTGCGACAATCCATTCCAAGATACAGCATCCTGCTGTGGCTCCTCACTTATGACTATGTCGCCAAAATCGTACTGAACGTCATGAACTTTGTTTGTACGAAACAGTCTCATGGTCTTGATTTCCGGGACTTGGGGGAACCTTTCCTTTATCATGGCGGTCTCCGCGGGTGTAAGCTGGAACTGGCCCTCCACCAATGTAATCTCGGATTTCAGTTCGTCGGACATTTCATCACAGAGATCCAGATCCGAGACGGATTCTTCTCTGTTAAGTAATAGGAGGGCCTGAAGTATTGTGGTCTTTCCGCTCTCATTTTTTCCCACAAAGGCGGCAAGATCTGCTACGGATATTTCCCCAGAGTCGTGAATACAACGAAAAGCCCTAACACGAAATTTGCGTAGTCTCATAGTACAAGGATTTACATAGCAAAATTTAACTTATTCGCGCGTTTTTTTAGAAAACCATTTAGGATATACAGTGAACGTGTGAATCCGTCTTTGTGTGGATTATGATTGGCAGGAAATGAAAAAGTGTGAACACATACCAGAGATCACTGTGAAGCGTAAGTGGCGTGTCAAGTTCGGTGCCAATCATAAGTGCGCCACACAGAAATGACTCCCGCCAAGTCCAAAGGCGTGATGAGTAACCATCCAAATAGTGAGAGATGCATGAACGATTTTAGCGGACAATACCACATGGCAAAGGGCGACCCAGACTACGTGTCTAGCATGTAAACGTCAATGAATCATACAAGAAGGAATGGATCAAACTTACTAGTTACACCTAGCGCTTTCGGCGTCTCTGGTTTGGCTTATTCTGGCCAGGATATCTTTTTAGATTGATACGCTTGCGGTAGTTATCCTTATTTTGCAAACTGGAATTGGTTCCTGTTCGCTTGCGGCCTTCCACTTTTGGAGTCTGACCACGTACTTTGCCCGCTTTTGTCAACGAACCGTGAGTTGCCATACAGACAGGACACCAGACTGCCGATTTAATTGTTTTTATAACAAATGCATAACCGTTTAGGTCGCTCCTAGCAAAGAGAAATGTATTACGTCTGATTGCTCTTGCGGCGTTCTTCTAGCTTGCCCCGAGTATGGACAGTATCTGTGTTGAGTACACACTTTCTCCACGTCATTTTTACATTCTCGACTACCTGCATGCACTTGGTTGAGCCTAGTGACATGCGTATCTTGCGATGTATGACGAAGCGGCGCAGCATGCGCTCAGACTTGTTACTGATGGGGGCCATGCCAGGGCAGCGCAGGAATGTAAACATGTCCGGCGAGGCGCGTTCCAGCTTATCGCCGAATTTGACACCCATCTTTTGCCACTGAGTGGCAATGGAACGCACGCGTATCTCGAACGAATCTAGGATATCCGGAGTTACCTCTTCCGGATTCATGTCCCGGGCCTCGGCGTATATTTCCTGTAACAGTTTATGCAACGTTTCCGGTGAACCGGGCCCGGATGAGTCTTCGGATTCTCGCAGTATGTGTGCCCAGCATTCTGCCTGTTGACAAATATGTTATATCCGGAATATCCGTCACACGTGATTGGCTTGTCAAGTATGTCCGGGTAGTGCGTTCTGATCATCTCGGCTGAGCGCCATACCTCCAGCTTGTACGCCACGCTGTTATTTCCGTTACACACCCACGCGTATGGTAACCGTTTAGGTCGTGTGAAGGGTCAGCTTTACGCCAACCATATATCCTGGTTACGTCAATACACGCCAGATGGAAGACCCGGAAGTCAAGATGTTACGTGACAGGAATGCCTGACTCATGGATGAGATCAATAGACTTACCAAGAGTAATGAGGAGCGTGCTACGATCAGCCGGGTACTGGATGCACGGATCAGGGAGCTGGAGGCAATCGCCATAGAGCAGTACAAGGAACTAACACGTTTAGCGTGCACAAAGGAACGGTTCGACCGCAAGCATAAATACTAATTTGTTGTAAAGCTCCCGGATGGCGAACTCTTACACTGACAAGTACACAAATCTCATGGGTGCATACAAGTAGTAGGATCAATGGCGAGTACCAGACGTTCAACCATATACAGACTGCATGGATCAGGAATCTGGAGACAGTAATTGACATGCAGGCTCATTGAAATCAAGTAAAATATTATGAGAACCCGCATACCCCACCATCCCAGAACTCCATCCCGCAGAGGACTAAAAGAGCCGCACAAAGGTAAATGCAGCGAAAACCCCCAATCCAGCGCGGCCGTAAGAATGGGCACAAGGGCCAATCCCCCAACAGAAAGCCGGACAAAATAGTGCGCAAGACACCTGACAAATGCTCAAAATGCGGCTCTACGAATCTCGAAAAGACCGGCAATGTCACAACAACAGGCATACCCGCCATTCCGAAAGCGAAGGTTACCGCACACATAACAGAGGAGTGCCGGGAAATGCCATACCATTACGGATATGGCACATGAGCCCGGAGTGATACCCAGGCACGCAGTTTGGACCCAACTTACTAACCATCATGATCAACTCATATGACAATGACTCAACACTACAGGGTATCGCCGATAGCATGCAAATGTATAGAGTGCAATCATGCAAGGCAACAATACAGCACGCCCTGGAAGCCGTATCTGAAAAAAATGGCAGAAGTGGAAGGAATCCGGGACGATTTATCCAAATCCAATACTGATGGATGAGACCCCCCTCTCACTGAACGGCAAGACTGCATACGCGTGGGTATGTAGCGGAAATGACAGCGTGGCACATACACTGGAACAATCGCGCTCATCAACAGTAATCAAAAATAGTTATCCAAATATCTTGGACAAGCCAATCACGTGTGACAGATATGCCGGATATAACATATTTGACAATACAGAGGTGCTGGGCACGCATATTAAGGGAATCAAAAGATGCATCCGGGCCCGGTCCACCGGAAACCTTGCATAACATGCTTCAGGAAATACACGCCGAGGCCCGGGACATGAATCCTGAAGAGATGGCTCCGGATATTCTAGATTCGCTTCAGATGCGCGTACTCTCCATTGCCACCCAGTGGCAAAAGCTGGGCGTAAAATTCGGCGATAAGCTGGAAGGCGCATCTCCAAATCTGTTTACATTCCTGCGCTACCCTGGTATGGCCCCCACTAATAACGAGTCTGAGCGCATGCTGCTCCGCTTTGTCATACACCGCAAGATACCACATGTCTTGGGGTTCGAACAAGGGTATGCAGGTAGTCGAGAACATCCTGACCTGCATGATGACGTGTAGAAAGCGTGGACTCAACACGACTGATATGCGCCTGTCAATACTTGGGGCAAGTTAGTCTATTACGCCAAGAACAATCTGGTGAAATACATTTCTCTTTGCCAAGGACGACCTAAACGATTACCGTCTCATTATATCATGATCCGCCACAATACAACCTAACAAGAGGACAGGTAGAGAGGACATACTGTTATGACTATGGAACACTTGTAGCAGCTATAATAGAGCCCCCGGCTACTACTACCCGGATCAAATGACGTGGGTACTTGTTTCCTCCTGTCCTGATCCATATGATATATCACCAAATGCACCTGCCTCAACATCATACTATAACACAATAACCTGGTTCCCCCTGCAAAGCACAGAATTTGTCACCATTCCATACATAGAAGTAACTCGATGGAGTGACTCTTTTGTCATAATAGCGGATATAGAACAGGTGATACAGAGGCACGGTCCAGGTGTCTATACGGTTGTAATGTTCGATGGAGATGTTATCATCGGCGAGGCTGTCGCATTCATGGAATGATGGTTTGGCATACATGTATGAGTTCATCTAGAGACGCGAACTCATATTGTATAACTCCCATAACTCTATACATTCAGGTTACAACAGGAATCCGCGCCGGAACAAATCAGCAGATGAATAATGGCAGCCAGATACTGTAACCATTCAGGCCGCCCCCGAACGCGAACATGTACGCTCTTGTTTTGTATGAGTTCACCTGTGTCTAAATTTACGCACAACTGATCGCGACAGTTAATGTGATTTGTGCACAAGATTCCGGAAGACGTGAACTCATACCTTGTTTTTTCTATTTTACATACACCCATAGATTTACGCGACCTAAACGGTTACGATTAGCACGATTTAGTCATGCAAAAAACCCGAACCCACACCCGATTGATTTTATACTAGTGTAATGATGTCCAGAGATATTGAGTAGACTACTCCTGTTTGCTATGGTTGCATTGGCCCTTCCTGTGGCCACATTGTCCGTTGCTGAAGAATACAGTGACACGCATGTAACAATTCCGCTACTAGCGGGACTGATTGATGGTAGCGAAGTACTATATGCAGTAACCGGGGCCAGCGACAGTGTTTGGAATGATGCTGTGACCCAGAAGCAGGGCACAGTCATAGAGATAGGTGTCCTACAGGATATTCCTCTCGAATCAGCAAATATACTGTATGTGTTCACCAATGGCCCCGAGGGGGACGGACTCAGAGGGTACCAGAACGAGGTGTTTGAGTATACACCGGAAAAGACAAATTATACGTCCATAAGCAGGGTTGTCGAGGTTACTTGGAACGGTGAGCCCGCCACATTGCGTTCTGCCACAGAAGTAAGCAGCGCTGCGTCTGCGGGAAACATAATGCTAAATGACACAGGAGTGGCCCTCAGCATAGCCCAGATAGCATGGACCAATGGACAGCTGGACATAGTGAATGAGGAGGCCGGCCGGGGCCAGATGCTTGAGTTGGACAGACAAGAGAGGATGGCCACATTTATGACACGGTCGGCTCTTGATTCGGACGGCCAGCCCATCCATTACATAATAACGGATGCAACATCAATGGATGCTGCCAGTAACTTGGGTGTATTGTATTCCAATTTACCTGCTGGTAACTACACAACAGACATGTTCCAGTTTACCAACAGTGAACCTAGTGCAGGATTCCAACCAGACATAGTAATAGCAGATAATATCCGTGTTCCGTATTGGTTGGTCCATAACATCACATGGACAAATCCCCAAGACGCCAATATTGTAACCACAGCGCAGGAGATAGACAACCACCTGTTCGAGGGGGCCATAACCGCAACGCCTACATATATCATAGGGGCGTCTGTGGTAAATTTCCCACCGATTTTGGGAGGGGTTGATTTACGATTTGCATCACCCTTATTGGGTGATCCCAATGCGGAAGTAACCATAATTGAGTTTGGCGACTATCAATGCCCCAATTGTAGAAGGTGGTTTGATAATACCAAGCCAGTAATTGAGATGGACCACATACAAACAGGACAGGCCAACCTGTACTTTGTGGATTTAGTGTTTAAAGGACCAGATTCCAGTACTGCCGCCGCGGCAACATACTGCGCCCAGGAACAGCAAAAGTATTGGGAGTTTCACGACATATTGTACGAGAACCAGCAGGAATTACTAAGTAATAGAGATGCCCATGAGTTAGCCATGGAATTTGCCGAAGAGATAAGCCTTGATCTGGAGGAGTTTGGCTCATGTCTTGAGCGAGATCATAGTGAGAGAATACAGTTTAACAGGGAGCAAGCCACACAGGCTGGCTTTAACCATACCCCCTCCTTTGTGCTGGTTGGCCCCGGAGGTATGGAACGTGTAGCAGGAAACCAGCCATATCAAGTCTTTGATCGTATCATTAATGCGATATCGAGTACGCCGTAAAACTATCAAGATGTCACCAATCAGGGAAATATTATCTAATCCACACGGCGCGGGATCATTGCAGAAGCAAGATCCTCCAATGCTGCCGCCGGATCAGGAGTGGTAACAACACCACTGGCCACAAGGACACCACTTGAACCAAGAGACATGGCTTTGACCACGTCATCGCCGGACGTGATGCCGGCCCCACACAGCAGCCTAGTTGACGTACCAGCATCACGCACTGCCGCGGCTGCGTCCTTAATGAGATCCGGCTCATAAGTTGAGACAGACTTGCCCGTACCAATGAGTTCCGGAGGTTCCACAGCGACAAAGGTAGGATCTAGTTTGGCATATTCGCCACACTCCCTTGCGTCCCGGGCGCATACTATGGACATCATAGTCAGATTCTGAAGTCGGGGGATAAGATGTGCTATTTGACTCGGCTCAACAGGGTGCTCGGTGTGGTTTATTATAGAGCCCTGTATGCCTATGTCACTCAAAAGTTCCGGAACCACAAATCCAGTCGAGCTGCCGGGCGGATTAGTATCTACATGTTGGGCCAACATAAACAGATTGTCTCCGGCCATGGGAGCATCGCCACTTTCCACTATCTCTTGAGTGGTCATATCATATACACTAGATGGAAAGTAAGCGGTAACAAGCATAGACGAGAGTGCAAAGTGTGGAGGAGCTAAAGCTATAGGCACCCCATACCGGTCAGATATCTCGGCTGCCTTCTGTGCAAAACGAATCGTGTCTTGAAAGTCAATGCGATAATTCTTGAAGTTTACTACCAGCAACATATGGTTAATTTTTTAACCCCAATTTATACAATTTTGCGGTTATGATGTAACCGTGTAGGTCATGGCGTATGTGTTCACGTCACAATCCTGTACACAAATCGTACTAATGTTGCAATATGGCGAAGGGTAAACTCATATCAGTAACTTATGAACAAACATAAGCGCCTGAACAAATTAGTGTAGTGAATTTCACATAAACCAGGATATAGAAAACATGAGTTTGTCCAGACAGGAGTTGTATGAAGTACCATTATCCCCAAAAGAACTGATCCAGTCCGGTCTGTTTTGGCTTGCCCAATATGGTATCAAAGTCAAGGCTCATTGAGGAAACTATCTGATCCAAGGTGGATTCCATACACTCTATGTACTTGACGGGATCCGCCTCGCCAGAACTGGCCATGGATGCAGGCTTCACACCCAATTTTGTCCTGGTCTTGATGTATGATATTATGTCTCCACGTTTTATCTCTCGCTCATTCTCCAATAGTTTGGCCGCACGTACGTGCTGTGGTACAGTCTTTGTGTACTCTGAGGGAGCCTTACTCATCATTACATTAAACGCGAGCTCATTCACAGGTACATTCTGATTCTCTATCTCCTTGGCGCTCCTAGATATACTATCAGATATCTCTTTTTTTGCCTTCTCAAACTCGTCCATGTCCTGTACCTTGGATAGTATACTTACTATCTCTTCGAAGAGTCTTTTTACAAATATGGGCGTATTGGACTTCTTTCCCAAAAGTCCCTTTATGTCTACATTACCTGACTCGGTAACTCCAAAATAGTTCTTTTTGCGGTTGGACAGCACACAATACCGGTATACTTTGTCCACTTCTAAATCAACTCCATGATTCTGCTTTGCCCACTCGGTTACCTGACCTATCTGCTCTTTTGTAGGATTCTTCAAGAATAGAGAATCGGTGTCCCCGTATAATACGCCGATATTACGCTGCCCACACATCTCCGCGGTTTTTTCTATTGTGTGTCGGCCAACAGCGGTAGTAGTCTCTGCCGCCGGTAAAAAGTACAGCGGGAATATCTCTGCGCCCATAACACCATAACTAGCATTCAATATCACCTTGAGAGCCTGTGCAATTACTGCATATTGCTGACGCTCAGCATCATTAATGGCCGATGACTTGGATAGTGACTTGTAATAGTTTACCCGTAGATCACGCAAGGAACCTATTATCATGGCAGTGATACCATTTCTTTGGCGACACACCCAATGATTAGTCTGCGGTATAGTATTTGTGCGACATCCCGGATGCGGGCACCGGACTGTCTCATATGAAAGATTGCGTACCTTTATGATACTGGGATACAGGCTGGCAAAATCCATAACGGTGACAGAGAAATGGACACCTTCGGTAGGATCTATCACCAGCCCACCGCGATATTTTTTGTTCTTTATTACCGCGTCTCCTGTAACCTCTGCGGTGCGTCGTGTCAGATCCATTTGGTTAGGTATTATGGCTTTCATTCGTCTGTGCTCATAGTATAGCAAGCTTCGTATCCATTGCGACACACCCACACGAGCTATGTCATCCACTGGCATACGGCCAATACGAGATATTATGATTAGTAGATTCATCAGCAGATTGTTGCCAAAAGTGGTAAGCTTTAACGTTAGACGGGCATCATTATAGCAATAGTTGGCAGTCTCATACAGTGTGAGGTCACCAAGATCCTTGCCATAGTCTATCTTACGCTCATCCAGTAACGCCTCAGATACGGCATTTAGTGAGTAACTTGTGTATTTGTGGGAGAATACGTATATCTGGAATGCCCTATTGGACATGGTACGATATAGATCAATGTGTACACCCTCTCGCAGTGTCGCGGCATTCTTCATCATGCGCAGTGGATTATCTTTCACGCCCAACCGATCGGCCCGATTGTACAGATATGGCAGGTCAAACTCGTCGCCATTATAGGTTACAACAAAAGGAAAGTCAGATATTATACGAAACGCTTCTTCCAACATATCCTTCTCATCATTGTAAAATACGACCTCAACATCGTCGTCTAGTTCGTTTACGCCTTTTTGCGCACCGGTATCCAATACAAGTATCTTCTTGAAACCTCCGGTTCCATCAAAGCCTACAGCAGTAATGGTATTCTCGGCTATTTTGGGATCTGGTATGCGGTCCCTTTCTGATACTATCTCTATATCCACTGCAACACGCTTTATCTCCGGTATGGGCTGGTTCAGTAAACTTGCCCACTCTGATATAAAATTCTGAAACTGATCCCTGTCTACTACATCTTCTACAGACGTCTTGTTCAACAGAAGTGATTGGAGTGCAAGCTGGACATCTTGTGATATCACTTGATCAGAGGGATGTAATGTAGAGTCAAGTATGGTATAATGCTTACCCACAATCAGTTCATTGTCGTAGAGATAATTCTCATAGTACTTAATATCAGACTCCCAAGTATCTGCCAATATGTTACGTATGCTCTTGGAGCTCGAGGTACCACCTATGGCCAGTGGATCGTCCACAATTATCTTGGAGAATTGAACATCAGTGTCATTGGCAAGATCTCGTAGCATGGTAGTTTTTATGTCTAGTACGTCAGATCTGGAACCAAGCTCCGCATATAACTGATCAGGATCCATTTTGGAGTAACAGTAAGGCTTGTGTCCAGTATTATCATTCCACAGCAGTATGCGCTGAGATTCGGGTTCATAGAATTTGAGTACGGCAGACTTGGCAGCTGCGTCATATGTGGCAGAGACCAACAGGGCCGGGGGCATCGTCTGTAGAGTTACTGCGCACATTGCTATCCGACATTCTCCATACTAGAAGAGAGGGCATTAATCCAGAAGGCTATCCTTTTGTAATCAATTCGGTCTACCTGTACATTGGCGCTGCGAATCAAGTCCTGTGTATCCTCAGGATAGTCGTGCATAACTACAAACCGCCGCACCCCTATAGTTATAGCCATCTTTGAGCAGTCCAGGCACGGGTAGTCGGTACTGTATAGTGTAGCACCATGAACTGAGTTTATTCCCATTATTGTGCAATGAAGTATGGCGTTGGCTTCTGCATGGGTACACATACACCTATCTAGATCCTCACCACTGGCCACCAAGCCACGCATACGTCGGGAGCATCGTTCACAACCACCAGCATAACAGTTTGGTATACCGGATGGAGTCCCATTATACCCCATGGCCAGCTGGCGACGATCCTTGGCAATTACCGCCCCCACACGTCTGGATATGCAGTTGGAACGCATCCTTGCCAGTTCTGCCTGTAGCATAAAGTACTCGTCCCAATCCGGCCTTGTAAAGTCGATCACGTAAGATTTGTGCAGACAATGCTATATTTGGTTTGGTATAAGTTGTGGTTGCCCAAATCAAACAGAGATGACAAGATCGCCACTACGCTCAGTACATGCGTTCTCCATGGCCACCCGTATATCACTATGTAATAGTTTCAAGGCAGTATAGGATGAGTCAAGACTTGTTGGCGGGCACCATTCGTGGCTATCGCGCGTGCAGATTCAGATAAGCTTGACGCCACACTGCGCATCAAACACAAACATCTTCAAGAGTATGATCTCGAAGCGGGCAAGACAGTTGCAGACAAGGCTTCTTTGCAAGCGCATTAGCAGATCTTTTGTGCAGCAAAATGTAAAATGATTAATTGGTGTATTTGTACACTGTAAAATGATGAATTATGTGGAAAAAAAGTATGTAGTCAAGGATACTGTGGAGGCACGAGAATATCAGATTAGCATGGCAGAGGATTCCGTGCAAGAGAACTGTGTAATCGTATTGCCAACGGGTCTGGGCAAGACTGCAATTGCCTTATTGGTTATAGCAGAGTATATGGCACGAGGGACTGGAGCAGTACTCTTTTTGGCGCCTACAAGAGTACTGGCTAACCAACACTACGAGTTCTTGCGGAATAGCATGACCATACAAGACATATCCCTAGTAACAGGGGAAGACACTGCCAGTAATCGAAAGAAACGATGGATGAGTTCCATAATATGCGCCACTCCAGAGATAGCTCGCAACGACATTCATCGAGGCATAGTACGACCAGCACAGTTTGCATTGGTAGTGTTTGACGAGGTGCATCGGACTGTCGGAGACTATGCGTATGCTACCATAGCAGACTGGTTTGCAGGGAGTAGTGCCAGAATGCTTGGGATGACAGCCACACTGCCCAGCGAGATGCAGAAGGCAACTGAGATACTTACACGGCTTCGTATAAGCAGGGTTGTTGAGCGCACGGATCAGAGTCCGGATGTGGTACCATACGTGCAAGATACCAATACACAGTGGGTAAAAGTGGATCTTCCCCCGGAGATGATACAAATGCAAAAAAGTCTGAAGAAGGTGCTAGCAGACAGGTATGACATACTCAAGAGTCAAGGTTTTAGAGATCTGGGATCAGTATCACTTTCGGCACTTTTGAGAATACGTCCCATTGTGCTTAGCAAGTATCGTCATTTGTCACCAGCACTTTTTGCCGCCATACGAACACATCACGCACTAAACATGCTAGAGGCGCATGGCATTACTGCATTTCTCAGATTCTGTGAGCGAACCCGGAAGAAAGGAGGCCCCGGAGTCAAGGCATTGTTTGATGATGATCCACGCTTTTCCAGAACCATACGTGCGGCACAGGAGGCACAGGCAAGGGGCATGGAGCACTCAAAAATACCCAAGTTATTGGAGATATTATCCGATATACCGGGCAAGATTCTCATATTCACCAGCTACAGGGACTCAGTAGAAGTGATAAATGACAAACTAAAGGCATCAGGCATATCGTCGGCCGTATTGATTGGAAAATCCGGTGAGACTGGTCTCAAACAGAAACGCCAGATTGAGACTGTACAAAAATTTCGTTCTGGAGAGTACCGGGTGCTCATAGCAACTAGAGTAGGAGAAGAGGGACTTGACATAGCAGAGGTAAATCACGTAATATTCTACGATAACGTACCTAGCTCCATACGCTACATACAACGCCGTGGCCGCACTGGTCGTAAAAATGAGGGAAAGCTTATCGTCCTTATGGCAAAAAATACCATAGATGAAACATACTACTGGGTAAGTAAAAGAAAGGTAAGGGCCGCAGGCAGAATGGGAGAGCGTATAAACCAAGTATTGGAGGATAGTAAAAACCATCCTGTGCAGACGGGCATGGATGCTTTTTTGGGATAATATTGTGTATTACTATAAAATTATGGCATAAGCATACTTGTGTTAATTTATGCACAATAGACTTTATGCGCAGAATCACTTGCCCCACCTTACACGTTTAAACCAAGTTTATAGATGCAAATTATTGGTATGAGTTCACCTGTGTCTAAATTTACGCACAACTGATCGCGACAGTTAATGTGATTTATGCATAAGATTCCGGAAGACGTGAACTCATACGGGCGTTTTTTTGATGCCAAAATGCGTTCTCCTCCTAATTGGTCCATTTGTATACCATGATCATTAGGTATCGGTTGTATTGCTGGTATGAGTTCACCTGTGTCTAAATGGAACGGGTCATTCTATAACTGATCGCGACAGTTAAAGAGTAACCGGTTCTTTTGTGCACAAGATTGGAACCGGTTCCAAGACGTGAACTCATACAGCTGTACGCCGGATCCTAAGCGGACTTACTTTTCGTACTATTGAAGAGTCGCTCAGCCAATACAATATACTAGGGTGGGAATCATTCCAGGAATAGTGGAAACTTTTGATCAAGCATTAGCAAGGCTACGTGCGGAGACCGATGATGAAAAGGATATCAGCCGTAAGGGCAGTAAAGTTAGCAAGACTGAACGCGGTGTCCGATTTGAGAAACTAATGCTACACTACTTCAAGAATGACAGCATATACAAGAATGAGTTCAAGGAAGTAAAACTATTCCATGACTGGTATCGTGAACCGGACATTGGAATTGATCTGGTTGCCAGAGACAAGGATGACAAGTTAGTTGGCATTCAGTGCAAGTGCTGGAATGATGATTCCAGTATCCACGAGAATCAGATCTCAAACATGTTTGTCGTAAAGGAGAGCAAAAAGATGGACAGACTCATTCTTGTATTCACAGGGGCGCACGTAAGCAGGAATATTGTAAAACCGTTCGAAGAATCCGGTTACCCAATACTCATGAAGGCTGATCTCCGCCAGAGTGGGATTGACTGGAGTGGAATGAAGAGAGCAGTGAAACCAAAGACATTACAAGATCACCAGAAGGAAGCAGTTCAAAGAGTAGTCACCGGACTACATGGTGCAGATCGCGGGAAGCTCATCATGGCATGTGGAACTGGCAAGACCATAACATCACTCCATATCGCAGAAACCATTCTAGGGAAAGACGGTCTTGTTCTATACTTGGTACCGTCAATATCACTGATACCGCAGGCGATGAGAGAGTGGGCAGATAACCGTTCCATAGAACATCAGTACATGGCAGTGTGCTCTGACAAGTCGTCCGGTACAGATGAGGCAGGTTCCATCACTGAGTGTCCCATACAACCATCCACAGATGTGGAAACGATAAAGGAGCAACTACATTCTATGGAGAACCGAAAAGGTATGCGTGTCGTATTTTCCACGTATAATTCCGTGGAGCGTGTGGGAAAAGCCATACGGGACAGAAATGGTATATTTGATCTAATTCTATTCGATGAGGCTCACCGCACCACTGGCGCCGAGAAAATCAAGGAATCCTATTACTTGACTGCACACAAGAATAGCGAGGTTCCAGCCAAGAGGCGGCTCTACATGACTGCCACCCCCCGTGTCTATACAGAAAAGGGTAGAAAGGATGCCACGGATCAAGGACTGGAAGTATACTCCATGGATAATGAGAAATATGGCGATGTACTATATGACTTACCATTCTCAAAAGCGGTCGATATTGGACTACTCACACCTTTCAAAATAGTACTACCAGAGGTTGATGAGACTGATGCGTATGGTGAAATCATCAAGGCTGCAAGGGAACATGGTGATGATCTCAAGGATTACGAGGATATGGACATAGACTACATGTCAAAAGTGAACAGTATCTGTAAGGCGATCACATATGATGGTGATACTAAGGAATTCCGGCCCTTACAGAGGGTGATGGTATTCTTCAACACCATAAAAGCGTCAAAGTTGTTCTCCAATCATGGCAGGAACATGGACAAGGCAAAGAAACAACTCAAGCTTGATAAAATCACAAAGGAAACATTAAGCTTTGATAATTTAAGCGAGAGACTACTAAAGACTGATCCCGATCTGGACGGTTACAAGACTGTAACGAGGCATGTTGATGGCTCTACCAACTCACTGGACAGGGGAGCGCGGATAGACTGGTTACGAAATAGCGATAGTGATCCAAAGGAGATTCGTATACTCAGTAATGCCAGGTGCTTGCAGGAGGGCGTGGACGTTCCAGCCTTGGATGCCGTTGTATTCATGGAGCCCAAGAACTCACCCATCGACATAATACAAAGTATTGGTAGAGTAATGCGAAAATCAGAGGGAAAGAAAACAGGTTACGTTATAGTCCCCATCCCAGTCTTGAAGGGTGATGATCCACATCATGTGTTGAAAAGGAACACACGGTACGAGCAGATAAGCAAGATATTACGTGCGATCACAGCACATGATGATAAACTGCAACAGCTACTGAACAAGTATGTACTGTCCAAGTCAGGAAAGAGTGGTAAACATGAGCCACCGGATCCGTCAGAAATACCACCAAGACTGAATGACTGGATTATTCGTACACTGGGGGCAGGACTCAGTGACAAGTTGTTAAAGGATGTACAGAATGTCATACTGAGTCTTGGCGATGCCAGTTACCACGCCAACATGGGCAAGCGACTAGGGGAGCAAGCCGTCATAATAGAGACCAAACTGAAACAGCGAATCAAAATTGAGCCGGAAACTGCGCCCATCATTAAACAATTACACGAGAACCTGAAACATATAGTCGGATTCACGTTGACATATGAGCAGACCATTCGTGCATTATCACAGCATGCTGTAATGTCCAGAGTATTCAATGTAATGTTCCCCAAGAATGCTAACCCGGTGGCATCTGCATTCGATAATACCATGCAACGATTAAACATACAGGGACAACTAGAACAGTTCGAGGCATTCTATACTGGTATACAGGCAGACATTGAACTATTCAAGGAGCCGGATGCCAAGCAGGATTTCCTGCGCGCCATATATGACGCATTCTTCATTGGCTCGGATAAAAAGTCCGCGGACAAACATGGAATCGTACACACACCAGTTGAAATCGTTAACTTCATACTGGAATCAGTTAGACATGTACTAGAATCGGAGTTTGGAAAGACATTCAATGATAGAGCAGTAAAGGTGCTGGACCCGTTCACCGGTACCGGGATATTCCTTGCCCAGTTAATAGAGCGAGGAATGATCAGTGATGATGCACTACCTGACAAGTACCAGAATGATATTTACGCGAATGAAATAATGTTGCCGGCATTCTATGTTGCCATGTCCAATATTGAGGCATCATATCAGAAAAAGAGCGGGGAGTATGTTCCGTTTGGCGGGATATCATACACAGATACATTCACACAGCACCCCTCATACAGGCTGGATGCCGAACAGCGTAAGAAGCAGATCAAGATTACAGATGATTCCCTGGAGGAAGCCATGACTAGGGTGAAACGGCAGAACATGGATTGTGTAAATATCATTATAGGTAATCCACCATACTCTAGTGGGCAGGAGACAGCTAGTGATGATAACAAGAATGATTCCCACTCTAAACTTGAGACTCGCATAAAGAACACCTATACGAGTAAGGCGCGTAACGTTGGCTTCAAGGGAGCCATACTGAAACCAAATAACTCATACATCAAGGCTATTCGTTGGGCATCTGATAGAATTGGTGATTGCGGGGTTATCGGTTTAATCACACCATCCGCATATATCACTGGGAATAGTGAAGCTGGTATACGCGCCTGTCTTGGAATGGAGTTCACGGATGTCTACTGTTTCAATTTACGAGGTGATGTAAAGGGTAAACAGGATTGGAGACGAGAGGGCGGCAAGATATTTGGGAGTGGCTCAACTGTGGGCACCGCTATAACCATACTAGTCAAGAACCCGGCCAAACAATCTTGCACCATCCACTACCACGACATTGGTGATTATCTGGACAGAGATAAGAAACTAGAAAAGATAAAAGAATACGGCTCCATCGCCGGAATACAAGACTGGCAGATTATAACACCAGACCGTTATCACGACTGGCTGGATCAGCGGGGTGAATCCAGTGATGAGTGGGATTCCATGACTTCAATGGGAAGTAAAGAGGGAAAGCGTGGTAAGACCAATGATGTAATGTTTGTAATGTATTCTATGGGGTTGACAACACGTAGAGATGATTGGGTATACAACGCATCGCCCCAAGACCTGGAAGAGAATATGAGAAGAACCATAGAACATTGTGCTGTGCAGGATCTGGATGATTTTGACAAAGATGTAAAATATGTTGCATGGTCCAAAGAGATGACGCGAGATCTAAAAAAGATGGCGCCAAGCAAACCCAGGTTCAATAAAACAAAGATCAGGACAGCACTGTATAGACCATTCCTGAAACAGTATCTATATGCAGACTATGAAGTAATGGTATCCACACCCTCTAATATCCCCTCATTCTACCCACACCCCGACTCCAAGAATCATTCTATTATGGTGCCGGATAAAATAAAGGGTGAGTTCTCTACGTTTGTCACGGATATCACGCCTGACCTTCACATCCACGAGGCATCCCAATGCTTTCCCATGAGAGTCAAGAAACAAAAGGACAAGAATAGACATGTGGTAGGTAGCCAGTCAGCCAGTCAGCCAGTCAGCCAGTCAGCCAGTCAGCCATCAAGAACCTGGCGATAATAGTCCCGGACAAGATCAAGGGTGAATTCTCAGTATTCATAACGGGAATAGCACCGGATCTGGAAGTGGTGCATCACGGGCAGGTATTCCCCATGTTCACACAGTCACCGGAGGTGATGAAGCAAAAGGATAACATCACCGACTATTCCCTGGAACTATACCAGAAACGATATAATGATGACTCCATAACTAAAGAGGACATATTCTACTATACCTATGGCATCCTACATCATAGTGGTTATCGTTCCAAGTATCAAGCATTCCTTGTTAGAGGATTGTCGAATATTCCCATGGCGCCTGACTTCCATGGAATCATGAGAGCAGGCCGAGAACTAGCTGACTTACACCTGAACTATGAGACATGCCCACGTTATGACTTGGGTGAGCCGCTTCACTCCATACCTGATCACCCAAGAACGATTAGATTCGGTAAGAAACCAAATAGAACCGGTTCCCCGGGCCCCAAAGACAAACCGGATCCGTCAACCATCATAATAGACGGCCAAAAGATATACAATAACATACCATTAATCAATTACAAAGTGAATGGCCGCACACCTGTAGGGTGGTTAACCTTCATACCAAAGAAGGCAAAGAGTGGGATAGATAGGTACCCATTCCGGGTCTTTACAGGAGAACAGATCCGAGCCATGCTAGAACGACTAGTACATGTCGGTCTAGAATCCGATAGGATCATAGCTAATCTCCCAACTGAATTCAAGATGGATGATATCAAGACAGAACCAACCGGCCTGGACAAGTACTACAAGGCGCCTATTCCCTAGGATATTTGTCTAGCGTATATGGGGCGCTGTTAAGTAGGTACATAGAGAATAGTGTTAACATGAGTTGGAATGATCAGTCTTTTGAAGCGTTCCGTATTATAGTAAGGCACTTGAAAATTTAACTCACTAGGTAACCGGCATAAGGAGTCTCGGCATTCTGGGCGCCATAAGGAGTATGGCGGATATGTGATCAATAGTAAGCCCAGGGGCGGGGGCGTATGACATATGGATATCATAAGAGCAGGCAGTACTAATATAGCATATAATATCAGATATGTAGTATGGGCAGGCAGAAGTTACCGTTCAGGCGGTCAAATGAGTATAAGGAGTGTATTGCACTGAGATGTACTAAGTGGCAAAGACAGCGACTGGATGACATGCGCCAGATATGTAACATGTCCATAAGCGAATATCTCAGGTTTCTTATAGAGTCAATAGAAGTGCAGGTAACTAAGGAGGTTAAAGAACCGCCCAAAAAGGAATCAAGACCACGCATGACAAGGAATGGCCATTTTATCTAAGATGTATAACAAAATTGGTTCAATGGGAAGGATCTAGGTAATAATAAGCACAAATTACAAATTGGTATAAGCAGTAAAGAGGGGAATATACTAGGTGTATGTATGGATCGCGCTGGAAAAAAATTTCAACTCAGAAATCTATGTGCATAAGTTCATGTTACACATTAGTTTATTTTGTGCATAAGTCCATGCCCACAGGGTCAATTTGAATCACATAGCTGTAATATTCGCGTTAAGCTGTCCAAGTTTGTATATAGAATTTTTCAGAAAATAAACCGATATGGTCTTTAATATGTCAATAGTAGGTAGTATAATGAAACAAGTTAGTCTGTGCTGCACGACATATGATACCCATTCCATGCTCGTGGCGCTGGCAAATAGTTATGGTATATCATCCCCGGATGCACAAGAAATTGCAGGATATTGCCAAGGATTTACGATTATGGCTGCCGAGTGAGGGGGACATGAAATGACATTACTCAAATTAATTATTACAGAGGGTCAATTTCCCCAAATAAGAGATATTGTTAAAATCAGAAATATCGATAAATGGTATAAAATAAGATCATATGCTGAAAATTTATCAACAAAAGATGACGATGATAATTGTATACAATACGTATATGCGCGCGCCGCTAATAAAATTGCATATTTGGCTAATTATGATAAAATATTGCCATATGAAGCGACAATAGAGGGGCCATAATGTTCAAAAAAAAGAAAGTCGTGATTTTATCATTCGATAATGATTTCAATATTGATGCGATCGGAACACATTTGCAAAATATTGTACAAGTCAAAATATCAATTGATAATGATGTACATCAATGGGCACAGAAAGAGTATGAGTTCACGTCTTCCGGAATCTTATGCACAAATCACATTAACTGTCGCGATCAGTTATGCGTAAATTTAGACACAGGTGAACTCATACCAGAAAGAAGCCAAAAGGAAGGAAATCGCGTTAAGTCGATTCATGCGTGGTGTGCTATTAGCACGATACGGTGAGTCGCTCTTAGAAGATGAGGCCAGGGCGATAAGACGCAGCCAATATGCCGATATTGGGGGGTATGCATAATGAGTTCAGTAATAGACGCGGCAAGCATTGGACTGTGAGCATCACCAGGGTTCACTTCTTTTTCACTTATACTCCCCATTACCACGTCCCCGCCTTGTAAAACTGAATCGCTACCATTTGCCCACAAATATGATTATGAGTGATATCATATGGAACGGGTGCTATTGGTACACGCACTCCATCACTCTGTGGGGTCTTGCAGTGCCATCTTGTTGAGTGATTTTTAATTATTTAGTATATTATTAATACTATGGATACTAACAATACTATGTAAGTAATTAATAATAACTATATTAGCATACCATTATCATGAAAATAGCCGTTGACACATGCGTTGTAATAGGCATAATGGAGGGCGCCTTGGTCGTCAGTAAACTGCGATACAAGCTTAAGGGCAAGCAATACAAGATAGTGCTGTGTCGCCAAGTATTATGGGAGCTCAGACGGGTACGTAACCTGACAGTTGATACAATTCTTGGTAGCCTGCGCAAGATATTTGGTGAGAGACGCGTCGGCATAATATCGGATCCCACAGATCTTGAGGATACCGCCCAAATGCTACGTAACCAGTATCACTATGCACATAATGGTGATCACCGCATTCTGGCCACGTGCCGCATACATGGAATTGGCCTGATTACGCTTGATCGGGGAATGCTTAAGGTGGCCACCATGGTGGGAATTCCGGCATTTCACCCTAAATATGCAGGTGGGATATAATGGCCAGGACGTATCCGGTTATAGTACGATTTGACTATGATGACAGCCCTTGTTCTATACTAATTAAAGGTCTAAACAATTTGGTTAAATTTATAATCTCTTCGAGGTAAATTAGCTCATGACGCGTGTTACCACCGCATATGTAGTAGCCCGAATAGGAGTCCGCCAGGATGAACTCGAACGCGATTTCAATGAATCAAACCAACATCTCAAAATCCAGATCAATCAACTTAAACGTCAAGTCAATGAACTTACTGCGAAGCAACTAGGATGACCCGTCAAATTACAAACATTTTTGGAATTCAAGAACAAGTTCCCATGTGTGAATCCAAATTATGGAGAACACTATACTCATCCGATGGTAAATATTACAAAATGCACATGCCCTGTAAATCTAATAACCGCTGTGATGTATGTCAACAAAAACGAGTCAGATCCCTTTCTGCATATATAGGCACCGTAAAATTACTCCCTATCGATCAACCCGTATCATTTGTCACCCTTACCTTGGATCCTAAGCATATACAATCATCAGATCCTGAAACAATATCACGATATGGTATCAAACAATTCGGTCAATTACGTAAAAACTATCTTACTGCTCCCAACATGCCCTGGGTCAGTCTTCGAATATGGCTCACGTACATCTCGCTTTCATATCCACATGCTCATTGCTGGAGATCACCCATTCGCTACATGCCAGAAGGCAAATAAGATGTCTCTCCGTCAATGGAAATCAACGTTATCACCTGCTGCATTAGCAACGTATAACCTGCTGCAAAGACATGGATTCGGCATATATCATTGCGAGGAAATGAAAACTCACGGTGGTGCGGCTGCATATATGTCCAAATATCTGTCAAAATCGGTCAGCAAAGAAGGATTGTATGAGTTCACGTCTTCCGGAATCTTGTGCACAAATCACATTAACTGTCGCGATCAGTTGTGCGTAAATTTAGACACAGGTGAACTCATACGAAGGATTAGTATCAGGAGTACGTATGATCGGAAAAACTCGAAATTGGCCACCAAAAAAGTTACAATATCCAAAGAGACATTGTTACAAAACCGGGCCTTTTACATACACCAAGGACATACCCAGTGGTTCTGAATTGTTACCCAAGCAGTTCCATGAGATTCCCGTACCATTAGACCGTATGCGCAGAATCACTTCTCCCACCCTGCACCTCTAAACCAAGTTGTTAGATACGAACAATTGACCTAGTATCATGGGTTTTCCCACACAGACTCGTGTGAAACAGAAAAGTTAAGACCTAATTTTGTAGTACCAGGTATGCTAAAAGCAGAAGAACTCACCAAGGAGAAGTTAGTCACAGAGTAATACCGGCTACGCACCGAGGCCGAAGTAACAAACCTGCGTGGCAAACTTGAAGCTCACAAAGAATGCCCTCGTTCCAAATCTTGATGACATCATAGAACGCAAGGATCAGCTTCATTCCCTGACCGGATGCACCCCGGAAGAGTTCAAATGGATACTAATCAGATTCACAGAATACGTAGAGTCCCTGGAAGGCGATGATGCACGGCGATTCTTAGAACTTACAAATGATCGCGGCCATGTGAACAAATTTCCGGTCAGGCATGTACTCTTAGTTACACTGATACGCCTGCGCTGCAACACAAAGCAGGAGCTTCTTGCTGCAATACTCAAGATAAACCAGTCAAACATATGCCGTTACATCCAGTTTACAAAGCAGGGACTGATCAAGATACTCCCAACGGCCGATACCGTTGCAAAAGCAATATCACAAATCAAGTCAGCATCGGACTTTAAGGAAATTGTTCCAGGCCGAGCCGGAGGGGAGATAAAGACTGACGGGACACATGTACGCGTACAACGTCCTGAAAAAAATCAGGAGGCAATGTACTCTGGTAAACAAAAAACCCACACGTATAACGTACAGATAACATCAAACAAGACTGATAATTCACGTCAGTGGAGTATATGAGGGAAAAAGACACGATTATGGCATATTCAAGAATGATATTCCCCTTGGCGGCAAATGGGGCAAGTCCCTAAAAGAATCAACCACGCCACCATCCGATAAAATAACAGTAATAGCAGATGCAGGATACCAGGGAATGAAAGACTTTCTACCCGGCGCAAAGGTCATAATTCCATACAGGGGTAGGGAATCACTCACTAACACTGAAAGGAAATACAACCAATATGTATCAAAAAGGCGCACATTAATCGAGCATGTAATTCGAATGCTAAAGGTATATCGTAGATTAAGTCAGGTATATGATGGCAGTCGTGAGGAATTCAGGGAAGATCTACTCGTAGTATCCGGGTTGCATAATTTACGTATGAGTTCACGTGTTTTGATCATTCACTAAGATATAGGTATGAGTTCACGTGTTTTGATCATTCACTAAGATATAGATTGGTATGGTAATATTTTACTTAAATACCAAATTTGCAATAAGAATCTAATGAGAAGACGCCGGTCCTATAAGGAATTGGAACTGGAAAATAAACTTCTTCAGGATACCCTTGCGTCTACCGAGAAAGATCTTGCACATTACAAGGAACGTGTGAGAGTATTGGAAGCACATACGTCACACACCACAAAAGAAATACGAAATCTCACACAAGATTTCCAAATTATTAGGAATTATGTAAGTGAATTGAATGAGAAATTAGAAGAAAAAGACAGGAAAATTGCGGTACTCACAACGCGACTTAAATATTATGAGAATGCTCACTCGCCACCATCCTTTCAATCCCTCCAGTACAAGAAGCGAAAACAGGAGGAGCAGAAGCGAAAACAGGGAGATAATAAGCAACAGAAAGAAGCCAGTACGAAATCAGCCAAAAAGGCTGGCGCTCAAAAGGGACACAAGGGGGTTTCCCGTTCCCACAACCCCGGCAGAGTAGTGCATCACACCTTTGAGTACACACCAATATGTGAGTGCGGCAATATAATGACAAAAATTGGTTGGAAACAACGACACATAACGGAATTAATACCAGCCAAAATAGAGGAGACCCTTCATGTGATAGAAATGGCTGCGTGTGGGTGCGGCAAAAAACAACTGGCCCCAGCAGCGGGCGTCCCAAAGAGTGGTAGTTTTGGGGTTCAATTATGTGGTGCCATCACCGCATTACGCGCAGAAAAGATTCCAATAAAACGCATACCTGTAATTTCGAGGGATCTCTTCGGCCTAAATATATCGGTGGGTGCAGTAAACAACATAATTGCCAGGGCCGCCGATGCATGTGAATCATTTATGGAAACAATTCATGAGAATATAATAAAATCACCCAGCATTCATGTGGACGAAACTGGTATATCACTGGCGGGTAGGCGTGGCTGGGTATGGGGGATGCGAGCCGAAGAGTGGATGATGTCCATATATGACAAAAGTAGGAGTTCAAATGTAGTGAACAAATACCTGAACGGTTACCAGGGGGCGATAGTCACAGACAGGTACGTTGTGTACCGCCGGTTTGATGACGGTGGGAAGCACCAGTTGTGTTGGGCGCATTTATTGCGCGATACCCAGGCATTACATGCAGGATTCTATATTGATCCCGGTGCTCAGGACGCCCGGATCAAACTTGACAACGACCTGAAAGGATTGTTCCGGAGCGCACGGGAATCCCTGAATCACTGCGGGCCGTCCGCGCAATTACGACACTCATTTGAGACAGGAGCAGAATCCATTCTGCATCAGTACTGTGATGTTGATGATACTGAACTACAAAAGAAGGTAAAAGGATTGAATAAGGCCATACCATGCATGTTCGTATTCTTAGAATATGACTGTGTAGAGCCCACCAACAATCCAGCGGAGCAGGCTTTGCGATACGCAGTGGTATTCCGCAAGATTAGTGGCCAGATAAAGGGTGGCGAAAGGGCAATGCGCCGCATGTCCACATTCGTATCATGTGTTCAGACATGGAGGGCTCAGGGCCTTTCTGTTATGAACGAGGTTGCTGTCAGAATGCAGTTATAATTAAAAAAACTGGGATGCATTCTATCTTATTATGTGATCAAAACACGTGAACTCATACTAATTTACACATTATGCACAAGCATACCAGATACAAGAAATTCTTGAAAAATATCTGTCCATAATTTCCGTGATATTATAATTCGAATATTACTCATCAGAAAATCCACTAAATTAATGGGTTTTGTGGTAACCGTTTGTATGAGTTCACCTGTGTCTAAATTTGCGCATAACTGATCGCGACAGTTAATGTGATTTGTGCATAAGATTCCGGAAGACGTGAACTCATACAATGTGATTTGTGCATAAGATTCCGGAAGACGTGAACTCATACAACCGTTTAGCTCACTCATGATATACGTCATCAAGATCCGGTCACCCCACTACATGACATTTGCAATCACGGCATACGTTAGTGCTGGCAGATGCCATTAACATTGGTTTGTTCATGCTTGACTGATTGTGTGCCATAAAATACACCCCAGTTTGAAGCAATATGGGATGTTACTGTCAATCATGCGCATAAGGTCTATTGTGTCAGTTAGTGCCGTGATGGCGTGATCAGTCATGGCCGTTCTCTCAAAGTGGTATGATAGCCATTCCATTGTGTAGACATCCAGTACGTTGAAGCAGTAACACCCGCCAGACTGGCCGCACCATTGACATGTCCGCCTCCCAGAACTGGCCGGGGCCGGTCGGCTTTGGGAGACTCTTGTTGGATTGTATTATCTGCGATTTGGTCTTTTTTTTTGCGTGATCCAGCCCTTGATACGGTATAGTCTCTGGATTCGTATGAGTTCACCTGCGTCTAAATTTACGCATAACTGATCGCGACAGTTAATGTCATTTGTGCATAAGATTCCTGAAGACATGAACTCATACCTGGATTCTCTTGCGGTTTATGGGTGTGTTATTGTCCCGTGTAAGCTAGGCGACCATCATGCGCGTTCCATAGGAGGGGCGATTATGGGCTATACTGAGTATCTGGGTTCATGTGGTGTTGTCATTCTTTATCTGTCTGCGCTCTTTCCTTTCTGGCTTCTTTTTGTAGTACATCTTGTTTCTGGACACCCCGCAGAGCTCCAGTGCACGAACTACCCCGGTAGTGTCATTGATCTCCTTGAGGACCTTCAGTTTGGTCCCTCTCCACCATTGTTTTTTTAAATGTGTTGTTGGCAAGCGTTAGCTCACCTACTTAGATTATCGTTCTCTTGTAACATCTTTTTCATCTCGGAGTTTTGGGTTCTTGCATTCCTGTCCAATCCCTCAGAACCGGCCTTTAGGAATCTCTCCCTCCACGTGTGTGCGCGGTGATATGTTATGCCGCCTGCAGATCTCTGCGGTGACTGCTGCCGAGTCTAACGTCTCTAAAATAATCCAGACCTTCTCTTCCCGACTCCATTGGTGCTTTTTGTCAACCATGCTCTCTTGAATCTAAAAGGTGTGCATTGAGATCTATTCTCAATTCTATGGGGTCCAGGCCAATCATCAAGCCGGGTATCTGCTTGTGTTTAATTCCGGAATAATACACAAAGAGTTATGCGGCTCACTGTACATGCATGTGCTGTGGAACGATACCTGTTTGCTAGCTTGTCTCGTTTGGGGCTTGGCACTACAAGTCCACCAGAGCTAGCAGTCCACATAAACTGTAGCAAGGTAGCTGCGGAGGAAATACTAGAATGGTGGCATGCTAGGGGTATAGGCAAGCGAACAGGCGATTCATACCAATATGCTGCCGGACAAAGACTAGATGCGGCCATGGAATTGTTACGTTTGGGTCATAATACCCAGCAGGTGACCCCATATCTTCACTGGAGGGACTTTGAAGGACTGACGGGGCGTATACTGCAGTCTCATTCATTTGAAGTAACTCTCAATTACATAATGGTACAACCCCGCATGGAACTGGATGTGGTAGGCGTTCGCCTGAATACGGCCATTGCCATAGACTGCAAACACTGGGGCAGAACTTCACACTCATCCATATCTAGGGCAGTGTCAAAACAGGTGGCACGCGCCCATCGTTATGCCATTACACATCACATCGACACGGTACCTGCAATAGTTACTCTGTGTGAGGACCAGTACTATGTCCAGGGGACTCCGGTGATCCCGGTGCACACCTTGAACTCTTTTATGGACTGTTTTTTTGGCAATTTGGATGTCATGAGAGTAATAGCAGCGGGGTAGAGAGGAACAGGGCAGCACATCCGGTCATGAATATCTTGACTAGATTCATGGAGCGATCCATGGCTCGTGAGTATGTCTCGAATATTCGTGAGCCCATGAGCCGCATGTTAGTATTACTGTGGAATACCTCGTAGGAACATGGCGATGTGGTAGAATCTGCTTCCTCGGCCATGTCCAGATACCATTTGCATATCTTGTCCTTCTTAGACATGAGTCCAAACTGGTAGTATCCGTTACGGTTTTTGGGCTTGACTGGATTGTAGTGTGTATCTGAAGTACATATCTCTAACAATGTGCGACCTGTCTTTGCAAACTCAGTAACCACCGCCTCTCGAACCCCATTTTCCATGTTATTGGCGTCTGCCCATCCAATGTAGTATCTGGAATGGCCCATCTTGATACATGCCAGTCCCAAACCTCCCTGGGCTACATCTTCGCACTTTACACTCATGCCTGAATATCCGGCTTCCATGGGGTACTGCTTCTGTGAAGCAAGATCCTCTATGCATAATTTTGCTGCCTGTAGCATGCGAGTATGGTTATCCCTGGATATCTCCGGTCCCATGGCATTGTGGCAGTCCACCAAAAGCACCTCGCCAAAACCACTTTTTTGCGCATATTCAACAGTACTGGATTTTATACTACCCGGCAAGTCTTCCATGCCGTGAGGTGAGAGTGACATGAATAGAATGATGCTTTTACCTAATGCAATGCCTGTGACTCTTGCATGGCCTTCTATATACACTACCGGTCGCGTACAGGTTTTGCCACTGGTCTTTGCGGTAGTGCGCTCTAGACTCTTTAGATACTGCTGTACCTGTGACTGTGAGGGTATGTTCAATGCGTGATCTGATATGTCGTGCATGACCATGACTCTGGAATCCATCATCTGGTGTATCATGTATGGTATGTTGCTTCCACCTACCGGGTGATATGGGCCAGGGTGCACGCCGGGCAGAACCAATCCAAATCTTTTATCACCAAACCACAAGATGGTGGTTTGTACTATGGATTCCTTGGAGCTCTGCTCCATGATCTCCTCTATCTCCTGCTGCCTGCCTCCCTGTGATGCTATGTATGCCTGCACCATGGCATGCGCGCTTTTTACTTCTGGCCTGCCTGAGCGATCAGTCAACACTGACCATGCAGTAGCGCACCCCAGATACACTATGCCATACATCAGGGTTATGGGATCCAACAACATCTCCCACTGTGCCATGGGCACCATCACTACAAACATGGCTGCTGGCTGGATAAAACAGATGGTCCAAGCTCGACCTATGCTGCAGCCTAATACTGTAGTGTATATACTAATACGAAAGCTTGCCAGCAGAAACATTCCCAGGGAGACAAAGAAAAAGACAGGTTCTTGTGACAGAATAGTCGCAATAGTCAGTCCCATCATTAGCGATATCATCCATACAGAACAGCCAAAGGCAGAGGAATGCAGGGACTTTGAGTACTCCTTGTTTCGTATGTATCTTGTATCGACCCACTGAGTAGCTGCTAGGACTGCTACCGTTACACCTATGCGCCAATATTCTGTCGAGTCTAGATACCCTGTAATCACTACCATTGACACCAATGCGGCCATGCCCAGTGAAAGGCATAGTGAAAAGTACTTGGAAGATGGACTTAGAAGTGTCAGGACATAACGGCCCTGTAGCCTAGACACATCATCTGTTGATTCTTCCATGTTAGATCAGGGAGCAAGCATAATGTCCAGCATCCATGAAATTATGATCAGACCGGCAGGGATGATCACAACTATACGAGGGTCAATTTTGAAACCTTTAGTCTCATCCTCAAAGAACCTCATCAGGCCTCCGCTAGAGGCTGGAAGCGGTGCACCCTTGTTCTTGCTACTCACATCATGTCTCGTCATTTTTTCCTTAAAAAACCTTGTTTTTTATTATGGGGTAACCGCTTAGGTTATCCAGGATCTCATTTGGGGAGGAGGGCGCTCAAGTACTGCATTCTCCACAAGTCTGTGACATCCAGGACCGGAATTCTGTGTGATAAATGGGGGATATGTTGCCCAGAGACTTATGGTATCTGCTATATCTGTGATAAGTTCGACTACAGACTAGAGCGCACTGCTCTTGATGTGCTTATATGATCCCGGAATTAATCAAGTAGCAACGAGCCATGACTCAGGTCGTGTCATCTAGCAAAACACAAGAATTGCATAATGATGAACAAGATTCATCTGGTACTAGTTTCTGTAAAGGTTGGTAGCCGGCATCAAGTCCTCGTACGCCCGCCTGCACGCTACAGAGGCCTGTAGTATGGCACCCCGGCCATAGTTAGCCGGTAACTCGCGCACCCACTCCAGATCACGGCGCCACTTTGACAATTCCAGGAACAAACCATTCTTGTTGGACGGGTAAACCGTCCCTTGATAACCGTTTTAGAACGTGGTAGCTGATTCACGCACAATGAATCACAGACCATATGGTGACTTGGCGGACTCGTTCTTATTCTTGACCTTGGCCGAATCATGCCTCAATTCAAGAGTGGTTCCGGGTATGTAGTAGCCACCAAGACTGATCTCGGACACCGCTCTATTATAGACATAATCGGATGTATGA